>NZ_JBIALC010000007.1:0-336175 GCF_042873195.1 Micromonospora arida | reverse complement strand
CGGGGCTCGCAAACCCGGCTCACTCCTCGCGCTCACGCTGAGCCACCTTCCGTTCGCGACTGCGGGGCTCGCAAACCCGGCTCACTCCTCGCGCTCACGCTGAGCCACCTTCCGTTCGCGACTGCGGGGCTCGCAAACCCGGCTCACTCCTCGCGCTCACAGCCTGCTCCTTGTCGGCCAGGTCGAGTGCCACGTCCACGATCATGTCCTCCTGGCCCCCCACCATCCGGCGGCGGCCCAGCTCGACCAGGATCGACCGGACGTCCACGCCGTACTTCGTGGAGGCCCGCTCGGCGTGCCGCAGGAAGCTGGAGTAGACCCCGGCGTACCCCAGGGAGAGCGTCTCCCGGTCCACCTGGACCGGCCGGTCCTGCAGCGGACGGACGATGTCGTCGGCGGCGTCCATCAGCGCGAACACGTCGCAGCCGTGCTTCCAGCCGTGCAGCTCGGCCACTGCGACGAAGACCTCCAGCGGGGCGTTGCCGGCGCCGGCGCCCATGCCCGCGAGGGAGGCGTCGACGCGGACGGTCCGGCCGTGCACCGCGTCGGGGCCGACCGGCGCGGACCCGGTGACCCGGCCGTGCTCGACGGCGAGCACGCTGTTGGCGACCCCGAGCGACAGGTTGTGGTGGGCGTGGATGCCGATCTGCGTCTCCGGGGCGAGGACCTGCCGGTACGCGTCGACCCGCTGGGCCACGTCGGACATCAGCAGCCGGCCGCCGGAGTCGGTGACGTAGACGCAGTGCGCCCCGTACGACTCCATCAGCTTGGCCTGCCCGGCCAACCCAGCCGGATCGAACATGTGCGACATCATCAGGAACCCGGCGACGTCCATGCCGTTCTCCCGGGCCCACGAGATGTGCTGGGCGCTGATGTCCGCCTCGGTGCAGTGCGTGGCGATGCGCACGCTGGTCACCCCGAGCGCCTTCGCCGCCTTCAGGTCGGCGATGGTGCCGATCCCGGGCAGCAGCAGCGTGGTCAGCTTCGCCGTGGTCAGCACCTCGGCGGCCGCCGAGATCCACTCGGCATCGCTGGCGGCGCCGTGGCCGTAGTTGACGCTGGAGCCGGCGAGACCGTCACCGTGCGCCACCTCGATGGCGGCCACCCCGGCGGCGTCCAACGCGGCGGCGATGGTGCGTACGTGGTCGACGGTGTACTGGTGGGCGATGGCGTGCATGCCGTCGCGCAGCGTCACGTCCTGGATGTACAGCTCGGTCATGGCGCGGCCACCTCCGAAGAACGCAGGGCGACCAGCCGCTCCGCGGTGCGCAGCGCGGCGGAGGTCATGATGTCCAGGTTCCCGGCGTACGCGGGCAGGTAGTGCCCGGCGCCGGAGACCTCCAGGAAGACCGACACCTGAAGAGCGGTGAGCCGCCGCCCGAGCGTCGGCAGGTACGCCTCGACCCGGTCGAACTGCACGTCCTGCTTGAGCCGGTAGCCGGGGACGTACTCCTGCACGGCCGCCACCATCTCGGCCACGGAGGCGGCGATGGCGTCGGTGTCGGCGTCGGCGTCCGGGCAGAGGCAGTAGACGGTGTCGCGCATCAGCAGCGGCGGGTCCGCCGGGTTCAGCACGATGATCGCCTTGCCCCGCTCGGCCCCGCCCACCACCTCGATGGCGCGGGCCGTGGTCTCGGTGAACTCGTCGATGTTGGCCCGGGTGCCGGGCCCGGCGGACTTCGACGCGATCGACGCGACGATCTCCCCGTACGCCACCGGGGTGACGCGGCGTACCGCGGCGACGATCGGCACTGTCGCCTGCCCGCCGCAGGTCACCATGTTGACGTTGGGCTGGTGCAGATGCTCGTCGAGGTTGACCGGCGGCACCACGTACGGGCCGAGCGCGGCCGGGGTCAGGTCGACCACCGTGCGGCCGTGGGCGCGCAACACCTCGTCGTGGCGTCGGTGCGCACCGGCCGAGGTGGCGTCGAACACCAGCTCGACGTCGGCGAACTCGGGCATCGCCACGAGCCCGTCCACGCCGTCGGCGGTGGTGGCGACGCCGAGCCGGCGAGCGCGCGCCAGGCCGTCGGAGGCCGGGTCGATGCCGGCCATCGCCACCATGCGCAGGCTCTCACTGAGCCGCAATACCTTGATCATCAGGTCGGTGCCGATGTTTCCCGATCCCAGCACCGCCACGTTAGTGGTCACTGGCCGCCCCTGTCGCTGAAGGATGTGCGCACCGAGCCCAGCCCGGAGATTCGGGCCTCGTACGCGGCCCCCGGGGTGACCGGCACCATCGGACCGAGCGCCCCGGAGAGCACCACGTCCCCGGCGCGCAGCGGGTCGCCGGCGCGGGCCAGGGTGCCGGCCAACCACTGCAGGGCGTGCAGCGGGTTGCCCAGGCAGGCGGCGCCCGCGCCCACCGAGACCGGTTCGCCGGCGTGCTCCAGCACCATTCCGCACAGTCGCAGGTCCACGTCGGCGAGCCGGCGCGGCGTGGTGCCGAGCACGAAGAGCCCACTGGAGGCGTTGTCGGCGACGGTGTCCACGATGGAGATGTCCCAGGCGGCGATCCGGGAGTCGACGATCTCGATCGCCGGCAGCACGTGGTCGACCGCGCGGATCAGGTCGACCGTGGTGAGCTGCGGGTTCGGGAGATCCTTGTCGAGCACGAAGGCGATCTCCGCCTCCACGCGGGGCTGGAGCAGCCGGTCGATGGGCACCTCGACCCCGTCGCCGACCGCCATGGCGTCGGTCAGCATGCCGAAGTCCGGCTGGAACACCCCGAAGGCCTCCTGCACGGCCCGGGAGGTCAACCCGATCTTCGCGCCTACCCGGCGTTCGCCACGGCCCTGCCAGGCCCGCGCCTGGAGCTGCTGCACCCGGTACGCGGCCTCGACGTCGCCCTCCGGCAGCAGCCGGCCCCGGAGCGGAGCGCACGGCTTGCCGGAGCTGCGCGCGTCGGCCAACTCCCGATTGGCGGCCTCGATGTCAGCTTCCATGCCCGCTCCCTCGCTACGGCTCACGACAGGTCCACGCAGACGTTCGTGAGTTCGGAGTAGAAGTTCAGCGAGTGCACGCCGCCCTCGCGACCGATCCCGGACGCCTTCACCCCGCCGAACGGGGTACGCAGGTCACGCAGGAACCACGTGTTCACCCAGACGATGCCGGCGTCGAGCCGGGCGCCGGCCCGGTGCGCGACACCCACGTCCCGGGTCCACACGGTCGCCGCCAGACCGTACTCGGTGCCGTTGGCGAGGGCGTACGCCTCGTCCTCGGTGTCGAACGGCGCGACGTGCACCACCGGGCCGAAGATCTCCTCCCGGTTGGTGCGGGCGTCCGGGCCGAGCCCGGTGAGCACCGTCGGCTGCACGTACGACCCGCCGTCGCGGGTGTCGCCGAAGGTGGGCGTGCCGCCACCGGTGAGCACCTCGGCGCCCTCCGAGCGGGCCAGCTCGTACGCGCCGAGCACCTTCGCCCGGTGCTGGTGGGAGATCAGCGGCATGGTGGCGGTGGCCTCGTCGGTCGGCCAGCCGTACGTCAACTCGCCGGCCCGCTTCGCCAGCCGTGCGGTGAACTCCTCGAAGACCGGGCGCTGCACGTAGATGCGCTCCGTGCAGAGGCACACCTGCCCGCCGTTGGTGAAGCTGGACCGGACCGAGCCGGCCACCGCGGCGTCCAGGTCGGCGTCGGCGAAGACCAGGCCGGCGTTCTTGCCGCCGAGTTCGAAGCTCACCGCCTTCACCCCGTCGGCGGCGGCCCGCATGATCGCGCCGCCGGTGGCCGACTCGCCGGTGAAGGTGATCGCGTCGACGCCCGGGTGACGGGTGAGGAACTCGCCCGCCGAGTCCGGCCCGAAGCCGTGCACCAGATTGAACACCCCAGCCGGTACGCCAGCGGCGGCCATCACCTCGGCGAGCACCGTCGCCGAGGCGGGCGTCTCCTCGCTGGGCTTGACCACGACGGCGTTGCCGCAGGCCAGCGCCGGAGCCACCTTCCAGGTGAGCAGCAGCAGCGGCAGGTTCCACGGCACGATGACCGCGACCACGCCGACCGGCTTGCGCAGCGCGTAGTTGAGTGCCCGGCCGCCGGTCGGGGTGACCGTCGTGAACGACTCGGTGGGGGCGGTCGCCACGATCTCCGCGAACGCCCGGAAGTTCGCCGCGCCGCGCGGGATGTCCAGGGTGCGGGCCTGGGCGATGGACTTGCCGGTGTCGGCGACCTCGGCGGTGACCAGGTCGTCGAAGCGGCGCTCCAGCTCGTCGGCGACGCGGCGCAGCACCTCGGCGCGCTCGCGCTCCCCCATCCGGCCCCACGGCCCCCGCAGTGCCGCCCGGGCGGCGGCCACCGCGTCGTCCACCGTGGACTGCGACGCCTCGTCGACCTCGAAGACCTGCTCCCCGGTGACCGGGCTGGCCTTGGCGAACGTACTTCCGCCGTCGACGAACTCGCCGGCGACGAAGTTGCGCAACCGCTGCGGGCCACTCGGCGCGTGGCCGGCCATCAGCCGCGGATCCCAGTTGCCGGTCATGCCCGCCTCCCTCGGCTCAGTGCCGCACCGATCGCGCCGACCAGCAGCAGCGCGGCCCCGCCGACGACCGCCCCGAGCACCCGGTGCTGTCGGCGCACCCGGCGGCGAACCTCCGCGTACGGGGTGGTGGAGAACGACACCAGCTCGTACTGGGAAACGTACCGGCCGGGCAGGGCCCGTTCCAGTGCGTGCTCCACCCGCCGCCGGGTCTGGAAGACCGGGGAGGCGACCTTGTCCCGCATCTCCACGAAGTTGGTCAGCGCCATCGTCGCGATGGCCTCGGCGTTCTCCTGTCGGCGCCGCTGGAACAGCGGCAGCGCCGCCAACCAGTCGTCGGCGCACTCGTCCAGGCAGCGGTCCAGCTCCACCACGTCCTCGAAGGCGCAGTTGGCGCCCTGGCCGTAGAACGGCACGATGGCGTGCGCCGCGTCGCCGAGCAGGCCGACCTTCCCGTTGACCTGCCACGGGGTGCAGCGCACGGTGCCGAGCACGCCCACCGGGTTGTGCTGGTAGTCGTCGACCAGGTTCGGGGCCAGCGGAACCACGTCCGGGTAGTGCTCGGTGAAGTGCCGTTCGATCTCCGCCGGGCTGGTCAGCGAGGCGAAGCTGCCGGCACCGTCGTTGGGCCAGAACAGCGTGCAGGTGAAGGAGCGGTCCGGGTTCGGCAGCGCGATCATCATCGAGGTGCCGCGCGGCCAGATGTGCAGCGCGTCCGGGTCCAGGGCGAAGTCCCCGCCCAGCGGCGGAATCGTCAGCTCCTTGTAGCCGTAGTCGAGGAAGTCCACGCTCTCGTCCAGCAGCCCGTACGCCAGCAGTTGCCCGCGCACCGCGGAGCCGGCGCCGTCGGCACCGAGCACGACCGACGCCTTCGCCGCGACCGGACCCTGCGGGGTCTCGAAGCTCAGGGTGCCGTCGGCCGGGTCGAGCCCGACCAGCCGGTGGTCGAAGACGACCCGCACGCCCGGCAGCGCGGCGGCCTCGTCCAGCAGGGCGTTGTTCAGCGCACCCCGGCTGATCGAGTTGATCGCCCGGTCGCCGGCCGCGCTGTACGACTGGAACTGCTGCTCGCCCTCGACCGGGTGGATCATCCGGCCGCGCATCGGCAGCGCGTCGGTCATCACCTGCTCGGCCAGCCCGATGCGGCGCAACGCGTCCAGGCCGCGCTCGGAGAGCGCCAGGTTGATCGAGCGACCGCGTTCGGCGGTGCCGGCGCGCGGGTCGGAGCGGCGCTCGTAGAGGGCCACCGGGTAGCCACGCCGGGCCAGGAAGCAGGCCGCGAGACAGCCGGCCAGCCCGGCACCGATGATCGCGATCTCGTCGCGCCGCGCGGTCATGCTGAGCCGCCTTTCGTTCGCGACTGCGGGGCCCGCAACCCCGGCTCACTCCTCGCGCTCACAGGGTCGCCCCCACCGTCGCGGCGAGCGCCGTAGCGGCACGCCAGCAGTCGAGGTACGTGGAGTACAGCGGCACCGGGGCGAACCGCACGACATCGGGTTCGCGGGCGTCGGCGATGACCCCGTGTTCGTACCGTAGGCGTTTGGTCAGCTCGTTGGCGCTTCCGGAACCGATGCGCACGGAGAGCTGGCAGCCCCGGCGGGCCGGGTCGCGCGGGGTGACCACCCGCAGCGGCCGGCCGACGGTCACCTCGTCGAGCAGTGCCTCCAGCCAGCCGGTGAGGCGCTGGCTGCGCGCGCGCAGCGCGGTCATCCCCACCGCGTCGAACAACTCCAGCGAGGTACGCACCGGACCCATCGCGAAGATCGGCGGGTTGGAGATCTGCCAGGCCTCCACAGTGGCCGGTGGCCGGGAGACCGGCGTCATCTCGAACCGGGTGGCCGCCGTGGTGCTCCACCACCCCTCGAACCGGGGCAGGTTCTCGTCGCCGAGGTGCCGCTCGTGCACGAAGACGCCCGCCAGCGCACCCGGGCCGGAGTTCAGGTACTTGTAGGAGCACCACGCGGCGAAGTCGACGTCCCAGTCGTGCAGGGCCAGCGGCACGTTGCCGACCGCGTGGGCCAGGTCCCAACCGACCACCGCACCTGCGGCCCGGCCGGCAGCCGTGATCGCCGGGATGTCCAGCAGCTCACCGGTGAGGTAGTTGACCCCGCCGAGCAGCAGCAGCGCCACCCGGTCGCCCTCGGCGGCCAGGTAGTCGGTCACGTCCTCGGTGCGCAGGGCGTCCTCACCCGCGCGCGGACGCAACCGGACCACCGTGTCGTCCGGGTCCAGGCCGTGGAACCGGGCCTGGCTGCGCACGGCGTAGCTGTCCGAGGGGAACGCCGCGTCCTCGATGACGATGCGGGTGCGCGCGCCTTCCGGTCGGTAGAAACTCACCATCAGCAGGTGCAGGTTGACCGTGAGCGAGTTCATCACCACGGCCTCCGCGGGCCGGGCGCCGACCAGTCGCGCCGCCGGCCCGGTCAACAGCTCGTGGTACGGCAGCCAGGGGCGCTCCGCCTCCAGGTGCCCCTCCACGCCGAGCCGCCCCCACGCGTCCAGGTCGGCCAGGAGTTCGTCGCGGGTGGCCCGAGGTTGCAGGCCGAGCGAGTTGCCGGCCAGGTACGCCGACTCGGGGTGGTCGCCGCCGTCGGCCGGCGGCACGTGGAACAGGTGCCGGTGGCCGGCGTCGGCCTCGTCACGGCGATGCGCTTCCGCTTCGCCAGCGGCGAGGCGGTGCGACTTGGCCTCGCCGGCGGCGAGGCCCAGCGGCTCGGCTTGAGGGGTCGTCATTGCTCTTCTCGCTCTCCGGTCACATCGCGGTGCGGGCTGACCACAACTCCGGGAAGACCACCCGGGCCATGCTGCGCTGCAACCATGCCAGGCCGGCGGAGCCTCCGCTGCCGACCTTGGCGCCCATCGTCCGCTGCACCGCCTTGACGTGGTTCCAGCGCCAGTCGCCGAATTCCTCGGCGACCGCGCTCAGCGCCTCGCCGAGCAGCCGCAGGTGATTGTCCGGGCTGGCGTCGTCGTAGATCCCTACCCAGGCCGCCTCGACCAACGGGTGCGGGTCGTGTTCGACGGCCACGTCCCGGTCGAGCAGTTCGGCGGGGAGGTCGAAGCCGCGCCGGGCGAGCAGCGCGAGCACATCGTCCCAGAGGCTCGGGGTGGCCAACGCGGCGCTCAACTCGGCGTGCACCTCGGCCTGCCTGCGGAACGGGCGGATCAGCGTCGGGTCGCGCAACCCGAGCAGGAACTCCAACTGTCGGTACATCGCCGACTGGAAGCCGGAGGCCTCACCGAGCAGATTGCGGAACCGGTTGAAGTCGGCCGGGCTCATCCAGCGCAGGCCCTGCCAGGCGGCGTTGAGCCCCTCCAGGTGCAGCTTGGCTCGGCCCAGCGGGGCCAACGCCTCCCAGATCTGGTCGGCGCGGATCAGCCGCTGGGTCTCCCGCAGTTCGTGGCAGGTCAGCCCGAAGTACAGCTCCATGATCTGGCTGACCATCAGGAAGGACATCTCGCCCGGGTCGCTGCTGAGCGGGTGCTGCATCTTGTGCAGGGCGCTGGCCTGCACGTACGCGTCGTACGGCACCATGTCGGCGAACTCCAGGGTCGGCTCGCCGCCGGTGCGCTCCGCCTGCGCGACGCGCTGCCCGGGGGTCACCGGTTGCACCGTGGCACGGCGGTTCGGCGCCCGCCGCTCCGTCTGATCCACCATCTCGTCTCCCTCCCCCGGACTGGCCGACGTCATGATCTCGCGGTCGGATCGGCCTGCGGAATGCCGAATCAACGGCTCTGGGCCCCTTCACCTGGCAAACCAAAGGCAACTAGGCGAAGTCGGTTCACGAAAGTAAGGTCTGAGCGTGGATGACATGGACTGGGCGCTGCTGCGCGAGCTGCAGGCCGACGCGCGGCTCTCCTTCAGCGAGTTGTCCCGGCGGGTGCACCTGTCGCCACCGTCGGTCGCGGAGCGGGTCCGCCGGCTGGAGGAGGCCGGGATCATCACCGGCTACCACGCCCACGTCGACCTGAGCCGCGCCGGCCGTACCGTGGTCGCGCTGATCCGGATGTCCTGCTACGGCGCGCGGTGCATCCTGCACGACCCGGCGGTGGCCGACTGGCCGGAGATCCTGGAGATCCACCGGATCACCGGGGACGCGTGCAGCGTGCTGAAGGTGGCGGCCGGCTCGATCGGCGCGTTCGAGGGGGTCATCGACCGTCTCGCCCCGTACGGCCAACCGTCGAGCACGATGGTCCTGTCCTCCCCGCTGAACTGGCACCCCGTCACCCCCCTGCCCGCCACCGGCCCCATCCCCCGACCCCGCTGACCCTGCCCGTCCTGCGGGTTTGCCCCCGCGCCAGCGGGAAAGCAGCCCGCGTGCCCAGGGGAGGGTTCCGGCGGTCGTCGCCGGTTGGGGGGAAATCATGCACGCAATCCGCACGATCAACCGCGCGCTCTCGTCCGTACTGACACTGGTGGGGCTGGTCGGGGCGTTCGTCCTGTTGTCGATCGCGCCGGCGCGAGCCGGCGAGAACGTCTTCGTCGAGGTGACACCGAACAGCGCCCAGGCCGGCAGCCGGGTCAACATCAAGGCGAGCTGCGACAACGACAACAACAACCGACAGTCCAACGTGCACTCCGACGCGTTCGGGAACGTGATGCTCAAACCGGACAAAGGCTTCCTGACCGGGCAGGCCACCATTCCGAGCGACAAGGCGGCCGGTGACTACCCGGTCGACCTGCGCTGCGAGAACGGCCAGACGTCGTCGACCACGTTGACCGTGTTGAACATGGCCTCACCCAGCAAGGGCCCGGCGACCGGTGGCGGTGGGATGGCCGGTGGGCGCGGCACCGGCTCGCTGCTGGTGCTCGGTGGCGTGGCGCTGGTGGCCACCGCGATCGTGCTCGGGATGGCCGGCGGCCGACGTCGATCGGGAGCCGGCTCCTGAGCCGGATCACCCATGACCCGCAGATCCGCGCGTGCGCGGCGGGATCGCCGCGCCCGCCTCCGGGCCGGGCCGGCGCTGCGCGCGTCCGGCCGGCTGGTGGCCCGCGTCTCCGGACGGCTGCGCCGGGTCGCCGGGCAGGCCGTGTCGGCCAGCGTCACCACCACCGATCCGGCCGCCCGCCCACTGCCGCCACGGCGGCCGGCCGGGCCGCCGTCGGCCCGACACCGGTTCGGTACGAGCCCCGGGTTGCCGGTGCTGGCCATCGCCGCGCTGATGGTGCTGATCGTGGCGATGCTCGGCGTCGAGCAGGTGACCGGCATGAGCCTGTTGCCGGACCGGCTCAGCGCCGGCCTGCGACCGCCGCCGAAGAAGTTCCCGGTACTGCCGGCCAGCCATCCGACCAGCCTCGCCATCGAGAAGATCGACCTGCGGGCGCCCGTGCACGACGTGGGCATCGCCCCGGACGGCACGATCGCCGTGCCGGACGCGGCCCGCGCCCAGGAGGCCGGCTGGTACGACCAGGGGCCCACCCCGGGCCAGTACGGCCCAGCCGTGATCGTCGGGCACGTCGACACCACCAGCGGACCGGGGGTCTTCCACAAACTCCGCGAGCTGCGCTCCGGTGACGAGATCGAGGTCACCCGCACCGACCAGCGCGTGGCCGTCTTCGAGGTCAACTCGGTGGAGAAGTTCGACAAGGGCCGACTGCCGGTGGACGAGGTGTACGGCGACTTCAGCCGCCCGAGCCTCCGACTGATCACCTGCGGCGGCCAGTGGGTCGGCGGCGAGACCGGCTACGCGGACAACGTGGTGGTCTTCGCCTCGCTGGTCAAGGCGCGTTCAGGCGGCTGACCGGTGTCGACGTACTCGGCGAGCCGGGCGGCCCCGGTGAGCATGGCCCGGCCTCGCTCGGTGAGCCGTTGCCGCCACTGGCGCAGCGACGCGGCGAGCGGTTCGGCACCGCCAGCGTCGCGCACTCGACGCAGCACGCCGGCGATGTGGTCGAGCCGGTACCCGCCGCGGCGCAACAGGTGGGCCAGTTCGGCGTCCCGGACGTCGTCGGGAAGGTAGAGCCGGTAGTGGGTCACCGGATCACGTACCGGTCGCAGCACCCCGGCCCGCTCCCATTTGCGCAGCGTGGCCGCCTGTAGACCGAGGCGGTGAGCCAGCACGCTGATCGGCACGGCTCTCTGGCTCTGCGGTTGCGGTCTCGTTCCGGTGAGCGTCGCCACCGCCGCCTCGACAGCGTCCAGGGTTTCCCGATCGCGCTGGAGCAGGGCATGACCCTGGCCGATGGTGCGCAACGCCGTGTCGATCTCGCCTCGGTTGACGGCCCGCATGATCTCGCCACTGGCCGCATAGCCGTGGCCCGGGATCAACGCGAGGTAGGCACGCAGCGCCTTGGCGTGCAGCTCCGTGAAGCGACGGTAGCCGTTCGGGGTGCGCTGGGCCGGAGGCAGGACGCCGTCTCGTTCGTAGTTGCGCACGGCCTGCGCGGAGAGACCGTGGGCGCGCGCCAGGTCGACCGGTCGGCGTACCCCTGGGTTTGAAGGTTTTGTGCCTGTCACCGCGCTCCGCCGCTCGTGAGTCTCAACCGCTGGTTCAACGATACGGTTCATGGAATGCCACCTTTTCTCGACCTGCTGGCGGTATCCCCGGAGCTGCTCGCGCTCGGCGAACCGACGCACGGTGAGTCCGCCTTCCTCCAACTCCGCAACGAGGCCTTTCTGTCGCTGGCAGAGCACGGTTACCGCTCGATCGCCGTGGAGAGCGACCGGACGGCCGGGCTGATCGCCGACGAGTTCGTGCAGGGCGTCGGCGCCGTGACGCTCGACCGGGCGCTCGCCGAAGGGTTCAGCCACAAATTCGGAGCGGCCCCGGCCAACCGCGACCTCCTGCTGCGGATGCGGGAGTGGAACGCCGGACGACCGGTCCCCGACCGACTGACGTTCCACGGCTTCGACGCCCCGGTGGAGTTGGAGAGCGCCCCGAGCCCGCGCCGCCACCTCACCCAGGTCTGCCAGTTCCTGGACCTGGACCGGGCTGCCGAGATCGACGACCTGATCGGCGACGAGGTGCGGTGGAGTGACACGGCCGCGATCTGGGAACCCGGCCGATCGGTCGGGCGCTCGACCGACGCCCAGCGACTGCGGGTGCTCGCCGACGACCTGCTGACCGAGCTGTACCTGCGGGCACCGTGGAAGTCAGCGGGCTGGCCGACGGCGTTCGTGCACGCCACGGCCGCGGTCGCGTTGCTGCGTTACCACGCCGCGGCCGCCGCACCACTGGCCCAGGAGGAACGCTTCGCCCGCCTGGCCGCGGTCCGGGACGCGCTGATGGCCGAGAACCTGCTCGCGATCCGATCGGCCGAGGCACACCGCGGGCCCACGCTGGTCTTCGCGCACAACACGCACCTCCAGCGTCACCTGAGCACGATGACGCTGGCCGACACGAAGGTGACATGGGCCGGCGCCGGCGCCATCGTCGCGTCGCTGCTGGGCGACCGGTACGCGGTGATCGCCGGCAGCCTCGGCGCGAGCCCGGCGCTGGGCATCGGGCCCCCCGCCGCCTCGACCTACGAGGGCCGACTCCAGCAGGAGACCAGCCTTCCCCGGTACCTGCCGACGTCCGACATCGCAGCGGCCGAGCAGCGAACGCACGACTACCGCTACTTCCCGCTGGACCAGGCCACCATCGAACACGCCGACGCGGTCCTGCACGTCCCGACCGGTGTCGACACGGCCGTGCTCGCCGATCGGATCGCCGCACTGCCCGGCGTCGAGCAGGTCGTGGCGAGCGAGGAGAACGGATCACCCGAGGCGGCCTGGGGCGACCGGTTCTTCTTCGTGGGCCCGGACCGCCGCCAGCCGTTCGCCACCATCGTCGAGCACGACGTGCCCGGCTTCGACGAGGCCGCACAGCTTGACCGCCCCGGCGTCTTCCGCCTCAACCTTGACCTGGGCCGGGCGGAGTTCGAGCGGCTGTTCGGCTTTCCGCCCAAGGCGTTCGAGGAGCACCGGCACGAGTTCGACTTCGCCCGACTGGACACCCTCGTGCCGCACCCGGGCTACGCACAGTACGGCTTCGCCAGCATCGTCATGCCCGGTCCGCAACTGCTGCCCGAGATCGACCGGCTACTCGCGATCGCGTACCGCCGAGCGGTCGACCGCCACGAACGCGTAGCGCGCCGGGCAATGCGCCCGCAACCCGGAGCCTGACCACGCCCTACGTGGTCAGGCGGCTGCCTCGGGCTCCCGCAGGTCCAGCCAGTCGGCCCAGCGGGGGTCGGGGGCGCGGTGGCCCAGCACCCGCCAGGCGGTGCCCTTCGGCGGGGCCGGCAACGCGTGCAACCGCCATCCCATCTCGGCCGGGGTCTTGTCGCCCTTGGTGTGGTTGCACCGGGCACATGCGGCGACCACGTTCTCCCAGGCGTGCCGGCCACCGCGGCTGCGCGGAAAGACGTGGTCGATGGTCTCGGCCGGGCCCCGGCAGTAGGCGCACCGCCACCCGTCCCGGGCGAAGATCGCCCGGCGGGACAGCCCGACATGCGTTCGGTACGGCACCCGGACGAAGCGCGTCAGCCGGACCACGGATGGCACCGGGAGCGCGTCCCGGGCGCTGTGCAGGATGCCGTCACCGTCGGCGACGCAGACCGCCTTGGCGGAGAGGACGAGGATAGCGGCGCGACGCACCGACACGACACACAGCGGCTCGTAGGTGGCGTTGAGGACCAACGCGCCGGAGCCCACCGTGGGTCGTATGTCAGGCATCGCGCTCACCCTCCCGGTTCAGCGGCTGCTGGGGACCGCCGCCGACCGGGGCCGGGCACAAGGGCCCACACGGTCGGCGCCGGGCCGATCACCGACGTCCGTTGCGCCAATAGTCCCTGATCGGACCCCGGATTGCACGTACTAATCTCTCTTCTGGTAAGCGGATCACCCACGCCGGGACGGACAACTGCTCCGGCCTGGGCGGACGCTGGCCGGTGACACCCCCACCGCCGGTCTCACCGGTACCGGACCTGCGCCGGGCGCCGGATCGACCCCGGTCTCACCAGCCACCTCGGTTACGACGCTTCGGTGCTCAGCCTCGACCGATCGGCCAGCAGGCCCAGCAGCCATCGGCACCTATGGTCAGCGCATGATCGACAAGCTTGCCGCAGCCACCGTGCGCCACCGGCACGTCGCCCTGACACTTGGGCTCCTCCTGGTCGGCGTGAACGCCGCAGCCCCGGAGCCCGCGTCCGTCGTGGGGCAGCGCCTGTTGATCCTCAGTTCCCTGGCGGCCCTGGTCCTGGCGATCGTCGTCATGGGGGTCCGCCCGGCCTACTTCCTGGTGCAGCCACAGATCCCGGCGTTCGCCACACCAGGGCCCGCCTGGACGGTGTTCTTCGCAGTGGGCTACCTCGGGCCCGTGTCCACTCGCATCAACGCACTGGTGCGCTCGACCAGAGAGGGCACGCTGTCGACGTTCGACCTGGTCTTCGATGTCCTCTGGATGGTCCTGGCCGCGCTGGTGGTGGCGTGGGCGTGGCGGGGTCATGGTGTGCGGCTGCACCCGTCCGGGGTACGGCAGACCTGGGCGCTGGGCTCGCTCACCGTGCCGTGGGAGGCCCTGCTGGCCCCGCAGATCCCCCCGGCTGGCAACCGCCGTCCGTGGCTCCCGATGAGGATCACGGAACCCCGGCTGGTTCGGCGGTACGGCATTCCGCCGAGCCGGGGGGCGTTGCGGACCGACATCGTCGACGCGGGCTTCCTCGCTGCGGTCATCGGGCACTACGTCGCCCACCCCGAACACCGGGCGGCGATCGGTAGTCAGGCCGAGTACGAACGGCTACGCGCCGCGTTGCCCCGGAGAGGGTGAGCGTCCTGCCCTCGGCAGCGGGTCACCGGCCGGTGGGTCGGCGGTGGGCGCTCGGGCCCCTTGCGGTACGAAGACAGGGTGAGTGCCGCCAGTGTGACGCCCCTAGCCCTGTCCGACGCCGTCTCGGTGAGCTGCCAGGGCAGCACCTCCTGCGAGTGGATCTACCGGATCACCGGGTCGGCCTGGTTCGCCGAGGGAAGCTACTGGATCCTACTCAAACCGCTTCGGGTGCTGCTGATCCTGGCACTGGCGATGGTGGCCCGCTGGGCGCTGCACCGGACGATCAACCGGTTGGTTCGGACGACCACCGACGGTGCGGTGCCGACGATGCTGCGGCCGCTGCGCGAGCGGGTGCCCACCGCCGCGGTCGACCCGGCCGAGTTCGTGCCCGAGCGACGGAGGCAGCGGGCCGAGGCGATCGGGTCGGTGCTGCGCAGCCTGACCACCGCGTTCGTCTTCGGCATCGCGCTGCTGATGATCCTGCGGGAGTTCAGCTTCGACCTGGCTCCGCTGCTGGCCAGCGCGGGGATCGCCGGCGTCGCGCTGGGCTTCGGCGCGCAGAGCCTGGTGAAGGACCTGATCGCCGGCCTCTTCATGCTGATCGAGGACCAGTACGGCGTGGGTGACAACGTCGACCTGGGCGAGGCGATGGGCGTGGTCGAGTCGGTCGGCCTGCGGGTCACCACGGTGCGCGACGGCCGCGGTGTGCTCTGGTACATCCGCAACGGCGAGATCATCCGGGTGGGCAACAAGAGCCAGGGTTGGGCCCTCGTGGTGGTGGACCTGCCCATCGGTTTCAACAGCACCGAGGAGGCCACGGCGGTGCTACGGACCGCTGCCGCCTCGATCGCCATGGACCCGGAGCTGTCACCCGAGATCGTGGAGGCGCCCGAGGTGCTGGGTGTCGAGCAGGTGACGGTGGACGGCGCGGTCATCCGCACCGTGGTGAAGACCACCGCGGACGGGCAGTTCGCGGTGGGCCGGGAACTGCGTCGACGTCTCGCCGAGGCGCTGGAGAATTCGGGGATCACCGCGCAGATCGCTGCGGCCCGCATCTATCCCGGTCTGTCGACCCGGCCGTTGCCCGAGGGTGAGACCGGTCAGGGCGGCGCCACCTGAAACCGCCGACATTGTCCGGCAATTCAGGGGTCGCGAGCCGGGCGGCCCCTCGGGTATCGTCCGTTCGTTCAGTCGGGGAGGCGACGAACGACCCGTTCGACCTAGCTAGTTGTCAGACGATCGGGCAGAATCCGGAGCACGCGTTCACACCAAAGCGTGATCACATCCTCGCTGATCCGTAGATCTGACGAGCGCTTCCGGCCGGGCTGCCACGAGCGGCCGAGCCGGGGCCGATGGAGGCGACGGTGCCTGACGAGCGACCTTCCGCGGAAGGCCCCGCCACATTTCGCGAAGTCTTCGGCCAGCACGAGTTCCGGGCCGTGTTCGTGGCCGGCGCTCTTTCCTGGGTCGGCGACTACGTCGCGAAGGCCGCCGTCACCCTGCTCGTCTATCAGCAGACCCGGTCCGTCGCGCTCTCGGCGACCGCCTTCGCGGTCAGCTTCCTGCCCTGGTTGCTCGGCGGTCCCGTGCTCGCCGCACTCGCGGAGCGGTACCCGTTCCGACGGGTGATGGTGGCGTGCGACATCATCCGGATGGCGCTGATGCTGCTCATCGCCATTCCGGCCCTGCCGTACCAGGCGGTGCTGGTGCTCATCTTCGCCGCCACGCTGGCCAACCCGCCGAGCCAGGCGGCGAAGTCCGCGCTGATCCCGCAGTTGCTCACCGGGGACCGACTGGTGCTGGGGCTGTCGCTGAACAGCAGCGTCGGGCAGGCCGCCCAGGTCGTGGGGTACGTCTTCGGCGCCGCTGTCGCCGCCATCGACCCGGAGGCGGCGCTGCTGTTCAACGCGGCCACGTTCGGTCTCTCGGCGCTGCTGGTTCGCCTCGGTGTGCGCCACCGCCCGGCGGTCATCAACCCGGAGCACCGCAGCCACCTGCTGCAGGAGACTCGCCAGGGGTTCGGCATCGTGTTCCGCACACCGGTGCTGCGGGCCATCGCGGTGCTGGTGTTCAGTTCGATGCTCTTCTCGATCGTTCCCGAGGGTCTGGCCGCAGCCTGGGCCCACGACGAGAGCCGTGGCGCGGTGAGCGCAGGCACCGCACAAGCGGCGATCATGGTGGCCAACCCGATCGGCTTCATCCTCGGTGGGTTGCTGGTGAGTCGCCTGTTCGGGCCGGCTCGCCGACTGAGGCTGATGCGGCCGCTCGCGGTGCTCGCCCCGTTGGTGCTCGTACCGGTGCTACTCGACCCCCCGCCGCTGGTGGTCGCGCTGCTCGCCGCTCTCTGCGGGTTCGCAGTCGCCGGCATGATGCCGATGGCCAACGGGTTGTTCATCCAGGCGCTGCCCAACGGCTTCCGAGCCCGCGCCTTCGGGGTGATGGCCACCGGCATACAGGTCATCCAGGGCCTCGCGGTGCTGGTCACCGGGATGCTCGCCGAACGGTTCCCCATTCCGATCGTGGTGGGGGTCTGGAGCGCGGCCGGGGTGGTGCTGATGGCGGTGGCCACGCTGCGGTGGCCGGACCGGCAGACGGTGGACGACGCGATCACCGCCGCCGCGTTGGCCAACGCCGCTCCGCCGCCCTCCGGGCCCGGCGGCCCGGCCAGCGACCGCCCGGTGGAAGGCACGTCCGACCCACATACCGGTGACGGCCACCGCCGGCACGCGGTCACCTGACCGTCGAACCGACCTCCACCCGTGCGGGCCGGGTGCCCCATATTCGGGGTTGTCGACCCGGCGTGATCCGACGCACGCCGTGCGGGTCGGGTCGGCACCGGACGCACCTGGCAGGATGGAACGGTGACTTCCGCAGGTGAATCCGACCGTCCCGGTGCGTCGATGACCCTCTTCGAAGCGGTCGGCGGCGAACCCACCTTCCGCAAGCTGGTCGACGAGTTCTACGCCGGCGTCGCCACCGACCCCCTGCTGCGACCCATGTACCCGGAGGAGGACCTGGGCCCGGCCGCGGACCGGATGACCCTGTTCCTGATGCAGTACTGGGGCGGGCCGAACACGTACTCCGCTCAGCGCGGGCACCCACGGCTGCGGATGCGCCACGCGCCGTTCCGGATCGGCGCGGCCGAACGGGACGCCTGGCTGCGGAACATGCGCCGTGCCGTGGACCGGCTCGACCTTGAGCCGGAGATCGCCGGCACCCTCTGGGACTACCTGGAGCGGGCCGCGTACTTCATGGTCAACGTCGAGGACGACCCGGCCAACGGCGGCTGACCCACCCCACCCGGAGCGGCGTCAGAGCAGCGCGCCCTCGTCGTGCAGCCAGTCCACGAAGCTGGTGGCAACCGCCGCGCCGCAGTCGAGCATCTCGACCAGGAGCGCGTCGTGGGTGCCGGCACCCAGGGGCACCTGAAGCTCGGCGTAGATCGGTAGCTGACCGCGCTCGGTCGGGTCACCGATGTACGCCTTGCAGAACCGGCGGGTGTGGTTCCACTCGTTGACCACCCGGTACGCCCGGTCGGCCCAGTCCGGCGGGACCGTGGCGTGCGGACGTGCCCGCATGACCAGGATCTCGTCCTCCGGCCCTTCGAGGGTGACCAGCACCGCGTGCCGCTCCCACATCGCCAGCAGGTTGCCGTCGCCGTCGGCCAGGTAACGCACGTCGAGCAGATCGAGCGCGTCACAGACCCGGCGCAGACTCACCGGCTCGACGGTGGCGGGCATCTCGGTCAGCACGGGCCGCTCGTTGGACGGGCAGTCGTCCCCCGGCTGGCGAGGGCTGGGCGGCCCGATCCGGACCGCGCTATCGACTGTGATCCCGCTTCGGGCTTCCGGATCGCCGCCGCCGTCGGCGGGACCGGGGCGCCATGACCACCACGGCATCGCTCGCGCACCTCACTCCCCAGCGGATCCAGTCGCCTACGGTGCGTTGGATCCGAGGATGGACGGTACCCGGACAGCCGGGTTGAAGCACCCCCCCAACGACCGCCCCTGACCAGAAGAATGATCCGGGATCATCCGTTCGGACGAGCGCTCAGGGGTGTCACGGCAAGATCCGTGGCCTTCTGCAACCAAGCCGCTCCGTGCGGTCCCACCAGGCCGACCCAACGACCGGCCACCCGCACCTGAACGGCGTCCCCGCCCTCGCCGGCCGCCGAGCCGTGGGCGGCGCCGAGGAAGCCCATCCGGACCACCCCCTGCACCAGCCGCTGCGGCACCTCGACCGGCGCGGCGGGCGTCCCGTCCGGGGTGATCAGCACCGCCACGTGGTCGAGCAACGCGTCACGCAGGGCCCGCTGGCCCACGGCACGGCCGGCCACACCCTGCTCGCTCGCCGTCCGCAGGGTGCCCGCCGCCGCGTCGGCGATCCGTCGCAACTCGGCAACGGGCAGCGCCTCCACCTGGTCGCTCCGCGTCGGCGGCAGCGGCCACCGCCACTGGGCGTCCCGGCGGGTCGGCAGGGTCTCGCCGCCCCGCTCCAGCTCGGCGAGCAGCTCCGCGGCTGCCACAGTGACGTCCTCCGCGACGCCGTCGGCCGGCCCACCGGCAACCGTGCGGACCACCAGGACCTGCCACGGCAGCCGGGCCCACAGGGCGACCCGGCCCGGTGCGCCGGCCGGCCGCAGCCGGACCGGCGCGACCGGATCCAACCGGACCAGCCGGGCCAGGAAGGCGCCCGCGTCCGCCACCCCGGCGACACCGTGGGTGGACGCCGCCGTCCGGCCCGGCTCGGCGGTGCCCGGCCGGGTCACGCCGTGCCGCCCTGCGGCGCGTACGTGAGCAGGAAGTCCCGTTCCTCGGTGGTGATCCGCCGGGGCACCTGGCGGGTCAGGTCGAACGGCACCAGCACCGAACGGGCCCGGCTGGCCAGCACCTCGCCGTCGTACAGCTCGTAGGCGACTGTGAACCGGGAGGCCCGGATCTCCTCCACCCACAGCTCGATCCGCACTGTGGGTGCCGCCTCCGCGGTGGCCCGGCCGAGCGCGTAGTCGACCGGGCGCAGGTAGTCGACCTCGTGCCGGCGGATCACCACCCCGTCGGCGAACGAGCCGACGCCCCAGGCCCGGCCGCCGGCGAACATCAACGCCACCCGCGCCTCCTCGTACAGGGTGAGGAAGCGCGAGTTGTTGACGTGGCCGTACGCGTCCAGGTCGGACCAGCGCAGGGTGCAGTGGTAGACGAAGCGGTCAGACACCTTCTCGGCCGGTCAGTCGCGGGTCAGCTTGCGGTAGGTCACCCGGTGCGGCCGAGCAGCCTCCGCGCCGAGGCGGTCGATCTTGTTCTTCTCGTACGCCTCGAAGTTGCCCTCGAACCAGAACCACTTGGACGGGTCCTGGTCGTCGCCCTCCCAGGCCAGGATGTGCGTGGCGACGCGGTCCAGGAACATCCGGTCGTGCGAGATGACCACGGCGCAGCCGGGGAACTCCAGCAGCGCGTTCTCCAGGCTGGACAGCGTTTCCACGTCCAGGTCGTTCGTCGGCTCGTCGAGCAGGATGACGTTGCCGCCGATCTTCAGGGTCAGCGCCAGGTTGAGCCGGTTGCGCTCGCCGCCGGAGAGCACCTTCGTCGGCTTCTGCTGGTCCGGGCCCTTGAAGCCGAACGCGGCGATGTACGCCCGCGACGGCATCTCGACCTTGCCCACCATCAGGTAGTCCAGCCCGTCGGAGACGACCTCCCAGACGGTCTTGTCGCCGTTGAGGCCCTCACGGTTCTGGTCGACGTACGACAGCGAGACGGTGGGGCCGACCCGGACCTCGCCGCCGGTCGGCTCCTCCAGTCCGACGATGGTCTTGAACAGCGTGGTCTTGCCGACACCGTTGGGGCCGATGATGCCGACGATGCCGTTGCGCGGCAGCGAGAACGACAGGTTGTCGATCAGCAGCCGGTCGCCGAAGCCCTTGCTGAGGTTGTTCGCCTCGATCACCGTGCTGCCCAGGCGCGGGCCCGGCGGGATCTGGATTTCCTCGAAGTCCAGCTTGCGGGTCTTCTCCGCCTCGGTGGCCATCTCGTCGTACCGGTCGAGGCGTGCCTTCGACTTGGTCTGCCGGGCCTTGGCGTTGGAGCGGACCCACTCCAGCTCCTCGGTGAGGCGCTTCTTCATCTTGGCGTCGCGGCGACCCTCGACGGCCAGCCGGGCGGCCTTCTTCTCCAGGTAGGTGGAGTAGTTGCCCTCGTACGGGTAGGTCCGGCCACGGTCCAGCTCAAGGATCCAGTTGGCCACGTTGTCGAGGAAGTACCGGTCGTGGGTGATCGCCATGACGGTGCCGGCGTACTTCGCCAGGTGCTGCTCCAGCCAGGAGACGCTCTCCGCGTCCAGGTGGTTGGTGGGCTCGTCGAGCAGCAGCAGGTCGGGTGCCTCCAGCAGCAGCTTGCAGAGCGCTACCCGACGGCGCTCACCACCGGAGAGCTGGGTCACGTCGGCGTCCGGCGGCGGGCAGCGCAGCGCGTCCATGGCCAGCTCGAGCTTGGAGTCGACGTCCCAGGCGTCGAGGTGGTCAAGCTCCTCCTGGAGCTTGCCCATCTCCTCCATCAGCTCGTCGGAGTAGTCGGTGGCCATCTGCTCGGCGATCTTGTTGAACCGCTCCAGCTTGGCCTTGGTCTCGGCGACCGCCTCCTCGACGTTGCCGAGCACTGTCTTGGCCTCGTTGAGCGGGGGCTCCTGGGCGAGCATGCCGACGGTGTAGCCGGGCATGAGTCGGGCCTCGCCGTTGCTCGGCTTGTCCAGCCCTGCCATGATCTTGAGGAGGCTGGACTTACCGGCGCCGTTCGGACCGAGCACACCGATCTTGGCTCCCGGCAGGAAGCTCAACGTGACGTTGTCGAGCACGACCTTGTCGCCGTGCGCCTTGCGCGCCTTTTCCAGGACGTAGATGTACTGGGCCACGGTGCGGGCTACCTCCGTCGGTTGCTGTCGCTGATCGGCGGCGCGGCGCGGGCTGCGAGGACCGCCCGCCGCCGCCGGCCGGGAGCCGGCCGCGCGCACGCCATCGTCAATCCTGACAGGTACGGCGCGCTTCGCCCACATCACCCCGCCCCAGGAGTACGCGGGCGCGCCTCTTTGCCGACCGCGGTATCACCCGATAGCGTTCCCGGTATGACCAAGAAGATCGCCATCAGCGTGCCGGATGACGTGGCGGAGCGGCTGGCCGAGGAATCCAATGTCTCCGCCTTCATCACCGACTCCGTTCGTCAGCGGATGGCTGGCGAACGGACGCGGCGGGCGCTGCGACAGGTGGGCTTCCAACTCACGGACGAAGGCCTCGCCGAGGCGGGCAGGAAGCTTGACGAGGCTCACGCGAAGATCACCCCGGAACTGCGATCCAAGGCAGCTGCCCTGCTGGGGGAGGCTTCTCGCGGACGGATGACCATTCGTGACTGATGCCGGCCTCGTCCTCGACACGGGCTGCCTCCTCGCGTACTCGGAAGGCATGGAGGCGGTCGGGGAGCAGATCGCGAAAGTCGCGGACAAGGGGCAGGGCGTGATCGTCCCCGCACTCTGCCTCGCAGCCGCGTACCGCCAGGTGGCCAGCGACGGCTGGCCACTGCTCGACATCGTCGGCGACCTGGAGCAGGTCATGGTCACGCCCGTCGAGCACGACATGTGCGCCATTCTCGGCGGCTGGTCACGAACCCTCGGCGGGATGGACCTGGCCCAGGCTGCGATGGAGGCCGCTCGGGCGATTACACCGATCATGACGGATCGGCGGGAGTTGCTCGGCGAGGTGCTGCCGAAGGAATGGCCGATCATCGACCTCTGACCTGCGGGCTGTCGACAAGATCACCTCTAGGATTCGGTCGCACCGAGGCGGGTAGGAGACTCCGGCACGGGGCACAAGACGCCGCAGCTACGCTCAGTACGCTCATCGCGGTGGACCCGTCAGTACCCGGAGGTGGCCGATCGTGACCGTCCGTAGCTCCTTTGTCGTAGTGGCGAACCGTCTGCCGGTCGACGAGGTGAGCACACCCGAGGGCCGGCAGTGGCGACGTAGCCCTGGCGGGCTGGTCACCGCGCTGCATCCCGTACTCGCCGAACACAAGGGCACCTGGGTCGGCTGGGCCGGTGGCACCGGCGCGGCCCCCGAGCCGTTCGACCTGGAGGGGATCCGGCTGCACCCGGTCCCGCTCAGCGCCGAGGAGTTGGAGCGCTACTACGAGGGCCAGTCCAACGCGACGATCTGGCCGCTCTACCACGACGCGGTGGAGACGCCGGCCTACAAGCGCCGGTGGCGGGAGGCGTACCGCCTGGTCAACGCCCGGTTCGCGGAGGCCGCAGCCGACGTGGCGGCCGAGGGCGCGACGGTCTGGGTGCAGGACTACCAGCTCCAGTTGGTACCGGCGATGCTCCGTGAGCTCCGCCCGGACCTGCGGATCGGGTTCTTCCTGCACATCCCGTTCCCGCCGATCGAGCTGTTCATGCAGATGCCGTTCCGTACCGAGATCCTGCGCGGTCTGCTCGGCGCCGACCTGGTCGGTTTCCAGCAGCGGCTGGCCGCGCAGAACTTCGTCCGGCTGGCCCGGCACCTGCTCGGGCTGCGCTACGAGGGGCAGATGATCCAGGTTGACGGTCGGCAGGTGAAGGCGGGCGCCTTCCCCATCTCGATCGACACCCAGGAGATGGAGCGGATGGCCGCCGATCCGGCGATCCAGGCCCGGGCCAAGCAGATTCGCGCCGAGTTGGGCGACCCGAAGACGATAATTCTGGGCGTGGACCGGCTGGATTACACCAAGGGCATCGAGTTGCGGCTCAAGGCCTTCCGGGAACTGCTGGCTGACGGAAAGTTGACAGTTCCCGACGCGGTCATGGTTCAGGTCGCCACACCCAGCCGCGAGCGCGTGGAGCACTACCAGGCACTACGGGTGAAGGTGGAGCGCGAGGTCGGTCGGATCAACGGCGAGTTCGGCAGGGTCGGCGTGCCGGCGGTCCATTACCTCCATCAGTCGTACAGTCGCAGTGAGCTGGCGGCGATGTACGTTGCTGCCGACGTGATGATGGTGACCCCGCTGCGAGACGGAATGAACCTCGTGGCGAAGGAATACGTAGCATCACGTGCCGACCAAGGTGGCGCGCTCGTGCTCAGCGAGTTCGCCGGCGCCGCCACCGAGCTTCGCCAGGCATTTTTGTGTAACCCGCACGACCCGGACGCGGTCAAGGACGCCCTCCTCCGGGCAGTGCACGTGGAGAAAACCGAGGCACGCCGCCGGATGCGGACAATGCAACGTCACCTGCGTACCCACGACGTGGGCCACTGGGCCAAGTCTTTCCTCTCTGAGCTCGGAGTTCCCGAGGCGGAGGCCGAGTGAACACGTCCGTCAACGATGGGGCGGCAACCGCCACCGGGGTCATGGACCCTGAGTTGCGTTCCGCCATCGGCCGGATCGCCCGGGTCCCCCAACTCCTGGTCGCCTGCGACTACGACGGCACGCTGGCGCCGATCGTGGAGGACCCGAGCACTGCCGTCCCGCTGCCCGAGTCGGTGGCTGCCGTCCGCGCGCTCGCCGCGCTGCCGCAGACCACCGTGGCGGTGGTTTCCGGTCGGGCGCTGCGCGACCTGGCCGCGCTCTCGCGGCTGCCCAGCGAGGTGCACCTCGTCGGCAGCCACGGCTCCGAGTTCGACATCGGCTTCGTCGAGCGGCTCTCCCCCGAGCTGGTCGCCGTGCGGACCCAGGTCCGCAACGCGCTGCGTGAGATCGCCGCCCAGCACCCGGGCATCCGGATGGAACGCAAGCCGGCGAGCGTCGCGATGCACACCCGTGGGGTCGACCCGCAGATCGCCGCCGCCGCCATCGAGGCGGTCCTCAACGGTCCGGCCACCTTCGACGGCGTCACGGTGACCCAGGGCAAGGAGGTCATCGAACTCTCCGTGGTGGCCACCCACAAGGGCACCGCACTCGACCAGTTGCGGACCCAGCTCGCCTCCAGCGCGGTGCTGTTCATCGGCGACGACGTCACCGACGAGAACGGGTTCGCCCACCTGCACGGTCCCGACCTCGGCATCAAGATCGGCCCCGGCGACACCGAGGCCAGCTACCGGGTGGCCGACCCACTGGAGGCCGCCCGCGCGCTGGCGCTGCTGTTGGAGACCCGGCGGCACTGGCTGTTCGGTGAGCGGGCGGTGCCGATCGAACGGCACTCCATGCTGGGCAACGGTCGTACCGTCGCTCTGCTCACCCCCGAGGCCAAGGTGAGCTGGCTCTGCCACCCCAAGCCCGATTCGGCGGCGATCTTCGCCGACCTGGTCGGTGGCAGCCCGGCCGGCCACTTCAGCATCACCCCGGAACGTGGCGGCATTCCGCTGGGCCAGCGCTACCGCTCCGGCACGATGACCGTGGAGACCCGCTGGTCCGGGCTCACCGTCACCGACTGGCTGGACAAGCCGGCCCGGGAGACCACCCCGGACGACAGCCCGGCGGTCATCACCGGCGACTCCACACTGGTCCGGGTGCTGACCGGCAGTGGCAAGGCCAAGGTGGAGTTCGCGCCGAGGCCCGAGTTCGGCCAGGTCGCCGTGCAGTTGCAGCCGCTCGGCGACGGCCTGCTGGTGCTCGGCTCCAACGAACCGGTCGCGCTCTACGCCCCCGGCGTGGAGTGGGAGGTCGGCAACGACGGCGGTTACGAGACCGCCAAGGCGATCGTCGACCTCTCCGCCGCCGGTGGCCAGGTCGTGCTGGAGCTGCGCTTCGGCACGCACAGCCTGGAGCACCACCGGGTGCCGATCCACGAGCGGCAGGCCGCCGCCGAGCAGCCGTGGAAGGACTGGGTGGCCTCGCTGCGGCTGCCGTCCACCGCCCGGGACCTGGTCGCGCGCAGCGCCCTCACCCTGCGCGGGCTCTGCCACGAGGCCACCGGCTCGATCCTGGCCGCGGCGACCACCTCGCTCCCCGAGGAGCTGGGCGGCGTCCGCAACTGGGACTACCGCTACTGCTGGCTGCGCGACGCCGCGCTGACCGCCCGCGCACTCGTCGACCTGGGCTCCGTCGAGGAGGCCGAGGCGCTGCTGCGCTGGGTGGACGGCTGCATCGAGCGCACCGGCGGGCACCCGGAGCGACTGCACCCGCTCTACACCATCGACGGCTACGAGCTGGGCGCCGAGGCGGTCATCGACACGCTGCCCGGGTACGCCGGCTCCCGGCCGGTCCGGGTCGGCAACCTCGCCAACCACCAGTTGCAGCTGGACGTCTTCGGCCCGATCGCCGACCTGATCGCGGCCGTCGCCGACGCTCGCGGCTCGGTCCGCGACGACGAATGGCGGGTCCTGGAGAACATGGTCGAGGCGGTCCGCCGCCGCTGGCACGAGCCCGACCACGGTATCTGGGAGGCCCGGCTGCCACCCCGGCACCACGTCTTCTCCAAGGTGATGTGCTGGATGACAGTCGACCGCGCGCTGCACGTGATGCGCGAGCACGGCGGCGAGGACCGGCCCGAGTGGAAGGACCTGCGCGACCGGATCGGCGCCAACGTGCTGGAGCACGGCTGGCACTCCGACGTCGAGGCGTACAGCGTCGCGTACGGGGACGAGGACATGGACGCCTCATCGCTCTGGATCGGCCTCTCCGGCCTGCTCCCGGGCGACGACCCGCGCTTCCTGTCCACCGTCCTGCGGATCGAGGCGGACCTGCGCAGCGGCCCGGTCGTCTACCGCTACCACTGGGACGACGGCCTGCCCGGCCGTGAGGGCGGGTTCCACATCTGCACGGCGTGGCTGATCGAGGCGTACCTGCGCACCGGCCGCCGCACCGACGCCGAGGAACTGTTCGCGCAGATGGTGCTGACCGCCGGCCCGACCGGTCTGCTCCCCGAGCAGTACGACCCGCTCGCCGAGCGCGGCCTGGGCAACCACCCGCAGGCGTACAGCCACCTCGGTCTGATCCGCTGTGCCCTGCTGCTGGACAACATGCTCAAGCAGTAGTTCGACCGCTCGTATGACGGGGCCGGAGCGCACGCTCTGGCCCCGTCAGTCGCGCCTTCACGGTGAGCATGGTCGACATTGTGTCGACAGCCACCGGCAACCGCCGCAGCTGGCAATCTTGGACAGTTTCCGTTAGCGCGTAACGGAAACTGTCCAAGATCTACCGTGTCAGTGCCCTCCGATACCCGGGTCCACCGCCGGACGAGTCGCCGCCGCGTTCGGCCGGCTGTCAGCCGTCGAGGGCGTCCACCACGTCGCCCACCACCACCACGGCGGGCGGGCGCAGTTCGGCCGCCAACAGATCGGCGGCGACCTCGCCCAACGTGGACCGCAGCACCCGCTGGGTGCCCGTCGTGGCCTCCTGGACCACTGCGGCCGGCGTCTGCGGCGACCGACCGTGGGCGATCAGGGTGGCCGTGATGGCGGCGAGGTTCTTCAACCCCATCAGGATCACCAGGGTGCCGTGCAGACCGGCGAGGGCGTCCCAGCGCACCAGCGAAGCCGGCGCGTCGGGTGCCAGGTGCCCGGAGACCACAGTGAACTCGTGCGCCACCCCCCGGTGGGTGACCGGGATGCCCGCTGCGGCCGGCGCGGCGATCGAGCTGGTCACCCCGGGCACGACGGTCACCGGCACGCGGGCAGCAGCGCAGGCCAGCAGCTCCTCACCGCCACGACCGAAGACGTACGGGTCACCGCCCTTGAGCCGCACCACGAAGGCGCCCGCCAGCGCGCGGTCGACCAGGATCTGGTTGATCTCCTCCTGGGCCCGGGACGGGCCGTAGGGGATCTTCGAGGCGTCCACCAGCTCCACGTCGGGACGCAACTCGTCGAGGAGCAACCCGGGCACCAACCGGTCGGCGACCACCACGTCGGCCTCGGTGAGCAGCCGCCAACCCTTCACGGTGATCAGCTCCGGGTCCCCCGGCCCCGCCCCGACCAGCGCCACCCGCCCGGCCTGCCGCCCGCCGGCCGCACCAGTCGCAGCGTCGGGCCGGCCAGCGATCCCGTCCGGTGCCAGGCGGACGGCGAGCAGGTCGCGGATCGCGTCGCGGACGGTCATCGCCCGACGCGGGTCGCCACCGCCGAGCACCGCCACGGTGACCGGGCCGTGCCGGGTCACCGCCGGGGTCCAGGCGGTGGCGGCCGTCCGGTCGTCGGCCCGGACGCAGAAGATCCGCCGCTCGGCGGCGACGGCGCTCACCGAGGCCGCCGCCATCGAGTCGTCGACAGCGACCTGGACCAGCCAGGCGCCGTCCAGGTCCTCGGGCACGAACCGGCGCGGCACCCAGTGCAGCCGACCCGCGTCGGCCTGGGCGCGCAGGGCCGGGGTCAGCTCCGGGGCCACCAGCAGGACGTCCGCACCGGCGTCCAGCAGCGCGGGTACGCGCCGGGTGGCGACCGCACCGCCACCCACCACGACCACCCGCCGCCCGTGCAGCCGCAGACCCAGGGGGTACGGATTGGAGGTCACGCCGCACCACCGACGCGGACGGCTCGTTCGCTGCACGGGCTCACTTCTCGGCCACCCCGGCGGAGTCGAAGGTGGCCACCTCGTGCAGCACCCGGACCGCGCCGGTGACCACGGGCAAAGCCAGCAGCGCGCCGGTGCCCTCGCCGAGGCGCAACCCCAGGTCGATCAGCGGGTCAAGGCCGAGGTGGCGCAGCGCGACTGTGGCACCGGGCTCGGCCGAGCGGTGGCCGGCGACCATGGCGCCGACTGCCGCCGGGGCGAACGCGGCGGCGGCGAGCGCGGCTGAGACCGCGATCACGCCGTCCAGCAGCACCGGCGTGCGGCGTGCTGCGGCCCCCAGGATCAGCCCGGCCAGGGCGGCGTGCTCCAGACCACCGACGGCGGCCAGCACCCCCAGCGGGTCGGCCGGGTCGGGGGTGTGCCGGGCCAGCGCGGCCCGCACCACCGCCACCTTGCGCGCGTACGTCGGGTCGTCGACCCCGGTGCCCCGACCGGTGGTGTCGAGCGGGTCGGCGCCGGTGAACGCGGCGATCAGCACGGCGGCCGGGGTGGTGTTGCCGATGCCCATGTCCCCGGTGAGCAGGATGCCGGCACCGGCGTCGATCAGCTCGTCGGCGATCCGGATGCCGGTCTGCACCGCCGCCAGCGCCTCGTCCCGGGTCAGCGCGGCGGTCACGGTGAGGTCGCGGGTGCCTCGGCGGACGGACGCGACAACCAGTCGGGGCACGGCCGGGTCGAGCACAGCCGGGTCGGCGGCTGTCGGGTCGAGCACAGCCGGATCGAGGGCCGTCGGGGCGAGCACGGCTGGGTCGAGGGCCGTCGGGTCGAGCACGGCTGGGTCGGCGGGCAGCGGGGTGGCCACGCCGACGTCGACAACGGTGACCGAGGCGCCGGCCTGCCGGGCGAACGCGTTGACCACCGCTCCACCGGCCAGGAAGTTGCCGATCATCTGCGCGGTGACCTCCTGCGGCCATGGGCTGACCCCCTGGGCGTGCACCCCGTGGTCGCCGGCGAAGATCGCCACCGCGGCCGGCTCGGGCAGCGGTGGTGGGCAGACTCCGGCCAGGCCGGCGAGGCGTACCGAAAGTTCCTCCAGCGCGCCCAGCGATCCCGCCGGCTTGGTCAGCCGGCCCTGCAGCTCCCGGGCGGCGGCCATGGCCGCTTCGTCCGCCGCGCGGATTGCCGCGATCGTGGTCTCCAGCATCATGCCTCCATGGTCTCGCGCAGCACGTCGATGAACGCGTCGGTGGTGTTTCGGTCGCGTACCGCCACCCGCAGCCAGTCCGGGCCGAGGCCGGGGAACGTGTCGCCGCGGCGCACCGCCCAGCCGCGCTCGCGCAGGGCGGCCCGGATCGCTGTCGCGCCCGGCAGGTGCAGCAGGACGAACGCACTGGCGGGACGGCCGACGACGCGTACACCGGGCAGTTCGGTGAGGCGCGCGACCAGGTGCTCGCGGTCGGCGGCGAGGTCGGCGGCGATCGCGCGTTCGGCCTGGACCGCGACGGCGCTGGCGCAGGCCGACGCGGCCGCCAGCGCGGGCGTGGAGACGGCCCAGAGCGGTTGGACGGCGGCCAGCCGGGACAGCAGCTCCGGGGCGCCGAGCAGGTAGCCGATCCGCAGGCCGGCCAGGCCCCACGTCTTGGTGAGGCTGCGCACCACGAGCAGGCCGGGCAGGTCGCGGCGTTCGGCCAGCGACTCCGGTTCGCCGGGGTGCCCGGTGGCAATGGTGGTGTCCGCGAACGCCTCGTCGACCACCAGCACCCGGCCGGGGCGGGCCAGCGCGGCCACGGTCTGGGCAGGGTGCAGCACCGAGGTCGGGTTCGTCGGGTTGCCGATCATCACGAGGTCGGCGTCGGCGGGCACCCGGGACGGGTCGAGCCGGAAGTCGTCGGCGGCGTCGAGCAGCACCCGCTCGACCGGGTGTCCGGCGGCCCGCAGCGCCGCCTCCGGCTCGGTGAACTGGGGGTGCACCACCACGGGGCGGTGCACGCCGCGCAGCGCCTGGGCGATCAGCACGAAGCCCTCGGCGGCGCCGGCGGTGAGCAGCACCTCGTTCGGGTGACGGCGGTGTCGGGCGGCGACGGCCGCCCGGGCCGGCGCCGGGTCCGGATACCGGGCCAGGTCGGTCAGGGTCGCGGCGATCGGGTCGGCCAGCCAGGCGGGAGGCCGCGCCCGACGGACGTTGACGGCGAGGTCGATCAGGCCGGCTGTGGCCTCCGCGTCGCCGTGGTGGGCGAGGTCCGGCTCGACCCCGGTTGGTGGGGCGACAGCGCTCGGCTGATCAGACATGTCCGCGATCCTGCCGGGAAGGTGGCCGGTGGGACAGTCGATCTCGGCGTAAGCCGCGTCACCCACTCGCCGGTTTAAGAGTTCTTCTCATGTACGAATCGGAAATGTCATAACTTGACCAGGTGAGCAACCGACCCCTTGCTGCCGCTGGTCGTCTCGTCCCTCTCCTCCGCGCCGGACTGATCGCCGGAATCGTGATCGCCGCCGCCGCCTATCCACTGGTCGCCCTCACCGGGCTCGGTGCGAAAGCCACTGCGCACGCCGTGGACCAGAAGACCCGGGTGCTGAAGACCGCCCTGCCCGCCGAGACCTCGTACGTCTACGGCCCGGACGGCAAGACCGTGCTGACCATGTTCTACGAGGAGTACCGGCAGTACACCAAGCTGTCGGACATGTCGCCGAACATTCAGCAGGCGATCGTGGCCGCCGAGGACTCCCGCTTCTACCAGCACCACGGCGTCGACCCGAAGGGCGTGGCCCGGGCCTTCGTCTCGAACGCCCGCTCCGGCGGCTCCCAGGGTGCCTCGACGCTGACCATGCAGTACGTCCGGATGGCCCTGCGGGACAGCGCGACCACGCCCAAGGAGGTCCAGGAAGCCACCCAGCAGACCAGCCTGCGCAAGGTCAAGGAGATGCGAATGGCGCTGGACCTGGAGAAGGAGATCAGCAAGGAAGAGATCATGGAGCGCTACCTGAACTCGGCGTACTTCGGGCACCGGGCGTACGGCATCTACGCGGCCAGCGAGATCTTCTTCTCCAAGACCCCGAAGGACCTCACCCCGGTCGAGGCCGCCACCCTCGCCGGACTCGTCAAGTCCCCCTCCGAGTACGACCCGGCCGACTCGGATCAGAAGGAGGCCACCGGGCGGCGCAACTACGTGCTGGACCGGATGAGCCAACTCGGCTACCTCTCCCCCGACTCGGCCGCCGCCGCCAAGTCCGAGCCCATCCGGCTCAAGCTGACCACCCCACCGCACGACTGCGCCGCGGTGGCGGAGAAGTACAACAGCTGGGGCTTCGCCTGCGACTACCTGAAGAACTGGTGGAGCGCGCAGCCCGCGTTCGGGGCGAACCGGCTGGAACGGATGGACAACCTGCGCCGGGGCGGCTACCGGATCGTGCTCAGCCTCGACCCCAAGATCCAGGAGGCGGCGGAGAAGAGCGTCGGCACCAAGGAAGCCACCGGCAGCCCGTTCGCCAACGGCATCGTGCTCTCCGAGCCGGGCACCGGGCGGGTGAAGGCCATGGCGGTGAACCGGACGTACTCACTGGACCTGGCCGACAACCCGCAGAGCTCCAACCCCGAGGCCGGGCCGAAGGTGAAGGCCAACTACCCGAACACTGTGGCACCGCTGCTCGGCGGCGGTGACCTGGCCGGCTACCAGGCCGGGTCGACGTTCAAGATGTTTCCGATGTTGGCCGCGCTGGACTCCGGGATGACCCTCTCCACCTCGTTCAACGCGCCGTACCGCTACAAGTCGGCCGTGTACGACGGCTGGGCGCCCTCCAACGCCAGCGGCGCCATGACCGGCCAGCAGACCATGTGGTCCGGCTTCGGCAAATCGGTCAACACGTACTTCGTGTGGCTGGAGGAGAAGGTCGGCGCTGACCGGGCGGTCCGGTTGGCCGAACAGCTCGGGCTGCGGTGGCGCACCGACGTCGACCGGGAACAGGCGTCCCCGGCCAAGGCGAAGAAGTGGGGTGCGTTCACCCTGGGCGTCTCCGACGCCACCCCGCTGGAGATGGCGAACGCGTACGCCGCCATCGCCGCCGACGGCCGCTACTGCGAGGCCATCCCGGTGCAAGCGATCATGAACCGGGACGGCACGCCCGCCACCTACGCCACTCCGGGCGGTCTGCACCGCGAGGTGGCCAAGCCGCGCTGCCGGCAGGTGGTGAGCGCGGACGCCGCGCGGGCGGCCACCGACGCGGCCCGTTGCCCGACCGGAGACACCCCGGCGCGCGGCAGCTGCGGCGGATGGTCCACCGCCGACAGCGTGCGAGGCACCGTCGGACGCCCGGTGGCCGGCAAGACCGGTACGACCGACAGCACCCGGTCGGCCTGGTTCGTGGGCTACACCCCGGAGTTGGCGGCGGCGAGCTTCATCTCCGACCCGGACAACCCGTTCAACGCGGTCGGTGACGGGCAGTCCCAGATCCCGATCAAGGCGGTCTCGGAGGCCCTACGCGACGGTCTGAAGGGCACCCCGACCCGCCAGTTCACCCCACCGTCGGACGCCATCGTCGGCTGACCGGCGCGAGAGTCAGCGCAGGTCGGCGGGAGCCGGCGCGGCTCAGCGCAGGTCGGCGGCGACGAACGACCACAGCTCCAGGTCCACCCGGCCGCCGCTGACGAACCCGGCGTTGCGCAACAGACCCTCGTAGCTGAACCCGGCCTTCTCGGCGACCCGGCGCGAGGCCAGGTTGCCGGGAGCCACCCGCAGCTCGACCCGCTGGAAGCCGTGCTCCAGGATCAGCGCGATGGCCACCGCGTCGACCGCCTCGGCGGCGAAGCCGAAACCCCGCGCGTGGGGCGCCATCGCGTAGGAGATCTCGGTGAGGCGGGCACCCCAGTCGGTGCGCCGGGTCCACAGCGAGCCCACCACCTGGTCGTCCTCCCGCCGGAGCACCGCGTAGTGGTCGCCCTCCCCGCTGTCACGCCGCTGCCGGGCCAGATCCGTGCACCAGGCCAGCCCGTCGATCGGGCCGGAGTCGTCGGGCAGCGGCAGCCAACGCCGGGTCAGCTTGTCGGCGAAGATCTCCCCGGCCGCCGCCGCGTCGGCCGCCGTGAGCTGACGCACCTCGGTACGCGGGGTGGAGACGGTCAACGCCGGGAATCGCCGCACCGCCACCTGACCGATCACACCGACACCTCGCCCGGCTGGGCGGGTACCACCTCGCTCGTCGGGTCGGCCGCCGCCGCGGCGACCAACCGGGCCGCCGTCGCCGGATGGCTCGCCCAGTGCACTGTGAGCTGCGAGGCGTGCACGTTGCGCCAGACGAAGCCCTCCGGCGCGCCGCCGTCCCAGCTCCAGGCTGGGCGCTGACCAGCGCGGGGGGTGAGCACCGCACGATGTGCCTTGTGCCCGACCAGCACCGTGCCGGTGGCGGCGACAACGCTGTCGGTCTGGGCGGTCGCCTCCCGGTAGCCGGCCACGACCCCGTCGCGGCTGACGCCGACCGCGTCCAGGACACCGCACATCGGCAGCCCGTCCAGTTCCCGGGCCAGCCAGAGCAGCCCGGCGCCCTCGGCGACCACCGGCCGCCCGGTCCGCGCCAACTCGGCCACCGCGATGCAGAGCCGCCGGTTGGCCGACAACTGCTCGGCGTACGCCTCGGGCAGCGCGCCGCCGACGACCAGCGCGCGGGTGCCGACCGGCAGCGCCTCGTCGCGCAGCGGGTCGACGACGACGACCTCGGCGCCGGCGGCCCGGAGCAACTCGGTGGTCTCCGGGTGGCTGAAGCTGCCGCCCGGCCCACCGGCCACCGCCACCAGTGGGCGGTTCGCCGGGGGTGTGAACGTGCCGAGGGCCTCCTCGGGAGACCAGGCCGGCGCCGGGAGCGGCGGGGCGGAGCGGGCAAGCCCGAGCAGCCGTTCCAGGTCGACAGTGGCGGCGACGGCCTCGCCCAGCCGGCGGACCGCACGGGCGGCGTCGGCCGAGTCGTCGACCACCGGTGCCACCCCGTGCCGCCGCGACGGCAGCACCGCCGGCAGGTCCTGTCGACGCAGCGCGCCGTAGACCGGCACCCCCACGTCGTCCAACGCCTCGCGCAGCATCCCCTCGTGTCGCGACGACGCCACCCGGTTGAGGATCACCCCGCCGAGCCACAACTGCTCGTCGTACGAGCGGAAACCGTGCACCAGGGCGGCCACCGACTGACCCATCGCGGCCACGTCGACAACGAGCACCACCGGGCTGCGCAGCGCGGCGGCCGCGGCGGCCGTGGACTCCTGCTCGGGACGGCCACCGACCGAGTCGTACAGCCCCATGCTGCCCTGCACCACGGCCAGCCCGGCACCGGCGGCACCGTGCGCCACCAGCGGGGCGAGCCGGTCGAGGCCGACGAGTCGGGGGTCGATCACCCGACCCGGCCGACCGGAGGCGAGGCCGAGGTAGGCGGCGTCGACGTGGTCCGGCCCGAGCTTAAATCCGGCGACGTCGACCCCTCGCTCGGCCAGGGCGGCGAGCAGCCCGATCGCCAGCGCGTTCTTTCCGTGTCCGGAGGACGGCGCGCTGAGCACCAGGCGCGGCACGACGGTCATCATCGACTCCTCGCGAGCGGCGGCGGGTACGCGACGGGACGACCAAGGCCGATCCGTCGGCGTGACGATACCCGCCCGACTGGAGGCGCGAGCACCGCCAACCGGGGTGGGCGACCCGGCCCTGACAGTGCCCCAGGACGTCGGCCCCGCCCTCGGTCCGGCCGGTCCAGGTCAGTGGCGCCGGTCATACGAGTAGCCTCGGTGCCGTGTACCGGTTCCTGCTGAGCCCACGCTGGCTGGGCGCTCTCGCGCTGACCCTGGTCGCGGCCGCCGTCATGGTGTTCCTCGGCAACTGGCAGCTGGACCGCTACCGGGGGCGCACCGAGGTCAACGAGCGGATCGACGCGGGCCAGCGGATGGCTCCCGTGCCGCTCGCCGACGCGCTGCGTGCTCCCGCTGGCGGCGCGGGGACGGCCGGTCCGGCCCCCGCCGAGGACAAGGTCTGGACCCGGGTCACCGTCACCGGCCGGTACGACCCCACGAACACCGTGCTGGTCCGTGGCCGGACGGTGGACAGCCGGGTCGGTTTCGAGGTGCTCACGCCGCTGGTGCTCACTGACGGCACTGCGGTGCTGGTGGACCGGGGCTGGATCCCGCCGGCGCCCGGTGGGGCGACCGCCCAGCCGTCGGTGCCGGCCGCGCCGACCGGCGACGTGACGGTGGTGGGCCGGGTGCACGAGACCGAGAGCGGCGCCGGCGCGGTGGCCAGACGCGACGGGCTGCTGGAGATCCGGCGGATCGGGGTGTCGCGGCTGGCCGGCGAGCTTCCCTACCCGGTCTACGGTGCGTATCTGCTGCTCGACGAGCAGACCCCGGCAGCCGATCCGGTGTTCAAGGCGGTGCCGGTCGGGCACGCCAACAACTGGCAGAACTTCGGCTACGTCGTGCAGTGGTGGCTGTTCGCGGTGATGGCCCTCTTCGGCTATGGCTGGGTGGCCCGTCGGGAGGCCCGCCGGGCCGCCGGCATCGGCACCACCCCGGCGCCGCTGGACAGGGCCGCCGAGCCGACGCCGACCGCTTCCGCCTGACCTCGCCCGATCAGCCAGTCATGCGGCCGGCGTGGATGGCACGGACCGCATCGATGGTGTCCGCCTCCGCGGCGGACTTGTCGTCGCGATAGCGCACCACCCGGGCGAACCGCAGTGCCATCCCACCGGGATAGCGCGAACTCGTTTGCACCCCGTCAAAGGCGATCTCCACCACCTGCTCGGGCCGGACCCGGACCACCCAGTCGCCGCGTTCCACGGCGAGGTCGAGGAACCGCTCGGTCTGCCACCGCAGCAACTCGTCGGTGAGCCCCTTGAACGTCTTGCCGAGCATGACGAAGTCACCGGTACGCGCGTCACGCGCACCCAGATGAAGGTTGGACAGCCAGCCCTTGCGCCGGCCGCTGCCCCACTCGACGGCGAGCACCACCAGGTCGAGGGTGTGTCGTGGTTTCACCTTGACCCAGGCGGCACCGCGCCGGCCTGCGTCGTAGGGGGCGTCCGGCGCCTTGACCACCACGCCCTCCTGCCCGGCGTCGAGCGCGGCGGCGAACGCGGCGGCGGCCTGCTCCGGGCCGTCGACCTCCATCCGGCCGACCAGCAGCGACGAATCCACCGAACCGGCGAGGGCGGCCCACCGGTCCCGGCCGGGAAGGTCGATCAGATCCTGGCCGTCGAGGTGCAGCAGGTCGAAGAAGTACGGGGTGAGCACCGTCGCGCCCGTGCTGGCGGCCGCCGCGAGCACCGCCGGGGCGACCGGTGTGCGCCCGGTGGTGCTGGGGGTGGTGCGTCGGGCGGCCCGGCTCGACGTCTGCTGGAACGGCAGTGGGCGGCCGGTCTCGTCCAGGCCGATCGCCTCGCCGTCGAGGACCAACTCCCGGCCCGGCAGGGCACGGACCGCGGCGACCACCTCGGGCACCCGGGTGGTGATCTCGTCGAGACTGCGGGTGAACACGGCGATGTCGGCGCCGGAGCGGTGCACCTGGATGCGGATGCCGTCGAGCTTCACGTCGACCACCGCCGGCGTGCCGGTCGCGGCGAGCGCCTCGTCGACCGAGGGGGCGCTCTGCGCGAGCATCGGCGCCAGCGGGCGGCCGACCTGTAGACCGAACCCGGCCAACTCGGCGGCCCCTCCGGCCAGCGCGGCCACCGCCACGGCCCGGAGATCACCGGCGAGCAACAGTGCCCGGCGGACCGCCGCCACCGGCACCTCGGCGGCCCGGGCCACCGCGTCCGCGAGGAGCCCGGCCTGGGCGCCCTGCCGTAGCTCGCCACTGAACAGGCCGGTGAGGAGCCGCTGCTCGTCGGCCGTCGCCGCCGCGTAGAGGGCACCGAGCAGCGCCCGACGCCGAGCCTGTGAGCCCGAGCCGTGCACCGCGGCGATCTGCCCGATGGCCGCGTCCACGGCGGCCACCGTCAACGTCGGCTCGGCGGCCGGTGGCGGCAGGTCACGCAGGCTCGCGTAGCCGACCCCGGTCTGCCGTTGGCGCAGCTCACCGGCGAGATAGCCGGCGCCGGGCTCGACCTCGCCGGGGTCGAGCCGGCGCAGCGCGTCAGCGAGCAGCTCCACCTTGGCCCGCCGACCGCTGGTGGCGCCGACGGCGGCGGAGGTGGCTGCCAGATCGAGGAACCGCACGCAGCTCATCCTGCCAGTCACCTCCGACACCGCCCGGGCATTGCCGTGCCCGGGCGGTGTCGGCAGGGTGCCGCCCACTCACGCGGACGACGGATCAGGGCCGGTTTCATGAGGGCGGTCGAGTCGAGGCGGAGTCCGGACGGCGACCGGCGCAGGCCGGCCAGTCCTCATGAAACCGGCCCTAAGCGGAGACGGGTTCCTCGATGCGCAACCCTCGGGCGCGGACCTCGCCGGCGACCCGGGAGAGCACCGAGTCGAGGGCGACCAGTGCGGCGGAGAGCTCACCGAGCTGTTCGTTGAGCGTGTCCTCGGACCACGCGGAGACGTCGACATCTCCCAGCGCGCTGACAGCGGCCCCCAACCGGGCCATCACCTCGTTCGTACTCATGTACGAAAGGCTATAACAGCCGACCATCCGACACGCCGTAAACTCGCAGATCAGGCCCAAAGTTGCCGTTCTGACACCTAACCGCCGACCGCCGCCACGTTGCGCAGGAGCAGCGCCTCGGCGAGGCAGACCCGGGCGAACTCCCCCAGGTGCAGACTCTCGTTCGGGCCGTGCGCGCGGGCGTGCGGGTCCTCCACACCGGTCACCAGGATCGCCGCCTTCGGGAACATCTCCTGGAAGGTGGCGATGAACGGAATCGAGCCGCCGACGCCGATGTCAACCGGGGCGGTGCCGTCCCAGGCGGTCCGGAAGGCCGAACGGGCGGCATCGAACATCGGCCCGGACGCGTCGATCACGCACGGGTCGCCGTCGTGTTCGAAGGTGACCGTCACCTGCGCACCCCACGGCGCGTGCTGCTCCAGGTGCGCGCGCAGCGCCGCGTACGCCCGCTTGGGGTCGTCGCCCGGGGCGAGGCGGACGCTGAGCTTCGCCTTCGCGGCCGGGACCAGGGCGTTCGGCGCCTCGCCGGTGGACGGCGCGTCGACACCGAGGATGGCCAGCGCCGGCTTGGTCCAGAGCCGGTCGGTGATCCGGCCGGTGCCGATGAACTGCACGCCCTCGGCGAGCCCCGCCTCGGCCCGGACCCGGTCCTCCGGGTAGTCGACGGTGGCGCCCTCCCGGCCGACGAGGCCGTCCACGGCCACGTCACCGGCGTCGTCGTGCAGCGTCGCCAACAGCCGGACCAGCGCGGTGAGCGCGTCCGGCACGGCGCCGCCGAACATGCCGCTGTGCACCGCGTGGTCCAGCGTGCGCACCTCGACGAAGCAGTTGACGATGCCCCGCAGCGAGGTGGTCAACGCCGGTACGCCGATGTCCCAGTTGCCGGAGTCGGCGATCACGATGACGTCGGAGGTGAGCTCGTCGCGGTGCTCGGCCAGCAGTTGCTCCAGCGAGTCGGAGCCGTACTCCTCCTCGCCCTCGATGAAGAGCACCACGCCGACCGGCAGCGCGTCACCGTACGCGCGCAGCGCCGCGACGTGCGCCATGATGCCGGCCTTGTCGTCGGCCGCGCCCCGGGCGTAGAGCCGGCCGTCCCGTTCCACCGGCTCGAACGGGTCGGACTCCCACAGCGACCGGTCGCCGACCGGCTGGACGTCGTGGTGGGCGTAGAGCAGCACGGTGGGCGCGCCGGGCGGGGCGGCCCGACGGCCGATCACCGCCGGCTGGCCGCCGGATCGCACGATGTCGACGTCCAGGCCACAGCCGCGCAGCAGCTCGGCGACCGCCTCGGCGGAGCGTTCCACGTGCGAGTGGTCGAAGCCCTCGAAGGCGATGCCGGGGATGCGGACGAGGCGCTCCAGGTCGGCCCGGACGCCGGGCATCTCCCGCTCGACGGCGGCCCGCACCTCGGACTCGGACATGATCGGTGAGGTCATGACCGGCATCGTATGCCGGCCTTACCGGGGCGTGCCGGCGGAGCCCGTACCGTCACCGCTGTCCGCAGGGCCGGCGCCGGCCCGCGCGCCCGGTGCGGCCCGCCCGGCGCGGTGTGCGCGGCCCGCCGCCTCGGTGGCGGCGTCCATCCAGGAACGGGCCCGACCGGCGGTGCCCCCCACCCACTCGCCGACGTCGCTCGCGCCGTCGCCGAGCCGGCGCAGCAACCCGACCAGTGGGTCGGTGGACCGGCTGAACTCCTCCCGGTACGACTCGGCCGCCGCCTTGATCTCCTCCGAGACGCTTGTCGAGCTGTCGTCCTCGCGGCGGGGATAGTCCCCGGCCAGCACCTGCCCGTACGCCCCGGAGTCGATCCACTGGCGCAGCGACGCCGCCCGCGCCACCGGCACGGGGTGGGTGCTCCACGCGGTCATCCTGATCTTGTGCAGGCTGTCGCGCAGGTCGCCGCCACCGGAGTACTCGGCGGCCTGCTCCAGGAAGGCGGTGGTGTCGACCTGGGACAGGTCACCGCCGCCAGCGAGCTTCATCAGCAGCCGCAGCGCGGCGGCCGGGTCCTGCCCGGCGAGCAGGCCGGCCCGGTCGGCGGAGAGTTCCGCCTTGCGCCACCACTCCAGCATCGCCGCGATGATGGCGCGCAGCGCGATCGCGCCGACCGGCAACCAGCTCAGGTTGGCCGCCCACCGGGTAAGGATCATGAGCATGGTCTTGTAGACCGCGTGCCCGCTGCCCACGTGCCCCAACTCGTGGCCGAGCAGGCAGCGCAGCTCGTCCTCGTCGAGTTGCTGCACGCAGGCGGAGTTCAGAACGATGAACGGTCGCTCCAACCCGACCGCCTCGGCGCCCAACCAGGGCGACTGGGTCACGTACAGCTCGGGCAGTTCGGCCACGTCGAGCGCCGCCGCGGCCTCGGTGTAGCGCTGCCACACCGCCGGGTACTGCCGGTGGTCGACCCGGATGCCGGAGGCCAGCACGGACAGCCGGAACCCCCGCTCGTTCCACATCCCGAAGAACGCCCGCACCACGTCGTCGAAACCGCGCAGCTCGCGCAGCGCGACCAGGGCACCCCGGTCGGCCGGATGCTCCCAGGCCCGTGAGCTGATGCCGCTGAGGGTGATCCGACGCCGCGCTGGCGCGTCCGCTGCCGTCATGGTGGCTCCCCGTTCGCCGTAGCTCTCCGCATCGTGCCGCAGACCGTGGCCCACGTCCATGCCCCGCTCAGCGAAGCCGCACGTAGTACCGGTCCGCGTCGTACGGCAGTGTCGGCGCGCCATCCACCACCAGGTCGGCGTGGGTCACGGTCTCGTCGACGGCGAAGTGCGCCCGCTCCCCGTCGTGCCAGCGGCGCAGCTCGGGCAGGATCTCCGGCCCGTCCCGGGCGACCGCGCGAGCCAGCCGCAGCGACGCGGGCGCGGTGACGAACACGGCCAGCGTCAGCTCCGGCCGGACGACCGCCCGGGCGGCGCTGACCCCCTCGACCACCAGCACCGGAGCCACCGGAACCGGAACCGGTCGGGGCAGAAAACACTGCCGGACCCAGCTGTACCGCCGGTAGGCTCCCGGCTCCCCGTCGCGCAGCGGAGCGAGCACCTCCTCGTCGAGCCGGGGCCAGAAGGTGACCTGGTCGTCCCACCCGTCGAGCAGGTCGTCGGTGTGCACCAGCGGCGGTCGGCCGCCGAGCGGCCCGGCCAGGGCATCCGCGAGCTGCGCGGCGAACCGGCTCTTACCCGCGCCGCTCGGCCCGTCGACCGCGACCAGCCGGGTCCGCCCCAACCGCGCCGGGCCCGCGAGCACCCGACGAGCCAATTCGGCGTACGCCTCGACAACCGCGACGGTCGGTCGGCCAGTTCCCGGGTTCAGCGCAGCCTCCCGTGGTGCATGACCGAAGTATGCCGCCACCGCTGGTGGGCAGGGTGATCGACTCGGGTTCATCGAAGTCCCGGTCGGCCGGACCACCGTTGTCGGTGACTGTGTCGATCATGCCGATCGGGGGGCCAAAGTGGGCCACGTTGACCCGTCCGGCTGACCGCCCTGGCCGGCCACCGTCACGTCCGGGGGAATTGGTGCGGCGACGGGTGACGGGCGGCCCGTTCGCCGCCCGGGGTGCCACCGAATCGGCATGATCGGGTGGTGCTCCGAGACGTAATGAGCCCCGGTATAGACGCCCTGCTCGAACAGGCCCGCGCCGGGCTGCACCGACTGACTCCGCAGCAGACCGTCGAGGCGGTCCGCGGCGGCGCGTTGCTGGTCGACACCCGTACCGACCTACAGCGCCGCGAACAGGGCGACCTGCCGGGCGCGGTCGTCATCGACCGGACCGTACTGGAGTGGCGCCTCGATCCGGCCAGCGCCTGGCGGATCCCGGAGGCGACCGGGTACGACCGGGAGATCATCCTGGTGTGCCGACAGGGTTACAGCTCCAGCCTGGCCGCCGCCAGCCTGCAGACCCTCGGGCTGCGCCGCGCCACCGACATGATCGGCGGCGTGGACGCCTGGCTCGCCGCGGGTCTGCCCACCACCGACCGTCCCGCCGACATCCGCCCCTGACTCCCCCGGCCTTGCCCTTCAGGTTCCATGCCGGGCGGTCGGTCTGCGCAAGATCGCACTCGATCCAGGAAACAGGCCCCTCCTCGCGCGGGCGAGGCCCCTACAACAACGATCGAGCACGATCATGCGGGAGTGGGCGACGCTCGGCGGGCCCCTGTCTGGCGACCGGCTGGCGACCGGCTCGAGGGTGCGCCTCGCGGCCCCGGGGCGCGCGGTCCCGGGCCACGCACCGCATGGGACGGTGGGCCAGCCAGGACGGTGGACCGGCCACGACGGCGGACCGGCCACGACGGCGGACCAGCCACGACGGTGGGCCAGCCAGGACGGTGGACCGGCCACGAGGGTCAGGACGGGGCGCCGGGTGGGATGAAGGGGAGGTCGGTGGGTGGGCCGGCTTCGATGAGACGCCAGAGAGCATCGGTGTCCAGGTGTTCCTCGACCAGGTCGCCGAGCAGGTCGAGTGAGCGCTCCCGGGCGGCGGCGAAGCTGGTGGCCGGTGCGACCCGGAACCCGCTGCGGCCGGCCAGGCGAGCCGCTTCGGTGAGGAACCACCGGCGGAATTCGTCGGACTCGAACGCCCCGTGCCAGTGCGTGCCGTGCACCACGCCGAGCACGGCGCCCTCTCCGACACCGTCATCGCTGGTCAGCAGCGGGGTCAGGCTCGGGTCGGCCTGTGAGACGTACCCGTGGTGGATCTCGTAGCCCCGCACCGGCAGGCCACCGTGGCCGGTGCCCACCGACTGCCGGACGGTCTTGCGCGGATCGAAGGTGATGTCGATGGGCAGCAGACCGAGCCCCGGCACGCTGCCCTGCCGGCTCTCCACCGGATCGTGGATGGCGCGGCCGAGCATCTGGAAGCCGCCGCAGAGGCCGAGCAGGGGCTTGCCGGCCGCCACATGGGTGGCCACCGCGTCGGCGAGACCGGTTTCGCGCAGCCAGTCGAGGTCGGCGACGGTGGACTTGGAGCCGGGTAGGACGACCAGGTCGGCGGCGGCCAGTTCGGCCGGTTCGATGGTGAGGCGTACGCGGACGCCCGGCTCGGTGGCGAGCGCCTCCACGTCGGTGGCGTTGCTGATCCGGGGTAGGCGGACGACGGCCACGTCCAGCCATTCGCTGCCGTGCGGGGCGGCGGGTCGGCCGAGCACCCGGCCGTAGGCGAGTGAGTCCTCCGCGTCGAGCCACAGGTCCAGTGCCCAGGGCAGCACCCCGTACGTGGGACGGCCGGTGACCTGACGCAGCATGTCCAGACCCGGCTGGAGCAGCCCGAGGTCGCCCCGGAACTTGTTGATCACGAAGCCGGCGATCAGCGCCTGGTCGGCCGGGTCGAGCAGTGCCACGGTGCCGAACATCGAGGCGAAGACACCGCCCCGGTCGATGTCGCCGACGACGATGGTGGGCAGGTTGGCGTGCCGGGCCAGCCCCATGTTGACGTAGTCACCGGCCCGCAGGTTGATCTCGGCGGGGCTGCCGGCGCCCTCGCAGATCACCACGTCGTACGTCTCGCGCAGCTCGGCCAGTGCGGCGTACGCGGTCTCGGCGAGCCGGGGACGCATCTGCCGGAAGGTGCCGGCGGTGATCGTGTCGACCGCCTCGCCCAGCAGCACCACCTGACTGGCCAGGTCGCTGCCCGGCTTGAGCAGCACCGGGTTGAACCGCAGGTCGGGTGCGAGCCCGCACGCCGCGGCCTGCATGGCCTGGGCGCGCCCGATCTCGCCGCCGCGCCCGTCCGGCCCGACGACCACCGCCGAGTTGTTCGACATGTTCTGCGCCTTGTACGGCGCCACCTTCACGCCCTGCCGGTGCAGCCAACGACAGATGCCGGCGGTGAGCACGCTCTTGCCGGCGTCGGACGTCGTGCCGGCCACCAGCAGCCCGCCGCTCACCGCCCACTCCCCCGCCGCATCCCGACGCCCCCGGCCACTCCGACAGCCCTGCCCATACCGACGGCCCGCAGTCCGTGCTCACCGGCACCGCCCAGCCGCACGGCCCTGGCCACGCCAGCCAGCCCGCGCCCTCCGGCCGCACCTGCCGGCCCTCGCTGGCCCACCGCGCCGATCAGTGCACGCCTGCTCACCGCGTCAACCAGCCGGCCGAGCGTCACCGGGTACGCGGCGGCCAACCCGACGGCGGCCAGCCCCACCGCGCCGGAGATCCGGGCGGCCCGCTTCAGGTGCCGCGCCTCCGGGCGGGGACCGTCGCCGAGGAACGGCCGCACCTCGGAGCGCCCGAAGTAGACGTTGCGACCACCGAGGCGGACTCCGAGCGCACCGGCCATCGCCGCCTCGCACTGACCGGCGTTGGGGCTCGGGTGGTCGTTGCGGTCCCGCCGCCACACCTGCCAGGCGTGCTGCCGGTCCCCGTGCGCGACCGGCGCGACGGCGATGGTGAGCAGCCCGGTCAGTCGGGACGGGACGAGATTGAGCACGTCGTCCAGCCGAGCGGCCGGTGTGCCGAACCGCGCGTAGCGCGTCGACCGGTGCCCGACCATCGCATCGAGGGTGTTCGCCGCGCGATAGCCCAGCAGCCCGGGCAGACCGGCGACCGCACCCCAGAGCAGCGGAGCGACCACCGCGTCGGAGGTGTTCTCCGCGACCGATTCGACGGTGGCACGGGCCAGCTCCGACTCGCCCAGCGTCGACGGGTCCCGCCCGCAGAGGTGACCGAGGCGTCGCCGGGCGGCGGGCAGGTCACCGTCACGCAGCGTACGACCCATGACGGTCGCCTCGTGCCGCAGCGTGCGGCCGCCCAGCACGGTCCACGTGCCGGCCGCCACCAGCACCGCGCGGGTCACCGGCCGGTGCCGGGTAGCCGCCGCGACGACCGCCCCGAGCAACACCGGCCCGCCGACGGCCAGCGCGGTGAATGCCGTACCCGCCGTTCGGTCCGGGCGGTAGAGGCGGCGCTCCAGCGCGCCCGCGGCCTGCCCGAAGCCGGCCACCGGGTGCCAACGGCGGGGGTCGCCGAGCACCCTGTCCAGCGCGTACCCGGCGAGCAGCCCCACCGCGTTCGCCATCGGCGCTGTCCGTCGCACCCGCACCACCTCCGGCCGGCCAGCCTAGACGAGCATTCCGTGAACCAGCCCAACCCACGGTCCCGCAACGGCAACGAGAACCCGTGGAGCGAACAGGCAGACCAGCCCACCGACGCCCGTCACGGGGTGACGACGCTGGTCGCGCCGCCACCCCGCCCCCGTCGTGCCGCACCGCGCCGTGCCGGGTGGTGCCGTTTCGCCGCAGCACCTGTGACCGAAACGGTGCCTCGGCCAGCTCGACCGCCGCCCAACCCGCGACGGCCGAGCCGATCGGTCAGGCTGGCTGCGGGATCCGGCCCCGACCACGCCGCCCTCGACCGGACTGCGGCGGCTCCGGCTGCCCCTCGTCGGGCACCGGCCCCAACTCGATGTCCAGGTCACCGTCGGCGTTGTCGTCGTCCGCCTCGGGTGGAGGGGCCAACTCGTCATCGAGGTCCGGCGGAACGTCGGCCTGCCCGGCGCTCGCAAGCGCTCCGCCGTCGCCGAAGACCCCGCCGCTCGGGGAGCTGTCGTCGCCCGCCGGGACGTTGCCGAACGGGCTGGTTCGCAGCTCCGCGTAGTCGGGCAGCTCGAAGTCGTCGTCCAGCGGACGGTCGTCGGGCAGCACGGGCGCCTGCCCGGCCGGCACCGGCTCGGTGGGCTCACCGTGCACCCGGCTCTCGGCCTCCGCGTCCTCCACGGTGCTGGTCGCCATGCTGGGCCGGTTGCGCAGGAAGCGGGCGCGACCCCGGGACAGGTCATGGCCGACGGCCACCGCCTCCAGCTCGTAGAGCGTGCGGTGGTTACCGCCGTCGTCGGTCCAGTCGCGGGTGTAGAGCCGCCCGCAGACCACCACCGGATCGCCGACCATGACGGAGGCCGCGACCCCCTCGGCGAGCTTGCGCCAGCAGTTGACGCGGACGCGGAGCGAATTGCCGTCAACCCAACGGCCGCTGTCCCGATCGAGTCGGCGGGCGGTCGAGGCGACCTTGAAGTTGGCCACCAGAGTGTTGCTCTGGGTCGTACGCCGCCACTCGGGCGTAGTCAGCACATTGCCGACGATTGTCACGTAAGTGTCGAACATCGTCCCTCCAGGGGGATCGGGGCCTGCCAGCGCGAGTCGACTCGACACCGAGCATCGACACTGGGGACGGGCTTCGTGAGCGCCCATCCCCGACCTGTGGATGACGAGCCCACCTGTGGACAACGCCCTGATCACGCCCGGATGTGGTACGCCCGACCCGCCCGGCCTGCCGTCCACGGTTTCCCAGGCCACCGGAACTGGGTAAGGACTTGATCAACGCACCACCGACAGCTCCACGTCGACGAGAGGTCAGCGCCATGACGATCACTACCATCGACTCCGCGAACGCTTCCGAGGCGCAGCGATGAGCGCCGTGGCGAACCCGGCCACCGTGGCTGAGTGCCTGCGGGTGGGCGCCGGGTTCTCCCAGGGCGACCGCAACTGGATCGCCGAGCAGTTCGCCACCCTCGACGCCCGGCTGGCCAGCTTCCACGCTGACGCCACCGAGCTGGAGGTGTCGGTGAAGGACCGGGAGGCGCGTGGTCAGAAGGTCACCCTGGAGTGCTGGATCGCCGGCCGGCAGAAGATCGTCACCACCTCCGCGGAGGAGGACCTGCACGCCGCACTCAATGACGTCCGTGACGACCTGCGCCGTCGGCTCAACGACGCCAAGACCCGCCAGGAGCCCCGGCACAACAAGCACCTGCGTGACGTCCCCCAGCCGCAGATCGAGGCGGACGAGCCGGAGAACCTGGCCCCCCGCGCCGACGCGGAAACGGCCTGACCCACGCCCCACCCCGCGATCTTGCACTTTCGGCTCCCGAACAGCGGCTTTTGCCCCTTTTTGTCGGGACAGAAAGTGCAAGATCGCGGGGTAAGTGCGGCGAGCGGGACGAGTGGGACGCGCGGGCTACCGCTGGGTAGGTTGGCGGCGTAGCGTCGCGTTCGTGGAACCGGACGTGTTGGGGCCGCCGTACGAGCGGCAGACGATCGACCTGGGCACCGACGACGAAGGCCCCGTTGTCGCGACAGTGGTCCGGCGGCGGGCCGAGCGGCCCACCGGGCGGGCCGTGCTCTACGTGCACGGCTTCGTCGACTACTTCTTCCAGACGCACCTGGCTGACTTCTTCGCCGAGCGAGGCTGGGATTTCTACGCGCTCGACCTGCGCAAATACGGCCGCAGCCTGCTCCCTGGCCAGACCCCGAACTTCTGCCACGAGATCAGCGACTACTTCCCCGAGCTGGATGCCGCCGCCGAGATCATCCGCAAGGACGACGGGCACGACACCCTACTGGCGATGGGCCACTCCACCGGCGGCCTGATCATCTCGCTCTGGGCGGACGCTCGCCGCGACACCGGCACCATCGACGGCCTGGTGCTCAACAGCCCCTTCTTCGACCTGAACGCCCCCTGGGCGGTCCGTCGACCCCTCGCGGCCGCCGCGTCCCGGCTGGGCCGCAGGGCGCCGCACCGCATCCTCCCGTTCGGGCTGGGCACGGTGTACGGCGAGAGCATCCACTCCGACCACCGCGGCGAGTGGACCTACGACCTGGCGTGGAAGCCGCTGGCCGGGTTCCCGGTCCGGGCCGGCTGGCTGAACGCGATCCGTACCGGGCAACGCCGGCTGCGCGCCGGGCTGGACATCCAGGTGCCGGTGCTGCTGGCCTGCTCGACCCGGTCCTTCCGGGGGACCAAGTGGCACGACAACGCGACCCTGGCCGACGCCGTACTGGACGTCGAGCACATGGTCCGCTACGCGCCCCGACTCGGCCGCCACGTCACAGTGGCCCGCTTCGACGGCGGGCTGCACGACCTCACGCTCTCCGGCCCCGCCGTACGGAAGAAGGTCTTCGACGAGGTGGGCCGCTGGGCCGAGGCGTTCCTCGCCGCCGGCCCCACCGCCCCGGCCGACGCCGCGCCGCCCGACGCCGCGCCGCCCGACGCCGTGCCGCCCGACGCCGCGCCGCCCGACGCCGTGCCGCCCGACGCCGTGCCGCCCGACGCCGTGCCGACCGACGCGGCGCCGACCGACGCCGCCCCGGCCGACGCCGCTCGATCAGACGCCGCTCGGCCAGACGCGTCCTCAGCTGACGCCGCGCGTACCGACGCCGACCGCGCTGACGCGCCGCCGACCAGCACGCAGACGGCCGACGCGGCAGGGGCGGCGACGCTCGGCGGCTGAGTGGGCCGGACGGCGCCGCGGCTCACATGTCGCCGGGTGTCGCCGGGAGGAGGGCACGGATCCGGTCGAAGGTGGCCACCGGGTGCGCGCCGACACCTGGCAGGACCAGGCCCAGGCAGTACGGGGAGACCTCACCGGTGGGTTCAGCCTGAACGATGAAGACCGGCGCGCCGACGTACCCCGGCGGCAGCTCGGTGGTGATCAGCACGGCGTCCCCGTCGCGGACCACCCGCTCGATCGCGACCTCCAGCGGCCGCGACCCGTCTTCGCGTACCCCATGGGCCAGCACGAAGGCGGAACTGGCGTCGGCGCCGAGGCGGGCGACCACCTCGGGCCCGGCGGCGATCCCCGCCGGCACCGGCTGGACGCGCCACCGCCAGCCGCCGTCGCCGGCATACCGGTGCAGGCCAGCGGTCGGCAACACCGCGACCCCGTCGCCTGCGAAGCGGGCCCAACCGGGCACGATCTCGGCCTCGGTTATGACGGCCGGGGCCACCCCCGCCGGCTCGGTGACGCTGGCCCGCAGGCCCAACTCACCAGCCGAACCGACCACCAGGTCGGCCGCCGTCAGCAGCGACTCCCCCACCGGGTCGTCGCCGCCCCGGAAGAAGAACGCGGTACCGAAGTCGCCCGATGACCGGTACGGCAGGATGGCGCGACCGACGACCTGGCACAGCTCGTAGGCGACGTCGCTCTCGGCGTCGGAATCCAGCAACACCAGCCAAAGGTACGGTCCACGGCCAGGCCGCTCCGCGGTAACCCGGATGCCCGCTACGGGGCGGACGTGAGACTCTGCTCGGCAACGTGGACGCGGGCACCCTTTTCACCGTCGGGCAGTGGGACGGCGGTACCCTCTGGGCGCGACATCCACGCCACACGCGCCCGTAGCTCAGCGGATAGAGCAGGGGACTTCTAATCCCAAGGCCGCAGGTTCGAATCCTGCCGGGCGCACCACCGCTGACTTGCAGCTTCCGCTCCAACGAGAAAACTCACCACGGCCACGGCCGTGTCTGGAGAGTTGGTCATCCGGAAGCCGCAGGCACGAGACCACAATCGAGCGCTGCCGCCAGGCCCGCCCGTCCAGATGACCGAGACCTTTCCCGAGACGACAGACGGCCCCTGCCCTGAGGGGAGGGACCGTATGGCGCTCGGCTTCACCGTGCGGCCAGGCCCGCGCGGAGGGTTTGCTCAGCCCTGCTGGTGGCGCTCATTGCGTCGAAGGGCCTCTTCGAGTTGGTCCTCAAGAATGATGATCCGGCAGGCCGAGGCAATGTCCGTGCCCTGGTCGCACATCTCCCGAGCTCGCGCGGCAAGGCGCAGTTGGTAGCGGGAGTAGCGGCGGTGCCCTCCACCGGAGCGCTGCGGGTCGATCAGTTTCGCGTCGCCGAGTCGGCGTAGGAAATCCTGCGAGCAGCCGATGATCTCGGCGGCGCGGCCCATCGTGTAGGCGGGGTAGTCCTCATCGTCGAGCATGTCGTCGGGTTGAGCCATGGAACCTCCATCACGAGGGCCCCGGTGCTCGGAAGCACCGGGGCCCAAGGGTTGTGGGTCAGGAACACCATCTACCGACAGAACGTCGGCTTGTCTTGTCCACACCGGCCGTCAGTGACGGCTTCGGGTGCGAGGATCGCATAAGCGTGACCGGAGACCACCTCTCGTTCGAGGGAAACTGCGGTGTCCGCGCCCAGCCCACAAGTGCGACTGGCTGCGGGCGATCCAACGGTGTAATGCCCTCCCTTGCCTCTGATTTCCTCTGCTGCACTCCGTGCTGTCCGTCGGTGTCCGAGCCCCACGCAACTTCATGGCCCCGACACGTACGACGAACTCTTCTCACCTCGGGTGAAGCCCTGAACAAGCGTTGGCCCCACCCGCTGTCACACGCATTCCTGCGCACTGCCGAACTGCGGCAAATCTCTGCCGCCGAGCTGAGCAGGGCTTGCAAGATCCTTGGCCCCACTCCTTCGCCCTCGTGCGGGGCGGCAACGTCAGCGTCTTTGTTGGCTCTGTTCTCGACCACAGAAACGCTAGTTGATGACGGTGCGAATGTCTAGCGCTTCGAACATAGATTTTCTCCGAGGACGGAGATAGCCCCGCTGGCGCACAGCTGTCTCCTGGCGCTCAGCACCAGCACCAGCACCAGCACTGCGTTGATAGCGTCGGGCCGTGTCGATGTTCCGCACCCCGCAGGTGATCCTCTTCAGCGAGGACGTCTCCCGCGCCGCCGAGTTCTACGCCGGTCTCGGCTTCACTGAGACCTTCCGGGTGCCGGCCGAGGGCGAGCCGATCCACATCGATCTCGTCCTCGACGGCTACAAGATCGGCGTCGCCTCGGTGGCCTCCACCCGCGACGATCACGGGCTCGACCCCGTACCCCATGGCCAGCGGGCCGCGGTGATCCTCTGGACCGACGACACCGCCGCCGCGTACGCCGAACTCACGGCGAACGGCGCGCCAGCACTGGCCGCACCGCATCGGTGGCTCGATCGCCTGCTGATCGCCTGGACGGCCGACCCGGACGGCAACCCGGTCCAGATCGTCCAACAGCTCTAGCGCGCAACCCGGTGATGACGTGCCGCAGCGGGGCATCTACGTCAGCGACAGGTAGGCGCGTCACGACGGCCCTGCCCGGCAGAAAGTTCCCGCCGGGTGTCTACGGGCTGGCCGGCCTACGGCGTCAATAGGGCGTGACGTTCGAGGAGTACGCGTTCGCTCGCACCTCGGGTCCGGTTCGACGGTGCCCACCGCTGCGTCGTGCCGTTCCGGCTGGAGTCGCTGCCGCCCGACGGACGGCTGCTGGAGTGCTCGGTCACGCTCGGCCGGTCGGCGCGGGACTCCTTCGTCGAGGGCTCCCTGGTGGTCGGTGACGCATCCGGCCGTTGGCTGACCGTTCGGGCGCAACTCGCCCCGGCCGGCGACGACGCCCGGCGCGGAGATCTTGTCGCCGGCCCCTACCGGGCCCGCCGGCAAGGCAGGGACGTGCTGGAGATGGTGGTCAAGCCCTGCCACGTCGAGGCGTTCCGCAAGGGTCGGGGAAACGGCTACACCGAGGCGGAGGGCTTGGCGATCCTCGGCGGGTACCAGCCGGCCCGCGATCTCGACCGCCCGGACAGCTGGTGACGGCGTGCTCAGGCTGAGGCTACCGCCACGCAGAACTCGTTGCCCTCCGGGTCGGCCATCACCACGTGTTCCTGGCCGAACTCTGCCAGGACCCGTCCGCCGGCCTGCGTCAGCCGTTCGGCCTCGGCCCTGATCCGCGCCCACCGCTCGTCGGGGCTGCCGTGGCCGGGCACCCGGATGTCGATGTGGAGCCGGTTCTTCGCCGTCTTGGGCTCGGGCACGTTGAGGATGGAGAGGTACGGGCCGACGCCGTCCGGGTCGCACAGCCACGCGCCATGCTCGGGAAGGTCGTCCTCCGGCAGGTCGAACTGCGCGTGCCACTCCTCGCGGGTGGCGAAGGGCGGTGGTGGTGGTTCGTCGATGTAGCCCAGGGCCGTCTTCCAGAAGGCGGCGAGCACCTGTGCGTCGGTGGAGTCGAGGGTCAGGGAGATCCGAGCTGCCATGGCCGGGACGGTAGCGCGTACCTCCGACGTTAGACGGGCCCCAGCAGGGCGACCAGCGCGTCGTCGCCCTGGCCGAGTTGCGCCCCACCCGTCGCTGAAGCGACCAGGAACCGTCGGCAGCCGTCGAGTTCCACGTGCCGGTCGGGGCCTCTCCCGTCGAGTGGGCGCAGCACCGCGAAGCGGGTCGCCGGGGTGGCGCAGTCGACCACCGCCCGGCGGTTGGACAGTGCCCGGAGCACGCCCGCCTGGCGCTCGGCTGGCAGCGGTCCGCCGTACACGAAGTCGCCCGGCGGCTTCTCGCCGTCCTGAAGCGACGCGGGCACCTGGTACACGCAGAGGCGCAGCGGCCCCGCGGCCGGGCGGGTGCCCGGCCCGGCCGACCCGGGGTTACCGTTCCGGATGTCTGCCCACACCAGATCCTTCCACTGCTGGGCGCATCCGGCGGCTTCGGCCGCCGCGGACTCGATCTGCCGGATGGTACGGGTGTCCACCGTGGTCCACGTCGGCTCGGCCAGGGCGTCCATCACCTCGCCGCGTGGCTTGCCGCAGGAGTCCGTCGGGATGTGGGGCCGCAGCCAGCGCCCCCGCTCGTCGAGCAGAGCCAGCCACGGCGGGATGACCATGTCGAGGGTGCAGGCGACCTCCCCGCCGGTCTGCTCGCTGGGCAGGCGCAGCGCCGTGAGCAGCGGTGCGATCTGCTCGGCGCGTCGCTCGGTGGCAATCTGCTCCTGGCCGCCGTTGGGGCCCGGCCGGATCTCGCGCCCACAGATCACCGCCGCGACCGGGGTGAACGCCGGGTCGATGCGACCGATGGTCGGCTCCTTCACTGCCGGCGGCGACGTCTCCGTGATCATTTCGCCGGCCCGGGGCGCCTCCTTGGCGCAGGAGGTCCACCCATCGACGATCTGAGCCGGAGCGGGCTCGTCCGCCCCACCCGGTCCGAGCTCCGTGCCACCGCAACCACCCAGCGCCATGCCGAGCAGTGCCACCGCCAGTGCCGTACGAGACGAACGCATCCAGCTCACCACCTTCCACCCGGGGATGAGACGGACGACGGACGCGTCCGGTTCCGGCCGGCCGGGCCGCGGCGTGACGCTGGTGACCGGTGGGGACGTCGCCGGCTGGGCTCGGGGCGTCCGCCGGCAGAATGGCCGAATGGCACATCTGGGACTTGTCGCGCTGCTGGTCAGGGAGTACGACGAGGCGATCGACTTCTACGTCGGCGACCTCGGTTTCGAGCTGGTGGAGGACACCGCCCGACCGGACGGTTCACGCTGGGTGGTGGTCCGCCCGGCGGGGGCCAGGGAGACTGCCCTGCTGCTGGCCCGGCCGAGCAGCGCCGAGCAGCAGGCTCGGATCGGCGACCAGACCGGCGGCGGGGTCGGGCTGTTTCTTTACACGGAGGATTTCGCTCGGGACCACGCCCGGATGGTGGCGGCCGGGGTCCGTTTTCTGGAGGAACCGCGGCACGAGGCGTACGGTTCGGTAGCGGTGTTCGTCGATCTCTATGGCAACCGTTGGGACCTCCTTCAGCCCCGCAGCACAGAGTGACACATTAGCGACACTCCGCACACATAGGATCACTCCGCCACGGCCCCCATGCTATTGTCCGATGTCGATCTACGCCGTGTGGACCCGGACCGGGTCGTTGTCGGAAGGACACTTCCCGATGCCGGCCGTTGCCACCCCAACCGTGCCGCCGCCCACGCTGGACAATCCGGCCGGCGGGGCCCTGGGCCTCATCTTCACCACGTTGCCAGCGCTGCTGCGGCTGAGCTGCGGGCTGTTCGGCGCGGCGGTGGCCGTGTCGGTGCAGACCCCGCCGGTGGAGCAGGCGGTGTTGCTGCCCGCCGTGGCAGTGCTGACCGGCTGGTCTCTCTGGTATGCGCACCGCGCCTTGCGCCACGGCATCGGCCCCGGCCTCGTCGCCGGTGACGTGGCGGTCACCGCGCTGACCTGCCTTCTCATCCCGGTGTTGGTGGCGCCCGAGGTGCTGCCCGGCGAGGGCAGTTGGATCGCCGTGCTGGCCAGCACCACGGTGATCAACACACAGGCCACGACCTCGGCACGCTGGTCGATCCCGGCCGGACTACTCGTGATAGCCACCTACGTGACCGGGGCGCAGGCCGCCGGCAACCCCATCGAAGCTCGGGCCCACGCGGCCACGCTACTGGCGCAGACCGCCTGCACGGCGATGATGACGGCGGTCATGCGCCGGCGCATCGGCCGGGCGGACCGCGCCTTCGTCGAACACCAGCGGATGACCCGGGAGGCGTTGGTCGCGCGCGCCGCCCGCGAGGCCGAACGCCAGCAGAACCGCGACCTGCACGACACCGTGCTCGGGACGCTGACCATGGTGGGGCTGGGCGCGGTGGCCGGACCGTCGGTCGTCTTCCGGGACCGGTGCGCGGCCGACCTGCGTACCCTCGTCTCGCTCACCGACGTCGGCCCGGTGGCCGGCGACGGCCCGGTGCCGCTCGACGGGCGGTTGCGGTTGATGGTCGGCCGGCTGCCCGAGCTTGCGGTACGGCTGGACCTGGCGTCCTGCACGGTCCCCGTCGGGGTGGCCGACGCGATCAGCGAGAGCGCCTACGCGGCACTGTCCAACGTGGTCCGCCACGCGCCGGGCGCCGGGGCCACGCTGCGGCTGAGCCGCGACGCGATAGGCGTCGTGGTCGAGGTCGCCGACGACGGCCCCGGCTTCGACCTGTCCACCGTCCCACCCCACCGGTACGGCTTGCGCGAGTCGATCCGCGGCCGGATGGCGACGGTCGGTGGGCGGGCCGTCGTGCACTCGGCCGTCGGCGCGGGCACCCGGATTCGACTGGAGTGGCCCGGTGTCGGCTGACCTGAACACCCCGGCGCACCCCACCGACGCGCCGGAAGCACCGAACCGCACCAGCGTCCCGACCCCCCGCGAGCCGGACTCCCCCGCCACGCTCGCCGCGCCGGCCGCCGTGGCGCACGCGTCCGACCGGGGTGCCCGGATCGCCGCCGTCGCCATCGCGTTGGCCTGGCACGTCGCGATCGCGCTACCGGCGGTGCTGTCCGCCCGCGCGGAGTTCGCCGCGCCAGCGGTGGTGCTCGGCGCCTGGATCCTGGTCGCCGTGACCGGCGCGGTGGCCGGGGTACGACTGCTGCAAGGCTCGCCACTGCCGCCGTGGCCGCTGGCCGGGCTGCTGCTGGTCGTCGACGCGGCCGTCTTCGCCGCCGCCGGTGAGCGGCAGTTGTTCACCGCCGCCAACTGGGTGTGGGGCACGCTCGGCTGGTTCTTCGTGCTGGCGGTGTGGGGTCGGCGCGTCGTGGGGCTGATCGCGCTCCTCAGCACGCACGCGTTGATCGCGCTGGTCGCCGTGCTCGTGCACGGCCCCGATCCGGCCGACGTGGCGCGCTACGTGATGTACGTCTACGGCACGTTCTCCCTGCCGGTGGCGGTCTTCGTGGGCAGCACGGTCATCGTCGGCCTGGCTCGGGAACGGGCCGCCGTCTCGGTCGCCGGTCACGCGATGGCCGCGGAGCGGGATGCCGCCGAGCGGGGCCTTCGGGAACGCCGGGACCGGCTCGCTCTGGTCAGCTCGGCGGCCGGGCGGGTCCTCGGGGACCTGGCCGGCGGCCAGGCTGACCCGGACGACCCGGAGGTGCAGCGCCGGTGCATGCTGGCCGCCGCCCGGCTGCGCCGGCTGATCGCCGAGTCCGACGATGTGCCCGACCCGCTGTTGCACGAGTTGCGAGCCGCCGCCGACCTGGCCGAACGCAACGGTCTCCCGATCGACCTGGTCACCATCGGCACCCCGCCTCCGCTGCCGGTGGAGGTCCGCCGCCGGCTGGCCGACCCGCTCACCGGCACCCTCGCCGACGCCCGGGAATGGGCGCGACTGACAGTGGTCTCCGGCCCGGACGAGGTGGTGGTCAGCCTCGTCACGCCGGACCGGGAGGGACCGGAGTCGACCGGCCCGCCCCCCGGGGAGCACGACGACGGGCCGGTGCAGTACCTCTACGAACGGGACGGGAACATCAGATGGGCGCAGACCCGGTGGCGGCGGTGACCGGCGATCGGCCGGTCGGGGTGGCGATCGTCGACGACCACCCGGTGGTGGTCGAGGGGGTCCGCGCCTGGCTCGCCACCGAACCGCGCCTGACGGTGCTCGCCACCGGCGACGACCCGGACGCGGTGCTGCGGGCGGCGCCGCACGCCGATGTGATCCTGCTCGACCTGCGGCTGCACGGTCGGATGGCGTTGGACAAGTTGGCCGAGCTGAGCGCCGCCGGCAGGCGGGTGGTGGTCTATTCGGAGCACACCGACCCGCAGACGATGCTCGCCGCGCTGGACGCCGGGGCGGTGGCGTTCCTGGCCAAACACGAGGGCCGGGAACACTGCGTGGAAACGGTGCTGGCCGCCGCGAGCGACCGCCCGTACGTACCGCCGGCGCTGGCCGGTGCCATGGTCGGCGACCCGCGACCGGACCGGCCGATGTTGTCCGACAAGGAGCGTGAGGCGCTGCTGCTCTGGTTCCAGTCGATGTCCAAGGCTTCGGTGGCTCGGCGGATGCAGATCAGCGAGCACACCGTGAAGCAGTACGTCGACCGGGCGCGGATCAAGTACACCCGGGCGGGGCGACCAGCCGCCACAAAGGCGGCACTACTCGCCCGTGCGATCGAGGACGGTCTCGTCCGCCCGGAGGAGATCGGCATCTACCGGTCACAGGCGACACACGACCGGCCGACCCCCTAACAGGCGTCATGACAGGGGCGCTCCGGTCCGGAAGGCTTCAGTACACAGCCAGCTGACCGGAAGGTCGTGACGATGCACGCCGACGCGTCCCCCTTCTTCATCGGTCCCCACCGGTTCGACGCCCCCGACGACGACGTGGGCCCGACCCTGGACCGCCGCTACAACCTGCGACCGATGCCCGGCGAACGGTTGCTCGGGCGACACCGGCTGCTGGTCGCGGGCTACCTGCTCGGGCCCAGCGAGGTGCGCCGCCGTTGGCAGATGCCCGAGCCGGTCGCGGTGACCGTCACCGACCAGCGGATCTGCTGGGTGGGCAGTGGCTCGCAGCTGTCGCTGGTCACCGACGGCACGCACCTGGCCCGACCGCCGGCTCGACTGAACGGCCTGATGAGCGGTCAGATCCGCTGGCAGTGGCCGTCCCGGTTGGAGCTGCCGACGAGCGCGCCGGACGCCCCGGCGCAGTTGCTGATCGTCTGCGACGCGCTGCGCACCATTCAGCAGCCGGCGTTGGCCCTCAGCGGAACGACCGCCGAGGTCGTGGCGCTGGCCCGGCAGGTCCGCCGGGCGGTGGCCATGTTCCGGCTCAACCGTCCACAACTGGTCGACCTCTCGGCCCAGGAGCGCGACGTGCTGCTGCTGCGGGCCGGCCCCGGTCTGCTCGCCGGGGACACCCGGATCACGCTGCCCGGCTCGTTGCCGGTGGAGTTCCACTCCCGGGACGACTACTACCGCTCGAGACCGGATCCGACCTCGTGGGGCGGGCTCGCAGGCGGCGCAGCATCCGGGCATCGGTGAAGCCGACCGCCCGCGCGGCGGCTTCCACTGTGGTGCCGTGCCCGATCAGGTGCTCGGCCCGTTCCACCCGGAGCAGCTGCTGGTAGCCGAGCGGAGTGAGGCCGGTACTCGCCCGGAAGAGCCGGGTCAGGGTTCGTTCGGCCACACCGCCGGCGGCGGCCAGTTCGGCCAGCGGCAGGGGCTCGGCGTACCGGCTGTCGATCAGATCCTGCACCCGGTGCACCGAGTCGGACAGGTGTGAGCGGTGCCGCATCAACGCGCTGGCCTGCGGCTCGTGCCCGTTGCGGCGGGCGTAGACGACCAGCGTGCGGGCGATCTTCGCGGCGGTCGCCGGGCCGTGCCGGGTCGCCACCAGGTGCAGCGCCACGTCGATGCCACTGGCGATACCCGCCGAGGTGACCACACGGTCGTCCACCACGTACAGCACGTCGCGCACGACCTGGGCCGCCGGATGCCGGCGGGCCAGGTCGTCCTGCACCTCGTGGTGGGTGGTGCAGCGTCGGCCGTCGAGCAGCCCGGCCCGCCCGAGCGCGTACGCCCCGGCGCAGACACTGGCCACCGTGCCACCGGCAGCGTGGTGCGCGGCGAGCCGCCGCAGGTCGCCGGGTGACACCGGCCCCTGCGGCCCGTGCGCCGCCGGCCGCCAACCGGGCACGATCACCAGGTCGTCCGGGGCCAGCTCGGGCCACCGGGTGTCGGCGACCAGCGGTACGCCCTGCACGGTGGGCACCTGCTCGCGCTCCGCGACGTAGTGCAGTTGATAGTCGTACCCGAGGTCGGCGACGCTGGAGAAGACCTGAGCCGGCCCGGCGAGGTCCAGCAGGTGCAGCTGTGGGACCAGCAGGAAGACGACCCGGGTCACGACGTCAGCCCCGGCTGCCGGCGAGGGTCGCGCCGGTGACCTCGTCCACGGTGCGGATGGTCGCGAAGCGGCCGGCCAGCGCGTACTCGGTGCGGGTCACGATTTCCTCGTTCGTCAGGGTGCGCGGGTCGGCGAGGATCTCCGCGACCGTGGCGGTCTCCGGCAGGTCCCGGTGTGGGATGGGGAAGGTCAGCGTGGCGTCGGTGACGAACGTCATCCGGTAGCCGAGGTCGGAGCCGACCCGGGCGGTGGTTTCCACGCACTGCTCGGTGCGGATGCCGCAGACGGTGATGTCGGTGATGCCCGCCTGGGTGAGCACCTGCTGGAGGTTCGTGGTGGTGAACGCGTTGTGCGCGGTCTTGACCAGCGTCGGCTCACCCTCGGCGGGGACCAACCCGTCGATCAGCCGCACGTACCCGAGGGCGGGGTCGAACAACCCGCCCGTGCCGGGCTCCGAGTGCAGGACCCAGACCACCAGGTCGCCACGCTCGCGGGCCGCAGCCACCAGCCGGTCGACCTGGCGGATCATGTCGGGGTTGGAGCCGTACGCCCAGATCGGGCGCTGACGGAAGGATTCTTGCACGTCGATCACGACGAGTGCTGCTCTGCTCATGACGTCGATCCTGGCCGGACGGCGATCGCGCCGGCAGACACCATCGTGCCCCGGTGCGGAACGATCCGGCCAACTGGGCGCGTGTCGAGGAACCTGGCGTCAGGCGCTGGCGGTGCGCTGCTCGGCGGCGGCGTCCAGAGCGGCGGCCTCCTCCGGCGTGGGCGCGCTGCCGCCCAGGTGCGCGGGCTGCCACCACGTGTCGTCCGGGCCGGCCGGGGTGTCCGGATAATCCCGCTGTGCCCGGTCGACCAGGGCGCTGAGCCGGGTGGTCAGCTCGGCGGCCAGCACGTTCGGGTCCGGGAAGTCCGCCGGGTTGATCGGCTCGCCGACCAGGATGGTGATCGGTGTGTGCCGGCGGGTGAGCGTACGCGGGCGGCCCTTGGTCCAGAGCCGTTGGGTGCCCCACACCGCGACCGGCAGCACTGGCACCTTCGCCGAGCGGGCCATCCGGACCGTGCCGCTCTTGAGCTCCTTCACGGTGAACGACCGGCTGATCGTCCCCTCGGGGAAGACGCCGACGACCTCGCCGCGCTTGAGCGCGTCCACGGCGGCCCGGAACGAGGCAGCGCCGGCCTGCCGGTCAACCGGGATGTGCTTCATCCCGCGCATCAACGGGCCACCGATCCGGTCCGCGAAGACCGACTGCTTGGCCATGAACCGGACCAGCCGCCCCGAGGGGTTCGCGCCCAGGCCGGCGAAGATGAAGTCGAGGTAGCTGACGTGGTTGCTGGCCAGCACCGCCCCGCCGGAGCGGGGTACGTGGTGGGCGCCCTCGATGGTGATCTTCAGGTCGAGAAGACGGAACATCGTCTTGGCGGCGGCGATAACGGGCGGGTACACGAGCTCCGGCATTCGCAGAATCTACCCTGACCGGCTGGGTGTCGGCTGGGTGGAGAACCGGCGGCGACGCGGGTGGCGCACCACCGCCGGTTCGGCGGTCCGGTCGGTCAGTCGCCGAGCTTGTTCAGGTCCAGTCGCCCCCGGGCGAACGCGTCCACCCGGCCCCAACGACCCGGAATGTCCAGCACCTCGATGCGACCCATCCCCACCGGCAGCCGTGGTTCGACCGCCAGGTGACCCTCGTGCGGCTCCAGACCGAGCATGGTGCGCAGCAGCAGGAGCGGCGTGCCGGTCGACCAGGCCTGCGGACTGCACGCCGTCGGATACTCCACCGGGAACTTGGTCAGCTCCCGCGGATAGCCGCCGAACGCCTCCGGCAACCGGCCGTCGAAGTACGTGGCCGCGTCCAGCATGCCGTTGGCGATGGTCGCAGCCTCCTCGGCGAAGCCGTAACGGCGCAGGCCCCAGGCGATGAACGAGTTGTCGAACGGCCAGATCGTGCCGTTGTGGTAGCCGATGGGGTTGTAGCGGGCCTCCCCCTCGGCGAGGGTGCGCACCCCCCAGCCGGAGAAGAGCCGCGGCCCGACCAGGTGCGCGGCGAGCTTCTCCGCCCGCTCGGGTTCGACGATCCCGCTCCACAGCAGGTGGCCGATGTTGGAGCTGAGGATGTCGCACTGCCGGCCGTCCGGGTCCAGGGCCAGGGCGAAGTACTCGCCGTCGTCCACCCACCAGTCCCGGTTGAACCGCTCCTTCAGCTCTGCCGCCTCCCGCTCCAACTGGTCGGCGAACTCCGGGTCACCCCAGAACTCCCGCGCCAACCGGGCCGCGCGGACCTTCGCGTCGTACGCGTACCCCTGCACCTCGCAGGTGGCCCGTGGGAACGGTGGCAGCGTGCCGTCGGAGTAGGAGATCGAGTCCCAGGAGTCCTTCCAGCACTGGTTCTCCAGGCCGGTGTCGGTGTTGCGTCGCTCGTACCAGATGTAGCCGGTGCCGACCAGGTCGGCGTAGTTGTCGATCCACCTCAGCGCGGCCCGGGACTCCTGCTCCAACTCCTTGACCAGCGCGACGTCCCCGCTCCACCGCTCGTACTCGTCGAGCAGCACGATGAACAGCGGCGTCGCGTCGACCGAGCCGTAGTACGGCGAGTGTGGCTGCTCCTCGAAGGCCGCGGTCTCGCCGTAGCGCATCTCGTGCAGGATGCGCCCCGGGTCCTCGTCCCGGAAGTCGTCGAACCGGCTGCCCTGCAAAGACGCCAGGATGCGCAGCGTCGTCTTCGACAGCTGCGGAGTGAACGGCAGTGTCTGCAGGCAGGTGAGGATGCTGTCCCGGCCGAACATGGTCATGAACCAGGGCAGACCGGCGGCGGGCAGGGTGGCGCCGCCCAACGACAGCGGCGAGAAGCGCAGCGCCGCCAGGTCGATCAGACTGCGCCGGTACGTGCTGGCCACCCGGCCGTGCTCACTGTTGACCTTCGGTGCGTCGGCGATCCACTTCTCCAGGTCGTGCTGGAGAGCGAGCCGCTCGTCGCCGTGCTTGCGCAGCCCGAACCGCAGATCCCGGCCGCCGGGCCCGACCGCTTGGGTCTGGACGTCGATCGAGGTGTCCCACTGCTCGTTGGGCTCCAGGTGCACGGTGTACGCGAAGCCCTTGCTGTCGTACCGGGCCCCCACCGACGACGAGATGATCGTCTCCCGCCGGAAGTTCCCCCGCCGGTACCCCAGCCGCAGCCGGTCCGACTCCACCTCGGTGTAGATCTCGCCCTTCTTGTTCAGGATCTCGTCCTTGACCTGGAACAGGTCGGCGAAGTCCGACGCCGCGTCCATCCGGATTTCCAGGTCGACCGGCTTCTCGTCGTGGTTGAGGATGGTCAGCTGCTCACAGAAGCTGCCGCCCACCGTGCGCTCCCGAATGATCGACAGCTTCGCGTCCACGTAGTGCGTGGCCATGCCCGGGACCAGGAAGAATCGCGACTCGAAGTACTGCAGGTCGTCGTAGGAGAGCGAGTTGAGTCGCTCACCGTTGACGGTCAGCACCCAGGTCGACAGGAACCGGGTGTCGATGGAGAAGAGCCCGGTGGGCTCGCTCGGCGTCGCCTCGATGTCACCGGTGTCCTCGCAGACGACGAACGTGTTGCCGTCCAGGATCCTGATCGTGTTGCTCTGCCCCATCAGTGCACCTCCCCGGCGAATCGGCGGCGCGGCCCACGGGCGTCCGGGGAACCCGGGAAGATCCGCTCCACCTGCACGACGAGACGCGCGTCGCCCGACACCGTCATGTCCCCCCGCAGCAGTGCGGCCAGGCCGTGCTCGCGCCCGGAGGCGATGTCGTCGAAGAGGACCGGGCTCGCGCCGATGACCGTGTCGGCCTCCTGGTCCTCCTGACTGACGTTCAGCCGGCCGTGGTCGATCCTCAGCAGCCAGTGCCAGGTCTGCGCCCCCTCGTGCAGGTCGATCCGCAGCGTCCCGGAGGTCTTGGCCAGCAGGGGTTCGTACCCCCGCCGGTCCAGGTCCTCGAAGAACCTCGTGGTCGCGTCCACCATCGGGTCCACTCCTCCCAGTTGCCGGGCCGGGGATCCCACCCACCGCGCTCGCGTCGCACGGACGGCCGGCGTTGCACGTCCCCGCACGGGTCCCCGCCGCTCCCCCGGTCAACCTCGCCCAATTCGGGTGAGCCCCCCGCCCTTGCCCCGGTGATCAAGAGGTTTGCGTCACCGCTATCGGCGTGTCCTGACGCGAAGCTCTTGATCACCGAGGGGGCGGAAACGCCACAGCGCCGGCCCTCCCGAACGGGAGAGCCGGCGCGTGCCGCGGCGGACGGGTCAGTTGTTCGGATCGTCGGCGCTGATGTCGGCCAGTACCGACTGCGGTTCGCGCTCGACCGCGAGGTCACCCATCGACACAAGGCCGATCAGGCGCCCGTCGTCGATCACGGGAAGGCGGCGTACGGCGTACGTCCGCATCAGGTCCGCGGCGGCCACGGCATCGTCGTACTGACTCACCGTGATCACGTCGCGAGTGGTGATCTGGCTCAACCGCGTCGAGCCCGGGTCCATGTTCTCCGCGACACCTCGGACCGTGATGTCCCGGTCCGTGACGATGCCGACCACACTGTCGCCGTCGGTCACCACCACATCGCCGATCGCGCTGTCACGCATCTCCTGCGCGGCGGCGATGAGCGTGTCGTTGCCGTCCATCGTCACCAACCGGGTCGTCATGAACTCTCCGACCGTTGTCATGGTGCTCCCCTCTCGGTGTCGGCACCGCCCGTCTACCCGCCGCCCGGGAGGGGGTAACGCATACGGCCCCGGCCCATCGACGCGGGTGTCGCAGGCGTCGCAGTTCGTAGAGGCAGCAGAATCGGGCCCGCAGGGCCGGCCTCGTCGCTGCTCGTGCCGGCGCCCATCGCCCACCCCCTCCCCGACATCCCGCGACGGCAGAAGCAGGCCGCAACGGCAAAGCAGGGCCGTATACCCGTCGACGGGCGGCACACCCGCCTACCGACGGCGCGCGTCGGCTGTGCTGCCTATCGTGGGCGGATGATGACGGGCGAGGAGGAGCTGCGGGAACTGGTTTCCGGCAGCAACTGGCTGACCCGGGCGCTGACCGTGGTGCGTGATTCCGAGCTGCCGGACGCCTGGATCGGCGCGGGCGCCCTGCGCGACCTGGTGTGGGGCGAGCGGCACGGCGACGGGTTCGACCCGGCGCGGGTCCGCGACGTGGACGTGGTCTTCTTCGACCCGACGAGGCTGACCCGCGCCGACGACGACCGGGCCACCGCCCGGCTGGCGGCGATGTGGCCGCAGCCGCCGTGGCAGGCGCGCAACCAGGCGGCGGTGCACACCTGGTACGCGGCCAAGTTCGGCGGCGACCCGATCGAGCCGTACCGAAGCGTTGCCGAGGCGGTCGCCACCTGGCCGGAGTACGCGACAGCGGTGGCCGTCAGTCTGGACTCGGCCGGCCGGCTCAGGGTCTGCGCCCCGTACGGCCTGACGGATCTGCTGGCCGGGGTGTGGCGGCACAACCCGACAAGGGTGGACGTGGCCGGGTCGCGGCAGCGGTTGGCCCGGCACCGGCCGGCGCAGCGGTGGCCCGGCGTGACCGTGATCGAGCCGGGCTGATCGGCTGTGGGCGGGTCAGCCCCGAGGCGGCATCCCGTAGAGCCGCTCGACGTGCAGGCGTAGCACGATCCGTCCCTCGTCGACCATGGCCTGGCGGTACTCGTCCCAGTCGGGGTGTTCACCGCTCAGCCCCCGGTAGAGCGCCACCAACTCCTCGACAGTCTCGTCGTCGAGTTGGGTGGCCGGCGGGGTCAGTTCGGCGCGACCCTCGACCACCGCGTACGCCCAGCCGTCCTCGCTGCTGACGTGGAAGCTGGCACGCGGGTCGCGGCGCAGGTTGGCGGTCTTGGCACGGCCGTCGGTGACCGAGACCCGGATCAGGCCCGCGTTCCGGTCGAAGGAGTAGAGCACCGTGGACAGCTGCGGACGTCCGTCCCGCTTGATGGTGGCGAGCACACCCATCGAGCGGCCGGCCACCAGATCGGTCAACGCCTGCTGGGTGCCGTCATCCGGCATGGTGTCCTCCAGGTTGGACGATCGTCTCCGACCCATCCAAGCACGACCTGCCGGCCGCCGCGGCCGACCACCCGGAACGGCAGGGCGACCACCCGGAACGGCACCGAGCCCTCGCCGACGGACGGCGAGGGCTCGGTGAGAGTTCGACCGTGCCGGTCAGCGGCGCTCGGCGGCGACCAGCTCGGCGAGTTGCACCGCGTTCAGCGCGGCGCCCTTGCGCAGGTTGTCGTTGGAGCAGAACAGGGCCAGCCCGTACTCGACGGTCTCGTCGGCGCGGATCCGGCCCACGTAGGTCGGGTCCTGGCCGGCGGCCTGCAGCGGCGTCGGGACGTCGGTCAGTGCCACCCCGGGCGCGTCGGCCAGCAGTTCGTGGGCGCGCTGCGGGGTGATCGGTCGGGCGAACCGGGCGTTGATCTGGAGCGAGTGCCCGGTGAAGACCGGCACCCGGACACAGGTGCCGGAGACCTTCAGGTCGGGGATCTCCAGGATCTTGCGGCTCTCGTTGCGGAGCTTCTGCTCCTCGTCGGTCTCGAACGAGCCGTCGTCGACGATCGAACCGGCCAGCGGGAGGACGTTGAAGGCGATCGGCTGGGTGAACGAGCGCGGCGCGGGGAACTCCACGGCCGACCCGTCGAAGGCCAGCCCGGCGGCGTGCTCGGCCACCTTGCGGACCTGCTCGTCCAGCTCGGCGACGCCGGCCAGCCCGGCGCCGGAGACCGCCTGGTAGGTGGAGACGACCAGGCCCACCAGGCCAGCTTCGGCGTGCAGCGGACGCAGCACCGGCATCGCGGCCATGGTGGTGCAGTTGGGGTTGGCGATGATGCCCTTCGGGCGGTCCAGGGCGGCGTGCGGGTTGACCTCGGCGACCACCAGCGGCACCTGCGGGTCCATCCGGAACGCCGACGAGTTGTCGATCACCACGGCGCCGGCCTCGGCGACTCGTGGCGCCAACTCCCGGGCCGTGCCCTTACCGGCCGAGAAGAGCACGATGTCCAGCTCGGAGTAGTCCGCGGTCGCTGCGTCCTCGACGGTCACCTCACCGTCGCGCCACGGCAACGTACGCCCGGCGGACCGCGCCGAGGCGAACAACCGCACCTGCTCCGCCGGGAACTTCCGCTCCGTCAGCACCTGCCGCATCACGCCACCGACCTGGCCGGTGGCCCCCACAATGCCGATCCTCATGCCCGCGAGGCTACCGACCCCACCCCCGAAACCGGGACCCCTTTCCCACCCCCCGGGTCCCACCTCACATCCCGCCCTACAGCTGTCGATCAAGAGATTTGCGTCAGGAACCGTGCTCCGGATGACGCAAACCTCTTGATCAACGGCGTTGTCCGGGGGTTAGGGGAGGAGATCTCCTAGGGCGGTGGCCTCCAGGTCGTCGCGGATCACTGCGGCGTCGCCCTCGATGACCAGGGTGAGGGCTTCCGGGTGCAGGTGGGTGGCTGCCGCCGCGGAGACCTGGGCCACGTCGGCGGAGAGCAGCGACTCGCGCAACCGCGCGTGGTAGTCGTCCGGCAGGTCGTGCACCACCAGGGTGGTCAGCGCGGAGGCGATCGCCCGAGGGCTCTGCAACTCGACCGACAGCTGCCCGGCCCGCCAGGAGCGGGCCACCTCAAGCTCGTCCTCGGTCACCCCGGTCGCCTGGGTACGGGTGATCTCGCCCACCGCCTCGACCAGGGCCGGCGCGGTGACCGCCGTCTGCACGCCGGAACTGACCGCGAACCGACCGAACCGCCGCGACGCGGCGAAGTCGCCCCGGATGCCGTAGGTGTAGCCGTGCACCTCCCGCAGCAGGTGGTTGAGTCGGGAGGTGAACGCCCCGCCGAGCACCGTGCCGGCGAGCGTCATCGGCACGTGGTCGGGGTGCGCCCGGTGTGGCGACGGGTGCCCCAGCCGCAGCGTGGACTGCACCGAGCCGGGCCGGTCCACCAGGATGATCCGCCGACCGTTGTGCAGCGGCACCTCGATGGGACCGCGCCGCTCGGCGGGGCCACCACCGGTGCCGGCGAACGCCGCGGCGGCCAGCTGGTCCAGGTCGATCCGGTCCAGGTCACCGGCGACGATCAGGGTGCCGGGGCGCAGGAACCACTCCGAGTGGAAGACCGTCACGTCCTCCACGTCCAACCCGGCGACCGACTCCGGGTCGCCGTGCATCGGCCGTCCCCAGCGGTTCTGCGCGCCGAACAGGTCGGCGCGCAGCGCGGCGTCGGCCCGCGGGCCGGGGTTGGCCCAGTCCATCCGGAGCGCGGTCGCCTCGTCGTCGCGGACCCGGCGTACGTCGGCAGGGTCGAGCCTGGGCGTCCGGACCGCCTCGGCGAGCAGTTCCACGGCGGCGTTCAGCCGGTCCACCGGGATCACCACGCTGGCCTGGAACGAGTCCCAGTCCAGACCGGTCGACAAAGCGGTGCCGAGCCCTTCGACGGCGAGCGCGTACGCGGCGGCGTCCCGCTGCGCGGTCCCCTCCTCCAACGCCTTGGCCAGCACACCGGACAAGCCCTCCTTGCCGACCGGCTCCTGACCCGCGCCCACGTCGAGCAGCAGCAGGGCCACGGCGAGGTTCTGCCCCGGCAGGTGCGCGGCGACGACCTGACCACCGGCCGCGGCGCGGCGGACCACCGGCGGGAACCGGTACGGGCGGGCGGCACCCGGGCCGGGACGGTCGGCGATCAGCGTCATGAGGTCTCCTCGGGCAGGTAGGTCAGGGTCACCCGGTCGGTGGCGAGCACGTCGGCGGCGGCCTCGGCGATCTGCTCGGCGGTCACCGCGAGCAGGGCCGGCAACTGCTCGGCGATGCGGGCCGGGTCACCGAACTGCGTGGCGTACCGGCCGAGCAGGTCCGCACGGCCGTCGACGGTGGACAGCTGACGCCACCATCCGGTGCTGAGCAACGCCTTGGCCCGATCCAGTTCGGTGGCGGTGACCGGCACGGTGGCCAACTCGTCGACGACCTCGGCCAGCCCTTCGGCCAGCCGCTCGGCGCTCACTCCGGGGCGGGCGGTGGCGGTGGCGATCAGCGGTGCCGGGGCGTGGGCGAGGTCCACCCCGTACGCCCCGACCAGGTCCGGTTGCGCGATCCGCTCGCCGTCGGCGAGGCGCTGGTAGAGCCGGCTGCCCCGGCCGCTGCCCAGGATGGTGGCGAGCACGGTGATCACGTTGTATCCCGGGCTGCCGAACGGGTAGCTGCGGTGGGCGATGTAGACCCGTGGCGCGGGCACGTCGGCGCTCACCGACTCGACGGCCGTCTGCCCGGTGGCGGGGACGCTGCGGCCGTCCGGTGCCGGCGGGATGTCGTCGCGGGCGGGCAGCGCGCCGAAGTACTTGTCGGCGAGCGCGAACACGTCGGAGGCGGTGGCGTCGCCGACGACGGTGAGCACCGCGTTGTTCGGCGCGTAGTAGGTCTGGTGGAACGCCTGGAAGGTGGCCAGGTCGGCGGCGTTCAGGTCGGCCATCGAGCCGATCGTCGCGTGGTGGTAGGGGTGCCCCGGCGGGTAGAGCAGCGGCAGCAACCGCAGCCAGGCGTCGCCGTACGGCACGTTCTCGTAGCGCTGCCGGCGCTCGTTCTTCACCACGTCCCGCTGGTTGTCCAGCGTCTCCTGGGTGAGGGCGGGGACCAGGCCGCCCATCCGGTCGGCCTCCAACCAGAGCGCCAGCTCCAGGTGCTCGGCCGGGACCGTCTCGAAGTAGTTGGTCCGGTCCGGGTTGGTGGTGGCGTTGAGCGAGCCGCCGGAGCCCTGGATCAGCTTCATGTGCTCGGTCTTCGCCACGTTCACCGAGCCCTCGAACATCAGGTGCTCGAAGAGGTGGGCGAAACCGGTCTGCCCGGCCGGCTCGTGCCGGGAGCCGACGTCGTACCAGAGGTTGACGGCCACGGCGGGCGCGGTGCGATCCTCACTCACCACCACGCGCAGGCCGTTGTCCAGTCGGGACGTCTGAATGGGCCAGGGGTAACCGCTGTCGGGCATGCCCCCGACGCTATCCGATCTCGGGGGCGGAAAGGTGACGTGCGGTCGGTCGGCGAGCCGACCCGGGCGGCATCGGAGCCGCCGCGTGGGGTACCGGAGAGCAATGACCGTCACCCCGCCTCCGTCCCGGTCCGCCGGCCGGGCCGCCACCGCCGTCGTACGCGCCAGCACCGCACTCGGCCGGCTGCGCCGCGGCCGGCTGCTGCATCCGGCCGGTCGCTCGTTCGTCGGCGAGACGGTGATCTGGGGTACGCCCGGACCGCCCACCGGGGTCGCTCTGCTGGACCACCCCGGCCGGTACCGGACCACCATCCGGCTCTCCAAGGGGACGCCCACGCCCGGCAGTTGGCCCGACGTCCTGGGCCTCGCGCTGCGCCTGCACCGCGACGGCGGCCGGCCGTTCGACCTGCTGGTCAGCTCCAGCGGCGCAGCCCCGGTGCTGCGGAACCTGCCGCTGCCCCGACGCCGCTTCACCGGCACGTACAGCACGATCACGTACTACCGCGCGGGTCGGCGCCGCCTGTGGCTGGCCGCCCTGGCCGACCCCGACTCGGCCGACCTCGGTCGCAGCCTGGCCGCGGCGGCCGCCGCGACCCGGACGGACACGCCGCTCCTGGTGCTCGCGGTCGCGTCGGCGGTGGGGCCGTGGCGGCTGGTCGGGCAGGTCAGCCTCGATGCCCAGCTCAGCGCCGAGGAGGACGCGGCGCTCGCGTTCGACCCGGTGCGCAACCTGCCACCCGGACTGCGGGTGGCAGGTCCGCTCGCCTGGCTGCGCGACCAGACCTACCGGGGGTCGCGCAGGGCCCGCGGGGCGACCGCTCAGTCCGGCGGTTCGACCGCCACCACGGTCTGATCCGAGGTACGACGCTCCAGCACCGTGTCCGGTGCCGCGTTCTGGTCCGCCTCGCGGATGTCCGAATCGGCGAGGATGGCCTCGGCCTGCGCCTCCGGGTCGTCGCTGCCCACCGCCTCCTCCTCGGGCAGGAGGTGGTGCGCGCGGGACTCCACCCGCTCCTGATCGCTCTGCTCGTGTGTCATGGCACCCCTGTTACCCCGACCGCACCCCCGGCACGCGATCTTCGCCCCGCATCTTGGGACGACAGGACGGGTGACCGCGTCCGGTCGGGTACGCTGGCCCGGTGACGCGTTCCTATCGATGGTTTAGGCAGCCGGCTCGCACGCCGGTGACTTCACCATGAACTGACGTCACCACGGACCGAGCCGGCTGGGCAGGAGCTGTCGTTCCTGCCCTTTTGCGTACGAGCAGCCGGCTCGTCCCGGGCACCGGCCCCGGGCACGGTCGGCGGAAGGATGCCCACCGTGACGACCCCGGAGACCGATCGGGTCAGCGATCAGCGGATCGACCGTGTCGTGCCGCTGACCACGCCCGCCCTGCTGCACCACGAGTTGCCCCTGGACGCCCCGCTCGCGTCGGCCGTGTTGACCGGCCGCCGCGCGGTCGGTCGCGTGCTGGACCGCGAGGACGACCGCCTGCTGGTGGTGGTCGGTCCCTGCTCGGTGCACGACCCGGCCGCCGCCCTGGACTACGCGCAGCGTCTTCGGACGGCAGCCGACCGGCTCGCCGACGACCTGCTGATCGTCATGCGGGTCTACTTCGAGAAGCCGCGCTCCACCGTCGGTTGGAAGGGCCTGATCAACGACCCCGGCCTGGACGGCAGCGGGGACGTCAACACCGGTCTGCGGCTGGCCCGGGCGCTGTTGCTCGACGTGCTCCGCCTCGGCCTGCCGGTGGGTTGTGAGTTCCTCGACCCGATCACCCCGCAGTACATCGCGGACACGGTGGCCTGGGGCGCGATCGGTGCCCGCACCGTGGAGAGCCAGGTGCACCGTCAGCTCGCCTCCGGCCTGTCCATGCCGATCGGCATGAAGAACCGGCCGGACGGCAGCATCGGCACGGCCGTGGACGCGATCCGCGCCGCCGGGGTGCCGCACGTCTTCCCCGGCATCGACTTCTCCGGCACTCCGGCGATCATGCACACCCGGGGCAACACCGACGGGCACCTGGTGTTGCGCGGTGGGGGCGGCCGGCCCAACTACGACGCCCAGTCGGTCGCCGGGGCGCTCGACCTGCTCCGCGCCGCCGACCTGCCGGAACGGCTGGTGATCGACGCCAGCCACGCCAACAGCGGCAAGGACCACCGCAACCAGCCGCTGGTCGCCGCGGACGTGGCCGCCCAGCTGGCCGCCGGCCAGCGTGGGATCACCGGCGTGATGCTGGAGTCGTTCCTGCTGCCCGGCCGGCAGGAGCTCGACCCGACCCGGGAGCTGGAGTACGGCCGGTCGGTCACCGACGCCTGCCTGGGCTGGGACGACACCGCCGAGGTGCTCGACCACCTCGCCTCCGCGGTGCGGGCCCGTCGGGCCACCCTGCCGACGACGGTGTGACCGCCGACACCACGACCCGCGGAACACGAGCGGGGGTCGGCTCGTTGACAGGGGTGTCGGTGTGTCCAGTGTCCCCGGGCCTCACCTATATAGCCTTCGCGGAATACCGTCCGGCTGGAGCCGCGTAGTGCCACTCGCCGAGAGGCGACCTGCACACCGACACCAGCGCCGCCCCCGGCCCACAAGGCCGGGGGCGGCGCTGTCTGTATTGGGCGAGCCCCGGCGGACCCGGCCCGGCCGAGGAGGGCCGAGCAACATCACCCTCGCCCCTCCTCGCCCCCGCTACCTCTTTGCCTTCCTTTGCTCTGCACCCGTCCGTGCACCACCTACCGAGCGTGACTGTCGCCTGGGCGGGTGCAGAGCAAAGGAAGGTTCGCGGGGCCATCGACCGAGAGCGCAGGCCGCCACCGGTCCGGGGTGACGTTTGACCGATTCCGCCCCGGGTAGCTGATCGACGTGACCGACGACGCATCCGTGGCCGACGAGCCGGACACGCAGGCCCTCGACGACCTGCTCGACGAGATCTTCCGGGCGCAGGAGCGGGTCACCCAGGCGGAGATCTATCGCCGGGCGGTGGCCGCCGAGCTTCCACCGGACCTGCTCGCCCGCATCGACGCGCTTCCCGAGGGTGAGTACGCGGTGGACGAGGCCAGCGACCTGCTGGGCGGTTCCATCGGCTGAGCGCCTGCCATCGAGTCAGCGACCGCAGAAGGGACACGACATGACGCACCACGAGGACCACGACGAGACGGTGCCGGCGCTGGGTCAGCCCCCGAAGGGCAGGGACACCACGCCCGAGCCGGACTTCGCCAACGAGCACGACCGCACGGCGGTGGATCGGGACATCATCACCGGGGCGGACGAGGACGAACGGGAGCCGGAGTCGCCGCACGGTTGGTCCGGCATGCAGCGCTGAGACGTACGCAGAAGGGGGGCCGGCATGCGCCGGCCCCCCTTCTCGTGTCCTGTTCGTCAGTCGTCGTCCTGGTGCCCACCCTCGGCGGCCTGCTGCGCCGTCGCGTACGCCATCTGGAGGAAGTCGGACGCGGCGACCGCCGTCAGCGCGGTGGCCACCAGGCGGGTGAGCCGGGGCGCGAGCACCAGGCCACCGGTCAGCCCGGTGGCCACCCAGACCGCCAGGCAGAACGGGCAGCTCAGCAGCTCGCCGATGGCGTGCCGGGTGGGGCTGCCCGAGTCGCGGACCTGCTCCATCACCTCGCCGCTGCCGATCGGACGGTCGTAGCGGGTGAACGGCGCCCGCAACGGGCTGGTCACCGCGTCCTTGGACAGCAACCGACTCAGCTTGTGCGTGGCGATGGAGAGCAGCACCACGTCGGACGGCGCGGGACGCTCCGGCACCGGTCGGCCGGTCGCCTTGACCAGGCCGGCGAGAGCTCCGGTCACCCCGGCGTAGGCGCCCATCGCCACCAGGTAGCCGCCGAGCGGCCGGTGCTCGTGCGGCGCGTACGCCCGGCGCAGCCGGGCCGCCTTCTGCCGCAGGCCAGTGTCGCTCACCCGATCTCCTCACGTGTCGTGGTGGTACGGGAACGGCGTCCCGCGCGGCCGGCTCAGCCGGCCTGGAGGTTGTCGGCGACCTCGCGTACCAGGTTGGTGAGCGCTTCGTCGGCCAATTGGTCCAGACTGGGCCCGCCGGACCCGTCGGCCAGGTCGAGCTGGATCCGGGCGCCACCGGAATCAGCCGGCTCCACCCGGATCTCGGCGGACCAGTCGTCGGTGTCGCCGTCGCCCCAGCGGGCGCGCAGCTCCTCGCCACTGATCTCCGCAGCGGGGCTGCCGTCGCCGCGCAGCGGCTCCGGCAGCCAGGCCGAGGCACGGTCGGGGTCGGTGGCCGTGTTGAAGACCACCTCGGGTGGCGCGGACATGCCGCGCACGGCGCGGGCCGCCATCAGGCGTCCCGCAGGCGGCTGGGATCGACCTCACGACCCGGGTGTCGGGCCAGGTACTCGGTCTCCAGCTCCGCCGTGCGCCGGAGATGGTTCGCGAGTGCGGAGTCCGCCGCGTGCCGCAGAGTGTCCAGGCGGGTTCGGTGCAGGCTGTGCATCTCGCGGATCAGGTCCTCGTCGGTCAGCTCCGTCGGGTCGATGCCGAGGTCGCCGTCGAGGCCGGAAGCGCCAGCCGGGTCGGCGAGCTGATCGCCGCCCCACTCGGGCACCCGCTGCTCCGGGCTCATATCCGCACTGCCGCTGGACGCAAAGTCGTCCTCACGTACCGATCCGGTCATGACCGCCCCCCTTGATCTCGTTTGGGCTGGCGTCTAGACGATTGCCCAGGCGTGGTGATGCCAAACCAAGCCCGCGAGGCGACGACTACGACACGGTGTCGGAGACCGGCAGCGCCCCCGGTACCCTCAATGACATGAGGCGGCTCTGGACCCCGGCGTGGATCGCACGCCACGTGGCCATGGTCGTGCTGGTCGTGAGCTTCCTCGGGCTGGGCTGGTGGCAGATCAGCCGGGCCGCGGCCGGCAACAGCCTGAGCTGGGGGTACGCGGTCGAGTGGCCGATCTTCGCCGGCTTCGTGGTCTACGTCTGGTGGCGTGAGGTGAAGCTGGCCCGCCGCAAGGCGGCGGAGGCCGACGCGCCGCCGGCGGATCCGGCCGTCGAGCCCGCGCCAACGGTCGCCGCCGGGTCCCGACCGGCGGTACGCCGCCCGGTGCGGGTGTCCCGGGTGCCGGCCACCGGCGATGTCGTCGAGGACACCGACCTGGCCGCCTACAACCACTACCTGTCATGGTTGAACGCCAATCCGGGCGCCCGGCCCGGTGACTATCCCGGCTGAGCCGGGCTCGGAAGGACGGACGAAGGTGGGCGCTGCCCTTACCCGGTACCGCGTGATCGCCTGGATCGTGGGCGTGGTGCTGATCCTGCTGGTCGTGATCGGCATGCCACTGAAGTACGCGTTCGACAACCCCGTCGTGGTGGAGACAGTGGGTCAGGCGCACGGCTTCCTCTACATGGTCTACCTGGCGGCCGCGTTCGACCTCAGCCGCCGGGCCGACTGGCCGCTGAAGCGGATGATCCTGGTCATGCTGGCCGGCACGGTGCCGTTCGTCTCGTTCTACGCCGAGCGCCGGGTCAGCGCCTGGGTGGCCGCGCCGCAGCAGGAACGGGCTCCGGAGCCGGTCGCCCGCTGAGCTTGCTGAGCGGCCGGTGGGCCGACGCGGCTCCGGCCCGCCGCCGTCGGGTCAACGGTTGGGCCGCCACGGGTCCGCTTCCGCGAGCGGGTCGACCCAACCGCCGTAGCGGTTGACCTCCCGGGCCCGCAGCAGCGACCGGGTGACCTGGCCGAACTGCCGTTCGTCGTCGGCACTGAACAGCAGCACCTCCGAGCCTTGGTACCACCCCCACAGTTCGTGCGGCGGTGGGCGCCAGCGATCGCCGACCAGGGCGAGAGCGGCCGGGAGCAGGAGCACCGCGCCGAGGATCAGGTACGCCTCGGCGGTGAGGCGTTGCAGACCGCCGGTGAAGCCGAGGAGCACCCCCACACCGCCGAGCATGCTGGCGGTGATGACCACGGCCCGGACGGCGATCCGGTCGTGCGGACCCCGGGTGGTACGCAGATGGGTCAGGTCGGCGACCCGGTAGCTGTTCCGACCGACGGTGAACCGGTCGACGGTCACGATGATGCCGGGCCTCGCGTACAGCAGGGTCGACCGGGCGCCCGGCACCGTTCGCGGCGGTCGCGTCTTTGCGCCTTCACGATTCACGGTTCCTCCCGAAGGGGACGGTTGGCCGAGTGGGCCCGCTGGCGACAGTCATCGCTGGCTGTCGACGGGATTCCCGGCTCCGGACTTCATTGTGTTGCGGCCCCGCCAGTCGACCTGGGCATTTACCGGGTCCCGACAGCTCGTCACGCCTGGGTGACATCGCCGAGAAACAGCATCCATTTCAGGTTTTATCGGTTATGGCGGCCAGGGCTCCGGCGGCATACGCCCGGAACGACGAAAGTCGTATATCCGTCATTAGCTCGCGAAAGGGGCATTGTTTCCTCGTTCTGAGGCGTCATCAGCCACGATGACGCCACCCAACCCACCGGCCCGACCGGCAACTCCCCCAACTTTCACCCCTGCTTCAACTGCGAGCGACAACCGTCCCGGGTTAGGTTGGGCGAGCCGGTCCGGCCCAGTGCCGTCCGCCCGGATGGCCCCGGCCGGTGTCGTCGAGGGCGTCAGCAGCCCCGGCGGCCGTGGGAGAGGGGCCTTCCGCTCTTGTCATCCCTGAGAAATCTGCTGCGCACCGTGGCGCTGGTCGGCATGTCGGCCGCGCTGATCGCCCCGACGGCGGTGGCCCAGGCCGAGCCGTCCCCCGCCGACCTGACCCGCCGGATCGAGACGTCCTCGGCCGAGTTGGAGCGGGTCGTCGAGTCGTACAACAAGCTGCGTGAGGAGATCAAGGCAAACGAGGCCGCCGTGGCCCGATTACAGACCCGCATCAGCCCGCTCGAACAGCAGGTCGAGCAGAGCCGGGCCGACGTGGCGGAGCTCGCCTCCACCGCGTACAAGAGTGGCGGCCTGCGCACCGCGGACGCCCTGCTGCGCCCGGGCGGCTCGGCCGCGCTGCTGGACCGGCTCGGCACGATCGAGCAGTTGACCCGCCAGCGGCAGGAGCGCATCTCCGGCTTCACGGCCGACCAGCAGCGGCTGCTCGACGAGAAGGCCCGCCTGGGCGCGACGTTGACCCGGCAGGCCGCGCAGGCTCGTCAGCTCGCCGCGGGTAAGAAGCAGATCGAGCAGGACCTGGCCAAGCTGTACGAGCTGCGCCGGCAGGCGTACGGGGCCGCCACCGAGCGACCCGAGCCCAAGGCGGCGACGACCGAGGCCAAGAACGTGCCCGCCGTGTCCGGTGCTGCCGGCACCGCGGTGCGTTACGCGTTCGGCGCGATCGGCAAGCCGTACATCTGGGCGGCCGACGGGCCGAACGGCTACGACTGTTCCGGCCTGACCTCGGCGGCCTGGCGGGCGGCCGGGAAGTCCCTTCCGCACAACACCCGGATGCAGTGGAGCGCGGTGGCCCACATCGGGCGGGGCGAACTACGCCCCGGTGACCTGGTGTTCTACAGCGGGCTCGGGCACGTCGCCCTCTACGTGGGCGACGGTCAGGTGATCGACGCGCCCAGCGCCGGTCGCAACGTGCTCAAGCGTGGCATGAACATGATGTCCATCCAGGGTTACGGCCGGGTCCGCTAACCACGACCGCAAACGGCGAACGGCCGGCGTCCCCCTATCGGACGCCGGCCGTTCGCCGTCATTACTACCAGGTCAGGCTGCTTGCAGCCCCTCCGCACGAGCCAGCTCGCGGAGCCGGCCGAGGGCCTGGATCTCCAGCTGCCGGATCCGCTCGCGGGACAGCGAGAACCGGGACGCCACCTCGGTGAGCGAGTGCTCCCGGCCGTCCTCCAGCCCGTAGCGGGCCCGCATGATGCCGGCGGACCGGTCGTCGAGGTGGTTGAGCAGCCCCTCGATGCGCTGCCGCTCCAGGCCGCTGAGGACGATGTCCTCCGGCGACGGCGCGTCACTGTCGGCGACCAGGTCACCGAGGTTCGTGTCGCCGTCGTCGCCCACCGGGGTGTCCAGTGAGACGGTGTCCTGCGACCAACGGCGCAGCTCGTTCACCCGCTCGACGGTGACGCCGAGGGCGTTGGCGATCTGCTCCGGCTCCGGGTCGCTGCCCAGCTCACGGGTCAACTGCCGGGCCACGTTGCGCATCCGGTTGACGTCCTCCACCAGGTGCACCGGTAGACGGACGGTGCGCTCCTGCTGGGCGATCGCCCGGCTGATCGCCTGCCGGATCCACCAGGTGGCGTAGGTGGAGAACTTGTAGCCGCGCTCGTAGTCGAACTTCTCGACCGCCCGGACGAGGCCGGTGTTGCCCTCCTGGATCAGGTCCAGCATGGGCATCCCCGAACGCACGTACCGTCGGGCGATCGACACGACCAGTCGGAGGTTGGCGCGGATGAATAGGTCCTTCGCCCGCTCCCCCTCGACGACCAGCCATTCCAGGTCGGCCCGGTCGACACCGGCGGGAAGGGCTTCCTCACCGAGCAGGTGCTCGGCGTAGAGGCCGGCCTCGATCGCCTTGGAGAGATCGACCTCCTTGGCGGCGTCCAGCAGTGGCGTCCGGGAGATCTCGTGCAGGTAGACGCCGACCAGGTCGCGCTCCTCGGCAACCTCGTCGGTTCGCATGCCGATGTTCTTGTCCACGTTGCCCACGGTCCCCTCGCTCGCGCCGGTTGCCCGGTTCCTTGCCATTCCCCACACCTGTCAGCCCCTGGTAACTTCTGCTGTGCCGATCGGTGCTGACACCTACACAACAGATGAGACGTGTCGGGGATTCCTCGTCGTGAGTCGAAAGTGTCACGAATGCCTGAGTAGTAGCTGAGAGCACGGTCCATGTTTGCTGTCAGCACCCCATCGGGTGGCTCGCCACTGGGCACCACGTACGGGTTACCGCACCATGGCAACACCGCCCGCCGTGGGGGCACAGCGACCCGGGTCACCACCGCGATGCGATCCTGGTCACTGCCAGATACGCACCGGTGGACCGGTCGGTTCATTCACGGGGGTGTTATTACCCCCCGGCCAGATGAACAATCCGAGGGACGGTTCGCTTCCCGGCGCGGGCGGCGCTATGAGGCGAGCAGGGCGAGGGCGCCGCGCACCTGGTCGGCCGAGCGGGCCAGCGCGGCCCGGGCGGCGGCGATCTCGGCGCCCGAGACGAGGGCGACGAGCGCCGTCTTCAGGTCCCCGTCGGCCTCGGTGAGGGCCTGCCGGGAGAGCTCCTCCGAGCAACCGGTGGCCTCGACCAGAATCGAGATCATTCGTCCGCGGAGTTTCGCGTTGGTGGCCACCATATCGATCATGAGGTTCGAGTAGACCCGCCCCAGGCGCACCATGACGGCGGTCGAGAACGTGTTGAGCACCAACTTCTGCGCTGTGCCCGCCTTCATCCGGGTCGACCCGGTGACCACCTCGGGTCCGGTGTCCACCCCGATGAACACGTCGACCGACCGGGCGGCCTCCGCCTCCGGATTGGCGCAGAGCAGCACGGTCGAAGCGCCCTTGGTACGGGCCGAGGCAAGCGCCCCGAGGACGTACGGGGTGCGTCCGCTGGCCGCCAGACCAACCACCAGGTCGCCGGCCCGTACACAACTGGCCGCTTCGACCGCGCCGCCCCGGTCGTCGTCCTCGGCGTCCTCGACGGCCCGCCACATGGCGTCCGGGCCTCCCGCGAGGTGCGCGCAGAACCAGTGTCGGGGCGAGTTGAAGGTGGGGGCCAGTTCGGCCGCGTCGAGCACGCCCAGTCGGCCGGAGGTGCCAGCCCCGAAGTAGTGCACCCGGTGACCGCCGCGAAGCGCCGCGACCGCCAGGTCGACGGTGGTGGCGATCTCGTCGAGCACCGCGGCGACCGCAGCGGGCACCCGCCGGTCCGCCTCGTTGATCACGGTGAGCACGTCCCGGGTCGACATCAGGTCGAGGTCGACGCTGAGCGGGTTACGCCGTTCGGTGGGGGCACCCACCCGGACCGTGGGGCGAGCGGGCCGTGCGGGCATCTCCGCACCGGCCGTCATGCCCGCCTCCGGTTGGCACCCACCCGGTGCGACTGAACCGCCTCGGCGGTCGCCTCCAGGGCCTTGCGGGCCCGGGCCCGGTTGCGGGCGGCCACCCCGACGAAGAGACAGTCGACCACGGTGAGCTGGGCCAGTCGGCTGGCCGTCGCGCCGGAGCGGTAGGTGGTCTCCCGGGCCGCCGTGGTCAGCACGAAGTCCGCCACGTCGGTGATCGGCGAGCGCGGGAAGTTGGTCAGCGCCACTGTCGCGGCACCACGGGTACGAGCCTGCTCCAGCACCTCGATCACGTCGGAGGTGGTGCCGGTGTGCGAGATGCCGATCGCCACGTCCCCCCGGCCCAGGAGGGCTGCAGAGGTCAGCGCGGTGTGCACGTCGGGGAAGTAGAAGGCGATCCGGCCGATGCGGTGCAGCTTCTGCTGGAAGTCCGAGGCGACGAACCCGCTGGCGCCGGCGCCGTAGATGTCGATCCGACCGGCACCGCTGATCGCCTCGACCACCTGCTCGCAGACGGCGGGGTCGAGTTGCTCGGCGGTCTCCTCGACGGCGCGGGCGTCGTTGAACGCGATGGTGGCGATGATCTGGGCGAGGTCGGCGCCGGGCGGGATGTCACCGCCGACCACTCGGGCGTCCGGTGGCTCGATCCGGCGGGCGGCCTCGGCGGCGAGGCGGATGCGCAGTTGGGGGTAACCGTCCATGCCCACCGAACGGCAGAACCGGATGACGGTCGCCTCGGATGTCTCGGCTGCGGTGGCGAGGTCGGTGATCGTCCGACGGGCGGCGGCCGCCGGGTCGGAGACCACCAACCGGGCGACCCGCTGCTCGGCGGGCGACAGCGACGGCAACAGCCCGCTGATGTGGACGATCAGCCCACCGGGCTCGTGACTCGCAGAAATCTTCGCACTCTTCGCCACGGATGAAACTTACTTTCACCAGGCGTGAGCGTCAACTATGACTGTCCGAGGTGGGGGAAACTTCGATCGCCGGGATCACCGGTCCCGCACAGCCTGCCACTTCCCCAGGATCGCCGCCTCATCCGCCGGGTCGAGTCCACCCTGCCGGACGGCCGCCGGGTGCGCGGTCATCCAGGACGCGGTCGCCCGAACGGTGTCGGCCAGCGGACGGATCGTCAGACCGGCGTCCAGGGCCGCTCGGACGTCCCGGTCCATCAGGCCGGCGGTCTCCGGCAGCCGCACCCAGAGTGGCAGCGCCCGCTCCCCCGACCACTCGCGTACGTCGTTGGACAGCAGGAACTCCTGGTCGACCCAGGTGAAGGCCGGATCGGCGATGCCCAGCCCGGCGGCCACCCCGGCCAACATCTCGGCCCGGGACATCGCCGGACCGCTGCCGTCGTACGTGCCGCCGAGGCGGGTGCCGGCGGCGTGCAACAGCCAACCGGCCAGATCGGCGACGTCCACGAACTGCACCCGATCGGTCGGGTGCCCGGGGGCCAGCACCTCACCACCGGCCGACAGCCGCCGCACCCAGTACGGGAAACGATCGCTCGGATCCTCTGCGCCGACGATCAGCCCCGCCCGGCAGATGAACGAACGATCCACGCCCATCCGCTCCCGGACCAGCTCCTCGATGCTCACCTTGCACTCGCCGTACCAGCGGTGGTCCGGGCCGACCGGACCGTCCACGTCCGCCGGTGCGGCCGGCAGCACGGGCGCGTCCGCGGCGCTCTGGCCCGGGGTGGTGTTGTCCGCGTACACCGAGATCGTCGACACGAACGACCAGTGGCCGACGTGGTCGGCGAGCGCGTCCAGCGCGTGCCGGGCGTGGCTGATCTGGCGGGTCACGTCGACCACGGCGTCGAAGCCCGCGGCGGCGAGCGGGACGAGCGACTCGGGGTCATCGCGGTCGGCCGCCACGAACCGCGCCCCGGCCGGCACCGCCCCGGACACGCCCCGGGCCGCACAGGTCACCTCGTGCCCCTGTTCGACGGCGAGCCGTGCCGTCGCCCGACCGAGGAACCGGGTGCCACCGAGAATGAGGATGCGCATCCGCCGATCCTGCGCCCCCGAGGGCCGAACGTCCCAACCAATCTGCCCACGGCAGACCGCGATCATGACGTTGTTGCCACTCAGCTCGGCGTGTCACGGCAACAACGTCATGATCGACGGAGGGGCTCGAAGCGGCGGGGGCACTAGCGTGGGGCGTATGGGAGAGCGCAGCGTGTTGGTGACCGGGGGTTCCGGCGGGCTCGGCGGGGCGGTCGTCACCGCGTTCGTCGAGGCGGGCTGGCGGGTGGTCGTACCGGAGCGGAAAGCCCGGCCCGGGTCGGAGCCGGCGGCGGCCGGACTGGTCCGGGTGGTCGCGGACCTGGGCGAGCCGGCGGGCGCGGCGCAGGCGGTCGAGGCCGCGGCCGGCGAACCGGCGGCGCCGCTGCGCGCGGTGGTCAACCTCGTCGGGGGGTACGCCAGCGGCGGGTTGGTGCACGAGACCCCGGTCGAGGAGTTCGAGCGGATGCTCACCGTCAACCTGCGGCCGACCTACCTGGTCACCCAGGCAGCGCTGCCGCACCTGGTGGCGTCCGGCGGCGGCGCGGTGGTCTGCGTCTCGGCCCGCGCGGCGGTCAACCCGTTCCGCGGTGCGGCCGGCTACTCGACGGCCAAGGCGGCGGTTCTGGCCTTCGCCAACGCGGTCGCGGTGGAGTACCGGTCGCAGAACGTGCGCTGCAACACCGTGCTGCCCAGCGTCATCGACACCCCGGCGAACCGGGCGGCCCAGCCCGACGCCGACCATTCCCGCTGGGTCACCCCGGCCGAGATCGCGCCGGTGATCCGGTTCCTCGCGTCGGCCGATTCCGCCCCGACCAGTGGCGCCACCGTGCCGGTCTACGGGCGGGCCTGAGCCACCACAGGGCCGACGTCCTCTCCGCCCGAGGCGGACGGCGGAAGCCAGGTCTCCAGGTGCGCCTGAATCTGCTCGGTCACCTCCTCGGCCGGGCGGCCCGCGTCCACCAGCACGAAGCTGGGGTACTCGGGCAGTGCCCGGTAGGCGGTGTCGGCGGCGGTCAGCCACCCCATCGTCTCGTGGTCGGTACCGCGTTTCTCGATGCGCCGGTACGCCTCCGCCGGGTCGACGGCGAGCAGGAAGGTCACCTGCGGCGTCGGGAACAGCCGGTAGCCGGCCCGGGCGAGCCGCTCCCAGCGCTGCCCGCCGTGCGCGCGGATGCTCGCGTACTGGCAGGCCGAGTAGCGGTCCATCACCGCCGTCCGGCCGGTGAGCAGACAGCTGAGCAGGGCGATGGCGATGGCCAGCCAGCGCAGCACCGACTCCACGGCCAGCACGCCGTCGCGACCGACGAGCCGTTGCGCGTCCGGTCGGCCGAGGCGTTGGGCGAGTCGGCCGAGCCAGCGGCGGCCACTGGCGTTGCGGCGGTAGGTGGCGGGGCGTCCGGCGGCATTCAGCGCGTCGGCCAGCCGGTGTGCCTGCGTGGTCTTGCCCGAACCGTCGATCCCGATCAGGGCGACGGTGCGCAATCGGGCCTTGCGTCGTCGCATCCCCGATGATCTGGCCACTCTCCACAGGTTATCCGACCCGCGCACCTGGTCCGCGAGGTTTGTGGTGCTTCATCCCTGTTGACGCCCGACCGAGACACCAGCAGGTGTGGACGACCGGAATGCCGGGTACCGGAGTTCGAAATCCAACCGCCGGTCCACCAACACGACGACGGGAGAACCAGATGGCTGAGCGCGGAGACGAGAGTCTTGTGCACACCCTCAAGAAGGTCGCCGCCGTGCTCAAGCAGTCCGAGATTCCGTTCGCCCTGGGCGGCAGCTTCGCGGTCTACGCCCACGGGGGCCACTCCAGTGATCACGACGTCGACTTCCTGATCCGGGAGGCCGACGTGGAAGAGGCACTGGAGGCCCTGGTGGCCGCCGGCTTCGTCGCCGAGCGTCCACCGGAGGACTGGCTGGTGAAGGTCTTCGACGACGGCCGGATGGTGGACCTGATCCACCGGCCGATCGAGACGCCGGTGACCGAGGAGACGTTCGCCGACACGGTCATCCGACCGGTGGACGCGATTCACATGCCGGTGCTGTCCGCGACCCAGCTGATGGTGCACAAACTGCTCAGCTTCTCCCAGCACTACTGCGACTTCGCCCGCGGGCTGCCGCTGGCCCGCTCGCTGCGGGAGCAGATCGACTGGGAACGGGTACGCAAGGAGACGCAGCACTCGCCGTACGCCGAGGCGTTCCTGGTGCTGCTGGACCGGCTGGAGGTGGTGCCGGCAGCCGGCACCCAGCCAGGAGAGGGGACATCGTGACCGATCGCGACATCGGTGCCGACCCACCGGACGAGTACGTCGAGGCGGAGATCCAACGGCTGCTCGTCGAGGACCCCGCCGTCGCCGAACAGGGGATCACAGTGGTTCGCCGCGAACGCGCCCTCGTGCTCTACGGCGAGGTGGAGAGCCCGCACCGGCGGGAGGAGATCCTGCGTCGGGTGTCCGAGCGCTTCCCGGACGTGCCGATCACCAGCGACATCGGTGTGATCGGCGCCCAGGCGCCCACGGAGATCGAGCAACTGCCCTGAGGAGGTTCCATGGTGATCCGGATTGCCGCTGTGGGCGACGTGCATCTGGACGAGGACGTGGTCGGCCGGTTCCGACCGGCGTTGGAGGAGCTGCCGGAGTGCGCCGACGTGCTGCTGCTGGCCGGTGACCTGACCCGGCACGGCACCGAGGCCGAGGCGCGCTGCGTGGCAGAGGAGTTCGGTGGGTTGGCCGTACCGGTGGTGACCGTGCTGGGCAACCACGACCACCAGTGTGACCAGGTGCCACAGGTGGTCAAGGTGCTGGAGGACGCGGGCATCACCGTGCTGGAGGGCAACGGCGTCGTGCTGGACTGCGCGGGTGGCCGGCTCGGCATCGCCGGCGTCAAGGGCTTCGGCGGCGGGTTCGCCGGGCGGTGCGCCAGTGACTTCGGCGAGCCGGAGATGAAGGCCTTCGTGCGGACCACCACCGACAGCGCGGACCGGCTCGGTGCGGCGCTGCGCTCACTGGACTGCGACATGCTGGTCGCGCTCACGCACTACTCGCCGGTGCCGGACACGCTGGTCGGCGAGCCGTTGGAGATCTACCCGTTCCTGGGGTCGTACCAGTTGGGGCAGGCGATCGACTCGGCGCCCACGGCGCTGGCCGTGCACGGGCACGCGCACGCCGGCACCGAACGCGGCACTACCCCCGGCGGGGTACGAGTCCGCAACGTCGCGCACCCGGTGATCAAGCAGGCGTACAGCGTCTTCCACGTTGGCGATCAACTCGACACCGACCAGGTTTCCCCGATCGGCCAGTCGGGTAGTCAGAGGTCATGGAGCTGATTCTCTGGATTCTCGCAGTCGTACTCGTGGTCGCCGGCATCCTCGCGCTGTTCCGCCGGCAGATCCTGTGGGGCATCGTCCTCATCGTCGTCGGGCTGTTGGTCGGCCCGGGTGGCGTCAGCATTTTCAATTAGCGCTCATACGCCTCGACACCGGGACCCGCCGGGGTCGCCGCGACCGAAGCTTCGTCCTCCCGACAGAAGCATCGGCCGTGGCGATCCCGGCGCTTTTTCGTGGCTGGCCGGCCCCGTGAACCACCCTCCCGCTCGGCGGTTTGATCCGACCCCGATGGGAAATATCTCGACGATGGAGATGTCTCAGGACGCGCCGGCGACCTCCGGGCGGCGAGCGTGGTGGGCCCTCGCTGGCTTCGCGGCGGCGGTCTTCGTGGCCGCCGCGATCGGCGGGCTGGGCGTGCAGGGCACCACCGCGGAGTACGCGAACCTACGGCAGCCCAGCTGGGCCCCGCCGTCGTGGCTGTTCGGCCCGGTCTGGTCGCTGCTCTACGCGCTGATCGCGGTGGCCGGCTGGCTGGTCTGGCGCCGGGTCGGCTTCTCCCCCGCCCTCTGGGCGTGGACCGCCCAACTGGTGCTCAACGCGATCTGGACCCCGCTGTTCTTCGGCGCGGGGCAGTACGGGCTGGCGTTCGCCGAGATCGTGCTGATGTGGCTGGCGATCGGCCTGACCGTGGTGCTGTTCGCCCGGGTGTCCCGGGTGGCGACGGCGCTGATGCTGCCGTACTGGGCCTGGGTCACCTTCGCCGCCGCGTTGAACCTGTCGATCTGGCAGCTGAACAACTGACCGCACGGTCCCCGGCGGCGGCGTCCGCCGGGGACCGTGGCCGTCACCGGGTCAGCAGCGGGGCACGCCGGGGATGTATCCGTCGGAGCCGGTGTACACGTACGCGTCCGCGATGAACCGGCCGGAGCCGATCCGGTCCCAGATCGAGCTGGTGCCGTATGTGCCGGTGACCGTGGTGCCGCTGGTCTGGCAGGCGATGGTCACCCGGGTGCCGTCGGCGACGGTACCCACCGAGGCGTACCCGGTGCCGGGGCCGGAACGGACGGTCAGCGGCGTGCCGCTGGTGTCGACAGTGCCGTTGCCGCTGCCCGAAGAGCACCCGTTGCCACTGGTGTAGCTCTTGGTGCCCCAGTACAGCGCCAGGGTGCCGTTGAAGCGGACCTGAATGTCGGCACCGTTGAGGCGCTGCTCGTAGTGCAGGTGCGGGCCGGTCGATCCCCCGGTGCTGCCGACCCAGCCGATCACCTTGCCGTACCCGACCGTCTGCCCGACCGAGACGTTGAAGCCGCTGAGGTGCGCGTAGTAGGTGCTGTAACCGCCCCCGTGGTTGATTCGGACGTATTTGCCGTAGCTGGTGCCGCCGAGGTCGGTGACCCGGTCGACGGTGCCGGGTGCGCTGGCGACCACCGGGTCGCCGGAGTCGTCGGTGCGGTTGAAGTCGACCGCGTAGGCCGGGCTGTGGTCCGACCGGGTCTGCCCGGACCAGGTCTGCCCGCACGGGAACGGCACCCTGAAGGTCGGCGCGGCCAGCGCGGGTGTCGCCGGCGCCACTGCTCCCCCGACCAAGAGACCCGTCACCAGCAGGCTGATCCACCGCTTTCGCATACAGCTCCTCCTATGTCGAAAACCTTCGATCCGAGGTGGCCAGCCTGACAGATATCGTCAATCTTCGAAAGAGTCCTCAGCTTGTCCCGGGAGCGCGCCCACCAGGCAGACCGCAGGTTTCCGGATTGTTACTCGCTCGTGTCTGACAGGGGGTGGACCGGGCCGGATGCAAGCGCTTACATGTGTGCACGCCCAATCGGACCGGCGACAGGTCACCAGCACGACCGCGCCGGCTAGGAAGGAGGACGGCATGGCGGTCTTTACCAGACCACGCCAGGCCTTCGTGATCGCCGGTGTACTCGGGCTGGCGCTCAGCGCCACCGCCTGTGGTACCGGCGACGACAAGAAGAGCAGCAAAGCGGGCTCCGCGGAGTGCGCCGCATACGACAAGTACGAGGGCCACGACGGCAAGAAGGTCTCCATCTACGCGTCCATCCGTGACGCCGAGGCCGACCTGCTCAGGAACTCCTGGAAGACGTTCGAGGACTGCACCGGCATCGAGATCGACTACGAGGGCAGCGGCGAGTTCGAGGCGCAGCTCCCCGTCCGGGTCGACGGCGGCAACGCCCCCGACATCGCCTTCGTGCCCCAGCCGGGCCTGGTGAAGCGATTCGCGGACGCCGGCAAGCTGAAGTCCCTCGGCGCCGACACCAAGGCCCTCGCCGAGCAGAACATGCCGGCCGACTGGCTGAAGTACGGCACCGTGAACGGGACGCTCTACGGCGTGCCGCTCGGCGCCAACGTGAAGTCCTTCGTCTGGTACTCGCCGAAGACCTTCAAGGAGAAGGGCTGGGAGATCCCGACCACCTGGGACCAGCTCATCGCCCTGAGCGACAAGATCGCCGCCAGCGGCACGAAGCCGTGGTGCGCGGGCGTCGAGTCCGGTGACGCCACCGGCTGGCCGGCCACCGACTGGATCGAGGACGTGGTCCTGCGTACGCAGGGTCCCGAGGTCTACGACCAGTGGACCACCCACGCCATCCCGTTCAACGACCCGAAGATCGTCGACGCGGTCGACCGCGCCGGCAGCATCCTCAAGAACGAGAAGTACGTCAACGGCGGCTTCGGCGGCGTCAAGAGCATCACCACCACCGCCTTCCAGGAGGCGGGCCTGCCGGTGACCACCGGCAAGTGCGCGATGCACCGACAGGCGTCGTTCTACGCCAACCAGTTCCCCGAGGGCACCAAGGTGGCCGAGGACGGCGACGCGTTCGCCTTCTACTTCCCGGCCATCGACCCGGCCAAGGGCAAGCCGGTGCTGGGCGCAGGCGAGTTCGTCGTCGGCTACGCCGACCGTCCCGAGGTCCAGGCCGTGCAGACCTACCTCGTCTCGGCGGAGTACGTGAACAGCCGCGCGAAGCTCGGCAACTGGGTGACGGCGAACAACAAGCTGGACATCGCCAACGTCGCCAGCCCGATCGACAAGCTCTCCGTCCAGATCCTCCAGGACAAGACGGGCACCTTCCGCTTCGACGGATCCGACCTGATGCCGGCCGCCGTCGGCGCGGGAACGTTCTGGAAGGGCATGGTCGAGTGGCTGAACGGCAAGGCGACCGCCCCGGTGCTCCAGGGCATCGAGAGCAGCTGGCCTAAGTGATCCCGGCGGTGGCCCGGTCCGCTGACGCGGGCCGGGCCACCGGCCGCGGTGGACCTGGAAGGGAGGGTTGATGGAGTTCGACTTCGCCGATCAGCAGCCGAAGCTCCTCATGCTGATGTACGGGCTGGTCGCCTTCGTGCTGGTGGTGGGTGGTCTCCTACTGCTGCTCGACGTGGTGCCGGCCTGGTTCGCCCGGCGACGGGAGGCGCAGCTCGTCGCCGCCTCGGTGGGTGGTGCTCCACTTCCCCGTCGACCCAAGCAGCGGGAGGGGATCTTCGCGCTCTTCTTCCTGCTGCCGACGCTGCTGCTGCTCACCATCGGTCTGGTCGTGCCGGCCATCCGCACCGTGCTGCTCTCCCTGATGAACAGGACCAGCACGGAGTGGGTGGGGTTGGACAACTTCGGCTGGATGTTCTCCGACGACGCGATCGTCCGGGTCCTGATCAACACCCTGATCTGGGTGCTCCTGGTCCCGCTGGTGGCGACCGGCTTCGGCCTGATCTACGCCGTACTGGTGGACAAGGCCCGCTTCGAGGCCGTGGCCAAGTCACTGATCTTCCTGCCGATGGCCATCTCCTTCGTCGGCGCCAGCATCATCTGGAAGTTCGTCTACGCCTACCGAGGTGAGGGCGACCAGATCGGTCTGCTCAACCAGATCGTGGTCAGCCTGGGCGGTGAGCCCAAGCAGTGGCTGCTCGAATCGCCGCTGAACACGCTGCTGCTGATCGTCATCATGGTCTGGATCCAGGCCGGCTTCGCCATGGTGGTGCTCTCCGCCGCGATCAAGGCGATCCCCGGCGACATCGTCGAGGCCGCCCGGCTCGACGGTGTCAGCCCGTGGCAGATGTTCTGGCAGATCACCATGCCGAGCATCCGACCGGCGCTGATCGTCGTGATGGTGACCCTCACGATCGCCACGCTCAAGGTCTTCGACATCGTCCGGACCTCGACGAACGGCAACTACGACACCAGCGTGATCGCCAACGAGATGTACAACCAGGCGTTCCGGTACAGCGAGAACGGGCGGGGTTCCGCGCTCGCGGTCTTCCTCTTCCTCCTGGTCATCCCGGTCGTGATCTACCAGGTCCGTAACCTCCGTCAACAGCGGGAGGGCTGAGATGACCACCGCAACGCCCACCGTCGCCGCCGGCACCCAGAAGACCGACGGCACCCCGACCACCACGGCCGGCCGGGTCCGCAAGCGGTTGAACAGCCGCACCGCGACGCTCGTCTCGATCGTCATCGCGGTGGTCTGGACCATCCCGACCTTCGGCCTGCTCGTCTCCTCCCTCCGACCGGAGGACGAGATCAAGACCACCGGCTGGTGGACCTCGTTCACCAACCCGCAGTTCACCTTCGAGAACTACGAGCAGGTCCTGTTCGGGCGTTCGTCGTCCTCCGGGCAGCTCGCCGGTTCCTTCATCAACTCGCTGGCGATCACCATCCCGTCGGTGCTCTTCCCGCTCGCCTTCGCGTGCCTCGCCGCGTACGCGCTGGCGTGGATCAACTTCCGCGGCCGGGACTGGGTCTACATCGCGATCTTCGCGTTGCAGATCGTGCCGTTGCAGATGGCCCTGGTGCCGCTGCTGAGGTTCTTCTCCACCGGGGTCAGCCTCGGCGGCGTCACCCTGATGCCGGCCTGGGACCTGGTCGACGAGCAGAAGTTCGCCCAGGTGTGGTTCGCCCACACCTGCTTCGCGCTTCCGTTCGCCGTGTTCCTGCTGCACAACTTCATCTCGCAACTGCCGGGGGACCTGATGGAGGCGGCCCGGGTCGACGGGGCCACCCACCCGAAGATCTTCCGCACCATCGTGCTGCCGCTGATCACCCCAGCGCTGGCGGCGTTCGGCATCTTCCAGTTCCTCTGGGTCTGGAACGACCTGCTGGTGGCGCTGATCTTCGCGGGCGGCGGCGATGAGACCGCCCCGCTGACCGTCCGGCTCGCCGAGATGGCCGGCACCCGAGGCAACGAGTGGCAGCGCCTCACCGCCGGTGCGTTCGTCAGCATCGTCGTACCGCTCATCGTGTTCCTGTCCCTGCAGCGTTTCTTCGTGCGAGGTCTGCTCGCCGGCAGCGTCAAGGGCTGACCCGCGCGTCCGCCGCCGCCTGGCCCCTCGGGCGGCGGCGGACGCTCCGGGCACCGAGCGGGGGAAACCGTGACGAGGATCGATGATGTGGCCCGGCTGGCCGGAGTGTCCACGGCCACCGTCTCGCGGGCGCTGCGCGGACTACCGACGGTCTCGGCCGCCACCCGACGCCGGGTACTCGCCGCCGCCGAGCAACTCGACTACGAGGTCTCACCGAGCGCGTCCCGGCTCGCCGGCGGCCGGACCGGCACGGTCGCCGTTGTGGTCCCCCGGATCACCCGCTGGTTCTTCAGCACCGTCGTCGAGGCGGTCGAGGAGTACCTCCACCAGTCCGGCTACGACCTGCTGCTCTACAACCTGGGCGGCCGGGAGCAGGTCCGCCAGCGGGTCCTGCGGACGGCCAACCTGCACAAGCGGGTGGACGCGATGATGCTGGTCGCCACGCCCCTGCGCCCGGCCGACCTGACCGCGCTGGCCACGCTGGAACTGCCCGGCGTCACCATCAGTTCGGGCAGCAGGGTGCCCAACTGGCCGTGCGTACGCATCGACGACGTGGCGGCCGCGCGGGTCGCGACCAAGCATCTGATCGACCTCGGCCATCACCGGATCGCCCACATCTCCGGCGACCCGGACGACGAGTTGGCCTTCACCACCCACCTCGACCGACGTCGGGGTTACCAGGCGGCGCTGCGCTCCGCCGGCCTGCGACCCGACCCCACCCTGGACATCGAGTCCACCTTCACCATCGACGGCGGCAACCGGGCCACCGCCGAGCTGCTGGCCCGCGGCGAGCCACCGACCGCGATCGTCGCCGCCTGCGACGAGATGGCGATGGGCGCGATGACCGCCCTGCGCGACGTCGGACTGCGGGTGCCGCAGGACGTCAGCGTGGTCGGCATCGACGACCACGACCTGGCCGGTGTGCTCGGGCTCAGCACTGTCGCCCAGCCCGCCGCCGAGCAGGGCCGGCTGGCTGCCCAGATGCTGCTCGACCCGCTCGGGGCCCGACCGCCGGGCCCCATCGTCAGTCAGCGGCGCGCCGGTTGCGACACTCCGGTGGTCCTGCCCACTCGGTTGGTGGTCCGGGATTCGACCGCACCGCCCCGGGCACACTGAAATCCAAACACCGCAACACGGGAGACGACCCTGAACACCGACCCGACGCAGCAGACCCCCTCCGGTCACCCGGCCACCGGCTGGTGGACCGAGGCCGCCATCTACCAGATCTACCCCCGCTCGTTCGCCGACTCGGACGGGGACGGAATCGGTGACCTGCCCGGCATCACCGCCCGCCTGGACCACCTGGTCGAGCTGGGCGTGGACGCGGTGTGGCTCTCTCCCTTCTACCCCTCGCCGCAGGCCGACGCCGGCTACGACGTGGCCGACTACCGCGACATCGACCCGCTGTTCGGCACCCTCGCCGACGCGGACAAGTTGATCGCCGAGGCCCGGTCCCGCAACCTGCGGGTGATCGTCGACCTGGTCCCGAACCACACTTCCTCGGCGCATCGCTGGTTCCAGGCCGCGCTGCCGGCCGCGCCCGGCAGCGCGGAGCGGTCGCGGTACATCTTCCGGGACGGCCGTGGTCCGACCGGCGACCAGCCGCCGAACGACTGGCAGAGCGTCTTCGGTGGCCCGGCCTGGACCCGGACGGTCGACGCCGACGGACAGCCCGGCCAGTGGTACCTGCACCTGTTCGACACCGGGCAGCCCGACCTCAACTGGGACAACCCGGAGGTGCACGCGGAGTTCCTGGACGTGCTGCGCTTCTGGCTGGACCGCGGCGTGGACGGCTTCCGGGTCGACGTGGCGCACGGCCTCATCAAGCAGGCCGACCTGGCCGACTGGCAGGAGCCGCAGGAGATCCTCTCCGGCAACGAGATCGACAAGCCCCGCCCGCCGATGTGGGACCAGGACGGCGTGCACGAGATCTACCGGCAGTGGCGGCAGGTCCTGGACAGCTACCCCGGCGAGCGGGTGCTGGTCGCCGAGGCCTGGGTGGAACCGGCCGAGCGGCTGGCCCGCTACGTCCGCCCGGACGAGATGCACCAGGCGTTCAACTTCGAGTACCTGCTCGCCTCGTGGAGCGCACCGGCCCAGTACGCGGTGATCACCCGTTCGTTGGAGGCGACCGACTCGGTCGGCGCGCCGACCACCTGGGTGCTGTCCAACCACGACGTGGTGCGGCACGCCTCCCGGCTCGGCCTGCCGGTCGGCACCGTACGCCCCAACGGCATCGGCATCGGCGACCCGCAGCCGGACGCCGCCCTCGGTCTGCGCCGGGCCCGGGCGGCCACCCTGCTGATGCTGGCGCTGCCCGGCTCGGCGTACCTCTACCAGGGTGAGGAGCTGGGGCTGCCCGAGCACACCACCATGCCCGACGAGGCCCGGCAGGACCCGACCTGGGCCCGCAGTGGGCACACCCAGCGCGGCCGGGACGGCTGCCGGGTGCCGATCCCGTGGGAGGCCGACGCCCCGTCGTACGGCTTCGGGCCGACCGACGCGAGCTGGTTGCCGCAGCCTGCCCTCTGGGCGGAGTACGCGCTGGACCGCCAACGCGACGTGCCCGGTTCCACGTACGAGCTGTACCGCACGGCGTTGCGGTTGCGCCGCTCACACGGTCTGGGTCGCGGCACCCTGGAGTGGTTGTCCTCCGGCGACGAGGTGCTGAGCTTCCGCAACGGTGAGCTGACCGTGCTGACCAACTTCGGTGCCGCCCCGGTGCCGCTGCCGGCCGGTGCCGAGGTGCTCGCCGCCAGCGCGCCCCTGGACGACGACGGCGCGGTCCCGGCCGACGTGACCGTCTGGCTGCGAGGCTGATCTCGCACCGACCGGCCCGCCCCGCCGAGCGGTGCTCGCGGGCGGGCCGGTCGGGGCGGGGCAGCCCGCTGTGGAGCTGATGTCGTCAACGATTCACGCCCCGCGCCCGCGGGCCGTGCCCCGCACCGCCCGCACCCTCGAGATCGCGCTACTTCCAGGATGTAGTGGTCTCGGCCCGCCGGAAGGCAACTAGAACCAGGAAGTAGCGCGATCTTGAGGCGTGCACGGCGCGGGGCGCGGGCAGCGCAGCGCGGGCAACGCAGCGCGGGCGCGGCGCAGCTCGGCGCGTCAGAGGCGGTCGGCTCGGGTGTGTAGCAGGTCGTGCACGTTGTCGATGTCCGCCGGTGAGGTCCGCGAGGCGAGCCAGTACATGACACCGGTCGGGATGAAGAAAAGCTGGAACGCGGCCAGCCCGACGGCGAAGTTCAGCGGTGGCGGGAATGCCGCTCGCAGCGCCTGGAAGGCCACCCCGACCAGCCCGTTGCCGGCCGCGCGACCGACCCCGTTGACCAGGTTGCCCAGGCTGTAGACCGTGCCCCGGTGCTCCGGCGGGTTGACGTCGGCGATCAGCGCGAACCAGTTCGGCGAGTTCGCCGACGTCAACGCGAGCGCCACGATCGCGGTGAGCAGGCTCAGCCCGACCGACGGCTCGGTGAAGACACTGGTCAGCACCGCACCGATCACCGCGCCGCCGCTCGCGCCGTCCGGCACGTCGATGGTCACCGGAACGAAGAACAACACCAGGTAGAACGGCAGCGCGGCGAGGATGCCGATCGAGGCGACGAGTGCCCGCCCTCTTGGGGTACGCCGTTGCACGGCGTCACCGATCAGCCCGCCCACGATGGACAGCACCCCACCGAGCTGGAACAGGGTGGCGAAGACGCTGCCCACCACCACGGCGGTCGACGTGGAGTAGCCCTGGGCCTCGGCCCGTTCGGCGAAGAGCACCGGCAGCCAGACCAACGAGCCGAACGCGGCCTGCGCGGTCAGACCCTGCAGGATCAGCCACCGGTTGGTCCGCCGGGCCAGGATGCGCGGCAGGTCGGCGCGGCTGATCCGGTAGTCGTACTCGGCGCCGGCGTCCAACCTGCCGGCCAGTTCCGGCTCGCTCTGGCCACGCCGGATGTCGTACGTGAACAGGTAGGCCAGGGTGGCGACCAGGCCGACGCCGGTCAACAGCAGGAACGGCCGACGCCAGTCGGCCGCCCCGAGCAGCCCGCCGACGAGGGTGCCCGCCAGGGTGCCGACCCCCTGGGAGAGCCCCCAGAAGCTCATCACCAGCCCGCGCCGGGTCGGTGAGATCAGGTCGGTGACCACGGAGAAGCCCACCGAGCCGACCGCGCCGAGGCCGACCGCCGCGACCAGTTGCGCGGCCAGGAACGTCAGGTAGCCGCCGGCGAGCGCGCTACCGCCGGTGCCGGCCGCCCAGAGCAGTGTGCCCACCATGAGCAGCGGTTTGCGGTTCGTGCGGTCCCCGACGTACGCCCAGCCGACCGCCGCCACCGCGCTGACCAGGAAGCTGACCGCGGTGACCACGCCGAGCAGCCGACCGGACACCTCGAACGCGTCGGAGATCGGGCCGTACAGCGGGGGGACCAGCCCGATCGCCACGTTGTCCAGCGAGGCGAGCAGCACGAACACCACGACGCTGTACAACCGGTGCGCCCGCCCACCGCCCCGAGCGTGCGGGCGCAGGCCGCGCCCGCCACTGGTCACCGTCATGACCGGCAGCCAACCAGACCGCGCAAAGGAGGTCGTCACGCGGGTGGGTGCCGGTCACCGTCGACCGGCACCCACCCGCGTCGATCCCGACGGTCAGCGCCGGTCGAGCACCAACCCGCGCGCCGCGGCGTACTGGTCGCGGACGGCGGGGACGGCCGCCGCCGCGTACTCCTCGGTGCCCTCTACCGCCCAGACCGGCGGCGCGGCGCCACCCAGGGCGACCCAGGCGGCCTGGCGGGCGGCGCCGTCGGCGACGTACTCCCCGGCTGGCGGGACGACGACCGGGCAGCCGAAGACCTGCGGGGCGATCTGACGCACGGCGGCCGACCGGGCCCCGCCGCCGACCAGGATGACCCGGCGGGCGGTGGCACCCTGCGCGGTCAACGCGTCCAGCCCGTCGGCGAGCGCGCAGAGCATGCCCTCGACGGCGGCCCGAGCAAGGTGCGCGGGGGTCGACGTGCGCAGGGTCAGGCCGTGCACGGCACCAGTGGCGAGCGGTCGGTTCGGCGTCCGCTCACCCTCCAGGTAGGGCACCATGACCAGCCCGTCCGCACCGGCTGGCGCGGAGAGCGCCAGCTCGGCCAGCTCGTCCAGGTTGACGCCGAGCATCGTGGCGGCAGCGTCCAGCACCCGGGCAGCGTTGAGCGTGGCGACCAGCGGCAGGAAACGGCCGGACGCGTCGGCGAAGCCCGCGACGGCCCCGCTCTCGTCGGCGGCCGGCACGTCGGCGACGCTGAACACGGTGCCGGACGTGCCGATCGAGACGACCACGTCACCCGGGCCGGCGCCGACGCCCAGCGCGGCGGCGGCGTTGTCCCCGGTGCCCGCGCCGAGCAGCGCGCCGCCCGGCCCGCCGAGGCCGTCGGACAGCTTTCCCGCAGACTCTGCCGGACCAAGCACCTCGGGCACCACCAACCGCCGACCGAAGCCCTGCTCCAGCAGGTCCAACCGGTATTGGCCGGTGGCTGGCGACCAGTAGCTGGTGCCGCTGGCGTCACCCCGGTCGGTACGCAGCGCGTCCAACCCTGGTGCGCCGGCCAGCCGCCAGGTCAGCCAGTCGTGTGGCAGGCAGATTGCGGCCACCCGGGCGGCCAGCTCCGGTTCGTGCCTGGCCAGCCATCGCAGCTTGGTGAGGGTGAAGCTGGCCACCGGAACGCTGCCGGTGGCCTCGGCCCAGAACCGACTCCCGGCCGCGCCGCCGCCGGCCTCCTCGATGAGGTCGGCGGCGGCGTCGGCGGATCGGGTGTCGTTCCACAGCAGCGCCGGGCGGACCACCCGGCCGTCCTCGTCGAGACACACCATGCCGTGCTGCTGGCCGGCGACGGAGATCGCCGCCACGTCGGCCAACCCGCCGGCCTGGTCGGCGGCGCTACGTAGCGCCTGCCACCAGGCTTCCGGGTCGACCTCCGTGCCGTCCGGGTGCGGTGCCCGGCCCTGCCGGAGCAGGGCGCCGGTCTCCGCGTCCCGGATCACCACCTTGCAGGACTGGGTGGACGAGTCAACGCCTGCGACCAACGGCATGGCGGGGCCTCAGCGGGCGCCGAGCAGGTGCTCGACGGCGAGCTGGTTGAGCCGGACGAAGGCGAAGCCCCGGGCGGCCACCGCGTCCACGTCGACGTCCTCGAACGCGGAGCGGTCGGCCAGGATCTCCTCGTAGCCCTCGCCGTCGCCGAGCGTCGGCGTGCTCAGCTCGCCGACCTTGCTGGCGGCGAGCGCCTCGACCACCTCGGGGTCGGCGCGGAACGCCGCCGCCCGCTCCTTGAGCAGCAGGTAGGTGCTCATGTTGGCCGCCGCGGAGGCCCACACCCCCTCCATGTCCTCGGTGCGGGACGGCTTGTAGTCGAAGTGCCGGGGGCCGTCGTAGGCCGGCCCGCCGTTGGGGCCGCCGTTCTCCAGGAGGTCCACCAGGGCGAATGCGTTCATCAGGTCACCGTGGCCGAAGACCAGGTCCTGGTCGTACTTGATGCCGCGCTGGCCGTTGAGGTCCAGGTGGAACAGCTTGCCCTGCCACAGCGCCTGGGCGATGCCGTGGGCGTAGTTGAGCCCGGCCATCTGCTCATGGCCGACCTCCGGGTTGAGGCCGACCAGCTCCGGGTGGGCCAGCTGGGAGATGAAACCGAGCGCGTGCCCGATGGTCGGCAGCAGGATGTCGCCGCGCGGCTCGTTGGGCTTGGGCTCCAGGGCGAACCGCAGGTTGTAGCCCTTGTCGATGGAGTACTGGGTGAGCAGGTCCACGGCCTCGCGGTAGCGGTCCAGCGCGGCCCGGACGTCCTTGGCGAGGTCGTACTCGGAGCCCTCGCGGCCACCCCACATGACGAAGGTGCTGGCGCCCAGCTCGGCGGCCAGGTCGACCTGACGCAGCACCTTGCGCAGCGCGTACCGGCGGACGTCGCGGTCGTTGCTGGTGAAGCCACCGTCCTTGAAGATCGGGTGGGTGAAGAGGTTGGTGGTGACCATGGGCACCACCAGGCCGGTCTCGTCGAGGGCCTTGCGGAACCGGGCGATGTGCTGGTCACGGGTGGCCGCGTCGACGCCGAACGGGATCAGGTCGTCGTCGTGGAAGGTGATGCCGTACGCGCCCAGCTCGGCGAGCCGGTGGACTGCCTCGACCGCGTCGAGCTCGGGACGGGTGGCGTCACCGAACGGGTCGCGGGCCTGCCAGCCCACGGTCCAGAGCCCGAAGGAGAACTTGTCGGCGGGGGTGGGACGGGGTGCCATGAGCAACCTCCGGGGTGGTGTTGTCCTCTATTTGTTCAGCGATTGAATTATTTGCCCACCCTATGGCACTGTCAAGGGGTGAGCCTCACCCACGCCCCGGCCGGCGCAGTCCGTCAGGGCAGTCTGCGCGAGCTCAACCTCGCCCTGGTGCTCGGCCGGATCGCCGCGGCCGAACGCCCTCCGTCCCGAGCCGACCTGGCGACCGCGACCGGCCTCACCAGAGCAACCGTGTCCGCGGTGGTCGAGGACCTGCTCGCCGGCCAGCTGGTCAGCGAGTCCGACCCGGCTCCCCGCTCCGGTGCCGGCCGTCCGGCCCGCGGGCTGGTCCTGGCCGACCAGGGGCCGGCCGGGCTCGGCCTGGAGGTCAACGTGGACTACCTGGCGGTCTGCGTGGTGGACCTCGCGGGTGAGGTCCGGCACCGCACCGTGCACCGGGCCGACCTGCGTCCGGTGGCCCCCGCCGACGCGCTGGCACAGCTGGTCGAGATGGCTGGGGCCGCCCGCGACGACGCCGCCGATCAGGGCCTCACACTGGTCGGGGCCGCGCTCGCGGTGCCCGGCCTGGTGGACGACGCCGGTCTGGTCCGGCTCGCGCCGAACCTCGGCTGGCAGGACGTGCCGGTGCCCGCCCTGCTCGCCGAGCACCCTCCGCTGATCGAGCAGGTGCCCGGCGTCCCCGCACTGGTGGTGGACAACGAGGCCAACCTCGCCGCGCTCGGCGAGCTGCACTCGCAGCCACCCGGCCCGTCCAGCTTCCTGCACATCTCCGGAGAGGTGGGCATCGGCGCCGGCATCGTGCTGGACGGCGCGCTGTTTCGCGGCGTACGCGGGTGGAGCGGCGAGATCGGGCACCTTCCGGTGCACCCCGAGGGCCGTCCGTGCCGCTGCGGTGGGCAGGGCTGCCTGGAGCAGTACGCCGGCCAGGAGGCGATCGTGGCCGCCGCCGGGCTGGTCCGGGCCGAGCTTCCCGCGGACACCGCGACGGCCCGGTTGGCCGAGCTGGCCGAGGCCGGCGACGCCGACGCGCTGCGGGCGCTGCACGACGCCGGAACGGCGCTCGGCGTCGCGGTTGCCGGCGTCGTCAACCTGCTCGACCTGGACACCGTGGTGCTCGGTGGCGGTTACGCGGCGCTCGCACCCTGGCTGTGCCCCCCGGTCCTCGCCGAGATCGGTGCCCGGGTGCTCACCGCGGCCTGGTCGCCGGTCACGGTCCGCCCCTCGACGCTCGGCGCGGAGGCCGCCGCGGTAGGCGCCGCCGGTTCGGTGGTGCGCAGGATCGTCGCCCAGCCCGCCGGCTGGCTGGCCCGCGCCGGCTGATCGCCAACCCGCGCCGTGCGCCGCTGTCGGAGCGAATCGGTACCCTTGCCTTCCGGCAACGATCCCCGGTGAGGAGTCGAGAGGCAGCATGCGCACACGTCGTCAGACGCGAGCCGGCGTCCGGCGGTGACCACGACCCAGCAACCCGGCGGCACACCGTTGTCAGCCGACGAACGGTTGGCCCGGGAGTTGCTCGACGGGCTCGCCGAGGCCGTGCTGACAACAGACGGGACCGGTCGGGTCACCCTGGTCAACGCGATGGCGGCCGAGTTGATCCCGGAGATCGACGCCGGCACCGAGCTGGCCGGTTGCCCGGTGGCAGCCCTGGCCCGGGCGGTCGCCAGCGGCGCTGACAGCTTCGACGCCGACCACCACGGCCGGCGACTGCGCGGCGTCCGACGGCAACTCGCCGGCTCCCGGTGGGCGTGGTATGTCCGCGACGTCACCGAGGAGCACGCCCGCAACGACGCCCTGCTCGCCGAACGCTCCCGCACCGCTTTCCTCGCCCAGGCCGGCAGCCGGCTGGCGCTGGCCCTGCACCGGGACCAGGTCCTCCTGGCCACCACCACGCTCGCCGTTCCCTACCTGGCCGACGTCGCCGTGGCACTGCCCCGACCGACCGCGCCGGCCGAGCCGCACCCCCGATGGATCCGGTACGCCGACGGCGAGCCCGCCCCGATCACCGGGCTGGCCAGCCCCGCGCTGACCAGCTCAGTGCCCGGGCTGGCCGAAGCGCTGGCCGGCGACCGGGCCGAGCCAGGCCCCTGGCCGGACGCATTGCTCACCGACCTGGCCGACCTGCTGCCGCCCGAGTTCGGCCCCCCGGGCATGGTGCTGGTCAGCCCGCTGCTCAGCGCCAGCGGGTCGGCCGGTGCGCTGCTGCTCATCCGTCGGGCCGGGCGGGCCGGCTTCGACCCGCGCGATGTGGAGCTGGCCCGGGAGTTCGCCGCCCGCGCGGGTGCCGCGCTGGCCACCGCCGACCTGCACGGTGAGCAGGCCCACCTGGCCCGGGTGCTGCAAACCAGTCTGCTCCCGCCCGAGCTGCCCGTCGTGCCCGGCGTGAGCATGGCCGGCGGCTACCGGGCAGCGGGCGACACCCTGCGCATCGGCGGCGACTTCTACGAGGTGTTTCCGCACCGGCGCGGCGCCCTGTTCGCGCTCGGCGACGTGTGCGGCAAGGGCGTGGGCGCGGCGGTGCTGACCGGCCGGGTCCGCCAGTCGTTGCAGACGCTGAGGCTCGTCGAGCAACGCCCGCTGGAGCTGATCCACCTGCTCAACCAGGCCCTGCTCGACGCGCCGGACGCGGCGCGGCGCAACCAGTTCACCACCCTGTTGCTCGGTTCCGTGGACCGGGGGCCGGCCGGGCTGGACGTCCGCGTCGCCGGCGGGGGTCACCCGGCGCCACTGCTGGTCACCGCCGACGGCACGGTCACCCCGGTCCCGGTCGGTGGCATGCCGGTGGGGGCGCTGACGGCCGCACGGTTCGCCGAGACCCGGGTGCACCTCGACGCGGGCGATCTGCTGCTCGCGTACACCAATGGGGTGACCGAAGCTCGCGGCCCGCGCGACGCCGCGATGTTCGGCGAGGCCCGGCTGCGGGCCGCGCTCGCGTCGGCGGCCGGGCAACCGCCGGCGGCGCTGATCGACCGGGTGCTCCGCACGGTCGACGACTGGCTGGGCGGGCAGGCCCACGACGACATCGCGATGCTGGCCGTGGGCGCGTCGACGCCGGCATGACCGGCCGGGGCCGGCCCGGCCGGCTTGATCAGGCGGTACGCGCCACCGGCGGGCCGTCGGCCGGCCATTCCCTGCTGGTGCCGACCGATCGTTCCGGACCGCCCGACGAACCCGTCCACCCCGTTCGGGTCTGCCGACCCGAATCGCCCGACCAGTCCTCCGACCGCCCACCGGGCCGGTCCGGGTCGTCCGGCCAGTCCCCCTGGCCCGTCGGCTCATCCGGCGTCGGCACGTTCTGCGTCTGCTGGCGGCGGGCGGTCTCGTCGAACTCCCGCATCCCGCTCAGCAGCGCGTCGCGGCCCTCCCGGCTCATCCCGGCCAACACGGCGGCGAGTTGGGCCTGGCGGTCGGCCCGCAGTTGGGCGACGAGCCGGCGGGCCTCCGGGGTGAGGTGCAGCGAGATCTCCCGCCGGTCGAAGCGGCCCGGCTCGCGCTCCAGCATGCCGGCGGCGACCAGCCGGTCACAGAGGCGGCTGGCGGAACTGAGCAGCATGTCGAGTCGGGTGGCGAGCCGACGCAGGTTGATCCCGTCGTACTGCTCCACCACCATCACCGCCCGCAACTGGGCACCGGACACGCGGTTCGCGGTCCCCTCCCGGGCAGACTCCCAGATGCCCAGCAGGGCAGCGGCTGCCGCATCCAGTGCGGCGGCCATACTCGTCTCAGGGTCCGTCGGACGGTTCAGTTCGGCCATGGTGGCCCGAGAGTACTCCGAACCTCCTGGTAGTCGAGCTTTCAGTGAAGGACTGACGATGAGCGAACCGGTCAATCGGGCACGACGTGCCCTGAACGAGACACCAGCTGACCGGCTCGTCGGTGGGATCGGGGAAGTGCTCGTCCAGGCGTACGGGATCAGCGACGTCGAGCTCTACCAGGTCGACTACCGACTCGCGGAACTACTGCCCCTCACCGACGGTGACTCGATCACGAACCCCGGGCACCCGGCCTGGCGCGCCTTCGACCACCAGTCGCCGATACTGACCGACGGCACCGCCTGGTTCCCGGTCACCATGCGTGGCGAGCGTCGAGGGGTGCTGTGCCTGTCGCCCGTTCCGGACGACCGGGAGATTCTCGCCGATCTGGCCGACATCGCCACCGCGCTCGCACACGAGGTGGCGGCGGTCTCCGCCGGCACCGACGTCTATCTGGCGGCCCGGCGCAGCCAACGCCTCACCCTGGCGGCCGAGATGCAGTGGGACCTGCTCCCCGGCCGCAGCCGGATCCGTCCCTCGTTCAGCCTGGCCGGGCAGTTGGAGCCGGCGTACGCGGTGCGCGGCGACAGCTTCGACTGGTCCGACGACGGGGAACGGGTCTGGTTGTCCACCATCAACGGCACCGGTGAGGGGGTGGCCGCCTCTCTGCTCACCTCGCTGGCCACCCACGCGCTGCGCAACGCGCGTCGGGCCGGGCTGAGCCTGGCCGACCAGGCCGCCCTCGCCGATCAGGCCATCTACGACCTGTACCGGGGCGAGCAGCACCTCTCCGCGCTGCTGATCGAGTTGGACCTGCGCTCCGGGATGATGACCGTGGTGGACGCCGGGTCACCCCGACTGGTCCTGCTCCGCGACGGGGACGTCACCGAGCAGCCCCTGGAGGCGCAGTTCCCGCTGGGCATGTTCGAGGCGACCGACTACCACGAGCAGAAGTTCCCGCTGCAGCGTGGCGACCGGGTCTTCGTGGTCAGCGACGGGGTGGTGGAGGCCACCGGTCAGCACATGCGCTACGGCGAGACGGCGCTGGACCGGTTCCTGCGGCGGACCGGGCCGATGGCCCCCCTGGACGCCGTCCGGTCGCTGATCGGTGATCTGCGCGCGTTCGTGGCCGGTGACCTGGTCGACGACGCGGTGGTCGTCTGCCTGGACTGGACCGGCCCCCAGGCGTGAGCGGTGGTCAGTACGCGCCGCGGCCGTTCAGCACTGCGCCGAAGGTCTTCCAGAGGATGGTGAGGTCGGCGGCGAGGGACCAGTTCTCCACGTAGTAGAGGTCGAGCCGGATGCCGTCCTCCCAGCTCAGGTCGGAGCGGCCACTGACCTGCCACAGGCCGGTCATGCCGGGCTTGACCAGCAGCCGCCGGGCCACGTCGCCGTCGTAGCGGGCCACCTCCGAGGGCAGCGGCGGGCGGGGCCCGACGAGGCTCATCTGCCCCAGCAGCACATTGACCAGCTGCGGCAGCTCGTCCAGTGACCATTTGCGCAGCAGCCGGCCGACGCGGGTCACCCGGGGGTCGTGGCGCATCTTGAACATCAGGCCGTCGGTCTCGTTGCGCGCGGTCAACTCGGCGAGCAGCGCGTCCGCGTTCACGACCATGGTGCGGAACTTGAACACGCCGAACTCCTGCCCGCCCCGGCCGACCCGGACCTGCCGGAACAGCACCGGACCCCGGCTGTCCAGTTTGATGGCCAGCGCGATGAACGCGATCAGCGGCAGTAGCACCGCCAGCGCCAGCGACGAGACGGACCGGTCGACGAAACCTTTCACCAGCTTGCGGACCCCGCGGAACTCGGGCGCCTCGACGTGGATCAGCGGCAAGCCTGCGACCGGGCGGGTGTGGATGCGCGGGCCGGCGACGTCGGTCAGCGCGGGCGCCACGACCAGGTCGATGCCGGTCCCCTCCAACTGCCAGCCGAGGCGGCGCAGCCGGGTCGCGGTCAGCTCACCGGAGGCGGTCACCGCGACCGTGTCCGCGCCGATCGCGGTGGCGGCCTCCGGGATACCCCGGAACGACCCCACCACCGGCACGTCACCCAGCCGCTGTGCCACCGGCGCGAGCAGCGCGTCCGGGATGCAGGCGCCCACCACCTGGTAGCCGGCGTACGGCTCGCGGCGCAGCGTGTGGACCAACTCCAACACGTGGGCGGTGTCGCCGACCACCAGCACCTTGCGGGACCAGCCGGCGCCCAGCGAGCGGGCCCGGTGCAGTCGCTTGCGGGCGGCGAACCGCGCCACCTCCAGCCCGACGGTGCCCACCGCGAAGGAGATGCCCAGGAAACCCCGGGAGACGCCGACGTCGGCGATGTAGCCGATGATGGCGATCGCCCCGGCCAGGCGCAGGCTGGCTGAGCTGACCCGCCGGTACTCGTCCGCCCCGTAGCCGATCACCCGGTCGTCGTAGCAGCCGAGCGCCTTGAGCGAGATCAGCCAGGCCAGCACCAACCCGGGGGCGACCAGCACGTACGGGATTTCCGAGCCGGTCGGCTCGTCGTCACCGAAACGGGCCACGTACCCGATCAGCAGCGCGATGATGAGGATGGTGGTGTCCAGCACCACCAGGACCCGCACGTAGGACCGTTCGTCGGCACGCGCCACCAGCCCGGCGCGTCGAGCGTCCGGCTCCGCCGACGTGGCGGGGGTCAACAGTGTCGCCACGCTCACCGGCCCTCCCACTCTGTACAGGATGGCCCCGGCCGACGGGTCGGACCGGAGGCGGACCGACTATGCCGGAACAGTCGACATCCTGCCTTGACAACTATGACTGCCGATTGCTTCCGACGTATTGCCGTCACTTTTCTTCAACAACCTGGTGGCCGAAAAGGGGCCTGCCACACCGAATCGACGGTACGGCAGGCCCCTGGACGTCTGAGCGTCGGATCAGCGCGGCGCTGGCGGACGCCGTGCGATGGCGCTGAGGAAGATGCTGCCGATCTCGCTCGGGTCCTTGGTGACGAAGACGTCGCCACCGGTCACCTTGGTGATCGACTCCAGCTCTGCCTTGCTGACGCCCTCGCCGATACCGATCATGATGACCTGGACCGGCCGCTCCGGGTCGGCGACCTGCTTGAGCTTGCCGAGCAGCTGCTGCTGGTTGAGACCGTTGTCGTCCTCGTTCTTGCCGTCGGTGAACAGCACGATCGAGTTGACCCGGCCGGGCTGCCAGTTCTCCTGCACCGCCTGGTACGCGGCCAACATGGTGTCGTAGAGGCCGGTGTCACCGCTGGAGGGCTTGATGGTCGCGAGCGCGCCCTCCAACTGGGCCCGCTGGCCGGAGAGCGGCCCGATCGGAATCAGCTCCCGGTAGTCCCGGTTGCCGACGAGCTTGGTGGAGAAGGTCCACAGGCCGATCGACCAGGAGTCGTCGAAGAGGCCGAGGCCGCGACGGGCCGCGTCCACGGTGACCTCCTCCCGGCTGCGGTTGTTGGCGCTGGGCACCGGGTCCTTCATCGAGCCGGAGACGTCGATGACGGCGAGCATCCGACCGGACTGGGTGGCGATCGACCAGCTGGAGACGACCCGCTGGATGGCGGCCGGGTCGAGGCCACCCGCCGCGGTGCCGCCGTTCGCCGGCGCGGTGGGCGCGCCGCCGGACGGGCTCGGAGCACCCTGCGGCGCCTTGAAACCCTCGCCCCAGTTGCCGTCCGGCGCGCGCAGCGACTGCGCGGCCAGCCGGTTGCGGAAGTTCGGGCTGGTGAGCAGCTCGAACAGCACCTTGGCCGCCGACGCCTTGCTCGGCTCGATGCCCGGCAACACCGCGTACGGGTAGTCCAGCGGCATCGGCGCCGGCTCCATGTAGAGCGCGGCGAGGGGCACCGGCGGCTTCTTGCTGTTGTACGCGATCACGTCTTCTTCGGACAGGGCCGCCGCGCCGAGACCGCTGGCGATGGAGGTCGAGTCGTTGGCCGTAGGAAAGCGGGCCAGCAGGTCGTTGCGGAGCGAGGAACGCCCTGTGGCCAGTGCGCGGAGCGCGCCGACGGTGTTGCGTTGGGCGTCGCCACCGGCGCCGTTGGCGGCCGCGGTCAGCGAGAGCAGACCGGACAGGCCAGCCGCGTCGCGGGTCGGCTCGACGATCCCGGTCCGCAGCGGCGTGCTGGTGTTGGTGACCTGCTTGAGCAGGTCGGTCCAGTTGAACTTCTTGTCCGGCCAGCCCAGCCGGGTGGCGATCGGCTCGGGCATCGCGACGACGATCGGGCTGCGCGCGATGGAGGCGCCGTTGGTCGGAGCGAACGCGGTCGCGTCCTTCTTCAACCGCAGCAGCCAGGTCGAGGAGTCGGGCACCCAGACGTCCGGGCTGACGGCGGTGCCACTGGCCTGCCCCACGCCGGCCAGCACAGCGCCGTGCTTGGCTGCCACCACGGCCGCCACGTCGACCGGGTCGGACGCGGACACGTCGACGCGGATGCAGGTCGGGCCGACCGCGGCGCCATCCTTGACCCACTGGGACGCGGCGGCGTCCACCGCTGGCGCGAGTTCGGAGGCGACCGCCACGGCGAGTCGGATCTCTCCCGAGCAGCTGGGCTGAATCAACTCCTGATAGCCGAACCACGCGCCCGTCGTCACGACGAGCACCCCCGCCGTTGCGGCGGCGGCGGCTAGGTGGAGTTTCGAACGCATGCGATGGCGGCCTGCTGACACGGTGACCATCTTGCGTACTAGGTGCCGTCCCTGCCACATCCGTTCGGACTAAAGTTACGGAGGAGAAACAGTTGACCTCTTTTTTGCAACACAGAGTGACGCGACAGCCTCACGGCGTTGCCAAACCAGTGTCGCTCTCACGTCTCTAAACCATCGTTCAGGACATTACGCACGTCGGACTCGGCACCGGCACCGGCTCGCCGACCGCCTCCAGGACGCCGGTGTCGGCGTCGCGGCGGAACACCCGCACCATGTCCGCCCGCTCGTCGGCGACGTAGAGGTGCTCCCCGACGAGGGCGAAGTGCCGGGGCCACTCCCCGCCGGTGTCCACTTCGGCCACCAGCTCGGGCAGCTCCCCGCCCAGGCTGAAGACCGCCACGGTCCCCACCCCACGGTTGGCGACGTAGAGGAACCGGCCGTCCGGGGCGACCGAGACCTCCGACGGCTGGACGTGACCGGCGCGCTCGCTCGCCTCGACCCGCCCGCGCTGGTGCAACGCGCCGTCGTCGGTCAGCTCGTAGGCGGTGACCGAGGCGTCCAGCTCACCGACGAGGTAGCAGCGCCGTCCGTCGGGGTGCCGGGCCAGGTGCCGGGGCCCGGTGCCGGGCTTCGTACGCATCCGGGGCGCACGCGGCACCAGTCGTCCGGTCGCCTCGTCCAGGTCGTACCGGTAGACCGAGTCGGTGCCGAGATCCACGCCGAAGATCGGCCCCTGGCCCACCCCGGGCGAGACCATGTGGGCGTGGGCGTGGTCCTGGCGCTCCGGGTCGGGGCCGTGCCCCTCGTGCACCACCAGGTCGGTGCGCTCGCCCGGTACGCCCTGCGGGTCGAGCGGGAAGACCGCGATGCTGCCGCTGCCGTAGTTGGCCGCCAGCAGGTGACCCCCGCCGGGCAGCACCGCCAGGTGGCAGGGCTCGGCGCCGCCGGTCGATCGACTGCCGAGCGGGTCCAGCGCACCGTCCGCGCCGACCTGCCAGGCGCTGATCTCGCCGTCCGTCAGCTCGTTGACCGCGTAGAGCACCGGCTGGGTGGGGTGCCGCGCCAGGAAGGAGGGGGACGGGGTGACCGCCACCGTGCCGAGCGGGGTCAGCGCCCCGGTCCTCGGGTCGCGACGAGCGGCGACGATGCCGCTGCCCCGCCCGCCGCTCTGCGCGGTGTAACCCCCGATGTGGACGACCTCACCCTGACCGCTCACGCCCAACTCCTCCGCCGGCATCCTTCGTTGATCCAACCAGAGGCTGCCCGCGTTGCCCGCCCGTTAACCGGCTTTCCGGCCCGGATCTCAGGCCGCCGGCACCGGCTCGCCGCGCTGTCGTGCGACGTGCTCCACCAGAGAGATCAACACCATCTTTCCGGACTGCCGGTCCCGGGCGTCGCAGAGCACCATCGGCACGTCCGGGTCCAGGTCGAGCGCTCGGCGTACGGTCTCCAGGTCGAACCGGCGGGAGTCGTCGAAACAGTTCACGCCCACCACGAACGGGATTCCCCGCTGCTCGAAGTAGTCGATGGAGGGGAAGCAGTCGGCCAACCGCCGGGTGTCGGCGAGCACCACCGCGCCGAGCGCGCCGAAGGCCAGCTCGTCCCAGAGGAACCAGAACCGGTCCTGGCCCGGCGTGCCGAACAGGTAGACCTGAAGGTCGTCGTTGATGGTGATTCGGCCGAAGTCCATCGCCACCGTGGTGGTGGTCTTGCCCTCCACGCCGGAGATGTCGTCGGTGCCGATCCCGGCACCGGTGAGCACCTCCTCGGTCTGCAACGGACGGACCTCGCTCAGGGCACTCACCAAGGTCGTCTTGCCAGCCCCGAAGCCTCCCGCGATGAGGATCTTCAGTGCCAGCGGGATGGTGGTGCTGGTGCCCACCTGGTCATAGCGCACGGAGTCCACTGACCACCGCCTTGAGGATGTCGTCGTCGGGAAGGATGCCGGCGGCCGGCGGCTCGTGCACCGCGACCAGGCCCTCGGCGAGGAGATCACCGAGCAGTACCCGGACCACGCCGACCGCGAGGTCCAGCTCGGCTGCCAGTTCGGCCACCGACACCGGCCGGTGGGCCAAGGTGACCAGCCGTCGATGCTCCGGCAGCAGATGCGATTGGCTTGACGTATCGACGTCCGAGCCGGCCAACACGAACGCGACCAGGTTGAAATCGTCGACGGCGGAGCGTACCCGGCCTCCGGTGAGCGTGTACGGGCGCATCACCGGGCCGGCTTCACCGTCCAGCCACTCGTGCTGCGGCCCGGGCGGCTCAGTCCGCATCTCCGGCACCCGCTGCCGATCGGGCCGGCGCGGCAAGGCTCTCCCCCACCCGGATCACCAGCATCGCCATCTCGTACGCGACCAGCCCGATGTCCGCGTCGGCGTCGCTCACCACGGCCAGGCAGGCACCCTGCCCGGCGGCGGTGACGAAGAGGTACGCCGCCTCCATCTCCACCACGGTCTGCCGCACCGGGCCGCCGTCCACGTGCCGGCTGGCACCTCGGGCGAGGCTGGAGAAGCCGGCGGCGAGCGCACAGAGGTGCTCGGCGTCGGAGCGCTCCAGCTCGGCCGAGCAGCCGAGCAGCAGGCCGTCGGCGGAGAGCACCACCGCCTCGCGGGCGGCCGGTACCCGTTGCACCAGTTCGTCGAGCAACCAGTCCAGGCCGGCGCTCTGCTTCGTCGAATGCCGCACTAGGCGTCCCTCTCAGTCACGGTCGGGGGTTCGGGGGTCGTCGGCGGGTCGGTGGGCACCGCCTGGACCGCCGGGTCGGTTGACGCCGCCGGGCCGGTTGACGCCGCCGGGCCGGTTGACGCCGTCGGGGTGATTGCGGTGGCGCGTCCGCGCGCCGTGCCGGCCTGGAGTGCCGCCATCACCTGGCGGACCTCCTCGGGCGAGCGGGGCGACGGCGTGTCGGTGACGGTCGAGCGAGGCTGGGCGGTGGGGGTACGACGGCGCACCCGGCGGGGCAGGCCATCCAGCTCATCGTCCGGCTCGTCTGGGGTCGCCGATTCCTCGTTGCGCCCATTGGCAGGCGGGATGGCCGAGGTCGGTGCTCCGGTGGGTGGGGCGGGCGGGGCTGTGCTGGCGGACGGGGCCGTCGGCGGGCGGGTACGGGGGCGGGTCACGGCACCCCGGCGCGCCGTCCGAGCCAGCCGCCGGCTCGGGTCGGCCGACGCGGTACCGAGCGTGGCGGGGTCGGGGCCGGCCGGCGGCTCGGTGGTGACCAGGTCGCCGGGGACCAGCACCACGGCTGTCACGCCGCCCTTCCCGGATGGGCGCAACCGCACCCGTACGCCGTGCCGGGCCGCCAGCCGGGCCACCACGAACAGGCCGAGTCGGGCGCTCTGCGCCGGGTCGAACTCCGGCGAGCTGGCCAGTCGGGTGTTGGCGGTCTCCAGTGCCGCGTCGGACATGCCCAGCCCCTGATCGGTGATCTCCAGGGCGTACCCGTTGGCCACCTGCGCCCCGGTGACGGTGACCCGGGTGTCCGGCGGGGAGAAGGCGGTGGCGTTCTCGACCAGCTCGGCGAGCAGGTGGATGATGTCGCCGACCGACCGCCCCAGCACGCCGGCCGGGTGCACGGCCTTGACGTCCACCCGTTCGTACGCCTCGACCTCGGAGATCGCGCCGCGGATCAGGTCGACCATCGCGACCGGGTTCCGCCAACCCCGGCCGGGCGCGGAGCCGGCGAGGATGACCAGATCCTCGGCGTGCCGGCGCAGCCGGGTGGCCAGGTGGTCGACCCGGAACAGCTCGGCCAGCTCGTCCGGGTCCTCGCTACGCCGCTCCATCCGGTCCAGCAGGTGCAGCTGACGGTGCACCAGGCTCTGGCTCCGTCGGGCGATGTTGAGGAAGACCTCGTTGAGCCCGCGACGAAGGGTGACCTCGTCCACCGCGGCCTGGACGGCGGTGCGCTGCACCTCGGTGAAGGCGCGCCCGACCTCACCGATCTCGTCGTGACCGTACTCCAGCGGCGGCGCCTCCCGGGCGACGTCGACCTGCTCGCCCCGGCGCAGCCGGGCCACCACGTCGGGCAGCCGGTGCTCGGCCAGCTCCAGCGCGGCGGTGCGGACGCCGCTGAGCCGGCGGACCAGGGTGCGGCCGACCCGCAATGCCACCAGCACCGAGACGACCACCGCGACGAGCCCGAGTACGCCGGCGGCGGCCAGCCGCACCAGGATGCGGACCGCCATGGGCACCGAACGGTCGGTGAGAGCGTCGGCCTCGGACAGTTCGAAGTCCCGCAACTGCTGCTGCACCGTGTCCTGGCTGGCCTGCCAGGCCGCCGCGTCGACCGTCGGCCGGCCGGACCGGTTGGGTACGACCAGCGCGTCCTGCATGCTGCGCAGCCGGGTGAACGCCTCGCTCTCGGTCAACCGTTGGTACGCGACCCGGCTGCTCTCGGGCAGGTCGGCGACGGCGCTCTCGGTGAGCCACCGTTGGTTGCCGATGGCCTGGACGAGCTGGGTGTGCTCGCCCTCGGCGAACCGTCCGGCGGTCAGCGCGCCGGCCAACAGCGCGTCGCTCTGACCGAGCAGTTCCCGGGAGCGACCCAGCGCGGTGAGCGCCAGGGCCTGCCGGTTGAGGTCCGGGTCGGTCAGCGTCGCCATCCCGGCGAACGCCTGGAAGGCCGCGGAGACCATGCCGCTGTACAGGCCGATCGCGCCGGCCCGGTCCACCTTGCGCTCGTCGATGAACTTCCGCCCGTCGGGCAACGCCGACAGGGCGGTGACCAGTTGGTCGACCCGGGTTTCCAGCAGGTCGTCCGCGGCGTCGCGCAGCGGTTCCCCGTCCACCCGGCGGCGCAGCTCGGCGACCGCTCGATCGGTGCGTCCGCGCTGCTCGGCGAGTGCGGGCAGCTCGGTGTTGCCGGCGAGCTGCACCACCGACAGTCGGCGTTCCCGTTGCAGCTCGGTGACGACCGTCTCGCCGGGGCGACCCAGGTCGTACAACAGGGTGCGGGCGGAGAGCAGGTTCAGGGCGGGACCGAAGGTCAGCGTGGTCGCGAAGATCCACAGCGCCAGGAGCGCGGTCACCGGCGCGACGACCAACGCGGTCAGCTTCGAGCGGATCGGCCAGTCGCGGGTTTTCATCAGACCTCGCCCGTACAGGGTGGCAGGAGGGGCGCCGGCACCGCCGGGCACCGCGCCTGCCGGCTGCGCGCCCGGCCGCGTCGCCGGGCACCGGCGCGGGCGCCTTGGGCAGGATACGTAATCGGAGGCTGTTTCACTACCGCCCGTGTCTCCACCGCCCAAGCGCCTCTTCCGGGATGAATCAGGTCTTGGCCGGTGAGTAGTTGGGCCCCTCGTCAGGAAAGTGCCTCGGATCGGGATTGGCGATCACTGCGCGGAGGGAATAGCAGATGACGAAGGAGGAGCCCATGTCGCCCACGCAGATAGTCGTCATCGTGCTCGTCGTGCTGGTGATCGTCGCGGTGCTGGCCGTGGCCGCCCGCTCGCTCAACAACCGCCGGGCCCTGCGCAACCGGTTCGGACCGGAGTACGACCGGGTGGTGGCGGAACAGGACAGCCGGTCCGCCGCGGAGCGCGAACTGCGCGACCGGGAACGCCGGCATGCCGAGCTCACGCTCACCCCACTCACCCCCGAGTCCCGGGCCCGGTACGCCGCCGCCTGGGAGGAACTCCAGGTCCGCTTCATCGACTCCCCCGGCGAGACCGTGGGCGACGCGGACGAACTGGTCACCCGGCTCATCGAGGAGCAGGGCTACCCGACCGGTGACTTCTCCGACCAGATCGCCCACCTCTCCGTCGAGCACGCCCGCACGCTGACCAACTACCGGGACGCGCACGAGATCCACCTGCGCAACTCCCGGGGCGAGGCCAGCACCGAGGAGCTGCGGCAGGCGGTCGTGCACTACCGCGCACTCTTCGCCGACCTGCTGGGTGAGGAGCCGGTCGGCCAACGCACGCCCGAACAGCGCCACCACCCGGACCACGACGCCACGAGCCGCTGAGGAGGCCACCGATGCGCCAGGAAGAGCAGCAGGTGAGCAACGACCACCCGGAGGCCGTCCGGTCTGCGCCCGTGCCGGTACCCCCGGCCGGCGACCGGGCCGACCGCTCCGATGTCCCGGAGGACGCCCTCGACGACCGGGGCACCTTCGACGAGCGGGCCGCCGTCCATGAGCGGACCGGCGACACCGACCGGGACGCCACGTACGACGCGGCCGACGACGAGCTGACCGACGACTCCGACCCGCGCCACCGGCGCGACGACCGGTCCACCGACGAGGGCGGTTTCCACGAGCCGGGGCCGCTGCCGACGACGTTCGGCGCCACCACGGTGGCCGACGCGGTGGCCGCCTCCGCGCTGGCCAGCCCGCACCCGCAGGATCAGCCGGACCCGAGGGCCGAGCGGACCGCCCAGCCGGGCGACGGCGCCGAGGACGGTGAGCGGGAGGGTCTGCGCGCCGACCCCACCGCCGAGCTGCACCGCCGCGACGCGGACGTCGACGACAGCGCGGACGTCGACGACCCCACCGACCTGGACGACCGCGCCGACGCGGACACCTCCGCGCGGACCGTCGTCCCGCCGGGGAGCACGGACGGCGACCCGGAGCGGCGCGGCGATCTGACCGGCGATCGGGATGCCGCCGCAGCGGGCGCAGCCGGCTACGGCAGCGCGACACCGGAGATGGTCGACCCGGACGCGGACGGCGAACCGGTCCCCGGCGACGACACCAGCCCCACGCTGGAGTCCGCCGGAACATCCCGACCCGCCGGGTCGACGGTCGCGGCCGAGCCGGCCACGCTCCTCGACACCGACACCGCGCAGGGCTTCCGGGACCGCTGGCGGGACGTGCAGCTGCGTTTCGTCGACGACCCGCAGGCGGCTGCCGGCGAGGCGCAGTCGCTGGTGGAGGAGGCCATCCAGGCCCTCTCCTCGGCGCTGGCGGCCCAGAAGAACACGCTGGGCGGGTGGCAGGACGCCGGCTCGTCCGACACCGAGCAACTGCGAATGGCGGTCCGCAACTACCGGGACTTCCTGGACCGCGTACTCGGTCGCTGAGTCACCGGACCAACACTGGCGCCCCGGCCGAAACGGCCGGGGCGCCCTCTTGCGTGCCGATCGTCGCGTAGCCCGCCAGACCACCCGAATTGCCCGAATACGACGATCCCGACCCCCAGGAGTGAAACCGTGCGGACGGGGTAATAGGGCGCGCGCCCACCACCAGCGCGGACGCCGGGACAAGGGGGGACGGGATGGACGGCGACGGTCTTCGGTTCAACATGAACGGCCTGGACTACCTGATCCTGGCGCTGTACTTCGTCACCGTCCTCGGGGTCGGCTTCGCCGCGCGCCGGGCCATCCGGACCAGCGTCGACTTCTTCCTCTCCGGCCGCTCGCTGCCGGCCTGGGTGACCGGTCTCGCCTTCGTCTCGGCGAACCTGGGCGCCTTGGAGATCATCGGGATGGCCGCCAACGGGGCCCAGTACGGCGTGATGACGGTCCACTACTACTGGATCGGCGCAGTCCCGGCGATGGTCTTCCTTGGCATCGTGATGATGCCCTTCTACTACGGCTCCAAGGTCCGCAGCGTGCCGGAGTACCTGCGGCTCCGGTTCAACCGCCCCACCCACCTGCTCAACGCGATCAGCTTCGCCGTCGCCCAGGTGCTGATCGCCGGCGTGAACCTGTACGCGCTGGCCCTCGTCATGCAGGCGCTGCTCGGCTGGCCGCTCTGGACGGCGATCGTGGTCGGCGCGGCGATCGTGCTGGCGTACATCACCATCGGTGGCCTGTCCGGGGCGATCTACAACGAGGTGCTCCAGTTCTTCGTCATCCTGGCCGGCCTCATCCCGGTCACCGTGATCGGCCTGGTCAAGGTCGGCGGGTGGAACGGCCTGATGGACGCGGTCGGCGACACCAAACTCGGCGAGGCCGGCCTGCACGCGTGGCAGGACACCGGCAGCACCGCCAACCCGCTGGGCGCGCAGTGGATCGGCATCGTCTTCGGCCTCGGCTTCGTGCTGTCGTTCGGCTACTGGACGACGAACTTCGCCGAGGTGCAGCGGGCCCTCTCGGCGAAGAACATGAGCGCCGCCCGGCGTACGCCGATCATCGCCGCGTACCCGAAGTTGTTCATCCCCCTGGTCACGGTCATCCCCGGCCTGGTGGCCCTGGTGACGGTGAAGGGCCTCGGCGCGGAGAGCGGCGACCTCCAGTACAACAACGCCATCCCGCTGCTGATGCGCGACCTGCTCCCCAACGGCGTGCTCGGGGTGGCGGTCACCGGCCTGCTCGCCTCGTTCATGGCCGGCATGGCGGCCAACGTGAGCGGCTTCAACACCGTCTTCACCTACGACATCTGGCAGGCGTACATCCGCCGCGACCGGTCGGACGAGTACTACCTGCGGGTCGGCCGGTGGGCGACGGTCGGCGCAGTGGTGATCGGGATCGGCACCGCGTTCATCGCGGCCGGGTTCAGCAACATCATGAACTACATCCAGGCGCTCTTCTCCGTCTTCAACGCACCGCTGTTCGCCACCTTCATCATCGGCATGTTCTGGAAGCGGATGAGCGCGCTGGCCGGCTTCTGGTCGCTGCTGCTGGGCACCCTGGTGTCGCTGAGCCTGTACCTGCTCTACAAGGGCGGGGTGGTCGATTTCAACTCCGACCTGGAGGAGAGCTTCTGGGGCGCCGGTCTGGCGTTCGTCACGGCGGTGGTGGTCGCCGCGATCGTCACTCCGCTCACCTCACCCAAGCGGGACGAGGAGCTGCGCGGGTTGGTGTACGGCATGGGCGGCGTCGACCTGAAGGGCGACGTGCTCACCGGGGACGCCGCCTGGTACCGCTCCCCGGTGCTGCTCGGTCTGATCGCGGTCGCGCTGGCCGCCCTCTTCTACATCCCGGTCTTCTGAGGAAAGGGGTCGGCAGATGAGCAACGATGGCAAGCCGGCACAGGACCCGCTGATCAACGAGGCGCAGGCGGAGCAGCGACGTTCCGCCGCGGCTCGGCTGTTCGACATCCGCCGGGTGATCGGTGGCCTCTTCGTCGCGTACGGGGTCATCGTGACGCTGATCGGCATCTTCGACAGCCGGGCCGAGATCGACAAGGCCGAAGGCGTACGGATCAACCTGTGGGCCGGGCTGGCGATGCTCGTGTTCGGTCTGCTCATGCTGCTCTGGCAGTGGTGGCGCCCAGCGGAAGCGCCGTCCCCGAACGAGCAGCAGCCCGACGCCTGACCACCTGACTCGCAAGGCGGGAGCACGGCCCGGCTCCGACCGCCGGGCCGTGCGGCATGAGCGCGACACGAAGGGGTACGCGGGGGAAATCAGGCACCGTGTCGGACACAGGAGGCAGCACCATGACCGATCGCGATCGCCAACCGCCGCTGGAGGACAGCCCCGAGGTGGCCTCGGCGGTGGACGATGACGCCACCGTGCCGCAGTTGCGGACCGGAGGTGGCCCGGACCGGGACACACCGGGCTTCGCCGAGCCTCGCAGCCGACCGGACGACCTCGCACCGGACACCGACGAGCTGATCGGTGACCCGTACGCCGCCGGCACCGGGGCGACCGGGACGGGCACCGGCGCCGGAGGGGACAACATCCGCACCGGGGGCGAGCAGCCCTGGGAGCCGGAGGACCTGGTGATGGCCCGCGGGCAGGATCTGACACCGGAGAACCTGGAGAAGGCCCGCCGTGACCTGGCCGAGCAGGGCCGGGCGGCGATCGAACGGACAGTGCCCTGATCGGGGTCCGAAAGGGGGGTCCCCGGCCCGACCTGTGACGGTCGAGCCGGGGACCCGGGGGAACCTGCTGCCAACAGTGCCTCACCAACCACTGGCAGCGGGTTGGTGCGTGAGCTACCCGATCAGAGGGCCGGGTAGGCGTTGCGCATGAGCTCCTGGAACTGGGCGGAGAACCAGGCACCGGAGATCGGCGCGTTGCCCAGAGCTCCCGACGGGTTGTTGCCGTTGCGGGCGTTGCCGCCGTACGTCGGGTCGCACATCCGGTCGAAGCCCTTGCCCTCGTTGTTCGGGATCTCGCTGCTGGAGCCGTCCGACTCGCCCGGCGGCTTCACCCAGACGTAGGCGTCGATGCCCGTCGCCGGGTTGGCCCGCGGCCGCTCACCGAGACCGGCACCGGCCTGGTTGCACCAGTTGCCGAGGTGCGCCCGACGGTCGATGCGGCCACCGTTGACGTACGTGTCGACGCTCGTCGTCGCGCCCGGCCCGGTGGGTCGGGCGGAGCCACCCCAACCGTTGCGGGAGGTGTCGATGAGCATGCCGATGTTCGAGTTGAAGCCCAACGAGACCAGCTTGGTCCGGAACGCCTGGGCGAACGACAGCTCGTCGACGTAGTAGTTCCAGTCGACCCACTTGGACTGCCGCACCGTCTGGCCGTTCACGTTATCGGTGACCTTGAAGTACGGCTCCTGCAGCGCCGAGTAGTTCGCGGTGTTGGTGATGAAGCCGTGCACGTTGTTGACAGTGCTGCCGGAGGCGACTGCGGCGGTCTTCAGGATTTCGGCGCTCGGGTTGAAGTTGCTGTCCCAACCGAGCCAGCCGTGGTGCCCGGAGTCGATGTAGTTGTAGACGTTGCCGATCGCGCCCAGCTTGGCCAGGGCGTAGCCGACGCCGTTGACGTAGGCACCGTTCGCCTTGACCGTGTCGCACATGACCGTACCGCCCGGCTGACCGGAGGTGTTGGTCACCAGGTTCGGCAGCGAGTCGATCTCGATGATGTTGATGATCCGCAGGCTGCTGTACTTCGACTGGCCCTGGATCGCGGCGATCGGGTCGATGTACTGGGCCTTGTACTTCGGCAGCTCGTCCGGACCCAGCTCACCGTTGGAGGCGAGCGCGGAGCAGTCCCGGCCGGGCAGGTTGTAGATCACGAACTGGATGTAGCCGGCGCCTTGGCGCAGCGCCTCGTCCAGGTGCTCCTTCACCCCGAAGGCACCGTTGGAGCTGCTGTTCGGCGTGCCGTTGATCGCGGCGATCCGGTCCAGCCAGACGGCGGTGGGGTTGTTGGAAACCCGGCTTCCGCCGGCCTCGGCGTCCGCCTTGGCCTTCCACTCCGGGTTCACGTAACCGCGCACCCCGACGTACGGGTTGTCGACCTTGGTGCCGGGCGGCGGCGTGGTCGGCGGATCGGTCGGCGGGTCCGTCGGCGGGTCAGTGGGCGGGTCGGTCGGCGGGGGCGTGGTCGGCGGGGTGGTGCCACCGTTGCAGACCACACCGTTCAGGGTGAACGAGGTCGGCTTCGGGTTGCTGCCACTCCACGCGCCGTTGAAGCCGATGCTCGTCGACGCACCGGTGGCCAGGGTGCCGTTGTAGGACATGCTGCGCGCGGTCACCTGGCTGCCGGACTGGGTGAACGTGGCCGACCAGCCCTGCTGCACCCGCTGGCTGGAGTTGGGGAAGGTCCAGCCCAGCGTCCAGCCGTTCAGCGGGTCGCCGACGTTCTTGATGGTGATGTTCGCGGTGAAGCCGCCCTGCCAGTCGTTACTCGTGTACGCGATGTCGCACTGCGTCGCGGCCTGCGCCGCGGTAACCGGAATCGTTACGAGCCCACCGGCGACCAGGGCACCCGCGCCGGCGAGCGCGAGGGCCCGGCGTGGGCCGGTTAGCCTTCTCCACACATTCATGCCACTGATCTCCTTGGGCGAGACCGGGCCCACGTACGGCCCGGCGGGACGGCCCGATGGGCGTCCTGCACGGACGGCCGTCGGCGCCACGGGATTCTTTGGGGGGGCGCCCGACCCGGACGGGCGATGGTGGTGGTGGTGCCCGCCCGATGCGTCGGCCGGTCGATCGGCGGCGGGTGCGTCGCCCGGTGACCCGGGTGCCCTCGACTCCCCTGCCTGCACGGTGTGGCTCTCTGAACCGCGTTCGCCGATTCTTGCATGGGAGCGCTTCCATGGCAATGGCTCGATGCGTTGCGGGAGCCGTTCGGACGATACCTCCGAGTGGGCCCGACCGGCACGGGTGGCCCGGACCCGCCGCAACGCGATGAGCGGGGCAGTGCGGGCGCACGGAGCGCGGAACGCCGTGCGCCACCCAGAAGGTCCCGCGACGACCGACACGACGCTCGGCGCGGCGAAAGCCGCGTAGCACCCCTTCACCCCTTAGCGGCTTAAACGTCAAAACGCGAATCTTTCACTTCATAAGTCATGAAACGGTCTAACGTCGGTCTTAGCTCGGTTGTCGCCGAGCTCAGGACAACAGGGATGGAGTGACGCAGGTCATGGCTAAGAAGATGCTCGGGAAGGTCGTTGCGGGCGCCGCGCTCGGCGGCGCGTCGCTCCTGGTGTTCGCACCGGGGATCGCATTCGCCGACGGCCACGACGACGGCAAGGTCTACGCCAAGCCGCACGTCGTCAAGGCTGGCGACGAGGTCAAGCTCCTCGAGATCTGCCCGGATCGGCAGGAGCACGCGTACGTGTGGTCCAAGGTCACCGGCAAGGTCAAGCTCAAGCCGGCGGATGAAGACCGGGGTGAGGACCGCGAGTGGCGCGAGGAGGAGAACTCCTCCGACCACGACAAGGGCAAGGACGAGAACGGCAAGGACGAAAACGGCAAGGACGAGCACGGCAAGGACGACAAGGGCAAGGACCACGAAGGCAAGGACGAGAACGGCAAGGACGAGCACGGCAAGGACGACAAGGGCAAGGACGACAAGGGCAAGGACGAGAACGGCAAGGGTGGCCAGGGTGGCGGCGCTGCCGCCGACGCCTACGGCGACGAGGGCAGCAAGGACTGGAAGGGCGAGGAGCACGGCCAGGACGCTGAAGAGGGCCGTGACAAGAAGGACTGGGACTCCAAGGACGAAGGCAAGAAGGACTGGGAGTCCAAGGACGAGCACGGCTCCGAGTACGGCTCGGACAAGGGCTGGGAGAACAAGGACGAGCACGGCTCCGAATACGGCTCGGACAAGGGCTGGGAGAACAAGGACGAGCACGGCTCCGAATACGGCTCGGACAAGGGCTGGGAGAACAAGGACGAGCACGGCTCGGACGAGCGTGGCGGTTACGGCAAGGACGAGCACGGCTCGGACGAGCGTGGCGGTTACGGCAAGGACGAGCGCGGCTCGGACGAGCGTGGCCGGCACGAGGAGCGCGAGTTCGTCTACTACGGCGAAGCCAAGGTCGACAAGGACGCCAAGCCGGGTCGCTACGAGCTCAAGGGCTCCTGCGGCGAGGGCGAGCTCGTCGTGCTGCCGCACGGCGGTGTCGACGGTGGTGACGGCGGCGTCAGCACCGGCACCGACCGGGGTCTGGCCACCGGCGGGGCGGGCGTGCTCGGCGCTGCCGCGCTCGGCGGGATCGTGCTGATGCGTCGTCGGCGGACCGATGGTTCGCTCGTCTGACGTGACGGCGACACCGGCCGGCGGCCGCCACGGGAGACCGTGGCGTGCCGCCGGCACGGCCGTCGTCGTTACCCTGGCCATGATCGGTGCCGGCATGATCGGCGCCTCCCTGAAGACCACGCCCACTCCGCGACCGCCGCAGCCGCTGGCCCAGGCCGGCCCCGAGGCGACCGGGCCGGCGAGCACCGCCGACGATGCCCCGCTCGACGGGCAGCCGGTCGGTCAGGCGGCGGCCGGGTTGGCCCGTTCGGCACCGACCAGCATCGAGATCCCCCGGATCGGCGTCGACGCGACGATCATGTCGTTGGGCACCAACCCGGACGGCACCGTCCAGGTCCCTCCGCTGGACAAGGCCGACCAGGCCGGGTGGTACGAGCCCGGCGCGAGCCCCGGCGAGACGGGTAACGCGGTGATCGTCGGGCACGTGGACTCGGCGGTGCTCGGCCCGGCCGTTTTCTTCGACCTCGGCGCTCTCACCCCCGGCGACACCGTCACAGTGCGCCGCGCCGACGGAGTGCCGGCCACCTTCACTGTCGACTCGGTGAAGTCGTACCCGAAGACGGCCTTCCCCACCGAGTTGGTGTACGGACCGAGTGACCGGCCCGGCCTGCGGGTGGTCACCTGCGGTGGTCAGTTCGACCAGGCCGCGAAGAGCTACCCGGACAACATCGTCGTCTTCGCCACCCTGGCGGCGTGACCCACGACGAACGAAACGCGGTCCGGCCGGTCGGGTCACCCCGACCGGCCGGACCGCGTCCGGCGTACCTGACTCAGGCGGCTGCGGAGGTCCGCACCAGGGTGCGGATCTGGCGCAGCAGCACCGACAGGGCGGCAAGGTCCGCCCGCGACTCGTCGAACTCACCCATGGCCCGCCGCGCCCGGTGGATCGAGGTGGCGTTCGACTGCTCCCACTGCTGCACCCGCTCGTGCGGCGGCAGGTCGCCCGGGGTGGAGTCGAGTACCTCCGCGGTGAGCGCGGCCAGCGCGGCGTACAGGTCGTACCGCAGCGCCATCCGGGCCAACGTCTGCCAGCGGTCCTCCCGCGGCAGCAGGGAGATCTTCGACAGCAGCGAGTCCACCCGGAACAGGTCGGACAGCACGAAGTAGACCGAGGCCACCTCGCTGACGTCCCGCCCACTGGCGTTCGCGGTCTCCACCACGTCCATCAGGCCGAAGCTGTACATCAGCCGGGTGGCCCGCTCGGCCAGCTCGCGGGGCAGCCCACGCTCGGTCATCGAGTCCATGTGCGCGGCGATGCCCTGGCGCTCGTTGCCGTAGAACAGCTCCTCCAGCCCCGGCAGCAGCCGGGTGACCCCGTCGCGCAGCCGGGCGATCTCGGCCGGCACGTCGATCGGCGAACGCCGGTTGGAGACCAGCCATCGCACCGCCCGGTCGAGCAGCCGACGGGTGTCCAGGTAGACGCTGGTCTGCAGCTCCGGCGCCACCTTGTTGTCCAGCGCCTCGACCGCGTCCCACAGGTCGCGCAGGCCGAACACCTCGCTGACCACCACGTACGCCCGGATCACGTCGGCCGCGCTGGCCGCCGTCTCCTCGACCACCCGGAAGATGAACGAGATGCCACCCCGGTTGATCGCCTCGTTGACCAGCACTGTGGTGACGATGTCCCGGCGCAGCCGGTGCCGGCCCATCCGGTCGGCGAACCGCTCACGCATCGGCGTCGGGAAGTAGTTGACCAGGACGTCGGTCGTCCACTCCTCGTCGGCCAACCCCTCGGTGAGGATCTCCCGCTCCAGGACGATCTTCACGTACGCGAGCAGCACGGCGAACTCCGGCGCGGTCAGCCCGGACTCGCTACGGACCGCCAGTTCCTCGTCCGGCGGCAGCGCCTCCAGCGCGCGGTCCAACCCGCCCGAACGCTCCAGCTCGTTGATCATCCGACGGTGCACCGGGAGCAGCGAGGCGGCCTGGGCCTGGGCGTTGTTGATCGCCCGAGCCTGGTCGTAGTTGTCCCGCAGCACCAGCTCCGCGACCTCGTTGGTCATCCCGGCCAGCAGCTCGTCCCGGTCGGCCATGGTCAACTCACCGTCGGCCACCGCCGTGTTGAGCAGGATCTTGATGTTCACCTCGTGGTCGGAGGTGTCCACCCCGGCCGCGTTGTCGATGAAGTCCGTGTAGATCCGGCCACCGGTCAACGCGTACTCGATCCGGCCGAGCTGGGTCCAGCCCAGGTTGCCGCCCTCGCCCGCCACCCGGCAGCGCAGGTTGCGCCCGTCCACCCGGATCGCGTCGTTGGACTTGTCGCCCACCTCGGCGTTGGTCTGGGTGGAGGCCTTGACGTAGGTGCCGATGCCGCCGTTCCAGAACAGGTCCACCGGGGCGGTGACGATCGCCTTCATCAGGTCCTGCGGTGACAACTGCGTGACGTCGTCGTCCAGGCCGATCGCCGCCCGGACCTGCGGCGTGATCGGGATGGACTTCGCGGTACGCGGGAAGATGCCGCCACCTGCCGAGATCAGCTCCGGGTTGTAGTCCTCCCAGGAGGAACGGGGCAGGTCGAACAGCCGTCGACGCTCCGTGTAGGAGGTGGCGGCCTCCGGCTCCGGGTCGAGGAAGATGTGCCGGTGGTCGAAGGCGGCCACCAGCCGGATGTGCTCGGAGAGCAGCATTCCGTTGCCGAACACGTCGCCGGACATGTCGCCGACACCGACCACTGTGAAGTCCTGGGTCTGGGTGTCCAGGCCCAGCTCACGGAAGTGCCGCTTGACCGACTCCCAGGCGCCCCGGGCGGTGATGCCCATCTTCTTGTGGTCGTAGCCGGCGGATCCGCCGGACGCGAACGCGTCGCCCATCCAGAAGTTGTGGTTCTTGGAGATCTCGTTGGCGATGTCGGAGAACGTCGCGGTGCCCTTGTCGGCCGCCACGACCAGGTACGGATCGTCGCCGTCGTGCCGGACCACGTCCTCGGGCGGCACGATCTGCCCGCTGACGATGTTGTCGGTGACGTCCAGCATCGCGCCGACGAACTCCTGGTAGCAGGCGACCGCCTCGTCCCGGTCGCCCGGCTTCTGCTTCAACACGAAGCCGCCCTTGGCGCCGACCGGCACGATCACGGTGTTCTTCACCATCTGCGCCTTGACCAGGCCCAGCACCTCGGTACGGAAATCCTCCCGACGGTCGGACCACCGCAACCCGCCCCGGGCCACCGGCCCGAACCGCAGGTGCACACCCTCGAAGCGCGGCGAGTAGACGAAGATCTCGAACTTCGGTCGCGGCGCGGGCAGGTCCGGAATGGCCTGCGGGTCGAGCTTGAACGCCACGAACGCCTTGGGCCGCCCGTCGGCGCGCTTCTGGTAGAAGCTGGTCCGCAGGGTCGCCTCGATCAGCGTCAGGTATGAGCGCAGGATCCGGTCCTGGTCGAGGCTCGCCACGTCGTCCAGCGCGCCCCGGATCGTCTCCACCAGCTCACCGCTGCGCTGCTGCCGCTGCTCGGTGCTCAACTCGCCCGGCGCGAACCGGGTCTCGAAGAGCTCCACCAGCAAGGCGGCGAGCTTCGGGTACGCGATGAAGGTCTGCTCCATGTAGTCCTGCGAGAAGACCGTGCCGGCCTGCCGCAGGTACTTCGCGTACGCCCGCAGCACCACCACCTGCCGCCAGGTCAGCCCGCCGCGCAGCACCAGCTCGTTGAACCGGTCCACCTCGGCCTCGCCGCGCCAGGCAGCCGCGAAGGCGTTCTCCACGTGCGGGCGCACCTCGGCCAGCTCGTGGTGCCCCTCGGGCAGCATGAGGCCGAAGTCGTACAGGTAGACCCGACCGTCGATCCGGTCCACCTCGTACGGGTGCTCGTCGACCACCCGTACGCCGAGCGAGTGCAGCACCGGCAGCACGGCGGAGAGCATCATCGGCTCGCCGTACCGGTAGACCTTGAACCGGACGTCCATCGCCTCGGCCAGGTCGGCTCCGGGTACCCGGGTGCCCGGCCGGGGTGCCAACTGCTTGCGGAACAGGTGCATCTCCAGCTGGCCGGGCTCCTCCAGCAGCTCCAGCTTCGCCAGATCCTTCATCGCCTCGTACGGCGTGTGCCCGTCCTTGTAGCCCTCCGGGAAAGCGTCGGCGTACCGGGTGAACAGGTGCTTGGCCTGCTCGTCGCCGAGCTTGCGCTCCAGCACCAACCGGTAGTCGTCGTCCCAGAGCCGGGTGGCGTCGGCCAACTCCTCGGCGAGCAGGTCGGCGTCGATGTCGCCGGGTGGCCGCGTCGGGTCGGTACGGACGATGAAGTGCACCCGAGCCAGCATCGACTCGGTGACCCGGGTGGTGTAGTCCACCCCGACACCGTTCAGCTCACGCAGCAGGATGTCCTGCATGCGCAGCCGGTTCTGGGTGGTGAACCGGTCCCGGGGCAGGTAGATCAGGCAGGAGATGAACCGCCCGTACGCGTCCCGCCGCAGGAAGACCCGCAGCTGCCGGCGGCCGGCCATCCGCAGCACGCCGACCACCGCGTGGTACAGGTCGTCGGTCTTGATCTGGAACAGCTCGTCGCGCGGGTAGGTCTCCAGGATCTGGATCAGATCCTTGCCCGAGTGGCTGCGCTGGCTCAGGCCGGAGCGGTCCAGCACCTCGGCCACCTTGCGGCGTACCACCGGCAGCTCGCGGACGCTGGTCCGGTAGGCGGCCGTCGAGAACAGGCCCAGGAAGCGCCGCTCGCCGATCACGTCACCGTCGGAGTTGAAGATCTTGAAGCCGATGTAGTCCAGGTACGCCGAGCGGTGCACGGTGGCCCGCGAGTTGGCCTTCGTGATGATCAGCAGGCGCTTCTCCAGCACCTTCTCGTGCGCCTCGGGTGTCATCGAGGACAGCGACCGCGCGTCCGGCGAATCGGAGCGCAGAATGCCCAGCCCGGTGCCGAGCACCGCCTCCAACGCCTTGCCGTCGACCGGGTCGGCGGCGTCGCCGCCGTCGGCGTCCACCAACCGGTACTCGCGGTAACCGAGGAAGGTGAAGTGGTCCTGGGCGAGCCAGCGCAGCAGCTCCACCGAGTCGGTGATGTCCTTTTCCGGCACCGGTGGGCGGTTGTCGGAGGTACGGGCGGACGCCAGCTCGTCGGCGAGCGCGAGGGCACGCTGACGCATCTTCGGCCAGTCCTCCACCGCCTCCCGCACGTCGGTGAGCACCCGCTGCAACTCGCGGCGCAACCGGTCCCGTTCGGCCGCGTCCCGGACCGGGTCGATCTCGATCCGCATCCAGCTCTCGATGATGTCGCCGCTGATCGCGTCGTCCGGTTCCACATCCGCGGAGACCTCGGTGAGCCGGCCCAGCGGCTCCCGCCGTACCACCACCAGCGGGTGCACCAGCAGGTGCACGTCCAGGTGGTACGAGTTGAGCAGCGCCGTCACCGAGTCGACCAGGAACGGCATGTCGTCCGTGACGATCTCGACGACCGTGTGGTGCTGGTCGGCGTGCGGTTCGTGGATCCGCAGCTTCAACTCGCCCGGCACCCGCTGCTGGGCGAGATCCCGGTGCGCCCGGGCCGCGTCGAGCATCTCTTCCGCCGTGAAGCCGACCAGCTCCTCGTCCGGGGCGAACCGCCAGAAACGGCCGACAAGTGTCGCCGCGTCGTGGTCGTCCCCGGCGAGCGCGACGGCCTGGGCCACCAGGCGCTCCGCGTTGGGGACGGGTTCGTCGAGCTCGGCGTCCTCCACGTCGTCGGCCAGCGCCTCGGCTGGCAGACCCAGATCGTAGATGGTGTCGATGCTCGACCCGGTCAGCCCGGTGACTCCCGTGTCGAGTCGGCCGTAGCCGTCCCCGTCGGTCGCCGAATCGAAGCTGTCATCGTCCCGGCCGGAGTCATCCTGCCGGAGGTCGGGTTCCGGTTTGATCGCCGGACGCCGGTCCATCGGTGCCACTCCCCTCGACCCACCGCGTTGTGGGTCACTCTGCCGCCCAGCCTAGGCCCTGCCGCTCTGCGCCTTCGTCGGCGGACCACTGGCCAGACGTCCGGATCGGGACTTTGTCCTTTCACCCGTTGCGGGTCCGAGGTTGGCCGGCTGCGGGATACCCCGCCACGCGATGTTCATCACACGGGTGCGGCCCGTCTTTGAGCGCGACCAAGCACCTGGGGGACGTTGGGGACGGCGTTCCCGTACTACCGTGCGAGGGCAGTCCGAGATCGGAAGGACCAGCTTCATGCCCTTGTCGTACCCCCGGCCCCACCGGCCGAACCCCGCCCGCCGGCTCGCCGCCGCCGTCACCACGGCGCTGCTCACGGCGGGTGTCCTGGTCGGTTGTTCCGGCGACGACGGGCCGCAGAGCACCGTCGACGCCTTCCTTGCGGGCTGGCGCAGCGGTGACCTCCAGGCGGTCGGTCTGATCGACCCGCTCGGCTCGAAACTGCCGTCGGCCGACGTGGCGCGCGAGATCAAGGACCTCTCCGGTGAGCTGGCGGCCACCCCGCCCAAGCTGACGCGTCGCGGCGAGCCGAAGATCACGAAGGACATCGCCACCACGACCGTCCAGGTGGAGTGGGCCCTGCCCGGTCAGACCCGCTGGGCGTACGACCGGGAGGTGCGGCTCGCCCACGGCGACGACGACCAGTGGCAGGTGATCTGGGAGCCGAAGGTGGTGCACGAGCAGCTCACCAAGGGCGACCGGTTGGCGCTGCGGCGCGACCCCGGTGCCCGCGCCGCCGTGCTGGACAACACCGGAAAGCCGCTGGTGACCCCCCGCCCGGTGGTCCGGGTGGGCGTGCAGCCCAACGCCGTCACCGACCTCAAGAAGCTCGTCAAGGACCTCGACGCGGCGTTCAAGGCCATCCGCCCGGCGCTGGTCCCCGGCGTCGACCTGGCCGACCTGCCCGACCGGGTGGCCAAGGCCGAGCCGGGCGCATTCGTCGAGGTGGTGTCGCTCCGCGAGGAGGCGTACCTGCAGATCAAGCCCCGGATCTACGACCTGCCCGGCACCAAGTTCATCACCGACAAGCTCGACCTGGCGCCCACCCGCGAGTTCGCCCGTGCGCTGCTCGGCACTGTCGACCAGGCGCAGGCCGACGACCTCGCCGCGCACCCCGACCGGTACGTCGTCGGCGATCTGGTCGGGCACGGCGGGCTACAGGGCCGCTACGACGAACGACTGCGCGGCGGCCCCGGGCTGACCGTGGTGGTCGAGCGTCCGGCCGAGGGCGGCAAACTCGAACCCACCGGCGCCGAGCTGTTCCGCCGGGAGCCGCAGCCCGGGCAGGCGCTGAAGACCACGCTGGACGTCGCCGTCCAGAACGCGGCCGACGGGGCACTGCGCGCCGAGCCGCGCCGATCCGCCCTGGTGGCGATCCGGATCAGCGACGGCGCCGTGCTCGCCGCCGCGAACGGCCCCGGTCCGGCCGGGGAGAATCTGGCCTTCGACGCCCAGGTTCCTCCGGGCTCCACGTTCAAGATGGTCAGCACGCTGGGCCTGCTGGACCGGGGCGCGGTCACGCTGGACGGGCCGGTGGACTGCAAGAAGACCTTCACCGTGGACGGCCGGTCCTTCAAGAATTCGGACAACTTCGAGCTCGGCTCGGTGCCGTTCCGCACCGACTTCGCCAAGTCCTGCAACACGGCGTTCGCCGCGCTGGCCCCGAAGCTCGGCGGCGACGGGCTGGCCGCCGCCGGTCGCTCGCTGGGCCTGGAGGGTCAGTGGGACCTCGGCACGGACGCCTTCACCGGCAAGGTCTCGACGGGCGGCAGCCTGGCCGAGCAGGCCGCCGCGTCGTTCGGGCAGGGCACCACGCTGGTCAGCCCGCTCGCCATGGCCGGCGCCACCGCCGCCGTCGCCCGCGGCCGCTTCGAGCAACCGAAGCTGCTGATCGACCCGGCGCCGGCCAAGCCGGCGCCGGCAGGCGAGCAGCTCAAGCCAGAGTCCGTCAAGGCGCTGCGCACGATGATGCGCGAGGTGGTCACCGCCGGCACCGGCAGCGCGCTCAAGGATGTGCCGGGCGAGGTGTACGGCAAGACCGGCACCGCCGAGTACGACGACAACCCGGCGCACACCCACGCCTGGTTCGTCGGCTGGCGGGGCGACGTGGCGTTCGCCGTCTTCGTGGAGAAGGGCGGGGCCAGCACCGCCTCGGCCGTCCCGATGGCCGAGCGCTTCCTCCGCGCCCTCCCGACCCCCTGACCCCACCACCCGGGGCCTACCAGGCGCCGGGCCACCGCCCTGAGGCCACTGCCCCGGGGCCAACGCCCCGGCGTACGGCCCTCGCCCGGGGGGCAACGCCCGGCGCCCGGCCTTGATCCACTCGGTTTCGCTGAAACTGCGGTGTCCGAGCCACTCGGACACCCCGGATTCACTGAAACCGAGTCGATCAAGGCTAGGGGGCCGAAGACCGGGTCAGGCGGTGTCGGCTTCGTGCCTTTCCGGCGGGTTCTGGGTCGACGGGGCGGTGCGTCGCAGGAGACCTGGGCCGGCCGACGCCGGCGGGCCGACCGGTTCACGTTCGACCAGGGGCGCGACACTGGCCGCGACGCCCGATGGCCCGGAGTGGGCCCGTCCGCCCGTGCCAAGTGATTCCCTCTCGGCCGGGACGTCGTTCGGCACCACGCTCACCGACGGACCGACGCCGGGTGCGCCGACACCGGCCGGCCCGAGAGCCGCAGGCCCGAGCCCGGCAGGCCCGACGCCGGCAGACCCGAGCCCAGCAGGCCCGACATCGGCCGGGTCGATGTCAGCAGGGTCGATGTCAGCAGGGTCGACGTCAGCGGGGAATTCAAGACTCGCAACCTGCTCAGCACCGTCGAGCCCGTCAAGCCCAACCAGCCCGTCGAGCCGCTCGGCACGGTTGGGACGCTCGGCACGGTCGAGCCGCTCGAAGCGATCGGTGGTGGCGGTGGCGCCCCGGCCGTTGCCGCGCCGCGGGGAGGGCGCGGGCCGGGCCGACAGCAGTCGGGGGGGCACGGCTTCCGGGGCGGTCACCGGTGCCAGACCGGCGACCACTGTGTTGACGATCTCGGCCGCGTACGAGCCGTCCGGGTCGTAGTCGGGGTCGAAGACGGTCAGCTCCACGCCGAGGCAGTGCGGGGTGTCGACCAGGCCGGCGAGCAGGATCTCCAGCTCGGCGAAGGCGATTCCACCCGGGTCGGGGGCGTCCACGGCGGGCATCACCGCCGGGTCGAGCACGTCCACGTCGATGTGCACCCAGTAGCCCGCGCAGTCGGCGAGTTGCTCGTGCGCCCACTGGGCCGTCCGGGCGGCGCCTTCGGCACGCAGCGCCGGCACCGGTCGGGTGGTGATCCCGGCGGCCTGGAGGTCGAGCCGGTATTCGTCCTGGGCGCGGATGCCGAGCACCACCACGTCGATGTCGCGGAAGTAGGGCCGGCGGCCCTCCAGCGCGGCCAGGTCGGCCTGCCCTCGCCCAGTGACCAGGGCCAGGTCCTCACCGGCGGCCGCGCCGACGTAGGAGGCGTTGCCGGGGTGCCGGAAGTCGGAGTGCCCGTCGACGAAGACCAGCCCGATCCGCCCGCCGACGGCCTCACCGAGGCGGTGCATGGCCAGGGCCGAGCCGAGGAGCACGGAGCAGTCGCCGCCGAGCACCACCGGGAACTCACCCCGGTCGATGATCGAGCCGATGCGTTCGGCGAGGGCCAACGAGTAGTCGGCGATCTCCCGGGCGTGGCACACCCCGTCGCCGGGCCGCCAGTCGCCCGGGTCGTACCGGGCGGGGGTGACGCATCCGGCGTCGCGGGCGCGGAGCCGGGCCAGCAGGTCGTGGTCGCGCAGCGCCCCGGGCGCCTTGGCGCAACCCGGGACCGACGTGGGCGTCGGCGGCCGTAGACCGAGATTCGTCGGCGCGTCGAGGACGGCGATCCGGCGCATCATGAGCTCCCGTCCTCGGTGGTCGGGCGGGCCGGCCGGAACGCCGGCCCGCGCTGGCGTGCTACGAACTCAGAACAGGGCGCTGGCCAGGGCCCGACGCGCCGACGCGACCGCCGGGTCGTCCGGGCCGGCGATGGAGAAGAGCGAGACCAGGTGCTGGCGAACCGTCTCACGGTCCTCACCGGCGGTGCGCCGGACCAGACCGACGAGCCGGGCGTACGCCTGCTCGGCCAGGCCGCTGAGCACCTCGATGTCGGCGGCCAGCAGTTGGGCGGCGACGTCGTCGGGGGCGCTCTCGGCGGCGGCCAGCGCGGCGGACGGGTCGGCACCGGCCACCCGGCGGGCCACCCCGACCTGGGCCAGCCCCGCCGTGGCCGCGGCGTCCGCCGGGGCGTCGGCGAGGATCTTCCGGTACGCCTGCTCGGCGGCGTCCAGGTCGCCGCTCATCAGCGCGTCGTCCGCCTCGTCGAGGCGGGGGTCCTCCGGCTCGGCGACGGTCACGCCACCGGCCTTGAGTACGGCCTGGAGCCACTGCCGCAGCTGCGCCTCGGGAACCACTCCGGAGAAGGCGTCGACCGGCTGGCCGCCGACGACCGCGTAGACCATGGGGATGCCCTGCACCCGGAACATCTGGGCGATTCGGGGATTTTCCTGCACGTCGACCCGGGCCAGCACCCAGGTGCCGCCGCCCTCGGCGTTCAGCCGCTCCAGGACCGGGGCGAACTCGTCGCTCTCCGGGAAGCCGGCCGCACCGAAGAACACGACGACGGGCGTGGCCATCGAGCGTTCGAGCACGTCGGACTGGATGGTCGCCTCGGTGACGTCCACGATGGCGGTGTCACCGCCGGCTGTGGGCGCGCCGGGGGCGCCGTTGGACGGGCCGCCCTGCGGGGGCGTGCCGGGGCGGGTACTTGCTGGTGCGGGGCCACGCAGCGTGCTGAGGTCGACCGCGCCGCGGGTGAAGATCGACGAGGTGATCCGTGGGTCGCTCATGGTTACCTAGTCTCGCACGTGAGCCCCCGATCTCAGCTCACCCGCAACCCCGACGTTGCAACTCTCACGCCCCGCCCCCACCCCCCGCGATCTTGCACATTCTGTCGCCGGTACGCCGCATTTATGCCTTATGTCGGCGCAGAAACTGCAAGATCGCGGAGGGGTGGGGGTTGGGGGGGTTAGAAGCGGGCCGGCTCTCGGTAGGTGCCCCACTCGGCGCGCAGGGCGTCGCAGATCTCGCCCAGGGTCGCCTCGGCGCGGACCGCGTCGAGCATGGCGGGGATCATGTTCTCGTCGGTACGGCTCGCCTCGATCATCCGGGTCACCGCCGCGCGGACCGCTGACTCGTCCCGCGCACTCTTGCGCTCGGCGAGCACCCGGCGCTGCTCCAGCTCCACCTCGTGCGAGATGCGCAGGATCTCCAGCTCCTTGGCGACCGTGCCGGTGTGGCAGTTGACCCCGACGATCTTCTTGTCGCCCTTTTCGAGGGCCTGCTGGTAGACGAAGGCCGACTCGGCGATGTGCCCGGTGAACCAGCCGTCCTCGATGCCGCGCAGGATGCCCGAGGTCATCGGGCCGATCTGGTGTGGCCCGTCCCCGCCGAGCTGCCGGATCCGGGCGAAGATCTCCTCCGCCTCGGCCTCGATCTTGTCGGTCAACGCCTCGACGTACCAGGAGCCGCCGAGCGGGTCGGCCACGTTGACCACACCGGTCTCCTCCATCAACACCTGCTGGGTACGCAGGGCGATCTCGGCCGACTCGTCGGTGGGCAGCGCCAGCGTCTCGTCCAGCGCGTTGGTGTGCAGCGAGTTCGTGCCGCCGAGCACCGCCGCGAGAGCCTCGACGGCGGTGCGTACGACGTTGTTGACCGGCTGCTGTGCGGTCAGCGACACCCCGGCGGTCTGGGTGTGGAACCGCAGCCACAGGGCCTTCTCGCTGGTAGCGCCGTAGACGTCACGCAGCCAACGGGCCCAGATCCGACGGGCGGCGCGGAACTTGGCGATCTCTTCGAAGAAGTCGAGGTGCGAGTCGAAGAAGAAGCTCAGCCCCGGCGCGAAGACGTTCACGTCCAGCCCACGCGACAGGCCCAGCTCGACGTAGCCGAAGCCGTCCGCCAGGGTGTACGCCAACTCCTGCGCGGCGGTCGAGCCGGCCTCACGGATGTGGTAGCCGGAGACCGACAGCGGCTTGTAGCGCGGAATCTCCCGGGCGCAGTACTCCATCAGGTCGCCGATCAGGCGCAGGTGCGGCTCCGGGTCGAAGAGCCACTCCTTCTGCGCGATGTACTCCTTGAAGATGTCGGTCTGCAGGGTGCCGTCCAGCTTGGACAGGTCGGCGCCCTGCCGCTCCGCGGCGACCAGGTACATGCAGAACACCGGCACGGCCGGACCGGAGATGGTCATCGAGGTGGTCACGCCGGCCAGGTCGATGCCGTCGAAGAGTGCCTGCATGTCGGTGGCGGTGTCGATGGCCACGCCGCAGTGGCCGACCTCGCCGAGCGCCTGCGGGTCGTCCGAGTCGCGGCCCATCAGCGTCGGCATGTCGAACGCCACCGAGAGCCCGCCGCCGCCGGCGCCGAGGATCATCTTGTAGCGCTCGTTGGTCTGCTGGGCGTTGCCGAAGCCGGCGAACTGCCGGATCGTCCAGGTCCGACCGCGGTAACCGGTGGGATACAAGCCCCGGGTGTACGGATACTCGCCCGGCCAGCCGATCCGTTCGAAGCCCGGATAGGTGGCGCCCTCCGGCGGCCCGTACACCGGCTCCACCGGCATCCCGGAGAGCGTGGTGAAGTCCGCGTCCCGCTTGCGCGCGGCGTCGTACCGGGCCTGCCAGCGCGCCCGTCCGGCGTCGATCTCGTCGGCGTCCATGAGCAGGGCTCCTCCTCGGGTCCTCGACTGCACGTCGAGTGTAAGGCCCCCACCTGAACGATCGCTAAGTCAGGCCGTACCGGCGAGTAACGTGCGACCTGGACGCCCGGCTGCGCGCTACAGGGTCGGCCCACCCATCGCCACGTCGTCGACCCGGATGTTGACCTCGTCGACCCGCAGCCCGTACGCCTCGACCGTCTCCGTCACCCGGGCGCGTACCTCACTGGTGATCTCCGGTACCGGACGACCCGCCTCGATCACCAACACCAGGTTGACCACGGCGGCGTCCCCGGTCACGTGGGCCGAGCAACCCCGCCGCGCGTCACCCACCTGGTCCAGCCCGACCCGGTCGAGAACCGCGTTGAAGAACCGGGCGACGTCCCCGCCCAGGTCGGCAACGCCGGGCACCGCGCGGGCCGCCGCGACGGCGATCTTCTCGATCACCTCGTCGGCGACCTGCGTCGTCCCGCCGGCCGGCACCGACGCCCGGGTCAGCTCCCGCGTTGCTTCCAGGTCCACAGTTGCTCCCTGCTCCTCGCACCACCGCGTCTGGGCACGTCCGGCCCCGGTGAAGTCGGGGCGGTGCGAGCCTACTGGGACGATGCGTCCCGGGATGTTCCTGGCGGACGGCAAACGGGCGGTCCGGCAGCCGTCAGGCCGTCGCAGCTACGCCTCAGGCTCCCGCTGCCGCCCCCGGCGGGTTCAGCTCGATGTCGTCCACAGTGACGTTGACCTGGGTGACCGTCAGGCCGTACTTCTCCACCGCCTCGATCACCGCGGCCCGCACCGCCTCGGTCACGTCGGCCACGACGTGGCCGGCGTCGATCACCAGGACCACGTTGATGACGGCCGAGCTGCCATTCACGTCGGCCGACACGCCCCGCCGAGCGTCGCCCACCTCGTCCAGGCCGATCTTGTCCAGCACGCTGTTGAAGAACCGGGAAACATCACCGCCGAGATCGGCGACACCGGGCACGGCACGAGCGGCCGTACCGGCGATCTTCTCGACGACCTCGTCGGAAACCGACGTGACACCCCGGGCCGCGCCCGTCGCGGGCTGCACTGCGCCGGCGTTCTCCACCGCGTCCGTCATGATCACATCTCCCTGGTCCCGGTGCACTGTGGACCGACCGGCTCGTCAGCCCGCTCCGCGGAAGCCCCGCTTGTGGCCACGCGCGGCGAGCCTACTAAAACCAGAGCGACCTTCGCTTGCGGGCGTGAGGCGCGCACGAGCGACGGCGCCGGTCCGCACCGGACAGTGCCGATCGGGTTCCTCCAGGTGGACGCGCCGGCCGGCGGGTCGCCGGGTCAGCGCGCGAGCTGGGCGAGCAACTCGTCCGCCGCCGTGTACGGGTCGGTCGCGCCCCCGGCAACCTTGGTGGCGAGCGTGGCCAACTCCGTACCGTCGCGCAGTGAGCCGATCCGGGCGCGGAGGGCGCCGAGGGCGATCGCCTCGATCTCGGCGGCGGCCCGCGTCTCCTGGCGGCGGCGCAGCTCGCCGTGCTCGACCAGCCAGCCCCGGTGCTTGTCGATGGCGGCGGCGATGTCGTCGATGCCCTCACCCCGGGCGGCGACCGACCGGACCACCTGGGGCCGCCACTGCCCCGGCCCGCGCTCACCGAGCGCGATCATGCCCTGGATGTCACGGACGGTGGCGTCGACGCCGTCCCGGTCCGCCTTGTTGACCACGAACACGTCGGCGATCTCCAGGATGCCGGCCTTGACCGCCTGGATCGCGTCGCCCATCCCGGGTGCGAGCAGCACCAGCGTCGTGTCGGCGAGCGAGGCGACCTCCACCTCGGCCTGCCCGACGCCGACCGTCTCGACCAGCACCACGTCGCAGCCGGCGCCCTCCAGCACCCGGACCGCCTGCGGCGTGGCCGCGGCCAGCCCGCCGAGGTGCCCCCGGCTGGACATCGACCGGATGTAGACGCCCGGATCGGTGGCGTGGTCCTGCATCCGCACCCGGTCACCGAGGATCGCTCCACCGGTGAACGGGCTGGACGGGTCGACCGCCAGCACGCCCACCCGGTGCCCGCGCGCCCGCAGCGCGCGGACCAGCTCGTTCGTGGTGGTCGACTTGCCCACCCCGGGTGAACCGGTCAGCCCGACCACCTGGGCCTGCCCGGCGTACGGCGCCAGCGCCGCGGCGATCTCCGGCAACAGCGCGTCACCGTTCTCCACCAACGTGATCAGGCGAGCCACCGCGCGGGGGTCGCCCGTGCGGGCCCGCTCGACCAGCAGCGGTACGTCCCGGCTGCGGCGCACCGACGTGGTGCCCGCTGCCGGGACGTGCTCAGCCTCGCTCACTGCGCCATCCCTGTTCGCGACTGCGGGGCTCGCAGGACCGGCTCACTCCTCGCGCTCACTGGTCCGTCTCGGCCTTGCCCGGCACGTGGATGATCAGCGCGTCGCCCTGGCCACCGCCGCCACACAGCGCGGCCGCCCCGGTGCCACCGCCGCGCCGCTTCAGCTCCAGGGCGAGGGTGATTACGAGACGCGCGCCGGACATGCCGATCGGGTGCCCCAGCGCGATCGCGCCGCCGTTGACGTTGACCTTGTCCGGGCTGATCCCGAGGTCCCGGGTGGACTGGACACCGACCTGCGCGAACGCCTCATTGATCTCGATGAGGTCCAGGTCCGCAACGCTCAGGCCACCCTTCTTCAGGGCGTGGTTGATGGCGTTGGACGGCTGCGAGTGCAGGGAGTTGTCCGGGCCCGCCACGTTGCCGTGCGCACCGATCTCGGCCAGCCAGGTCAGCCCCAGCTCCTTCGCCTTGGCCTTGCTCATCACGAGCACGGCGGCGGCACCGTCGGAGATCGGCGACGAGCTGCCGGCGGTGATGGTGCCGTCCTTGGCGAAGGCGGGGCGCAGCTTGGCCAGCGACTCGGCGGTGGTGTCCGGGCGGATGCCCTCGTCCTCGGTGATCACCAGCGGGTCACCCTTGCGTTGCGGGATGACCACCGGGGCGATCTCGTCGGCGAAGTGGCCGTTCTTCTGCGCGGCGGCGGCCCGCTGGTGGCTGGCGGCGGCGAAGGCGTCCTGCTCCGCGCGGGAGATGCCGTGCCTGGTGCCGAGCCGCTCGGTCGACTCGCCCATCGAGCAGCAGTCCCAGGCGTCGCTGAGCCCGTCGTGTGCCATGTGGTCCTTGACCACCACGTCGCCGTACTTGTAGCCGGTGCGCTGGCCCATCAGCAGGTGCGGGGCGTTGGTCATCGACTCCATGCCGCCGGCCACCACGATGTCGAACTCGCCGGCCCGGATCAGCTGGTCGGCAAGGGCGATCGCGTCCAGGCCGGAGAGGCAGACCTTGTTGATGGTCAGCGCCGGCACGGACATCGGCACGCCGGCCTCGACCGCCGCCTGCCGAGCCGGGATCTGACCGGTGCCGGCCTGCAACACCTGGCCCATGATCACGTACTGGACCTGGTCCGGGCTGACGCCGGCACGCTCCAGCGCCGCCTTGATGGCGATCCCGCCGAGCTTCGTGGCCGGGAGGTCCTTGAGGTTGCCCAGCAGCCGGCCCATCGGGGTCCGCGCGCCGCTGACGATCACCGAAGCCATGCCTGCCTCCGAAGGGGTGCCGAGCTGTACGCCTTAACGATTGTTCGGCCAGACTAGCGCCATGGCAGAGAACTCCCCCGTCGAGCCCGGTGCGGACTACGTCACAGACATCGGGCTTCGCAAGATTGACCACGTCGGGATCGCCGTGGCCGACCTGGACGCCGCGATCGACTTCTACCAGCGGACGTTCGGGATGCGCTGCGTACACGTGGAGACCAACACCGAGCAGGGCGTACGGGAAGCGATGCTGGCCGTCGGACCGACCACGGAGGGTGGCTGCGTGCAGCTGCTCGCCCCGCTCACCCCCGAGTCGACGATCGCGAAGTTCCTGGACCGCAACGGGCCGGGCGTGCAGCAGGTCGCGTACACCGTGGTGGACATCGACGCGGCCTGCGCGGCGCTACGCGAGCGCGGCATGCGCCTGCTCTACGACGCCCCGAGGCGTGGTACCGCGGACAGCCGGATCAACTTCGTCCACCCCAAGGACGCCGGTGGCGTCCTCGTCGAACTGGTCCAACCCGCCCCCACCTCCCACTGACCCCCCGCCCCCACCCCTACCCCTTGTTGATCAAGAGGTTTGCGTCATCCTGCGCCGCACGGATGACCGAAAGCTCTTGATCAACGAGGGGTGCGGCCGTTGGAGGCCGGGTGCGCGCACGTCAGTGCGCGGTTGGCGGGGTGGTTGGACACCTTCACGCATCGGTGGATGCAGTTTTTCACAGAGGACTTCCCGCCCTAGCTACCGTTCAGTAACGTCCGGCCCCACAGGAGCGCGACCGGTGCCGGATGTGTCGAATGCCGACATGGCGGTCGTGCCCACCGGCGCCGACGATGGCAGCACCCAGGCCCGTGCGGGTGCGGATGAACCGGAGGTCACCGTGCAGGACATCCTCGAAGCGATCATGGCGGCGGAGGAATCGAACGATCCGGACCGCGAACTCGCCGGCCTCGCCAGGCTGCCCGTACCGGAGAGCTACCGGGGCGTGGTGGTCCGCGCCGAGGAGGCCCGGATGTTCGACGGCATGGCCACCCGGGACAAGGACCCGCGCAAGGCCCTGCACGTGCAGGAGGTGCCGACGCCGGAGCTGGCGCCGGGCGAGGCACTGATCGCGGTGATGGCCAGCGCGATCAACTACAACACCGTGTGGACCAGCATCTTCGAGCCGGTGTCCACCTTCAAGTTCCTCCAGCGCTACGGCCGGCTCTCCGAGCTGACCCGCCGGCACGACCTGCCGTACCACGTGGTCGGCTCGGACGCGGCGGGCGTGGTGCTGCGCACCGGCCCCGGGGTGACCCGCTGGGCGCCCGGCGACGAGGTGGTCGCGCACTGCCTCTCCGTCGAGCTGGAGGACGCGGCCGGGCACGACGACACCATGCTCGACCCGCAACAGCGGATCTGGGGCTTCGAGACCAACTTCGGCGGGCTGGCCGAGCTGGCGGTGGTCAAGGCCAACCAGCTGATGCCCAAGCCGCGGCACCTGAGCTGGGAGGAGGCGGCCAGTCCCGGGCTGGTCAACTCCACCGCGTACCGGCAGCTCGTCTCGCACCACGGCGCCAACATGAAGCAGGGTGACGTCGTGCTGATCTGGGGCGCCTCCGGCGGCCTCGGCGGGTACGCCACCCAGATGGCGCTCAACGGCGGCGCGATCCCGGTCTGCGTGGTCTCCTCTCCGGAGAAGGCCGAGCTGTGCCGCAGGATGGGCGCGGATCTGGTCATCGACCGGGCTGCGGAGGGCTTCCGCTTCTGGAAGGACGAGGAAACCCAGGACCCGGACGAGTGGAAGCGCCTGGGTGAGCGAATCCGCGAGCTGACCGGCGGCGAGGACCCGGACATCGTGTTCGAGCACCCGGGTCGGGAGACGTTCGGTGCCAGCGTCTACGTGGCCCGGCGCGGTGGGACCATCGTCACCTGCGCCTCCACGAGCGGCTTCCAGCACCAGTACGACAACCGCTACCTGTGGATGCACCTCAAGCGGATCGTGGGCAGCCACTTCGCCAACTACCACGAGGCGTGGCAGGCCAACCGCCTGGTCGCTCTCGGCAAGGTGCACCCGACGGTGTCCCGCACCTACCCGCTGGAGCAGACCGGCCAGGCCGCGTACGAGGTGCACCGCAACGCCCACCAGGGCAAGGTCGGCGTGCGCTGCCTCGCACCGACCGACGGGCTGGGCGTACGTGACGGGGAGTTTCGGGCCCGGCACGAGGACGCGATCAACCGGTTCCGGGGTCACTGACCGGCACCGCCGGCCCTCGGAGGCACCGACCGGCGTCCGGAGCGCCGAGGCGGGTTCCGGCCGGACGGTGGAACGCCGGATGACCATTGCGCTGATCGCTCATTGTTCTTCCGCCCCCATTAGCGGATAAGCCACCCGGATCGAACAAAGGGCCTCGGGGTAACCCCGGGGCCCTTTTCCGTGTCACGCTGCGTGGCGTCCCACCCGCCGGGACCTGCCAAGATCGCCGATTGGTCCATCCTGGCCGATCGCGGGAGTTGACCATGTAAAGAGGGCACGAAAGCTGCGCACCGCTCTTGCGAAGCACCCTGGGGCGTCTGCCAGTATGTCCCAATGCCCCAGCAGCAGTCCTCCCCTCTCGCGTTCTTCGATAACGCGAACTCGCAGCCAGATTTCACCGTTGGCCTGCGCGGATACAACACTCATCAGGTCGACGACTTCCTCGGCCGGATGACCGCCGCGCTGACCCAGTCCGAGCAGGCCCGTGCCGAGGCCGAGCAGCGGATGAACGACGCCCAGCGTCGGCTCCGCCAGGCCGAGCAGCGCATGAGTGCGCTGGAGCAGAAGCTCACCGACACGAACAAGCAGCTCGAAGAGAACAGCCGGCCCACCCTGTCCGGGCTCGGCACGCGCGTTGAGCAGATCCTCCGGCTCGCCGAGGAGCAGGCCAACGACCACCGCAACGAGGCCAAGCGCGAGTCGGAGGGCATCCTCTCCGCCGCCCGCCTCGAGGCTCGCGAGATCACCGACAAGGCCCGCGCCGAGGCTGCCGCCATGAAGGCGAGCGCCGAGCGCGAGGCGGGCAACCTGCGGACGGCCGCCGAGCGCGAGGCCGCCGAGGTCCGGGTGCAGGCACGCCGCGAGGCCGACACGTTGCGCGCCGACGCCGACCGGGAGACCAAGCAGCTGCGTACGGTCACCGCGCACGAGGTGGCCGAGCTGAAGTCGACCGTCGAGCGGGAGGTCGCCACCCTGCGGGCCACCGCCGAGCGGGAGATCACCCAGCAGCGGGCGAAGGCCGCCCGCGAGGCTGAGGAGAAGCGCGCCGAGGCGACCAAGCTGCTCACCGATGCGCGGGACAAGCGCGACAAGGACCTTCAGGCCCTGGAGCTCCAGCTGGCCGAGCGGCGGGAGAAGGCCGAGCGCGAGGAGTCCGAGCGGCACGCCGCCCAGGTCGCGCAGACCCAGAAGTTGGTCAGCGAGGCCGAGCAGCGTGCCCGGGCCGCACAGGAGCGGGCCAAGGAGATCGAGCAGCGCGCCGAGGCGCGGCGGGTCGAGTCGGAGCGCAACGCCGCCGAGACGGTCGACAAGGCCAAGGCCCACTCGGAGAAGACCCTCAACGAGGCGAAGGCCGAGTCGCAGCGCCTGCTCACCGAGGCTCGCACCGAGGCGGAGCTGACCACGCAGGCCGCCCGCCGCGAGGTCGAGGACCTCACCCGGCAGAAGGACGCTGTCACGTCGCAGCTGGGTCAGATGCTCTCCGGCCTCGCCGGCATCGTTCCGGGAATGCCGGCGCAGGCCGCTCCGGCTGCCAAGCCGGAAGCAGCAAAGAAGACCGAGGGCGGTCAGGAGCGGGTGCCCGCGGAGACCGCCGGCTGACGCGAGGCGTCAGGTCGGGGCATCGACGGCGCGAGGTGACACCGGGTAACCGGTGCCGCCTCGCGCCGTATGCGTTTCCTAACCCCTGGTGTTCGCTGACCGCAACGGAGTGAAGTAGCTCCCACAAGGCCCGTCCGTATCGCCCCAGCAGGCCCCGTTGCGTGTGAGGATGGGGGCATGTCGCACGGCGAGGAACTGTTCGCTCTCGGCGGGGACGTGACGACGGAGCCCAGCTTCGAGTCCGCTCTGCGGGGGTACGAGAAGAAACAGGTCGACCGTTATGTCGCACGTGCTGAGCACGAGATCGCGACCCTCGCCTCCGAACGGGAACAGGCGTACACACAGATCCACAAGCTCGCCGGCCAGGTCGAGGTTCTCCAGCGCGACCTGACCCAGGTGCGCAAGCAGATGAACGTGGTCGACCGGGCGTCGTTCCGGCACCTCGGTCCGCGGGTCGAGTCGATCCTCACTCTCGCCGAGGAGCAGGCCGAGCAGATCCTCGGCGACGCGAACGGGGAGATCGAGGCCCGTCGTGCCGCCGCCGAGCACATCATCGAGGAGGCCCGCGAGCAGGCCGCGCGGGCTCTGAAGGACTTCGAGATCGCCCTCGCCGCCCGACGTGCGGAGGAGGAGCGGCACAGCGCCGCGCAGCGGGCCGAGGCGGACGCGTCCCTGCGGGCGGCCAAGGACGAGGCGGCGCAGTTGCGCAAGGCCGCGCAGGACGCTCTGGCGAAGGCCCAGCAGGAGGCCACCCAGCTGCGGGATTCCGCCAAGGAGATCCACACCCGGGCCCAGCAGGAGGCCACCAAGCTGCGCGAGACGGCCCGCGAGACGCTGGCCAACGCCCGGCAGGAGGCCAGCGATCTGCGCGATGCCGCCAAGGAGGTGCACGCCAAGGCGCTCCAGGAGGCCAAGCGGCTCACCGACACCGCGACCGAGGCCGGGCGGGCCACCCACGCCAAGGTGCAGCAGGAGGCCAAGCAGATCATCGACGACGCGTCGATGGCCGGTCGGGCCACCCGCGCGAAGGCGCAGCAGGAGGCCGAGCGGCTGACGACGCAGGCGACCGAGGCGGCGAAGCGCAGCCGGGCCGAGACCGAGGCGTACGTGCAGCGGATGCGCACCGAGACCGAGGCGTACGTGCAGCACACCCGGGCGCAGACCCAACAGGAGCTGGGCGCGTGGCGGGCCGGGGTGGAGCAGGAGGTCAACTCCCGTCGGGAGGCGGCCGACCGGGAGTTGGCGCAGCGACGGTCCGCGGCCGAGCAGGAGTTCGCCAAGCGCCGCGACGAGTTGGACAAGCAACACGCGGCGCGCCAGCAGGAGGTGGAGGCCGGGCTCGCCAGTCGTCAGCAGGAGCTGGAGACCGGGTTCACCAGCCGTCGGGACGAGCTGGAAACCGAATTCTCCACCCGGAAGAACGAGCTGGAGACCGAGTACACGGCTCGCAAGAACGAGATCGAGCAGGGCGCCGCCGGCATCCGTCAGGCGGCCGAGCAGGACGCGGCGGCGCTGCGTCAGCGGTCCGAGGCGGAGGCCGCCGAGCTGCTGAGCCGGGCCGAGGCCGAGGCCAGCGACAAGCGCCGCAAGGCCGACGAGCATGTCGCGGCGTCCCGGCGGCAGTTCGAGGAGTACGCGGCCACCACGCAGCAGCACCTGGCCACCACTCAGCAGCACCTGGCGGCGACCCAGCAGGAGTCGGCGGCGGGCCGTCAGCAGTTGGCCCAGGTGATGCTGGAGATCGCCCAGGCCCAGCAGCAGTTGGCGGATCTGCGGCAGGAGACCTGGAAGGCCCGGCAGGAGTCCGACGAGCTCCAGCGTCAGATGTCCGAGCTGCGGTTGCAGAGTGTCGCCGGTCCGATCGACGGCCCGACCGCGCCGGCCGGAGACGCCAGCGCGAGCGGAGGCGTGCCCGGTGGTGGGGACGACGGCGTGAGCGTTGCCGCCGGCGCGGCCTCCGGGTCGGGTCCGACCACCGGTCTCAAGACCGAGCCCGCCGACACCAGGCAGCCGGTGAACGCCAACGCGGAGGACGCCGGGCAGCCGACGACGCGACCCGTGGCCGAGCCGGTGACCACCGTCGACGGTGGCGTGGCGAGCGCCGGGGTGGACGGGGAACCGACAGTCGCCGCGGTCCCGGGGGTGGGTGGCCGGGACGCCAAGCCCACCAAGATCACCAGTACGGGCGAGAACGGCAAACGTCCCACCAAGCCGACCACCGACGAGCGCAGCGCCAAGCCCAGCAAGGTCACCATCGAGAAGGACTGACCCTGCTACGGGCGCCCGTGTGAGCTTCGAAATCTTGGACAGTTTCCGTCATCGCGTGACGGAAACTGTCCAAGATTCAGTTGTGCGTCGGAGTGCGCACGGATGCAGTCGGGGTCCAGCCGGCCGCGACGAGAGCACGGCGGACGGTGTCGGCGACCTCGTCGGGGCGGGCACGGACCAGCCAGGCCGGAAAGCGCAGAATCCGGTCGCCGCTGGTCCACACGTCGTTCTGCCGACGCATGTCGTCTGCCCACTGCCGGACGTCCATGTGGTGCGCGCCGTCGATCTCCACCTGCACCCGCCACTCCCGCCAGTACGCGTCCAGCCAGCGGGTACGACCGGCCGCATCGATCCGCTGCTCCTGCAGATCAGGTAGCGGCAGGTGATGCCGCCGGCAGAGGCGCAGGAAATCGATCTCGGAAAGCGCCTGCGCGCCGCCGGTGATGTCACCAACCGTCTGTTGGATGAGGCGTCGGCGTGGTGCCCGGGGCAGAACGTCGAGCACCGCCCGCAACTCCTCGGGAAGCACCCGGCGTTGCTGGCAACCGGCGGCCAGCACCGACTGCGCCTCGTCCACGCTGACCGCCCACCCCGCCGCGTCCACCAGCGCCCTGGCCGTCGTGGTGCGCGGCGGACGGGCGAGTTGGCGGTGCGATTCCGGCAACACCGACGTGCGATGCACCAGCACCGCAGGCATGTCGATCGGGAGGCGGCGCAGGGAGGTCCGCGCGGCACGGCGGGTGGCCGACACCAGCACGTGGCGGCTCACCGCGCAGCCCGCGTACCCCCGCTTCGCTGGCGGCTGTTGCGCCGGCCAACATCGCCCCTGGTCCGGCTGCCAGCACCGCGACCCAGAGCTGTTGGTCGCGGCCCAGGCGACCGTTGCCGGTCAGCAGGATGCCCCGACAGATCGACCGCCACCGACCGGATCGGATGCGGCCACGTATCGCCCCCTCGCTGAGCAGCCCGGAAACCTGCGCGGTCGTCAGCACGCCCGCCTGCTCGAAGGTGAGCCAGTCGAGTGCGTCGGCGTCATCGGCGGGCAGCATCCGAACAGCCTTCACGTCGGGAGGCCGCCACACCACCAGATCGTGGACAGTTTCCGTCATCGCGTGACGGAAACTGTCCAAGATCTGCGCGTGGTCCGGAGCCTAGGGGCCATCCGGGTCGATGATCGGGCGGCGGAACGGGCCCCACGCCACGAAGCGTTCGAACAGCTCCCGAGGTGCCGGCCCGTCGTAGGGATTGAGCTGGTACAGGTCGTGCGCCGCCTCGTGGTAGAGCCCGGCGAGGTAGATGGTCAGCGCGGCCGGATCGCTGTCGAACTCCGCCTTGAGCAGCAGCCGGGCGTCCGCACAGGGCCACGGCAGGCCGTCGGCCCGGCAGCACCACATGGGTCGCAACGGGGTGTGCGGCGTCCGCGCGCCGCAGGGTCGGGGAAACATGGGGTACGGCCCGAGCCGCGGCTGGGGCAGCCCCGACACCGGGGTACGCGCCCTGCGCCGTGAGTGCGGACCCGGCGGCGTGCAGCCGGTGGACAACCGCCAAGCCGGTGTACCCGCTCTGCCGACCACGTGCGAATCGGGCAGTGCACAGCCGGTGGACCTCCGCGCGGGCGAGGTGACGGTGACGGGCAGCGACCGGCTGACGGCGCGACACGTGGGCGTGGGCATGGGAGGTCTCCTCGGCTGGGGCGCGGTCGTGCCGACGTGGAGACGGCAGTGCCCGCGCGGTGAAAACCGGAGTGGTCCGGGGACGACCCGGTACGTGACAGTCTGCTGAGAACACCGCTACGGTCGGAAGGCCTCGACGGCTCCGGTGGGGCGACTGCGGTGACGACGTGACCCGCCGGGTCGACCGGTGGAGACGACCCTCGACCTGCGGAGGCACTGTGGAAGGCGACGCCGCGCCGACGGCCGACATGATCCGCGCGCAACTGCGCCGGCTCCGGATCGCCGCCGGGATGAGCCAGGAGGATTTCGGTCGGCTGGTGCACTACTCCGGCTCGATGGTGTCCGCGCTGGAGCTGGGACAGCGTCCACTGGACCGACTCTTCCTGGCCCGCGCCGACGAGGTGTTGACGACCGGCGGCCTGCTCGTCTACCTGCTCAAGCTCGCCGAGCGCGACGGCCAGCCGAGCTGGTTCCGGCCCTGGCTGGACGCCGAGCGCAGCGCCCGCCAACTTCGCTGCTTCCAACCCACGCTGATCCCCGGGCTGCTCCAGACCGAGAACTACGCCCGCGCGGTGATCCGCTGCGACGACCTGCTGAGCGACGACGAAGTGGAACGCCGAGTCCACGCTCGCCTGGACCGCCAGTCGCTGCTGGTGCAGCCGGAGCCGGCGCAGTTCGTCGCGGTGGTCGACGAATTGGTGCTGCGGCGTGCCGGCGAGGAGGTTCGCGGGTTGATGGTCGAGCAGATCACCCACCTCGTCGCCAGCCTGGAGCAACCACACGTCAGCCTGCACATCGTTCCGGCCGACACCGGACTGCACGTCGGCCTTTCCGGACCGTTCAATCTGGCCCGAGGCGCCGACGGTGGTTGGGTGGGGCACATGGAGCATCAGATTGACGGTCTCGTGGTCGATGGCGACCATGAGGTGGCTACGCTGCTGGCGCGTTGGGAGATGATCAGAAACGGTGCGTTGTCTCGCCGCCAGTCGATCGAACTGATGAAGGAAGTTGTGACCTCATGGACCTGATCGGCGCGCTCTGGCGCACGTCCAGCCGTAGCGGCAACGGAGAGTGTGTCGAGGTGGCGGACAATCTGCCGGGGGTCGTGGGGGTGCGGGACAGCAAGGATCCGGCCGGTCCGGTCCTGGTGTTCGCGCCCGCCGCGTGGCGGGCGTTCGTGGCCGTCGCCCGTCGTCCGACGGCCTGAGCCGGGAGGTTCCTGGTGCCACAGCACGACCCCTCCGGCGACGAGCCGGACGTGACCCCCGGTCCCCCGTCAGCGGAAACGCCACCACCGGCGGAGACCCCCCAGCCAGCGGAGACCCCCCAGCCAGCCGAGGTGCCACCGCCGGTGCCGGTCCCCGCCCCGGGGGTCGACCCGGACGAGCCGCCGGCGGTCCCGTCCGGAAAGTTCGGCACACCAGGGCGGCCATTGCGCCGCAGCAGCTTCCTGCTGGGCTTCACCGGTGCGCTGGGCGTGCTGCTGGCGTACACCCTCTATCTGGGGATTCGGAATGCCGGCGGCATCCTGGTGCTGGTGGTGATCGCGCTCTTCCTCGCGGTCGGCCTCAACCCGGCGGTGGTCCGGCTACGCCGTTGGGGTGTGCCGCACGGCCTGGCGGTGGCGGGGGTCGCCCTCACGGTGGTGTTGCTGCTCTGCGGCGGCATCGTGGCGCTGGTCCCGCCGATCGTCACCCAGTCGGGGCAGTTCATCGACCAGATCCCGAGCCTGCTCGACGAGTTGCGCCGCAATCCGACGGTCAACGACCTGGTGGAGCGGTACGACGTGGTGGAGCGGGTGCAGGGCGCGGCCAACGCGGAGACTGTCGGACGGGCGCTGGGCGGGGTGCTGGGCGGGGCCCAATTGATCTTCGGCACGGTGTTCCGGACGCTGACCGTGCTGGTGCTGACCATCTACTTCCTGGCGTACTTCGACAAGCTGCGCTCGCTGGGCTACTCGTTGGTGCCCGGCTCCCGGCGGGAGCGGGTGCAGCTGATCGGTGACGAAATATTGGCCAAGGTTGGCGCCTACATGGTCGGCGCGCTGAGCATCGCGGTGCTGGCCGGCGCGACCACGTTCGTCTTCGCGCTGATCGTCGACCTGCCGTACCCGTTCGCGTTGGCTGTGGTGGTCGCGGTGACCGACCTGATCCCGCAGATCGGCGCGACCCTGGGCGCGGTGATCGTGAGCCTGGTCGGCTTCGCCGCCGACCTGCCCACCGGCATCGCCTGCGCGGTGTTCTTCCTCATCTACCAGCAGGTGGAGAACTACCTGATCTACCCGAAGGTTATGCGGCGCTCGGTCGAGGTCAACGAGGTGGCGGCCCTGCTCGCCGCGCTGCTCGGGGTGGCGCTGCTGGGTGTGGTGGGCGCGCTGATCGCCATCCCCACGGTGGCCGCGCTGCAACTGATCCTGCGCGAGGTGGTGCTGCCCCGCCAGGAGCGCCGCTGAGCATCAGCCCGCCGGACCGGCGGCCAGGCCGGGGACGAGCGAGTCAGCCAGCCTCGGTCGCGGCCGGGTCAGTCCGCCTTGGTGGCGGCCGGGTCAGTCCGCCTTGGTGGCGGCCGGGTCAGTCCGCCTTGGTCGCGGCCGGGCCGGGGACGGGGGTGTCGGCGAAGGCAGCCACCGTCCGGTCGGCGTACGCGCTGACGTCGCCGGCCTCCATCGGGCCGTCCCAGGTTGTCGGCAGTGGCACCTCGACGGCTGGGTTGACCCGCCGGACGATCTCGTCCAGCACCGTCTCCGCGTCGCCCACCCACAGGTGCTTGGCACCCGGCACCCCGACCACCTCGGCCTGTGGCACGGCGGCGAACCGCTCCCGCGCCTCGGTGGGGCGCAGGTAGTCGTCGAACTCCGGCACCAGCGCCACCAGCGGCCGACCCGAGTTGGCCCAGGTGGCCAGGTCCTCGGGGGCGGAGAAGCGCAGCGGCGGGGAGAGCAGGATCGCCCCGGCGATCGCCGGATCGCAGCCGTACTTCAGCGCCAGGTCGGTGCCGAACGACCAGCCGACGAGCCAGATGTTGGGCAGCTCGGCGAACTCCGCGTACTCGATGGCGGCGGCCACGTCGTACCGCTCGCCCACCGCGCCGTCGAAGGCTCCCTCGCTGGTGCCGCGCACGCTGCTGGTGCCCCGGGTGTTGAACCGCAGCACCGCCAGGTCGGCCAGCGCGGGCAGCCGCCAGGCCGCCTTGCGGAACACGTGGCTGTCCATCATTCCGCCGTGGGTCGGTAGCGGGTGCAGGCAGACCAGGGTGGCCACCGGCGGCCGGTCGGCCGGCAGGGCCAGCTCACCGACCAGCCGCAGACCGTCGGCGGTGTGCAGCTCGATGTCCTCCCGGCGGCCGGGCAGGATCGACGACGCGCGGATCGCTGTGCTCACCGCCCAAGTCTGTCGCGAAGTCGCCGCCACCGCCCGCCCAGGCACGAACAGGGTGATCCAGATCGCTCAGCCGTGGCACAGGCCACCCCCGAAGAGGGCCGCTCAGTAGCGCGGGGCGCCCCGGCCGCGCTGCACCGCCGGGCCGCGCCGGTCCCGGGCACGCCAGCAGCCGCTGTGCCAGTGCCGCCGGTCGGTCAGGTCACCCAGGCCGTCCGCCGGCCAGGCCACCAGGTGCGCCACCCCGGGCCGGATCTCCTGGTTACAACCGGGGCAGCGGTACGTCTTGACCGACGCGCCCGCGCCGATGCCGCGTACCTGCCAGGCGCCGTCGGTCCACTGCTGCACCGAGGCGACGCCCTGCCGGACCCTGTCGGCGTCCAGGTTGGCGTTCTCGTCCCGGCGAGGGCGATTGCGACGGGGGCTCACAGTCACCAAGCGTACGTCCGGCGGGTGCGACCGCCCGGGGCGGTCACCAGGTCGCGGGCCGGTCCAGGTGCTCGGCGACCTGCACCCCGCCGAGCACGGTGGTCGCGTCGTCCTCGGTGAACCCCTTGTTCGGCCAGCCCCAACCGGCGGTGAGATGAGCCTTCGGTATCCCCAGTAGCTCCATCATTCCGCCCTGCGGGTAGCGGTAGACCGGCCGGCCGGCCGCCGTCGCGTTGGATTCCGTGCGCGCACCGGCGATGCTGCGCGCGTATTGAAGCCGCACCTCCATCGAGCGGAACCCGCTCCCGTTGACGACCAGCGAGACGTCCAGCGCGGCCGGGAAGTTGGTCACGGTGACCTCGCAGCCGGCCGGCCACGCCCCGGCCGGCATCGCGGTCAGCCGCACCGGGGCGCGCCAGTGCACGTACGCCCGGGACAGCACCTCCTGGGTGAGGTCCTCGGCCCGGTGCTCGTCACCGGTCAGCAGCCGGGCCAGCCGAACGAGGGCCGGGCCGCGGCTGCCGACGTACTCCTCGAAGGTCACACCATGCAGACGCGGCCGGAGCCGCCCGGCGTTGACCCGGTCAGCGGTGCGAGTGGTCGCGGAAGCCGCGGCGGGTCTTGCGGCCCAGGTAGCCGGCGGTGACCAGGTGCTCCAGCAGCGGCGCGGGCGCGAAGCCCGGCTCGCGCAGTTCGAGGTACAGCTCGCGCTGGATGGCCAGGGAGACGTCCAGCCCGACCACGTCGAGCAGCTCGAACGGGCCCATCGGGTAGCCACAGCCCAGCTTCATGGCGTGGTCGATGTCGTCGGCCGTCGAGTAGCTGGCCTCCAGCATCTTCACCGCGTCGTTCAGGTACGGGAAGAGCAGCGCGTTGACGATGAAGCCGGACCGGTCGCCGCAGACAACGCCGGTCTTGCCGAGCGCGGCGCAGACGGCGCGGGCGGTGGCGGTGGCCTCCGGGGAGGTGCGGATGGTGCGGACGACCTCGACCAGCGGCATGATCGGGGCCGGGTTGAAGAAGTGCAGCCCCACCACGTCGGCCGGCCGCTGGGTGGCCATCGCCACGTCGATCACCGGCAGCGACGAGGTGGTGGTGGCCAGCACCACGCCGGGCTTGCAGATCTCGTCGAGGCTGGCGAAGAGGGCCTTCTTGACGCTCAACTCCTCGACGACCGCCTCGACCACGAGGTCGACGTCGGCGAGATGGTCGAGCGTGGCGGACCAGCTGATCCGGCCCAGGGCGGCGTCCCGGTCGGCCTCGGCGAGCTTGCCGCGCACCACGCCCTTGTTCAGCGAGGTCTTCACCGCCTCACAGACCTTCGCGGACTTCTCCATGCCGCGGGTCACCGAGACGACCTCGTAGCCGGCCTTCGCGAAGACCTCGATGATCCCGGTGGCCATCGTTCCGGAGCCGACCACGCCGACCTTCGCGATGGCGCGCGCGCCGTCGGCGAGCCCGCCGTCCGTGGCCAGCGGCGTCGCCTCATCCGGTACGACCACCGGGGAGCCGGGCCGCTCGTAGGTGTAGAAGCCCCGGCCCGACTTCCGGCCGAGCAGCCCTGCCGTCACCATCTGCTTGAGCAGCGGCACCGGGGCGTGGCGGCGGTCCCGCCCGCCGCGCCGGTACATGGTGTCCAGGATCTCGTACGCGGTGTCCAGGCCGATCAGGTCCATCAACGCCAGCGGGCCCATCGGCAGGCCGCAGCCGAGCTTCATGGCGGCGTCGATGTCCTCCCGGGTCGCGTAGTGCGCCTCGAACATGCCGACCGCGTGGTTGAGGTAGCCGAAGAGCAGCGCGTTGGCGATGAAGCCGGCCCGGTCGTTGATGGTGACGTCGACCTTGCCGAGCCGGGCGCAGAGCGCCTCCACGTCGGCGACCACCTCGGGTGCGGTGACGACCGTGCGGACCACCTCGACCAGCTTCATCACCGGGGCCGGGTTGAAGAAGTGGATGCCGATCACCTGGTTGGGCCGGCTGGTGGCGACGGAGATCTCGGTGACGCTCAACGACGAGGTGTTGGTGGCGAGGATCGTCTCCGGTCGGCAGACCCGGTCCAGCTCCGCGAAGATCCGCTGCTTGAGGTCCAGGTGCTCGGGCACCGCCTCGATGACCAGGTCGACGGAGTGCAGCGCGTCCAGCCCGACCGCGAAGTGCACCCGCTCGTGCAGGGCGTCGCGGTCCGCCTCGGCGAGCTTGCCCTTGGCGACCGCCCGGTCGGTGGAGCCCTTCAGGGTGGCCCGGCCGCGCTCCAGCGCCGGCGCGGAGATTTCCACGGCCACCACGTCGATGCCGTTGCGGGCGAAGACCTCGACGATGCCGGCACCCATGGTGCCCAGCCCCACCACACCCACGGTGCTGAACTCGCGCGCCACGACCGGCCTCCCCAGAGACTCCACACGGCCACTGAACGGCCGCTAAGGTTATGCGCGCGAGTCTGCCACGTGACGGTGAGTTGTCGAGACGCCGTGGCATATTTCACCCACGGCCCAGCGGCGCCGCTACCCGGCCGACACGCTGGTCAGGGCCAACAACTCCGCGACGAACTCCGCCGGGCGCTCCAGGTGCGGGCTGTGACCGCAGCCGGGCAGCACCACCTCGTGGTACGCGCCGCCGGCCGCCGCGTACCGCTCCAGCACCGCCCGGGTCTGGCCGACCATCGGCTGGGGTGGGCAGGCGTCCGCGCCGGGCCAGCCGGGCACGAGATCCAGCGAACCCAGGTACGCCAGGTCGAAGAGCGAGGTGTCCGAGACGATGACGTCGACGTCTCCGCGTACCCAGGTGACCGGCGGTTTCTCGGCGACGGCCACCAACTCGTCGGCGATCCGGAAGAAGGTCGGCGCGAGCGCGTTGAGCACCCCGCGCTCCCCCGGCGCGGTGCCCGGCCAGTTCTCCGACGGCACCGCCGTGCCCGGGTAGTTGTCGTCCCCGGTGGCGGTGGAGAGCACGGTGTCCAGCAACAGTTCCTCGTCCGTGCCCAGTGAGGCGGGATCGGCCACGTAGGTGGCTCGCAGCACGGCGCGCGGGCTGGCCGGCGCGTCCGTGCTCCGGTCACCGGCCGCGAGGCGGGCGACGAAGTCCGGGTTCGCCGTGCCGGCGCCGGTGCCGGCGAAGTCGGGGGTGGTCGGCGTGCCGGTCAGGTCGCGGGTGCCACCGAAGCCGTACGGGGAGACCGGTGCAGCGAGCAGCAACGCCCCCACCCGGTGCGGATGGTCGACGAGCAGGCGCATCGCCACCCCGCCGCCGAGGGAGTGCCCGACCACCACCGGGCGCGCGTCGGCGTCGAAGAGCGTCGGGTCGTCCAGCAGGGCGGCCACGTCGTCGGCGAAGTCCCGCAGGCCTCGGGTGGCGTCCACCGGGGCGGTCGCGGAGTCCCCGTACCCCCGCAGGTCGGGGGCGACCACCCGCAGCGTCGGTGGCAGACGGCGGACCAGCGGCTCCCAGAACAGCGCGGACGAGCAGTTGCCGTGGATCAGCAGCACCGGCGTGCCGTCCGGTGGGCCGGCCACCCGTACCGCCTGGGTGATGCCGTTCGCCGCCACGGTCCGCTGCTCGGTCTCCATCCGCGGCATGGTGCCACGGGTGTCCCCGCCGGTCCAGGTGTCGGACCGCCACCCAGCGGAGCTCCCAGGTGTGGCCGGCCGCCAGATCAGCGACGCGAGCCCGGTGGCGCGGCCAGTGGCAGTGCCAGCGTCGGTCGGACGTCGCGCCGGGACGGGCCGAAGCTGAGCCCCACCGGGTCGGTGAGCGCCACCCCAGGGTCGAACAGGCGCAGCTCGGTACGGCCCAGCCGGATCACGTCGCCGTCGGAGAGTCGTTCCACCTCGGTGATCCGCCGGTCGTTGAGCCAGGTGCCGTTGGTGGAGCCCAGGTCCCGCAGGGACGGGCCCTCCGGTGCCAGCCACACCTCGGCGTGACGACGGCTCAGGTGTGGGTCGTTGATGACCACCTGACCGCTCGGCGCTCTGCCGATCACCTGTATTTCGGCTCGCATGCGAAAGCTCGCGCCGCGCATCGGTCCACCCGCGACCGTCAACAGCGGCATCAGTTCCGGATGTTCCTCCATGGACAGTCAGCCCTCCACCCCACACCGTCACTCCGCGCGTCAGCTTGCCATCAGACGGTAGTCGTCAATACCGACCGGCCGGTCAGCCTCTCGTCACCTCCCGGCCACCTGCCGTTCGACGATTCGGGCGGGCTGCACCCGTCGCCGACGCCCTGACCTGCACTGATCAACGATCGGCCGGGTTGGTGCGACGCCGGTCCCCCGACCGCGAATCGGGAACCCTACCGGTGAGTAATCCTCGGGTCTAGACTTCCGCCATGACGGCAGTGCATATCCCGGGCGTTCCGGTCATCGACGCGGGCGAGTTGGTCTCCACCAGCCCGGCGACCGGCGCTGAGGCCGGTCGCCTCCCGGTCGCCAGCGACGCCGACGTGCGGCAGGCCGTCGAGCGCGCCCGCGCCGCCGGCGAGTGGTGGGCCGGTCTCGGGTTCACCGGCCGCCGCCAGCGGATGCTGCGGTGGCGTGCCCTGCTCGCCAAGCGCATCGAGCAGTTGGCCGAGTTGGTGCACGTCGAGGGCGGGAAGCCGACCGCCGACGCCATCGTCGAGATCGTCACCGCGATCGAGCACATCGACTGGGCCGCCCGCAACGCCGGCCGCGTGCTCGGTCCACGCCGGGTGCGGTCCCGGCTCATCCTCGCCGAGTTCTCCGGGCACCTCGAATACCAGCCGCACGGTGTGGTCGGCGTGATCGGGCCGTGGAACTATCCGGTCTTCACGCCGATCGGCTCCGCCGCGTACGCCCTCGCCGCCGGCAACGCCGTGGTGCTCAAGCCGAGCGAGTACACGCCCGCCGTCGGCCAGTGGCTGGTGGACAGCTTCGCCGAGGTGGTGCCCGAGCAGCCGGTGTTCACCGCCGTGCACGGGCTGGGCGACGTGGGCGCGGCGCTGTGCCGCTCCGGCGTCGACAAGCTGGCCTTCACCGGCTCCACCGCCACCGCCCGAAAGGTGATGGCGGCCTGCGCCGAGACGCTGACCCCGGTGCTGATCGAGGGCGGCGGCAAGGACGCCATGATCGTGGACAGCGACGCCGACCTGGACGCGGCCGCCGAGGCGTGCGTCTGGGGCGGCATGACCAACGCCGGCCAGACCTGCATCGGCATCGAGCGGGTGTACGCGGTCGACGCCGTCTTCGACGCCTTCGTCGACAAGGTGGTCACCCGCGCCGGTCGACTGACGGTCGGGCCGGAGGGCACCGACATCGGCCCGATCACCATGCCCACGCAGATCGACGTGATCCGCCGGCACATCGATGCCGCGATCACGTCCGGCGGGCGCGCCGTGCTCGGCGGCCCGAGCGCCGTACAGCCGCCGTACGTCCACCCCACCGTGCTGGTGGACGTACCGGAGGAGTCCGCCGCCGTCCGCGAGGAGACCTTCGGTCCCACGCTGACCATCAGCCGGGTCCGCGACGCCGACGAGGCCGTCACCCGGGCCAACGCCCTGTCGTACGGCCTCGGGGGTTCGGTCTTCGGCCGGCGGCGTGCGGTGGCCATCGCCCGGCGACTGCGCTCCGGGATGGCGTCGATCAACTCCACGCTGACCTTCGCCGGCATGTCCACCCTGCCGTTCGGCGGTGTGGGCGACTCCGGCTTCGGGCGGATCCACGGGGAGGACGGCCTGCGTGAGTTCGGTCGGGCCAAGGCGGTCACCCGACGTCGTGCGCGGTCGCTGCTGCCGTCGATGACCTTCGAGCGCACCCCGGCCGACGTGGCCCGACTCGTCAAGGCCATCAAGGTCATGTACGGAAGGTAAGTGTCGGATAACCGATCATCACAAGGATCGGTGTATCCACATGTTTATACGCTGTGGTCACGGCGGTACATTGCGTTAAATGGGCCCCAATCGATTGCGCTACCGCCTTGTCGACAGTGACCAGTCGTGGAGCGCCCGACGGCGTCGGCACCGCTCGGACTGGCTGGCGCGCACCTTTCCCGACATCTGCGACATGCACGTGGTCGACCTCGGTGGTCGGCTCGGCACCTGGCACCGCTCCACCGTCCGACCGGCCCGGGTGACCGTCGTCAACCTGGAGCAGCCGCCCGCCGTCGTCCCGGAATGGGCCCACGTCGAGCAGGCCGACGCCTGCGACCTGCCCCCGCATCTCACCAAGGGCAGCTACGACCTGGTTTTCTCGAACTCGGTGCTGGAGCATGTGGGCGGGCACGAACGCCGGATCCGCTTCGCCGCCACCGCCCGCTCACTGGCCGACCGGCACTGGGTGCAGACGCCCTACCGCTACTTCCCCATCGAGCCACACTGGATCGCGCCCGGCATGCAGTTCCTGCCGGTACGACTGCGCACCGCGTTCGCCCGCCGCTGGCCGTTGGGGCACAAGCCGACCCGCAGCCACGACGCCGCCATCCACCAGGTGCTCTGGACCGAGTTGTTGGACCGCTCGCAGATGCGCCACTACTTCCCCGACTCGACCATGCTGGTGGAGCGGGTGTTCGGCCTGCCGAAGTCACTGATCGCGGTGCGCACCGGATAGGACGCCGGTCAGAAGAGAGTCAGCTCGTCCTTCACGATGCCGCGCAGCTTGTCGTAGTCCACGACAACACACCGGATGCCCCGGTCGGTGGCGAGCACCCGGGCCTGCGGCTTGATCTCCTGGGCGGCGAAGACCCCGACGACAGGGCTGAGCAGTGGGTCGCGGTTCATCAGCTCGAGATAACGGGTCAACTGCTCCACCCCGTCGATGTCGCCACGCCGCTTGACCTCGACGGCGACCGAGCCCGAGTTGGCATCCCGGCACAGCAGGTCCACCGGGCCGATGGCCGTCATGTACTCGCGGCGGACCAGCGTGAACCCCTCACCCAGGGCACCCGGGTTGGCGGCCAGCAACTCCTGTAGGTGCGCCTCCACCCCGTCCTTGCGCAGGCCCGGATCCACACCCAACTCGTACGAGGTGTCCTGGAAGATCTCCTCCAGGGTGATCCGCAACTCCTCGCCAGCCTTGTTGACGACCCGCCACACACCGGGGGCCTCCTCCAACCGACACGGCGGGCTCATCCAGTTCAACGGCTTGTACGCCCGGTCGTCGGCGTGAATAGACACCGACCCGTCCGCCTTCACCATCAGCAACCGGGTGGCCAGCGGCAGGTGAGCCGAGAGCCGTCCGACATAGTCCACCGAGCACTTCGCAATGACCAACCGCACCCGACGAGGGTAGCCGAGCACCCCCCGGTCGCCAGCGAGCGGCACTGGCGCGTCGATGCGATGCTGAGACCGTGTTCGAAGTCCTCACCGGCACCGGTCTCGCCGCCTCGGCGGGCCTGAACGCCTACATACCCCTGCTCATCCTCGGTCTACTCGGCCGCTACACCGACCTGATCGACCTGCCCAGCGGCTGGACCTGGCTCGGCAACGGCTGGGTCATCGCCATCATGGCCGTGCTGCTCGCCGTCGAGATGGTGGCGGACAAGGTGCCCGTGGTCGACCACATCAACGACGTGGTGCAGACAGTGGTCCGACCCACCGCCGGTGGCCTGGCCTTCGGCGCCGGCTCATCGTCGGAGACGGTGACGGTCAGCGACCCGGGGAGCTTCTTCTCGTCCCACCAGTGGGTGCCGGTCGTCACCGGCGTACTGCTGGCGTTGGGCGTGCACCTGCTCAAGTCCGCGGCCCGCCCGGTGATCAACGCGACCACCGCCGGGATCGGCGCCCCGGTCGCCAGCACGGCCGAGGACGCCACCAGCGTGGTGGTCTCCCTGGTGGCGATCATCCTGCCGGTGCTGGTGCTCGTCGCCCTGGTCGGCCTGGCGTTCTTCACCTTCTGGTTCTTCCGTCGTCGATCGGAACGACGCCGCGAACGAGAGGCCGCCCGCGCCGCCGGCTTCCGCGTCTGACGCTTGATCGACTCGGGTTTCTGGAAACCGGGCCATCCCCCGCAGCGGGACACCCCGCGTTCCGGAAACCCGAGTCGATCACGGTGGGCGGCGGATCGGCGGCCCGCTATACCGGGGTTCCGGTGGCCGACAAAAGCCTAGGATCGGGGCAAGAACCTAGAGGAGGTCGGCATGACCGCAGCGTTGGAGATGCCCCGAGTCCAGGAATGCGTGGTGGCCGCGTGCGCGTACAACCAGTCGGGTGACTGCCACGCCTTCGCGATCACCATCGGCAGCATGGATCACGCCCACTGCCACACGTTCGTCGAGTCGCCCGTCCGCGGCGGCGTGGACAGCCTGATCGCACAGGTGGGCGCCTGCCAGCGCTCCGACTGCCGGCACAACGAGCAGTTGGAGTGCCACGCGGCGTCGATCAGGGTCGGCCCGGACAACGACATGGCCGACTGCATGACCTACTCCGGCCGCTGACCCACGCCGGCCGGCGACCTGCCGGCCGCTGACCCACGTCGGCGGGCGACCTGCCGGCCGCTGACCCACGTCGGCCGGCGACCTGCCGGGACAGCGCCCGCTCAGGGCAGGTCGTTGGCGTGACGGATGACCGTCACCAGGTCGTCGATGATGCCGGTGAGGGCGAAGTCCTTCGGGGTGAAGACCCGGGCGACGCCGGCCGCCCGGAGGGTGTCCGCGTCACTGGCCGGGATGATGCCGCCCACCACCACCGGCAGGTCCGGCCGGCCGGCGGCGCGCAGCCCGTCGAGCACCGCGGGCACGGCGGCCAGGTGCGACCCGGAGAGCACGGAGAGCCCGACCAGGTCGACGTCCTCCTCGACGGCGGCGGCGACGATCTGCGCCGCAGTCAACCGGATGCCCTGGTAGACGACCTCGAAGCCGGCGTCGCGGGCGCGTACCGCGATCTGCTCCGCGCCGTTGGAGTGCCCGTCCAGGCCGGGTTTGCCGACCAGCAGGCGCAGCCGGCCGCTGCCCAGCTCCCGCGCGGTGGCGGTGACCCGCTCGCGGACCGCCACGAGGCCCGGCTCCCCACCGCCGCCGGTGGCACCGGCCAGGCCGGTCGGTGCCCGGTACTCGCCGAAGACCTGGCGCAGCGCGCCGGCCCACTCGCCGGTGGTCACCCCGGCCCGCACGCACTCCAGGGTGGCCGGCATCAGGTTGGTGGTGGTCGCGGCGTCCGCGCGCAGCCGGGCCAGCGCCGCGTCGACGACGGCCGCGTCCCGGTCGGCCCGCCAGCGGCGTACGCCGTCCACGGCGGCCGCCTCGACCGCGGGATCGACCTGCTCGACGGCGCCTGCGCCGGCGGCGGTCAGCGGGGAGGATTCGGTCTCGGTGTACCGGTTGACCCCGACCACCACGTCGGCACCGGACTCCATCCGCCGACGACGCTCGGCCAGCGACGCGACCAACGCGCTCTTGAGGTAGCCGGTCTCCACGGCGGCGACGACGCCGCCCAGCTCCAGCACCTTGTCCAGCTCGACCCGCGCCCCGGTGACGACCTCGTCGACCAGCGCGGTCATCACGTGCGAGCCCGCGAAGAGGTCGGGATATTCGAGCAGATCCGACTCGTACGCCAGGACCTGCTGCATCCGCAGCGACCACTGCTGGTCCCACGGGCGGGGCAGGCCGAGCGCCTCGTTCCAGGCGGGCAGTTGGACCGCGCGGGCCCGGGCGTCACGGGACATCGTCACGCCGAGCATCTCCAGCACGATGCGCTGGATGTTGTTCTCCGGCTGCGCCTCGGTGAGGCCGAGCGAGTTGACCTGCACCCCGTAGCGGAACCGCCGTTGCCTGGCGTCGGTGACCCCGTACCGGTCCCGGGTGATTTCGTCCCAGAGCGCGCCGAACGCGCGCATCTTGGCGATCTCCTCGACGAAGCGCACACCGGCGTTGACGAAGAACGAGATCCGCTGGACCACGTCGCCCATCCGCTCGGCCGGCACCTGGCCGGAGTCACGGACCGCGTCGAGCACGGCGACCGCGGTGGCCAGTGCGAAGCCGACCTCCTGCACGGGCGTGGCGCCGGCCTCCTGGAGGTGGTACGAGCAGATGTTGACCGGGTTCCACCGGGGCATCTCGCGCAGCGTGTACGCCACCACGTCGGCGGTGAGCCGCAGCGACGCCGCCGGCGGGAAGATGTAGGTGCCCCGGGACAGGTACTCCTTGATGATGTCGTTCTGGGTGGTGCCGGCGCAGCGGGCCAGGTCGGCGCCCTGCTCCAGGCCGACGGTGCCGTACAGGGCGAGCAGCCACATCGCCGGGGCGTTGATGGTCATCGAGGTGTTCGTGTCGGCGAGCGGGAGACCGTCGAAGAGCGCCCGCATGTCGCCGAGGTGGGCCACCGGCACGCCGACCCGCCCGACCTCGCCGGAGGCGAGTTCGTGGTCCGGGTCGTACCCGGTCTGGGTGGGCAGGTCGAAGGCGACCGACAGGCCGGTCTGCCCCTTCGCCAGGTTGCGGCGGAAGAGGGCGTTGGTCGCGGTGGCCGACGAGTGGCCGGCGTAGGTGCGCATCACCCACGGGCGGTCCCGCTCGGGCAGTCGCCCCGGGAATGCCGTCTCATCCATGGCCGGAGTCTAAGTTACCGTTCAGTAAAAGGAGCTGTGGAAAACCGCACAGGTCCATGTCGAGGACGCCCTGGCGCGATCCACGCGGAGTGGCGCGCATCGCCACACCCCGGGCACGCACCGGTTGTCACCAGGACGCACACTGGACGGCATGGATGACGAGCTGGCCATCTCGGTCCGTGGGCTGCGCAAGGCGTATGGGGACAACGTGGCGGTGGCGGGCGTGGATCTCGACGTGCGCCGCGGTGAGGTGTTCGCGTTGCTCGGCCCGAACGGCGCCGGCAAGACCACCACGGTGGAGATCCTGGAGGGCTACCGGCACCGGGACGCCGGCGAGGTCTTCGTGCTCGGCGCGGACCCGGCCCACCCGGACGCCGACTGGCGCTCCCGTGTCGGCATCGTGCTCCAGGGCACCGGCGAGTTCGACGAGCTGACCGTGGCCGAGGTGATCCGGCACTTCTCCGGCTTCTACCCCGACGCGGACGACCCGGACAAGGTGATCGAGCGGGTCGGGTTGGCCACCAAGGCGAAAGCCCGGACGCACACCCTGTCCGGCGGGCAGAAGCGCCGCCTGGACGTGGCGCTGGGCATCATCGGTCGCCCCGAGTTGCTCTTCCTCGACGAGCCGACCACCGGCTTCGACCCGGAGGCCCGCCGCGAGTTCTGGGAGCTGATCCGCGACCTCGCCGCGGCCGGCACCACCATCGTGCTCACCACGCACTACCTGGACGAGGCGGAGGCGCTCGCCGACCGGGTCGGTGTGATCGCCGGTGGCCGGCTGGTCGAGGTGGCCGCGCCGAACCGGCTGGGCAATCGGCAGGAGGCCCTCGCGACGGTCTCCTGGCGTACCCCGGAAGGGACGCTGGAAAGCGCGCAGAGCGCGACGCCGACGGCCTTCGTGGCCGACCTCGCCGCGCGCTACGGCGGCGAGGTCCCCGGCCTCACGGTGACCCGGCCGACCCTGGAGGACGTCTACCTCACGATGATCGGACACGCGCGATGACCACCACGACAAGGCCGGCGGCGCCGGCCACCGCGACCCGCAGCCGTCGTCCCGGTGCCGGAGCGCTCGCGCTGCGCCAGGGCCGACTGGAGATCACCCAGTTCCTGCGCAGCCGGGAGTCCGTGGTGTTCACCATGGGCTTCCCGATCATCATGATCCTGATCTTCGCGGCGATCTTCAGCGGGGAGATCGGTGGCGGGGTGAAGTACACCCAGTACTTCATCACCGGCATGATCGCGACCGGCCTGATGACGGTGAGCTTCCAGAACCTGGGCATCTGGATCCCGATCGAACGGGACCGGGGGGTGCTCAAGCGCTACCGGGGCACGCCGATGCCGAAGTGGGTGTGGTTCGCCGGCAAGGTGATCATGGTGGTGGCGATCGGCATCGCCGAGACCGCGCTGCTGCTGGCCGTCGCGGTGGCGCTGTTCGATCTCGACCTGCCGGGCACCGCCGGCAAGTGGTTGACCTTCGGCTGGGTCGCCGGGCTCGGGGTGACCGCCTGCACCCTGTGCGGCATCGCCATCTCGTCGCTGGCCCGCACCGCCCGCAGCGGCTCGGCGGTGGTCACCCCGGTCGCCCTGGTGCTCCAGTTCATCTCCGGGGTGTTCTTCGTCTTCACCGACCTGCCCACCTGGATGCAGCAGGTGGCGGCGCTGTTCCCGCTCAAGTGGATGTGCCAGGGGCTGCGGTCGGTCTTCCTGCCCGACGGCTTCGGCGCCCAGGAGCCGGGCGGCTCGTTCGAGCTGGGCCGGGTGGCGATGGTGCTGGCCCTGTGGTGCGTGATCGGCGTGGTGCTCTGCCTGACCACCTTCCGCTGGACCACCAAGCGCGACGGCTGACCTCTTCCCGGGGCCCCCGATCCGCCCCCGGGGCTGCCAGACTCTGACGATGGCCGCTCGACCGACCCGACGCGGGCTCCTGCTGGCCGGGGCAGGGGCAACGGCGCTGGCGGTCGGGGTCGGCTGGACGGCCCGCGACCTGATCCGCCCGTCGCCGACGCGACCCGTCCCCCCGGCCGCGCCGGCCGGCGACGAGCGACTGGTCAGCCGCCCGTCCGCCGCGCGTGGCCGCTCGGTCGACTTCTACAGCGCCGTCCCGGACGGGCACGGCGACGGTCAGGGGTTGCCGGTCTGCCTGGTGCTGCACGGCGCGTCCACCACCGCACGGGACTTTCCCGGGCTCGGCCTGGGGCGCTTCCTGACCGACGCGGTGCGTCGCGACTCGCCGCCGTTCGTGCTCGCCGGAGCGACCGGCGACCGCCTCTCCTGGCGCCCCGCCGGTCGGGACGACCCGCAGCGGATGGTGCGTGAGGAGTTGCCGGCCTGGTGCGCCGAGCAGGGCTTCGACGCCACCCGACTGGCGGCGTGGGGCTGGTCCATGGGGGGCTTCGGCTCGCTGTTGCTCGCCGCCACCTGGCCGGGGCTGCTCCGGGCGGTGGCGGCCTTCTCCCCCGCCGTGGTGCCCGGCGATGCCGTCTTCGCGGGTGTCGACCGGCTGCGCGGCACTCCGCTGGGCCTCTGGTGCGGTCGCCAGGACGACTTCCTCGCCGACGTGCAGGCGCTGGAGCGAGCCCTTCCCGAGCCGGCCGCGCGAGCCGAGTACGCCGACGGCGGGCACGACTTCCGGTACTGGGGCTCGGTCATACCCGCTGCCCTCGACTTCGTCGCGGCGGCGCGGGCGGCGCCGCCCGACCCGAGCTGACCGCGGGGGCCCGCGAACGGGCCCCCGCGGCTGCCGATCTCAGTAGGTGTAGAAGCCCTTGCCGGTCTTGCGGCCCAGGTCGCCGGCGGTGACCATGCGCTGGAGCAGCTCCGGCGGGAAGAACTTCTCGTCGGCGGTGTCGGTGTAGATGTTCTTCGAGGCGTGCAGCAGCACGTCCACGCCGGTCAGGTCGGTGGTGGCCAGCGGGCCCATCGCGTGCCCGAAGCCCAGCCGGCAGGCGGTGTCCAGGTCCTCCGCGGACACCACCCCGGACTCGACCAGCTTGACCGCCTCCATCACCAGAGCGGAGATCAGCCGGGTGGTGACGAAGCCGGCGATGTCCCGGTTGACCACGACGACGGTCTTGCCGATCTCCTCGGCGAAGGCCCGCGCGGTGTCCAGCGTGGCGTCGCTGGTCTTGTAACCGCGCACCAGCTCGCAGAGCTGCATCATCGGCACCGGGGAGAAGAAGTGGGTGCCGACCACCGCCTCGGGCCGCTCGGTCACCGCGGCGATCTGGGTGACCGGGATCGCCGAGGTGTTCGTGGCGAGCACCGCGTCCGACTTGCAGATCTTGTCCAGGACGCGGAACACCTCGTGCTTGATCTCCAGCCGCTCGAAGACCGCCTCGACCACGATATCCGCGTCCGCCGCCGCCTCCAGGTCGGTGGTCGGGGTGATCCGAGCCAGCGTCGCCTCGACCTCGGACGCCTCGATCCTGCCCTTCTCGGCGAACTTCTCCAGTGACTTCCGAATGCCGCCCAGACCCCGGGTGGTGGCCGCGTCGTCCAGGTCGCGCAGCGTCACCTGCCAGCCCGCCTGCGCCGCCACCTGGGCGATGCCGGAACCCATCAACCCGGCCCCGACGACCGCGAGTCGACCCGCCATCTGCTTCTCCCTCGCTGCAATTGAGTGCCTGCCTGCACCCTAGTCGGCGAGCCTGAACGATGGCTAAGTGGCGGTCGGGCCGGGTCGTGGAGGACCTCAGATCTCCAGTGCCGGCTCCTCCGGCGTGGTGCCCCGCTCGACCGCCACCCCGAGCGCACGCAGGTCGGCCACGAAGTCCGGGTAACCCCGGTCGACATGGTGCACGTGGGAGACCTCGGTGACCCCCTCCGCGCAGAGTCCGGCGATGATCAACCCTGCCCCGGCTCGAATGTCGGTGGCCCGCACCGGGGCACCGGAGAGCCGATCCCGACCCCGGACCACCGCGTGATGCCCGTCGGTCTTGATGTCCGCGCCGAGCCGCATCATCTCGTTGGCGAACATGAACCGGCCGTCGAAGATGTTCTCGGTAATCAGGGAGGCGCCGTCGCTGACGGCCGCCAGCCCGATCGCCATCGGCAGCAGGTCGGTGGCGAAGCCGGGGTACGGCAGCGTCACCACGTCCACCGCCCGGGGCCGCTCGTCCATCCGTACGCGGAAGCCGTCTCCCCGGGTCTCCACCAGCGCGCCGGCGGCCACCACCTTGTCCAGGGCGACCTCCAGGAAGGCCGGGTCGAGCCCGGTCACCGTCACGTCGCCCCGGGTCATCGCCGCGCCGAAGGCCCAGGTGCCGGCGACGATCCGGTCCCCCACCGTGGCGTGGCGCACCGGACGCAGACCGGGCACACCGGTGATGCGCAACGTCGACGTGCCCGCGCCGACGATGCGCGCGCCCATCTGGTTGAGCATCGTGCAGATGTCGACGATCTCCGGCTCCCGGGCCGCGTTGTCGATCATCGTGGTGCCCTGGGCCAGCACCGCCGCCATCACCAGGTTCTCGGTCGCGCCGACGCTGGGGAAGTCCAGCACGATGTCCGCGCCACGCAGCCCGTGCGGGGCGGACGCGATGACGAACCCGTGCTCACCGGAAATCTCCGCGCCCATCCGGGTCAGCCCGGAGATGTGCATGTCCAACCCCCGCGACCCGATCGCGTCGCCGCCGGGATGGGCCACCCGCACGTACCCCCGGCGGGCCAGCAACGGGCCGAGCACGCAGATCGACGCGCGCAACCGTCGGACCAGGTCGTAGTCGGCCTCCGCGCCCGGCTGCTCGGGTACGTCGATCGTCACCGACCGGGACCGGGCCACGCCGCCACGGGCGACCATCGGGTCGACCGGGTCGTCCGCGTCGAACTGGACGTCGCAGCCCAGCCGACGCAGCACCTCCCCCATGATCGCGATGTCGGTGATCCGGGGGACGTTGGTGATCACACTGCGGCCCGGCGCGAGCAGCGCGGCGGCCATCAGCTTCAACGCCGAGTTCTTCGCACCGACCACGTGCACGGTGCCGGACAGTCGTGCGTCACCGCGTACCCGGATGACGTCGACATCGTTGACCGCCGAATCCCCGGCGTCGCCGGGGCCCACCACCACCGGCCAGCCGGCGGTGCTGTCCGGCCGCGCCGGGATCGTCAGGTCGGGAATCCGTAGGCTGTGCGTCATGGCCGTCCACCTCACGCGCATCTACACCAAGGCCGGCGACGCCGGCATGACCAGGCTGAGCAACAACGAGCAGGTGCCGAAGACCGATCCACGGATCGCCGCGTACGCGGATGTCGACGAGTGCAACGCAGCGATCGGCGTCGCCCTCGCGCTGGGAAACCTCGACGAGGAGCTTCGCGGCGTGCTGGGGTCGGTGCAGAACGACCTGTTCGACGTCGGCGCCGACCTGTCCACCCCGGTCGAGCCGGAGCCGAAGTACCCGCCGCTGCGGGTGACCGAGGAGTACGTCGAGCGCCTGGAGGGCTGGTGCGACGAGTACAACGCACGCCTGAGCAAGCTCGACTCCTTCATCCTCCCCGGCGGCACCGCAGGTGCGGCGCTGCTGCACGTGGCGCGGACCGTCGCCCGGCGTGCCGAACGGGCAGCGTGGGCACTGGTCAGCCACGATCCGGAACGAACCAGCACGCTCCCGGCAAAGTATCTCAACCGGCTCTCCGATCTGCTCTTTATCCTGTCAAGAACGGCAAATCCGGCAGGAGACGTGCTATGGGTGCCGGGCGGCAAGCGCTGAACGTCAGCGCTTCGCACCACGTCGAGGTCTGGGTTCCCACTCTGCCCGCCACCACGCGTAGCCAGGGCTGACTCCTCGCGAGCCAGGCCGACCAGCACCTGGGCCCGTCGGCGAGTCCGGCTGGCCGGCGCCTCGATCGACTCGGGTTTCTTGATGTCGGGGCATCCCAAGCACCAGAACACCCCGACATCAAGAAAGCCGAGTCGATCAACCAGCCCAACGCGCAGCCCGGCGCGCTGCGCGTACTGAGGAGGCGGGACTCAACCGCACCGGTAACGGCAGGTGAGAGAACCGCGCCAGAACGGCGGGCAGTGCCCAACGAAGGGTTTCCGGGGGAGCCCGCCCGGCGCAGGGATCAAGCCTGACCGCCCGGAGCCGGGCGGGCTCCCCCGGAAACCCAGAAGAGCGACCACAGAAGAGCAACCACAGAAGAGCCGATCAGGCAGCCGGCCAGTCCTGGGAGGCCATACGTGGCGAGACCGCCCCCGGAGGGGCGGCCTCGAGCCAGGAGAGAAAACCGGTCACGGTCGATCGCGCCATGGCGATCTCCACCGGTGCGTGGTGACTGGTACAGCGGAGGATCACCCAGTCGGCGGGCATGGAGAACCGTTCCTGACCTTCGGGCAACCGGCGGCGCTCCACGGCCAGCCCCTTGCGGGAGAGCACCCGCTTGGGTCGGATCGCGAAGCTGAACATCCGGTACCAGCGCAGCTCGTCACCGGCGAACCGGCCGAAGCCGGGCGACCAGCCGCGGCCGTCGAGCATGGTGGAGACCCGGACACTGAGCCGGATGATGCCACCGCTGCGGGTGACGAGAGCTCGCCGGACGAAGAGGATCAGAAGCGCGCCGAGGATGACGACTACGCCGATTCCGAATCCTTCGACGATCTCCATCCCCGGTGTGGCTCAGCGGCTCTGCGCGGAGACCGGGGTTGCGCTCTCGGCCAGCACGGTGACACCGTCGGCGCTCACCGAGAGGAAGCCGCCGGCCACCTCGTAGGCGACCTGCTCACCGCCGGCGAGCTTGATGCGTACCTGGCCGGGCTCGGCGAGCTGGCCGAGCAGCGGCGCGTGCCCCGGCAGGACACCGAGCTCGCCTTCGGTCGTCCGGGCGACGACCATCTCGGCGTCACCGGACCAGACCTTCTCCTCGACGGCGACGAGCTCGACGTGAAGCTGCTGTGCCACGCTGTCTCCTTGCTGCGGCTACGGATTGCCGAAAGTCTAGCCTGACGACGCGGCGCGCCCAACGCGGGTGGGGACAACGCCGACCTGACTACTTGGCCTTGTTGACGAATTCCGGGTGCTCCAGCAGGAACGGGTCGAGTTGCTCGTTGTGCAGAGCGGTGAAGAAGTCCGGAACACCTTCCTGAAACTGCTCGCCCAGGTACTTCTTACCCTCGAAGACCCCACCACCGGGCAGCTTGATCATCTCGATGGTGTTCGGGCGGATGTCCTTCAGGGCGATCCCGAAGTCGACCACGCTGTTGCCTCGACCGTTGAAGATCAACGACTGGCCGGCGGCGCGGAGCACCTTGTCGAGCTTGATCGGGTTGGACACCACGTCGGCGCTGAACGCCTGGCCGACCATGGCCTTGACGAACTGCTGCTGGTGGCGCTGCCGGCCGTAGTCGGAATCCGGAACACCGTTCTTCGGGTAGCGCTGCCGGACGTAGTCCAGCGCCTGCCACCCACTCAGGTGCCGGTTGCCCTTCTTGTAGAGCGCCTGCGGGCCGACGTAGCCCTCACCACGGGTGTTTCCCGGCCGCGGCTTGCCGTCCGGCTGCTTGTGCTCGGACTTCACGTCGCGCTCGATGTACATGTCGACACCGCCCATGGCGTCGACGATCTTCTGGAAACCGGTGAAGTTGATGATCGCGCCAGCGTCGAAGCGCTTGATGCCGGTGGCGTTCTGCACTGTGGTGGCCAGCAACTCGAAGCCCCGTGCCGCGTCGGGGTTGGCACCCGGCACCTTGCTGCCGAACGACATCGCGGCGTTGATCTTCGTGGTCTCGCCCGGGAAGTCGGCCTTCTTGAACGGCGGGATCGGCACGTAGAGGTCACGAGGCAGCGAGAACAGGTAGGCCCGGTCCATCGAGGCCGGCACGTGCAGCACCATGATCGAGTCGGCCAGCGGCGCGGCCGTCGGCGTACGCGGGTCGATGCCGACGAGCAGGATGTTGAGCGGCCCCTTGATCTCGCTCTTCTTCGCCTGGGCGCCCGCCGCCTGGTCGCCGAAGAGGTCGGCCTTGCCGACAGCACCCTCGTAGCGGGCCATGAGCACCTCGGTGCCCACCAGCACGGCGCCGCTGAGCACGGTCAGTACGGTGCCGAACACCGTGCACAGCCTGGCCCACCGCGGCACACCTCGCCAGATGGATGGCTTGCGGCCACTCTTGCCGGCCTTACCCACGAGCAGCTCCGTTCGTCGCGCCCACGACGAGGAAGACGGGCGCACGTCGTCGAAGGGTTGCAAAGATCAACGCTCGTTAAGGTGAGCGCGGATCGAACCGTAGCTCGGGACCCTCCGGAATGACGACCACGAGTAACGGACCGCGACGATGGTAGGACGCGAACATGAACAAAAGACTGCCCCGGCATTGCCGGGGCAGTCTTTTTGCTACGGGTCGGACGAGGGCTGGGTCAGGCCTTCATCAGCTCCTCAGCCTTCTTCTCCAGGTCCTCGAGACCGCCGCACATGAAGAACGCCTGCTCGGGGAAGTGATCGTACTCACCCTCGCTGATCTTCCGGAACGCCTCGATGGTCTCCTTGATCGGGACCGTCGAGCCCGGCACGCCGGTGAACTGCTCCGCCGCGTAGGTGTTCTGCGAGAGGAAGCGCTCGATCCGCCGGGCCCGGGCCACGGTGATCTTGTCTTCCTCGGAGAGCTCCTCGATACCGAGGATGGCGATGATGTCCTGCAGGTCCTTGTAGCGCTGCAGGATCCGCTTCACCTCGGTGGCCACCTGGAAGTGCTCTTGGCCGACGAACTCCGGGGCGAGGATCCGGGACGAGGACGCCAGCGGGTCCACGGCCGGGTAGATGCCCTTGTCGGAGATCGACCGCTCCAGGTTGGTGGTCGCGTCCAGGTGGGCGAACGTGGTGGCCGGGGCGGGGTCGGTGTAGTCGTCCGCCGGCACGTAGATCGCCTGCATCGACGTGATGGCCTGGCCCCGGACGGAGGTGATCCGCTCCTGGAGCTCGCCCATCTCGTCGGCCAGGGTCGGCTGGTAACCCACCGCGCTCGGCATCCGGCCGAGCAGGGTGGAGACCTCTGAACCGGCCTGGGTGAAGCGGAAGATGTTGTCGATGAAGAGCAGCACCTCCTGCTTCTTCACGTCCCGGAAGTACTCCGCCATGGTCAGCGCGGAGAGGGCCACCCGCAGACGCGTGCCCGGCGGCTCGTCCATCTGGCCGTAGACGAGCGCGGTCTTGTCGATGACGCCGGACTCGGTCATTTCGGCGATGAGGTCGTTGCCCTCGCGGGTGCGCTCACCCACGCCGGCGAAGACCGAGGTACCACCGAAGTTACGGGCAACCCGGGTGATCATCTCCTGGATGAGCACCGTCTTGCCCACACCCGCGCCGCCGAACAGACCGATCTTGCCGCCCTTGACGTACGGGGCGAGCAGGTCGATGACCTTGATGCCGGTCTCCAGCATCTCGGTCTTCGGCTCCAGGTCCGCGAAGGCCGGGGCCTTGCGGTGGATACCCCAGTGGTCGTCCGGGGTGAGGGTCTCGCCCTCCTTGAGGTTGAGCACCTCGCCGATCGCGTTGAACACGTGGCCCTTGACCGCGTCGCCCACCGGAACGGTGATCGGCTTACCGGAGTCACGAACCTCCGCGCCGCGGACCAGACCGTCCGTCGGCTGCATCGAGATCGCGCGGACCAGGTTGTCACCCAGGTGCTGGGCGACCTCCAGGGTCAGCGTCTTCTCACCGCCGGACAGGCTCACGGTGACGTTCAGGGCGTTGAACAGGGCCGGCATGCCGTCGCGCGGGAACTCGGCGTCGACGACCGGGCCGATGACCCGGACCACGCGACCCGTGGCCGTCTTGGTCTCTACTGGTGCAGTCATCACACTTCACTTCCCGACGCGGCAAGCGCGTTGGCGCCGCCGACGATCTCGCTGATCTCCTGGGTGATCCCGGCCTGACGGGCCGAGTTCATCTCACGCGTGTACTTCTCGATCATCTCTTCGGCGTTGTCGGTGGCGCTCTTCATCGCCCGCCGCCGTGCCGCCGACTCACTCGCCGCCGACTCGAGCAACGCCGCGTAGATCCGCGTGTTGATGTACCTCGGCAGGAGCGCGTCGAGCAGCGCCTCCGCCTCCGGCTCGAACTCGTACGCCGGCAGCAGCCCCTCGGAGCGCGGCCGGTCCTCGACCTGCATCGGACCAATGATCTTGGTGACCGGGTTCTGCGTCATCAGCGAGTGGAACTCGGTGTAGACGATGTGCAACTCGTCGACACCGAGCACGCCGTCCGCGCCGGCACCGCCGTCGACGTCGTCCGCACCGGCGGTGAACGCCTTGATCAGCGTCTCGCCGACGGTACGGGCGTCCTCGAACGACGGCTGCTCGCTGAAGCCCGTCCAGTTCGCCTCGATCGGCCGGTCACGGAACCGGTAGAACCCGACGCCCTTACGCCCGATGACGTAGAGCACCGGCTCCTTGCCGTCCGCCTTGAGCCGCGCGATCAGCGACTCGGCCATCCTGATCGCGTTTGAGCTGTAACCGCCGGCCAGGCCACGGTCGCTGGTGACCAACAGGACACCGGCCCGTCGCACCCGCTCGCGCGGGGTGAGCAACGGGTGGTCGATCCGCGCGTTGGACGCCAGCGCCGTGAGCACACCGGTGATGGCCTGGGCGTACGGCAGGGACGCCTGCACCCGGGCCTGGGCCTTGGCGATCCGGCTCGTCGCCACGAGCTCCATCGCCTTGGTGATCTTCTTCATCGACTTCGCCGAGCGGATTCGTTGACGAAGAACGCGAACCTGGGCCGCCATCAGATCAGCTCTCGGCCGGGCGGTCGGCAGCGCTGTCGCGGAAGCGGGTCACCGTCTCGCGGTTCTCGTCACCCTCGAGCGGGGCGGCCGGCGCGTCGTTGACCTTGCGCTCGTCCTCCTTGTTGAGGAAGACCTGCTTGAACTCGCTGATCGCGGTGTCCAGGGAGTTGACGATGTCATCGCCCCACTGGTTGTCGGCGATCGACGCGAGGACGCCCTCGTGCTTGTGCCGCAGGTACTGGAGGAACTCCGCCTCGAAGCGCCGCACCTCGCCGACCGGGATGTCGTCGAGCTTGCCCTCGACGCCGGACCAGACCGAGACGACCTCTTCCTGCACCGGGTACGGCGAGTAGTTCGGCTGCTTGAGCAGCTCGACCAGCCGCACACCGCGGTCCAGCTGGGCCCGGGAGGCCCGGTCCAGGTCGGAGGCGAAGGCGGCGAACGCCTCCAGCTCGCGGTACTGGGCCAGGTTGAGCCGCAGCGAACCGGCGACCTTGCGCATCGGCTTCACCTGGGCGGCGCCGCCGACCCGGGAGACCGAGGTGCCGACGTTGATCGCCGGACGGACGCCCTGGTTGAACAGGTCGGTCTCCAGGAAGATCTGACCGTCGGTGATCGAGATGACGTTGGTCGGGATGAAGGCCGAGATGTCGTTGGCCTTCGTCTCGATGATCGGCAGACCGGTCATCGAGCCGCCACCCAGCTCGTCGGAGAGCTTCGCGCAGCGCTCCAGCAGGCGGGAGTGCAGGTAGAAGACGTCACCCGGGTACGCCTCACGGCCCGGCGGGCGACGCAGCAGCAGCGACACGGCGCGGTACGCCTCGGCCTGCTTGCTCAGGTCGTCGAAGACGATCAGGACGTGCTTGCCGCCGTACATCCAGTGCTGTCCGATGGACGAGCCGGTGTACGGGGCCAGGTACTTGAAGCCGGCCGGGTCGGACGCCGGCGAGGCGACGATGGTCGTGTACTCCAGCGCGCCCGCCTCCTCCAGCTGCCCCTTGATCGAGGCGATGGTGGAGGCCTTCTGGCCGATGGCGACGTAGATGCAGCGAACCTGCTTCTTCGGGTCGCCGGTGCGCCAGTTGTCCCGCTGGTTGAGGATGGCGTCCAGCGCGACGGTGGTCTTGCCGGTCTTCCGGTCACCGATGATCAGCTGCCGCTGGCCCCGACCGATCGGGGTCATCGCGTCGATGGCCTTGATGCCGGTCTGCAGCGGCTCGAACACCGACTGCCGGGCCATCACGTTCGGAGCCTGCAGCTCCAGCTCGCGGTAGCCCTCTTCGGCGATGTCGCCGAGGCCGTCGATCGGCTGGCCGAGCGCGTTGACCACGCGGCCGAGGAAGGCGTCGCCGACCGGAACCGAGAGCACCCGGTCGGTGCGCTTGACGCGCTGCCCCTCCTCCAGCTTGGCGGAGTCACCGAGGACGACGACGCCGATCTCCCGCACGTCGAGGTTCAACGCCACGCCGAGCGTGCCGTCCTCGAACTCCAGGAGCTCGTTGGTCTTGGTCGAGGGCAGGCCCTCGACGTGGGCGATGCCGTCACCGGTGTCGGCGACGGTGCCGACCTCCTCGCGGGAGACGTCGGACGAGTAGGAGGAGACGTAGCGCTCCAGGGCGCCGCGGATCTCCTCCGTCGAGATGGTCAGCTCGGCCATCCTCTGCTTCCTTAAAATTCAGGGGCCCGGGATACCAAGTACCAACCGGTCCGAATGGCGTCTGTCAATCCGGGGCGCTGGGCGGCGCCGCCCGGATGCGGGCGGCACAACCAATCCAACGCTGGGCGGCGAAGCCGCTCAGCGCTTCGCGAGCGCGTTACGGGTCTCGTTGAGGCGGCGCAGGATGGTGCCGTCGTACAGGTCGGAACCGACCCGGACGCTCACGCCACCGAGAACGGCGGGGTCGACCGTCTGCTTGACGGAGACCTCTCGACCGTATATCGCGGTGAGGCTCGCACCCAGCCGACGCTCGTCCTCGTCACTCAACGGGGCCGCGACCGTCACGTACGCCACCTGCCGGTCACGCCGGTCGGCGGCCAGCTCGACCAGCCGGGTGAGCGCCCCGCTGAAGGAGCGTCCCCCGAACCCGCCGAGCGCCGCCTCGACGAGGCGGACGGTGACCGGGCGGGCCTTGTCGGCGAGCAGCTCGCGGGCCAGGGTGGCCCGCTGCTCGACCGGGGCGACCGGGTCGGCGAGCGCGTTGCTCAGCGCCGACTGCCCGGAGACGACCTGGCCGAAGCGGAACAGCTCGTCCTCGACCTCGCCCAACTCGCCGGCCTTGTCGGCGCTGGCCAGCAGCGCCTCCACGCCCAGCCGCTCGGTGCCGTCGAGCAACTCCGACGGTGCCGACCAACGGCCGGAGACCAGCGCGACGAGCAGGTCGAGCGCGTCCGCGCCGATCCGCCCACCGAGCATGTCGCCGAGCAGCGCCCCGCGGTCCTCGCCGGAACGGGCCGGCTCGGAGAGTGCCCGGCGCAGCCGCGGCTCACGCCGCAGCAGAGTCGCCACGGAGAGGATGGCGTCGGCGGTGGAGGCCACCGCCGACGGCTCCGCGCCGCGGACGTACGCGTCGAGGCGCTCGGCCGCGACCTTGTACGACTCCCGGCTGGCGGCCTGCATCAGCGGGCCCCCGTGCTCTCGAGACCGCTCAGGAACCGGTCGACGGTGCCCTTACGCCGTGCCTCGTCGGCCAGCGACTCGCCAACGATCTTGCTGGCCAGGTCCACCGCGATCGTGCCGACCTCCGCGCGCAGCTCGCGCACGATGGTGGCCCGCTCGGCGGCGAGCGCGTCCTTGCCCGCCTGGATGACCCGGTCGGATTCTTCCCGCGCCTTGGCGAGGATGTCCTGGCGGATGCCCTCGGCGTCGGCCCGCGCGTCGTCACGGATCTTGGCGGCGTCAGTCCGGGCCTCAGCGAGCTGGGCACGGTACTGCTCGAGCAGCTGGTTCGCCTCGGCCTGCGCGGCCTCGGCGCGCTTGATGCCGCCCTCGATCGCGTCGACCCGAGCCTGGAACGTCTGCTCCATGCGCGGGAAGACGAACTTCATCAGCACGAAGCAGAGCACGGCGAAGGCGACCGTGCCGACCACGATCTCTTGCCAGATCGGAATGATCGGGTTGTGGTCTGACTCACCACCCTCGGCGGCGAGGAGGAACAACATGGGTGACCTCCCGGTCGGAAGGGGCGGAATCAGCCGGCCCAGATGAAGCCGAAGGCGATGCCGAACAGCGCGAGCGCCTCGATGACGGCGAAGCCGATCCAGACGTACGGCAGGGTCATGCGCGACGACTCGGGCTGCCGGGCGGTCGACTGGATGTAGGCGGCGAAGACCAGGCCAACGCCGATGCCCGGGCCGATGGCGGCGAGACCGTAGCCGATGGCAGCGGTGCTACCGGTGACCTCGGCGAGAACGCTAGCGTCCATTGGTGTGGTTCCTCCTGGTTATCACGCGTGACTCTCACGCGGGACGACAACGGTTGGTGCGTGGATCAGTGCTCTTCGGCGAGCGCACCCTGGATGTAGCTGGCGCTCAGCACGGTGAAGACGTAGGCCTGCAGGACGATGACCAGCGCCTCGAGGAGGGTCAGCGCCACGGTCATCACCCAGGAGACCACCGAGATCGGCGCCAACCAGGCGTTGGCGTTGAGCATCGCGAAGCCGCCGAGCGTGAAGACCAGCAGGAGCATGTGGCCGGCGAACATGTTGGCGAAGAGACGAACGGCCAGCGAGAACGGCCGGATGATGAAGGTCGAGAACGCCTCGATCGGGATCAGCAGCGGCAGGATGTACCACGGTGCCGGCGGGATCAGGGCGTGCTTGAAGTATTTGCCGAAGCCGTGGTGCCGGATGCCGATGTAGTTGAACAGCACGTAGCTGATCACCGCGAGGATCGCCGGGAAGGCGATGTGCGAGTTCGGCGAGATCTGGAAGAACGGAATGATCGCGAACGCGTTCGTCAACAACACGAAGCAGAACAGCGTCGTGAAGTAGGGAGCGAACCGCACGCCCTGGTGACCGATCATGTCGACCGAGATGTTGTTGCGCACGAAGCCGTAGATCGACTCGGCGAACCACTGCTTCTTGGTCGGCACCAACTGCGGGTTCCGATAGGTCGCCAGGAAGAAGATGATCAGAACGCCGACCGCGATCCAGATCATCAGCGTGAACTTGGTGAACCACGGGGCGTTCTCCGCGCCCCAGGGCACGATCGCGGGCAGGTAGAAGTCGTCCACACTGGGTGGGAATGCCGCCTGGCCCGCTGCCAGAACGTTCGCCTGTCCGAACACCGTGTCCCTTCCTAAGTAGGCGTGCCGAGCCGACGGACGACGAGGATGATCCCCCCGGTCACGCCGAGCACGACGCCGATTCCGGTGGCGACGCCACCGGTATCGAGCCACTGGTCGACCAGCCAGCCGATGAAACCCCACACGAGCATTCCTCCGATGAGGTAGCTGAGCGCGGTCCAACCCTGACCGGCGCCGGACGGATAATCGTCCGGTTCACCGGCGGGACGGGGGGTTTGGTCACCAGCCATGACGGGGCGAACGATATCAGCCGGGAAGACGAGGCTGTGCCTCACCCCCCGCACAACCGTCGTTGTGTGGGCTTCTCGTGGGCGCCGTCGTCTGTGGGCACGCTACTCCCCTTCCGCCCGTCGGAAAATGACCGGAGGCCGACACATTGCGGCGCGTCCGCTGGTTGGGACGACCGCCAGGTCAGCCGAGCGGCCGGAAAGCGTGCACCGTGGTCAGCCACCAGAGGTGCACCGCTGTCCACACTGCCACCCCGGCGACGATGCCAAGGCAAAGAGGGATCAAACCGGGCCAACCGGTCGACGCCACCGCCACCAGCACCGCACCCAGAAGGCTGAACTTCAGCACGTACAGGCCCACCCCGAGCGGCAGCAGCAACTGCGGGTTGACCTGGTCGGCCCGGGCCAACACCACAGTGGTGAGGGTGTAGCTGAGCACCGTGACGCCCACACCGGCCGCCGCGCCGACCGCGGCCGTCACACCGCCGGTCACCCCGCCCACCACCGCGGCGACCACGGCGAGCGCCGCCGACGCGCCCAACAGCACCGGCAGGTGCCGCAGCCGCCACCGCCGGTCGGTGCCCGGCTCGACCACCCCGGGCTCAGCCACGGGGGTACGCCGGGAACGCCGCGACCAGCTCGGACACCTCGGCACCGAGCCGGGTCAACTCGTCGACCCCGCCCGGAGCACCGGGATCGGTGCGCACCGCACGGGCGATCATCGTCGCCACCTGGCGCAACTCCCCCTCGCGCATCCCCTGCGTGGTGACGCTCGGCGTGCCCACCCGGATGCCGGAGGCCACCATCGGGGGCTGCGGGTCGTACGGGATGGCGTTCTTGTTCAAGGTGATCGACGCGGCGTCGCAGCGGCGCTCGGCCTCGGTGCCGGTCACTCTCAGCTCCCGCAGGTCGATCAGGGCGAGGTGGGTGTCGGTGCCACCGGACACCGGGCGCATCCCCTCGTCGGCCAGCCCGGCGGCGAGCGCCTGGGCGTTGCTGACCACCTGCCGGGCGTACGTCTGGAACTCCGGCTGGGCGGCCTCGCGCAGCGCTACCGCCTTGGCGGCGACCGCGTGCATCAGCGGGCCGCCCTGGGTGAACGGGAAGACCGCCTTGTCGATCCGCTGGGCCAGCGACTCGCGGCACAGGATCATGCCGCCGCGAGGCCCGCGCAGCACCTTGTGGGTGGTGGCGCAGACGACGTCGGCGTACGGCACCGGGGACGGGATCGCCCGGCCGGCGACCAGGCCGATGAAGTGCGCCGCGTCCACCATCAGGTACGCGCCGACCTCGTCGGCGATCTCCCGGAACCGCGCGAAGTCGATCAGGCGCGGGTACGCCGTGGCCCCACAGATGATCAGCTTGGGCCGGTGCGCCCGCGCCAGGTCCCGTACCTCGTCGTAGTCGATCTGCTCGGTGTCCGGCCGGACCGGGTAGCCGACCGGGTGGAACCACTTGCCGGAGAAGTTCACCCGGCTGCCGTGGGTGAGGTGCCCGCCGTGCGGCAGGTCCATCGCCAGCACCGTGTCCCCCGGTTGCACCAACGCGGCGTACGCGGCCAGGTTGGCGCTCGCCCCGGAGTGCGGCTGGAGGTTGGCGTGCTCGGCCCCGAAGAGCTCCTTGGCGCGGGCGATGCCGATCTCCTCGGCCCGGTCCACCTCGGCGCAGCCGCCGTAGTAGCGCCGACCCGGGTAACCCTCGGCGTACTTGTTGGTCAGCGTCGAACCGAGCGCGGCCAGCACCGCCGGCGAGGTCAGGTTCTCGCTGGCGATGAGCTGCAGGCCGCCGCGCAACCGGTCCAGCTCGCCGAGGACCACCCCGGCGATCTCCGGGTCGGTGGCCCTGAGCTGCGCGAAATCCGGCCCCCAGAAGGTGCTCGTCTCGGTCTCCACAGCGAACGAGTCTAGGGGGCCGCAGACTGGGACCTGTGAGATGCCTCGTCACCGGAGCGACCGGCTACATCGGCGGGCGGCTGACGCCGCTGCTGCTCGCCGACGGGCACACCGTGCGTTGCCTCGCCCGCAAGGCGGTGCGGCTGCGCGACGTGCCCTGGGCCTCGGCGGCCGAAATCGTCGAAGGAGACCTGAGTCGACCGGAGACGCTGCCCGCCGCGTTCGCCGACGTGGACGTCGCGTACTTCCTGGTCCACTCGTTGGGCCGGTCCGACTTCGAGGCGGCCGACCGGACGGCGGCGACCAACTTCGCGGCGGCGGCGCGCGCGGCCGGCGTACGCCGGATCGTCTACCTGGGTGGGCCGGAGCCGGCGTCCGACGCGGAGGTGCCCTCCCCGCACCTGCGGTCCCGTGCCGAGGTCGGCCGGATCCTGCTGGGCAGCGGGGTGCCCACGGCGGTGCTCCGCGCCGCGGTGATCATCGGGTCCGGCTCGGCGTCGTTCGAGATGCTGCGGTACCTGACCGAGCGGCTGCCCGCCATGGTCACCCCACGCTGGGTGGGCAACCGGATCCAACCGATCGCGGTCCGCGACGTGCTGCACTACCTGGCCGGCTGCGCCGACCTGCCGGCCGAGGTCAACCGGGGCTTCGACGTCGGCGGGCCCGACGTGCTGACCTTCCGCGAGATGATGCAGCGTTACGCCCGGGTGGCCGGGCTGCGCCGGCGGATCATCGTGCCGGTCCGCCCGCTCACCCCGTCGCTCTCCTCGCACTGGGTCGGTCTGATCACCCCGGTGCCGAACAAGATTGCCCGGCCGCTGGTGGAGAGCCTGATCCACGAGGCGGTCGCCCACGAACACGACATCGCCCGCTACGTCCCGGACCCGCCCGGCGGGCTGACCGGCTTCGACGAGGCGGTGGCGCTGGCGCTGGCCAAGGTGCGCGACGCCCAGGTGGAGACCCGCTGGTCGAACGCCAGTGGCCCGGACGCGCCCGCCGAGCCGTTGCCCTCAGACCCGGAGTGGTCCGGCGGCTCTGTCTACACCGACGTGCGCGAGAGGGCGGTGGACGCCCCACCGGCGGCGCTCTGGCGGGTCGTGGAGGGCGTCGGCGGCGAACACGGCTGGTACTCGTTCCCCCTCGCCTGGTCGATCCGCGGCTGGCTGGACCGGCTGGTAGGCGGGGTCGGGCTACGTCGGGGCCGACGCGACCCGCACCGCCTCCAGGTCGGTGAGGCGCTGGACTTCTGGCGGGTCGAGGAGATCGTCCCGGGCGAGTTGCTGCGACTGCGCGCCGAGATGCGGCTACCCGGCCGGGCCTGGCTGGAGATGCGGGTACTTCCAGCCGACGACGGCCGCAGCCGCTACCAGCAACGCGCCGTCTTCCTGCCACGCGGCCTGCCGGGGCACGCCTACTGGAAGTCGGTGGCCCCGTTCCACGCGGTGGTCTTCGGCGGAATGGCCCGCAACATAGCCCGCAACGCCGAACAACCCCGTTGACCGCCCCGCTCCCCGCTCCCCCGCTCCCCCGCTCCCCCGCTCCCCCGCTCCCCCGATCTTGCACTTTGTGTTGTCGATTTGCGGACTTCGGCACCTTCTGTCACAGCAGAAAGTGCAAGATCGGCGGGGTGAGGCGGGGTGAGGCGGGGCGAGGCGGGGTGAGGCGGGGTGAGGCGGGGGTGGGGTGGGGTCAGTTGCCGGCTTGGGCCTGGGTTTGGAAGGCGGTTCGTTCGCTCGGCGGGACGAAGTCGCGGACCGGTTGGTCGCGCAGGGCGAAGGCGAGCACCTCGCCGACCGCGTTCACCATCTGGGCCTGCACCGCCTGACCGACCGCGTCCCGGGGATCGTCCGGGTTCGCGGCCATCGAGGCGACCGCGAGCTGCGGCGTGAACGCCACCACCGTCTCCGTCTCGTACCGTTCCGAACTGCCGGTCTTGCCCGCCACCGGACGGCCGAGCTTGGCCCGCAACCCGGGTGCGGTGGCGCCGTCGCAGCGCCCGTACATCGACTGGTCGCCGACCGGGCAGCGGGCCGCGTCGGTGGCCGCCCGCGCCACGTCGGGGTCGAGCACCTGTCGGCAGTCCGGCTTGGCGGCGTCGACCGGCCGCCCGCCCGAGTCGGTGATCGAGACCACCGGCAGCGGCGCACACCAGGTCCCCTCGGCCGCCACCGTGGCGTACGCGCTGGCCAGGTCCAACGGGGTGGTCGCCGCCACGCCCAGGGTGAACGGGCCCCAGTCCTTCGCGCCGTAGCGGGCCAGCTTGGCGTCGGACTCGGCCCGCAGCACGATGCCGAGCCGCTCGGCCATCTCCACCACCCGGTCGGCGCCGACCTTCTCGGTGAGCCAGGCGAAGTACGTGTTCACCGAGCGGCCGAACGCGCTCCACATGGTGCGGGGGCCGTCCATCGACGACGGGCTGGCGTTCGCCGGGCACCACCGTCCGTCGCAACTCGCCGCCCCGGTCACCGGGAAGCGGGTGAGCAACTGGGTCGGCGCCACGAAGTCGGTGGACAGCGGCAGGCCCGCCTCCAGCGCCGCCAGCAGGGTGAAGAGCTTGAAGGTGGAGCCGCCCTGGTAGCCCTCGATCGCGCCGCCGCCGGCGACCAACTGGTTGACGGTGTTCGGGCGGTTCTTCTGCCCGACCGGATTGTCCGCCACGCTGTAGGCCCGGTTCACCGACATCGCCAGCACCCGCCCGGTGCCCGGTTGCACCACCGCCGTGGGCACCGCCTCGGGCCTGGTCGTCGGGTAGATCTTCAACACCTGCTCGGTGGTGGCCCGCTGCACCCCCGGGTCCAGCGACGACACGATGGAGAACCCGCCGCGGCGCAGCGTGCGCTGCCGCTCGTCGGCGGTCGCCCCGAACGCGGACTGGCTGCTCCACCAGCGGGTGAACCAGTCGCAGAAGAAGCCCCAGTCGTTGTGCGCGTCGGGCACACCCGTGCAGTCGTTCGGGGTCTCGCTGGGCCGCAGTTGCAACGGCTCGGCACGTGCCGCCGCCGCCGCGTCCGCCGGCACCTGCGCCGTCTCCACCAGCCGCTCCAACACGTACGACCGCCGGGCCACCGCGCTGTCGGCGTCGCCGTTGATCGGATCGTCGCTGTCCGGCGAACGCACCAGACCGGCGAGCAGTGCCGCCTGGGCCAGGGTCAGCTCGGCCGGGGAGCGGGAGAAGTACCGCTTGCTGGCCGCCGCGATGCCGTACGCCCCGGCGCCGAAGTAGGCGATGTTCAGGTAGCGGGTCAGGATCTCGTCCTTGTCGAGTTCCCGCTCCAACGCGAGGGCGTACCGCATCTCCTGGAGCTTGCGGACGGTGGTGAGTTCGGTGGCGGCGTCCCGCTGTGCCTCGGTCAGTCGGGGGTCGTTGCTGAGCACGTTGCGGACGTACTGCATGGTCAGCGTGGAGGCACCCTGCCGGGTCTGGCCGTCGCGCTTGTTGACGGTGAACGCGCGCACCACGCCCCGCAGGTCGACCCCGCTGTGCTGGTAGAACCGGACGTCCTCGGCGGCCACGATCGCCTGGCGCATCACCGGGGCCACCTCGTGCAGCGGCACGTCCACCCGGTCCTCCTGGTAGAAGGAGGTGATCAGGGTGGTGCCGTCGTTGGCGTAGAGGTTGGAGCGCTGCGCGGTGGGCGGCGTCCGGAGGGTGTTCGGCAGCTCCGAGTACGGCGTCGACAGGGCGCTGAAGCCGATCCCGAAGACCAGGGCCGCGGGTAGGGCGGCAACGGCCAGCACCAACCCGGCCAGCACTCCGGCGATCACCACGGTCAGCAGTTTGTCGAGTTGGGCCCGGATCATCAGCTCTCCCCGCAGGAGCCGGTCACGCTAGGACCCGTTCAGAATGACCCGGAATGCCCCTTAAGCCCTGGGTTTTCCCCAAACCCGGAGGAAACTCGCACCACGCTCAGGGCAGCAGCGCGCCGGCCAGCGGGTGGACCGTCTCCTCGATCTCGTCGGCGACCCGGCTGAAGCACTGGTCGCCACGACCCCACGGGTCGTCCAGATCATCGGTGGTCAACGCCGAAGCGCCCAGCCGCGCGTCGTGAGCCGCCGCCACCAGGGCCACCCCCCGGGCGTACACGGCCTCCGGGGTGGCGTCACCCGGCGGCAGCGCGGCGGCGTCCACGGCGGCCAGCAGCCGGCCGAACTCGCCCAGCACGAACGTGCGGGCCGCCGCGTCCGGACGAAGCGCCACCACGTACTCCTGCTGGTCGGCGGTGGCGGTCAGGACCAGGTCGGCGGCGTCGATGTGGTCCGAACGCAGCTTGCGCGCGGCGAACCCCTCCACGTCCCCACCACGGCCGGTGACCTGCCGTGCCGCCGGCGGGTTCATCTCCTCGCCCGCGTGCCAGCCACCCGTGCCGGCGCTGTGGGTGTGCACCAGTTCCTCGGCCTGGGCCGGGTCCTGCGAACGCCGGGTCAGCCGCTCCCGCACCGCCAGGGCGAGCAGCCGCTCCGCCATCGGCGAGCGGCAGATGTTGCCCATGCAGACGTGCAGGACAGTGAACGGGGGCACTCAGACCGCCCGACCGTCGACGAGATCCGGGACCACGTCGCGCAACTTCTCCAGCGGGATCGCCCCGGCCCGCAGCAGCTGCGGCACCTCACCGGTCAGATCCACGATCGTGCTGGGCACCGGGTCCGGGCAGGGGCCGGCCTCCAGATAGGCCCGCACCGAGTAGCTGAGCTGGTCACGCGCCTCGTCGGCGGTGACCGCGGCCGGCTGGCCGGTCTTGTTGGCCGACGAGACCGCCATCGGGCCGGTCTCGCGCAGCACCTCCAACGCCACCGGGTGCAGCGGCATCCGCACCGCGACCGTGCCGGTCTTGTCGCCCAGGTCCCACTGAAGGCTCGGCGAGTGCTCGACCACGATCGTCAGGGCACCCGGCCAGAACGCCTCCACGAGGTCCCGTGCGGCCGTGGGCAGCGAGAAGACCAACCCGTCCAGGGTGTGCCGCGAGCCGATCAGCACCGGCGGGGGCATCTGCCGGCCCCGGCCCTTGGCATCGAGCAGCGCCTTCACCGCGTACGGGGTGAACGCGTCCGCGCCGATCCCATACACGGTGTCCGTCGGGAGAACGACCAGCTCGCCGTTCTTGACCGCCTCGATCGCCGCAGCGATGCCGCGGTCCCGATCGGCGGGCGACCGGCAGTCGTAGAGCATCACGAGGAGTCAGTCTGCCACGCCGCCCCGATCGGGGCGTGCTGGCCGTCCGCCCGTCGGGACGCGGTCGCGTAGCGGGGACGCCCGGTGAGGTCCAGATGCTCCGCGACAGCGGTGAAACCGCCGTCCTCGGCGAGCAGCCCGGGCACCGCCGCGCCGTGTGTGTCGTCGTGTTCCACGCCGAACACGCCCCCCGGGCGCAACAGCACCGCCGCCCGGGCGACGACCGGCCGGATCACCACCAGCCCGTCCGCGCCGCCGAAGACCGCCTCCGCCGGGTCGTGCCCGGCCACCTCCGGCGGGACCACCACGTCGTCCGGCACGTACGGCGGGTTGCAGAGCAGCACGTCCACCCGGCCCACCAGCTCCGCCAGCAGGTCCGGCGCGGTCACGTCGGCCTCGACCACCTCGATCGGCCGGTCCCCCGCCGCGGCGCGCTCCGCCGCGTTGCGCCGCAACCAGGCCAGCGCCGCCGGGGACCGCTCCACCGCGATCACCCGCGCTCCCGGCAGTTCCTGAGCCACCGCCAGGGCGATCGCGCCCGAGCCGCTGCACAGGTCCACCACCACCGGGTCGGGCCGTCCCTGGGCCTGCTCGACACCCCAGCCGGCCAACAGCTCGGTCTCCGGTCGGGGCACGAAGACACCCGGGCCGACCGACAGCTCCAGGTGCCGGAACCCGGCCCGACCGGTCAGGTGCTGCAACGGCTCGCGCGCGACGCGGCGACGCGTCAACTCGTCGAGCCGCACCAGCTGGTCGTCGCTGAGGTCGGCGGCGAGAGCCAACCGACCCCGGGGAACCCCGAGCACGTACGCCGCCAGCAACTCGGCCTCCACCCGGGCGGAACCGACCCCGGCGGCGGCGAGCGCGCGGGCCGCGCGGGCCACCGCGGCGGACGGCCGGATGGGGCCTGTCCCTTCGGGGGGGTGTTGCGGCAAAGTACTCACGACATAATCATGAAGCGTCGTCGGCGGCGTGACGAACAGGTGCGCCCAGGCGCGCACGACAGGAGGTTGACGGGTGGGCTGGCTCGACCGGGTCGATGACCAGGTTGACGCCCTGACGCACGCCCGGGCGTTGCAGGAGGCCAGCCGCTCCGCGGAGGCGTACGTCCTGCTGGAGCGTGTGATCCGCACCACCGACGACCCGGCGGCGCGAGCGGACGCGATGGTGCAGCGGCTCTCCGCGCTGATCAATCTCGGTCGGACCGCGGAGTTCACCAGGGCCATCGAAGAGGCGTCGGCGGCGGTCCGCGACCTCGCCGAGCCCTATCTGCACGGTCACCTCAACGCCCTCGCTGCGCTCGCCGCGCACCATCAGGGCGCACTGGACCGCTGCGTCATGCACCTCGTCCGGGCGGCCCGGGCGCTGGGCGCCGTCGCCGACCCGGACCGGGACACCGCCTGGGGCTGGCACGACCTGGCCATGGCCTACAGCTACCTCAGCTTCCACGGGTACGCCCTGGGGGCCATCGAGCGGGCCCGGCAGCTCGGGCTGACCGCCGGGATCCCGGAGGAGACGTTCGCCGCCCCCGGCATCCGACTGCGCAACGCCGTGGCCCTGGACCACAACGGCGACAGCGACGGTTGCCTGCGGGTGCTCCGGGACGTGGCCGCCGACCTGACCCGCTTCGTCCGCGCCGGGCGGGCCGGCCAGCTACGCCCGAGCAGCCTCGCCGCATACGGCTACGCTGCCGCTCGACAGGCCGCGCTCGGCGACCAGGTGGCGACCGAAGGCCCCGAGCCGGCCCGGTTGATCACCCACGGCGGGGACAGCGCCCGCGCCCGCGACCTGCGTCAACTCGGGCAGGTGTGCCTCGCCGTCGCCGACGGTCGGCCGATCGAGGCGGTCGCCCGACTGGACACCGTCCAGGTCTCCAACGAGACGCTCGGGGCGGCCGAGCCGGCCCGGCTGCGCAGCATCGCGTTGACCCGCGCCGGGGACCACCTGGCGGCGCACCGGGCCGACCGGCTGGCGTTCCGGCTCGCCGCGCAGCGCAACGACCGGCTGCGCGACGTCTACATCGACGGCATCGCCGCCCGCATCGACCACGAGGAGATGCGCCGCGAGGCGGCACGCTTCGAGGGCGAGGCGTTGACCGACCCGCTCACCGGGCTGCCCAACCGCCGCCGGTTGGAGCGCTACATCACGGCCGTGGTCACCCGTGGCGATCGAGTGGTGATCGGCGTCTGCGACCTGGACGGCTTCAAGGCGGTCAACACCCGGCACGGGCACCACTCGGGCGACCTGGTGCTGCAACGCATCGCCGGTGTGATCAACCGGGTGATGCGCCGAGGCGACTTCGTGGCCCGCTACGGCGGTGACGAATTCGTGGTGGTGCTGCCGGACACCGGCATGACCGAGGCCGCCGAGGTGGCCCGCCGGATCGAGGCCGCGGTCCGCCAAGAGGACTGGGAGTCGTTGGTCCCCGGCACCCCGGTCGGAGTCAGCATCGGCTTCGCCGAGGTCTCCGGTGGCAGCGGGCTGCGCGACGCGCTCAGCGTCGCGTTCGAGCAGGCCGACCGCGAGATGCTCCGCGCCAAGACCCGCCCCCGCGCGAGCTGATCACCCCTCGCGGGGTGGCCGGGGTCAGCGGCGGGTCAGCTCGGTGTCGCCGGCGAGCCGGGCGGCCCGGTCGGCCTCGGTGAGGGCGTCCAGCACCCCGTCCAACTCGCCACCGAGCGCCAGATCCAGGTTGTACGCGGTGTAGCCGATCCGGTGATCGGTGATCCGGTTCTGCGGGAAGTTGTAGGTGCGGATCCGCTCCGAGCGATCCACGGTACGCACCTGCGCCTTGCGCGCGTCCGAGGCGGCGGCGTCGGCCTGCTCCTGGGCGGCGGCGAGCAGCCGGGCCCGCAGGATCCGCATCGCCTGCTCCCGGTTCTGCAGCTGGGACTTCTCGTTCTGGCAGGAGACGACGATGCCGGTCGGCAGGTGGGTGATCCGCACCGCCGAGTCGGTGGTGTTCACCGACTGGCCACCCGGACCGGACGAGCGGAACACGTCGATGCGCAGCTCGTTCTGGTCGATGGTGACGTCGACGTCCTCGGCCTCCGGCAACACCAGCACCCCGGCGGCGCTGGTGTGGATCCGGCCCTGCGACTCGGTCACCGGGACACGCTGCACCCGGTGCACGCCGCCCTCCCACTTGAGGCGCGACCAGACGCCGTTGCCGCCGTCCGGCACACCCTTGGACTTGATCGCCAGGGAGACGTCCTTGACCCCGCCGAGGTCGGAATCCTGCGCGTCGATCACCTCGGTGACCCAGCCGTGCCGCTCCGCGTACCGGGTGTACATCCGCAGCAGGTCACCGGCGAACAGCGCCGACTCCTCGCCACCCTCACCGGCCTTGATCTCGACGATCACGTCCTTGGCGTCGTGCGGGTCACGCGGAATGAGCAGCTCGGCGAGCCGCTCCTCCAGCACCGGCAGGGACCCGGCGATGGCGTCCGCCTCGGCCGCGAAGGACGGGTCCTCGGCGGCCAGCTCGCGAGCCGCGGCCAGATCGGCGCGGGCCTGCTCCAACTCGTCGGCGGCCTTGTGCAGCGGCACCAGCTCGGCGTACCGGCGGCCGACCCTGCGCGCGGTGGCCTGGTCGGCGTGGATGGCCGGATCGGCCAAGCGCTTCTCAAGCTCCGCGTACTCGTCGAGAAGGCCGGCCAGACGCTCGCTGCTCATGCTGCGGATGCTCCTTCGACGGTGCGCGACGACCGGGCCGGGGCCGGGGGGCCAGCGGCCGGGCGGAAGCGGAGGAAAAAACGGACGGCGCCCGCGTCCGGCGAAAAACCGGACGCGGGCGCCGAACGAGGAGTTACTTGGCCTTCTTGGCCTGAACCTTGGCGTACTTCTGCTGGAACTTCGCGACCCGGCCGGCGGTGTCGAGAACGCGCTGCTTACCGGTGTAGAACGGGTGGCAGGCGCTGCAGGTCTCGGCGTGGATCGCCCCGCCCTTGGCGGTGCTGCGGGTCGTGAACGTGTTGCCACAGGAGCAGCTGACCTCGGTGGTCACGTACTCCGGGTGGATGTTTGCCTTCATGTCGCCTCGGTCCTCTCGTTGGTGGTCGCCGGGTCGCCGTCATCGCTCGTCGCGCCGTACGCGACGGGCTCGGGCGTGAACCGGAACCGGTGGCCGATTGACCAGTGTGCCATGGGCCTGAGCCGACCCGGTAGTCGGGCCGCACACCTCGTCCGGCATCGTCAACACGTGCCTACCCGTCCGCATTCCCGCCGCTCGGCGGGGCATTCGCGCACCCGGCGGATCGCCGCCAGGTACCCCGGCCGGGGTACGCCCGTCGAGCCGGAGGTGCGTCGATGACCCGCCTGATCGCCACCCGGGGACTGCCCGCCTCGGGCAAGACGACGTTCGCCCGCACGCTCCAGCCCTCCGTGGTCCGGGTCAACAGGGACGATCTGCGCCGGATGCTGCACGGTGAACGCTTGTTCACCCAGTGGGCCGAGGCCCAGGTGACCGTCGTCCAGCGGGCTCAGGTCGAGGCGTTGCTGCGGGCCCGCGCGGACGTCTGCGTGGACGACACCAACCTGCGCTCACGAACGCTGCGTGACTGGGCCGAGTTGGCCGCCCGCCACGGCGCGGACTTCGAGGTGCACGACTTCACCGACGTGCCGCTGGACGAGTGCCTGCGCCGCGACGCCGCCCGGCCGGCCGCCGAGCAGGTCGGCGCGGACGCGATCCGCCGGCTGCACGAGCGGTACCTGGAGGGTCGGGAGTTGCCGTTGCCGGTGCCGCAGGCCCGCACCGGACGCCCCGCCGTGGTGCACCCGCCGTCGACCGAGCCACCGGAGATCGTCCTGGTGGACATCGACGGCACCGTCGCGCTGGCCGTCTCCCGCAGCCCGTACGACATGACCCGGGTGGGCCAGGACGAGCCGAACACGGCGGTGATCGCGGCGGTCCGGGCGATGCACGCGGCCGGGTACGGGGTGGTCTTCTGCTCCGGGCGGGACGCCTCCGCCCGCGCGGCCACCGAGGCGTGGCTGGCCCAGCACGTACGAGTGCCCTACCTGGGCCTGCACCTGCGGGCCGTCGGCGACTCCCGCAAGGACTCGATCGTCAAGCGGGAGATCTACGACCGGGAGATCCGGGACCGCTACCGGGTGGCCGGCGTCTTCGACGACCGTGTCCAGGTGGTCCAGATGTGGCGATCCCTCGGTCTCACCGTCTTCCAGGTGGCCGACGGCGACTTCTGAGGTGTCCGGACGGGCCCCGCGCGTTGGGGGCCCGTCCGGACAGTTCACCCGGTGACGGTGATGGTGGCCTCGGCACGGGCGCCGTTGACCTCGACCGTCAGGCGTATCGGCGCGCCGGGCCGCAGTGCCGTCAGGGTTCCGGTGGCCGGGTCGAATCGGGCGGTGTGCCAGGGGCGCACCCCGGCCGCCGAGCCGACGTGCACTCCCGGCGAGGCCGACCAGTCGGCGCTGACCGGCGCGGCCACCGGGATCGTACGCCCACCGGGCTGGGTCAGCGTGGCGGTGACCGCCGCGGGGGTGCCGACCGCGACGCTGGCCGGGGCGGCCACCGTGAGGCGGTCGGCGTGCGCGTGGAACTCCGCGTCCACCCAGTGCGGGCCCTCGGCGAGCGGGTTGCGGCGGGCCCGGTCGGCCTCGGCCGGGGTGACCGGGTCCACGCCGAACTCCGTCCAGCCGGTGAAGCCGCCCTGGTCGGCGGGGGTGGACGGCGTCTTGCCCGCGTTGCCGTTGATCACGTACGGCACCCCGTCCACCCGGTCGGCGTGGAAGGTGCCGACGTGCCCGCCCACGAACAGCGCACCCTTGCCGGTGCGGTGCTGGAAGTCGGCCAGCCACTGCTCCAGCAGCGCCGCCTCCTTGCGGTCGCCGAGCTGGCTGGCCTGCGCCGGGCTGGGGTCGCGCGGCGGGTGGTGGTGCAGGACGACGACCGAACCCACGCGCCGGTCGGTGGCCGCCGCGTCCAGCGTCTCGCGGAGCATCCGCACCTGGTCGAAGCCCCCGCCGCGCAGCGTCCCGGTGGAGGAGTTCAGCGTGACGAACCGGGTGCCGTTGTGGTCGAACACCCGGGAGGTGGCACCGAACACGGCCGCGAAGTTGCTGATCGGGGCGCCCATGATCTCGTGGTTGCCGGGCACGTAGTACCAGGGCAGCGCGTCGCCCAACTCCTCGTCGAGGATCCGCCGGGCCAGCGCGAAGTCGGCCGGGTAGGCGGTGTCCACGAAGTCACCGTTGATCAGGAGGAAGTCCGGCCGGGCCGCCCGCACCTCGCGCAACGTCCGCCGGGCCTGGGCGACCAGGTCGCTGTCCGGGTCGGCGGCGACGAACTGGGCGTCGGAGAGCACCGCGAACCGCCACGGCGCGCCGTCCACGGTGCCGTCGCGGACCACCACCCGATCGGTACGCGGGGCCACCTCCGGCACGTCGACCGTCGGGGGCACCTTCGCCACCAGGTCGTCGATTATCACCTCGCTGGTGTAGTGCGCCGCGGCGTTCGTCTCGGCCACGTAGAAGCGGCGTACCCGCACCGGGTACTGCACCCCGGCCGGCACCGCGAACTCCACGTACCGCCAGCCGGTCCAGGTGATCAGCGGGCCGCGCAGCACGTGCTGGGTGTCCTGGGCGTCGTGCAGGTGCAGGCTGGGCCACTCCCCGGTGCCGTTGCCGTGGATCCACATCCCGAAGGCCTGCGGCTGACCGGGCACCTCGATCCAGGCGGGCGGGTCGGCGTACGCGGCCCGCGTGCCGGTGGACTGGCCGAAGTCGTACGACATGCGCAGGCCGGTGCCGGTGCGCCCTGGCGCGGGCGCGACCGACCCGCTGGCGCGGGCCTGGCTGAACCGCCAGGACGCGGCGTCGTCGAAACCCGCGACCGGCACGTCGGTCAGCCCGACGGTGACCGGCAGGACCACGCTCGTGCGTCCGACGCGAACGGTCACCAGTCCCGAGCCGGTGTCCCGCAACGCGGCGATGGACAGGTTGCCGTCCCCGGTGGGGGTGATCCGCAGCAGGTCCCGGTCGTAGTCGAGGGTGAAATCGGCCGGCTCGATCGGCGCGGTGTTGCCTTCGGCGTCGTACCCGACCACGCCGACCAGGGCGTTACCGTCCCGGCCGGTCAGCCCGACCCGCGGCGCGGTGGCGCCGATCCGGGCCAGCGGGCCGAGCACTGTGAGGTTCAGCGAGCCGCTGGCCCGCCCCCGTGCGGCGGTGACCGTGCTGGCCCCCGGTGCGGCGGCGTGGAACACACCGTCACGGTCGACCCGACCGCGTACCGCCGGGGTCGCCCGCCAGGTGGGGGTGCCGGCCGCCGGGCCGTACGTCTCGTCGTAGCCGGATGCGGTGAGGGTGCGGGTCAGCCCCGGGAAGACCCGGTCGGGTCGCCCACCTCGCACCGGTGAGACGCCCGGAGCGGCGGTGGGGTCGCTGGCCGTCTCGACCCAGTAGCCGGTGAGTCGCCCGCTGCCCTTCGGCGCGTAGATCGCCAGGCCGTTGGGCACGGCCCGCTCGCTGCCGTCGGAGGGGCCGTTCTCCAGCTGCACGGCGGGCGCGCCCGGCTCCCGGGCCAGCAGCGTGGACGATCCGCCACCATCCAGGTTGAGCGCGTGGTGGGCGCCCAGCTCGGCCATCATCCGGCCCATCTCGGTCTGCGTCACGCCGCGGCTGTCGACCTGACGGCCGTCCACCGTCAGCATGATCATCTTTCGACCGTCGGCGCTGAAACCGACGGCGGTGCGAGGGGCGAGGGTCGGGTCGGCGATGCTCTGCACGACGCCGTCGCGGACCAGGACGTTGCCGCCCCCGACCGCCGCGTGCAGGATGCTGCCGTCGGAGGGCTTCGGCCGCCAGGCCACCGCCACCGGGTCACCGGGGCGCAGGCCGGCCAGCGCGTCCGCGCCGAGATCGCGGCCGAGCAGCACGGTGCTGCCCGCGACGATCGGGCCGCTACCGGCCACGCTTGCCACCGAGGCCACCCGACCGCCGGTCACGGTGACCTCGACCACCCGGGCCGCGCCCTCCACCGCACGCTGCCGGGAGTACGTCCCCCACAGCTCGGTGAAGGCGCCGATGCCGTCGGCCTGCACCATGTTGTTGAACTGGGTCAGCGGGACCGGCCCGGTGGGCAGGGTGGCGCTGCCGTCGAAGTTCACCTCGATCACCCGCCCGAGCCCGTTCGTGGTGACCGCCACCGCGTTGCGGTGACCGCTGACCCCCGACTGGATCAGCTCGCCGTTCCGGACGCCGACGCCCTGGGCGGCGCCGGAGTTGTTGATGTCGAAGAAGTCGCCGTTGACCGCGGCGACCGCGCGTGACTGGTCCACCGCCTTTCGCAGCGGCTCGGCTCGGCTGACCGCGCCGGAGTTGACGTAGTCGACGGTGGAGCCGCCGGCCAGGTCGGTGGTGAGGGCGTCGGCGCGCAGCCAGCCCTCGGCGTCGTACCGGTCGAAGGACGTCAGCCGCACGCCCGGCGCGACCGGCCGGGTGGCCTTCGTGGTCTCCAGCCCACCGGCCGGCTCCAGGCCAGCAGCGACGGCGGTCGGGGCGGTCGCGACCGTCGGGGCGGCGGCCAGGCTGACCGAGCCGGCCGGGCGGGAGGACGCGGGCGGCGCGTCCTCGGCGATGGTGGGTGAGGCCACTGACGATGAGGCCATGGTGGGCGGGTCGATGGTGGGCGCGGCGGTGGCCGGCGGCGACAGGGCCAGGGCGAGCAGCGGCGTCAGCAGCAGGACGCCGGTGCGGCGGGCGGATCGTCTGCGGGTACGCATGGACCACAGTCAACCCGGCAATGAATAGAAGTTTCAATACCTGTCGACTGAACCGAAGGAAAATTCCACTACCTCGTGGCGCGGGCATCAACTCCCACCCGCTGCGGCTCCCGCCGACCGGGGGTGTCGGGCCGCGGGGACATGACGAAGGGGCACGGCCGCGATGGCCGTGCCCCTTCGTCGTCACCCGGGGATGGTTACTCCCCCGGCGTCGACTTCGCGATCTGCATCAGGAACTCGATGTTCGTGCGGGACTGCTTGAGCCGGTCCAGCAGGAGATCCATCGCCGCCTGCGAGTCCAGCGAGTGCAGCACCTTCCGGAGCTTGTGGATGATGGCCAGCTCTTCCGGTGCGAGCAGGACCTCTTCCTTACGCGTACCGGACGGGTTGATGTCGATGGCCGGGAAGGTCCGCTTGTCGGCGATCTTCCGGTCCAGCTTCAACTCGGCGTTGCCGGTGCCCTTGAACTCCTCGAAGATGACCGTGTCCGCCATGGACCCGGTCTCCACCAGCGCCGTGGCGATGATGGTCAGCGACCCGCCGTTCTCGATGTTGCGGGCCGCGCCGAGGAAGCGCTTCGGCGGGTAGAGCGCGGTGGAGTCGATACCACCCGACATGATCCGACCGCTGGCCGGCGCCGCCAGGTTGTACGACCGCCCGAGCCGGGTCACCGAGTCGAGCAGCACGACGACGTCGTGTCCAAGCTCGACGAGGCGCTTGGCCCGCTCGATGGCCAACTCCGCCACCGTGGTGTGGTCCTGCGGCGGACGGTCGAACGTGGCCGCGATGACCTCGCCCTTGATCGACCGCTGCATGTCGGTGACCTCTTCAGGCCGCTCGTCCACCAGCACCACCATCAGGTGGCACTCCGGGTTGTTGCGGGTGATCGCGTTCGCGATCGCCTGCAGCACCATCGTCTTACCCGCCTTGGGCGGAGACTGGATGAGTGCCCGCTGGCCCTTGCCGATCGGCATGACCAGGTCGATGACCCGGGTGGTCAGGATGTGCGGCTCGGTCTCCAGCCGCAGGCGCTCCTGCGGGTAGAGCGGGGTGAGCTTGTAGAACTCCGGACGACGCCGGGCCTCCTCCGGCTCCATCCCGTTGATCGTGTCCAGCCGCATCAGCGGGTTGTACTTGTCGCGCCGCTGGTCGCCGCTGTTGCCGCCCTCTCGGGCCGCCCGCACCGCACCGGTGATCGCGTCACCGCGGCGCAGGCCGTACTTCTTGATCTGGGACATCGAGACGTACACGTCGTTCGGGCCGGCCAGGTAACCGGTCGTCCGTACGAAGGCGTAGTTGTCGAGCACGTCGATGATGCCGGCCACCGGGACGAGCACGTCGTCCTCGTTGACCTGCGGCTCACGCCCGCCGGTGTCGGCACCGGTCTCGGTGCGCTCGCCACGGCCACGGCGACGGTCCCGGAAACGGCTGCGCCGGCCACGCCGGCCGCCGCCCTCGTCGTCGTCGTCGCTGTCCCGCTCGACACGCTGACCACGGTCGTTGCGGTCGTTGCGGTCGTTGCGGTCACCGCGGTCGGGTCGGTCGTTGCGCTCGGCCCGCTCACCCCGGTCGGAACGCTCGCCCCGATCGTTGCGCTCGGCACGCTCGCCACGATCGGAACGCTCGCCCCGGTCGTTGCGCTCGGCCCGCTCACCCCGGTCGGAACGCTCGGCACGATCGCCCCGGTCGGCACGCTCGGTCCGCTCGCCCCGGTCGGCACGCTCGCCACGGTCGGCACGCTCGGCACGCTCGCCCCGGTCGGCACGCTCGGCACGCTCCGGACGCTCGGCCCGGTCGCGGCGGTTCTCGCCACGGTCGGCCCGCTCGCCGGCTTCCGCCTCGTCGGTACGCGCCTCGGTCGCCCGCGCCTCAGTCGCCCGCGCCTCGGTCGCCCGCTCCTCAGCGGGGCGAGCCTCGGTGGTACGGGCCTCCGCCGTTGCGGTCCGGCTCCGCCGGGTGCGACTACGGCCCTCGGTCCCGGCGGCCGGCTCGGCCGGCGCCTGCTCGGCACCGCGTCCTTCGGCTGCCGGCCGGTCGGCGGTCTCCCGCACCTCGGCGCGCACCCCCTCACGGGTCGGGGCGGCCGCGGCCGCGACCTCGGCCCGTGGTCGAGGGGTCCCGGCGGCGTTGCCGCCCTGCCGCTCGGAAATCGCGGCGATCAGCTCGCCCTTGCGCATGCGAGCCGTGCCGGAGATGCCGAGCGACGCAGCCAGGCTCTGCAGCTCTGGCAGCAGCATCGCCGACAGACCGGTGCCGCTACGCCGACGACGGGCGGGAGCGGCGGCGGTGGCATCGCCAGCGACGTTGGAAACATCCGACGTCACGTCGGTGGTGTCGCTCAATGGATTCCTTCCCTCGATAAGGCCGGGACTGCCCGGAGTCGGAGCTCAGGTGGCCGGGCGGCCTCGGTGCACCCGCCTCGCAAGGACGCGTCGCGGGAGTCTGTGACACAGCAGCCGGTCGGTATCCCGACTCACCAACGTCGGTGAGCAGGTCTCGCCGTCTGCGGCGACCTGTGGAAACTGCGGTGCGGCGTGGGCCTTTGGCAGGGGTAGACGGGCTGACCGCCGAGAGCTTCGGGGGTGCGCCGCCCCGCAGGAGATCGCGTGCTTCGCGGCTGTGCTAGGTCTAGAGCGTAATCAACTCTTCCGACCTGCGGCAACAGGGTCCCGCTCGGCGTGTCCAAGTCTACCCCGTGCGACCCGCGCGCCGCTGACGTCTATCGGTAACTGCCAGATCTCCCAGTCTGTTCCCACTGGGAAGCCCGCTGGAGGCTGGCTGAGCGCCAGCACAGTCGGCCCCGCCCCACTGACCACAGCTGCCACATCGGCCGCTCGCAACGCTCTGACCAGGGCAGACGTGCCTGGCATCCCGGCTGCGCGGTAATCCTGATGGAGCCGGTCGACGGTGGCCGGCAGCAGCAGGGTCGGGTCCGTGGTGAGCGCGTGCACCAGCAGTGCTGCCCGCCCGGCGGTCAACGCGGCGTCACTGTGCGGCACGGTTGCCGGCAGAGCCGCCCGCGCGGTCGCGGTCAAACCGTGTTCCGCCGGAACGAAAACAGTGGGCCGCACCGCGGCGGCGACCGGCAGGGAGACCGCCCGGGCGCCGCCCGGCTCGGACCAGGCCACCGTGAAACCGCCGAGCAGGCACGGCGCCACATTGTCGGGGTGGCCCTCGATCTCGGCGGCCAGCCGCAGCGCGCCGGCGTCGTCGAGGCGGTGCTCCCCATCGACGACCAGGGCGCGGGCCAGCAGCACCCCGGCGACGATCGCGGCGGACGAGGAGCCCAGCCCACGTGCCTGGGGGATCCGGTTGACGCATTCCACGCTCAGCCCCGCGGGGTGGGCCCCGAGCACGTCGAACGCGGCGCGCATGGCCCGCACCACCAGGTGCCGGTCGTCGTCGGGCAGCTCACCGGCGCCCTGCCCGGTCACTGTCACCCGGACACCGCCCGAGGCGACCTCGGCGGCCACGTCGTCGTAGAGCCCGAGGGCGAGACCCAGCGCGTCGAAGCCCGGGCCCAGGTTGGCGCTGGTCGCCGGGACGCGGACCCGGACCGGCTCGGCGGTGAAGTTCGTCGGCACGCGCTCATGCTAGGGGTCGGGACCGACGAACCGGTCCCGCGCCCGCTGCCTGGGACCGCCGAATTCAGCCGGCCGGGTCCGGGACCCGCTCGACGGCCGGATCGGTGAGCGACAGCCGGCGGGTGGCGATCCGCCAGCCGACCGCGTACACGAGGGTGATCAGGCCGCAGCCGGCGAGCACGACCCGTTCGTCGACCGAGTCCACCACCAGGGCCACCGCCAGTTGACTCACCGAGATCGCCAGCGTCGCCAGCATCATGTCGGTGGCGAAGACGCGGCCCCGCAACCGGTCCGGAACTTCGCCCTGAAGGGCGAAGTTCGACATCACCCAGTTGCTGCCACCCGCGAAGTGCGCCACGAAGACCAGCAGCAGCACCAGCGGAAACCATCGCACCACCGAGGTGCCCAGGTAGGACAGGCCGTAGAGCGACATGGACAGCGCGAGCCCGGGCAGCAGCCAGGCCCGGTTGGTCAACACCCGGCGCATCAGGATCGGCCCCACCAACGCTCCCGCCCCGCGTACCGCGAAGAGCAGGCCGGCGCCGAGCGGGCCGACACCGTACACGCCGGCCAGCAGCGGAAACACGGTCAACACGCCGTTGCCCAGGCCCACTGCGGACTTGACCGTGACCAGCGCGAGCACCCGGGGGCGGTGACCGATGTAGCCGAGCGCCTCGCGGACCGCCGACCAGGTCCGCTGGGCCGGTTGGTCGGCATCCCGGGGCGCCTGCAACGGCCGGCGGATCCGGGTGGCGATGGCCGCAGCCATCGCGAGGCCCGCCGCCGCCACCCAGAAGCAGACGTACGGGCCGGCAGCGGTGCTGAGCACGCCGCCGAGCGAGGCACCGACCACGGTCATGGTGCCCCAGGCCGAGCCGGCGACGGCGTTGCCCGCGGCGAGTTCGTGCGGCTCCAGAACGTTGGGCAGCGCGGCCTGGGCGGCCGGCGAGTAGAACGCCTTGGCGACCGCCACCACGCCGATCGCGACCAGCGCCAGCCAGGCCGTTCCGGCGTTGCGCACGCCGAGCAGCAGCAGTACACCCGCCAGCGCGGCCACGTTCGCGGCGATCATGACCTTCCGGCGGTCGAAGCGGTCGGCGATCGTGCCGGTGTACGGCAGCAGCAACGCCACGATGCCGGTGTCCACCGCCAACACCAGCGCGCCCCAGACTCCACTGCCGGTCAGGTGCGGCAGCAGCACCAGCAGCGGCACCATGACGAACCAGTCGGCGCCGAAGACCACCAACTCGGCGAGGAACAGGTTGCGGAAGCTCCGATTGCCGGTCAGAACCGAGAGGGTGGACGCCACGGAGCGCGACCCTACCTGGTCGTGGTCGCAGCCATACCCGCTCCCAGCAGCGCCGAGACCGTGACGAAGGTGTAGCCGCGCGACCGTAGCCCGTTGATCATGTCGGTCAGCCCCCGCAGTGCGACCAGCCGCCGGCGCGCCCCCACATCGTGGCCGAGCACGATCGTTCCCGGTCGGACCTCGGCCACGATCCGTCGGGCGTGACCGGCCGGATCGTCGGGGAACTCGCGCTCCACCATCTGCAACGACCAGAGCACCAGGCGATAGTCCAGCCGGGCCGCCGCGTGCAGCACCGCCCCGCCCAGGTGACCGTACGGCGGGCGGAGGAGCGCGGGCGGCACCCCGGTCAGGTCGGCGATCGCGTCGTGGCTGCGGCGCAGGTCGTCGTACGCCTCGGCGGCGTCCAGTTCGGCCAGGTCCCGGTGCTCCCAGCTGTGGTTTCCCACCTCGTGCCCGGCGAGCCGGTCGCGGACGACGTCGGCGTGCCGGCGGACCTGCGCCCCGACCATGAAGAAGGTGGCCGGCACCCGGTGCTGGGCCAGGGTGTCGAGCACCATGGGAGTCCACTGTGGTGCCGGGCCGTCGTCGAAGGTGAGGGCCACCAGGCGCTGGTTGGTCTGCCCCGACCAGACGACCTCCAGCGCGCCGGAGCCGACGTCCTGCTGGCCGTTACCGAGGGTGGTGCCGGCGGGGCCGCCGGCGATCGGTATCCGACGATGGGTGACCCGCCACGCCTCGGACGTCCCGGCGCCGATGGCCACACCGCCCGCCACCAGCAGGCCACGGCGCAGCAGATCGCGTCGCCCCCACCCGCGCGCGCCCTCGGCCATCCGCCTGCCCTCGCTTCACCCACACCCCACCCGCCTACGAGGAGTATGCAAGAAGTTACGCAAAGTGTGGGGTCGTCGAGTCGGAGTGTCTTCGGTCGGATGAGCCTGGAACGCCCCCGGCGAAAATCCGCCGGGGGCGTTCCGAACCGCGCTGTGACCTACTCGGTCGGCTCCGCCGGAGGCAGCGGCGAGGTGCGGCTACGGGGCAGCCGCAGCACCTCGAACTGGTCCGTGCCCTCCACCAACGCGGCCGACGGCGCGGGTCGCCCGGCCGGCTGCACACCCTCGGCCGCGACCGGGGCGGGCGCCCCGCTCGGCACCGCGACCTGGTTCGGCGCTGGCACCTCGTCGGTCTCCGTCGTGGTCACCGCCGTCCCTCCGGAGCGCCGCCGTGCGCGCCGACCCCGCAGCGACTCCTTGGTGTGCTCCACCATCGTGTACAGCGTCGGCACCAGGATCAGGGTGAGCAGCGTCGAGCTGAGCAGACCACCGATCACCACGACCGCCAGCGGCTGAGAGATGAAGCCGCCCTCACCGGTCAACCCGAACGCCATCGGCAGCAGCGCGAAGATGGTCGCCACCGCCGTCATCAGGATCGGGCGCAGCCGGCGCCGGCCACCCTCGACCACCGCCTCCTGGACCCCCATGCCCTGCGCACGGTACTGGTTGATGAGATCGAGCAGGACGATGGCGTTGGTCACCACGATGCCGACCAGCATCAGCACGCCGATCAGCGCCGGCACGCCGAGCGGCGTCCCGGTGGCCAGCAGCAGGCCGATCGCGCCGGTCGCCGCGAACGGGATGGAGATCAGCAGAATCAGCGCCTGGGTGAGGCTGCGGAACGTGGCCACCATGATCAGGAACACGATCGCGATCGCGGCCAGCACCGCCAGGCCCAGATCACCGAACGCGTCCGCCTGGTCCGCGCTGACACCACCGATGGTGAAGCTCGCACCCGGCACATTGATGCCGTCCAGCCGCTTCTGCAACTCCTGGCTCGTCGCACCCAGGTTCGAGCCGGTCGCGGCACCGGTCACCGACACGCTGCGCTCACCGTCGATTCGGCTGACCTGTTGCGGCCCCTCGCCCTGCGTGACTTCCGCGATGTCGCCCAGCTTGACCGGCCCCACCGGCAGCGCACGCAACTGCTCCACCGACATCGGCGGCTGCGTACCCAGCCGCAGCACCACGTTCTGCTGCTGGCCGTCGAGCGTGACCTGACCCAGCGGCGCTCCCCGGAACGCCTGCGACACGAGCTGCCCCACGGCGGCCTCGGTGAGCCCGGCCCGACCGGCCGCGACCCGGTCGACGGTCACGTCGACCCGCGGCACCTGCGCGGCAAGGCTGGTGGTGACATCCTCGACGTCCGGCACACCGGCCATCGCCGTACGGGCCTCCTCGGCGGCCCGGGTCAGCACCTCCGGGTCGGTGGCCTGGACGATCACCTCCAGCTGGCTGGTCGACGCCTCCTGCCCGCCGCCAAAGCTGATCTCACCCACACCGGTGCCGAGCTTGTCGAACTCCTCGCGCAACACCTCACGCATCTGCTTCGCGTCGGTGTCGCCGTCGAGCGCCAGCGACCAGGTCGCGATGTTGTTGCCGCCGCCCCCGAACGGGTTGTCCCCGCCGCCGGCGGTCACCTGGTACGTCTCCACGCCCTCGGTACGGGACAGCACCGACTCGACCTGCTTGGCCGCCGCGTCGGTGGCCGCGAGGCCACTGCCGGCCGGCAGCTCCTGGCTCATGTTGAGGGTGTCCTGGCCGGAGTCGTCCAGGAAGTTGGTCTCCAACTTCTGCGCGAGGCCGAAGGTGCCGAAGAGCACCAGCAGGCCGAGCCCGACGGTGATCCAGCGGGTCGACCGCTTGCGGGTGGCGAACCCGATCACCGGCAGGTAGGCCCGCTGCAACGGGCTGCGCAGCTCCTTCTCCTCCGCGCCGCGCCGCACCGCCTCGTCGTCGGCCGTGCCGCCGCGCGGCTTGAGGAACCAGTACGCGAGGACCGGGATCACGGTCAGCGACACCAGCAGCGAGGCGAGCAGGGCCACCGTCACGGTGATCGCGAACGGCGCGAAGAGCTGGCCCACGAACCCGCCGACCAACGCGATCGGCGCGAACACCGCCACGGTGGTGAGGGTGGACGCGGTCACCGCGCCGGCCACCTCACGGACGCCGGTGATGATGGCGTGCCGCTTCTCCTCGCCGTACTCCAGGTGTCGTTTGATGTTCTCCAACACGACAATCGAGTCGTCCACCACCCGGCCGACCGCGATGGTCAGCGCACCGAGGGTGAGCAGGTTGAGCGAGTAGTCGCCGATCCACAGGGCGATCAGCGCCACCAGCACGGAGAGCGGGATGGAGACGGCGGTGACCACCGTCGAGCGCACCGACAGCAGGAAGACCAGGATGACGATGACCGCCATCACCAGGCCCAGCAGGCCCTCGGTGGTCAGCGACTCGATCGACTTCTCGACGAACGGTGCCTGGTCGAAGACCACGGTCAGCTCCGCGCCGGAGGCGTCCTTCAGGTCGTCGAGCCGGTCGCGGATATCGTGCGAGATCTGCACCGCGTTGCCGTCCGGCGCGGCGGTGACCGCGATGCCGAGGCTGTCCTTGCCGTTGGTCCGGGTGATCGCGGTGGCCGGAGCGAGTTGCTGCTCGACGCTCGCCACATCACCGAGACGCACGGGCGTCGCGCCCGGGGACACCACGATGCCGCGCAGGTCCTCCAGGGTGGCGATCGGCGTGCCGACCTGCACCGGAAGGGACAGCGCGCCGTCGGTCACCGCCCCAGCGGGAACCGCCACGCCGTTGGTCTTCAGCGCCGCACCGATCGCCGTCGGCTGGACCTTCGCCGCGGCCAACTTAGCCGGGTCCGGGGTGACCAGCACGATGTCATCGCGGGTGCCGGTCACCTCGACCGTGCGAACCCCCTCGACGCCCTCCAGCTCCGGCACCACCGCCGTACGCAGCTTCTCGGCCAGCGCCCGCTCGTCCCCCGCGCCGGTCGCGGCCAGCACGACCGCCGGAAGGTCGTCCGTGCTACCGGCGATGACCTGCGGGTCGACGCCCTCCGGCAGCTGGGAGTCGATCCGGCTCAGCGCGGTCTGCATCTTGTTGACCACGTCGTCCAGGTCGGTGCCGAACTCGTACATCACCTGGACGGTGGCCGAGCCCTCGCGGGACGTGGAGGTGACCTGGTCCAGCCCCGGGATGCCCTGGAGGGCGTTCTCGATCGGCTCGGTGACCTGCGACTCGACGATCTCGGGGCCGGCACCGGGGTAGGGAGCCACGATGAACGCGGCCGGGAATTCGAGCGACGGCAGCAGTTGCTGCTTCAGCGATGGCACGGCGAACGCTCCGAACGCCGTAATCACCACCGCGATGAGGGCGACAAGCCCTCGGTTGGCGAGGCTGAATCTGGCGAGCAGCGACATCGGCCTGGTTCACTCCTGAACGAGAATGCGGGCGGGGATACCCGAAAGTGTGCCGGACTCGCATACCCCGACCCCCGCCGCCCCCGTGGCCGTCGCGCCGTCCAGCTACCCGCCGTCGATCACCACCCGGACGGCGGCGCGCTCAGGCCAGGTCGAGGGCGCGCGCCGCGGCCAGCGGGTCGTTCGCGATGGTCACCGGCGCCGGCGCGGTGGAGATCGCCCATTCCGGGTCCTTCAGCCCGTGGCCGGTCACCGTGCAGACCACAGTGGAACCGGGCGGCACCGCGCCCGCCGCGGCCTGCTGCAACAGGCCGGCCACGCTGGCCGCGCTGCCCAGCTCGACGAAGACCCCCACCTCACGGGCGAGCAGACGGTACGCGGAGAGGATCTCCCGGTCGGTCACCGACGCGATCAGGCCACCGGAGGCGTCCCGGGCATCCAACGCCTTGGTCCAACTCGCCGGGTTGCCGATCCGGATCGCGGTGGCGATGGTCGACGGCTCCGGCACCACCTGGCCGGTCACGATCGGGGCCGCCCCGGCGGCCTGGAAGCCGTACATCTTCGGCGTGCGGGTGGTGGCGCCGGCGGCCAACTCCTCCGCGTATCCCATCCAGTACGCGGAGATGTTGCCGGCGTTGCCGACCGGCAGGCAGTGGATGTCGGGCGCGTCACCGAGCGCCTCGACGATCTCGAAGGCGGCGGTCTTCTGGCCGTGCAGCCGGTCGATGTTGACCGAGTTGACCAACGCGACCGGGTAGTCCTGGGCGAGCTTGGCGGCCGTCGCGAGGCAGTCGTCGAAGTTGCCGTTCACCTGGAGCAGCTTCGCGCCGTGCACCAGCGCCTGGGCCAGCTTGCCCAGCGCGATCTTGCCCTGCGGCACCAGCACGGCGCAGGTCAACCCGGCCCGGGCCGCGTACGCCGCGGCGGAGGCGCTGGTGTTGCCGGTGGAGGCGCAGATGATGGCCTTGTTGCCGGCCTCGACCGCCTTGGACACCGCGAGGGTCATCCCCCGGTCCTTGAAGGAGCCGGTCGGGTTGGCGCCCTCAACCTTGAGGTGCACGTCGCAACCGAGCCGGGCGGACAGCACCGGCGCCGGCAACAGCGGGGTGTTGCCCTCGTGCAGCGTGACGACCGGCGTGGCCGCGGTGACCGGCAGCCGATCCCGGTACGCCTCGATCAGACCCCGCCACATGTCGCTCTCCTCGCCTCTACCGCCGCGCCCACCCGATTGTCAGGGCCACCTTGGACCAGCCTGCTGAAGTGGTCAATGGCACACCCCGGCTTACCCACCTGGCGGGACGCGCGAGCCGTCCCGTCGATGATGCAACGACTCAGGCGTCGCCCTCGACCCGCAGCACGCTCGTCACCGACCGGACAATGTCCAGACCGCGCAGCTCACCGACGGTCGCGGCGAGCGCGGCGTCCGGTGCCACATGCGTGACGATGACCAACTCGGCGTCGCCGTCGCGGCCCGCTGGCCCGCCCGCCGAACCCTGCCGCACGGTCGCGATCGACACGTCGTGCCGGGCGAACACACTCGCCACCGAGGCGAGCACACCTGGGCGGTCGGCCACGTCGAGGCTCACGTGGTAGCGGGTCAACGCCTCACCCATCGGCCGGACCGCGAGGTCCGCGTACGCGCTCTCGCTGGCCGCGCGCACCCCGGCGAGCCGGTTGCGGGACACCGCGACCACGTCACCGAGCACCGCGCTGGCGGTGGGCGCGCCACCGGCGCCCCGGCCGTAGAACATCAACTGCCCGGCCGCGTCCGCCTCCACGAAGACCGCGTTGAACGCGTCCCCGACGCTGGCCAGCGGGTGGCTGCGCGGAATCATCGCCGGGTGCACCCGGACGCTGACCGTCTCCCGGCCGGTGGGGTCGACACCCCGGGCCGCGATGCAGAGCAGTTTGATCGTGCAGCCCATCGCCTGGGCGCTGGCCATGTCCGCGGCGGTCACCTCGGTGATGCCCTCGCGGTGCACGTCGGCGGCACCGACCCGGGTGTGGAACGCCAGCGAGGCGAGGATCGCCGCCTTCGCCGCCGCGTCGAAGCCCTCCACGTCGGCGGTCGGGTCGGCCTCCGCGTACCCCAGGGCGGTGGCCTCTTCGAGGGCCTCGGCGAAGCCGGCGCCGGTCGCGTCCATCGCGGAGAGGATGAAGTTGGTGGTGCCGTTGACGATGCCGGTGACCCGGTTGATCCGATCGCCGTGCAGCGACTCCCGTAGCGGGCGCAGCAGCGGGATGGCCCCGGCCACTGACGCCTCGTAGTAGAGGTCACCTCCGCCCTCGGCCGCCGCCTCGTGCAGGGCCACGCCGTCCTCGGCGAGCAGCGCCTTGTTGGCGGTGACCACACTCTTGCCGGCGCGTAGGGCCTCGACCAGCCAACTGCGGGCCGGCTCGATGCCACCGATGACCTCGATCACCACGTCCACGTCGTCGCGCTTGATCAGGCCGAGCGCGTCGGTGGTGAACAGGTCCTCGTCGACCGGCAGGTCACCCCGGTCGCGGCCGAGCCGACGGACGGCGATGCCGACGATCTCCAGCGGAGCGCCGATCCGCGCGGTGAGGTCGGCCGACTGCTCGTGCAGCAGCCGGACCACCTCCTGGCCGACCGTGCCGCAGCCGAGCAGCGCCAAGCGCACAGGTGACGTCATCCCACATCCAAAGCGAGCAGGTCCTCTTCGGTTTCCCGCCGGACGATCAGGCGCGCCTGGCCGTCGCGCACCGCGACCACCGGTGGCCGGGGCACATGGTTGTAGTTGCTGGCCATGCTTCGGCAGTACGCACCGGTGCCGGGCACCGCGACAAGATCTCCGGCCTGCACGTCGGCGGGCAGGAATTCATCCTTCACCACGATGTCCCCGGACTCACAGTGCTTTCCCACCACGCGGGCGAGCAACGGCTGCGCGGTCGAGGCCCGCGAGGCCAGCGTGGCCGAGTAGGACGCGTCGTACAGGGCGGTGCGGATGTTGTCGCTCATCCCGCCGTCGACGCTGACGTACGTCCGGAGGCCGTCGAGGTCCTTGACCGTGCCGACCTCGTAGAGGGTGAACACGGCCGGCCCGACGATGGCCCGGCCCGGCTCGATCGACAGGTGCGGCACGGCCAGGTTCTCCGCCGCGCACTCCGAGTCGACGATCTTGCGAAGCCGCTTGGCCAGATCCTGCGGTGTCGCCGGGTCGTCCTGGGTGGTGTACGCGATGCCGAAGCCGCCGCCCAGGTCCAACTCGGGCAGCTCCACCCCGCGCGCGTCACGGATCTGCGCCTGGAGGGCGAGCACCCGACGGGCCGAGACCTCGAAGCCGCTGGCGTCGAAGATCTGCGAGCCGATGTGCGAGTGCAGCCCGCGCAGCTCCAGCACGTCCTCGTCGAGGATCTTGAAGGCGGCGTTCGCGGCGGCACCGCCGGCCAGCGAGAAGCCGAACTTCTGGTCCTCGTGGGCGGTGGCGATGAACTCGTGGGTGTGCGCCTCGACGCCCACCGTGACCCGGACCAGCACCCGGGGCCGGACCCCGCGCTCGCGGGCCAGCGCGGTGAGCCGGTCGATCTCGGTGAACGAGTCGACGATGATCCGGCCCACCCCGGCGTCCAGCGCCCGGCCCAGCTCGGCGACCGACTTGTTGTTGCCGTGGAAGCCGATGCGCTCCGGCGGCATCCCGGCCGACAACGCGGTGGCCAGCTCGCCACCGGTGCAGACGTCCAGGTGCAGCCCCTCCTCGGCGATCATCCGGACCACCGCGCGGCAGAGGAACGCCTTGCCCGCGTAGAAGACGTCCTCGGTCGGGAAGGCCGCCCGGAAGTCGCGGCAGCGCGAGCGCAGGTCGGCCTCGTCGAGGACGTACACCGGGGTGCCGAACTCGGCCGCGATGTCGCGGACGCTCAGGCCCGCGACGGCGACCGCGCCGTCGGCGCCGCGCGTCACGCTGCGCGGCCACAGCGTCGGCAGCAGGGCGTTGACGTCCTCCGGGGTACGCAGCCAGGCCGGCCCCCGGTTGCTGATGTCCGCGTGCAGCGCACCAGCCTCATGAGCCCGCATGTCACATCCTCTCGGGTGCGGAGACGCCGAGCAGGTGCAGGCCGTTGGCGATCACCGTGCGGGTGGCGTTGTTGAGCCAGAGCCGCGCGCGGTGCAGGTCGGTGATCTCCTCGTCGCCCAGCGGCAGGACCCGGCAGTTGTCGTAGAACCGGTGGTAGGAGGCGGCGACGCTCTCCTCCAGGTAGCGGGCCACCCGGTGCGGCTCCCGCAGCTCGGCGGCCGTCGCCACCACCGCGGGGAACTGGGCGAGCGCCTTGAGCAGCTCGTTCTCCTTCTCGTGGTCGAGCAGCTCGGGGCGGAACGCGTCGGCGTCGCCCGGAACCAGCCCCACCTCGGCGGCGTTGCGGGCCACACCCGCCGTCCGGGCTGCCACGTACTGCACGTAGTAGACCGGGTTGTCGCGGGTCGCCCGGGTCCACAGCTCGATGTCGATGTCGATCGGGGAGTCGCTGGAGTAGCGGGCCAACGCGTACCGGGAGGCGTCCACGCCGATCGCGTCGACCAGGTCCTCCAGGGTGATCACGGTGCCGGCCCGCTTGCTCATCCGCATCGGCGCGCCGTCGCGCAGCAGATTGACCAGCTGCCCGATGAGGATCTCCAGGTTGCGCTCCGGGTCGTCGCCGAAGCAGGCGGACATCGCCTTCATCCGGCCGATGTAGCCGTGGTGGTCGGCCCCCAGCATGATCACGACCCGCTCGAAGCCGCGCTCGCGCTTGTCCAGGTAGTAGGCGCAGTCCGCGGCGAAGTACGTCCACTCGCCGTTGGACTTGCGCAGCACCCGGTCCTTGTCGTCGCCGAAGTCGGTGGTGCGCAGCCAGGTGGCACCCTCGGACTCGTAGAGGTGCCCCTGCTGGCGCAGCCGGTTCAGCGCCAGGTCGAGCTCACCCCGGTCGTGCAGGTCCTTCTCGTTGAAGTAGGTGTCGAACTCCACACCGAAGTCGCGCAGCGAGGTGCGGATCTCGTCGAACATCAGCGCGACGCCCTCGACCCGGAAGACCTCCTGGGCGGCGTCGTCGTCGAGCGAGCGCACCTCCGGCCGGCGGGCCTGCACCTCGGTGGCGATCTCGGCGATGTACGCCCCGCCGTAGCCGTCCTCCGGCGCCGGCTCACCCTTGGAAGCGGCGAGCAGCGACCGGGCGAAGCGGTCGATCTGCGAACCGGCGTCGTTGAAGTAGTACTCCGTGCCGACGTCGGCACCGGTGGCCCGCAGCAGCCGGCTCAGCGCGTCACCGACGGCCGCCCAGCGGACCCCGCCGATGTGCACCGGCCCGGTCGGGTTGGCCGAGACGAACTCCAGGTTGATCTTCTCGCCGGCGAGCCGGTCGCTGCGGCCGTACTCCGCGCCGGTCTCCACGATCACCCGCGCGAGCTGACCGGCCGCGGCGGCGTCGAGCCGGATGTTCAGGAAGCCCGGCCCAGCGATTTCCACCGATTTGACCCCCGGTGCCCGGCCCAGCTCGTCGGCCAGGGCGGTCGCCAGCTCCCGGGGCGGGACGCCCACCTTCTTGCTCAACTGCAGCGCGAGCGTCGAGGCGTAGTCGCCGTGCTCGGGGTTGCGCGGTCGCTCCACCACGGTGCTCGCCGGCAGCGCTGCGCGGTCCAGCCCACGCTGCTCGAAGACGGCGTGGGCGGCGGCAAGGACGACCGAGGCTAGTTCTGCAGGAGTCACCCAACCATGTTATCGGGGGTAGACTCGGGCACTCGGCGGCTCCCCTGCGCGTCATCCGGCCCGCCACTCCCCTGACCGACCGACTTGACGAGGCACGATGAGCATCAGCACCCCGGGTGGCCCTGAGCGCCGCCCGACCGTGGTCAGCACCGGCAAGAAGCCGGCCGCGGGCCGGCCGGCGTCCGGCGCCAAGGCCGGTTCCGGCAAGCCGACGGGCAAGCCGGCAGGCTCCCCCCGGGCCGGTGGAAAGGGCCCGCGTAAGCCGGTCACCCCGGTCAAGGTGAGCCAGGGCCGCGCGTGGGGGCCGATCGCGCTCTTCGTCGCGGTTGGCGTGCTCGCAGCCGGCATCATCGGCTACGGCGCCTGGGCGTCGTTCCAGGGTTCCAAGCCGTGGGACAAGCGGGCCAACGCCATCGATGGCATCGCCAACATCCGCAAGTCCGACCCGGACAGCCTGAAGTACGAGTCGCACAAGTCGGGCCCGCTGACCTGGAACTACTCGCCGCCGGTGGGTGGGGTGCACAACGCCGCCTGGCAGAACTGCATGGGCGACGTCTACGACGCCCCGATCGCCAACGAGCACGCGGTGCACAGCCTGGAGCACGGCGCGGTGTGGATCACCTACCGCCCCGACCTGCCCAAGGACCAGGTCGACAAGCTCGCCGACAAGGTGCGCGGTGTCGAGAAGACCTTCATGAGCCCGTACGAGGGCCTGGACAAGCCGATCTCGCTGCAGGCCTGGGGCTACCAGCTCAAGGTCGACAACGCCGACGACTCGCGGATCGACGAGTTCATCAAGGACCTGCGGGTGAACGCCTCCGTCGAGGGCCCGACGGCGCTCTGCAACACCGGCATCACCGCCACCGGCACCACGCCGCGTGAGCTCCAGCAGCAGCCCACCCAGTAAGGACGGCAATGACCGCTCCGGCAACCACCGACAGCGAGTACGACGAGACCCCGGCCGCCCCGGACGAGGGCGGCCGGGCCCCGGCGTCGCGCTACGGCGTGCTGGCGCTCGCCATCATGCTGGTGGTGGGTCTCCTCCTCGGGTACGCGGGCGGTCTACTCACCCCACGGATCACCCAACCCGGTGACGCCTCGGTCGAGGCGGGCTTCGCCCGGGACATGACGACCCACCACGCGCAGGCGGTGGAGATGAGCCTGATCGCGTACCGGTCGGCGACTCTCCCAGAGGTGCGGCAGATCGCCGTCGACATCGCCACCGGGCAGCAGGGCGAGATCGGCGCGATGCAGACCTGGCTGCGCGAATGGGGCCTCAGCCCGACCGGGTCGAAGCCGCCGATGTCGTGGATGTCCGACGGGGCCACCGTCAAGGACGGCCTGATGCCGGGCATGGCCACGCCGCAACAGATGACCGCCCTGCGCAACGCTCAGGGCATCGAGGTCGACCGGCAGTTCCTGGCCCTGATGTACGACCACCACCTGGGCGGCATCCACATGATCGACGCGGCCCTCGGCGAGACCGACAACGACGAGGTGCTGCGGGTGGCGAACACCATGAAGGCCACGCAGCAGACGGAACTGAACAACCTCCGGCAGCTCCAGGCGCAGGCCAAGGGCTGACCGACCCACGGGCACACCGGGCCCGGGGGGGGGGGCCCCCCCCCCCCGGGGGCGGGCCCCCCCCCCCGGGGGGGGGGGGGGGGCGCGCCCCCCCCCCCCCGCGCCCCCCCGCGCCCCCCCCCCCCCCGGCCCCCCCCCCCCCCCCCCGAACACCCACCCCCCCCCCCCCCCCGGGGCCCCCCCCGGGGGCGCCCCCCCCCCGGCCCCCCGGGGCCCGCGCCCCCCCCCCCCGGGGGGGGGGCGGGGCCCCCGCCGCTCTGTGGCGGTGACGCGGGCCGCACCCCGACCTTGATCGACTCGGCTTTCAGGAAACCGGGCGGTCCACGCGATCGGGACGACCCGGTTTCCAGGAACCCGAGTCGATCAAGACGGCCACACCCGTCTCCTATGGCCTGAAAATCCCTCTCGTCCCTTGTGGGCGTTTTGCGTGGCACAGGCGATTACGTTGCTTAGAGAGTTTTCTCCGCACATATCGTGACCAGTTGCGATTCGGGCTCGTTGCCCAAGACGTGGGGGTTGCACTCAGAGACGCGCGGCGTTCGGTCACCAGCTGGTGCCGACGCCACACCATTGGCGGTGACGGGGCGGTGGCAGCCGTCCGTCGCGGACAGCGGCAGGGCGAGCCGGGAATGCTCAGCCGCGAACAGGAACTCGAGTTGATCGACACGCTGCGGGGCGTCCATCCCGACGAGTTCGGCCTGGACGAGGAGTTGTGGACGCGGCAGAGCCTCACCACGCTCATCCAGCGGCGCTTCGAGCTGCCGTTGGATGCTGGTGCGGTCGGGGCGTACCTGCGGGCCTGGGGGTTGGGTCCGCGGGAGCCGCGCGAGCGGGCCTGCGGGCTCTGCGTCAGCGCGGTCGAGCGTTGGGTCCGCAGCGAGTACCCGGGGATCACCCGGGCCGCCCAGGAGCACCTCGCGGAGGTCTACTGGATCGGCCGGGTCCGGCTGCGCGGCACCATGCCGGCCGCCGACGTGATCTCCGCTGTCTCGTCCCGCGGTCGGGTGCGCTTCATGATTACCACACCGACGGTGGACCCGCCGCTCCCCCGCGACTTCGTGCTGCGGCTCAGCGGCGAGGAGCAGCGCACCGTCCACCTGATCGTGGACGGCTCCTGGCCGCGCAACGAGTGGCCGCGCCGGCTCCCTCGGCGAATCGTCCTGCACCCGCTGCCCAGTTGCGGGCGGGCGGTCGCGGCGGCCTGAGCACCGGGTGAGCCGGTTGCCGACACGATCGGCTCACCCGATACCGATTCGGCGTACACGGAGGAGGTTTGCTAGTCTTCTCCAGTCGCTGAGCCCCCGTAGCTCAGGGGATAGAGCACCGCCCTCCGGAGGCGGGGGCGCAGGTTCGAATCCTGCCGGGGGCACCAGGAAAAGTTTCACACGACACTGCCGGGCGCAGGGGGAAACACCCTCCACGCGCCCGGTTTTGCGTTTCCGGCCGCGTCGGCGTAGCGGCGGGCGAGTCCCGCGAAGGCGGCCTTGAGCTCGACCGGACCGATCACCTCGATGTCCGCGTCGAACCTGCCGAGCGCGGCTGCGAGGCCGACCCAGGACCAGGAGCCCTGTGCGAGCCTGCAGCGGTCGGGGCCGAGTTCTTCGACAAGCCCGTCGCGGGTGTACGCGGCGACGACGGCGGCGGGAAGGTCGATGATGACCTCACCCACGCAGGGCCACGCTGAGCTGTCGGTGGAACCTCGGAAGCGGCCCGTGACGTACGTGGCCACGTCTCCCACGGGTAGTTGTCGTGGGGTGAAGCGTGGTCCGGTCGGGGTACGCGGGCTGACCCGGTCACAGCGGAAGGTTCGCCAGTCGTCCCGGTCGAGGTCCCAGGCCACGAGATACCAGCGCCCATTCCAGGTGACGAGGTGGTGGGGCTCCACGCGGCGAGGCGTCGCGTCGGTGGCGGCGCTCGTCGAGGCGTAGTCGAAGCGCAGAACCTCGTGGGCGTGGACGGCCGCGCCGATGGCTGTCAGCACGGTGCGGTCGACCGGGGAGTCCGGCCCGGTGGTGGGTTGTCCGACGGCGGTGACCTGGAGAGCGTCGATGCGGTGCCGCAGTCGGCTCGGCATGACCTGCCGCATGGTGTTCAGCGCTCGCGCCGCGCCCTCCTGGATGTCCGCCCCGGAGAGGGCTGCCATCTGGAGTGCGACAGCGATGGCCACGGCTTGATCGTCGTCGAACAGCAGCGGTGGCAGTTGGGCACCGGCGTCGAGCCGGTACCCGCCGTCCGGCCCCTTGAATGCGCTGATCGGGTAGCCGAGCTCGCGCAGCCGGTCGACGTCGCGTCGCACCGTTCGCGGGCTCACGTCCAGCCTCTCGGCCAGGAGGCCACCCGGCCAGTCACGTCGGGCCTGGAGGAGCGAGAGCAGCGACAGCAGTCTCGCGGAGGTCGTGGCCATTCATCCGAGTCTGCCCCAGGTAGCGGACACAACCTGACCGCTACCCCTGCCATCGTCGGCGCTGCACCCGGGGCACCAGCCACGGGTCACGTCACACGAGGAGCAGCAATGAGCATCAACACCGTCGCGCACATCAACCTTCGGGGCAACGCGCGGGCCGCCCTCGATTTCTACCGGTCCGTCTTCGGCGGGGACCTCGCCGCGGTGACCTACGCCGACGCCCACAACGTGCAGAGCCCGGACGAGGCCGACCAGGTCATGTGGGGTCAGGTCACGTCCGCCGAGGGCTTCCAGATCATGGCGTACGACGTGCCGTCGGCGCGGCCGTGGAGCCAGGGCGAGAACCCGTTCTTCGTCTCGGTCCGTGGCAGCGACGCAGACGAGATCACCGGCTACTGGAAGAAGCTGAGCGAGGGCTCGACCGTCCTGGTCGACCTGGCGCCCGCCGGCTGGGCTCCCCTCTACGGCATGCTCACCGACCCGTTCGGCGTCACCTGGGTGCTCGACGTCGCCGTCGAGTACAAGCCTGCCTGACCAGAAGGAACAGCCCACCGCCGATCACGAGGGATCGGCGGTGGGCTGCGGTGCCGCTCAGTGCGCCTCGGCCGGCACCAACCTCAGGTCCGTCCCAGGTGTCGTACCCGCGTCCGGGCCGCCGGAGTCCGAGCGGCGCTCGCGGCGTTTGAGCCACTGGTCGATCACGAGGTTCAAGACGAGCCCGACGGCGCCCCAGATGGCGATGACCAGCAGATTCTGCCCGACGCCGACGCCGTCGAAGTACCGCAGCGATCGTGCGATGTCGACCGCCGCGGGCAACGGCAGCACGTCCTGGAGGGGGCGGAACACCTCGGGGACCAGGTACACCGACATGCCACCGCCGGAGGCGGGTACGCCGGCCATCATCAGCACCACCATCATCGGGATGATGCCCGCCAGGCCGACGGTACGGGTGAGCACTCCGGTGGCGAGGGAGACCGAGAAGATGGTCAGGGCGCCGTAGGCGATCGTCTCCAGGGCGTTGCCGGTGATCGCGCCGATGAGGACGTCGAAGAGGAACCACAGCCAGACGGACATGCCGATCGCCCAGCCGCCCAGCAGCGGCAGGAACTGGCGCAGGCGGCGCACGTGCGGGGCACCGCCGCGCAGGACGGCCAGGAACAGGAACCCGGCCATGATCCAGGACATGCCGACGTACATGCTGTTGCTGCCGCCGGTGTCGGTCTCGCTCAGGGGTTGCACGTCGGTGAGCGTCAGCGGGAGGCCCTGGGCCGCGGTGATCGGCTGGAAGATCGCGCGGATCGCGGACTGTTGGCTGGCGTTGGCGGCGGACGCCGAGTACAGCGTCGCCGGAGTGTCCGGTGCGGACGGCAGGACGAAGGCGGCCACCACGTCGCGGGACTGGATCTGCTCGGTGGCTTCGGCAACCGTGTCGGCGACGGTGACGTCGAGGATGCCGTCGAGCTGCGCGTTGAGACCGGCAGCGGTCTGCTGAGCCTGCCCAGGGGCTGCGGCGACCACGACGACCGGGATGTCGTGCGGTTGCGGTTTGTGCATGGAGAACCCCATGGCACCCACGACGACCACGAGGATGGCCAGCGGAAAGCCCGCTGCGGCCACGTACCGGAATCGCTTGGAGCGCGGCGGCCCGCCGGCCAGAGCGGGGGCCTTCGAGTCGGGGTCGGTGATCGGCGGGACGCCGGGGATCATGTTCCCGCTCGCGCTGCGCTCCTTGAGGAGGCAGAGCGCGAGGGCGGCCACGATCCACACGGCCAGGACGATCAGGTGGGTGCCCAGACCGTTGCCGTCGAAGTACAGGACCGAGCGCAGCGCCTCACCGGCCGCCGGGAGCGGCAGCACGCCATGCAGGAACTGGAAGAACCCGGGCATGTTGTGCACGGACAGGGCCAGGTTCGACGCGGGCATGCCGAACACGACCCAGAGCAGCATGCCGGGCAGCACCGCGAGGGGCCCGATCAGCTTGGAGAGCAGCAGCTGGGCCAGGCCGACGGCCGCGGTGGCGAGCATGCCGACGCCGAGGAAGGTGAGGTAGTGGCCGTCGACGGCGCCCACGACGGGCCCGAGGATGAGCCAGATGATCGAGCTGGTGAGCGCGGACCAGCCGGCCAGCACGGGCAGGAACCGTCGCAGCCGCAGCAGGTGGGGGACGCCCATCACCATGATGCTCAGTGGCACGTAACCGGCCAGCATCATGCCCATCGCCGCGAACAGGACCGCGATGCCGGCCGAGTCACCCGCGGGTAGCGGTGCGACGTCCTCGGTGGTGGCCTGCAAGCTGTTCTGGAAGACCACGGGCGCGAGCAACTGCTGGACGGTGGCGTTCTGCGAGGCTCCGGCCGCCGAGGCGGTGAGGATGGTCGCGTTGGCGCTGCCGTCGGTGGGCAGGACGAGCGCACCGGCGACTTCCTGGTCGTGCAGCAGGTCGACGGCGTCGTCACGGGTGGTCACCAGCGTGGCCTCGGTGCTGTCGCCCGAGTTGAGCCCGTCGACGAGGGCCTGCGCCGTGGCGCCGCTGCCGACGACCGCTACCGGCATGTCCCGGGGGTGCGGTGAGTGCATGGTCGACATGTAGGTCGCGAACATCATCGTGACCATGAGGAACGGCATCACGAACAGGGCGACCATTCGGATGATCTGTTCCTTGCGGTCCGCGCCGGGCGGGCGGCCGTCCACCACGTCGGCAGCCTCGATGACGGCTTCGGTATCCATGCACGCTCCAGCTCATGTTTGTACGCCAACTGACTTACAAACTGTAGGCGGCGGATGCCGGGAGCGGGAATCCGGCTAGGTTGACCTGAGTCACATCCGGGCGAGGACACGAGGGGGCCGGTCATGAGGCGGTCCGAGGCGGCCCGCACCGCGCTGCTCGACGCGGCGGAGCGGCTGTTCGCCGAGTCGGGAGTCGCCGAGGTCTCCGACCGCAGGGTGGCCGAAGCGGCCGGCAACACCAACCACTCAGCGGTGCGCTACTACTTCGGCGGGCGCGAGGGCCTGCTCAAGGCGCTGATGGCCCGCCACGTGCACGACGTGGCGCAAGTGCGCGCCGGCATGCCCCCAACCGAGGACTCCGTCCTCGGCGACATACGCGGTCTCGTAGCACCGAGCATGCGCGTCCTCGACCAGCTACCGCGCCCGAGCTGGCGGGCCCGGTTCCTCGATCACGTGCTGCACAACCCCGCCACTGAGCCGTTCATGCGAGAAGCCCAGGACACCACGCCACAGGCACTACAACTGCGGGCCTCACTGGCCGCGCGCCTACGGCACCTCGACCCGAACGTGGTCGCCGGTCGGGCGCGCCTGATCACCCGCATCGTCAGCACCGCGACAGCCGAGGTCGAGGCACTCGCCGAACGCAACGGAGAAGACCCCCGATGGCCCGAGGTCGGCGACTTCCTCGTCGACGCCATCACCGGAATGCTCAGCGCCCCCATCAGCCGGCCACGCCGAGCGGAGCGCTGATCCCCGTCCACGGGCTCACCTGCCGACGTACGCCGCCAGGTGCTCGCCGGTGAGGGTGGAGCGGGCGGCGACGAGGGCCGCAGGTGTGCCCTCGAAGACGATCCGGCCACCGTCGTGGCCGGCCCCGGGGCCGATATCGATGATCCAGTCGGCGTGCGCCATGACCGCCTGGTGGTGCTCGATGACGATCACCGACTTGCCGGCGTCGACCAGGCGGTCGAGCAGGCCGAGCAGTTGCTCCACGTCGGCCAGGTGCAGGCCGGTGGTCGGCTCGTCGAGGACGTAGACGCCACCCTTGTCAGCCATGTGGGTGGCCAGCTTGAGCCGCTGCCGCTCCCCGCCGGAGAGAGTCGTGAGCGGCTGCCCCAGGCTCAGGTAGCCGAGCCCGACGTCGGCGAGCCGGTCGAGGATGGCGTGCGCCGCCGGCGTACGCGCCTCGCCGGCGCCGAAGAACTTCTCGGCCTCCGTCACCGACATCGCGAGCACCTCGCTGATGTCGCGACCGCCGAAGCGGTATTCCAGCACCGATGCCTGGAACCGCTTGCCCTCGCAGTCCTCGCAGGGTGCGGCGACGCCCGCCATCATTCCCAGGTCGGTGTAGATGACGCCGGCGCCGTTGCAGCTCGGGCAGGCGCCCTCGGAGTTGGCGCTGAACAGCGCCGGCTTCACCCCGTTGGCCTTCGCGAACGCCTTGCGGATCGGGTCGAGCAACCCGGTGTACGTGGCCGGGTTGCTGCGCCGTGAGCCGCGGATCGCGCCCTGGTCGATCGAGACCACGCCCGCGCCGGCCGGAATCGAGGAGTGCACGAGCGAACTCTTGCCGGAGCCGGCGACGCCGGTCACGACGACGAGCACCCCGAGGGGTACGTCGACGTTCACGTCCTGGAGGTTGTTGGCCGTGGCGCCCCGGATCTCCAGCTTGCCGGTGGGCGTCCGCACCGTCTCCTTGAGGGCCGCCCGGTCGTCGAGGTGGCGGCCGGTGATGGTGCCACTGGCCCGCAGACCTTCCACGGTGCCCTCGTAGCAGACGGCCCCGCCCTCCGTGCCCGCGCCGGGCCCGAGGTCGACGACGTGGTCGGCGATGGCGATGGCCTCCGGCTTGTGCTCCACGACCAGCACTGTGTTGCCCTTGTCGCGCAGCTGGAGCAACAGCTCGTTCATCCGTTGGATGTCGTGCGGGTGCAGCCCGATCGTCGGCTCGTCGAAGACGTAGGTGACGTCGGTGAGCGAGGAGCCGAGGTGGCGGATCATCTTGGTGCGCTGCGCCTCACCGCCGGAAAGGGTGCCCGACGGTCGATCGAGGGACAGGTAACCCAGGCCGATCTCCTCGAACGAGTCGAGGAGGTGTTGCAGGCCGGCCAGCAACGGGGCCACCGACGGCTCTTCGATCCCACGCACCCAGGCGGCCAGGTCGCTGATCTGCATCGCGCACGCGTCGGCGATGTTCTTACCCTTGATCTTCGACGACCGGGCCTCCTTGCTGAGCCGGGTGCCGGCACACTCGGGGCAGGTCGTGAAGGTCACCGCGCGCTCCACGAAGGCGCGGATGTGCGGCTGCAACGCGTCGATGTCCTTGGCGAGGAAGGACTTCTGGATCGACGGGATCAGGCCCGCGTACGTCAGGTTGATCCCGTCGATTTTGATCTTGGTCGGCTCCCGGTGGAGCAGGTCGTGCAGCTCCCGCTTGTTGAACTTGGCGATCGGCTTGTCCGGGTCGAAGTAGCCGCAGCCACGGAAGATCCGGCCGTACCAGCCCTCCATGCTGTAACCCGGGATGGTGATCGCGCCCTCGTTGAGCGAGAGGTTGTCGTCGTAGAGCGCCGACAGGTCGATGTCGGTCACCGCACCCATGCCCTCGCAACGTGGGCACATGCCGCCGAGACGGTTGAAGGTCGCCTTCTCGGTCTTCGTCTTGCCGGCACCGCGATCGACGGTGATCGCACCGGTCGCCTTCACCGAGGGAACATTGAAGGAGTACGCGTTGGGCGAGCCGATGTGCGGCTGCCCGAGCCGGCTGAACAGGATGCGCAGCATCGCGTTGGCGTCGGTGGCGGTGCCGACGGTGGAGCGGGAGTTGGCACCCATCCGCTCCTGGTCCACGATGATCGCCGTGGTCAGGCCATCCAGCAGGTCGCCCTCGGGCCGCGCCAACGTCGGCATGAAGCCCTGCACGAAGGCGCTGTAGGTCTCGTTGATCATCCGCTGCGACTCGGCCGCGATGGTGCCGAACACCAGCGAGCTCTTGCCGGAGCCGGAGACACCGGTGAACACCGTCAGTCGCCGCTTCGGGATCTCGACGCTGACGTCCTTGAGGTTGTTCACCCGCGCGCCCTGCACCCGGATCAGGTCGTGGCTGTCGGCGACGTGCGGCGCGGACGGCTGGACTGCCGTGCTCATCGTGTCTCCATCTGTCGGGCGCGCAGGACTCAGCGCACTTCCTGGATGCGGATCATGTTGCCGGCGGGGTCCCGGAAGGCACAGTCGCGCACGCCGTACGGCTGCTCGGTCGGCTCCTGGACGACCTCGGCGTCGCTGGCCTCGATCTTGGCGAAGGTGGCGTCGAGGTCGGTGGTGGCCAGGTTGACGCCGAAGTAGCTGCCCTTGGCCATCAGCTCAAGGATGGTCTGCCGCTCGTCGTCGGTGATACCAGGGTTGGCGGCCGGCGGGTGCAGGACGATGGCGGTGCTGGGCTGGCCGGGCGGCCCGACCGTGATCCACCGCATCCCCTCGTACCCGACGTCGAGGCGGACCTCGAAGCCGAGGATGTCGCGGTAGAAGACCAGCGAGGCCTCCGGATCGGTGTGCGGAAGGAAACTCGAGTGAATGGTGATGTCCATGCTGGTCACGCTAGTTGCGGCTCGGTGGCCCGCGCTTCTCGATTCCTGACCGGTCTGGTCACCTGTTTCGCCACGCACGACGGCATCCCCGCCGTCGCCTGCGCCGCCTGCCGCCGGTAGACGCTGGGCGGCACACCGACCAGCTCGGTGAAGCGGGTGCTGAAGGTGCCCAACGACGAACAACCGACAGTGAAACAGACGTCGGTGACGCTCAGGTCGCCACGGCGCAACAGGGCCATCGCCCGCTCGATCCGTCGGGTCATCAGGTAGCTGTACGGAGATTCGCCGTAGGCGAGCCGGAACTCACGGCTGAGGTGCCCGGCCGACATGTGCGCGCCACGGGCGAGCGCCTCGACGTCCAACGGAGACGCGTACTCCCGGTCGATCCGGTCGCGGACCCGGCGCAGCCGCGCCAGGTCGGCCAGTCGCTGGGTCGCGTCGGCTCTGCTACTCACCTGCGAAATCGTGCCACAACCCACCGACAATCGGCCGCCCGCCGGGCGCGAGCGGGGTCTCGAGCCGGGGCCGAGCACGGGCCGAGCCGGGGGCCTAGCACGGGCCGAGTCGGGGGCCTAGCACGGGCCGAGCCGGGGGCCGACGAGCCGGTCAGCCGGCCTCGCGGCGGGCGCGGGCCCGGCGCTTCCCCTCGTGCATGGCCTGCACCCGGGCCACCGGGATGGTCCGGCCCTCGGCGACCAGATCGGCGGGGAGCGACTGCGGGGCCGGCATCAGCGCGGCCCACGGGTCGCCGTCGGCGAGCAGTGCGGGTGCGGTCCGGATGGTGAAGTCGGCGGGGGTCACCTCGGTCAGGTCGGCCCAGTCGACCGGGAACGAGACCGGCATCCCCGGGCGCAGCCGAGGGCTGTACGCGGCGGCCACGGTCGCCCCGCCCGCCCGGGTGGCGTCCACGAAGACCCGGCCACCCCGGTCCTCCTTGATGTACGCCGTGGTGGCCAGCGTCGGGTCGAGCCGCTCGGCGCGGACGGCGAGCGCCCGGGTGGCGGCGGCCAACTCCTCGGCCGTTGGTTCGTCGGTCACCGGGACGAAGACGTGCACACCCTTGGCGCCGCTGGTCTTGACGGCGCCGGCCAGGCCGGCGTCGGCGAGCGCCTGACGGACCAGCAGGGCGGCGTCGACCGCCGCGCGGAACCCGTCGCCGTCCGGCGGGTCCAGGTCGAGGACCAGGTGGGTCGGCCGGTGCAGATCCGCCACGGTGGTCAGCGTCGGGTGGTACTCCACCGCCCGCTGGTTGGCGAACCAGAGCAGGGTGCGGCGGTCGTCGCAGAGGGCGTACGAGATCTCCCGGTGCGACGCCTCCGCCCAGACCGGCGCCCGGCGGACCCAGTCCGGGGTGTAGCGGGGCAGGTTCTTCTGCATGAACGGCGGCTGGCCGGGGCGGACCCTGATCACCGACAGGGGCCGGCCCCGGAGCTGCGGGAGGAGCCGGTCCCGGACCGCGTCGAGGTAGTCGACCAGGTCACGCTTCGTCGCGTCGTCGCGGTCGGACAGCGGCTGGTCCAGGTTGGTCAGGGCCACGCCGTCCCGGGTCTCGTCAGCCTCGCTCACCCGACCACCCTCCCGGCCTCGCTGCCGTCGGTCAACTGGACGCGGCGCTTCGGTACGGATCAGTTCCGGCACCCACCCCGGCCGGGCCCGACGGATCGGTGGCCGACGACGGCCCGGCCGCGCGTCGGGGCAGGGTGGTCAGCGCCACCAGCCACGCGGCGGCCACCAGACCGGCGGCCACGGCGAACGCGGTCCGGTAGCCGTCGGCGAGCGCGGCGGTCTCGGCCCAGCCGGCGGCCCGCAGCCCGTCGCTGCGGGTGGCGGCCAGGGTGGCCAGCGCGGCCAGGCCGACAGCTCCGCCGACCTGTTGGGTGGTGTTGGCCAGGCCGGAGGCGAGCCCGGCGTCGGTGTCGGTCGCGCCGGCCATGGCCAGTGTGGTGACCGCCGGCAGGGTCAGACCGCCGGCCACCCCGAAGATCAGCATCGCGGGGAGCACGTCCGCGACGTAGGCGCCGTCGGCGGGCAGCCGGGCGAGCAGGAGGAAGCCGACGGTCGCCAGGCCGAGCCCGACCAGCAGGACCATCCGGGCACCGAAGCGGGCGATCAGCCGACCGGCCAGGCCGAGCGAGACCACGGCGATCACGACCGGGGTGGGCAGGAAGGCCCAGCCGGTCGCGGCAGCGTCCAACCCCAGCACCAGTTGCAGCTCCACGGCGAGCAGGAACTGGAACCCGAAGTACGCGCAGACCATGAGGAACTGCACGGCGTTCGCGGCCACCAGACCCGGGACGCGCAGCACCCGGGGCGGCACCAGCGGGGCCGCCGCCACACGTTGGCGCACCGCGAACCCGGTGAGCAGCAGCGCCGCGAGGGCCATCGCGCCGAGCGTCCGAGGGCTGGTCCAGCCGTGCTCTCCCGTTCCGACGATGCCCAACACGGTGGCCATCAGACCGGCGGTGGCGAGCAGCGCGCCGGGCAGGTCCAGGCCGGCGCGCAGGCCGATCCCCCGTTCGGCCGGGAGCCGGCGGACGGCAGCGATGAGAATGGCCGCCCCGATCGGCACGTTGACCAGGAAGATCGTCCGCCACCCGGCGGCCTGGGTGAGCACCCCTCCGGCGACTGTGCCGACCGACGCACCGGCCGCGCCGGTGAAGCTGAAGACGGCGATGGCGCGAGCCCGCTCGGCCGCTTCGGGGTAGAGCCGGACGATCATGCCGAGGCTGACCGCCATGGCCAACGCGCCGCCGACGCCCTGCCCGAACCGCGCGCCCACCAGCAGGGCCGGCCCGGTGGCGACCGCGCAGGCCAGCGAGGCCAGCGTGAACAGCGCGACGCCGGCCAGGAAGACCCTGCGGCGGCCCAGCAGGTCACCGAGCCGGCCGGCGAGCAGCAGCAGCCCGCCGAACGCGACGAGGTAGGCGTTCACCACCCAGGCCAGGCCGGCGGCGCTGAAGCCCAGGTCGCGTTGGATGGCGGGCAGTGCCACCGCGACGACGGTGCCATCCAGGATGATCATCAGGCTGCCGGCGCAGAGCACCAGCAACGCCGGCCAACGGGATGGGACGACACGCTCCACGAAACCCTCCTTGGTGCACGGTTTGTTACCGAGGTCATCGTCTGTGACCATGAACCGGAGCGGAAGGAGGCACTTTGATGTCCCAGAGGAACAGCGATGTGTCCGCGCTGGTCAAGGCCGAGCTGACCTGCGCGGCCGAGAACGTGCCGTTCACCCCGGGCCAGGCCCGGGCGTGCACCGTCCGCGAGGTGCTCGACCGGGTCGGCGGCAAGTGGAGCATCGGCATCCTCGTGGCCGCCTCGCACGGGCCGGTGCGCTTCACCGAACTGGAACGGCACATCGAGGGCATCAGCCGCCGGATGCTCACGCTGACGCTGCGCAACCTGGAACGGGACGGCCTGCTGCACCGCACGGTCTACCCGACCGTCCCGCCCAAGGTCGAATACACCGCCACCCCGATGGCGCTGGAGCTCTACGAGTCGCTGGTCGCGCTGACCAGCTGGGCCGAGCGGCACCGCCGGGCCATCGCCGAGGCGCGGACCAGGTACGACGCCCAGCACGCCGGATAAACCGGCCGGGGGTGTGGTGAACGCCACCGCTTCCATCTGACCGATCGGTCAGGGTCTGACCGATCGGTCAGGCATGCTGGTTTGCGGAGGTGTACCGGTGATGGCCAGAGCAGTACCCGAGACGCACGACGAGATCCTCGCCGCGGCGGCGCGGTTGTTCGCGGTGACCGGTTACCGGGGCACCTCGCTCCAGGACATCGCCCGCGAGGTCGGCTGCTCCAAGGCGACCGTCCTCTACCACTTCGCCAACAAGGAAGCCCTGCTCGCCGAGCTGATGGCCCCTGCGATCGCGGTGCTGAAAGACCTCGACGATCAGCTCACCGGGCTGACCGGCGCGGTCGCCCAGCAGGCAGCCGCCGTCGGCTTCGTCGACCTCGCGGTCCGGTTCCGCGGTGAGATCGCGCTGCTGCGCGGCGAGTTCACAGAGCTGCTCTGCCAGCCGGCCTTCGCACACATCCAGCAGATCTCCGAACGCCTGCGAGCCGCGTTGGCCGGCCACTCCGACCGGCCGGTCGACCGGATCACAGCACTGGTGCTGCTGGCCGGCATTCCCGAGGCGTGCGCCGATTTCGTCGACATTCCCGACGACGACCTGCGCTCCGCCCTGCTCACCCTCGTCCGGCGGGCCGTCGAACCCGTCGACACGCTCATGCCCCATCCACCCACGACCGAGGACAAGGACTCCTGATGGCCACCCTGCTCTACCGGCTCGGCCGGGGCGCGCTGCGCCGGCGACGGCTCGTCGTCGCGCTCTGGCTCGTCGTACTCGTCGTTGCCGGCCTGGCCGCTGCGACCCTGCGCGGCCCGACGGCGAGCAACTTCACCATGCCCGGCACCGAGAGCCAGCGCGCGCTCGACCTGCTGGCCGACCAGTTCCCGGCGGCCAGTGGTGCCACCGGCTCCATCGCGGTCAAGGCGCCGGCGGACGGTCAACTGGCCACGCCCGAGGGCCAGGCCGTGGTGCAGGAGCTGGTCCAGGAGGCCTCGACACTGCCCGGCGTGGTCGGCGCGGTCAACCCGTTCCAGGTCGGCGCGGTCTCGCCCAATGGCCGGTACGCGCTGGTCCAGGTTCAGTTCGCCACCGGCGGCGACGAGGTGACCGACGAGCAGCGCACCGCGTACGAGGAGGTCGGCGCCGCCGCCGAGGCGAAGGGCTGGCAGGTCGCCCCGGGTGGCGAGGTGCTGGGCGGTGAGCCGGAGATCGGCTCCACCGAGGCGCTCGGCGTACTGGTCGCCGCGATCGTCCTGATCATCACGTTCGGTTCACTGGTCGCCGCCGGCATGACCATGCTCAACGCGCTGATCGGCGTGGGCGTCGGCATGGCCGGTCTGTTCGCGCTGAGCGGTGTCATCGAGTTGACCAGCACCGCGCCGATCCTGGCGCTGATGCTCGGCCTCGCCGTCGGCATCGACTACTCGTTGTTCATCACCTCCCGGCACCGACAGAACCTGCTCGAAGGTCTGTCCCCGGAGGAGGCGGTCGGCCGGGCGGTGGGCACCGCCGGCTCGGCTGTCGTCTTCGCGGGCGCCACCGTGGTCATCGCCCTCGCCGGCCTGGCCGTGGTGAACATCCCGTTCCTCACCGTGATGGGTCTCGCCGCCGCCGGTACGGTCACCATCGCCGTGCTCGTGGCGATCACCCTCCAGCCCGCTCTGCTCGGCTTCGCCGGCAACCGGGTGCTTCCGCGCCGGCTACGCTCCACGGTCGACTCCGCCGCGCCAGGTGAGCCGGTGGGCGAAGAGACGCTGCCGGTCGAGGACCGCTCCGGGTTCGGCTTCCGCTGGGCACGGTTCGTCACCCGCTTCCGGGTCCCGGTCATCCTGGTCTCGCTGCTCGGCCTGGGCCTGCTCGCGCTGCCCACGCCGGACATGCGGCTGGCCCTGCCGGACGCCAGCACGGCGACCGAGGGCTCACCGGCCCGGGTGGCGAGCGACCTGACCACCGAGGGCTTCGGTCCGGGCTTCACCGGTCGGCTCGCGGTGGTCGTGGCGGGCGACGACGCGCAGGCGACCGCGGCCGCAGTGCCGCAGGTGACCGCGATGATCCAGCGCACCGAGAACGTCCTCGCCGTGGCACCGCCGCAGCTGAGCCCGGACGGTCGGACCGCGCTGCTCGGCGTGGTGCCGAAGACCGGCCCGACCGACGAGGCCACCGAAACCCTGGTGCACGACGTCCGCGACGCGGTCGGCGGGGTCAAGGGCGCCGACGTGCTGCTCACCGGCGCCACCGCGATCGGGATCGACGTCTCGGAGAAGCTCTCCGACGCGCTGCCGATCTACCTGCTGCTGGTCGTCGGGCTCTCGGTGCTGCTGCTGATGCTGGTGTTCCGCTCGCTGTTGGTGCCGCTCAAGGCGGCGCTGGGCTTCCTGCTCACCGTGGCCGCCACGTTCGGCATCACGGTGGCGATCTTCCAGCAGGGCCACCTCGCCGACCTGGTCGGCCTGGACACCCCGGCCCCGCTGGTCAGCTTCCTGCCCATCCTGCTGATCGGCATCCTGTTCGGCCTGGCCATGGACTACGAGGTGTTCCTGGTCTCCCGGATGCGGGAGGACTTCGTGCACGGCGAGACCGCGCGTGAGGCCACGATCAGCGGCATGGGCCACGGTGCCCGAGTGGTCACCGCCGCCGCGCTGATCATGATGTCCGTCTTCGGCGGCTTCGTGTTCCTCGAAGACCCGATCATCAAGTCGATGGGCTTCGCGCTCGCCATCGGCGTGGCCATCGACGCGTTCGTGGTCCGGATGACCATCGTCCCGGCGGTGATGTCCCTGCTCGGCGACCGCGCCTGGTGGCTCCCCCGCTGGCTCAACCGCGCCCTGCCCAACGTGGACATCGAGGGCGAGGGCCTGCGCGAACACCTGGACGACCGGACCCCCACGAGGGTCTGACGCCCACCCGGTCGATCATGGAGTTGTGGTGTCCGCCGTGCCCCGGTCCGGGGCATTGGTCCGGCACCACAACTCCATGATCGACGCAACGGGTCCGGGTCAGACCCCGGCCGGGTACGTTTCCATCTCGCCGGGGGCAGCCGGGACCGGTAGCGGGTGCAGTGCGGTGGTGTCGTCACACCAGATGAAGGCGTCGTACCGGTCTCCGAGCCGCGTCGGCACGTAGTTGCCCCAGGACTCGAACGACGGGTCGTAGACCACCCCGATCGCCCGGTGGTCCACGGTCTCGGTGACCCAGCCCGGCTGGTCGTCACCGCCGAAGATCAGCACCGCCCGCTCCGGCATCAGCTCGTGCAGCCGCCGCTCGATCGACCCCTCCCGGGCCGGCGGCACCACCATCGCCTCGGGCGGCGAACCCCAGCGGGGCGCGGCGATCGCCGTGCCCCGGTAGCTGCCGAAGCCAACCAGGGCCACCGCGTCCTCGCCGTGCCGCTCCCGGGCCAACTGACCAATGTTGATCATCCCGTCGGCGGCCATGTCGGTGGCCCGCGCATCCCCGACGTGCGTGTTGTGCGCCCAGACGATGCCCCGAGCGTCAGGACCGTAGCGGTCCAGCAGCCGGTCCAGGGTGTCCTGCATGTGGGTGTCACGGATGTTCCACGAGTCCGGCCCGCCGGCCACCATCGCCCGGTAGTACCGCTCGGCGCCGGCCACCACCTCCGCGTTCTGCCAGGCCGAGAAGCGGTCCGGGCCGTCGGAGAGGGCGTGTTCGCGGGTCCGGGCGAGCAACCGGACGACCTCCTCCTCGCACCGGGCGGAGACGAACCGGCTGGCCGCGCCGTACTCCTCGACCCTCTTGCCGTACGGCTCGAAACACCGGTACGCGTCCTGCGCCGCCTCCAGCGACTTCGGGTCCTCCTCCCCCAGGTAGTCGAAGATCGCCTGCATCGACTCCCAGAGGCTGTACACGTCGAGCCCGTGGAATCCGGCCCGTTGCTCCTCCGGCCGCTCCACGTTCCAGGCCCGCAGCCAGCTGGCGAACCGGGCCACCTCGGCATTGGCCCACATCCAGGTCGGCCATCGCTCAAACTGGTTGAGTGCGACCTGCGGTTCGAGCGCGCCGCCCGGCGCGGCCGTCACCGAACGATGCACCCGGTCGCAGTCGGGCCAGTCACCCTCCACCGCGACGAAGGAGAAACCGCACTCCGCGATCAACCGGCGGGTGAGCTGCTCGCGCAACCGGTAGTAGTCGTAACTGCCGTGGGTGGATTCACCGATCATCACCACCCTGGCGTTCCGAACGCGCTCCAGCAACGGGTCGAAATCGCTCGGCGCGCCGAGCCGCTGAACCAGCATGCCAGCGGCTACCCGGCCGCTGCTGCGGCAAACCGTGCGCGCGTCGCGGGCCGACACGCCGGCCGCCGGGCCGTCATGGGCCCCCACCAAGCCGGTGTACGACCACCGCGAGCGGGTAGCCGGCCGACATGACCGTCACCGGGGTTCAGTTGCAGGAGTACCTCGCCGGGCTCGACTACCCGGTCTCGCGCGAGGACCTGATCCGCTGGGGTCAGGAGAACGGGGCCAGCACGGCAATGTTGCAGATGCTCCAGGCCCTACCACCCGAGCAGTTCAACTCCCCCGACGAGCTGAACGCCGCCCTCTCCACCCCCACCTAAACCCAACCCAACCCCGCCCCGCCCCGCCCCGCCCCGCCCCGCCCCGCCCCGCCCCGCCCCGGTGATCATGAGGTTATCGCCGTCCGCCACGGCGTGTCGCACCGCTAACTTCATGATCACCGGGTCGACGGGCGGGGGGTGGTTGGGGGTTGGGGGGTGGGAGTGGGTTAGGGGATGGGGATGGTGCGGGATTCGGTGCGGGCGGTTTCGGCGGCGGCGAGGATGGCGACGACCTCGCGGCCGAAGCGGACGTCGCAGCGGTGGTCGCGGGTGCCGGCCTGAACCTGCTCGACGAGCTGGTCGATGGCGACGCCGAACGCGGTGGCGGCGTCGTTCTCGCCGAACGGGACGTCCTCGATGCCGTTCTCGCCGTAGAACACGAACTCCCGGGCCATCGACTCGGTCGGGGCATCCAGGGACAGCGAGGCGCTGCTCGTGGCACCGCCCTCGTGGGTGAGCAGCAGATGCACCATCCCGCTCGGCCCGTCCATCGCCGCCACCTGCGTCACCCGGCCCAGCACCGGCAGGAGGATCGAAAGCGCGTGCGGGGCGATGTCCCAGAGCGCCCCGTGCTCCCGACGCCACAACGAGCCGCCGTACGGGCTGCCGTCCTGGAAGATCGAGGCGAACGCGGTGGTCCGACCGTGCTGCCAGCCCCCGGCGGCGGCGGTGGCGGCGAGGAACGCGGTCACGTTCGGCTGGAACCGCTGGGTGAAGAAGACGACCGAGGCGACCCCGGACTCCTCGGCGGCAGCCACGACCCGGTCGGCGTCGGCGACACTGAGCGCCAGCGGCTTGTCCAGCAGCAGGTGTCGACCGGCGCGGGCGGCCCGGACCGCGATGTCGGCCTGGATGTCCGGCGGCAGCGCGACGGCGATCGCCTCGCACTGCTCGATCAGCGCGTCGACGTCGGCGTAGGCGGGCACCCCGTACCGCTCGGCCAGCGCGGAGGCCCGCTCCGGGTTGCGGCCCCACACCCCGACCAGCTCCGCGTCGGGATGTGCGTGCAGCGCCTTCCCGTGCGTCTCGATCGCCCAGTGACCGGTGCCGAACAAGCCGAACCGCAGCACGTGTACCTCCGCTGTCTCCCCGCACCGCGGCAACGCCACGGACGTGATCCACGCTAGTCGCCCGGGCGCCCATGACGGCGGCGGGTTCGACCAATCGAAGCAGCACACCTCCATTTCCGGGTCGGTGGTCGAGCTACCCGCCCGACTGTCGGTGCAGCGGTCCGCCCGTGGTCTGCCGGCACCGCCCGCGCCGCTCTCGGTAACGCCAGGTCCGATCGCCGCCAGACACACCATGTGCGGCGAGGCAGTCTCGACGGCATGCAGAGCACGAATCCAGCGATCACCAGCGGTGTGGTGACGTTTGACCACTGGTACGACTTCACCGAGGGCGGCCCGGTGCACCGCGCGCTGCTGCCGTTCCCGTCGACAGCGCCCGCCCCGTTCGAGGTCGCTCGCTGGTCGGTGGCCCCGAACACCTCCAACGACCTCGACGTCCATCGGTCTCGTGAGGTGTGGATCATCGTGTCCGGGACGGGAACCTTGACGTTCGCCGACCAGACGGGCGTCCTGCGGGCCGGTGACGTCGCGGCGTTCGACAGCAGGGTGCCGCACCAGATTCGGAACGACGGGCCGGACCCGCTCGTTGCCATCTCCGTCTACTGGCTGCAAGCAGGCGACTGACGCCGACCCGAGAAGCGCGGGCACCTGGACTGCGGACAACCTTGACGGGCGCGCGTCACACGCGGAGAGGCAGGGCACCCCTTTACTACGACGGTTAGTAGGCTGTGCCGGTGACCGAGGCAACGACCGGGTGGTGCCGGTGACCAGCGTGGGCGCCGACTCTCCGGTGGACGGGATCGTCGCGACCGTGCCGATCGTGCTGTCGCTGCTCGTGGCGGTGTGGGCGCTGGTGGCTGCGGTACGCCACCGGCCGCCGGACCGGGTGCAGTTCGTCGGTCTGGCCGTACTCGAAGTGGCGTTGCTGGTGTTGAGCGTGCTGGCGCTCGTCGCGGTCGGCGGCGGGGATCGGCCCGGCGAGCCCGGCGCCTTCTTCGGCTACCTGGTCACGCTGGTGTGCCTGCCGCCGCTGGCCTGGGTGCTGGCCCGGATGGAACCGACCCGCTGGGGCTCGGCGATCGTGTGCGCGGTCTGCCTGGTGGCCCCGGTGGTGGTGGTCCGGTTGCAGCAGACCTGGGAGGTGCTCGGTGGTTGAGGCAGGATCGGCTCGGCAGCGCACGAACTCCGGCCCGGGTCGGCTGTTGATCGCGGTCTACCTGCTCTTCGCGATCGCGGCGACGAGTCGGGCGGGTCTGCAGCTCGCCACCAAGTTCGACGAGGCGCCGGTGGCGTACCTGCTCTCCGGGGTGGCCGCGCTCATCTACATCGTGGCGGCGGTGGGGTTGGCCCGTGCCGGGCACACCGGCCGTCGGGTCGCGCTGGCGTGCTGCTCGGTGGAGCTGGTCGGTGTGGTCGCGGTCGGCATCCTGAGCCTTGTCGACAAGGACCTCTTCCCGGACGAGACGGTCTGGTCGCAGTTCGGCAGCGGGTACGGCTACATCCCACTGGTGTTGCCGGTGCTCGGCCTGATCTGGCTCTGGCGCACCCGCCGCGCACCCGCCTGATCCGCCGCAGCCGCTGACCCGCCGCGCACCCCGCCCGACCGCGCGCAAGCCCGGCGACGAGGGCGCCGGCTCACCTGCCGGGGCGCCCTCGTCGGGAGTACGAGTCAGTCCCGTGGACCGCCCGCGACGTAGATGACCTGACCGGAGACGAAGCCCGCGCCCTCGCTCGTCAGGAACGAGATGGTGTGCGCGACGTCCTCCGGGCGACCCGGGCGACGGACCGGGATCTCGGCAGCGGCGTGCTTCTGGAAGTCGTCGAAGTCGACCTTCATGCGGGCCGCGGTGGCCGCGGTCATGTCGGTGACGATGAAGCCGGGTGCGACCGCGTTCACTGTCACCCCGAACGGACCCAGCTCGATGGCGAGCGTCTTGGTGAAGCCCTGTAGACCGGCCTTGGCCGCGGCGTAGTTCGCCTGGCCCCGGTTGCCCAGCGCGGAGGTGCTGGAGAGGTTGACGATCCGCCCCCACTTCCGGTCCACCATGTGCTTCTGGGCGGCCTGGCTGAACAGGAACGCGCCGCGCAAATGCACCCCCATCACCGTGTCCCAGTCAGCGTTGGTCATCTTGAACAGCAGGTTGTCGCGGAGCACACCGGCGTTGTTGACCAGCACGGTGGGTGCGCCCAGCTCGGCGGCGACCCGGCTCACCGCCGCCTCGACCTGGTCCCGGTCGGACACGTCGGCGCCCACCCCGAGCGCCCGGCCACCGGCACCGGCGATGGCGTCCACCGTCTCCTTGGTGGCCGCCTCCTCGATGTCGACCACGGCGACGGCCATTCCGTCGGCGGCCAGCCGTCGGGCAGTGGCCGCGCCGATGCCGCGTGCGGCTCCGGTGACGATGGCGACGCGGGACTCCTCCGACATGATTACCTCCCGGTAACTTGGGGTCGATCGGAGGAGCTTAACCTCAACAGGCCGACCCTCGGCATAGGCGAATCCACCGGTATCCGTGGCCGGAGACCTTGACCGCGCCGAGCTTGCCCAACTCTCCGTAGCCGCGGTCGGCGAGCACGTCGATCGGCAGCTCGGCCTCCGGCTCGAGGCTGCTGAGGTCCACCTCGACGTCGTCGGTGCTGAGGTTGTGCACGAAGACCATCGTCCCGGTCGGCCCGTCAGCACGGTGCGCGAGCACTCCGGCCGGCATCGCCACGTCGATGTGGGTCGTCGAGCCGGAGCCGATCTCCGGAGCCTCCCGCAGCGTACGGATCATGCGCTCGAACCAGGCGAGCAGCGACTTGGCGTCGCCGCGCTGGGCGGTGACGTTGACGTTCTGGTAGCCGAACTCGCCCTTGTCGATCACCGGGCGGACCAGCTTCTCCGGGTCCGCCGTGGAGAAGCCGGCATTCGGCTGGTACGACCACTGCATCGGCGTACGGATCGCCTCCCGACCGGGCAGCGAAAGGTCCTCGCCCATCCCGATCTCCTCGCCGTAACGCAGCACCGGCGTGCCGCGCATCGAGAACTGGAGGGCGTACGCCAGTTCGATGTGCCGCCGGTCGTTGCCGAGCATCGGGGCGAGCCGGCGACGGATGCCCCGGTCGTAGATGCGCATGTTCTCGTCCGGGCCGAACTTCGCGTACACCTGGTTGCGTTGTTCGGTGGTCAGCCGGGACAGGTCGATCTCGTCGTGGTTACGCAGGAAGGTGGCCCACTGCCCGCCGACCGGCAACTTCGGGGTGTCGCGGAGCGCCTCGATCAGCGACTCCGGGTCCTCGCGGGCCAGGGCGAGCATGAGTCGACCGTTGAGCATGAAGTCGAACAGCATGTGGATCCGGTTGCCGGAACCGCTGGCGTCGCCGAAGAACGTCGGTAGCTGGTCCGGCTCGACGTTCGCCTCGGCCAGCAGGACGGCGTCGCCGCGGCGCCACTGGACGTGCTGGCGCATCTCGGTGAGGAACTCGAAGTCCTTCGGGGAGTTCGGGTTGCCCGGTTCGGTCAGCTCGATGATGAACGGCACCGCGTCCATCCGGAAGCCGGAGACGCCGAGCTGGAGCCAGAACGACATGATCTTCTTGATCTCGTCCCGGACCTGCGGATTGGCGAAGTTGAGGTCCGGCTGGAACTTGTAGAACCGGTGGTAGAACCACGCCTTGGCCGTCCGGTCGTAGCTCCACGTCTCGTCCTGCTCGCCGGGGAAGACCATTCCCTGGTGCCGGTCGGCCGGTTCGGTGTCGGACCAGACGAACCAGTCCCGGTACGGCGAGTCCGGCGAGGAGCGGGCGGACTGGAACCACGGGTGCTCGTCGGACGTGTGGTTGACCACCAGGTCGATGATCACGCGGATGCCCCGGTTCTGCGCCTGGTGCAGCAGCTCGGCGAAGTCGCCCAGGGTGCCGAAGCGCGGATCCACGTTGTAGAAGTCGGTGACGTCGTAGCCGTCGTCGCGGTTGGGCGACGGGTGGATCGGGTGCAGCCACAGGCAGGTCACCCCGAGCCGGGCCAGGTAGTCCAGCCTCCCGATCAGCCCACGGATGTCACCGACCCCGTCGCCGTCGGAGTCGGCGTACGTGTCGATGTCGAGGCAGTAGACGACGGCTTCGGAATACCAACGGTCACCCATGCCGAAGAAATCTCTCCAGTTGATCACCGTGGCAAACCCAGCCTGGTCGACCGGCGAGCGCAGTGGGCTACCGTGCCGGTCATGGAGAACGACCTCGTACCGCCGAGCGAACTGTTGGACTGGTCCCGGGGCAGCTGGCTGCACCCGCCGGTACGCGTCGAGGAGGGTCCGGCCGGCGAGCTCGTCGTCGAGCCGGCTGCGGACAGCGACTTCTGGCGGCGGACCAGCTACGGCTTCGTCCACGACAACGGCCCGGCCCTGCTGGCGCCGCTGCCGGTGGGCACCGCCATGGAGGTCAGCTTCCAGCTCGACTTCTCGGCGCAGTTCGACCAGGCCGGTGCGTTCGTCCGGGTAGACGAACGGACCTGGACCAAGGCCGGTGTGGAGATCAGCGACGGCGAGGTGCAGCTCGGCGCGGTGGTGACCCGGGAGTTCTCCGACTGGTCGGTGGGGCCGGTGCCGGAGTGGGCGGGCCGGGAGGTGACGGTCCGGGTCAGCCGGGCCGGCGACGCGCTGACCGTCCGCGCCCGGGTCGACGACGAGCCGTGGCGACTGGTCCGGCTCGTCCCGCTGGACCCGACGGCCGAGGCCGTTGCCGGCCCGTTCTGCTGCGCGCCGTCCCGCGCCGGTCTTACCGTGGTCTTCACCGGCTGGCGGCAGGGACCGGCGGACACCGCGCTGCACCCGGAGCACTGAGCGGCAGGTGTGGACGACTCGGCAGTGGGTATGACAGTCCGATCCCCCACCGCCGACCGGAAGGACGACCATGGCGTACGCCCAGGCTGGCGACCCGTCCGAGTTCACCGGGCTGACCGGTTGGGTGGCGGCGGTGATCGAGGCGATGGGCCCGGTCGGCGTGGCGCTGCTGGTGGCGCTGGAGAGCATCGTCCCGCCGATTCCCAGTGAGATCGTGCTGGCGATGGCCGGTTTCCTGGCTCATGAGGGCAAGTTCAACGTTGTGGTCGTGGCGCTGGCCGCGACGGTCGGCTCGCTGGTCGGCGCGTTGGTGCTCTACTGGCTGGGCGCGGCGCTCGGCGAGGAACGGCTCAAGCGCTGGCTGGACCACATCCCCTTGGTGGACCGCGACGACCTGGAGAAGGCCGACCGCTGGTTCGAGCGGCACGGTCGGTGGGCGGTGCTGATCGGCCGGGTGGTGCCGGTGGTCCGGAGCCTGGTCTCCGTGCCGGCCGGAGCCAACCGGATGCCGCTGGGCGAGTTCATCCTGCTCACCACCATCGGCAGCGGGGTGTGGAACGGTCTCATCATCGGGGCGGGCTACGCGCTCGGCAGCCAGTGGCAGGACGTCGCCCGCTACAGCGACTGGTTCAACTACGCGATCGTCGCGATCTTCGTCGTGATGGCGGCCAGTTGGGTGATCCGCAAGGTTCGCAAGCGTCGGGCGCGCGACGACCGGCGGTCGGTGACCGCCGGTCGCTGATCCGCTTCTCCGCTCACCGCCGGCGTCCGGACCGGACGCCGGCGAGCACGGTCAGGGCAGGGTGTCCAGGTGCGGGCCCACCGTGTTGGCGAAGCCGTTGCCGTTGCTGACGTCCCAGTTCACCGACCAGGTCATCGCGCCCCGGATGCCGGGGTAGGTGCGCGGCGGGCGGAAGCTGCCGCAGTTGGCGCCCCGGGCCAGGCAGTCCAGGGCGGCGTTGACCACGCTGGGCGCGACGATGCCGCCGCCGGCCGCCCCTGCTCCGGCGGGCAGGCCGAGGCCGACCTGGTCGGGGCGGAGCCCGGCCTCCAACTGGATGCAGGCCAACGCGACGATGAAGTTCACTGTGCCCTGGCCGTACGCGGCGTTCTGGTCGCAGCCGAGCATCGCGCCCGAGTTGTAGTACTGGGTGTTGACGACGGTGAGGATGTCCTTGATGTCGAGCGCCAGCTTGAAGTAGCCGCCGGCCGGGTTCTGCATGTCGATGGTCTGCGGCGCCATCGCGATGATCAGCCCCGAACCGACCTTGGCCCGCAGCGCGCGCAGCGCCTGCGCCATGTACGTGGGGTTGAGCCCGTTCTCCAGGTCGATGTCGATCCCGTCGAAGCCGTAGCGGGCGATCAACGCGGCCGCAGTGTCGGCGAACGCGGTGGCCGATGCGGCGTTGTTCACGGTGACCCGGCCGGTCTCACCGCCGACGGAGAGGATCACCCGCTTGCCCCGGCTGTGCAGGGTGCGGACGTCGGCGGTGAAGTCCGCGTCGGTGTAGCCGCCGAGCGCGGCGGCCAGCCCGGGGTCGACGCCGAACGTGAGCGCGCCGGGGGTCGCGGTGGCCTCGGCGAAGGCGACCGCCACCAGGTCGTACTCGGCGGGGACGTCGCGTAGCCGCAGCTCGACGGCGGGGTTGTCGAAGTTGTGCCAGTACCCGGTGAGCAGGTGTTTCGGCAGCCCACCGGTGGGCGGGTCGGTCGGCGGCGGGGTCGTCGGCGGGGGCGTGGTGGGTGGCGGCGTGGTGGGCGGCGGCGTGGTGGGTGGGGTGCCGCCGCCGCAGGACGCGCCGTTGAGCTGGCAGCCGCCCGGTGAGCCGGAGCCGCTGCCCAGGAAGCCGAAGGAGACCGACGCGCCGGGGGCGATCGTGCCGTTCCAGGACCGGTTGGTGAAGGTGTGCCGCTGGCCGGATGAGCTGAGCAACGCGTCCCAGTAGCTGCCGAGCGTGGTGCCGGACGGCAGGTCGAAGGCGAGGCTCCAGCCGTTGATGGTCGAGCTGCCGCCGTTGGTGATGGTGTACTTCCCCTCCCAACCGGAGCCCCAGTCGGCGGTCTTGACGAAGCTGGCGGTGGCCCCGGCGGCGTACGCGGGCAGCGCCACCCAGGCCGCGCCGAGTGTCGCCGCGAGGGCGGCGACGAGGGACAGGACAAGGGATCTGGCAGGCTTCATGCGACCCTCCACGCCCGGCAACGGGCATCCACGGACGTCAACGTCGTGGCTAATTATTAGGACAGTTAACTGTTTCTGTCCAGAGGTTGCCCGGATGAGCGGACCTCCCGTCGCGTGGGCGGCGCGACGGGAGGCCGCAGAGCGTCCGCCTCAGCGGCGGAACGTGAACCAGTTGACGTTGACGAAGTCGTTCGGTTGGCCGCTGGTGAAGGTGAGATAGACGGAGTGCCGGCCGGTCACCGCGCCCACGTTGCCGGGCACCGAGCGCCAACTCTGCCAGCCGCCGGTGTTGCCGATCGCGAAACTGCCGATCGGTGCCGCGGTCGGGCTGTCCACCCGCACCTCGACGAGGCCACTCGCACCGCTACCCGCGCCGGAGGCGACCCGGGCCACGAAGTCCCGGGGCCCGGCGGAGCCGAAATCGACATTGTTGTAGCGCGCCCAGTCGCCGTTTCGCAGCGCGCCGATGTTCTGCCCGCCCTCCGAGCACGCCTCGACGAACACACCGTTCTGCCCGTTGAACGACTCGGCCTCGATCTGCGCGTACGCGTCCCTCGTGCCGCCCGGCGGCGGGGTGGTCGGCGGCGGGGTGGTCCCGCCACCTCGGCGGTACACGGCCACATAGTCGACCAGCATCGGTCGACCCGGGATGGTCGCCGCGGTCGGCGTGCCGCTGCCGGCCACCCCGTTCGGGAAGGCACCGCCAATCGCCACGTTGAGCAGCAGGAAGTAGCCGGCGTGCGAGGTCATCTGCGACCAGGCGGACGCGCCGACCTGACTCTGCGTGACGGTGTGGTAGAGCTGCCCGTCGACGTACCAGCGCAGTTGTTGGGGACTGATCGAGGCGTCCCACTCGAACCGGTACGTGTGGAACGCCGACTGGCAGCTGGCGCCCGGGCAGGCCCGGGACGCGCCAAGGCCGTTCGACTCGTTGCAGGGCCCGCCCGGGGCGACGCCGCAGTGCAGCACACCCCAGACGGAGTTGATGCCGTTGACGTTCTCCATCACGTCGAACTCGCCGATGCCCGGCCAGTTCTGGTAGTTGCCCCGGTAGGGCGCGCCCAGGGCCCAGAACGCCGGCCAGTAGCCGGCCGCCGCCGCACCGGTGACGTTCGGCATCTGGATCCGACCCTCGATCGCCAGGACGCCGCCGGCCGGGGCCTTGAAGTCGCTGCGCACGGTCTCGATCCGGGCGGAGGTCCAGCCGCCCCCGCCGTCGCGCAGCGGCGTGATCCGCAGGTTGCCGCCGCCGTCGTGGCTCACGTTGGCGGTGCTGGCGGTGTAGTTCTGGATCTCGCCGGTGCCCCAGTTGGCCGGGCCGCCCGGGTAGTTGTGCCCCGTGTCGATGATCCAGTTGGCGGCCGACGGCAGGGTGCCGGCCGCGCCGGTGAAGTCGTCGCTCCAGACCGTGCTCCAGCCGGCGGGCGGTGCCGGAACGGCGGCCTGCGCGGTCATCGTGACACCGGCCAGGGCGATGGTGGTGGAGACGAGCAGGACGGACGCCAGCAGGCGGCGTCGGACGGGTGCGGCGGCGGTGACCGCCAGGGGAGGTGGCATGGACGTGCCTCTCTGCGGGGACGGATCGAGAGAGCACTCTCTCAGAGTTGTACGTCCCGTCGACACAGTTGTCAACGTCGATCTACGTTGCCCGTCGGAGTTGCCTGCGGGCGGCGGAGCACCGCCTGCTCGAGGGCCGACCACACGCTCGTGGCCACCAGGTAGATCACCGCGGCGAGCGGCAGCACCAGCGCCACCAGCACGGTCGTGAACGGCAGCAGGGGCAGCAGCCGGCCGAGCGTGGCCGCCCCCGGCCCCTCGGTCGGCGTACCCGCCACCGTGCCCACCGCCGCCGACGCGCGGCGGGCCCGCCGCGACGACCACCAGGCCACCACCAGCAACACCACCAGCAGTACGCCGAACAGCGGGCCTGCCGCACCGGCCAGCCCGTCGCTGAGATGGTGACCCAGCGGCACGCCGGCCAACCGCTCGTCCAGCAACCCGGTGCCGCCCTCACTGGTGCTGAACAACCGGTACAGCACCAGCAGGAACGGTGCCTGGATGAGCAGCGGCAGGCAGCCGGCGATCGGGTTCGCGCCGGCCTCGCGGTACAAACCGAACACCTCGCGCTGAAGCGTCGCCGGGTCGTCCGCGTACCGCTGCTGGAGGTCACGCACCTGTGGGGCGAGCGCCGCGCGGCGCCGCTCGCCGCGGACCTGCGCGACGGTCAGCGGCGAGATCAGCAGGCGGACGGCGATGGTGAAGAGCACGATGGCGGCGGCGGTCGCTCCGCCGCCGGCCAGTGGTTCGAGCAGCTCGGTGAGCCAGGACAGCGCGCTGCCGGCAGCGGCGACAGCGTCGTGCAGTGGTGCGAAGGCGAGCATGGGAAACCCCTCGGTCCGATTCCGGTGAGGCCCTCCCCCGGGCGGTATCCGCTCAGCAAGGGGGGCCGGTGACGGCGGGATCGGCCGCGTGGCGGCGAGGCGCTACACGGCCGAGGGGTGCCCCGGAGCACGGGGGCGAGGACGACCGGCCGCATCCGGGTCGATCTGGCGAGGCATTCGGCGACTTCGGGAGCGGGCCCTCAGCCCGGCCCACCGCGGCCCGGCACCGGGCGCGCCCGCCCGGTCGTGCACCCGGGCCGCCAGCACCACCGCGAGCAGCACCAGGGCGGTCAACGCGGCGCCCGCCAGCAGGTCGGCCGGTCGGCCCGCGAGCAGGGTGAGCTGGGCGAACGCGGACATCCACGCGGCCCCGACATAGCCCAGCAGCACCGGCACGGGCTCAGCTTAGGACCCGCTGTCACGTCACCCAGCCGAATCCGGCGGCCCGCCCCGAGTACGACGCGCCGCCGCCACGTTTCCCGGCATCGCCACGTTGGGTAACCAACGACGGACCAACGCGGACGGACCGCGAACGGTAGGAACGGACGGGTGATGTCGATGACCGGTCAGGTGGCGGAGGCGCCCGGCGACATGGCTGCGGCGACCGGGTTGCTCACCGTGGGTGTCGAGGAGGAGTTCCTGCTCGTCGACCCGCACACCGGGGCCGCGGTTCCGGCCGTGGACCTGGTCATGGAGCAGGTGCCAGCCGAACTTCGCGGGCAGGTGGAGCGAGAGTTCCAGACCAGTCAGATCGAGATCGGCAGCCCGCCCGGCCTTGAACTCTCGTCGATCCGGCACTCCCTCGGCGTCCTGCGTCGGGCACTCTCCGACGCCGCCGAGCGGGCCGGCGTACGCCTGCTCGCCATCGGCACCGGCCCGGTGGACGGCCCGGTGCCGCCGGTGGTGGACAAGCCCCGCTTCGACCGGATGATCGAGCGCTTCCGGCTGCTCGTCCCCGGCCCCGGCAACAACGGCATGCACGTACACGTCGGGGTGCCCGACCCGGACACCGGCGTGCAGGTGCTCAACCACGTACGGCCGTGGCTGCCGATGCTGCACGCGGTGACCACCAACTCGCCGTTCTCCCGGGGCGAGGACACCGGCTACGCCAGTTGGCGCTCGGTGGAGTGGGAGCGCTGGCCGTCGGTGGCGCCGACGCCGTTCCTGGAGTCGCACGAGCACTACCAGCGGCTGATCCGCCAGTTGATCTCCAGCGGGGTGATGCTCGACGAGGGGATGCTCTACTGGTACGCCCGCCTGTCGGCGAAGTACCCGACGGTGGAGCTGCGGATCGGCGACGTCTGCCCGTCGGTGGACGACGCGGTGCTGGTCGCCGCGCTGGTCCGGGCGCTGGTGGCCACCGCCATGGCAGATGTCGAGGCCGATCGGCCGGCGTTGCAGACCGACCACCACCTGCTGGTCGGGGCACACTGGCGAGCCGCCCACGACGGTCTGGAAGGTGAGGCCGTCGACGTCACCAACGGCGAGCTGCGCCCGGCCTGGGAGCTGTTGGACCGGTTCGTGGAGCGGATGCGGCCGGCGCTGGAGCAGCACGGCGACTGGGCCGAGGTGACCGACCTGCTGGGTGGCTTGCGTCGACACGGTAGCGGCGCGGCACGCCAGCGCGCGGTGTTCGAGCGCACCGGCAGCCTCACCGACGTGGTGCAGGACGTCGCGCGGCAGACCCGCGGCTGATTACCGCGTGACAGGATGGGACCCGTGGCGCAACGGCTGATCGTCATCGGCGGGGACGCCGCCGGAATGTCGGCGGCGTCCCAGGCCCGACGCCGCCGTGACCGTGGCGACCTGGAGATCGTGGTCTTCGAGCGGGGAAACTTCACCTCCTACTCGGCGTGCGGCATCCCGTACTGGATCAGCGGCCTGGTGCCCGGCCCCGAAGCGTTGATCGCCCGGTCCCCGGAGACGTTCCGCACCGAGTACGCGATGGACGTACGGATGCGCCACGAGGTCACGGCCATCGACCTGGAACGCCGCGAGGTGGTGGCCCAGGACCTGGAGGGCGGCGGCGAGGTCCGCGAGCGCTTCGACGACCTGGTGTACGCCACCGGTGCGGTGCCGGTGAAGCCGCCATGGGCGGTCACCGACGCGGGCGGCGTGTTCGGCATGCAGACCCTCGACGACGGTGCGGCGCTGCGCGACTGGCTGGACGCCGACCCGCAGCCGCGCCGGGCCGTGGTGGTCGGCGGCGGGTACATCGGCGTCGAGATCGCCGAGGCGCTGATCCAACGCGGCCTCTCGGTGACCCTGGTGGAAGCCGGCGAGCAGCCCATGGCCACCGTCGACGCCGAGATGGCCGAACTGGTCGCCGACGCCATGCGCGGTCTCGGTGTCACGATCCGCACCAGCCTTCCGGTGAGCGGCCTGGAGCAACAGGACGGCCGGGTGTCCGCCGTGGTCACCGCCGAGGGGCCGATCCCGACCGACGTCGTGGTCATGGGTCTCGGCGTACGCCCCAACACCGCCCTCGCGGAGGCGGCCGGGCTGCCCCTCGGGCCGACCGGCGCGATCCGGGTCGACCGCCGGATGCGGGTGCCCGGGCTCCCCGGGGTCTGGGCGGCCGGTGACTGCGTGGAGACCCTGCACCGGGTCAGCGGGTTGCCGGTGCACGTGCCGCTCGGCACGCACGCCAACAAGCAGGGCCGGGTCGCCGGGATCAACATCGGCGGCGGGTACGCCACCTTCGCGGGCGTGATAGGCACGGCGGTGACCAAGGTCTGCGACCTGGAGGTGGGTCGGACGGGTCTACGTGAGCGGGAAGCCGCAGCTGCCGGCTTCGAGTTCGTCTCGGTGATCGCCGAGTCGACCAACCGGGCCGGTTACTACCCCGGTGCCCGGCCGATGACGGTCAAGCTGATCGCCGAACGCCCCAGCGGCCGATTGCTCGGCGCGCAGATCGTCGGTTGGTCCGAGGCGGCCAAACGGATCGACACGCTGGCCGTGGCGCTGTGGAACGGCATGACGGTGGACGATATGACGGCACTGGACCTGGGCTACGCTCCGCCGTACGCGCCGGTCTGGGATCCGGTGCTCATCGCCGCCCGAAAAGCGGTCGACGCGCTCGCCGCCCTCGACCGCTGACCCGCGCCCGCCGTGGAGGACCACCCCGTGACCCAGACCCCGACCCGGCCGACCGTACGTCGGCGTCCCACGATGGTCGACGTGGCCCGGCGTGCCGACGTCAGCCTGAAGACGGTCTCCCGGGTCGTGAACGACGAGCCGGTGGGGCAGGAGTTGGTCAGCCGGGTGCTGGCCGCCATCGCCGAGCTGGGCTTCCGGCGGAACGACATCGCTCGTAACCTGCGCTCCCGGCAGCTCAACGCCACCGTCGGGTTGCTGATCGAGGAGATCGCCAACCCGTTCTACGCGACCATCGCCAGCGTCGCCGCCGAGATCGCCGCCGCCCACGGCACCATGCTGATCACCGCGTCGTCGGAGGAGGACCCGGAGCGGGAACGCGCCCTGCTCCAGGACTTCACCCAGCGCCGGGTCGACGGCCTGCTGGTGGTGCCGGCGGGGCTCGACCACTCGTTCCTGCGTCGCGAGGTCGAGCTGGGCATGCCTGTGGTGTTCCTGGACCGGCCGCCGCAGGGGCTCCAGGCCGACGCGGTGCTGTTGGACAACCGGGGTGGCAGCCACGCCGGGGTCAGCGCGCTGCTCGACGAGGGGCACCGACGGGTGGGGCTGCTGCTCGGCGCGCCGAGCGTGCCCACGATGCGGGAGCGCCTCGCCGGGGCACGGGCGGCGCTGGACGCTGCCGGGGTCGAGCCGGACGAGTCGCTGATCCGTGAGCGGCTCATCGCTCCCGAGGAGGCCGGCCGGGCGGTCGCCGCGCTGCTCGACCTTCCGGAGCCGCCCACCGCGTTCTTCTGCGCCAACAACCGGCTCACCGTCGGCGCGCTCCAGGAACTGCACCGGAGGGGCAGTGACGCCGCGCTGGTCGGTTTCGACGACTTCGAGCTGGCCCACCTGATGCCCCGACCGCTGACCGTCGTCGCCTACGACACGAGAGAGCTGGCCAAGGTAGCCACCGAACGCCTCTTCCAGAGAATCGCCGGAGAGGACACCCCACCCAACACGACGGTCCTCCCCACCAGACTGCTACCCCGAGGCCTGCCCTAACCCATCGCCCCCGCCCCCGCCCCCGCCGTCGCCCTCGCCCTCGCCCTCGCCCTCGCGATCTTGCACTTTCTGTTGCCCACTCGCGGCAGATGGCCCATTTTGTCGGGACAGAAAGTGCAAGATCGCGGGTGCGGGGTGGGGCGGGGGTGGGGTGGGGTGGGGTTAGTTTGCGGGATGTAGGAGGGCTTCGAGCTCTGCTTTTGTCGGGGGGTTGGCGCCTCGGCGGGCGCAGGTCAGCGCGGCCACCGTGGCGGCCTGTCGGAGCACCTCCGCCCACTGCTGCGGAGTCACCGCGGCGAGCCGGTCGGCCGGCCGGTCACCGAGCGCGTCGAAGCCGGCCAGTGCGGCCAGCAGGCCACCGGTGAACGAGTCGCCGGCACCGACGGTGTCGACCACCGTGGTGCGGACCGCTGGCTCCTCGTGCAGCGAGCCGTCCGGCGCGAGCAGCCAGGCGCCGTCGCCGCCCCGGGTCACCACGGCGCAGGACACACCGGCCGTACGCCATTCGGTCATCACGTCGGCCACCGAACGGTCCGGGTAGAGCCAGGCGAGGTCCTCGTCGCTGGCCTTGACCAGGTGTGCGAGGCGAATCTGCCGGCGTACCCGTTCCTGCTCCGCCGCCCGGTCGGTGACGATGCTCGGGCGCAGGTTGAGGTCGATGGAGACGGTGAGCCCGTCGCGCTGGCGTTCCCGGGCGAGCAGGCCCTCCAGCGCCTCCGCGCCGGGTGCCAACGCGAGCGCGAGGGACCCGGTGTGCAGCGCGATCGCCGGTGACCCGGCCAGCTCGGGCAGCTCCTGCGGCGTCCACTGCCAGTCGGCCGCACCGGCCAGCCGGAACTCGTAGCTGGCCTGCCCGGCGGCGTTCAGGGTGGCCACCGCCACCGACGTGGGCTCCTCGGCGCGTACCGCCCACTCCAGGTCCACCCGGTTGGCGCTCAGATGCTCGACGAGTTGCCGGCCGTACTCGTCGTTGGCGAGCCGGGCCAGCAGCCGTACCGGCTGGTCGAGCCGGGCCAGGGTGACCGCGACGTTCGCCGGGGAGCCACCGGGCACGGGCCGCTGCCCCTCGGCGGTGACGACCAGGTCGATCAGCGCCTCACCCGCGACGACGATCACGCGGTCACCTCCCCCGGTGCGAGCGGGCCGGGGCCGCCGAGCCCGTCGGCCGCGCGGGACAGCAGTACCGCCTGGTAGGCGTGGTAGACGTCCGGTCGGCCGTGCCAGACCGTGTCGGCGGGCAGGTTCTCCGCGTCCAACTCGTGCCGCCATCCGGTCTGGTCGATGAGACTGCGGCGGGCATACGCCCAGAAGACCCGGTACCAGTCGAGGTAGACCGTGTCCCCGGTACGGCGGTGCAGGGTGATCGCCGCGCCGATGGCCTCGGCGAGAACCCAGTGCATCCGGGCTCGCACCACCGGCCGGTCGTCCCAGTCGATGGTGTAGACGAAGCCGTCCGCGCCGTCGACCGCCCAGCCGCGACGCACGGCGGCGGCGAACAGGGCGCGGGCGTCGGCGAGCAGCCAGCGGGGTGGCTGCGGCAGCACCGCCTCCAACTCCAGCAGCAGCCGGGCCCACTCCAGCCAGTGCCCGATCGTGGAGCCGTACGGCCGGAACGGGTCGGCGGGCTGGTCCCGGTTGTAGTCGGGCAGCGGCGTCCAGTCGGTGGTGAAGTGCTCGGGCAGCCGCCAGTCGTGTCGGGCCGCCTCACCGTGCACGAGGTGGGTGGCGATCCGCAGGGCACGGTCGGCCCAGCTCGCGTCACCGGTGGCGGCGGCAGCGGCGAGAAAAGCCTCGACCATGTGCATGCTGCTGTTGGCGCCCCGGTAGTCCTCGGTGACCGTCCAGTCCCGGTTCCACGATTCGCGGACCGCGCCGGCGTCGTCGTCCCAGAACCGGTCCCGCACGACGGTCAGCACGTCGGCGAGCAGCCGGTCCGCTCCGGGCCGTCCGGCGCGCGCGGCGCTGGAGGCGGCGAGCAGCACGAATGCGTGGTCGTAGCCGGCCTTGCGGTCGTTGACGGGCACTCCCTGCTGGTCCACCGCGCCGAACCAGCCGCCGTACCGGTCGTCGCGCAGCAGCGTGCTGAGCGCGGCGATCCCGTGGTCGACCAGGGCGGCGGCGTCCGGATCGCCGTTGCGGTGGGCGAGGGCGGCCACGTGGGTCATCCGGCAGGTGATCCAGGTGTGGATCGGTTCGCCGCGATCCGGGGTGCGGTCGTCGGTGAGCCAACAGAAGCCGCCCTCGGGCCGGACCGAGCGGCGGGCGGTGTCGAGCAGCGTCCGGGTCTGGTCGACGAGGAACTCGTCCAGATCGGGCAGGTCTGGTGACCCCGCCGGAGCAGGGGTCGTTGCGGCGTCGGATCGGGGCACGTCGGTCATTTCAGCTGGTCACCGTCGGGTAGGAAAGGGACATACGGCCAGGATCGGCGGACGGACCGGGTCCGCGCCGCAAAATCGCCAACGGTACGCCACGAATCGACTGGCCAGGGTCGGCACGGGGCGGGAGGCTTTCCTCCCATTTGCCCGTTGACATCGTTGTCACCGCTCAACCCTGCTCCGGCAGCCGGCCGACTGTCAATTCCGGCTGCGTCACACCGCCCCAGGGCAGCTTCGGTCAGTAGTAGTCGTCGATCGGCCGGCGTGCCTCGTCGAACAGCGCCGGCCCCTCGTAGCGGACCGGAGGCAGCGGTGGGGTGGCCGGCTTGACCTCCTCGAACTGCTCGGTGGACAGCGCGTACACCACCCGCCCGAGGCCGGACCGGTCGATCGCCGTCGCGCACATCGCGCAGGGCTGACAACTGGTGAACATGGTGGTGCCGGCGGCCACCTCGGGGGAGAGTTCCCGAGCCGCCCAGCGGGCCAGCTTCAACTCCGGATGGGCGCTGATGTCCGCGTCGGAGACCACTGTGTTGTGGTCCTCGATCAGGACGACGCCGGACGCGTCGACCAGCAACGAGCCGAACGGCCGTTCGCCGGAAGCCCCCGCCCGCCTGGCGATTTCCACGGCGTGGCGGAGAAACTTCTCGTCGTCGGGGGTCATCGGTCCTCCTGGGTTGCGTGATGTGCGGCCACGGCCGCAAGGGTCCGCCAGGCGCGTTCGGGCTGGCGGATCTCGGTCAGGTCGCCGTTGAACGGGTCCAGCACCACCGTCTCCGCGCCGAACCCACGAAGCTGGTCCAGGTCGGCGACGATCTGATCAATGGTGCCGACACCGGCCAGCCGGTCCGGGTCGGTGATCGGTTCTCGGGTCTCCTGGAGCGCGATCCGCGGCACCAACGCGGGCACCGTGCGACCCAGCTCGTCAGCGATGTCCGTCAGCCGTCCGACCGCCTCGGCCAGCCGTGCCGGCGTGACCCGCAGCGGGTGCCAGGCGTCACCGAGCAGTACCGCGCGCCGCATGCCGGCCTCGCTGTTGCCACCGACCCAGATCGGGATCGGCGCCGTGTCGTAGTCCTCGGTGTCCTTCCAGGCCTCGCGCATGGTGTGCAGGTACTCGTCGGTCAGCGCGCCGCGCTGCCGGAACGGCACGCCGAGCGCCTCGAACTCCTGCCGGGCCCAACCGACGCCGACACCGAGAACGAGCCGGCCGCCGCTGAGCCGGTTGAGGTTCGCCGCCATCCGGGCGGTGAGCAGCGGGTGCCGGTACGGGACGATGAGCACCGTGGTGCCCAGCCGAACCCGGCTGGTCACCCCGGCCAGCCAGGACAGCGTGGTGAACGGCTCGTAGAACGGCGCCGGATACTGCTCGGCCACGTCCGGGGTCACCGCGATGTGATCGGAGACCATCAACAGGTCGAAGCCGAGACCCTCCACCGTCTGCGCCCACCGACGCAGGACGTCGGGGTCGGTGCCCGGGGCGAAGTTCGGTACGTTCACACCAATCTGCACCCGTCCACGCTAGCCACTGTGGACCGGTGTGTGAACGCCGTGGCCCGGCTGAATCAGCTGGCAGTTCGGCACGAATTGCCGCACGACTCAGGAGCGCCGGATGGATCTGCCCGAGGGACTCGACTGGGTACGCGCATCACCCGCCGGTCGCGCCTGGCTGGCCGCGCTCCCGACGTGGCTGACGGAGTGCGCCGAACGGTGGTCGCTGCGGGTCGGCCCGCCCTTCCGGCAGGCGTACGCCTCACTGGCGCTCCCCGCCCACCTGCCCGACGGCACGGCGGCAGTTCTGAAGCTCCAGTACCCCGACGAGGAGAGCCGGCACGAGGCCGACGCCCTGACCCACTGGGACGGTGACGCGGCGATCCGCCTGCTCGCCCACGACCCCGGGCGGCGTGCCCTGCTGCTCGAACGCTGTCAGCCCGGCACTCCCCTGCACGACCTTCCGCCGGACCGAGCGCTGGACGTGGTGGTCGGACTGCTCCCCCGACTCTGGCGACCGGCCGGCGCGCCGTTCACGCCGCTGGCACAGGAGGCCGCAGGTTGGATCGACCGGATGCCCCGGGCCTGGGAACGGGCCGGCCGGCCGTACGAGCGGCGGCTGCTGGACGCGGCGCTCGACCTGCTCACCGGCCTGGCGTCGAGCCAGGGCGAGCAGGTGCTGGTCAACCAGGACCTGCACGCCGGCAACATCCTCGCCGCCGACGCCCTCACCGCCGACGCCCTCGCCGCCGACGCCCTCGCCGCCGACGCCCTCGCCGCCGACGCCCTCGCCGCCGACCGAGGACCGTGGCTGGCGATCGACCCGAAGCCGCTGACCGGGGAACGGGCGTTCTCGGTCGTACCGATGGTGCGCGGCCCGGAGTTGGGCCACTCACCAGCTGCCGTCCGGCACCGGCTGGACCGGCTCAGCACCGAACTGGGGCTGGACCGGGAACGGGTCCGAGGTTGGACGATCGGCCACACGCTGGCCTGGAGCCTCGCCGACGACACAGTCTTCCCCGAGAAGATCGAGGTGGTCCGCTGGCTGCTCGACACCGATTGAGCTCCGGCTCGGCGATCACGGGGTGGTGGTGCCCGACCCAGCTCCGCGATCTTGCACTTCCTGTCCCGACCTATGGTGCATATCAACCCACTTCGACAACAGAAACTGCAAGATCGGCGCGACGGGCGGGGGGCGGGGGGCGGGGCGGGGCGGGGGGCGGGCAGGGCTGTTCAGCCGGCCTGGCAGGTACGGCACCAGTACAGGTTGCGGCCGGCCAACTCGCCGCGGCTGACCTCGGTGCCGCAGACGTGGCACGGTGCTCCCGGGCGGCGGTAGACGTACACCTCGCCGCCGTGCCGGTCCACTCGCGCCGGCCGGCCCATCGCCTCCGGCAGGTGCGCGTCGCGGACCGTGTCGATCCGGCCGTGCTCGACCGCGAGCCGCATCAAGCCGACCAGGTCGCCCCAGAGCGCGTCCCAGCCGGTCCTGGTCAACTGCCGGCCGGGCATCGTCGGCGGCAGCCCGGCCCGGAACAGCGCCTCGGTAACGAAGATCAAACCGGTGCCGGCCACCACCGACTGGTCCAGCAGCAGCGCGGCGAGAGGGGTGGGGCTGCGGGCGATCCGGGCGTACGCCCTCTCCGGGTCGGCTTCGGCGCGCAACGGATCCGGCCCGAGGCGGTCCCGCAGCGCGGCCACCTCGGGTGGGGTGAGCAGCTCACAGGCCGTGGGCCCGCGCAGGTCGAGCCAGTGTCGGTCGCTGGCCAGCCGTAGTCGCACCTGCCCGACCGGCTCCGGCGGCTCCCCCGGCCCGTCGGTGAACTTGCCGTACAACCCGAGGTGTACGTGCAACGTCAGCTCGCCGGCGTAGTGGTGCAGCAGGTGCTTCCCGTACGCCTCGGTGCCTTCCAGCACGGTCCCGGAGAGCTGGGCTGCGCCCTCGGCGAAGCGGCCCTGCGGGCTGGCGGCGTGCAGCTTGTCCCCGGCGAACAACTCGGCGTGCCGGGCCGCCAGGCGATGGATCGTGTGTCCCTCTGGCACAGGTGCCAAGGATAGCCAGCCCCGCCCGACCGGGCCGCACGCTGACCGACCCCGCCCGACCGGGCCGCACGCTGACCGACCCGGCACTCCGATCGACTCGGGGCCACCGCTGTTGATCGACTCGGGTTTCAGGAAACCGGGGTGTTGCGATGGGCGGGACACCCCGGTTTCCAGGAAGGCGAGTCGATCGAGGTGGGCTGGCGCGGTTCCGGGCGGGTCAGCCCTGGCGCTGCACCGTGACGCCGCTGACGAACGCGGCCCAGGTCGCTGGGGCGAAGGTCAGCGCGGGGCCGGTCGGGTCCTTGCTGTCGCGTACGCCCACGACGCCGGGGAGGTTGTCGGCCACCTCGACGCAGTTGCCTCCACTCCCGCCGCTGCGGGTGCTCTTACGCCAGGTGGCACCGGCAAGATCAGTCATGATGCTCCTCGATGATCGAAGTGATCATTTTCTCCGATTCTGCCTCACCCGAGGCGAGCGCTTCCAGGTCCGACCAGACATGTTCGAAGGCGGCGACCTCGGCTGGCTTGTCCAGATAGAGCGCCCCGGTGATGTTCTCCAGATAGACGGTGGTCGGCTCGGTCGACGCCCTTCCGAAGGCCTGCGGGAAGTCCAGCAGGACGAAGGTGCCGGTCTCGCTGGCCAGCGGCGGCCCGGCGGCGAGCGGCAACACCCGCAGACTCACGTTCGGCAGCGCGGCAACGTCGAGCAGGTGCCGCAACTGCTGAACCATCGCCCGCCGGTCGGGGATCGTGCGCCGCAACACTGCCTCGCTCAGCACGACCCGCAGGGTGGGCGCGGTGGGCAGACGGCGCACAAGGATGCCCTGCCGTTGCAGCCGCACCTCCACCAACTTCTCCCGATCCTCATCGCGCATCGTCGGATTCTTCCGGCGGAACAGCTCGCTGGCGTACTCCCGGGTCTGCAGAAGGCCGGGGATCAACTCGGCGTCATATTGGCGTAGCGCGGCAGCCGACGATTCCAGGCCGACGTACAGCGAGAACCACGACGGAACGACATCACCGTACGAATGCCACCAACCCCTGGCGCGAGTCTCCTTCGCGAGGCTGGCGACGATCTCCCCCATGGCGTCGGTCACCCGGTAGAGGACGCACATCCCGCGGGCGTCCACCACGCGCACCGGGACCAACCCCTTCTCGATGCGCCACACCTTCTGCCGGGAGCAGTCCAGTGCTTTCGCCACAGCGTCCAGTGTCACCGAGGCGTCCTCCCGAAGCTGCGTGAGCAGCCGCCCGAGCTGCCGCCGAGGAACCGTGGACCCGCCTGTTTCATCCACCATGCAACATCACCGCTCTCCTCCTGCAACACCGATTGTTTCGCCCCGAGCGCATTTTCTTACCATTCCTCGTGCGTCAATATGGCCTGAGGTTAAAGCGGGTCGGGGCGTTGCACAAGGTGGCCAGCATGAAACATGCTGTCACGCGTCAGGGATCCCATAAATTGCGTCGACAATAGCCCTTCGCCTCATCCCACGAATTGATACACGGGCCGGTGCGGGGCCATTCCTCGGGGAGGGCGCCACAATGCGCGTCTCGTACAATGAATATCTGTTGGTCACCGCGCTGACCCTCGCCCGCCGCCACCGTCCGGTCTGGAGTTGGACGCGCTGGCGCACGGTGTGCCGCTGCGGCGCGGACCTGCCCTGCCGGGCGCGGCACCGCATCCCGATCAGCCGCGGGCACTGGCCGACGTGACCGACCTGAAGCCCGGCGACCTGCTGCAGATCGGCGAGGCGTGCTCCGTGCAGTTCGCCGGCGACCGGGCGCTGCGCCTTCGGCTGGTGAGCGTGGATGCGCGCCCGACCTACCACGGTTGGGTGTGGCTGACGGGTTACGTACTGAACGACAAGGGCCGTGCCGTCGACAAGCGGGAGGTGTTCGTGCAGCAGGCCGGCGTGCGGCTGCTGCGCGCCGCTTCCGTGCTCACGCCCCACCGGGCAGGTCCACCGCGATCCGCCGCTGATCGACTCGGGTTCAAGGAAACCGGGGTGTCCAGGTAGGCGGGACACCGCGACTTCCAGAATGCCGAGCCGATCAAGACCGGACCGGGCCGGCTTCGGCGGGCGTACCCAGGATTGGTGTCAGGAAACGCCCAGGTGGGTATTTGAGGGCCGACACCGCGTGGGTGCCACCCTTTCCGTCGGCCACCACGCATTCATCAGGAGGTGTGTAGTGGTCAGGATTCCTTCGCTGTCCCGCCGGTCCGAGCCGGCACCGACGCGGGACGAGAACCTCGACGGCCGCGTGGACGGCCGCGACACCCCGGTCACCGAGACCGGTCAGTCCGACGACAGCGTCGGCCGCCCGGTGGTCACCGACCGGGACGCCGACCAGACGACGTACCGCAGCGCCGAAGCGACCGGCGGCCAGACCAGCGAGGCCGAGCGGCGGGCCAATGAGCGGGCGGCCGTGGCCCGAGCCGCCACCGCGCGACCGGTGGAGACCGAGTCCCGGGGCACCGCTTCCCGCCCGGTCGCACCCGAACCCGTGAACGGCGGCACGGCCCGCCCGGTCGCACCCGAGCCGGTGAACGGCACGACCAGCCCGGTCACACCCGAGCCCCGCACCGGCACCGCCAACAAGGTGGAGACCGAGTCCCGGCCCACCGTCGTCCCGACCACGGCGCGTGCCGCCGAGCGGGACGCGGACCTCGACAGCACCACCCGTCGGCCCGACACCACCGACCGGGTTACCACCGACCGCCCGGTCGACCCGACCCCGGGCGTGAGCACGCCCGAGCCGCCGGTGACGCGTGGCCCGAAGCCGCGGGCCAGCCTGCTCGCCACCCTCGGCCTGATCGTCTCGGTCGCCGGCGCGATGTTCGTGCTGACCGGAACCCTGGCCGGGTACGGCATCGGGCTCGGCGCGTTCGGTGCGGTGCTCGCGGTGCTCGGCCTGATGGCCACCCGTCGCCGGCACGTCGCCGGCAAGACCGACGCGCTCTTCGGTGTGCTGATCGGGCTGGCCGCGGTCGTGATCGGGGTGCTCGCGATGACCGGCCAGTTCGACTGGCCGACCACCGACGGCGACTGGGTGCCGCGCTTCCGGGAGTGGCTCGACTCACAGTTTGTGGATCGTTTCTAGCGGGCACTGTTCCGCTCGCCGGTGATCCACCGGCGAAAGCCGGCGGTTCGCCGGCAGCCCGATCAGTCCGGTGGTTCACCGGCCGGGAGACACCCTTTCAGGGGCGGCGGTTCGCCGCCCCTGAAGTGTGTCCGGGGCCCGGCAGTTCGTTTCCTGGGGATGGCTCGCCGGCCGACCGGAAGCCCTACGGACAGCGACGGGCCGCCCACCCCTGCCTGCCGCCTTTGCTCTGCTGCCCCCAATGCGCCACTCGCAGGGCCGGCATCCGGCCCGCGGGTGGCGCACCTGAGGCAGCAGAGCAAAGGCCCCGCGAAGGCCCTGCGGCAGGTGGCCGGAAACACGAAACTCCAACCCGCGCCGCCGCCGCGCAACGATTGGTAGCTACATGCCGCCCAGACGCAACGAATCTTCGGTCTGCGCAACTCTCGGTGGTGGATCCTGCCGCTGACGCCGCATACCGTTGAGCAACGGCGCCAGCCCGTGGGCCACGGTGGCCGGGCGCGCCCGACCCCTGGGAGCAGGACAATGACGATGGACGCCACCAGCCAGCGCCTGTTGATGTGCCGGCCGACGTACTTCGCCGTCGATTACGCGATCAACCCCTGGATGGACCCGAGCGCGCCGGTCGACGCCGCGCTGGCCGTCCGGCAGTGGGAGCAGCTGCGCCAGACATACCTTGGCCTGGGCCACACCGTCGAGGAGATCACTCCGGTGCCCGGCCTGCCCGACATGGTCTTCGCCGCCAACGGCGGCACCGTGATCGACGGCAAGGCGATGGCCGTGCAGTTCCGCGACCCGCAGCGCGCCGACGAGGCGCCGGCGTACCGAGCCTGGTTCGAGGCCGCGGGCTTCGAGATGTACGACCCGAAGCACGTCAACGAGGGCGAGGGCGACGTCCTGCTGGCCGGTGACCACCTGCTGGCCGGCACCGGCTTCCGCACAGCGCACGCCGCACACGCCCAGTTGCAGGAGGTCTTCGGCTACCCGGTGGTCACCATGCAACTGGTCGACCCGCGCTTCTACCACCTGGACACCGCGTTGACCGTGCTCGACGAGCGGACCGTGGCGTACCTGCCGGAGGCGTTCTCCCCGGGCAGCCAGGCTGTGCTGCGCCGGCTCTTCCCCGACGCGGTGCACGCCACCATGGCCGACGCCGAGGTGCTGGGGCTGAACGCGGTCAGCGACGGGCGGCACGTTGTGCTGCCCGCGCAGGCCACCGACCTGGCCGCCAAGCTGCGCGACCGGGGCTACGAAACCATCGGGGTCGACCTGTCCGAGCTACGTAAGGCCGGCGGCGGACCGAAGTGCTGCACGCTGCGACTCCGTCAGGGAAAGGCAAGCAAGTGATCGTGGATGACAAGCTGCGTACGCCGGGAGCGGTCCGGGACGCCGAGCGCTGGACCGCGCACAACTACCACCCGCTGCCGGTGGTGATCTCGTCCGCCGAGGGCGCCTGGCTCACCGATGTGGACGGCCGCCGCTACCTGGACTGCCTGGCCGGCTACTCGGCGCTGAACTTCGGTCACCGGCATCCGCAGCTGATCGCCGCCGCGCACGCCCAACTGGACCGGCTGACGCTGACCAGCCGTGCGTTCATCCACGACCAGTTCGCCGACTTCTGCCGGGAGCTGGCCGAGCTGTGCGGCAAGGACCTCGTGCTGCCGATGAACACCGGCGCCGAGGCGGTGGAGACCGGGATCAAGGTGGCCCGCAAGTGGGGTTACCAGGTCAAGGGCGTGGCCGCCGGGCAGGCCAACATCGTGGTCGCCGAGGGCAACTTCCACGGGCGGACCACCACCATCGTGAGCTTCTCCACCGACGAGGACGCCCGCGCCGACTTCGGGCCGTACACCCCGGGGTTCACTGTCGTGCCGTACGGCGACCTGGACGCGCTGACCGCCGCGATCAACGAGAACACCGTGGCCGTGCTGCTGGAGCCGATCCAGGGTGAGCAGGGTGTGGTGGTGCCGCCGGAGGGCTACCTCCCGGGCGTACGCCAGGTCTGCACCGAGCGCAACGTGCTGTTCATCGCCGACGAGATCCAGTCGGGCCTGGGGCGTACCGGCGCGACCTTCGCCTGTGACCACGAGGGCGTCGTGCCGGACATGTACCTGCTCGGCAAGGCGCTCGGCGGCGGCATCGTGCCGGTGTCCGCGGTGGCCGCGAACGCCGACGTGCTCGGCGTCCTCAAGCCCGGCCAGCACGGCTCCACCTTTGGCGGCAACCCGCTCGCCTGCGCGGTGGCGATCGAGGTGGTCCGGCTGCTGGCCACCGGCGAGTTCCAGCGCCGCTCGGCCGAGCTGGGTGATCGGCTGCGGGCCGGCCTGGAAGGGCTGCTCGGCAAGGGCCTGGTCGGGGTGCGCGTCCGTGGCCTGTGGGCCGGTCTGGACATCGACCCGGCGCTGATGACTGGTCGGGAGGCGTGTGAACGGCTGGCCGCGCGCGGAGTCCTCGCCAAGGACACCCACGGCTCCACCATCCGGCTCGCCCCACCCCTGGTCATCACCGAGGAGGAGATCGACCTGGCGGTGGCCCAGCTGGCCGAGGTACTGGCCGGCTGACCCAGGAACGTGGTGAAAGGCGGGCGTCGGAGTTCCGACGCCCGCCTTTCGCGTCAGGGGCGGGGCAGGCGCATCGCCATCGTCGGTGCCTCGGCCATCACCGAGGTGGGGGTGAACGGGGCACCGGTGGGCAACTCCTCGGCCCGACCGATCTGCACCCCCGGGTACAGCTCCACCATGTCGTTCTCGCCCAGCACCCGGGACTGCTGAGGTGCCAGCGGGATCCGGTCCGACTCGGTCATCGAACCAGCCGGGCGGATGCCGGAGCCGTTGGTGCTGACGTCGGTCACGATGACCTCGCCGACCCGCAGCTCGAAGCGGACGTGACCACGGCTGATCCAGCGTCGGGCCTCATCGTTGAGCCACTGCCCGAGCATGATCCCGCCGTCCTGCTCGGGAGCCCGACCAGCCACGACCGGCTGCTCCTCGCTGAGCACGAACCGCCGCCGGACCAGGCCGCCGACGCGCACCGCGAGCACCTCCGTACGCGGACGCGGGCCGCCGTCACCGAGCCGTACGCCGTGTCGGGGGCAGGTCGGCACGCCGTTGCGCAACGCGGGCGGCGGCTGCGCGGCGGGGCTGCGGTCGGCACCACCGGCCAGGTCGGCGAACGCGCCACCCCCACCACCGCCGCCGAACAGCGCGCAGCCCGACTCCGGGCAGCGCCACTGGCGAGCCAGCAGCTTGACGCCGGTCGGCGAACGCTTGCCGGCCACCGGCGAGTGCCCACCACCGACGTGCGCGATGAACACCGGCCCACCGGCGCCCGGCACCGGCGCGACGACCCGGCCAGGCTGCTCGACCAGCCACGGGAAACGCCCGCGCAGCCCGTCGAAGCGGACCCGGCTGAGCACCGGCAGACCGAGCAGGTCGGCGACCTCCAGCATCCGGTCGCCCGGGTTGTCGAGCACCTCGACGAGCCCGTCGTCGGCCCAGCGCCGGACCACCATCCGCTCGTTCGAGGTGAGGTCGGCGTCGGAGAGCAACGCCCGGTGCACCACCGCGTAGACCTGGACGCTGTCCTCCTCCAGCTCACGGGAGAGCGCGTCGATGACCATGCCGAGGCGTAGCAGGCTGGCCGGCCGACCACCGTCGATGTCCTGGTAGCGAATCACCTCGGCCAGGTCGACCACGGCTCGGGCCAGTGACGGGTCCGTGCAGACCCGACCCTCGATGGCATCCAGAACCTTGCTGATCTCGAATCTCATGCCGCACTCCGGACGATGTCGTCAATTTGCCGGGCCAGCTCGATGTCCCGGTGGGTGACCCCACCGGCCGAGTGCGTGACACAGCGGAAGGTCAGGGTCCGCCATCGGATGTCGATGTCGGGATGGTGGTCGAGTTCCTCGGCCACCGTCGCCACCCGGTCCACCACCGCGATGGCCGCCGGGAAACTGCCGAGCTGAGCGGTACGACCGATGCCGGTCGGGTCACCCGACCAGTCGGGCAATCGGCCCAGCTCTTCTCGCACCGCGTCCGCGGTGAGCAGGTCTGCCATGACCAGACCCTACCGGTGGCGCGTCTGGCGAGCCGGACGCGCCACCGGTCCGGATCAGTCCCTGACCGAACCGTCCTCGGTCTCACTTCATCAATCGGTTCGCCTGATCCTTGACGATCTGGGTCGTCGCGGTCCAGGAATACGGCGATGGGGCGGGCATCATCAGATGCCCGCCCCACCACTCAGTCCTCGTAACGGCCGCGCAGCGGCCATTGCCGTTCAGCCGCGCACTGGCCGCCCCACCTCGTGCAGGTGAGCGAGTGCCTGCCGGTACGACTCGACCAGCCCGGTCTCCGCGTACGGGATGCCCTGCTCGACGCAGTAGGCCCGGACGATCGGCTGGGCCCGGCGCAGGTTGGCACGCGGCATGTTCGGGAACAGGTGGTGCTCGATCTGGTAGTTGAGACCACCCAACGCCGTGTCCACCAGTCGGCTGCCCCGCACGTTGCGGGAGGTCAGCACCTGCTTACGCAGGAAGTCCAACTCGTCCTCGGCGGTCGGCATCGGCATGCCCTTGTGGTTCGGCGCGAACGCGCAGCCCATGTAGAGACCCCACAGCGCCTGGTGCACGACGGCGAAGAGCAGCGCCTTGACCGGAGACATGACCGCCAACAGCAGCGCCACGTACGCGGCGGTGTGCGCGACGAGCAGCGCCGCCTCGACCGCCCGGTGTCGCATCGGGACGGTGTACCCGCCGTTCGGCTCCCGGCCGATGATCGCCCGGATGCTCGCCACGTGCAGGTTCAGCCCCTCCAGCAGGAGCATCGGGAAGAAGAGGTACGCCTGCCGCTTGGCCATCCAGCGACCGATCCCCCGGGTCTCCAACGCCTGCTCGGGCGTCCACACCAGGGCACCCGCGCCGACGTCCGGGTCCTCGTCCTCGTGGTTCGGGTTGGCGTGGTGCCGGTTGTGCTTGTCGACCCACCAGCCGTAGCTGAGCCCGACCGCCGCGTTGCCGGCGAACAGCCCCACCACCTCGCTGGGGCCACGCCGACGGAACATCTGCCGGTGCCCGGCGTCGTGACCGAGGAACGCGACCTGGGTGGTGGCCACCGCCATCAGCGCCGCGAGCGGGAGCTGCCACCAGGAGTCGCCGAGCAGGAACACGGCCACCCAGCCGGCCACGAAGGCGCCGAGGGTGAGCACGATGCGGGTGACGTACCAGCCGGGACGCCGCTCCAGCAGGCCTGCCTGGCTGATCCGTCGGGACAACTGTGCGTAGTCACTGCCTCGCCGTCGTACCGGCGGTTCCGCCACCGCTCCGAGCGCCATCGCTGCTCCCGTTCCGCTTGCGCCCGTACCGGGGTAGTTCGGGCTTAATGTCAAGTGTCTCGATCGCGGTAGCGGTAAGTAACCCCGACAACCCCCGAATGGGGGGTAGGGCAGGCCCTACCCCTACTGGTTCGACTCAGCTCAGTCGGCCCACCGCGGCGCGCAGTCGAGCCAGGTCACGTCGCCGCCGCTCGTAGGTTGCGGCGAGCCCGACCAGCGCCAGCCCGCCGACTCCCAGGTAGATCCACCGGGGCAGCAGATCCCACCCCCGGGCCATCTCGTGCAGCGCCAACAGCGTCAGCACCCCGCCACCGAGCAGCACCGGCGCCTGCCACCGGCGGGTCGCGCCGGCCAGCACCGCCCCGGTCGCCGCGGCGCCGAGGAGCAGTCGCCGCCACGGCTGCGGGTCCGCCCCGACCAGCACCGACACGAGGCTGGGCAGCAACGCAGCGACCAGCCCCGGGCCGAGGGCCGGCCAGCTGGTCAGCCCCGGCCGGGTGCGCAGCGCCAACAGACCCGCTCCGACGGCGAGCGCCGCTGCGGGCAGGGTGTACGCCTCCAGCACGGTCACCCCACCGGCGGCGAGCAGCACCCAGGCCCCGAGCAACTCGCTGCCGGCGGCGATCCCGGCGAACGCCCACCGCCGACCGGCTGGTTCGCCCCGGCGCAGCAGTCGCAGCGCCACGGCGACACCCCAGAGCACGCAGACGGTGGCGAGGTGCCGCGCCACCTCGACGGCGAGCACCGCCGCCACCAGCGCGACGGCCTGCGCGGTGGCGTCCAGCACCCGTCCGAGCCGGACCCGCGCCGGGGTGAGCGCCGCAGCGGCAAGCACCAACCCGGCCACCGCCAGCAGCGGGTACGCGGCAGCCCGCACCGGCAGCCCGGCGGCGAGCGGGGCGGTCACCGCCAACGCGGACGCCGCGCCCACGGCGGCGAGACAACCGGCGACCCGTACCTCGAACCGGCGCGCCCCGGCGGCGACCGCGACCGCCGCCACCAGCAGCGCCCCCTCGGCCGCGAGCGTCCCCGCCCGGGTGGCCAGCAGACCGAGCACACCGGAGGCCACCAGCACCACGCCCACCGGCACGGCGACCGGTGTGAGCGCCGGGCGGGCCTCCGTCAGCGCGGTGAACAGCAGCGCGGCCAGGCCGGCGAGCAGAACGGCGGCCGGCAGCACCGGCCACGGCGCGCCGATCGCGACGAGCAGCACCGGCAGCGCCGCCGCGACGAACGGCAGCGCGGGCGGCACCGGCAGGCCGACCCGCCGACCGGCCAGCGCGCCGGCCACCGCCAGCACGACCAGCGCAAACCCGACCGGAAGCACCGACAGGTCTGCGACGACCGTGGGCACCCCCGACCACAGCCGGTTCCAGCCGCCGTAGGGCGACCCGAGCGCGGTCAGCACCGTCGGCAGGGCTGCCAGGACGGCGACCACCGCCAGCGTTCCGCCGGCCACCAGCAACAGCGCCGACCGGGCCGACTCGCGCCCGTCGGCCGCCGGCCGGGCCCCGAGGGCCGCCTGGTCGGAGACGCTCGCCGACGGCAGCAGGTGGACGACGAACGCGACACCCAGCGCGGCCAGCGCCGCGTACAGCACGAGCGGCTCGTCACCCGCCCCGACCAGCGGCGCGAGGCCGGGCACGGTCACCGCGGCGACGGCGCCCGTCACCGCGTACCCGATCAGCTCCGCACGGTGGCGGCGGGCCGCGAGCGCCGCGACCAGCGACAGCCCGGCGGCGGCCAGCGCGAGCCGGGCCTGCCACCAGGGCGGCCCGCCCGCGGCGAACATCGCCACCGCAGCGATCCCGGGCAGCGCGATCTGCCCGACCACCAGCCCCGTGCCGGCCACCTCCCGGTACGCGCCGACCCCCCGTCGGACGGCCAGTGCCAGCCCGACCACGGCGAGCACGACGAGCGCCACCAGGGCACCGGTCGGGGAGGTCAGGGCGACCAGCAGCCCGTGCCCGAGCAGGACGGCACCGCCGAGCGCACGGGTGCGCAGGGCGACCGGTGGGGTGCTCGGGCGGGCCAGCACGGCGAGCAGCAGCGCGACCCCGCCGACCAGGTCGACGGCCACCACCTGAGGCCAGGAAGCCGACCAGCCGGCGGGTACGGCGAACAGCACCGCCACTGCGCCGGCCGTGGCGAGCACCGCCCGCGCGCCACGGGGCAGCAGGAGCACCGTCGCGCCGATCGCCAGCGCCACCGCGGGTGCCAGCTGCCAACCCCAGCGCAGGTCCGGCCCCGTCCCAGCCCCGCCCCAGGGCGGCAGCGACCGGCCGACGGCGGCGAGCGCCAGCCCGATGGTGATCAACACGGTGACCTGCGCCGTGCCCGCCGCGACGAACAGCGCACCCGCCCGCGGACCGGTCCGCCAACCGCCGCCACCATCCACCGCCGCCACCGCCGGCAGGAGCCGCACGGCGGCGGCCATCCCCAGCGCCACAGTCGCCGCCGCGAGCAGCAGCACTGACGGCCGCAGCTCCGCCACCGGACGCAGCAGGGCGGCGGCGAGCACCGGCACCAGCAGCCCGGCCGCCACCGCCCGCAGCGCCCGCCCCCCGACGAGCCAGGCCGCACCGAACCCGGTCAGCGCGACCAGCAACAGCGGCACCCCGGCCAGCAGTGGCGAGCCCCCCGCCCGCCCACTGACCAGCGGCACCACCGCGCACGCCGAGGCGCCCACCAGCGCGGCGACGTGACCGGCGCCGGCCAGGACCCGGCCGACGAGCTGTGCCGCCCCTCCCCGGCCGCGCAGCGCGGCCAGCACGGCCAGGTTCAGCGACGCCACCCCGAGCAGGACCAACGCCCACCCCGCCGCACCCAGCCCGGCCTCAGCGGCGAGCAGCGGCAACGCCGGCTGGGCGGCCACCAGAGCGGCGAACCAGGGCCCCGTCAAGCCGCTCCACCGGCCGTACGCCACGGCGACCGCCGCGCTGGCCCCCCCGACCAGCGCGGCGTACCGGCTGCCCGGCCAGTCGGCCACGCCGGCCAGGTCCACCGACCAGGCCGCGTAACCGTCCAGCACCACCAGCAGCAACCCCACCGCGGCGAACGTCTCCGCCGTACCGCGCAGCCCCCGGCGGACCGCCAGCAGGGGTACGCCCAGGGCGAGCGCGGTGAACGCCGCCAGGATCAACGCCCGCCCGGCGACCCCCACCGCCGCCCAGGCGACCGCTGTGAACACCACCGCCGCGGTGCCCAGCAGGAGTCCACCGAGGACGAAGAGCAGACCTTGGACCGTCCGGGTCGAGGTCTCCGCCGCACCCGGCCGCGAATCCGCCGCCACCCCAGGGCCAGGGCCGATGGACGGCGGCGGTCCGACGAGAGGCGCCGGGCGCGCCACGGCCGAGGCCGCCAACCCGGCGCGGACGACCGCGGCCAGTTCGGCCCGCCGCCCGGACACGGTCGACAGCCGCCCAGCCAGCTCGGTGTACGCGCGACGAGCCCGCTCCACCTGCGGCTCAAGCTCGGCGACCTCCCGGCTCAGCCGAACCACCTCAGCGGCGATCGGGTCGGGCGCCCGCCGGCAGCCGGAGCAACCGGCGCTCAGATCGGCCGGCGCACCGCAGGCGGGGCAGGGGTAACGGGTGTCGTTCACCCGGTCATCATCGACAGCCGACCGGGGTGCGACCCAGAGTGCGCGTACTCAGGAGCGGGTGTGTTCGTACACCCAGGTGGCGTAGTCGGGGTTGCCGCTCTCCACCCTGGACACCAGGATCTCCGGCACCTCGTACGGATGGCTGACGCGGATCTGGTCCAGCAACGCGGTGAGCCGATCCGGCGCGGTCTTGAACTGCACCGACCACTCGGTGCTCGTCTCCATCCCGGACCGCCACCAGTAGGTGCTGTCCACCTGACCACCCACCTGGGCGCAGGCGGCGAGCCTGCCGGCGACGGCCGCAGCCGCCAGCACGTCGGCGACCGAACGCGCATCCACCACCGTTGTCACCACGCAGATCTCGTCCACGCCCGCACCCTACGCGGACATCTACCGATTAGCGGCGATCCAGGCATCAATCTGCGCCCACCAATCGAAGAGCCAGTCGATGCGTTGCTGCCGTCCGGTCGGTACGTCCTCCGGCGGCACGGACCAGAACCGCATGACGATCCGCTTGTCCATCGGCAGTTCCCGCCACACGTCGGCGACGGTGAGCATCCGGTCCAGCCCGGTGTGGGCGACGAAGATGACCCCGGCGTCCGGTGCGGCGTCCAGCGCGGCGAGCATCCCACCAGGCTGCGGGGCGAGCACGTGGCGCATCCGCTCGGCGCGCAGGGCCATCTTTTCCAGGCCGAGGGAGCGCAGCCGGGCGATGGCGCGCAGCCGACGCCTGGGGGTGAAGTTGCCGCCCTCGGGGAAGATCACGAACGCGTCGTTGTCGTCCAGGCCGGTGGCGAGGTGCCCGACCTGGCGTACCGTCTCCTCGCCGCGCTCGGGGGTCGGCGCGATGAACCGGTTGGGCAGCCGGTTGAGCAGCACGTCGATCGCCGGATCCCACTGGAGGCTGTCCTTGAGGACGATCCGGGGCTCCCGTTGGAACCAGTTGACCAGGCCGTGGATCAGGATGAACGAGTCGCCCGGCCCGGCGTGTCGACAGAGCACCAGCTCGGGCCGGCCGGGCAGCGCGGTGTCCGGGTCGGTGCCCACGACGTCGATGCGCAACCGCAGTGTCCAATGTGCCTGCCAGAACAGCACCCGCAGGAACCAGCCGGCCAGCACGTAGTGCGCGCGTTGGAAGGCCGGCGACCGGGTCCGCCAGCCGAAGCCGGAGACGACCCAGAGCAGGAAGAGCGCGAGCAGTGCGGCAGCGTCCCAGACCAGGTAGAAGCAGCCGATCCAGAGCAGTCGCAGCGGGCGCAACCGGCCCGGGACCAGCGGGGACGCGGCCGCGGCGAGCAGCGCCCAGATCGGCAACGTGGTGACCACGAGGAAGGCGAGCAGCACGACGGCGGGGGCGATCAGCAGCCGCCGCAGCCACCGGGGAGGCAGCGGCATCAACGCTCCAGGTGGGTAGCGAGGTAGCGCCGGGAGGCGGTGTACGCGCGGCTGATCCGCCGTCCCACCGCCGCCATGTCCCGGTACGCCCACGGCGTGTCGTCGCGTGGGTTGAGCCCACCGGTCGGCAGGACGTGCACCTCCACCCCCTCCGGTAGCGCCGCCATCTCCCGGAAGAAACGGTGCCGGCGGGAGATCTCGAACGCGACCTGCGCGATCTCCCACGGCCGACGGGGCGGGGTCAGCTCCCGTTCGATCCGACCCACCTGGAGGACGTAGATCCGGCGGGCGCCGACGGCCACCGCCTCGCCGATCGGGATGGAGTTGACGATGCCGCCGTCCACGTAGTGCGCGCCGTCGATCTGCATCGGCGGGAGCAGACCCGGCACCGAGGCCGACGCCATCACCGCCGGCACCACCGGGCCGCTGTCGAACCAGTGCTCGGCGGCCCGCTCGATGTGGGCGGCGCAGCAGCGGAACGGCACCCGCAGGTCGGCGAAGGTGGTGTCCACCCCCAGCTCGTTCTCCAACAGGCGGCGCAGCGGCCGGGGTGAGTGCAGGTGGGTGCGGGCGGCGAAGCGGCGCAGTTGCCGGGAGACCGAGTCGCCGTACACCTCGCTCGCCTCCGGTGAGGCCCAGAGCCGGACCAGCCGGTCGGTCACCGCCTCGGACGGGTCGGCGGCGACCAGCGCGCCGTTGACCGCGCCGATCGAGGTGCCGAGGACCATGTCGGGTTGGATGCCGGCCCGGAACAGGGCGCGCAACATGCCGACCTCGACCGCGCCGAGCACTCCCCCGCCACCGAGCACGAATGCCACCGGTCCCCCCGCCATGCCTCTCATCCTGGCACGGGCGCGCCGCCGACCGGTGGGCCGCCGTCGACCGGCGGTGAGCGCACGGCAGGCACCGTCCGTCGACGGCTGGTGGCGACGGCGTTGACAGGCAGGACGCATTCGCGCAACCTGATACCGCTCCCACCCCTGAGGCAGGTGCGATCCGTGAAGGCAGCACTGCATCCGGGCCGATTGCTGGCTCGCAGATACCGACTTCTGGACCAGATCGGCGCCGGCGGCATGTCGGTCATCTGGCGTGCCCGGGACGAGGTACTGGACCGGGTGGTCGCGCTGAAGGTGCTCGCCCCGTCGCTCGCCGCTGACGCGCGGTTCCGGGGCATGGTGCGCGAAGAGGCACGGGCCGCCGCCCAGTTGGTGCACCCACACCTGACCTCCGTGCACGACTACGGCGAGACGGTCGACCCGGACGGCTCGATCACCTCGTTCGTGGTGATGGAGCTGCTCACCGGCGAGGAGTTGAAGCTGCGGCTCACCGAGGGGCCGCTGCCGTGGACCGAGGCGGTCCAGGTGGGCGCGCAGGTCGCGGACGCGCTGGCCGCCGCGCACCGGCTCGGCATCGTGCACCGGGACATCACCCCGGCCAACGTGATGATGACCGGGACGGGCGTCAAGGTGCTCGACTTCGGCATCGCCACCCGGATCGGCGCGCCCGACGAGGACGAGGACGGCGAGACCTTCGGCACCCCGGCGTACGTCGCCCCGGAACGGCTTGACGGCGCGCCAGCCCAACCGTCCACCGACGTCTACTCGCTCGGCGTACTGCTGCACGAGGCGCTCACCGGCCGGGTCCCGTATCCGGCGGACACCTGGGAGCAGCTCAGCGCCGCGCTGGCCAGTGGTCCGCCGCCGTCGCTGGCCGACCTACCGGACCTGCCCGCACCGGTGGCCCAGATCTGCCTGCGCAGCCTCGCCCGGAACCCGGCCGATCGGCCGACGGCCCGGCAGGTCGCCACCGCGCTCCGCGATCACTCGCTGCCGGCCGAGCCCCCGACGGCGACCATCCGGGTGCCCACCCAGCCCCTGCCACTGCAGTCGCCCGCCGTCGCGACGGCCGGCGTCCCGGCGGCGGCACGACTGGACGGAGACACCTCGGACGGCGAGACCTCCTCCGGCGCGGGCGAGCCGGCTACCGGGTCCGGCTGGTCGCGACGGCGGCTGGTGTTGCTGCTGGTGCTGGCCGTCGGAGTGACACTGGCCGGGGTGGCCCTGCTGCCCGAACAGCAGCCGGCCCGCCGCGCGCAGCCCTCCGCCGGGCCGGTGACGACCCCGTCGACCGACCCGCCGGCCCCCGGGTCGTCCGCGCCGATCACGTCGACCCCGCCGACCGCGGCACCGTCGACGAAGCCGACCACCGAGGCGCCCACCTCGAACCCGGGCACCCTGACCGAGGTCGCGAACCGGGTCGACGGGTTGATCGGCGCCGGCCTGAACGCCGGTGAGATCCGCGACGACGTGGCCCTCGACCTGCGTAACGAGCTGCGCAACCTGACCGTGGCGGTCAGCTCCGGCCGCGAGGAGCTGGCGCCGCCGGTGGCCCGACTGCGCGCGAAGGTCGCCGTCCGTCTCGGTGAGGGCGGCATCAGCCCGGCGTACGCCTCTCGGCTCGACGCCGCCATCGCCGAGCTGGGCGCGACCGGAGCCTGACCCGGCGAAGACCGGTGGGTCAGCGCACCGGCACCCGGGTCGGTTCGCGGACGTCGTGCCGGCCGAGGGCGAAGCGCTGATAGATCTCCGCGTAGCCGCTCGCCATCCGCTCGACCGAGAAGTTCTGCGCGACGTGCGCCACGCAGTCCTCCGGGTCGAGTCGCTCGGCCGCGAGCAACGCCGCGGGTAGCTCCTCCGACCGCTCGACGACGAGCCCGGTCAGCCCCGGCCGCACCAGCTCCGGCACCGCACCCCGGTTGAGCGCCACGACCGGCGTGCCGGTGGCCATCGCCTCCAGCATCACCATGCCGAACGGCTCGTCCCACTGGATCGGCATGATCAGGCAGCGCGCGTCGACAAGCATCCGCAGCGTCGTCTCGCGGTCCGCGTTGAGCACGACGGTCACGTCCTCGTCGACCATCGGCGCGACGACCTGCTCGTAGTAGCGGCGCTCGGCCGGCTCGTTGCACTTGCCGGCCAACAGCAGGGGCAATCCGGCCGCCCGGCACGCCCGGATGGCGGTGTCCGGGCCCTTGTCCGGGCTGAACCGGGCCAGCCACAGCACCGGCCCCGCGCCGGGCGTGTGCTTGCGCGGGAAGCCGCGGATGTCGAGCGCGTTGTGCACCGTGCCGGCCCAGGGCAGGTTCGGGTTCAGCCGGCGCTGGGCGTGCGAGATGGCCACCAGTGCGACGCCCGCGTCGATGTCGCTCAGTACGTCGCCGTACTCCCCCACCGGGTTGCCGTGCACGGTCGCGACCGTCGGCACGGCCCGGCGGCCGGCGACCAGCGGACCGATCGTGGTGTGGTCGTGGATCACGTCGAAGTCGGCCGGGCTGATCAGCCGATTCACCCGGGCCAGGTGTGCCAGCTCGGGCAGTGACTCGCCGAGCCGCTCGTACTGGACCTCGGCCACCGTGGAGACGAAGCCGTCGGCCGCCGTGCCGTGGTCACCTCCAGCGCCGAACAGGGTCACCGAGTGCCCCTGCCCGCAGAGCGCGTCCACCAGGGCGGCGACGACCTGTTCGAGGCCGCCGTAACCGGGCGGCGGTACGGACAACCACGGCGGAACCACCATCGCGATGCGCAGCGACCGCTCCTCGGGGCGGCCCGCAGGCGGGTGGTTCACGGCCACGAGTCCTCCCCATTGCTCCTCCGGTGCGGCGGCACCGCCGGTCGGCGGCGGTTTCCCAGTGGCGTCCCGGGTAAACCGGACATGGCGGACGATCACCCGCCCACCAGGAGTTGGTCGTGGACCACCCGCACCCCGGGCGCGGACCACGCCACCCGCTCGACCTGATCGCGTTCCCACCAGGAACGGACCACCCCGGCGAGGACCAGCGTGTCGCCGTCCACCTCGACGGTCACCCGCTCGCCGCCGAGCGTGCGCAGCAGTGCCCGCTGGACGTCCCGCCGCAGCCGCTCGGCAGCCGGTGGCGCCGCGGGTCGCACCTCGATCAGGTTGGTGATCCCCCGTACGCCGTCGAGCCGGCGCACCTCGCCCTCGGCGGCCCGCCGCTGCCACCCGAACTCGACCTCACCGCGCAGCATCAGCCAGCCGTTGGCCACTGTCACGTCCAGGCGTTCGGCGGGCACGAAGCTGTCCCACTCCAGGGCGCGGCTGGCGGCGTCGGCGACCTCGGCGTCGGTACGCCCCGGAGTGCCGGGCAGCCGCACCTCCATCTCGTCGGCCACCGCCCGTACGCCGCGAACCCGCTGTGCGCAACGCGTCGCGGCCCAGCCGCGGGCGGCACCGTCCACGAATCCGGTCAGGGTGACCACGCCCTGGTCGACTGTCACCCCGATCTCGTTCGGTTGCAGCCGGGCGTCCCAGGCCAGCTCGGCCAGAACGTCGCGTTGGATCCGCTGGTCGTCGCGGACACCCACCATGTCCGTCATGGCACCCCACCCCCGGTTCCGGTCGTCGCCCTTTCTAACCTGCCGGGCGGACGGGTGACGGCGGTTCACCCGATCCGGGTGAACCGCCGTCCGGGCGGAAAGAAGCGGCGGGTGACGGAGCCGACCCCCTCGGCGCCGCCACCCGCCGCCGGAGGGAGGAAGCAGGAAAAGATAGCTGGTTAGGACGTCTCGGCGAGCGTCACGGTTACCGACTTCTCGACACCGTTGCGCTTGAACTGCACCTCGACCCGGTCGCCGACCTTGCCGGCCTGCACCGCGCCGACCAGGTCGTCCGAGTCGTTGACGGGCTTGTCGCCGAACCGGGTGACGACATCGCCGCGCTGGAGGCCGGCCTTCTCCGCCGGGCTGCCCGGGGTGACCGACGCGACGAGGGCGCCGCCGCCCTCGGCCTGGTTGACGCCGACTCCGAGCGACGGGTGGCTGACCTTCTCGCCCCGCTGGAGCTTGCCCGCGACGTCCTTGGCCTTGTTGCTGGGGATGGCGAACCCGACACCGATGTTGCCGGTGCTCTGCCCGGAGGTCGCGATGGCGGTGTTGACGCCGATCACCTCACCCCGGGTGTTGACCAGGGCGCCACCGGAGTTGCCGGGGTTGATCGGAGCGTCCGTCTGGAGCAGGCCGGAGATCGAGCTGACCGGCTGGCTCTGCTGCTGGGTCGGGTCCTGCGGCTGCCCCTCACCGGCCCGGATGGTGCGGTCCCGGGCGCTGAGGATGCCCGAGGTCACCGAACCCTGCAGACCGAGCGGGCTGCCCAGGGCGAGCACCTGGTCGCCGACCTGCATGGCGTCGCTGTCGCCGAACTTGGCCGGCTTGAGGTCGTTCACCCCGTTGGCCTTCACCACGGCCAGGTCGGTCTTCGGGTCGGTGCCGATGATCTTCGCGTCGGCGGTCTTGCCGTCGGCGAAGACCACCCGCACGGCGTCGCCCGCGGCGGATGCGACCACGTGGTTGTTGGTCAGCACGTACCCGTCGGCGCTGAGCACCACCCCGGAGCCCTCACCACTGTCGGTGGTGATCGAGACGACGCTGTCCTGCACCGACGCGGCGATCTTCGGCAGGTCGGCGCCGTTGATCACGGGAGCCGCGGAGTAGGTGCGGGTGATGCCACCGCCGTCGCCGTCGAGGGCGAGCGCGAGTGCCCCACCGGCGACACCGGAACCGAGCATCAGGGCGAACACCGCGACACCGGCACCGGCGAACTTGGCGATCCGACCCGGCCGGGGGCCGCTGCCGGGCGGCGCGACCTGCGGGCCCCACGGCGGGACCGGCTGGCCCGGGTGGTGCGGGTGCTGTCCGGGGTGCTGGGCGTGCTGCCCGGGGTGCTGTTGGTGCTGGGCGTACGGCATGCCCGGCTGGCCCCCGCCGGCCCAGCCGGACTGCTGGCCCTGGTACCACAGAGCACCGGGGTAGTGACCGGCGGCCGGCTGTGGGTAGCCGGGCTGGCCGGGCGCCGGGTGACCGGAGACCGGGTACGGCGGTGCGGACGCGGCGGCGGCCGGGCGCTCGTAGCCGGTCGACGGCTCGTAACCGGTCGGCTGAGCGGCGGCCGGCTGGCCGTCGGGCGCGGAGGAGCCGGTGTACCCGGGCGGGGTGACGGCGGTGGTCTCCGCGTCACCGGTGGTGGCGGCGACCGTCGGGTCGCCGCCGGTCGAGACGACCGGTACGGGAGTGGTCGGGGAGTCGGACTGCACGTGCTCGTCGCGCGGCAGCTCGGCGGTGGGGTGCGACGGCTCGGCGTCGGTGGGGGCCGGCCGGCGCTGCGGGTCGGACTCGAACTCGGTCATGGCACTACCTTCTCCCCCGGCACTGCAATCAACCTGGAACCGTCCTGGAAGTTGGCTGAAAGTCACTCGCCCGCTCCGTCGACCTGCGGCAGCAGCGGCAGCCGAACCCGGAAGGTGGCCCCGCCGCCGGGCGTCTCGGCCACCTCGACCGAGCCGTGGTGGGCGGCGACCAGCGCCGCCACGATGGCCAGGCCGAGGCCGGTGCCGGTGTTGCCGCCGGCCCGCCGGGTACGGGCCGCGTCGGCCCGGTAGAACCGCTCGAAGACACGTTCCGCCTGCTCGGCTGAGAGGCCGGGGCCGGTGTCGGCCACCTCCACGACGGCGAAGCCACCTGGTTCGGCGCGCAGCCGTACCCGGATCTCGGCCTCCGGTGGGGTGTGGGTGAGCGCGTTGGTGACCAGGTTGCCGATCACCTGCCGCAGCCGCGCGTCGTCGGCGGAGACGACGAGCGGTCCCGATTCGGGAGCGATCTCCAGCTCGATCCGCCGCTCCGGTGCCATCGCCCGGGCGGCCTGCACCGCGTCGGAGGCGAGCACCGGCAGCTCCACCGGGGTCAGCGAGAGCGGCCGTTCCATGTCCAACCGGGCGAGCAGCAGCAGGTCCTCCACCAGCAGCCCCATCCGGGACGCCTCGTCCTCGATCCGGCGCAACAGGCCGGAGGTCTGCTCCGGCGCACGGGCGGCACCCTGCCGGTACAGCTCGGCGAAGCCACGAATGGTGGTGAGCGGAGTCCGCAGCTCGTGGGAGGCGTCGGCGACGAACTGCCGCATCCGTTCCTCGGAGCGGATGGCCCGCGCCTCGGACGCCTGAGCGGCGGCGGCGGCATCCCGGGCGGCGCTCTCCGCCCACCGGGCCGAGGTCTCCGACGCGGCTCGGGCGGTGAACGCCGCCTCGATCTGGGTGAGCATCGCGTTCAGCGCACGGGAGAGCCGGCCCAGCTCCGAGGTCGGCTCGGCCTGGCCCTCCTCCGGGTCGGGGACCCGGCGGGTCAGGTCACCGCCGGCGATCGCGGCGGCGGTCTGTTCGATCTCGACGAGGGGCTTGAGGCTGGTCCGCACGATCGCCGCGCCGACCGAGGCCAGCATGATCAGCACTGCGCCACCGACCAGGAGGTCTATCCAGACGAGCTGCTTCACCGCCCGGTCCACGTCGGTCAGCGGCTGACCCACGGCCAGCACCGAGCCGTCCGGCTGGGGGGCGTAGTACACCCGCCAGCGGGTGTAGCCGTTGTGGGACAGGACGGTCCGCGGCTCGCCCTCCTCCGCCTCGAAACCCGCGCGGCTGGTGGGGACCGCGGGCAGTTGGTCGGGGTCGTAGCTGAGGTCGTCGTATTTGGGCGGGTACACCTGCTGCTCGTCGGCCACGATGACGACGTAGTCGCTGGGCAGCATCGCGCCGACCTCACCGCTGCGCAGCTTCGGAAGCAGCTGGCCGAGGCCCTGGGCTGTCGACCGGACCTGCCCGTCGACCTGGCCCTCCAGGTAGTTGCGGAGGAAGTACGCGGTCAGCGAGCTGATCACCAGAAGCGCGACGGCGACCAGCGCGAGCACCGAGGTGACCAGCTTCACCCGCAGCGGAACGCTGCGGACCCGCCCTTTCGCCTGCTGGACCGCGTTCACGCCGCCGGCTTGCGCAGCACGTAGCCGACGCCGCGCAGGGTGTGGATCAGCCGGGGTTGGGTGGTGTCGACCTTGCGCCGCAGGTACGAGATGTAGGACTCGACGATGTTGTCGTCGCCCCGGAAGTCGTAGTTCCAGACGTGGTCGAGGATCTGCGCCTTGGAGAGCACCCGGTTGGCGTTGAGCATCAGGTACCGCAGCAGCTTGAACTCGGTCGGCGAGAGCTGCACCCGCTGGCCGGCACGGTGCACCTCGTGGGTCTCCTCGTCCAATTCCAGGTCGGCGAAGGTGAGCCGGGACGGGGCCTGCTCGCCGGTCGTGGTGCGGCGCAGCACGGCGCGGATCCGGGCGGTCAGCTCCTCCAGGCTGAACGGCTTCGTGACGTAGTCGTCGCCGCCCAGGGTCAGCCCACGGATCTTGTCGTCGGTGGCGTCGCGGGCGGTCAGGAACACCACCGGGGTACGCGTGCCGCCCTCGCGGAGCATCCGGATGACCTCGAAGCCGTCGAGGTCGGGGAGCATCACGTCGAGCACCACCAGGTCGGGCCGGTGGTCCTTGGCGGCGTTGAGCGCGGCGCTCCCACTTGTCGCGGTGGCCACGTCGAAGCCCGCGAACCGCAGGCTCGCGGAGAGCAGTTCGAGGATGTTGGGGTCGTCCTCGACGACGAGCAGTCGCGCCTCGGTCTGGGTAGCGGGCATGCCCCCATCATCGGTGACTTCACTGCGCCAGCGCTGGACGCTTCCTGCAAAAAGGCTGTGAGTCGCCGGCCGTCCGACGACGCCGGTCAGCGCAGCAGGCGACGCAGCCCGTCGAGGGCACCGTCGAGCAGCCGGATCGCGGTGCGCAACTGGGTGTCGCTGAACTGCCGGGCGCGCATCAGCCGGCCCACCTCGGCGGTGAACGCGGCCAGCCGCTGGTCCAACTCGTCGAGCAGCTCGGTCTGCGGCCCTCCGGTCGACGCCGGGCGGGGCGGCGGCGCGGGCGCCTCCCACCGGGCCCGCCGGGTCTGCCGGGTGGCCTCGCTCAGCTCCCGCTTGAGGTCGCGTGCCGAGCCGCGTACCTCGCTGCGGATCTCGCCGGCCAGGCTGGAGAGGTCCGCCACGGAGGCCGCGATGTCCGTTTCCAGCGCGGTCAACTCACCGGCCCGCTGGCGCAGCTCCGCCCGGCCCGCGTCGGTGATGTCGTACGTCTTGCGGCCGCCGGCCGCGGTGTGGCTGACCAGTCCCTCGACCTCCAGCCGTTGCAGGCGGGGGTAGATGGTGCCGGCGCTGGGCGCGTACAGCCCGAGGAAGCGGTCCTCCAGCAGGCGGATCAGCTCGTAGCCGTGCTTCGGGCCGTCATCGAGGAGCTTGAGCAGGTAGAGCCGGAGCCGCCCGTGGCTGAACACGGCGGTCACGGCAGCTCCTCTGCATTGTCGTCGACGGCCCGGGCGAGCAGGGCGATGCTCCCCGAGGTCGCGGAAGCCCAGAGCTTACCTTCGCCGGCGCCGAGCACCCCCTCGCTGCTGGGCAGCGGGAACGTCGAGGTGCGCAGCTGCGGAAAGCCGCTGGTGATCCGGCCGGAAGCGGTGTTGAGCTGGACGGCGAGGTCGCTGTCCGCGCGGACCCGGACGGTGATGCTGCCCGAGATGGTGGTCAACCGGATCTCGCTGCCCCGGGGGTTGTCCAGGTCGCAGGTGATGGCGCCGGAGACGGTCTGTGCCCGTACCCGGTCGGCGGCGCTGTCGGCGAGGATCACCTCCCCGGAGACCGTCTCCAGGGTGAGGTCGCCGCGGACGCCGAGCGCCTCGACCGGCCCCGAGGTGAGCTTCGCGGAGGTGCTGCCGCGCAGCCCCATCAGGGTGATCTGGCCGGCGACGACGTTGGCGGTGGTCTGCCGGCGCAGGCCGGAGGCGACCAGCGAGCCCGCGACCAGGCCCAGATCGGCGAGGACGTCGGCGGGCACGGCGATGGAGACGTCCACCCGGGGATAGCGGTGGATCATCCGGAACCAGCGCAGGACCTCCGACCAGCCCCGACCGCGCTCCTGGCGGATGCTGAGTCGACCGTCGGTGTGGTCGATCAGGACCGGCCGACGGCCGACCTGGGTCACGTCGATCCGGGTCGGCCCGTCGGTGGCGACCACGTTGAGCCGCCCACTGATCAGTCGAACGTCCAGCCGGACGACCGGAGCGTCCAGGGTGAGCCGTTGCGGGCTCTCGACCGTCCATCCGGCCATGGCGTCCCCCTCTCGACGACGCGCGGGAGGCACGCCGAACAGAAGGAGAATGTAACGCGATACATCGCGACACCACAAGACTGTCGCGATGTATCGCGCATCCGCGCCCCAAGATCGCCCTCGATCCTGGATGTAGTGGCATCCCGCGCCGCCGAGGCCACTACTACCTGGATCGAGCACGATCTTGGGGCGCGGCGGCGGGCGGCGGGCGGGGGCGGCGGGCGGCGGGCGGCGGGGACCGTAGGAGCGCGGGCGTACCTCCCCTAGGCAGCCAGATCCAGGTCGCTGCCCGTCGCGGGCGGTGACACGGGAACGGCCGGGGTCACCGTCGGCACCGGCCGCAGCCGGGCCCGCGCCACGGCACCCGCCGTCGGCACCAGGTGTACGGCCGACTCGGCGGCCCGGGCCAGCAAACGCCGATCGGCGTCACGAGCCGGGTGCAGCGCGGCGGCGATCGTCACCGAGACCACCAGCTCCCGCGCCGCGACCACCCGTGCCACCGAGCGCAGCAGGGTGTCCGCACCGAGGAAGGCGGCCGCCGTGGTGGTCGACCCGGTGGCCGCACAGCGATAGGTGAGCCGCAGCGGCACCACCGGGCTGCCCGTGTCGATGGCCGCCTGGAACGTCGCGGGCCGAAAACCACCCCCGGGGCGGCAGTCGGTGGCACCGTTGCCGGCACACCACGTCGTACCCTCCGGAAAGACCGCCACCGACCGCCCGGCGCGCAGCGCGTCGGCGACCCGGGCGACGGTCCCCGGCAGCGCCAGCGGCCGTGCGCGGTCCACGAAGACCGTGCCCGCCGCCGCGGCCAGCAGACCGACCACCGGCCAGGAGCGGATCTCCCGTTTCGCCACCATCCGGGTGGGCGCGACCGCCAGCACCGCGAGGATGTCCAGCCAGGAGGCATGGTTCGCGACCAGCAGCGCGCGCCGCCGGGGCAACCGACCCCGAATCACGAGGCGGACGCCGAAGGCGCCCGCGGTGGCCCGTGCCCAGCCGCTGACCAGCGCCTGCCGTTCCCGAGTGGGGAGCACGGGCAGCAGCGCCACCACCGGGATCCCGGCCAGCAGCATGCCGAGCGCGGCGACCAGTCGGAGCACCCGGCGGGCCACCGGCACCGTGGGCACCTCGCCGGCCGTCGGCAGACAGTCGTCGTCGCAACCCGAGGCGGGGCGCCACAGGTCGCGCGCCACGGCGGTCACCGCTGCTCCCCGCCGAGGAAGTGCCGCAGGTAGCGCGGGTTCATCCGGTCCAGGGAGAAGAGGACGTAGAAGTCCGCGCACCCGAAGTCGCTGTCGTAGGACGGCTCGCCGCAGATCCACGCGCCGAGCCGGAGGTAGCCGCGCAGCAGCGGCGGAACCGCCACCCGCCCGGCCGGGGCGACGGCGACCGGGCCGGCGGCAGCCGCCTCTGTGAACCAGGGCCGCAACGGGCGGACCCGCAGCGGCGGCGGCGACAGGTGCCGGGCCCGGGCCTGGGTCCACACCTCGGCCACCGTCCGCCCGCCGTCAGCCACCGGCACCGACGCGCAACCGCCGAGCCAGCGGGAGCCGCGCAGGTGCAGGTACCGGATGATGCCGGCCCACATCAGGTTGATCACCGCGCCGGAGCGGTGGCCCGGGTGCACGCAGGACCGACCCGCCTCGACCAGGTCGTCGCGGAGCGGGTCGAGCGGGCTCAGGTCGAACTCGTCCTCGGCGTAGCGCCGGGTGGTGCGCCCGGGCGGCAGCAGCCGGTACGTGCCGACCACCTCGCCGGTGCTGTCCTCGCGGACGATCAGGTGGTCGCAGTACGCGTCGAAGGGGTCGACGTCCAACCCGGCCTCGCCGGGGAGGGTGGCGCCGAGCTCGGTGGCGAACACCTCGTGGCGCAGGCGTTGCGCGGCCGCGACCTGGGTGGGGTCGTCGGCGATCAGCAGGGTGTATCCGCTGGTCTTCAGGGGTGCGCCAGCGGCATGCAGAACGGCCATGGGATCTGTCTAGGTGCCCGGGTTGCCATCCACGGGGACCACTGGTGTCGATCGGATGAACGCCGGCCGGCAGATGGCTCCCACCTCGGTCATGCGAGGCTGCGGAACAGACCGGCGACGACGCTGGCACGCACCACCGGAGGTCGACGATGCGCATCGAAACCCGCTACAACGGGCCCGCCGGTTCCGGCAACGGCGGCTGGAGCGCGGGGATCTTCGCCGCCGAGGCGGGCGGGAGCGGGCCGGTCGAGGTGACGCTGCGCCGGCCACCACCGCTGGAGACCGAGCTGACCCTGGTCGACGGCGAGGTCCGGGACCCGGCCGGCGAGCTGGTGGCCGAGGTGCGCCCGGCCGGGGTGATCGACGCCGTCGTACCCCCGGTCGACCTGGAGACGGCGGTGGCCGCCGCGGCCCGCTACCCCGGCCTGGTCGAGCATCCGTTCCCCAGCTGTTACGTCTGCGGGCCGCTGCGGGCCGACGGGCTGCGGATCTTCCCAGGCCGGCTGCCCGATGGCCGGACCGCCGCGCCCTTCCGCGCGCCCGCACAGGTCAGCACGGCCACGGTCTGGGCTGCGCTGGACTGCCCCGGTGGCTGGGCGGTGCTCGCGCCGGGTCGCCCGTACCTGCTGGGCCGGATCGCCGCCGTGGTCGCGGCGCTGCCCGGGCCGGGCGACGAGTGTGTGGTGACCGGGGCGTTGCTGCGCGTCGATGGGCGCAAGGCGCTCGTGCACACAAGCCTGTACGGCCCGGACGGGTCGTTGCTCGGCGCGGCTCGGGCAACCTGGATCGCCCGCTGAACCCGGGCCGTAGTCCGCAGGGATGAGTCGCGTCCACCCCGCGACGGAGGCAAACGTACCGACCGCGCCTGATTGACCTTGTTGCCACGGGCCGTCACGCTGTGCCACGGCGTACCTCTACGCCACACACGGGAGGAGAACGATGACTGACGGGCAGCGAAGCCCCACCAGCGACGGTCAGATCGTGGTGTCCGGTCTGACGAAGCAGTACAAGAACGTCCGGGCGGTGAACAACCTGTCCTTCACAGTGGCGCCGGGACGGGTGACCGGCTTCCTCGGCCCGAACGGCGCAGGCAAGACCACCACTCTGCGCATGCTGCTCAACCTGGTCACGCCGACCGCCGGCACGGCCACCATCAGCGGCCAGCGGTACACCGACCTCGCCACCCCGCTGCGGCAGGTCGGGGCGGTGCTGGAGGCTTCCAGCGCGCACAAGGGCCGCACCGGCATCAACCACCTGCGGGTCATCTGCGCCGCGGCCGGGCTGCCCAAGCAGCGGGCCGACGAGGCGTTGGCCCTGGTCGGGCTGACCCCGGCGGCGAAGCGCAAGTTCAAGGGTTACTCGCTGGGCATGAAACAGCGGCTCGGCATCGCCGCCGCGATGCTCGGTGACCCCCGCGTGCTGATCCTCGACGAGCCGGCCAACGGGCTGGACCCGGAGGGCATCCGCTGGATGCGTGGGTTCCTCAAGAACCTCGCCCACGAGGGTCGTACGGTGCTGGTCTCCAGCCACCTGCTGTCGGAGATGCAGTTGCTCGCCGACGACGTGGTGATCATCGCGGCTGGCCAGTTGGTCCGGCAGGGTCCGGTCGACCAGGTGCTCGGGTCGATGGCCCAGGGCGCCCGCGTCCGGGTCCGCACCCCGCAGGCCGAGGTGTTGACCGCCGCCCTGAAGGCGCAGTCGGCGACCGTCGAGACCGACGAGCAGGGTGTGCTGCTGGTCGGCGGGGTGGACGCCCCGACGATCGGCCGGTCCGCTCTCGCGGCCGGGGTCGAGCTGCACGAACTGACCACCGAACGGCCCGATCTGGAACGGGTCTTCCTGGAGCTGACGGCCGGAAAGGCGGGCATCCGATGAACCTGGTCCGATCCGAGCTACTCAAGATCCGTACCACCAGCACCTGGTGGTGGCTGGCTATCGGCGCGCTCCTCTCCATCGCCCTGGCGTTCGCGATCAACGCGTGGTTGGCCGTCACGGCGCTCGGCGGTGACGCCGAGAACATCGGTGTCAGCCCCGAGCAGGCGACCGCGCCGGCGCAGGCGGCGAACCTCTACACCTCGGGCCAGTACCTCGGGCTGATGTTCGTGATGCTCATCGGCATCCTGATGGTCACCAACGAGTTCTTCCACCAGACCGCGACCACGACGTTCCTGACGACGCCCCGGCGGACGTCGGTCATCGTCAGCAAGCTCGTCGCCGCCAGCCTGCTCGGCTTCATGTTCTGGCTGGCGACCACGCTCATCGACCTGGCCGCCGGCGCGATCTTCCTGTCCGCGAACGACTACGGCACTCAGCTCGGTGAGTGGCCGGTGCAGCGGGCGCTGCTGTTCAATCTGCTGGCCTACGCCATCTGGACGATCCTCGGGGTGGGCATCGGCACGCTGATCACCAACCAGCTCGGTGCGGTGATCACGGCGGCGGTGCTCTATCTGATCGGCACCCAGGTGGTGGGCCTGCTCTTCCTGCTCCTGTCGAACCTCCTCGACAGCCAGGCGGTGCTCAAGTGGCAGGTGATCTGGCCGGCTGTGGCATCCCAGGTCATGATCACTGAGGGCACCTCGGAGTTCACCCCGTCCTGGTGGGTCGGTGCTCTGGTGCTGATCGGCTACGCGCTGGTCAGCGGAATTGCCGGAGTTCTGCTCACCCGGCGGCGCGACATCGCCTGATGGCGTCCGCGACCCCGGGGCGGCGACGAGCTTGCCGTTCCGGGGTCGGGCGGCCGCTCGGCGTCCGGCCCCCGGTGTTACCAGCTCGACACGGTGCGCGCAGGCGTTGCTGAACTTCTGGCATCTTCTGTGAAACCGGCCACGGGACCGAGGCGGAAATGCCTGCGGGATCGGTACGGCGTAGCCTGGGAGGCGTCTAGTCCGTGCTCTTGATCGGGCGCGACGGACCCACCGCGTGCCACACAAACCCGCGTGAAAGAGGCGATTACCGGCCGTGTCGACCCAGCAGACTTCGCAGGAGAACCCACTGGCGGGTTTCGGCCCGAATGAGTGGATCGTCGAGGAGATGTACCAGCGTTACCTCGCCGACCCATCGAGCGTCGATTCGGCCTGGCACGACTTCTTCGCCGACTACCGACCGGCACCTGGCGCGGGCACCCCGCGCGGCGCCGAATCGTCGGACAAGCCGGCTGCCGCCCCGGAGCCGGACGGTCAGCCGGAGGCAGCCGCCACGGTCGCCCAGCCGAGCGCCCCGGCCAAGCCGGCGACCGCGAGCAAGCCGGCCGCCGCCCAGGCGGCGCCGGCCAAGCCCGCCGCTTCGGCCACACCGAAGGCCGCTCCGGGGAAGAGCGCGCCGGAGAAGGCCGCTCCGGAGAAGGCCGCTCCGGCAAAGCCAGCCGCCAAGGCCGCCGCGCCGAGTGCCGACGGCCCGCAGACCACGCCGTTGCGGGGCGTCGCGGCGAAGATCGTCCAGAACATGGACGCCTCGCTGAGCGTGCCCACCGCGACCAGCGTCCGCGCGGTCCCGGCGAAGCTGCTGGTGGACAACCGCATCGTGATCAACAACCACCTCGCCCGTGGGCGGGGCGGCAAGGTCAGCTTCACCCACCTGGTCGGCTACGCCATGGTGCGCGCGCTGGTCCAGCACCCCGAGATGAACAACTCCTTCACCGAGGCCAACGGCAAGCCGGCGGTGCTCCGCCCGGCACACGTCAACCTCGGCATCGCGATCGACCTCGCCAAGCCGGACGGCAGCCGCAACCTGGTGGTCCCCTCCATCAAGGGCTGCGAGGAGATGGACTTCCGGCAGTTCTGGCAGGCGTACGAGGACGTGGTCCGACGGGCGCGGCGCAACGAGCTGACCATGGAGGACTACTCCGGCACCACGATCTCGCTGACCAACCCGGGCGGCATCGGCACGGTGCACTCGATGCCGCGGCTCATGCAGGGGCAGAGCGCGATCATCGGCGTCGGCGCGATGGAATACCCGGCCCCCTACCAGGGGATGTCCGAGGCCACCCTGGCCGAGCTGGCGGTCAGCAAGATCATCACGCTGACCAGCACGTACGACCACCGGATCATCCAGGGCGCGCAGTCCGGCGAGTTCCTCAAGGTGATGCACGAGCTGATCCTGGGCGAGCACGGCTTCTACGACGAGATCTTCACCGCGCTGCGCATCCCGTACGAGCCGGTGCGCTGGATGCGCGATGTCGCGGTCAACTCCGAGGGTCAGATCAACAAAACCGCCCGGGTGCACGAGCTGATCCACGCGTACCGGGTGCGCGGTCACCTGATGGCCGACACCGACCCGCTGGAATTCAAGATCCGCAAGCACCCCGACCTGGACGTCCTCCAGCACGGGCTCACCCTGTGGGACCTGGACCGCGAGTTCCCGGTCAACGGCTTCGCCGGCCGGCAGCGGATGAAGCTGCGCGAGATCCTCGGCGTGCTGCGCGACTCGTACTGCCGCCGCGTCGGCATCGAGTACATGCACATCCAGGACCCGGAGGAGCGGCGCTGGGTCCAGGAACGGATCGAGCGCAAGTACGAGAAGCCGTCCGCCGACGAGCAGAAGCACGTGCTCAACCGGCTCAACGCCGCCGAGGCGTTCGAGACCTTCCTGCAGACGAAGTACGTCGGCCAGAAGCGCTTCTCGCTGGAGGGCGGCGAGTCGCTGATCCCGCTGCTCGGCGAGGTGCTGGAGTCCTCCGCCGAGAACGGGCTGGACGAGGTCGTCATCGGCATGGCCCACCGGGGTCGGCTCAACGTGCTGGCCAACATCGTCGGCAAGCCGTACGAGAAGATCTTCTCGGAGTTCGAGGGTCACCTGGACCCGCGCTCGACGCAGGGCTCCGGCGACGTGAAGTACCACCTGGGTCAGAACGGCAAGTTCACCACCCCCGACGGCGAGCACGCGGTCAAGGTGTCGGTGGTGGCCAACCCGTCGCACCTGGAGGCCGTCGACCCGGTGCTGGAGGGCATCGTCCGGGCCAAGCAGGACCGGATCGACCTCAAGCTGGAGGGCTACACCGTGCTGCCGCTGGCGGTGCACGGTGACGCCGCCTTCGCCGGGCAGGGCGTGGTCGCCGAGACGCTCAACCTGTCGCAGCTGCGCGGCTACCGCACCGGCGGCACCGTGCACGTGGTGGTGAACAACCAGGTCGGCTTCACCACCGCCCCGGAGTACAGCCGGTCCAGCCTCTACAGCACCGACGTGGCCCGGATGATCCAGGCGCCGATCTTCCACGTCAACGGCGACGACCCGGAGGCCGTGGTCCGGGTGGCCCGGCTGGCCTTTGAATACCGGCAGACGTTCAACAAGGACGTCGTGATCGACATGGTCTGCTACCGCCGGCGCGGGCACAACGAGGGCGACGACCCGTCGATGTCCAACCCCCAGATGTACAAGATCATTGACTCGAAGCGCTCGGTCCGCAAGCTCTACACCGAGGAGCTGATCGGTCGCGGCGACATCACCGTGGAGGACGCGGAGGAGTTGCTGCGCGACTACCAGGCGCAGCTGGAGAAGGTCTTCAAGGCCACCCGGGACGCCGCCTCGGCACCGCGCCAGCTCAACCGGCCGCGCCGCGAGGAGGAGCCGGAGCCGCAGGTCGACACCGCCACCGATGCGTCAGTGGTCAAGGCCATCGGCGAGGCGCACATCAACCTGCCGGAGGGCTTCACCCCGCACAAGCGGATCCAGCAGCTGCTGGACCGGCGGGCCAAGATGTCCGTCGAGGGCAACATCGACTGGGGCTTCGGCGAGATCATCGCGCTCGGGGCGCTGCTGCACGACGGGGTCACCGTCCGGCTCGCCGGGCAGGACTCTCGTCGCGGCACGTTCGTCCAGCGGCACGCCTCGGTGGTCGACTCCCGCACCGGCGACGACTACCTGCCGCTGAAGTCGCTCACCGGCGACGGCGACCGCTCCCGGTTCTTCGTGCACGACTCGCTGCTCAGCGAGTACGCGGCGATGGGCTTCGAGTACGGCTACTCGGTGGAGAACATCAACGCCCTCGTCGCCTGGGAGGCCCAGTTCGGCGACTTCGTCAACGGCGCCCAGTCGGTGATCGACGAGTTCATCTCGTCCGGTGAGGTGAAGTGGGGCCAGCGCTCCGCCATCACCCTGCTGCTGCCGCACGGCCACGAGGGTCAGGGCCCGGACCACACCTCAGGCCGGCCTGAGCGGTTCCTGCAGATGTGCGCCGAGGACAACATGCGGGTGTCCATCCCGACCACCCCGGCGAACTACTTCCACCTGCTGCGCCGCCAGGCCCTGTCGCCCAAGCGCAAGCCGCTGGTGGTGTTCACGCCGAAGTCGCTGCTGCGGCACAAGCTCTGCGTCTCGTCGGTGGAGGACTTCACCACCGGCACCTTCCAGCCGGTGCTGCGCGACACGGCAGCCCCGGCGCCGGAGGCGGTGAAGCGGGTGCTGCTCTGCTCCGGCAAGGTCTACTACGACCTGTTCCAGGCCCGGCAGGAGCGCGGCGTCACCGACACCGCGATCCTCCGGCTGGAGCAGCTGTACCCGCTGCCGGTGGAGGAGATCCGGGCCGCTCTCGCGCAGTTCCCGAACGCCGAGGACTTCGCCTGGGTGCAGGAGGAGCCGGCCAACCAGGGTGGCTGGTCGTTCGTCGCGCTCAACCTGCTGGAGCACCTCACGGACGTTCGGCTGCGGCGGATCTCCCGCCCGGCCGCGGCGGCCCCGGCGGTCGGCTCGGCCAAGACCCACGAGGTCGAGCAGAACGCGCTGATCGAGGCGGCTCTTCCTCGCCCGTGACCTGACCTGAGTACGGAAACCGGGGCAGGGCCGTTTCACCACGGTCCTGCCCCGGCTCCCGTAGGTCCCGCCGGCCGGTTGACCATCCACCCACCACCCGCCCGGCCCGCGCCGGGCCGAGCACGAGGACGTACGCGATGTACTTCACCGACCGTGGCATCGAGGAACTGGTCGAGCGCCGGGGCGAAGAGCAGGTGACCCTGGAGTGGCTCGGCGAGCGCCTGCGCGACTTCGTCGACCTCAACCCCGACTTCGAAACCCCCATCGAGCGCCTGGCCACCTACCTGGCCCGCCTGGACGACCCCGACGACGAAGACGCCTAACCCCCAGCGCGTTGATCATGAGGTCACCCGCGCGTGTCGTCGGCGTGTCGGGCGCTAACTCCATGATCACCGGGGCGAGGGGTCGGGCCTGCGGGGAGGGGTCGGGCCGGCAGGGTCGGACGGCCCGGGTGGGGTGCCTCGCGATCTTCTAGGGTGGGGCTGTGGCCCGAAGTGTGTATTTGACGAGCGTGGGGTCCGGCGGGGGCAAGTCGACGATTGCCCTCGGGTTGGCGGAGTTGCTGTCCCGCCAGGTCGGACAGATCGGCGTGTTCCGGCCGTTGGTGGCCGACACCGGCCAGGACCCGATCCTCGCCCTGCTGAGCGAGCGCTACCGGGTCGAGGTGCCGCTGTCCGAACTGGCCGGGGCGAGCTACGCCGAGGCTTCGGCGCTGGTCGCCGACGGCCGACGGGAGCAACTCATCTCCGCCATCGTCGAGCGCTACCGGGCGGTGGAGCGGCAGTGCCCGGCGGTGGTCGTGGTGGGCAGTGACTTCGACGAGCCGGGCGACCCGGCCCACCCCCGGGAACTGGCCTTCAACGCCCGGCTGGCCACCGAGTTCGGCAGCGTGGTGGTGCCGGTGGTGGACGGCTTCGGGCAGGAGCCGGCGGCGGTCGCGTCGGCGATGCGGGGGGCGTACCACGATCTGGCCGACCTCGGCGCGACGGTGCTCGCGGTGATCGCCAACCGGGTGACCGAGCCGATGAAGCTGCCCGACCTGCCGGTCCCCGCGTACGCCATCCCGGAGGTGCCGAGCGTGTCCGCGCCGACGGTGGCCGAGGTGGCGGCGGCGCTCGGCGCCACCCTGCTGGCCGGGGACGACGCCGCGCTCGGTCGCGACGTGCTGGACTTCGTGGTCGGCGCGGCACACGTGCCGACGCTGCTGGGCCACCTCACCGAGGGCGCCCTGGTGATCACCCCTGGGGACCGGGCCGACCTGCTCGTCGCCGCGAGCGCCGCGCACGTGGCCGGGCAGGTGTCGGTGGCCGGGCTGGTGCTCACCCTCGGCGAGCAGCCCGACCCCAGGGTGATGCGGCTGGTGGAGGGGCTCAACACCGGGTTGGCGGTGCTCTCCGTGCGTCTCGACAGCTACGACACGGTGGCCGCGTCCAGTCACATCGAGGGCCGGCCCAGCGCGTCCAATCCCCGCAAGGTGGAGGCCGCGCTCGGCGCGTTCGAGCGCTGTGTGGACACCGACGACCTGGCCCGTCGGCTGCGGGTCAGTCGGTCGGCGCGGGTCACCCCACTGATGTTCGAGAACGAGCTGATCGACCGTGCCCGCGCGAAGCCCCGGCACCTGGTGTTGCCGGAGGGCACCGACGAGCGGATCCTGCGCGCGGCGGAGATCCTGCTACGGCGTGGGGTGGCCGAGCTGACGGTGCTCGGCCGGCCGGACGACATCACCCGGCGCACCCGGGAGCTGGGCATCGACCTCGGCGACGTGCAGGTGGTCGACCCGGGCACCAGCGAGTGGCGCGACGACTTCGCCGCCGAGTACGCCCGGCTGCGCGCCCACCGGGGCGTCACCGCCGAGTTGGCGCACGACATCGTGGCGCAGCCCAACTACTTCGGCACACTGATGGTGGCCACCGGCCGAGCCGACGGCATGGTCTCCGGCGCCACGCACACCACCGCCGCGACCATCCGGCCGGCGTTCGAGATCATCCGTACGCTGCCGGACGTCTCGGTGGCCTCCAGCGTCTTCTTCATGCTGCTCGCCGACCGGGTGCTGGTCTACGGCGACTGCGCGGTCAACCGCGACCCGGACGCGGCCCAGCTCGCCGACATCGCGATCTCGTCGGCCGACACCGCCGCCCGGTTCGGCATCGAACCCCGGGTGGCCATGCTGTCGTACTCGACCGGCAGCTCCGGCGCGGGTGCCGACGTGGAAAAGGTCGCCGCGGCCACCGCGCTGGTCCGGGAGCGCCGGCCCGACCTGCTGGTCGAGGGGCCCATCCAGTACGACGCGGCGATCGACCCGGCGGTGGCGGCCACGAAGCTGCCCGACAGCACCGTCGCCGGGCACGCCACGGTCTTCATCTTCCCGGACCTGAACACCGGCAACAACACGTACAAGGCGGTGCAGCGCTCCGCCGGGGCGGTCGCCGTCGGCCCGGTCATGCAGGGCCTGCGGCGGCCGGTGAACGACCTGTCGCGGGGCGCCACGGTGCCGGACATCGTCAACACGGTGGCGATCACCGCCATCCAGGCGGCCACTGAGGAGGCGTCGTGAGTCAGGTGCTGGTGCTCAACTGCGGGTCGTCGTCGGTGAAGTGGCGCCGCTACGACGGTGACCAGGCACTCGACCACGGCACCGTCGAGCGGATCGGCGAGCCCGGTGGCGGCCCGGCGGACCACACCGAGGCGGTCCGGCAGATCCTGGACGGGCTGGACCTGACCGGGCTGGCGGCGGTCGGACACCGGGTGGTGCACGGTGGCCGGACGTTCAGCGCACCGGTACTGGTCGACGACGCGGTGCTGGCCGCGATCAAGGATCTGGTGCCGCTCGCCCCTCTGCACAACCCGGCCAACCTGGCCGGCATCGAGGTGGCCCGCGCGGCGCTGCCGGACGTCCCGCAGGTCGCCGTCTTCGACACCGCGTTCCACCACACACTGCCCGAGGCAGCCGCGACGTACGCGATCGACCGGGACACCGCCGAGCGGTACGACATCCGCCGGTACGGCTTCCACGGCACCTCACACGCGTACGTGTCCCGGCGCACGGCCGAGCTGCTCGGCCGCCCGTACGAGCAGGTCAACACGATCACCCTGCACCTGGGCAACGGAGCCAGCGCCTGCGCGGTGGCGAACGGTCGCAGCGTCGCCACCTCGATGGGCATGTCCCCGTTGCAGGGGCTGGTGATGGGCACCCGCAGCGGCGATGTGGACCCGACGGTGATCTTCCACCTGCGCCGCGAGGGCGGGCTGTCGGTGGACGACATCGACGACCTGCTCAACCACCGCAGCGGCCTGCTCGGGCTGACCGGGGTCAACGACATGCGCGAGGTGCTCGAACGCCGGGCCGCCGGTGACCGGGCGGCGGCGCTGGCCTTCGACGTGTACTGCCGGCGCATCACCGGCTACGTCGGGGCGTACTACGCGCTGCTCGGCCGGGTCGACGCGATCACCTTCACCGCCGGGGTCGGCGAGCACGCCGCGCCGGTGCGGGCCGCCGCGCTGGCCGGGCTGGGCCGGCTCGGCATCACCGTGGACGACGCCCGCAACGACGGCGAAGGTGACCGGTTGATCTCGCCCGACGGCGCCGAGGTGAGCGTCTGCGTGATCCGCACCGACGAGGAACGGGAAATCGCCCGGCAGACCCTGGACGTGGTCGGGGCGGCCTGACGCCACTCGAGGCGCGCACCCCCGGGAGGCCCGAGGGTGCGCGCGAGTCGGTAAAACCCGTTCAGTGCCGGTGCCAGCCAGGCGACTTGGTCACAGGCGACTCGGTCAGCCGGTCGCCAGCCAGGCGACGAGTGCCACCAGCACCACGACGACCACTGCCGCACCGATGATGAGCGGCAGGCGGGACGGGGCCTCCGTCGACGCCGCAGTCTCCGGCGTCTGGTTGAAGGCGCGGAACGCCTCGGTGTTGCCGCTGGGGTCCGTGTAGTTCTCAGGCATGCCGGTGACCCTAGCGAAGCTGGTCACGCTGCACCGTCCCCGGCCGGCGGCGTCCCATGGGTGGACCCGGCCGGCGGAGATGACCCGACCGGGTGGCGGGTGTGCCCCAGCCGGACGGTGGGGCCGCTACGCCCGCCCGGGCACCTACCGTGGAACGATGGGGGCGGGCCGGCTGATGGCCGTACTGGTGACAGCACTGCTGGCCGGTTGTGCGCCGGTCAGCGCCGTGGCCGGCGGGGCCACCGGGCCGGTGTCGGCGCGTCGGGCGCCCGAGGGGTCGTACGCCGTCGGCGTGCGTACGCTCACCCTCGATCCGCGCTCGGCGCGCCCCCTGCCGGTGACTGTCTGGTACCCGGCGTCGACCGATCAGGTGGCGGCCGGGCGGTTCCCGGTGGTGATCTACAGCCACGGGCTGGGCAGCCTCCCCGAGCTGCACGCCGGCCTGACCACCCGCTGGGCGGCGGCCGGTTTCGTGGTGGCCGCACCCGCGTACCCGCACACCCGACAGGGTGCCGCGAACTTCACCCGGGCCGACGTACGCAACCAGCCGGCCGACGCCTGGCGACTGGTCCGGTATCTGGGCGACCTCGACCGGAGCCGGGTCGATCCCCTCGCCGGACACCTCGACCTGACCTCGGTCGCCGCCGCCGGGCACTCGGCGGGCGGCTTCACCACCTCCGGCATGTTCAGCGAGGGCCACCCGGCCCGGCTACGCGCCGGTGTCGTGATCGCCGGCGGTGGGCTGCCGGGCAGCTTCGCCGGGCCGGCCGCGCCGGTGCTCTTCGTGCACGGCACGGCCGACCCGGTGGTGCCGGTGACTGTCGGCCGGGCCGCGTACGCGCGCACCCCAGGGCCGGCCGCGTTCCTCAGCCTGCTCGGCCAGGACCACGGCGCGTACCTCACGCCGGGCCACCCGGGCTTCGCCCCGGTCCTCGCCACCACCACCGACTTCCTGCGCTGGACCCTCTACGGCGACCGGGCCGCCGGTGCCCGCCTCCCCGCCGACGCCCACTCCCCCACCCTGACCCGTTACGAGTCCCGCCCGGCCCACTGACCCGGCCGACACCGGTACGGTCTCCCGGTGGACGAGCTTGCGCGCCGACAGTTGGCGAGCATCGCCGAGGTCATCGCGGTGACCGGGGCGGGCGGCATCCCGGTGTGGCTGCGCGGCGGCTGGGCGATGGACTTCCAGCTCGGCGCGGTGACCCGCCCGCACGTTGACGTCGACTGGTACTGCTGGCGCGACGACGCCGACCGGCTGGCCGACCTGCTGCTGGCCCGGGGTTGGCTTCCCGACCCGCGGATGCCGGTGGAGTCGCAGCTCGACCTGTTCGCGGCCGACGTGGAGGTCAGCTTCGCGTACCTGGGTCGCGATGCCGCCGGCCGACCGACGGTCGGTGCCGGATCCTGGGCCGGCACCCCGCTGCCGGCCGGGATGCTGGCCGCTCCACCCGGCCGGATCGGCCCGCTCACCGCGCCGACCATCTCGGTGGCGGCCCAGATCGAGTTCAAGCAGATGTACCCGGTCTGGATGCCGGAACGTCCCCGCCGCCCGAAGGACGCCGACGACCTGGCCCGGCTGCGCGCCGGTCCTGCTCAAGCAGATCCTCGTAAACCCCGACCTTGAAGGTGATCAGATCCAGGCTCTGGGTGAGCCTGTCGATCTGGGAGGTGACGCGACCGTGGTGCTCGCGCAGGAGCGCGAGCCGTTCCTCCTCGTTGCCGGCGCCTTCCCGGACAAGGTCGGTGTACCGGCGGAGCGCGGGCAGGGGCATGCCGGAGGCGCGGAGGATGATGCAGACGGTCAGCCAGTCCACGTCGTCCTGGGTGTAGCTGCGACGCCCGCCCGGCCCCCGGCGTACGGGACTGACGAAGAGGCCCTCCTGCTCATAGAAGCGGAGGGTGTGCACGCTCAAGCCGGTCCGTTCGGCGATCTGCCCGATGCTCAGACTCGCGGTGACCTCAGCCATGCCGAGCAGGGTAACGAGGGGTTGACCTAGAGCCGACTCAAGCTCCTAGGGTGCGTGCCAGTTGATCACTGTTGAATCACCCAAGGGAGCATCGGCATGCGCTATCGCACGCTCGGCGGCACCGGCATCGAGGTCAGCACCCACTGCCTCGGGACCATGATGTTCGGTGCCGTCGGCAACCCCGACCACGACGACTGCGTCCGCATCATCCACACCGCCCTCGACCAGGGCATCAACATCGTCGACACCGCCGACATGTACGGCCGGGGTGAGTCCGAGGAGATCGTGGGCAAGGCGCTGCGGGGGCGCCGGGACGACGTCGTGCTGGCCACCAAGGTGCACTTTCCGATGGGCGAGGGCCCCAACCAGGGTGGCAACTCGCGGCGGTGGATCCTCAAGGCCGTCGAGGGCAGCCTGCGGCGGTTGAACACCGACTGGATCGACCTCTACCAGATCCACCGTCCCGACCCCTCGACCGACATCGAGGAGACCCTCTCGGTGCTCACCGACCTCGTCCGCGACGGGAAGATCCGCACCTTCGGCTGCTCGACCTTCCCGGCCGAGGAGATCGTCGAGGCGCACCAGGTGTCCGAGCGTCGTGGCCTCGGGCGCCTGCGCACCGAGCAGCCGCCGTACTCGATCCTGGCCCGCGGCGTCGAGGCGTCGACCCTCCCGGTCTGCCAGCGCTACGGCATGGGGGTGCTGGTCTGGAGCCCGCTCGCCTTCGGGTTCCTCAGCGGCAGGTACCGCAGGGATCAGCCCATCGACCTGTCGACCGGGCGGGCCGTGCTCCGGCCTGCGCAGTTCGACCCCACGATCGCCGAGAACGCCGCCAAGCTCGACATCGTGGAACAGCTCGTCGACCTCGCGGCGAGCATCGGTTGCACGCTCCCGCAGCTCGCCATCGCCTTCACCGTGGCCCATCCGGCCGTCAGCTCGGCGATCATCGGACCGCGAACCATGCCGCACCTGGAGGACCTGCTCAAGGGCGCCTCGCTCACCCTGGACGACGCGACCCTCGACCGGATCGACGAGATCGTTCCGCCCGGAACGAACCGGTACAACCCCAACGCCGCCTTCCCTGTGCCTGCGTTGACCGACACCGCACGACGGCGACGCCCGCTCGCCGAACGTGCTGCGGCCTGATACCGGCCGCGCAGCGCTAGGTGAGTCGACGGGCACACCGCGTCGAAGTCCACCGGGCACGTCAGTGGGGCAAGGCACAATTGATTTCATGCCACGTCGCGTCACCCCCGCCCTGCTGGCCAGTGCCGTGCTCATGGCCGGTCTGGTCGGCTGCTCGGCGGACGCCAGGAAGACCGAGGGCCAGCAGTCGCCCGTCGAACCACCGCTCGCCGCCACGCCGACACCGCAGGTCCCCGCCGGCAAGGCCCCGGAGCGCGCCTTCGCGGTCGGCGTACGCCAACTCAAGCTGGACCGGGACGGCCGCGCGCTCCCGACGACGCTCTGGTACCCGGCGGCCGGGCAGTCCGGCGGCGCGGCCAAGCGGTCGGCGACGGTGGCGGAGGGCCGGTTCCCGGTGGTGATGTTCAGTCACGGCCTGGGTGGGCGACCGGACGACTACGCCACGTTGCTGACCCGCTGGGCGGCGGCGGGTTTCGTGGTGGCCGCGCCGACGTTCCCGCACACCTCGCGGGGCGCGGACAACAACGTCCTCGACGTGCTCAACCAGCCCGCCGACGTCTCGTACGCGTTGGACCAGGTGCTGGCGTTGGACGGCAGGGCCGGCGACGCGTTGCGCGGCCGGTTGGACGGCGAGCGGGTGGCCGCAGCCGGGCACTCCGCGGGCGGGGTGACCACCATCGGCCTGTTCACCGCCAGCCGGGACGAACGGCTGGACGCGGGCGTGGTGTTCGCCGGCACGGCGCTCGGCGTGGGCACCGCGTTCGCCGGTGCGGCCGCACCGCAACTGTTCGTACACGGCGAGTTGGACGAGGTGGTCGAGTACGCGGCGGGCAGGGCCGCGTACGACAAGGTGCCCTGGCCGAAGGCGATGCTGAGCCTACCCAAGGGCGACCACGGGCGGGCACTGCTCAGCGACGGCGCGACGCTGCGGGTCGTCTCGGACACGTCTGTCGAGTTCCTGCGCTGGTCGCTCTACGGCGACGCGGACGCCAAGAAGCGCATCCCCACCGACGCGACGCGCGGCGACATCGCCACCTTCGACGACCACCTCTGAGGCCCACCCGCGCCGGCCGCGCCGGCCGCGCCGGCCGCGCCGGCCGCGCCGGCCGCGCCGGCCGCGCCGGCCGCGCCGGCCGCGCAAGATCGTGCAGTAACCAGGAAATAGTGGCCTCCGACGACGCGGAGGCCACTATTTCCATGATGTTGCGCGATCTTGCGGCGGAACCAGGCCGCGCCGGGCGGCGCGGCGATGCAGCGCGCGGCGCGGCGATGCACCGCGCGGTGCGCGTCAGGCGGTGTGGTCGATGACGACCTTGCCGAAGGCGTCGCCGGAGTGCAGTCGGGCGAAGGCGTCCTCGACCCGGCTGAACGGGATGACGCTGTCCACCACCGGGCGCACCTCGTTGTCGGAGCAGAATGCCAGCAGTTCGTACAGCTCGCCGGGCGTGCCCATCGAGGTGCCCAGGATCTCCAGCTGCATGGCGAAGACCCGGCGCAGGTTGACCGACGGCTCGTGCCCGGCGGTCGCGCCGGAGACCACGATCCGGGCCATCGGCGCGGCCGACTTCAGCGAGTGGTCGAAAGTGGCCGCGCCGACCGTCTCGATCACCACGTCCACCCGCTCCGGCAGCCGGGCACCGGGCTCCACGGCGACGGCGCCGAGGGCCGAGATCCGGTCCCTCTTGACGGCGTCGCGGCTGGTCGCGTACACCCGCTTGCCCATTGCGACGGCGAGCGCGACGGCCGCGGTGGCCACGCCACCGCCCGCGCCCTGGACCAGCACGCTGTCGGCGTCCGCGACGCGGCCCTTGGTGGTCAACATCCGCCACGCGGTCAGCCAGGCCGTGGGCAGGCACGCCGCGTCGGTCGCCGCCATGCCGTCGGGCAGCGGGATCAGATTCGATCGGGGTACGGCCACCCGCTCGGCGAGCGTCCCGGCAAAGTGCTCGGAGAGGATGGAAACCCCGCGCGGGTCACCCGGCGTGACGACCACGGGGTACACGACCACCCGGCGCCCCTCCGGGTCCAGCCCGACCGCGTCGCAACCGAGGATCATCGGCAGCTGGGCCTCGGTGAGACCCACCCCGCGCAGCGACCAGAGGTCGTGGTGGTTGAGCGAGGTGGCCCGCAACTGCACGGTCACCCAGTCGTCGGCCGGAGGGGTCGGCTCGGGCCGCTCGCCGACGGTGAGCGCGGCGAGCGGATCGGCGTCGTCGAAACGGGAGGCAAAGGCAGCACGCATGATCGGCACGGTAACAAGCTGAGCGCTCGTTAAGAAGCCGTGCGCGTAGGCCAGCGGCGCATGCTGCGCCGGAGCGCCCCTGGCCCACGCGTGCGCGCAGGCCGGCGGCGCATGCTGCGCCGGAGCGCCCCTGGCCCACGCGTGCGCGTAGGCCAGCGGCGCCGGAGCGCCCCGGCCGACGCGTGCGCCTACCGGCGGGCGACGCCGTCGCGGCGGGCGGCTTCGGCGACCGCCTCGGCCACGGCCGGCGCGACGCGCGGGTCGAGCGGGGACGGAACGATCGCGTCGGCGGTCAGGGAATCGGCCACCACACCGGCGATGGCGTCCGCGGCGGCGACCTTCATCGCCTCGGTGATCCGGGTGGCACCGGCATCCAGCGCACCGCGGAACACACCGGGGAAGGCCAGCACGTTGTTGATCTGGTTGGGGTAGTCACTGCGCCCGGTGGCGACCACCGCGACGTGCCGGGCGGCCACCTCGGGGTGCACCTCGGGAGTCGGGTTCGCCAGCGCGAACACGATCCCGCCGGGCGCCATCCCGGCCACCGCGGCTTCGGGGATCTGCCCGCCGGAGACCCCGACGAGCACGTCCGCGCCGCGCAGCGCCTCGGTGATGTCGCCTTGGCGGCCGTCGGCGTTGGTGCTCGCCGCCAGCTCGGCCTTGGTGCCGGTCAGCTCGGTGCGATGCCGGCCGATGATCCCCTTGGAGTCACAGACCACCACCTGGTCGGGGTTGACGCCCCCGGCGATCAGCATCTTCGTCACGGCGACACCGGCCGCGCCCGCGCCACTCACCGCCACCCGCAGGTCACCGAGTTTGCGGTCGAGCAACGTCGCGGCGTTGCGCAGCGCGGCCAGCACCACGATGGCGGTGCCGTGCTGGTCGTCGTGGAAGACCGGGATGTCCAGCGCCTCGTCGAGCCGACGCTCGATCTCGAAGCATCGCGGCGCGCTGATGTCCTCCAGGTTGATCCCACCGAACGAGGGGGCCAGCGCCCGCACCACCGCGACGATCTCGTCCACGTCCTGGGTGTCCAGGCAGACCGGCACCGCGTCCACCCCGGCGAACTGCTTGAACAGCACCGCCTTGCCCTCCATCACCGGCAGCGCGGCCCGGGGACCGATGTTGCCCAGCCCGAGCACCGCCGAGCCGTCGGTGACCACCGCGACCGTGTGCGACACCCAGGTGTAGTCGTCCACCAGGGCGGGGTCGGCGGCGATCGCCTCACACACCCGGGCCACCCCCGGGGTGTACGCCAGGGAGAGGTCCTCCCGGCTGGTGAGCGGCACGGTCGAGGTGACGGCCATCTTGCCGCCCCGGTGCAGCAGGAAGACGGGATCAGCGGGGTCCACGGTGGACGAAGACATGGTGGTGACTCCAGGATCTGTCGAGCAGATGTGAGGCGGCCGGGCCCGCCGCGAGGTGGGCGGCGAGCGGTGGCACGCGGTGCGGGGGGTCACCCGGGCACTTTCCGAGCATAGTGTCGACACCACCCCTCGGATGTGAGCAGGGTCATAACTGACGACGAGGTAGCCGTCCGGGGCGCGGCCAGTAGCGGGCCACCACGCGTCCTCGTACGTCGGCCACCCCGTACGCCCGGGAGTCATCGGTGATCAGGTCGTTGTCGCCGCGCAGCCACCAGCCGCCGTCCTGCGGCCGAACCGCACGCTTCACCACCAGCAGATCGGGCCGGGTCCGGAAGACCGCGACCACCACGTCGCCGGCTCGGATCGGGCGGCCACCGGGACGAACCAGCACCGCGTCACCGTGCCGCAGCGTCGGGGCCATGGACGGGCCGGTCACCAGAACGGCGGTCAGCGGCCTCCGCAACCGGGGCACCTCAGCCGGGTGATCGGCCACCACTGGTTTCACCTCCACCCGTTAGGGGAGCATTCCCAGGAGTAATGTCGCCTTTGATCATCGCAAACTTCCCATGGAGGATCCCGATGCGACTTCCACGCATCCTTGCGCCCCGCGTCACCGCGAGCGCTCACTGCGACCTGCCGTGCGGTGTCTACGACCCGGCTCAGGCCCGGATCGAGGCCGAATCGGTCAAAATGATCTGCGAGAAGTACCAGGCGAACACCGACCCGGAGTTCCGCACCCGCGCCGTCATCATCAAGGAGCAGCGCGCCGAGCTGGTCAAGCACCACCTCTGGGTGCTCTGGACCGACTACTTCAAGCCGCCGCACTTCGAGAAGTACCCGAACCTGCACAGCCTGTTCAACGAGGCCACCAAGCTCGCCGGCGCCGGTGGCGTCAAGGGCAGCCTCGACCCGGCCACCGCCGACAAGCTGCTCGCGAAGATCGACGAGATCTCGAAGATCTTCTGGGAGACCAAGAAGGCGTGACCTCCCCGGTCATCCCGACGATCCGGCCGGCACGTCCCGAGGACGTGCCGGCCGTCGTCGCCATGGTGCACGAGCTGGCCGAGTACGAACGTGCCCCCGAGCAGTGCCACCTCACCACCGAACAGCTGACCTCGGCTCTCTTCACGACTGCTCCAGGTCGCGGCGTGGCGTCAGACGCGCCGGGTCGTGCGACTGCTCCGGCGCTCTTCGGTCACGTCGCGGTGGACGAGCACGACGAGCCGATCGGCTTCGCGCTGTGGTTCCTCAACTTCTCCACCTGGGCCGGCGTGCACGGCATCTACCTGGAGGACCTCTACGTCCGGCCGGCCGCCCGGGGCACCGGCGCCGGGCGACTGCTGCTCGCCGCGCTGGCCGACATCTGCGTACGACGCGGTTACCAGCGGCTGGAGTGGTGGATGATCGACTGGAATCCGGCCGCCGGCTTCTACGCCTCGATCGGCGCCGAGCAGATGAGCGAGTGGGTTCCCTACCGACTCAGCGGCGCCGCGCTCCGCGAGCTGGCCGAGCATGCCACCACCGCCAGCACGCGTATGGGCGACTGACCGGGTAGAGTCCCCGACCGGGGGGATGAGGCGTGACTCAACTGACTGGCCAGCCAGCGATCGACGACGACGTGGTGCACCTCACTGTGCCTGCCGACGGCGGTTACCTCGGCGTGCTCCGCACCGCCACCGCCGGTCTCGCGGCCCGGTTGCAGTTCGCGCTCGACGAGATCGAGGATCTGCGGATCGCGGTCGACGAGGCGTGCGCCATGCTGCTCGCCATCGCCACCCGCGACGCCGAGTTGGAGTGCCGCTTCGCGGTCACCGAGGACGCGCTGACCGTCGAGGTGACAGTGCCGACAGTGCGCGGTGCCACCCTGCCCGCCGAGTCGTCCTTCGCCTGGAAGGTGCTCACCGCGCTGACCACCTCGGCGTCCGCCACCTCCGCCGACGATCGGGCCACGATCGCGCTGCTCACCCGCCGTTCCGGCGGCTACTGACCGACCCGACGCACCGGCGAGGTCACTCGAAGCCGAGGGCGCGGGTCGTCGGAGGGCAGATCAGCAGCCAGGCCACGCCCAGGCCGAGCGCCATCAGCGGCACGCCCAGCCAGCCCAGGCCGGCCTGGATCATGAACCACCCGATCGGCAGCAGCATCAACTGGAGCACGATCGCGGGGGCTCGTGCGCCCGCCTGACGGCGCAGCAGCGCGCGACCCAGGGCCCAGAGCGCGACGGCCGCCCCGATGGCGAACACGGTCACCAGCAATGCCGCCAGCAGGTCGGTGCGGGTGGCCGTGAGGTCGGCCCAGACCAGCCAGACGGCGATCAGCCCGACGACGGCCGCCTCCGCCCACAGCAGCCGGACCGCCCAGCGGAGCGTGACGGGGATCGGGTCCGAGTCGATGGTCACGCGCGCCACGATACCCGGGCTGTCGGAAGGTACAGTGCCGCCCATGCGGGCCGTCCTGGTGGTCAATCCAAAGGCCACCACCACCAGCGAACGCAGCCGGGACGTGCTCGTCCGGGCGCTGCGCAGCGAAGTCGATCTCAGCGTGCGCTACACCCGTCGGCGTGGGCACGCCGTGGCGTTGGCCCGGGAGGCAGCCGCTGAGGGCGTCGACCTGGTCGTCACCCTGGGTGGCGACGGCACGGTGAACGAGGTGGTGAACGGCCTGATGACGGCCGAACCGCCGACTCGCGCCGGCGACGCGCCGATGGCCGAGCGACTGCCTGCGCTGGCGACCGTCCCCGGTGGCTCGACCAACGTGTTCGCCCGTGCGGTGGGTCTGCCCCGGGAGTGGCCGGAGGCGACCAGCATGATCCTGGAAGGACTGCGGCTGGGCCGGAGCCGGACGGTGGGGCTGGGCCTCGCCGACGACCGCTACTTCACCTTCTGCGCCGGCTTCGGTCTGGACGCCGCGGTGATCCACCGGGTGGAGCAGGCCCGGCGGAAGGGGCGGGTCTCCACACCGTCGCTCTATCTGCGTTCGATCATGAACCAGTACTTCTTCGCCTCGGACCGGCGGCACCCGGCGATCGTTCTGGAGCGTCCGGGCGAGCCGGCGGAGGCCGAGCTGGCCACCGTCATCATCCAGAACACGGCCCCCTGGACGTACCTGGGCGACCGGGAGGTCAACCCGAACCCGGCGGCGTCGTTCGATCTCGGGCTGGATGTGCTGGCGTTGCGTCAGCTCCGGGTGGCTAGCACAACACGGACAGTGACGCAGTTCCTGTCCCGGCAGCCGGATCCACGCGGCCGACAGGTGTTACGACTCCATGACACGGCGGAGTTCACGCTGGTCTCCGGCCGTCCGCAGGCGTTCCAGCTGGACGGGGACTATCTCGGCGAGCGGGAGAAAGTCAGATTCACCTCCGTTCCGGCCGCACTGAGAGTAATCTGCTAGGTCTCGGGGTACTGCCCTTGGTCGACGCGGTGGCCACAGCCGATCGACACGCCGCTGCGACACCGAGAACAGGTGCCGGAAATGTCAGCAATGTCACGCGGACTGTACTATATTGATCCTCGACTGTGGCACGGCGGGTAACCAGGAAAGCACTGGTATCCGGACAAATGGGTTGTGGGCTTGCTCACCGCCCGGAGTTTTTCCGAGCGTCACCCTTGACATCACGACTGTTCGTGAAAGTATTCACAAGCGAACTTGAGTTACCGGGACATTGCCTGGATATGCTCGTCAGGTTGAGCTGTTCCAGCAGGTCCCCGGCGCTAACCGCCTGCTCACGCACTGCCGAATTGACGAACGCCAAGGGTCACGTCGGCACTGCGGATGCATATAGGAAAAGCACGACAAGCAATTGTTGCCACCCATCCAGAATGAGGAGTGTTGCCGCCATGGACTGGCGTCACCATAGTGTCTGCCGCGACGAGGACCCGGAACTGTTCTTCCCGATCGGGACGTCCGGACCTGCTCTCCTGCAGGTCGAGCAGGCAAAGGCCGTCTGCAGGCGCTGCTCCGTGACCGACCAGTGCCTGCAGTGGGCACTCGAGTCGGGTCAGGACGCCGGCGTCTGGGGCGGGATGAGCGAGGAAGAGCGGCGCGCCGTCAAGCGGCGCGGCGGTCTCCGGGTGCTGCGCGCTCACTCCGCCTGATCCCAACACACAGCTGTACGCCCCGGTGGGTTCGCCCACCGGGGCGTTCTGCTGTCCGGCCCCGGTCACGCCGTGCCGGCACGGGTATCAGCCCGTAGACGCCAGCACGGGCCGGTCGTCGACCCGACGCAGCACCAACTCGACCAACTCCGGTGCATCGGTCAGCGGCGCGGCGACCGCCACCGCACCCGCCGCCCCGGCCGCCTCGGTCACCGCGTCGTGGAACAGCCCCGGTGCCAGGAAGTACGCGGACACCGCGACCCGGCGCGCGCCGGACGCCCGCAGCCGGGACACCGCCATGCCGGCCGCCGGTGGGGCCGCCGACGCGTACGCCACCCGGCAGGGCACCCCGAACTCCGCACCGAGCGCATCGGCGACCCGGCCCACCGACCGTCGCGCCCGCGCGTCCCGGGTGCCCGCCGCCGCCAGCACCAACGCGTCGAAGCGGCCCGGACGCGTCTCACCCAACCGACGGCACAGCCCCGCCAGCAGCCCAGGATCAGTCGTGTCGTCCACTGGGCCGAGCACATCGGTGACCCGTACCGCCAGCGGTGGCCCGGACCGCGCCGCCGCGGCGACCGCCGCCGGAATGTCCACCCGACGGTGGTACGCGGCGGTCAGCAGCAGCGGCACCAGCACCGCCCGGCGGTGACCGGCCACGGCCAGGTCGCGCAGCACCTCGGTCGGCCCCGGCTCGGTGTGGTCCAGCCAACTCGCCCACACCGGCGTGCCCGGCCGGGCCGCCGACACCGCCCGAGCCAGCGCCCGGGTGGCATCGGCCGCTCGTGGATCACGGCTGCCGTGCGCGACCAGCACCACCGGGTCCGCCCCGCCGGCCACGGTCGGGCCGGTCAGGGGCGTCGCCGGGGAGGTCAGACGTGCAGCCCGCACTCGGTCTTCTCGAACATGGCCCACCGGCCGGCCCGCGCGTCCTCGCCCGCCTTCGTACGGCGGGTGCACGGCCAGCAGCCGATCGACCCGTACCCCTGCTTGAAAAGCTCGTTGACCGGCACGTTGAAGCGGGCGATGTAGGAGTCCACATCCTTCTGCGACCAGGCCGCGATCGGATTGACCTTGACCTTGCCCCGACGCGCGTCGAAGGTCACCACCGGCGTGTTGGCCCGGCTCGGCGACTCGTCCCGACGCAGACCGGCGGCCCAGGCGTCGTACCCGGTCAGCGCCCGCTCCAGCGGCTCCACCTTGCGCAACTGGCAGCAGTCGTCCGGCGACTTGTTGAACAGCCGGGGGCCGTACTGGCCGTCCTGCTGACCGACGGTGAGCCGGGGCCGGATCGACCTGACGTTCACCGGCAGCGTCCGGACGACCTCGTCGCGTACCCGCAGCGTCTCGGGGAAGTGCAGGCCGGTGTCGAGGAAGACCACGTCCACCCCGGGGGCCACCCGGGAGACCAGGTGCGCCAGCACGGCGTCGGCCATCGAGCTGGTCACACAGAACCGCTCACCGAAGGTCTGCGCCGCCCAACGGGCGATCTCCAGTGCCGGGGCACCCTCCAGGTCCCGAGCGGCCTGCTCGGCCAGGGCCCGCAGCTCGTCCGGGTCGCGCCGGGCCGGGTCGGTGGGCGTCGAGCCGCCCGGGCCCACCAGGCGCAGGCTCGCGGCCGAGACGAGACTCATGAGGTCACCGCCCGACTCAGCAACCCGGTGAACTTCACCGAGAAGACCCGGGTGCAGGCGTGGCACTCCCAGGCGCCGTGACCCGCCTCGTGCGGCCGCAGGTCCTCCTCGCCGCAGTACGGGCAGTACAGAGGTGCCGCTCGGTTCTCGCTGCTCACCGCAGTTCCTCCTCGTCGACTCTGATCACCCAGTTGGCGAACGTCTCGCCCTCGCTCCGACCGGCCAGGTAGCGACGGGCCAGCCGTTCCACGTACTCCGGAAGTTCGTCGGCGGTGGTCTTCAGGCCGCGAAGCTTGCGGCCGAAACCGGCGGTCTGCCCCTGGGCCATGCCCAGCCCGCCGCCCAGGTGCACCTGGAAACCCTCGACCTGCCGGCCGTCCGGGCCGACCACCAGTTGACCCTTGAGCCCGATGTCGGCCACCTGGGTGCGTGCGCACGCGTTCGGGCAGCCGTTGATGTGGATCGAGATGTCCGCGTCGAAGTCGCGCAGCCGCTGCTCCAGCCGGGCCACCAACTCCTCGCCGCGGGCCTTCGTCTCGACGATGGCGAGCTTGCAGTACTCGATGCCGGTGCACGCCATCGTGCCGCGCCGCCAGGCCGACGGCCGGGCCTCCAGACCGATCCCGCGCAGCGCGTCGATCAGCGACTCCGTCCGCTCCGTCGGCACGTCGAGCACCAGCAGCTTCTGGTACGGGGTGAGCCGCACCCGGTCGCTGCCGTGCGCCTCGACCACGTCGGCCAGCTGGCTGAGCTGCGCGCCGGAGACCCGCCCGACCACCGGAGCGGCGCCCACGTAGTGCCGCCCGTCGGCCTGCTCGTGCACGCCCACGTGGTCGACCGGCTTCGACGGCAGGACCGGCGCCGGGCCGTCGAGCAGCGTACGACCGAGGTAGTCCTTCTCCAGGACCTCACGGAAGCGCTCCACGCCCCAGTCGGCCACCAGGAACTTCAACCGGGCCCGGTTGCGCAGTCGGCGGTAGCCGTAGTCGCGGAAGATCCCGACCACCCCGGCCCACACGTCCGGCACCTCGGCCAGCGGCACCCAGACGCCGAGCCGCTTGGCCAGCATCGGGTTGGTGGAGAGGCCCCCGCCGACCCAGACGTCGAAGCCGGGCCCGTGCTCCGGGTGGTCGACACCGAGGAAGGCGATGTCGTTCGACTCGTACGGGGTGTCCACCAGCCAGGAGATCGACGTCTTGAACTTGCGGGGCAGGTTGGAGAACTGCTTGTCGCCGACGTACCGGGAGACGATCTCGTCGATCGCCGGGGTCGGGTCGAGCAGCTCGTCGCGGGCGACCCCGGCCACCGGGCTGCCCAGCACGATCCGCGGGCAGTCGCCGCACGCCTCGGTGGTCTGCAGGCCGACCGACTCCAGCCGGCGCCAGATCTCCGGCATGTCCTCGACCCGGATCCAGTGGTACTGGATGTTCTGCCGGTCGGTGATGTCGGCGGTGTCCCGCGCGAACTCCCGGGAGATGTCCGCGATCACCCGCAGCTGGGCCAGGCTGAGCTGGCCGCCGTCGATGCGGACCCGGAGCATGAAGAACTCGTCCTCCAGCTCGTGCGGCTCCAGCACGGCGGTACGCCCGCCGTCGATGCCCGCCTTGCGCTGGGTGTAGAGACCCCACCAACGGAACCGGCCCCGCAGATCCTGCGGGTCGATGGAGGCGAAGCCGCGGTGGGCGTAGATGGTTTCGATGCGGGCCCGGACGTTGAGTGGGTCGTCGTCCTTCTTGATCCGCTCGTTGGGGTTGAGCGGCTCGCGGTGGCCGAGCGCCCACTGACCCTCACCCCGTGGCCGGCGCGGCGCTCGGGTCGGGCGAGCCGTCGGGTCCTCGGAACGGGCCGGGATGCTGCTGACCGCCATCGCGGCGTCCTCCGTTGTCTGCTGTGCCTCGGGATACGCGGGGCGCGGCGGCCGGCCCGGCGAAGCGGGCGGGACAACGGTGTCTTCAGACAGCCGGCGCGGAGCGCGCCCGAGACAGAATGGTCGGGCGTCGTCAGTGGGCCGGACAGATCGCGCTGCGCACGCGGCCGTAATCGACGTGGCGACGTGCCACGAAGCGGCGGACGACTGCGGCGGTCATGGGCCCATGCTGCCACACCCCATGCGGGCCGGCCAATGTCCGCGTGCTGGATCCCACATCACGGGCCGGGGCTCACCCGACCAGCTGGTCACCAAGGACAGTTCGGGCATAACGCACCACCCGCCCCTGTCGTACGCCGACGATCAGGCCGTTGTCCCGCAGCGTGGTGAGGTGGTGCGACGCGGTCGCGGGCGCGAGACCCAGCATCGCGGCCAGCTCGCCGGTGCTCAGCGGCGAGTCGAGCAGGGAGAGCGCCGCCGCCCGGGTACCGCCGAGGAGAGCGCCCAGCGCCGCGCTGGGCGGCGGCGAATCCCACAGCCCGCCCAGCCCGGTGGGCGGATAGCAGAGGGCGGGCCCGGCGTCACCCTCCATGATCGCGTGCACCGTCGGCCCGGAGAACGCGGTGGGCAGCAGCGTCCACGGGCGTCCGTCCAGGCCGGCCGACAGGGTCGCGCCGACGGCGACCCGCAGCGCCGCGCCGTCCCACCGGATCAACGGGTGCACCTCGCGCAGCAGGGTGCGCCCGCCCTGCTCGGCGGCGAGCAGTGTCCGCCGTCGGATGTCGGCCAGCGCGAGCGCCCGCAGCCGGGGCCAGTCCGGTGCGATCAGCAGGGTGAAGTAGCGGTGGAGCTGCGCGACCAACTCGTCCGGGGACAGGCGGGGTGCGCCAGCGCGTTCCAGTTGCCGCCGCACCCGGGACGGGTCGGTGCCGGCGACCGCCCGCAGCTCGGCGGCCAGGTTCGGTGCCACCCCGATCGGGGTGAGGAAATCCGGCACGTAGCCGTTCGACGACCTGAGCACCGCCAACAGCGGTTCCAGGCCGGCATCCGGCAGCAGCCGCTCCGCGCGTTCCCGCCACGGACGGTGCATCCAGTACTTCGCCGGCTTGCGTAACGCCCAAGAGCTCGCCACCAGCTCGGCCAGGGGCGAGTGCACGAACCGGACCCGGCTCAGGTCGTCGGGCGAGAACCGGACCTCGATCACCTACGGATTCGACCACGTTCGAACGGTTCGGCGACAGCGCGGGGCGGCCCGAGGATCCTCGTATGGAGTTCAGGCAACTGGGCCGGTCGGGCCTGCGCGTCAGCGCGGTCGCGTACGGCAACTGGGTCACCCACGGCAACCAGCTCGACGACGGCGCGGCGGCCGCGTGCGTGGCCGCCGCCCTCGACGCGGGCATCACCACGTTCGACACCGCCGACCGGTACGCGCAGGGGCGGGCCGAGGAGGCGTTGGGCAAGGCGCTGAGCGGCGTCCGGCGCAGCTCGATCGAGCTGTGCACGAAGGTGTGCCTGCCGGTCGGGCCGGGGGCCAACGACGCCGGGCTGTCCCGCAAGCACATCATCGAGGGCTGTCACGCCTCGCTGAGCCGGCTGGGCACCGACTACATCGACCTCTATCAGGCGCACCGGTACGACGACAGCGTGCCGCTGGAGGAGACGATGCTCGCCTTCGCCGACCTGGTCCGCCAGGGCAAGGTGCTCTACGTCGGGGCCTCCGAGTGGACCGCCCCGCAACTGCGCGCGGGCCTGCGGCTCGCCGCCGAGCTGCACATCCCGTTCATCGCCAACCAGCCGCAGTACTCGATGCTGTGGCGGGTGGTGGAGGCCGAGGTGTCCCCCGCCTGCGCCGACCTGGGCCTGGGCCAGCTCGCCTGGTCGCCCCTCGCGATGGGCGTGCTGACCGGTCGGTACGAGCCCGGCGCACGTCCACCCGCCGGCTCCCGGGCCACCGACGGCTTCGGTGGCTCGTTCATCGCCCGCTACTCCTCGGATCTGCTGCTCTCCCGGGTACGCCGGCTCCGACCGATCGCCGAGGCCGCCGGCTGCACGATGGCCCAGTTGGCGGTGGCGTGGGTGCTGCGCCAGCCGACCGTGGCGGGCGCGATCGTCGGCGCGTCACGGCCCGAGCAGCTGACGGAGACGGCCAAGGCCGCCACGGTACGGCTCGACGACGAGCTGATGGCCGAAATCGACGCCGTTCTCGACGAACTCGTGGAGCGTGATCCGGCGAAGACCGCCCGGCCGAACGACGTGATGCCCGCCTGGCGCCCGTCACCTGCCGCCGGCTGACGCCCACGGAGGGGGTGGCCGTGGCAGGCTCGGACCGTGGGGCAATTGTCCGAGAGGTCGGCCGGGGCGGCGTGGGAGCACCTGCGCCGCCTGCCGGTCTGGCTCCCCCCGGCGCTGTTGACCCTGGCGGTGACAGTGACCGGGCTGGGCTCCGCCCAGCTCTGGCGCGACGAGTTGGCGACGTGGAGCGCGGCCACCCGGTCGCCCGGCGACCTGGCCCGACTGGCCGGCACCATCGACGCCGCCACCGGGCCGTACTACCTGCTGATGCACGGCTGGACCAGGGTCTTCGGCGACTCCACGATCGCCCTGCGCGTACCGGCAGTGTTGGCGATGACAGTGGCCGCCGGGTTGCTCGCCGTGCTCGGCGCGCGGCTCGTCGACCGGCGCAGCGGCCTCTTCGCCGGGCTGCTGTTCGCGGTGCTCCCCGGCACCTCCCGCTACGGGCAGGAGGCTCGCCCGTACGCGCTGGCCACCATGCTCGCCGTGCTCGCCACCCTGCTGCTGGTGACCGCGCTGCGTCGACCGAGCTGGGCCCGCTGGGCCGGTTACGCCGCCGCCGTCGCCGCTCTCGGGCTCATCCACCTGATCGCGCTCACAGTGCTCGCCGCCCACGCGCTGGTCGTCCTCATCGCCTGGTGGCGCGGCCCGGTCCCGGCGGGCGTCGCCACCCCGGCCCAGCCCGACGCCGAGCGGGACCGACGGGTGTGGAGGTGGCTGGTCGCCGTGGTGCCGGTCGCGCTGCTGGCCGGCCCGCTGCTGGTCAAGGCCCGGACCCAGCAGTCCCGGCAGTTGAACTGGGTCCACCTGGCCCGACTGGACGACCTCACCGCGCTGCCCGGCGGCGTCACCCAGAGCAGTCTGGTCGGTGGACTGCTGGTCGGGGTCGCGGCGCTGGGCGCGGCCCGAGTCGGGCGGCGCGCCCTGCTGCCGGTCGGCGCGGTGCTGCTGCCCGTACTGCTGCTCTTCGCCGCCGGCACTGTCGTACCGCTGTGGGTGCCCCGGTACCTGGTCTTCGTGGTGCCCTTCGCGTGCCTGCTGGCGGGCGCGGCGCTGGCCGCCGTGGCCGCCCCGGCCGCGCTCGTCGTGGTGGTCCTGGCCGGGCTGCTCGGCCTACCCGACCAGGCCGCGCTGCGGCGGACACACGAGTGGCCACGCAGCGCGCCGGTGGACTACGCGGGAGCGGCCCGGGTGATCGCCGACGGCCAACGCCCGGGGGACGCCGTGGTCTACTCGCCCCGGCACAGTTGGCTCTTCCTCGACCTCGGCATCGAGTACCACCTCAGCGACCCACCACGCGACGTGCTGGTCACCGAGGACGAGGTCCGCCGCGGCGATCTGTGGGCCGCCGAGTGTCCGCAGCCAGCCCAGTGCCTCGCCGGTACGACACGGGTGTGGCTCGTCGTCTCCGGCCGGCACGCCGAGCCGCTGGCCGCCGTGTCCGGTGCCAAGGGCGACGCGCTGCGCACGAACTTCACCGTCACGCAGGTCTGGCAGCGACCCGGCCTCACCGTCGCCCTGCTGAACAGCCGCCCCGAACGCTGACCCGACCCCCGGGCGCCGGCCGGGGGGTCGGGCTCGCCCACCTCGATGCGCCTGATGCCGGTGAGTCATTTTGATGACTGAGAGGCATCACGCCCGTCCTGATATCCGCTCCCGCCGCAGACCCCGCCCCACCGGAGGTGGGAGGGCGGGTCAGGCCTGCGAGCGGCCGTCGGGGGTGGTGCGGGCCAACGGAACGACCAGCATGGCCTCGGTGCCACCGTTGGCGCCGGCGCGCAGTTCGATGGTGCCGCGCAGCTCCCCGGTGATCAGGGCTCGGACGATCTGGAGGCCGAGCCGGCTGCCGCGTTCGGCGTCGAAGTCCGGGGGCAGGCCGCGCCCGTTGTCGGTCACCGAGACGTGCAGCATCTTGCGGAACCGGTGCGCGGAGACCACCACCTCGGGCCGCAGCGACGGGTCCACCTCGGGAGCGGCGACCGGCACCATGCCGGAGGCGGCGGCCACCGGGGCCTCCTCCGCCTCCTCGGCCGGCGGGAAGCCGTGCTCGACGGCGTTGAGCAGCAACTCGTTGAGAACCATCACCAGCGACGTGGCGATCTCCGCCGGCAGTACGCCGAAGCTGCCCCGCCGGCGCATGCCGACGCTCACCTCGGTCGCCGCGACCTCGGTCGCCGCGCTGGCCACCCGGTCGACGATGCCGTCGAACTCCACCGCCTCGTCGCTGGACATCGAGAGCGTCTCGTGGACCAGAGCGATCGAGGCGACCCGACGGACCGATTCCTCAAGCGCGACCCGGGCCTCCGGCATCGCCACCCGGCGGGCCTGCAACCGCAGCAGCGCGGCCACCGTCTGGAGATTGTTCTTCACCCGGTGGTGGATCTCCCGGATGGTGGCGTCCTTGGTGATCAGTGCCCGGTCCCGGCGACGGACCTCGGTGATGTCCCGGACCAGCACCAACGCTCCGATCGGCACCCCGGCCGGCATCAGCGGCAGCGCCCGGGTGAGCATCGTGGCACCTCGTGCGTCGATCTCCCGCCGGGGTGGCGCCTCACCGCGCAGCGCGGCCAGGATGCCGTTCGAGGCCTCGGTGCCGTCCAGCGGGTCACCGGCCAGCCGACGGTGCAACGCGGCCAGGTCCTCCCCCACCAGGTGCGAGGCGTAGCCCAGTCGGCGGTACGCGGACTGCGCGTTCGGGCTGGCATAGGTGACCTTGCCGCCGGCGTCGAGCCGGACCAGGCCGTCGCCGACCCGGGGTGCCGAGGTGGTCTCGCCCGGATGCCGCGGCGGCGGGAAGGTGCCGTCCGCGATCATCTGCGCCAGGTCGTCGGCGGTGGTGAGGTAGTTGAGCTCCAGCTGGCTGGGCGTACGCGCGGTGGAGAGGTTGGTGTCCCGCCCCACCACGGCGATCACCTCGCCGGCCTCCCCCTCGGCGGTACGCAGCCGAACCGGGATCGCCTCGTGCCGGGCCGGCACGTCGCCGTACCAGACCGGGTCGCCCTCGCGCCAGATCCGGCCCTGGGAGTACGCCACCCCCAGGTGGGCCACCTCCGGCCCGCCGACGATCCGACCCACCTGGTCGTCCTGGTAGGCGGTAGGTGCGGTGGTCGGGCGAACCTGGGCGACGCAGAGGAACGTGCCGTCGGCGTCGACCGGCACCCAGAGCAGCAGGTCAGCGAAGGACAGATCGGAGAGCAGTTGCCAGTCGCCGGCGATCCGGTGCAGGTGGTCGATGTCGGCCGGACGGAGATGGGTGTGCTCCTCGGCGAGGTCGCGCAGCGTGGACACGGTGACCAGGGTGCCACGCCGCGCCTCACATCGTCGCGGTGACCTTCTTCAACCCGCGCGGCGCGTCCGGGTCCTCGCCTCGGGTGAGCGCCAGGGCCAGCGCCAACCGCTGCATCGGCAGGATGTCCAGCAGCGGGGCGTACCGCTCGTCGACCTCGGGGACGGCCAGCCGGGTGGCGCCCGGCACGTCGGCGGAGCCGACCACCACGACGTCGGCGCGGCGTTCGCCGAGGCGGGGCAGCACCTCACCCATCGACCGGCCGCCGGGGCCGGAGCCGACCACGGCGAGCACCGGCACCTCCGGGTCGGTCATCGCGAGCGGGCCGTGCAGCAGGTCGGCGCCGGAGAAGGCGAGCGCCGGCAGGTACGAGGTCTCCATCAGCTTCAGCGCGGCCTCCCGGGCGGTGGGGTAGGCGTACCCCCGGCCGGTGGTGACCAACTGACGGGCGAACCGGTAGCGCGGGGCGAGTTGGGCCGGGGTGCCGTCGGCCAGGGTGCGGGTGGCCAGCTCGGGCAGTGCGTCGAGCGCCTCCCGTTCGGCCTTCGGGAGCACGCCGTCGCCGGCCCGGATCCCCTCCACCAGCATCAGCAGGGCGAGCAGCTCGGCGGTGTACGTCTTGGTGGCGGCCACCGCCCGCTCGTGCCCGGCGGCGATGTCGACGCTCAGCTCGGCCACGTCGACCAACGGCGAGTCGGGGGCGTTGGTCACCGCGAGGGTCAGCGCACCGGAGGCTCGGGCTGCGCGCAGCACCTCGGCCAGGTCGGGCGAGCCGCCGCTCTGGCTGACCCCGACGACCAGCGCGTCGGAGAGGTCGGGGCGGGCCCCGTACAGGGTGACGACGCTGGGCGAGGCCAGCCCGGCGGGCAGGCCGAGCCGGATCTCGGTCAGGTAGGCCCCGTAGAGCGCCGCGTGATCGGAGGTGCCCCGCGCGGTGAAGACCACGTGCCGTGGCCGACGTTGCGCGATGACCGCTGCCACCCGGGCGATCTCGGCGGCGTTGGCAGCGGAGAGCAGACGCGCGTAGCCAGCTGGCTGCTCGTCGATGTCGGCGGCCATTCCAGCCCCTGCACGTGTCACGGAAACCCCTCCCCTTGCGCGGTTGCCGCGCGATTCTTGCTCAGTCTTGCACTTTTAAGCGCATCTAAGCAACCGAACGAGCAGGACTGCGCAGGTGATCACCAGTTGATCTCAATATCAACTAGGCTTTACCCGTTGTGCCCGGTCTAACTGCCACGAGAGGACGACGTGCCCGAGGGAACGGACGATCCCGCGCTCTCCGCGACGGAGGAGCTGGCGCTGGCCCGGCTGGCACTCGACGAGGGCGACCTGCACCACGCCGCCGGCCACCTCGCCGGCGCGTTGGCACGGGCCCCCACCCTGCCGGAGGTGCACGAGACGCTGGCCCGCCTCGCCGCCACGAGCGGCGGCGGCCTGGACCTCTTCCCGATCAACCACCACACCTTCGTCGGTGCGGTCGTCGCCCGCGCCCACCTCCTCGCCACCGCCGGACGCCCCGCCGAAGGGCTGGAGCTGCTGGCCGCGGCGACGTCGTACGCGCCCGGCACCGAGTGGGCCGGCGTGCCCTGGGTCACCGCGCCGGAGCTGGCCGAACGACTGGACCCGGAGCACATCGCCCGCGTCCTCATGCAGGTCTGCGCCGCACTGCCCGACCCGGTGCCGCGGATCGGCCGGGCCCCGCTGACCCCGTACCTCACCCTCGCCCGCAACGCGGCCACCGTGCACCCCGAACACGGCCTTCTGCTGGGTGCGGCGTCCGCGCTGGCCCGCCGCCTCGGCGAAGTCGAGCTGGCGGTCCGGTGGGCCACCCGAGGGGTACGCGCGCAGCCCTCGAAGATGGGCGAGGTGTGGCTCGGGTACGCGTACCGCAGCTCGGGCCGGACCCGCGACGGCCTCGCGGCCCTCGGTCGGGCCGTCGAGCTGGACCCCGACGACCTTGCGATCTACGCGGACATCGCCGGCACCCTGGCCGAGATCGGCCGGCTGGACGAGGCGTTGGAGTGGATTGAGCGGGCGCTGGCGCGCGATCCGTCGTTCGACTGCGCCGTGCACACCGCTCACCGCCTGCGGCACCTGCGCGACGGCGACCTCGCCCACCTGGTCGCGCTCGCCGACTTCGTGCGGGACCACCCGGACGACAGCCACGAGCACGGCGACCTGGCCCAGTGCTGCCGGGGTCGGCCCTGGCTCGGCCAACTCACCCCGGCCGGTGGGCCCCTGGTGGACGCGATGCGCCAGGCGGTGGCCGATGACGACAACGGTCTCGGCGGTGCCGTACGCCTACCCGCCGCCGCCCCGCCGAGCGCGGTCGGGACGGCGATCTCCACCGCCCCCGGGCTGCGGATCGAGGTCGTCGGCGCGCCCGAGCCCGACCCGCGCGAGCCCCGGCGGGAGTCCGCTCAGCGGTTGTGGCACTACGCGGACGCGGTCCCCACGCCCGCGCTGGCGGCGCCCTCGGCGGCCGCGGTCGAACGGATCGGGCAGATCGCCCACCCGGCGTGGGCACACCCACCGGCGGCGTACGACGCGGCGGTGGGCCTGGCCGGCCTCGACCTGGGCGACCTGCTCGGTCTGCTGGTACACCCGCCGGCGGCGCCGGCCAACGCGGTGGGTCGGCTGCTGGCGGCCCACGACCCGTCGGTCTGGGTCCGTGGGGTGCAGGTGTGGGCCTGTCTGGGGCTGCTGCACCACCGCACCGACGAGCCGTGGGAGGGCTCGACCCGGCGCCGGGTGCTGCTCGATCTGATCTGGGGCGTCGAGGACTGGGTCACCGAGGCGGCACTGTTCGCCCTGGTCACCGCCGCCTGGGTGGACCCCTCGGTGCGGTCGGACGTGGCCCGGGTGGTGGCGGAGCGGCTGGCCGACGTGGCTGCCGTGGCGCGGAGCCGACCGGTCCCGATCGCCGCCTCGCTGGCTCACCTGGCGCTCGCCGCCCCGCAGTTGGACCCGGCGACGGCGGCACTGGCCACCGAACTGCTGGCCACCCACTCCCCCCGGCTTCCCCGCCCCCGCAACCCTCTGCGCCGCCTCTGGCAACGTCTGCTCCGCCGCTGACTCCCCGCCAACCCCCGCGATCTTGCACTTACTGTCGCCGTTTTGTCGAAAACGGTGCTTATGCACCCGCACAAAGTGCAAGATCGCGGAGGTTCGGGGTCAGGCGACGGGGGCGGCCTTGCCTAGGGCGACCTCGGCGTTTTCCTCCGGGGTGGCCTGCGGCGGCGCCTCGTTCGCGGTGCGCAGCGGGATCTCCTTGATGAACCAGGCGAGCACCGGGATCACGATGGTGAACAGCACCGCCCAGAGGAACACGTGCGAGATGGCGTCGGAGAGACCACCGAGCACCGCCTCGCGAGCCTGGGCGGGCAGCTCCTTGAGCTTCTCCAGGTCCAACCCGGCGCCGGCCTCGCCGCCACCGAACGCCCGACCGCCCTCGGAGCTGGCCAGCCGGCTGGCGAAGATCGCGCCGAACAGCGAGATGCCGAACGAACCGCCGATCGACCGGAAGAAGGTGGCCGCGCCACTGGCCGCGCCAAGGTCCTTCTGCTCCACGCTGTTCTGCGCGATCAGCATCGACGTCTGCATGAGGAAGCCCATGCCGACGCCGAGCACGATCATGTAGAGCGAGGACATCAGCTTGCTGGTGTCGGTGTCGAGCATGGACAGCAGCGCCATGCCCGCGGTCATCACCACACCACCGATGATCGGGTACGCCCGGTACCTGCCGTTGCGGGTGATCGCCCGGCCGATGACCAGCGAGACGACCAGCATGCCGAACATCAGCGGCAGCAGCAGCAGACCGCTGTTGGTGGCCGACGCCCCCTGCACGGTCTGCTGGTAGAGCGGCAGGAAGTTCATCGCGCCGAACATCGCGAAGCCGAGCAGGAAGCCGATCACCGAGATCAGCGCGAAGTTGCGGTTGGCGAAGAGCGCCAGCGGCAGGATCGGCTCCTGGACCCGGCGTTCCACCAGGCCGAACGCCACCAACGCGACGACGGCCAGCACGGCCAGGCCGAGGATCTGCGGCGACGTCCAGTCGTACTCGTTGCCGCCCCAGGTGGTGATGAGCACGATCGCGGTGATGCCGACCGAGAGCAGCCCGGCGCCGAGCCAGTCGATCCGGTGCTCGGTGCGGTACTTCGGAAGGTGCATGGTGGTGATCAGCACGAGCAGCGCGATTCCGCCCAGCGGCAGGTTCACGTAGAACGCCCAGCGCCAGGAGAGGTGGTCGGTGATGAATCCGCCGGCCAGCGGGCCGGCGACCATGGCGATGGCCATGATGCCGGCGATCATGCCCTGGTAGCGCCCGCGCTCGCGGGGCGGGACCAGGTCACCGATGATCGCCATCACGCCGACCATGAGGCCGCCGGCGCCGAGGCCCTGCACGGCCCGGAAGGCGATGAGCTGGACCATGCCGTCCTCTGGGCCGCCGAGCATCCCGGAGCCGGCCATGCCACAGAGGGCGGAGCCGACCAGGAAGACGACGACCGAGGTCAGGAAGACCGACTTGCGGCCGTAGAGGTCACCGAGCTTGCCCCAGATCGGGGTGGAGACGGTGGTGCCCAGGACGTACGCGGTAACCACCCAGGTGAAGTGGTTGAGCCCGCCGAACTCGCCGACGATCCGCGGTAACGCGGTGCTGACGATCATGTTGTCGAGCATCGCGAGCATCATCGCGATCATCAGCCCGAACAGCACGACCCGGATGTTGTTGGGTCGCGTGCCGGCCTGGGTTGCCTGAGTCATGGGTAAGCTCCCCCGAAGATTGCCGTACTTACTTGCCGCCCGGCTAGTCACCTTACTAGCCGCACGGTAAGTTGGGTACGAGTAACGGTCAAGCCATTTGGAGGGTTTGCGTGAGCGAGAGCACAGGCGGCGGAACGCGGGAACGGATCAAGGCCGTCGCGCTCGAACTCTTCACCGAGCAGGGGTACGAGAAGACCTCGCTCCGGGAAATCGCCGAGCGCCTCAACGTCACCAAGGCCGCGCTCTACTACCACTTCAAGAGCAAGGACGACATCGTCGCCAGCTTCGTCGAGGACCGGCTGGAGGGGATGGACGCACTGATCGCCTGGGCCGCCACCCAGCCCGCCACCCTGGCCACCCGACGCGAGCTGATCTCCCGGTACGCCGACACGATGTTCGACGGCACTCAGCCGTCGGTGATGCGCTTCTTCGAGCAGAACCAGACCGCGCTCAAGAGCCTCTCCTCCGGTAAGAAGATGCGCGGTCGGATGTTGGAGCTGGCCGACGCGCTCTGCCGGGGCGATGAATCCCCCGCCGCCCAGCTACGCGCCGCGCTGTCAATCTTTGCGGTGCACACCAGCTGGTTCGCGGTCCGCGCGCCACACATCAGCGACGACGAACGCCGCAAGCTCGCCCTGGAGGTGGCCGACGAACTGCTGGCCGCCATCGGCACGCGGCCCAACGCCTGACCGGGGGTGATCGTGCCGGTCCGGGCCCGTCGGTTGCCGGCTCAGCCGCGCGTCAGCTCCAGCCGAAGGCCGAGCAGGTCCACACCCGGCAGCGGTGACCAGTCCTTCTCCGGCGAACGGACGAAGCCGCGCCGCGAGTAGAGCCGGTGCGCCGGATCGGCCATCCCGGCCCGGACGCAGATCACCACCGCCGTGCAACCCAGCCCGGCCGCCCGGTCGACACACGCCTCGACCAGTGCGGCACCCACACCCCGCCCCTGAGCGCCCGGGTCGACCGCGAGCATCCGGAACTCCGCCTCGCCCGGCCCGGCCAGCTCGGCGAACGGGGTGCCCGGCAGCACGAACGTGACCGACCCGAGCACCGCCCCGGTCACCTCGTCGACCGCGACCAGCACCTCGCCACTGGCGGCTCGGGTCGACACGTCGGCCAGCACCTCGCCGTACCCGTGCTCGCCCTTGAGCTGACCGTCCGCCTCGTACGCGGCCACGGTCAGCCGGGCCACCGCCGGGAAGTCGACCGACTCGGCCGGACGGACCCGCAACCCGGTCAAGCGATCACGGCGATCAGGTCACCGTCCTGCACGACGTCGCCCTCGTTGACGACGAGCTGCTGGAGCACACCGTCGGACTCGGCGACGACCGGGATCTCCATCTTCATCGACTCGAGGATCACCAGGGTGTCACCCTCGGCCACCGTGTCACCCGCAGTGGCGACGACCTTCCAGACGTTGGCCACCATCTCGGCGCGGATCTCCTCGGCCATGTCCAGGCCCTCCCTCTTCGCGACGTGCCTGCCGATGTATCCAATCATGCGTCGACCGGCGATGGGCGGGCAGCGGCACAGCCGGGATGACAGGCCCGCCCTGGGGAAGGCGGCGGGTGTCGACCGCACTACCATCAGCGGGTCGGACCCGACGCCGGACCGCCGGTGGCCGCATCCGCGCCGAGGTCGTGCGCAGGACGGATCCGACCCATCACGAGGAGGTCAGCATGGCGAAGAAGTCCCGGAAGAAGAAGGCTCGTAAGAAGAACGCCGCGAACCACGGCAAGCGTCCCAACTCCTGAACGGGTCGACGGGCCGGTTGCCCGTCGCCGCTCAGCTCGACCCGGCCGAGGCCGGGTACACCGGTGGCCCGGGTCGACATCGACCCGGGCCACCGGTCTTGCCAGCTCGTGCCGACGCTCGGTCGGCCAGCTCAGACGATCAGTCGGCCAGCTCACGGGAGTCGCTGGTCTCGAAGACCACCAGCTCGGTGAGCTTGACGCGCAGCCGCTCACGCAGCTCATCCGGCGCGGTCTCGTTGCCACAGCAACGCGCCACCAACGCCCGCACCTCCTGCTCCAGCCCGTACTCGCGCAGGCAGGGCCCGCACTCGTCCAGGTGGTGCCGGATCAGCGAGCGACGTTCGTCGGCGCACTCCAGATCCAGGTAGAGATACACCTCCGCGAGCACTTCGCGGCAGTCCGTCTCGTGCGGCTCCCCACAGCTCACGTCACACCTCCCGGCCGGCAGCGGCAGTCGAGCCCTTCGCCGAGCGGGCCGCACTGAAGCCCCGCTCCCCGGCGTAACGCTCGAGCAGCTTGCGCAGATTACGACGGCCCCGGTGCAGACGCGACATCACGGTGCCGATCGGCGTGCCCATGATGTCCGCGACCTCCTTGTAGGAGAAGCCCTCGACATCGGTGAGGTAGACGGCCAGGCGGAACTCCTCCGGCAACTGCTGGAGGGCCTCCTTGACGTCACTGTCCGGCAGCCGGTCCAGTGCCTCCGTCTCGGCCGAGCGCAACCCGCTCGAGGTGTGCGACTCGGCCTCGGCGAGCTGCCAGTCGGTGATCTCCTCGGTGGGCGCCTGGATCGGCTGGCGCTGCCGCTTGCGGTAGGAGTTGATGTAGGTGTTGGTCAGGATCCGGTAGAGCCAGGCCTTCAGGTTCGTGCCCTGCTCAAACTGGTGGAAGGCCGCGTACGCCTTCAGGTACGTCTCCTGGACCAGGTCCTCGGCATCCGCCGGGTTGCGTGTCATCCGCAGCCCAGCAGCGTAGAGCTGATCGACGAATGGCATCGCGTCCCGCTCGAATCGGGCCCTGCGCTCGTCCGTCTTCTCGGTGGTCAACCGCACATCCCCTCGCGTCGGATGCTTTCCCGCCGAGGATACGCGCACGGACCTGCCCGCAGATTCACTTCCGGCCGGTGTGCCCGTGCTCACCGCACCCACCCCGCCCGGTCCCGCCGTCGCGGGCCACTCCGGGCCATCCAGCAGCCGCTTCAGCTGCCGGGCGTCCCGCTCGTCCCGTTCCAGGCTTCGTGTCTCGGTTGGCACCGGTCACCCCCTCACAGAAAAGTCGTCCGGGGGTAGTAACGCGAGATGACCACTGGGGCATTCCGGCCGGCCCTCCCCGTTCCTGGTCCCGGCCCCGACGGCGGCCGGCGCTGGGACCAGGAAGGGCCTGGGAGGACTGGTGTCACCGGCCCTGCTCGGGCCGGCGGCACCATCGGATGCAACGACCCGTGCGCGCGCCGGAAACGGTCGCCCCGGCGCGCCGGCCGCGACGGGTCAGCTGGCCGCCCAGCCCTGGGCGGACAGCCAGTCGCGAACGGCGGCGGCGGTGCCGGCCGGATCCCGGCGCAGGTCGTGCGTTTCACCGGGACGGCTCACCACCTGCACGGCCGGTCCAGGCTCCGGCGTGCCGAACGGATCCCGGTCGCCGTTGACGACCAACGTCGGCAGGCCGGTGCCCAGTTCAGCGGCGCGCGAGCGTTCCGGTCGGCCGGGCGGGTGCAGTGGAAAGGCCAACGCGACCACGCCCACCGCGCCCACCGCACGGGCCGTCCGACAGGCCACCCGTGCGCCGCTGGAACGCCCACCGACCACCACCGTCGGCACGTCGGCGTGCCGGGCACGCAGCTCGGCGAGCACCGCCGTCCAGGCCTCGTCGAGGTGACCTGCCGGTGCCGGCGCACGTCGACCGGCGACCCGGTAGGGCTGCGTCACCCGGACCACCGCCAGGCCGGCTGCCACCGACGCGTCCCGGACCGCGAGCAGGTCGGGCGCGTCGACGCTGCCACCCGCGCCGTGCCCGAGGACGAGCAGGGCGGTTGCCGGGCGGACCGGCAGGTCGGTGTCGATCCACGCCGGACCGCGCGGGGTGTCGATCTCGTTGCTGGCTGGCACCGGCCTATTCTGCGCCGCCGGACGGGCGTCGGGTGCGAACCGGGCCGCCGATCAGCTCAGCGGGACCAGGGCGAGCAGGCGATCGCGCACCGGCGGGCCGGCGTCGTCGATGGCGTCCGGATCGGGTTCGACCTCGCCGCGCCAGGCGACCAGCATCGCCCGTCGTTCCCGCGGCGTGGTGCCGCCCCACACGCCGTGGCAGTCACCGACGTCGAGGGCCCAGGCCAGGCAGGACCCCTGCACGTCACAACTGCGACACAGCGCGACGGCAGCGTCCGCCGGCTCGTTCGGTGCCGGAAAGAATGTCTCCGGATCGACGCTCTGGCAGGTTCCTCTGGTGCGCCAAGCGTCATCCTGTCGCCGTTCTCGCACGGCCCGCAGCAGTCGCGGATCTCGCCGCGCCGCTGCCACCTCGTGCGGGCGCGGCATACGTGCCCGTGTCATCCACCCACCTCCCCCGTGGGACCGGCAAAAGCTGTGGACGTCGTCCGCCCCGTGCGGACCGACAGCCACTACCGGCGCTGTGTTCTATCGCACTTCACAACACCGGGACAAGGGTCTGCCGGGAACATGACTGAACAGCCAGGAGACGAATCGCGCGGAACCCTGGCAAATCGGCGGCCGACAATGCACTGCGGCGTCAGAACAGGGTCAGCTCCTGCGGTGACACCGTCGGCGCCACCGCCACCCGCGCGGTCAGCCGTGGCCCGTCGTTACGAACGTCTCCCACCGCCGCACCCACCGGGCGGATCTCCAACCCCGCCAACTGCTCCGTCGACGCCGCAGTGAGCAGCCGCCCCGGCTCGTCGGTCGGTGCGAGCCACGACGACCACCGCTCGGGGGGCAGCAGCACCGGCATCCGGTCGTGCACCTCGGCCAGGTCGCCGAGCGCCGCGGTGGTCAGCACGCTGAAGGTGAGCCGGGTCTCTGCGTCGGACTCCCAGACCGACCAGATGCCGGCCAGCGCGAGCACCGAGCCGTCCCGGGGGGTCATGAAGTACGCCTGTCGCCCGCCGTCGGGCAGCCGGACCCACTCGTACCAGCCGTCGGCCGGGACCAGGCAACGGCGACGGGAGAAGGAGCCGGCGTACGCCCGGCTGGTGGCCACCGTCTCCGCCCGCGCGTTGATCATCCGGGCGGCTCCCGAGGCGGACCGGGACCAGTGCGGCAGCAGACCCCAGCGGCCGACACAGAGGCTGCGGTGCCCCTCCGGGCTGACCCGGACCAGCGGCACCGGGTCGGTCGGCGCGACGTTGTGGTCCGCCCGGACCAGGCCGTCGGAGTCGTCGGACGACTCGAACAGCGCGCTCAGCTCGCCGGAGCTCCGGGTCGTCGCGTACCTGCCGCACATGGGGCACACGCTAACGCGTCGGAGGCCCCGTCGGCTGTCCCGCCAACCGGGAGCACGAGCGCCGGGCGCCGCCGCCCGCCCGCCGACACGGCAGAATGTAACCGTGGGCAACCTGACCGCGACCCGGCCGCCGCAGCCGTGGACCGCACCGACCGCATCCGACCCGGTGGCGGCGACGCTGCGCCTGCCTGGTTCCAAATCGATGACCGCCCGGGCCCTGGTGCTCAGCGCGCTGGCCGCCGGCCCGTCGACGCTGGCCCGGCCACTGCGCGCACGTGACACCGAGTTGATGGCCGCCGGCCTGCGGGCGATGGGCGCACACGTCTCGATCAGCGACGACGAGCGCTGGCTGGTCCGACCGCACCCGCTGGCCGGCCCTGCCCACGTCGACGTCGGGCTGGCCGGCACCGTGATGCGGTTCGTGCCACCGGTGGCGGGCCTGGCCGACGGGCAGGTCACCTTCGACGGTGACCCGTACGTGCGCACCCGGCCACTCGGCCCGCTGGTCGGCGCGCTGCGCTCGTTGGGCGTCCGGATCGACGTCACCGGCACCGGCAGCCTGCCGCTGACCGTCCTCGGCACCGGCCGGATCACCGGCGGCGAGGTCGTGATCGACGCGTCCGCCTCCAGTCAGCTCGTCTCCGGGTTGTTGCTGGCCGCCCCGCGCTTCGACCGGGGCGTCGTGGTCCGCCATGTCGGCCCGCCGGTGCCCTCCGCGCCGCACCTTCGGATGACTGTGCAGATGCTGCGGGCCGCCGGCGCGGCGGTCGACGACAGCACCCCCGACGTCTGGGCCGTCGAGCCCGGCCCGCTCGCCGGGCGCGGCTGGGACATCGAGCCGGACCTCTCCGGTGCCGTGCCGTTCTTCGCCGCCGCCCTGGTCACCGGCGGCGAGGTCACCTTGCAGGGTTGGCCGCACAGCAGCGCGCAGCCGGTCGAGAAACTCCGCTCGCTGCTACAGCGGATGGGCGGTGAGGTCACCCTCACCACCAACGGGCTGACCGTCCGTGGCACCGGCGTGGTGCACGGCCTGACCGCCGACCTGTCCGACGTCGGCGAGCTGACCCTCGTGCTGACCGCGATGGCCATGCTGGCCGACTCGCCGTCGGTGTTCACCGGCGTCGGGCACATCCGTGGGCACGAGACAGACCGGCTCGCCGCGCTCGCGCGGGAGTTCGGCGGGCTCGGCGCGGACATCACCGAAACACCGGACGGGTTGGAGATCCGGCCCCGACCGCTGCGCGGCGGGGTCTTCCGCACCTACCACGACCACCGGATGGCGCACGCCGCCGCGGTGGCCGGGCTGGCCGTTCCGGGCATCGAGGTGGACGACGTGGGGTGTACCTCCAAGACCATGCCCGAGTTCCCGGCACTATGGTCAGCGATGGTGACCGGCAAGAGCTGACGCGAGAAGAGGACAGGTCCTGGCGACCAAACGGCGGGAGTACGACGAGGACGACGTGCGGGTCCGGCCCGGAAAGTCGTCGCGCCCGCGTACGCGCACCCGCCCGCAGCACGCCGACGCGGTCGACGGGTTCGTCATCGCCGTCGACCGGGGGCGCTACACCTGTGTGCTCTCCGGGGCCGAACGCGGCGTGGTCGGTGCCGAGCTGCCCACCGTCACCGCCATGCGGGCCCGCGAGTTGGGCCGCAAGTCGGTGGTGGTCGGTGACCGGGTCAGCCTGGTCGGCGACACGTCCGGCGCGGAGGGCGCTCTCGCCCGCATCGTCCGGATCGCCGAACGCCGCTCGGTGCTGCGCCGCACCGCCGACGACGACGAGACCACCGCCGAGGGCCGGCTGGAACGGGTCGTGGTGGCCAACGCGGACCAGTTGGTGATCGTCAGCGCGTTGGCCGACCCACCGCCGCGCACCGGGTTCATCGACCGCTGCCTGGTGGCCGCGTACGACGCGGACGTCGAGCCGCTGCTCTGCCTCACGAAGGCCGACCTGGCCGGGCCGGAGGAGGTGCTCGGCTACTACACCGAGCTGGAGCTGCCCTACGTGCTCAACCGCCCCGACTCCGACCTCGACGCGCTCCGCGCGCTGCTGAGCGGCAAGGTGTCGGTGCTGGTCGGGCATTCAGGGGTGGGCAAGTCGACGCTGGTCAACCGCCTTGTTCCGGACGCGCTGCGCGCGGTCGGCGTGGTCAGCGCGATCGGTCGGGGCCGGCACACCTCGACCAGCGCGGTGGCGCTGCGGCTGCCACCGGTGCCCGGGATCGACACCGACCCGGGCTGGATCATCGACACCCCCGGGATCCGCAGCTTCGGGTTGGCGCACGTCTCGGCCGACAGCCTGCTGCACGGTTTTCCGGACCTTGTCGAGGGCACCGTCGACTGCCCGCCGAACTGCCCCCACACGGCCGACGAGGCCGAGTGTGGGCTGGACGCCTGGGTGGCCGCCGGTAAGGCCGACCCGCGCCGGCTGGCCTCGTACCGTCGGTTGCTCGCCTCCCGGGCCGGCGAGGGTGACTCGCGCGGCGACAGCGACCAGCGCGGCCCCGGCGAGGGTGACCGGCGCGGCCCCGACGAGTGACCCGACGGGTGTGGGCTAGGTTGCCGGCATGACCGGGTACGCCGACGACCTCGCCCTCGCCCATCTGCTCGCCGACCGGGCCGACGCCATCGCCACAGCCCGGTTCCGCGCGCTCGACCTGCGCGTCGAGGCGAAGCCCGACCTGACCCCCGTCTCCGACGCGGACACCGCCGTGGAGCGGGAGATCCGTGCCCTGCTGGCCGAGCACCGGCCGGCCGACGGGCTGCTCGGTGAGGAGTACGGCGCGCAGTCGTCGGCCAACCCGAACGGCCGCCGGTGGATCATCGATCCGATCGACGGCACCAAGAACTTCGTCCGTGGCGTGCCGATCTGGGCCACCTTGATCGCGCTCTACGACGGCGACCGGCCGGCGGTCGGCGTGGTGTCCGCACCAGCGCTCGGACGACGCTGGTGGGCCAGCGCGGGTGCGGGGGCGTACGCCGGGCCGGGCCCCGCGGCCGGCGAGCGGATCGGCGTGTCCGCGGTGCGTGGGGTCGCGGATGCCAGCTTCTGCTACTCGTCCCTGAACGGGTGGGAGGAAGCCGGGCGGCTCGACGCCGTGCTCGACCTGATGCGGGACAGCTGGCGCAGCCGGGCGTACGGCGACTTCTACGGCTACATGCTGTTGGCCGAGGGGGCACTGGACGTGATGGCCGAGCCGGAGTTGTCGGTGTGGGACGTGGCGGCGCTGGTGCCGATCATCACGGAGGCGGGTGGCACGGTCACGGATCTGGCCGGACAACCGGCCCCCGCCGGCGCTCCGGGCACCGACAGCAGCGTGGTGGCCACCAACGGTGTGCTGCACGCCGACATCCTCGCCCGCCTCGATCGACCAGCCGAGCGCTGACCCTCGGCAACCTCTATCCTCGCCAGGTGGTCTCCTCCGGTTGGTGTTTTCTCGCGGCGATGATCGTCGCGTACGGCTTCGCCAACCTGCTCCAGTCGGTGGCGGCGGCCCGCACCACGGTCCACCACACATTCGATCCGGGCCTGCTGCTGCGCCTCGCCGGGCACCGGACGTACCTGATCGGTCTCGGCTGTCAGATCGGCGGTTTCGTGCTCGCCTTCCTGGCCCGGCGGGACCTGCCGCTGTTCCTCGTGCAGGCCAGCGTGGCCGCCGGGCTCGGGGTGACCGCAATCCTCGGGGTGCTGGTGCTGAAGTGGCGGCTGCCGGCGGCGGAGGTGGTGCTGCTGGCGCTGCTCTTCGCGGGGATCACCGCGCTGGTGCTGTCCGCCCGGCCGGCGCCGTCGAAGCAGCTCGGCACCGCCGGCTCGATCGCCCTGCTGGTGGCGCTGGGCGTGATCGCGGTGCTCGGTTTCTTTGCCGTCCGGCTGCACGGGGCGCCGGGTTCGGTGGCCCTCGGCTCACTGGCCGGGCTGGCGTTCAGCTCGGCCGCGGTCGCCGCCCGGCCGCTGGCGTCCGCGCCGTCCGCCGAGGCGTTCCTCGCCGACCCGCTGTTCTACCTGCTGATCGCCCACTCGATCGTGGGCCAGCTGCTGCTCGGTCTGGCCATGCAGCGCGGCTCGACGACCGCCGCTGTCGCCGCGATGGACGCCGCCGGCGCGGTGCCGGCCGCGATCGTCGGCCTGCTGCTGCTCAACGACAAGATCTGGCCGGGGCGGGAGTGGCTGGCCGCGGTCGGCTTCCTGGTGACCCTGGCCGCGGTGATCGGCCTGACCCGGTACGCCGAACCGCAGCAACACCGCTCGGTGGCACGCCGTCGGGACCCCGCCATGGTCGGTGCCGGCCGGCCCGGCTGACCATCCGGCACCGCACCACGGCGACCTCGCCCAGCGCGGCCGATCGGTGGTCGGCGCGCCAAGGTGTCGCAGCACCGCCGACTCAGGCCTCGACCGGCTTGCGGCGGCTCACCACCCGTTCGTAGAGGCGCTCCAACGCACCGGCGGTCCGCTCCCAGGTGTAGCTGCTGCGCACCCGGTCCACCGCGGCGTGCCCGTAGGCGAACCGACCGGCGTTGTCGGAGAGCAGCCGGCGCAGCGACACTCCGAGTGCCCGTACGTCACCGGGGGGCACCAGGCGGCCGGTGACCTCGTCGACGACGGCGTCCGCCAGGCCGCCCATCGCGTAGCCGATCACCGGCACCCCGCAGGCCATCGCCTCCAGCGAGACCCGCCCGGCCGACGAGTAGTGCGGCGTGCAGGCGACCACGTCCGCCGACCGGTACCAGGTGGCCATCTGGTCGTGCGGCACCGCCCCGACGAGCCGTACCTGGTCGACGACGCCGAGCTGTTCGGCCAGCTCGCGCAGCCGTCGTGCCTCGGCGTGGTTGGCCAACTGGTCGGCCGGCGGCCCACCGGCGATCACCAGCTCGGCGTCACCGACCAGCCGCATCGCCCGGATCAGGTCCTCCTGGCCGTGCCCGGCGGCCAGCGAGCCCACCGAGAGGATGCGGGGCCGCTGTTCGCGCGGTGCTGCCTCGCCGTCGGGATGGAACAGGTCGATGTCGACGCCGGCCGGCACCAACGCGACGGAGCTGCGTTGCAGACCCATCCGGGTCAGCTCGTCGACCTCGTCGTTGGACTGGGCCACGGCGATGTCGACCGCCCTGGTCAATGCGCGCTCCAGCGTGATCCGCTGCCCCGGCCCGTCGTAGTGGCCGCCCAGGTGACGCAGTTGCTCGATGCCGAGCGAGTGGAACGTCTGCACCACCGGAACGTCGGTCTCCCGAACGGCGTGCGCGGCGGCCAGGCCACCGACCCAGTAGTGCCCGTGCACCACCTCGGGCCGCCAGGAACCCGACCACTCGTCGGCCAGCCACCGGCCGACCTCCGTCACGTACGGGATCAGCTCGACGGTGGGTAGCGGGGTGGGCGGGCCGGCGGGCACCTGGTGCACCTGGTAGCCGTCGACGCTCATCGTCGCCGGCAGCGTCGGGTCGTCCCGGCGTACGTAGAGCCGGACGTCATGGCCTCGCTCGGCCAGCTCGGCGGCGACCCTCGCGGTGTGCTGTCGGGTGCCGACCGGCGGGCCGTCGGCGTGGCGGTAGGAACTGGCGTGCGCGCAGACGAGGCCGACGCGCATGGGTCACCTCCCTGCGATCTTTCCTCGGCGGTGGTCCTCCCGGTCAGAGCGTCCCATTAACCCCGCGACGCTGAGCCGAAACCTGGCAGATCAGGAAGAGTCCGTGCGAGTGCCACCGACACTTGCGCCACGGCAAGCACAGGTGACACGCGACAGCACGGTTCGACGATGATCGACAAGCTGTCGTCGGTGTGACCAGGCCTGGCCGGGGGTACCGCTCAGGAATGCCGCTGACCCGCAGTCTCGACGATTCGACCGTGGTGATCACCGGCGCGTCCAGCGGCATCGGCACCGCGACCGCGTACGCATTGGCCCGCCGGGGTGCCGCCGTCGTGCTGGCCGCCCGCAGCGAGCCGGCCCTGCTACAGGTCGCGCAGCGGTGCCGGGAGCTGGGCGGCCGGGCGCTGGTCGTACCGACCGACGTCACCGACCTGGAGTCGGTGCGGAGGCTGGCCGAGCAGGCGGCGGCCGAGTTCGGCCGGATCGACGCCTGGGTGAACAACGCCGCGGTGAGCGCCGTGGGCCTGTTCGACGAGATCCCGGTCGCCGAGTTCCGCCGGGTGCTGGAGGTCAACCTGCTCGGGGCGGTGCACGGCATCAAGGCGGCACTGCCCTACCTGGGCGCCGCCGGTGGTGGTGTTCTGGTCAACAACGCCTCGGTGCTGGCCGAGGTGGCCATGCCGTACCAGTCGGCGTACAACGCCTCCAAGCACGGCATCCGCGGGCTGGCCGACACGGTCCGCCAGGAGCTGCGGGTCACCGGTCGCGGTCACATCTCTGTCTGCACCGTGCTGCCGGCCACGATCGACACCCCGTTCTTCCGGCACACCGGCAACCACAGCGGCCGGGAGCTGATGCCGCCTCCTCCGATCTACCCGCCTGAGGTGGTCGCCGAGACCATCGTCCGGCTGCTGCGCCGGCCCCGCCGCGAGGCGTACGCCGGCGGCGCGGCGCGGCTGATCGGCCTGCAGTGGCGGCTGGCGCCCGCGCTGGTCGAGCGCACCCTCGGCTGGTACGCCCACCGCACCCAGTTCGGCCCGGGCGCCCGGGTGGACAGCAGCGGCAACGTGTTCCACGCCGATGCTCTGGCGCGCCAGGACGGTGGCTGGCACGGTCGGCGGCGGCAGTTGGTGCGGATGACCGCCGCGTTCGGTCTGGCCGCCGCCGGCACCGCTGTCGGCACCCTGGCGGCCATCAACCGCCGCTCCCGGTCGGACCGCTGATGGCCGATGTCGAGCGCCCGAATGCGCTGACCGTCACCGGCGCGCACAATGGGGCGATCATGTCGAGCTGTCTCGTGGAAGTCGACGAGTCGTCAGCGGTGGTCCGGCTGACCGGTGTGCTCGATGCCGCCAGCGCCGAGGCGGTACGCGGCGCACTGCTCGCCCGTCTGCTGGCCCGGCCCGGCCCGGTGGTGGCCGACGTGACCGGCCTGCGGGTCGTCGACCCGACCGGGCGCGGCGTCTTCGCCGACGTACGCCGGGAGGTCGCCGACTGGCCCGCCGCGGACCTGCTGCTGTGTGACCCGGCGGTCGACGGGCCCGCCCATCCGGACGCCGCGCTCGCCGGAGTGCCGGCCTGGCCGACGCTCGACGGTGCGCTGGCCGCTGTGGCGGCGACGCCACTGGCGGCGGTGCTCACCGCCGAGCTGGCTCCGGCGGTCGGAGCCGCCCGGCAGGCACGCGAGCTGGTCACCACCGGCTGCGAACGCTGGGGCATGCCGACGCTCACCGACCCGGCGTGCATCGCGATCACCGAGATGGTCAACAACGTGGTGGCGCACGCGCGGACCCCGATGACGGTTCGGCTGGCGCCCCGGGAGACCACCCTGCACCTGGCGGTTCGCGACCACTCCCCGCGTCAACCGACCTTCGCCGGGATCTCCCCGCCGAACCGTGCCGGCGGCCGGGGCCTGCTATTGATCGACACGGTGACCCGTCGCTGGGGCAGCAGTGCCGTACCGGACGGCAAGGTCGTCTGGTGTGTGCTGGACCCGGAAGACGAGGCCTCCTGACGGGGCTTTCGCCGTCGGCGCCCGGTTCGGCTACGTACCGCCGGGGGCCGCCCGGTTATGGCGGCAGGGCAGCGGGTAGTGATCAGACATGCGCGACAACGAGTACCCGACCCCCGTGTCCGACACCGAGGCGCAAGGCCTGCCCGACACCGCTGATGACGACTCGACCGCCAACGACGACGTCCTCACCGGGCGCGAGGCGGACGGCCCGGACCCGGCCCAACTGCCCGGCGACCGGACGCCGGTGGCGGTGGACCGGTTCGGCACGACCGCCGAGGAGCAGCTCGACGGTGAGTCGTTGGACTACAAGCTCGACCGCGAGGTCTACGAGCGCCCGGCGGACGACCCGCTGGCCGGCACCATCGACCCGAAGATCGCCTTCGAGGCGGACAACCTGGAAGCCGCGGCGGAGGCTCAGCTGGACGCCGACGTGATGGATCCCGGGCCGACCTCGGACCCGAACTCACCGGTCTCCCTCTACGACCACGGTCAGCTCGGCACGGTGGCCGACGCCACGGTGGGCCGGCTGGTGGAACCGGACGAGGGTTCGCACACCGACCAGGAAACCGACTCGGTGGCGTACGACGCCGGATCGGCCGGGGGCGGAGCGACCGCCGAGGAGCTGGCCATCCACGAGACGGAGCCGCCGCGCTCGGTCTGACGTCCGCTCAGTCGTCCAGACCGCGTTCGATCGCGTACCGGGTCAGCTCGACCCGGTTGTGCAGTTGCAGCTTGCCCAGGGTGTTCTGCACGTGGTTCTGCACCGTGCGGTGCGACAGGCCGAGCCGCTGGGCGATCTGCTTGTACGACATCCCCTTCGCCACCAGCCGCAGCACCTCCGTCTCCCGTTCGGTGAGCTGGGGAGTCGGGGGTTCGGCAGCGCCGACCGGGCCGGTCCCCCGCCCCGGTCCGGCGGCCAGCCGGCGGTACTCGCCGAGCACCAGCCCGGCCAGGCCGGGGGTGAAGACCGCGTCGCCGGCCGCCGTGCGGTGCACCGCCTCCAGGAACTCGGCGGGCGCCGTCGACTTCACCAGGTAACCGGTGGCCCCGGCCTTGACCGCGTCCAGCACGCTCTGCTGTTCGCCGCTGGCGCTGAGCATCAGCACCCGTACGGCGGGCAGTGCCGCGCGCAACCCCAGGATCACCTCGACGCCGGAGATGTCGGGTAGTTGCAGGTCGAGGACGACGACGTCGGGCCGGGCGGCGGCGGCCACCCGGATGGCCTGTCGTCCCTCGCCGCTGGTCGCCACCACCAGGAAACCGGCCTCGGTCAGGTCGCGGGCCACGCCCTCCCGCCACATCGGATGGTCGTCCACCACCATCACGCGGATCGGGTTCACCGCGGTGACCTCGGCACGCTCAGCTCGATCTCGGTGCCCGCCTCGGGGGCGGACACGATCCGAACCGTGCCGCCCACGTCGGCCACCCGGCCCCGGATCGACTGGGTCACGCCGAGCCGACCCTGGGCGGCCGCCTCGTCCAGCCGACCGTCCGGGATGCCCGGCCCCTCGTCACGGATCGACACGGTCACCGTCGCCCCCTCGTCCTCGATCAGCACCCAGGCCCGCCCACCGGCGTGCCGCCCCACGTTGTCCAGGGCCGCGCCGGTCGCGGCGGCCAACTCTCCGGCCACCCGTCGGGGCAGCGGCACCGGGGTGGCCGGCGCGGAGAGCGCCACCGCCGCCGAGGCGTACCGGCCGAGCAGGGTCCGCAGGTCCACCGCCTCGCCGCCGTCCGGGAGGCTCGCGGCGGCCGGGCCGGTGCCGGCGATCAGCGCCCGCAGGGCAACCTCCTGCTCGCCGGCCAGCCGGGCCAGCTCGCCGGCCTCCCCGGGCAGGTCGGCGCCGCGCCGTTGCACCAGCGCCAGCACCTGGAGCACCGAGTCGTGAATGTCCCGGGCCAGCCGCTCCCGCTCCCGGGTGGCGGCCTCCAGCTCCACCGCACGCTGCAACCGCTCCTCGGCGCTCACCGCGAGCCGGGCCACGTGCCCGACCACCACTCCGGCGAGCAGCATCAGGATCACCCCGGTGAACGAGGACTGGCCGATCCGCTCCCGGGTGGCCAGGTCCGCGCCGGCGACCAGCAGCGCGGCGACAGTGCCTCGCCGCCGGCCGCCGGAGACGGCCCAGGCCAGCACCGGGCCGGCCATCCAGGCCACCCCCAGGGTGGGTACGCCGTGGGTGAGCGCCGTCCGGCCGACCACCCACGGGGTGGCCAGCACGATGGCCACGACCACCCCGAGGTCGGCCAGCAGCAGCGGCCAGCGCCGCCAGGCCGGTCGGGCGTACCCGATCGCGGTCGCGCCGGTCCAGGCGATCATCAGCAGGATCAGGGCGCCGACGGCGTACGGGTGGGCGTACCGGTCGGCGTCGCGCACCGCGAGCGCGCAGACGTACGCCAGGGAGGCCAGCCTGAACACGGTGAGGGCACGCCACAGCGGCACCTCGAACCCACCCGGCGGCGACGGCATGGCGGTCAGGATGCCATAACCGGGTCGGTGCACGGCGAGCAGCGAGTGCGGTTCGGGAAACCCTGACGTACGGTGGAAAAGCCGCGAAATACTCCGAGATGCGCCGCCGGGACGGGCCCATGACGAACGCAGACCCGCACGCACCGCGTACGGTTGTGCCCATCGAACCTGCCCTCCTGATCGCCGAAGCCTTTGACCAGGCCCAGGTGACCGAGATTCGACACTCGGTCACCTCCTGCGCGCATGCCTCGGGTCTCAGCGGCCAACGGCTGGACGACTTCGTGCTCGCGATCAACGAATTGATCACCAACGCGGTGCGGCACGGCGGCGGGCGCGGCTGGCTGCGGCTCTGGCACGAGTCGGGTCTGCTGGTCTGCGAGGTCGCCGATCACGGGCACGGGATCAGCCCGCAACGGTTGGGCGACCGCAGTCGGCCCGCCCCGGACACCGCCGGCGGCTGGGGCCTCTGGCTGGCCCGCGAGCTGACCGACGCGATGGAGGTCGTCACCGGCACCGCCGGCACCACAGTGCGCATCACCACCGGCGTCACCAACCACAAGCGCACCCCGCGCTGACCCCCCTCACCCGCGCATCCCACCCCCGCAGCCCGCGATCTTGCACTTACTGTCCCGGCGAATCGCCCAGAACAGCTCATCCCGACGACACAAACTGCAAGATCGCGCGGGGTAAGAGGCGAGGGACGAGGGACGACGGCGGGTTAGGCGAAGAGGGCGGAGACGGATTCTCCGTTGTGGATTCGGCGCGTCGCCTCGGCCAGGGCGGGGGCCACCGACAGGACCTGCAACTTGGGGACCCGCTTGGCGGCGGGGATGGGCACCGTGTTGGTGCAGACGATCTCCAGGACGCCGTCCTGGTCGCTGAGCCGCTGCAACGCGTCGCCGGAGAAGAGGCCGTGCGTGCAGGCGAGCCGGATCGACCGGACATTCAGGCCGCGCAGATGCTCCATCAACTCGACCACCGTGCTGCCCTTGGCAATCTCGTCGTCCAGCACGATGACATCCCGGTCGGCCACGTCGCCGATCACCGCGCTGATCTTGACCAGGTCGTCGCTGAACCGCTGCTTCGCCCCGGCCGCGACCGGCGTGCCGAGCAGCCGGGCGAAGGCCGCGGCCTCCTTGGCGTTGCCCAGGTCGGGCGAGACCACCACGGTGTTGCTGAGGTCGTAGCGGCGGAAGTGGGTGGCCAGCTCCCGCAGCGCGTGCAGGTGATCCACCGGGACGCTGAAGAAGCCGTGCACCTGCGGCGAGTGCAGGGTCATCGCGAGCACCCGGTCCGCCCCGGCCGAGGTGAGCAGGTCAGCGACGAGCCGCGCGCCGATCGAGATCCGTGGCGCGTCCTTCTTGTCCGACCGGGCGTACGCGTAGTGCGGCAGCACCACGGTGATCCGACCGGCGGAGGCGCCCCGGGCGGCGTCGATCATCAGCAGCAGCTCGACCAGGTGCTCCTGCACCGGCGGCACCAACGGCTGGATCAGGAAGACGTCCCGCTCCCGGCAGTTGGCCTGCAACTGGACTTCCAGACAGTCGTTCGCGAACCGGGAGACCCGCACCGGGTGCAGCGGCACCCCCAGGTGGGCGCAGATCTCGGCAGCCAGATCGGGATGGGCGGTTCCACTGAAAACTGCGATGTCGCGCACGTTCGCACATCGTAGGGGACGCCGACGGCCGCCGACGGCGGCGGGCCGGAACCCGCCGTGACGCCTGTCGCGCCGCGCCGCCGTCCGGGTACGGTGCTGCGGTGACCCCCCAGTACGTCGCCGCCATCGACCAGGGCACCACCTCCTCGCGGTGCATCGTCTTCGACCGGGCCGGGGACATCGTCGCCGTGGCCCAGCGCGAGCACCGGCAGATCTTCCCCCGACCGGGGTGGGTGGAGCACGACGCCGAGGAGATCTGGGACAACGTCGAGCAGGTGGTCGCCGAGGCGCTGCGGGCCGCCGGCACCGACGCGTCCGGGCTGGCCGCCGTCGGCATCACCAACCAGCGGGAGACCACAGTCGTCTGGGACCGGGCCACCGGCCGCCCGGTGGCCAACGCCATCGTCTGGCAGGACACCCGGACCGGGCCGCTGCTTCGCGAGCTCGCGTCGACATACGGCGAGGAGCGGTTCCGGGCCCGCACGGGCCTGCCGCTGGCCACCTACTTCGCCGGGCCGAAGCTGCGCTGGCTGCTCGACGAGGTCGACGGCCTGCGCGAGCGCGCCGAGCGCGGCGAGGTGCTCTTCGGCACCATGGACAGCTGGCTGATCTGGAAGCTGACCGGCGAGCACGTCACCGACGTGACCAACGCCAGCCGGACCATGCTGATGGACCTCACGACCCTGGACTGGGCCCCGGAGCTGCTGGACGCGATGGGTGTTCCGGCGGCGATGCTGCCGGAGATCCGTTGCTCCGCCGAGGTGTACGGCACGGCCGGCGGGGTGCTCGCCGGGGTGCCGGTGGCGAGTGCGCTCGGCGACCAGCAGGCCGCTCTGTTCGGGCAGACCTGCTTCCAGCCGGGTGAGGCGAAGTGCACCTACGGCACCGGCAGTTTCCTGCTGCTCAACACCGGCGCCAGCCCGGTCCCGTCGACGCACGGCCTGCTCACCACGGTCGCCTACCGGATCAAGGGCCAACCACCGGCGTACGCCCTCGAAGGCGCCATCGCGGTCACCGGCTCGCTGGTGCAGTGGCTGCGGGACAACCTCGGGCTGATCTCCACGGCCGCCGAGGTGGAGGAGTTGGCCCGCACCGTGGACGACAACGGCGGCTGCTACGTGGTGCCGGCGTTCTCGGGGCTGTTCGCCCCGCACTGGCGCAGCGACGCCCGCGGGGTGATCGCCGGGCTGACCGGCTACATCACCAAGGGGCACCTGGCGCGTGCGGTGTTGGAGGCGTCGGCGTGGCAGACCCGCGAGGTGGTCGACGCGATGAACGCCGACTCGGATGTGGCGCTGCGCCGCCTCCGGGTGGACGGCGGGATGACCGCCAACGGCCTGCTCATGCAGTTCGTCGCCGATGTGCTCGACGTGCCGGTGATCCGCTCCCGGATCACCGAGACCACCTGCCTGGGCGCCGCGTACGCGGCCGGTCTGGCGGTGGGCTTCTGGCCGGACCTGGCCACCCTGCGGGCGCAGTGGCGCTCCGACGCGCAGTGGGAGCCGGCCATGGCCCCGAAGCTGCGCGAGGAGGAGCTGCGCCAGTGGCGCAAGGCCGTGCAGCGCACCCTCGACTGGGTGGAGTGAGCTGTCACTCCCAGCGGTTGCCGGTGAGCTTCTCGTAGACGTCGATGTAGCGAGCCCGGGTCGCCTCGACCACCTCGGCCGGCATGTCCGGGGCGGGGGCCTGCTTGTTCCAGCCGCTGCCGGTGGCCCAGTCCCGCACGTACTGCTTGTCGTAGGAGAACTGCACCCGGCCCGGCTGGTACGACTCGGCCGGCCAGAACCGCGACGAGTCGGAGGTGAGCAGTTCGTCGGCGAGGACCAGCGTGCCGTCCGGCGCCCAACCCAGCTCGATCTTGGTGTCGGCGACCAGGATGCCCCGGTCGGCGGCCAACTCGGCGCCGCGCCGGTAGATGTCGATGGTGATCTGCCGCAGCCGCTCGGCGGTGGCCTGGCCCACCTTGTCCACCACGTCGTCGTACGTGATCGGCTCGTCGTGCTCGCCCATCGGCGCCTTGCTCGACGGCGTGAAGATCGGCTCGGGCAGGATCGACGCCTCGCCCAGCCCTCGCGGCAGTGGTACGCCGGAGACCGCGCCGGTCTGCTCGTACTCCCGCAGGCCGCCGCCGGTCAGGTAACCGCGGGCGACGCACTCGACCGGGACCATGTCCAGCCGCTGGCAGCGGATGGCCCGCCCGGCGAACTCGGCGGGCACGTCGGTGGCCGAGATGACGTGGTTCGGAACCAGGTCGGCGAGCTGCTCGAACCACCAGAGCGAGAGCGCGGTGAGCAGGCGACCCTTGTCCGGGATCGGCGTCGGCAGCGCCACGTCGTAGATCGAGATGCGATCCGAGGCCACCAGGATCAGGTCGTCGCCGTCGGCGTAGACGTCCCGGACCTTGCCCGAGTGCAGAAGTTCCACGCGCCCTAGTACACCACGCGACATTGGAAGGGCCTGATTCGACCACCCGGCCGAGGGTGACCGGACGGACGTTGACACCTTCGTGCGCTGCCTGCGTGAATGGTCCGACCGCCACCCCCGTAGGTCCAGGAGAGCCCCGTGCCCGTTGTTCGACCCCCGCTCGACCGCCTCGGTGCCGACCCGGGCCGGCGCCGACTGCTCGGCGCGCTGCTCGGCGCACCTCTGCTCGCGTCCGGCGGGCTGGCGGGGTGCACCGACGGCGCCGCCACCTCGACCCAGGACGGGCCCGTCGAGCTGTCGGTCTTCTGGTGGGGTGGCACCAAGCGGGCCGAACTCACCGAGAAGGCGCTGCGGCTCTACTCGGATCGCAACCCCCGGGTCACCTTCCGGGTCACCTGGCAGGGCGCCGACGGCTACTACGACCGGCTGGCCACCCAGGCGGGCGGCGGGAACGTACCGGACCTGATCCAGATCGACGACGCCATGCTGACCGAGTACACCCAACGTCAGGTCATCCTCGACCTCACCGACCACCACCTGGATCTTCGGGGCCTGCCGGAGGGTCTGATCCGCTACGGCACGGTGGAGGGGCGGACGATGGCGGTGGCCGCCGGGCAGACCCACGCCGTCGTGGTGTTCAACCGGGACCTGCTGCGGGAGCTGCAGATGCCGGAGCCACGCGCCGGGATGACCTGGGCCGAGTACATCTCCTGGGCCACGCAGGTCACCGAGGCCAGCGACCGCCGGGTGGCCGGCACCATGGACGGGTCGGGCGACTACCGGGCGCTCTGGCTCTGGCTGCGGTCGCAGGGCGGCGAGTTCTACCGGGGCAACCAGCTCGGCTTCGGCGCGGACGAGCTGATCGCGTGGTTCGAGTTGTGGCAGCGGGCGCGCCGGGGCCGGGCCACGCCGAGCGCGGCCCTGGTCGAGCAGGCCGACAGCGGCGAGCCGGCCCGGCAACTGGTGGTGAACGGGGTGACGGCGGCGTCCTTCGCCTGGTCGCACCAGCTACCGGAGCTGCAACGACTCACCGAGTCCGAGTTGGGCATCGTCGGCGTTCCCGGGCCGCCGGGGGCTCAGTGGGCGCGAGCGTCGATGTACTGGGCGGCCTTCCGGGGCACCCGCCACCCGGACGCGGTCGCCGACGTGATCAACTTTTTGACCACCAATGGTGAGGTTGGCGCCGTTCTCGGCCACGAGCGTGGGCTGAACGCCAGTGCCCAGGTCCGCCGCTACGCCGAGGGCAGCATCACCGACCCGGCCCAGCGACGGGCCGCCGAGTTCGGCGCCAGCATCGCCGACCTGCTCGGGCCTGCGCCTGCGCCGCCGCCCAAGGGGCACGCCAAGGTGCGCACCCTGCTGGTCACCGCCGCCGAGCGCATCCGCGTCAAGCGCGACGGCACCCGCGAGGCCACCGCGCGTTTCCTGTCGCAGGCCATCGCGGCCCTGGCGGTGTGAGCACCGGCGGCCGGCCCGGGGCCGGCCGCTGGTGACCCGTCGACGCCTCGGGCCCGGTCAGCGCGGCGGGCCACCCCGGCGGTTGCGCATCAGACGCAACACCAGGAACACGATGATCGCGACCACCACCAGGCAGCAGAGCAGAGGGAGCACCCCGAAGCCACTGCGGCCTCGCCGCCGGGCGGCCTCCACCACGAGTTCGCCGGTGCCTGTGGACGCCCAGGCCGCGACCGGCACGAAGACCGCCAGTACGACCGCACCGAAGACCGCGCTCAGGCGGCCCCACCACTTACCGAATGAAGACATGTGCCCATCCTCGCCGAAGGGCGCAACCTCGGCACGTCGGTCCACGCCGAATCACGGGACCGGATGCTCGGGAAGCTCTCCGGCCGGGGCGCAACGCGCTCGCAACGTCCCGGCAAAGATGATGATCTTTACATGAATGTCTTGAGGTGATCGGATTCGCCTCATGCTCAACTCTGTAGACAGTGCGCGGATCTCTCGTACCCGAAGATCTGCGGCGGCAGCGGTCGGCGTCACCCTCGTCGCCGCTCTGCTCACCCCCACGGCGGCGCACGGCGCCCCACCGCCCCCACCGCCGCCGACGACGAGATCCGCTCCGAGCGGCAACGCGGACCGCGCACCCGTCACGGTCACGCTGATCACCGGCGACCGGGTGACGGTGACCCCGGGCGTCCACGGCGCAAGCCCCTCGGTGGATGTCAAGCGCGCCCCGGGTGCCACCGGCTCCGTACGCGTCTCCACGGAGGGCCGGGACACCTACGTGTACCCGGACGAGGCGTTGCCGTACCTCGCCACCGGTCGACTCGACAAGCAGTTGTTCGACGTCACCCAGCTCATCGCCCAGGGCTACGACGACGCACGGACCGCCGAACTCCCCCTGATCGTCACCCGCACGACGGGTGCGGCGAAGCTCAGGGCCGGCACCACGCTGCCGGGCGCGCAGACCACCCTGGAGCTTCCCTCCGTCGGTGGCGAGGCGATCCGCACCCGCCGATCGCAGGCCGCGGACTTCTGGGCGGCCCTCACCGATGGACAGTCGCCGACCGGCCGCAGCGCTGCCACCCCGGCACCCTCCTTCGCGGCCGGCGTCGACAAGGTGTGGCTCGACGGCAAGGCGAAGGCCACCCTGGCCGACACCACCTCCCAGATCGGCGCGCCCGCGGCGTGGGCAGCGGGTGGCACCGGCAGCGGTGTCCGGGTCGCCGTCCTGGACAGCGGGGTGGACACCACCCACCCGGATCTCGCCGACCAGGTGGTGGCCTCCCGGAGCTTCATCCCCGGCCAGGACGTGATCGACCGGAACGGGCACGGCACCCACACCGCCTCCACCGTCGCCGGGACGGGCGCCGCCTCCGGCGGCAAGGAACGGGGCGTGGCCCCCGACGCCGACCTGGTGATCGGCAAGGTCCTCGACGAGTACGGCAGCGGGTCCATCTCGGGGATCATCGCGGGCATGGAGTGGGCGGCGCGGGCCGAGCACGCCAAAGTGATCAACATGAGCCTCGGCGTCAGCGCGTGGCACACCCAGGACGACCCGCTGAGCCAGGCCGTCAACCAGCTGACCGCCGAGACGGGCGCGCTCTTCGTCGTGGCCGCCGGCAACAGCGGCCCAGACCCGTACACCCTCGGTGCGCCGGGCACCGCGGACGCCGCGCTGACCATCGGCGCGGTGGACACCTCCGACCACCTGGCGCAATTCTCCAGCGTCGGACCCCGGATAAACGACGAGGCCCTCAAGCCGGACATGACCGCTCCCGGGGTGGACGTGCTGGCGGCACGCTCGCAACACATTCCCTGGGGTGAGGGCTACTACTACGCCGACAGTGGCACCTCGATGGCAGCGCCGCACGTCGCCGGGGCGGCCGCCCTGCTGGTGCAGAAGCACCCGACCTGGAGCGCACGGCAGATCAAGGACGCGCTGATGAGCACCAGCGTCCGCACGCCCGACTACGACGCCTACCAGGCCGGCAGCGGTCGGTTGAACGTCGCCGCCGCCTACCACCAGGACCAGGTCGTCGCGTCCGGGTCGGTGGACGCCGGACTCGTCGGCTGGGGCACCGCACCACAACCGATCAAGCGGACGATCACCTACACGAACACCACGGACAGCCCGATCGCGTTGGAGCTCTCCGTCGACGGCGGCACCACCCCCGCGCAGACGTTCACGGCAACCGCCGACCGCGTCACGGTGCCCGCTCGGGCCAGCGCGACGGTCGACGTCGTGGTGGCCCCGGCCGGCCTTCCCGCCGGCAGGTACTCCGCCCAGGTCACGGCCCGCTTCGCCGCCGGCGAGGTGCACACGGCCGTCGGGCTCGCCGTGGAGTCCAAGAAGCACAACCTCACCATCCACCTGAAGGACCGCGCCGGCCGACCCATGAGCGGTGAGGTCGAGGTCGTCAACGCCGAAACCGGTTCGGCCTTCATGTGGGTGCCGGACGGAAAGCTCACCGCCCGCCTCGCGCCCGGCTCGTACACCGTCGTCGCGGCGGCGGACGTGGAGGGTCTGCACGGGCCCCGCTCCCTCGGGCTCGCGATGCTGACCGCTCCCGAGGTCGACCTGAGCACCGACCGGGTCGTGGAACTCGACGCTGCCAGGGCCCGCCAGGTGAAGGTGGCGACACCCCAGCCGACCGCCGTCGTCCACAGCAGAATCGACGTCTACCGCTCCTTCACCTCGAGCGAACCGACACCCGCCGACTGGAGCGCCCTCCGCGAGACGTTCTGGCCGGGTGCCGCCTACGACAGCCTGTGGGCCCTGCCGACCGGGAACAAGGTGCGCAAGGGCAGCTTCGTCTTCACCACCCGGATCCGCGCCGAGCAGACGCCGCTGGCCATCAGCTACCCCGGCCGGCAGCTCAGCGACCCGCTCGCCCAGCCCGGTTCCCCGCCGCTGCCCGACGGCACCTCGCGCCTGGACGCCGTCTTCGCGGGTGCCGGCGGCACCGCCGACTACGCCGGCCTCGCCGCCCGCGGCAGGGCCGTAATCGTCCGCGCCACCGACTCGGTGACCCCCACGGACCAGGCAGCGGCGGCGCACACCGCCGGTGCAGCGATGCTCGTCGTGGTCAACGACCGCGCGGGCCGTAAGAGCGACTGGTACGGCAACCCCGACGCCGTGACGACCGGACCGATCCCAGTGGCCTCGGTGACGATGGACGAGGGCGAGGCGTTGATCCAGAAGATCACCGCTGCGGGCCGCAACCCGGTACGACTGGTCGTGGTCGCCCACCCCAGGGCGAAGTACCTGTACGACCTGGTGGACTACCACAGTGGCGGGGTGCCGAAGGACCCGTCCGCCAAGACCGACCCGCGCAACCTCGCCCGGATCGATCTCACCTTCTCCCCGCCCCCGGGGAAGCAGTCCAGCGAGACCCGGATGGACTTCCCGCCGTACGAGTACGCGGCAGCGCGGCCCTTCCCGTTCGAGCCGGTCGCGCCGGGACCACGTACCGACTGGGTCTCCGCGGGCGGCGGCGTCAAGTGGATGCAGTACGCCGACGTCGCCGACTGGGCGCGGTCCAACACGGAGGCCATCGCGTACCGGCCGGGCAGCGTCCAGAAGGACCGCTGGTTCGGGCCCATCACCCGGCCACGGCTGCTCAGCACCGAGATCCCGTTCCGTGGTGAGACCGCCATGAGCGCCTACATCCAGGGTTTCGGCGACGCGGGCGCCGCCCACAGTGGCGGGGCCAGCATGTCGCAGATCGCCACGTTCTATCAGGGCGACAAGCAACTGACCCAGTTCGACGGCTGGCCGGAGGTCGGCGCGGGTGACCTGTCGCCGGAGAAGCTGCCGTACCGACTGGTCGTCGAGACCACTGGCAAGCCCGAGTTCAGCCCGTACTCGACCGCCACGCACACCGAGTGGAGCTTCATCTCCGGCGGCAGCACTGAGGTGCAGGCCATCCCGCTGGTCCAACTGGACTACGGAACGGACGTGGACTTCGCGGGTCGGACGAAGCGCCGAACCGACTTCTCGATCACGCCCGTGGTGGTGGGCAGCACCGCTGCCCGAGACGCCGTGTCGTCGCTCCAGTTGGAGATCTCCTACGACGACGGGGTGAGCTGGCAGCGGCAGGACCTGCGGGAGAAGAAGGGCACCTGGCAGGCGTCGTTGAACGCGCCGCACCGGGCCGACTTCGTGTCGATCCGGGTCACCGCCAAGCAGCGCAACGGTGGCGGCGTCACCCAGACCGTCACCCGAGCCTTCGGCCTGCGGTAGAAAAACCGCCGGGGGCCGGCGCCGATGAGGTGCCGGCCCCTCCGGGGCACCTCATTTCGACAACGGCACCAACAAGTCCGGCCCCCACACTGTGGGGGCCGGACTTATATCACTTTCAGTGGTAGCGGGGACAGGATTTGAACCTGCGACCTCTGGGTTATGAGCCCAGCGAGCTACCGAGCTGCTCCACCCCGCGTCGACTGGTTAAGACTAACCCACCCGTTCCGGCGATGATCAGCGGGGGTCACCAACCGCTGGGGCCCGCCACGCCAGAAAGTCGAAAGCCCGCCTCCGGTGACCCGGAGACGGGCTTCGAACTTGTAGCGGGGACAGGATTTGAACCTGCGACCTCTGGGTTATGAGCCCAGCGAGCTACCGAGCTGCTCCACCCCGCGTCGGCTCGCTAACCGTAGCGCACCACCCCCGGGCCCCGCAAAACGACATCCGAATCCACCGGACCGCGGTCCGGCACGTCCCGGTCAGCCAAGCCACCTCCGGATGGCGGCGACCGCGCGGCGGCTGTCCGCGTCGACCTGCGCCCGCTGGCTGGAGGTGCCCTCCCAGCCCCCCTCCCAGAGAATGGTCACCACGTCGCCGACCCGGATCGCCCGGACCAGGCGAACGACGTCCGCACCGGTCGGGTCGCCGTTGACGTCCTGACCCGCGCTGCGCATCTCGAACAGCACCGACTCGTCGCCGAACCCGCTGTCGGAGATCAACCGCTGCCTGCTCTCCCCCAGCGTGTCGTCGCCCGGCATCTTCTGCACCGGGCAGTCCCGCACCGCCTGCCGCAACTCCTTCAGCACGTCGTCGGCGCGCCCGGCCCGGTAGATCGTGATGGAGTGCGTGTAGGTGCCGTCCGGGACGTACCCCTTGGGGGTCTGCGGCAGCTTGTAGATCAGGAGCCGAGTACGGCGGTGCACGACCGCCTCACCCCCGATGTCTGCGCCGCACAGGTTCGGCAGTACGGCCTCGTCCCGGAACTCTGGCGCGATGCCCACCTGGTTGGTCGGCGCGAGCGCGAAGAACGCCCGATCCGGGATGCTGGTCGGCGTCCTGGCGGGCTGCGTGCCGGTGGCACCCGGAGACGTCGTACCCGGAGAGCGGCCGGGCGTGGTCGGCGGGACGGACGGCGATGGCGAACCGCCAGTCGCGCTGGGAGACGGCGACGTCGACGGCGTCGGCGTGCCGGCCGGCGCGGGTACGGACGCCGGCGGCGGGGTGACCACCTGGGCCCCGATCACCACGCCCACCACCACCAGCCCCACGGCGAGGGTCCCCCCGGCCGCACGGAAGCGGGCCCGACGGTCCGCCTGATGCCGGAGCACGTCGGGAAGGCCCAGATCGCGAGCGTCAGCGTCGGCGGCGAGGGACCTGTACAATTCGGACAGTTCACGCGACATCAGTGGCCTCCAATTCCACGACAGCCAGATCGGGCAGCAACGCGGCGAGTCGGGCCCGCCCGCGGGAAAGCCACGACTTCACCGTGCCAACGGGTACGCCGATCTCATCGGCGATCTCCTCGACAGGCATGTCGAACAGGTAGTGCAGCGCCAGGGCTCGCCGGTGGGTTTCCGGCACCTGACGCAGGGCCTGGACCAGCAGCACGCTGTCCTCGCTGGGCGGAGACACCGACGGCGGAGGCCCGGCCAACCGCAACGCGCCCCGCAGACCGCGCAGCCGCCGCCAGCGGTCGGTCGCCAACCGGGACACCACCAGCCGCAGCCACGCCTCCGGCGCCGGATGCGCCGACAACCTCCCCCACTGCCGCCAGGCCCGGGCGTACGCCTCCTGCACCAGGTCCTGCGCCTCGTTGTAGTCGCCGACGACCGCATAGCCGTACCGCATCATCCGCCGCGTCGTACTGCGGTAGAAGTCATCAAAGCTTTGCCCGTCCCTCACAATTGCTCCCCCTCATCCACCCCGTTGCAATTGAGGACGGCGGACAGGTCCCGCAGGTTGCGGCCAACTGCCCCTGTCGGCGAGGTGACAAAGGGGGGCACAGCCCGGACGCGGCGGAGCCCCCGCCGTTCGGACCGGTGCGGTCCGAACGACGAGGGCTCCGAGACGTACTCCCGGCGGTGGCGGGCGGGTCAGCCGCCGGCGCTCGGGCTGGCACCCGGCGCACCAGCGGCCTGCTGCGCCTGCTGGAACGCGGTGAGCGCCTCGTCGAGGGCCTTCAGCGCACGCCCGTACCGCTCGAAGTCGCCCGACGTCTGCGCGGCCCGGACCTCGGTGATCGCGGTCTGCACCCGGTCCGCGGCGGCAGCCAGGTCACCGGTCGGCGGTGGCGTGCCGGCGCTCGGGGTCGGCGTTGGCGCCGCCGTTCCCGAAGGCGCCGGAGTCGGCGTCGGGGTCGTCGGGTTGCCCCCGGTCGTCGGTGGCGGCGACGTGCCCTGCCCGGCCTTCTTACCCTGCTCGACCAACTGCTTGATGCCGTCGTTGATGTTGTCGGCGAGCGCCACGAAGGAGCCACCGTCACCGTACGAGAGCAGCACCTTCTGCAACAGCGGGTACGCGTCCTGCTGGTTGCTCTTCACGTAGACCGGCTCGACGTAGAGCATCCCGTCGGCGAACGGCAACGAGAGCAGGTTGCCGTACTGCACCTGCGCCTGGTTGCTGGAGAGCAGGTTGAGCTGCTGACGGATGTTCGCGTTGTTGGTCATCTGCTGGTGCACCTGCACCGGGCCGGAGATCCGGGTCTGGTCCGGCAACTCCAGCACCTCCAGCCGGGGCTTCCCCTCGACGTACGACCCGGAGATCAGCGCGGCGAGGTTCTGCCGCCCGTTCGGGGTGACCGCCGAGGTGAGCTGGAACCGAGGGCTCTCCTGCCCGGGGAACTGGGTGAAGAGGTAGTACGGAGGCTGCTTCTGGCCGCTGTCCGGAGCGTCCGGCACGTTGGGCACCTGCCAGAAGTCCTGCGCCGAGTAGAAGTCACCCGGGTTCGTCACGTGGAACTTGGTCAGCAGGTTGCGCTGCACCTTGAACATGTCCGCCGGGTAACGCAGGTGCTCGGTCAGCTCGACCGGGATCTCCGCCTTCGGCAGCACCAGGTCACCGCCGAACGCCTTGTTCCACGCCTTGAGCACCGGGTCGGTGTCGTCGTACTCGTAGAGCTTCACCGTGCCGTCGTACGCGTCGACGGTGGCCTTCACCGAGTTACGCATGTAGTTGACGTCTTCCCGGGCCAGCTGGAAAGTGCCCCGGTTGGTCAACTCGTCGGTGGTCTCGGTCTGCAGGTTGACCTTCTCCGCGTACGGGTAGGAGGCCGCCGTGGTGTAGCCGTCCACGATCCACTGCACCCGACCGTCGACCACCGCCGGGTACGGGTCGCCGTCCAGGGTGAGGAACGGCGCGACCTTCTCCACCCGGTCGCGAGGGTTGCGCACGTAGAGCAGCTTGGAATCCTTGTTGACCGCCTCGGAGAGCAGGAAGTTCGACTCCTGCTCCTTGATGGCGTACAGCAGTCGCCGGGTGAAGGAGCCGATCTCCACACCGCCCTCACCGGTGTAGGTGTAGGACTCGCCGCCGCCCTCACCGACCGGCCGGTCGAACTCGGCCTTCTTGTTCGGGTCGGACTGTCCGACGATGGCGTAGTCGTCGGCCGCCATCCGCTCGCCGTAGTAGATGCGCGGCTGCTTGGCCGGGATCTGCTCGGTCTGCGAGGAGCACGCCTCCTGGGTCTTCTCACCGAGGAAGCCGGAGACGAAGAACGGCTGCCCGCCGCAGACCACCTGGTTGGCCGGGGCGGCCACCAGCCCGTACCCGTGGGTGTAGACGGTGTGCCGGTTGATCCAGGTGTTCTGCTGGTCGGTCAGCTCGCCGTAGTTGATCTCCCGGACGCCGACCACGTAGTCGGAGACCTTGCCGTTCACCCCGTACCGGTCGATGTCCAGCTTCGGACCGAAGTCGTAGAAGCCACGCACCTGCTGGAGCTGGGTGTAGGTCTCGCTGACCAACTGCGGGTCGAGCAGTCGCACGTTCGACACCACCGAGGTGTCGGTGGCCAGGTTCGCCGGTGGGGTGAGGTTGTTCGCCGCGTACGGGGTCGTCTCGGTGGCCCCCAACCCGAACGCCGCCCGCGTCGCGTCGATGCTGCGCTGGATGTACGGCGCTTCCTTGTCCTTGGCGCTCGGCTTGACCTCGAAGGTCTGCACCGCCCAGGGGTAGATGCCGCCGATGGCCACCGCGGACACGCCGAGCAGCGCCAGCGAGATCCCCGGCCAGACCAGGTTCCGCATCCAGGCGTTGGAGAACACGAGGATCGCGATCGCCACCACGATCGAGATGTAGGCGAGGATCTCCTTCGCCGGCAGCAACGCGTTGACGTCGGCGTAGCCGGCGCCGTACAACTTGGCGCCCTCGTTGTACTCCAGCAGCATGGCCCGCCGGTCCAACACGTACGCGATCGCCTTCAACAGCACGAAGACCGCGACCAGGGTGCTCAGGTGCGCGCGGGCCGCGTTGCTCATCCGGTCGCCGACGCCCTGCAGGCGGACCCCGCCGAAGAGGTAGTGCACCGCCAGCGCGCCGATCACGGCCAGCACCACAGCGGTGAAGGCGACCCCGAGCAGGTAACGCCAGAACGGCAGTTGGAAGACGTAGAAGCCGATGTCGACCCCGAACTCCGGGTCCTTGACGCCGAAGTCACCGCCGTTGCGGAAGAGCAGCCACTGGTTCCACCGGTTCTGCGCGGAGAGACCGGCGAAGAGCCCGACCACCGCGGCGGTCAGCGAGATCCAGGTGCCGAGACGCGGGCTGAGCACCATCCGGTAGCGCTCCAGGGTCGCCTGCTCCACCGAGTGCGGACGCAGTCGCGGGCGCAACCGGTAGGCCAGCCACAGGTTGCCACCGACGATCACCGCCATGCCGAGGCCGATGGCGAGGAAGAGCACCAGCCGGGTGAGCAGGACGCCGGTGAAGACCTCGGTGTAGCGGACCTCGTCGAACCAGAGCCAGTCGGTCCACGCCTGGACACCCCAGCCGAGCAGGGTGAAGAGCACGAACACCCCGACCAGGACCGCGATGGTGACGCGCCCGCGCCGGCTCATCCTCGGGAGGGGGCTGCTGCTACGCATGACCACTGTTGGCTCCGCACGCTCGATATGATCGGCTCCGACCAGGCACCCAGAGTACGGGGTGTTCCTGAGCGTGTCGGGGCACGGTCACACCGGTCAGCAACGCGTCGGCTGACCACCCGCGCGCAACGTCTCCAGAGCGGTCATCGCCTCGTCCAACGAGCCCACCCGCAACAGCGGCAGATCGGGCTGCGGATTGCGGACCGCCTCCGCGCAGTTGTCCGCCGGCACCAGGAAGACCTTCGCCCCGGCGCGCTTGGCGCCGACCAGCTTCTGGGCGATCCCGCCGATCGGGCCGACGGCGCCCTCGTCGTCGATGGTGCCGGTGCCGGCGATGATCTGGCCGCCGGTGAGGTCGGCCGGGGTCAGCTTGTCCACGATCCCCAGGGCGAACATCAGACCGGCGCTCGGCCCACCGATGTCGCCCAGGTCGATGCCGAGCGTGAACGGGTGTGGCTGCTGCTGATCGATCTCGACACCGATCCGCGGTCGGCCGTCCTGCTCCTGACTGGTCACCGTCGCGGTGGCCGGCACGCCGTCACGGGTGTAGCCGACGGTCAACGCCGTGCCCGCCGGCTTGGCCCGGACCAGTTCGGTGACCTTCGCAGCCACCGGCACCGGCTGGCCGTCGACCGAGGTGATCACATCGCCGGCCTTCAGCGCCCCGGCCGCCGGGCCGTCCCCGGCCACCGTCTTGATCACCACCTGCACCGGAAAGCCCAGCTCCCGCAGCGCGGCGGTCTCCGCGCTGGTCTGCGACGCCTTGAAGTCCTCGGCGTTGCGCTGCTCGACCTGCTCCGTCGACTCCCCCGGCGGGTAGACCAGCTCACGCGGCACCACCGCCTCGTCGTCGGAGAACCAGCCCGCGATCGCCCCCCGCAACCGCACGGTGGGTTGCACCCCCACCGTGGTCAGCCGCAACTGGCCGGCCGAGGTCGAGGTCTCCCGACCGGAGACCTGGATGACCTCCTTACCGTCGGTCGTACCGAGGGTGTTGACCGTCGGCCCCGGGCCCAGCACCACGTACGGAATCGGCACCCGGAGCACCCCGATGCTCAGCAGGGCGGTGAACAGGGCACCGAGCAGGACCGTCAGGCCACGACGTCTCATGCCGCAGAGCGTACCGACCGGCTGCGGGTCACCCGCCGGTTGCGCCGCGCGACTTCGCCCTCAGCGCAACGCCAGCGGCGGCTACCTGGGGCGCGGTCCGCGTACCGTAGATGTCGTGCCTGATATTCCGTTCGGTTTCGCGCTCCCGGGTGGGCAACCACCAGACCCCAACGATCCCGCGCAGATGCAGCAGTTCATGTCGCAGTTGCAGCACCTGCTCTCCGCGCCGGGCAGCGGGCCGGTCAACTGGGACCTGGCCCGGCAGGTAGCAGCCAGCCAGCTCGCGGCCGCCGGTGACCCGGCGGTGTCGATGTACGAACGCAACGCGGTCGAGGAGGCGCTGCGCCTCGCCGACCTGTGGTTGGAGCCCGCCTCGGCGTGGCCCTCCGGCATCCAGAACCCCGTTGCGTGGAACCGCAACGAGTGGATCTTCAAGACGCTCGACGTGTGGCGCAAGCTGTGCGACCCCGTCGCCAGCCGGATGGTCGGTGCGATGGGCGACCTGGTGCCACCGGAGGCACGCGCCCAGCTCGGCCCGATGCAGTCGATGGTGGCGTCCCTCGGTGGCGCGCTCTTCGGCGGTCAGCTGGGCCAGGCCCTCGGTTCGCTCGCCGCGGAGGTGCTCTCCGCCGGCGACATCGGGCTGCCGCTCGGCCCGGCCGGCACGGCCGCACTGATCCCGGCCAACATCCGGGCGTACGGCGAGGGCCTGGAGCTGCCCGAGGACGAGGTCCGCCTCTACGTGGCGCTGCGCGAGGCCGCCCACCAGCGGCTGTTCCAACACGTCCCGTGGCTGCGTGGGCATGTGCTCAGCGCGGTCGAGATGTACGCCTCGGGCATCCGGGTCAACCGGGAGGCGATCGAGGAGGCGATGGGCCGGGTCGACCCGACCGACCCCGAGTCGATGCAGGCGATCGCCCTGGAGGGCATCTTCACCCCGGAGGACACCCCGGCGCAGAAGGCGTCACTGGCCCGCCTGGAGACCGCACTCGCCCTGGTCGAGGGCTGGGTGTGCCACGTCGTCGACAGCGCCGCCAGCGACCGGCTGCCCAACGTCGTCCGGCTGGGCGAGGCGTTCCGCCGTCGCCGGGCCGCCGGCGGTCCCGCCGAGCAGACCTTCGCCGCGCTGGTCGGTCTGGAACTGCGCCCCCGCCGACTGCGCGAGGCCGCGGCTCTCTGGGCCGCGCTCACCCAGCACCGTGGCATCGAGGGCCGCGACGCCGTCTGGGGCCACCCGGACCTGCTCCCGTCGGACGACGACTTCGCCGACCCGGTCGCCTTCGCGATGAACGACATGGACCTCAGCGAGCTGGACAGCTTCGACTTCACCGCCCCCGGCGGGGTGGAGGAGAAGGCCCCCGGCCAGTCGGATCAGTCCGGTCCGTCGGGTCAGTCCGGTCCGTCGGGTCCGTCGGGGCAGTCCGGTCCGTCCGACGAGACCGACGGCGGGGGCGACACCAAGTCCTGACGCCCGCGCATCGACGGCCTGCGCCGCGGGTGCCCGCAGATCGACAGCGGGCACCCGCGGCGCGTTCGGCGGTACCGACGGTTCAGGTGGGGGCACCCGCGGCGCGTTCGGCGGTGCCGACGGTTCAGGCAGGTCGGCCCGACCCGGAGAGCAGGGCGCGGGTCGCTTCCCAACCCTCGAAGGCCGGGTCCAGCGTGGCCAGGTCAGCCGGGCCGCGCAGTCGTCGCCAACCGGTGGTGACCGCCACGTCACCCGGGCGCGGGGCGTTGGCCCGCGCCTCAGCAGGCGTCGCCGTGTCCAACTCCAGCGTCGGCAGCCAGTCCGGCGCGGGCAGTCGTACCGCGACCCCGAGCAGGCCCGGGCCGCCGCCCTCGACCGGGGCCACCGCGACCGGCCGACTGGTGAGTGGGCGGAGCAGCTTGCCGACGGTCAGGGCAGGCAGGTCAGGCACGTCACTGACCAGCACGGCCGCCTGGTCGTACCCCTCCAGCGCGGCGAACACGGCGTTCGGCGTCGGCTCGGCCACCTCGTACACCGCCGTACCGGGCCACACGAGCGCATCGGCCAGGGCCCGGTCGGCCGGGGTCACCGCGACCGCGACCTCCACCTCGTTGAGCGTGACGAACAGGTCGATCACGTCTTCTGCGAGAGCCGCTCGCCACTGCGCCAGGTCGACGCCGGGCGGCGACCAGTGCACCGGCCCGAGCAACGCCACCACCAACCGTCGCGCCATCCCCCGACCCTAGTGCCCCACCCCACGCAGCCACTCCACCCGGCCCGCCCTACCTAAGGCCGACCCACCTACCCGAGGCCGATCACCCGACGCAAACGATCCGAACCGGGCAATCCGACCCAACCCCGAGCGGCTCGGCGCGGCGCGGCGGCAACATGATCGACTCGGCTTCATTGAAGTCGGGGCGTCCCGGCAGCCTGGATAGCGCGTTTTTCAGGAAGGCGAGTGGATCTAGGCCGATCGCGCGTCAGACAGCGGCCGGCGCTCGGCGCGGCGCCCAGGGGCTCGACCCGCGGCGTCCGAAGAGCGCGGCGCGGTGTCCGAAGGGTTCGGCGGGCTGCGCCAGCGCCTCGGGGGTGTGTGGATCAGGTGGGGAGCGGTGCACAGGAGGAGGCGGCGGCGACCCCTTCGAGGTAGCCGCGGGCGCGTTCCGCCTTGGGGTAGCGGCCGACCAACGCCCAGAACCGGGAGTTGTGGCTGGGCACGATGAGGTGCGCCAGCTCGTGCAGCAACACGTAGTCGATCACCCATTCGGGCATCTCCTGGACGCGGTGCGAGATTCGGATGCTGCGGTCCGCCGGCGTGCAGGAGCCCCACCGGCCGTTCTGGTTGGTGACCCATCGGACGCTGGCCGGCAGCGCCTTCGTGGCGTATCCGGCGAGGTAGAGGTCGATGAGCCGATTGGCGCGGGCCAGCAGCTCGTCGTCGGACCGGGCGAGGCGCCCCTCCCGGGCGGCGAGCCGGGCGAGCATCCGGTCGACCCACTCGCTCTCCTCGGCACGGGAGAACTGGTCGGGGATGAGGACGACCACTCGCTCACCGTCACGGTACGCGGACACCGTGCGTCGTCGACGCTGACTGCGCCGCACCTCGACGACCGGCTTGCGCGTCCCCGCCATCACTGGGCCGCGCAGCCTCGACTACGTGTCACGAAGGAAAGCTAATGCCCACTGACCAGGGGTCCGCAAGGGTCAACCGCACGACACGCGCCCAGAAAATGGTGATTGGTCGCCAGGCGTCCCGAAAATTTCTTGACCGCAGCGCCATCGCGTCATCTCGTCACCCTTGGTGAACGCCGATGGCGCCGGTGCGAGGCGCGTCTCCACCGTAGGTGATCACCGCCCCGGATGCCGCTGCGGGGGCACTCGCACGGGTGGCTGACAGGGTTTGGTCGGCGTGTCCCCGCCAAACTGACTTATCCGACCTATTTCGCCATGCACACTCTCGACGTCGACTTGCTCACAGTGTCGATGCACAGCTGACATGGAACTGCCCAGACCTGGGTAGGGTCCGCGAACCAGCGGTCACGAAGGTGGCCGCGGAGTGAGACCCAGCGCCGGCGCCCCGTGTGGCCCGCCGCCGGGTACCCCGCCGGAACGGCATTGACCGGCGGACGAGACGAGGAGGGCACCGTGGCCGACCAGGCCCAGACGACCTACAACGGTTACTGCGTGAAGTGCAAGGAGAAGCGGGACTTCGAGGGGCACGTCGAGGTCTCGAAGACCGGAATGAACATGGCCAAGGGCAAGTGTCCGGTATGCGGTACAACAGTGAACCGCATCCTGGGCAAGGCCAAGGTCTGACCCGAACGGGTGAACGGGGGTGGGGGGGGCGCCGGGCCCCCCCCCCCCCCGGGCCGGGTCGGGGGTTACTGGCACAGCGGGGGGTGGGCTGTCGGGGGGGCGCCCCCCGCCCCCCCGCCGGGCGGGCGCCCCCCGCCGCGCCCCGCCCCGCGCGCGGGGGGGGCGCGCCGACGCTGCCACCCGCGCCGTGCCCGAGGACGAGCAGGGCGGTTGCCGGGCGGACCGGCAGGTCGGTGTCGATCCACGCCGG
>NZ_JBIALC010000006.1:0-427744 GCF_042873195.1 Micromonospora arida | reverse complement strand
CCCGCCTGCCGCCGCCGCCCGCCTGCCGCCGCCGCCCGCCTGCCGCCGCCGCCCGCCTGCCGCCGCCGCCCGCCTGCCGCCGCCGCCCGCCTGCCGCCGCCGCCCGCCTGCCCGCCTGCCGCCGCCGCCCGCCTGCCCGCCTGCCGCCGCCGCCCGCCTGCCCGCCTGCCGCTGCCCGCCTGCCGCCGCTGCCCGCCTGCCGCCGCTGCCCGCCTGCCCTGCCTGCCGCCTGCCTGCCGGCCGGCGGCCGGCTCAGCGGCCGTCGCGGGGGCCGAAGGCGGTCAGGGCGTCGGCGTCGCTGTGCTGGGAGCGCAGGTACTCGTCGGCCCAGGCGGCGGCGTCGGGGAAGGTCGACTCCGCCGCCACGCGGGCGCAGGCCAGGTCCACGTCGAAGGTGGTGCGGCGCAGTTGGACGCCCGGCCCGAGCAGCGCCCACCAAGCGCCCGCGCCTCCGTACGGCATGCCGATGCTGCCCGGGTTGACCACAAGACGCCGGTCGACCAGCCGGGTGAAGGGCATGTGCGTGTGGCCGCAGACCACCGTGGTGATCTCGGCGGGGAGACCGTCGAACACCTCCGCCCAGCGCGCCATCCGGGAGTCGACGAGCACGACCTCCTCGTCATCGCGGGGCGTGGCGTGGCAGAACAGCGTCGGCCCGAGGCCGTCGATCTCCAGCGTCGTCGTCGCCGGCAGCGCGGCGAGCCGGGCCACCTGGTCGTCGCGCAGCTGCCCGGCGGCCCAGTTCGACACGTCGATCGACGCCGGGCGGCCGGCCCGGGCCTCGACCAGCTCGCGGTCGGCATTGCCGCCGACCCAGCACACCCGGTCGCCCAGGCCGGCGAGCACGTCCAGCACCTCGACCGGTTGCGGGCCGGCGGCGATGTCACCGGTCAGCACGATCAGATCGGCGGTGGCGACGTCCGGCTCGGCCAGTACGGCCTCCAGCGCCGGCAGGACACCATGGATGTCGGAGAGCACCGCAACTCGGTTCACCATGGGCCCCACCCTCACCGCGGGCACCGCCTCCAGGCCAGCGATTCTGCGTCAGGCAGACGGCAAACGTCCCCGCCTACCGTCGGTGACGGCAGGCGGGGACGTCGGATGCTGCTCAGACGCGGGCGCGACGGGCCAGGCGCTCCGGGTCCAGGATGATGATGCTCTTGCCGTCCAATCGCAGCCAGCCACGCGAGGCGAAGTCGGCCAGCGCCTTGTTGACGGTCTCCCGCGAGGCGCCGACGAGCTGGGCGATCTCCTCCTGCGTGAGGTCGTGGGTCACCCGCAGAACGCCGCCGTCGCGGGTGCCGAAGCGGCCCGCCATCTGGAGCAGGTTCTTGGCGACCCGGCCCGGCACGTCCGTGAAGATCAGGTCGGCGAGCGAGTCGTTGGTCCGGCGCAGCCGCCGGGCGAGCACCCGGAGTAGCTGTTCGGCGATCTCCGGGCGGTTGTTGAGCCACGGCCGCAGCGCTTGCTTACGCAGCCGCACCAGCCGGGTGTCGGTCACCGCGGTGGCGGTCGCCGTACGCGGACCCGGGTCGAAGAGCGACAGCTCACCGACCATGTCCGACGGCCCCATCACCGCGATGAGGTTCTGCCGGCCGTCCGCTGCGCGGCGACCAACCTTGATCTTCCCGGACAGCAGGATGTAGAGGCTGTCACCGGGCTCGCCCTCATTGAAGACGATCTCGCCCTTGCGGACCTCGATCGTCTCCATCTCCTTGGCAAGCGCCTCGGCAGCTTCCGGGTCAACACCCTGGAAGATCCCGCTGCGGGCCAGTACCTCGTCCATTGCGCACCTCCGGTTGCGCGTGCCGTCCGTCGGCCGGGGCCGCCGTCCGCTGATCCCCTCGCGCGCCGCCAAGTCTAGGCGCACGTGAGCACGAATCAGAGGTCGCCCCTGGAATCTTGATCGGTGGGCGTAACCTGCCCGACGTGCTGAGCGAGCCGACTCTGACCTGCCGCGCCGAGGACGGGCGCCACGTCCCACTGCTCGTCTGGCGTGCGGACGTGCCCCTGCGGGCGGTCAGCAGTGCCCCGTTGGGCGGTGGCATCGGGGTCCGGCGGTGGGTGTTGAACGCGACCGTACCGATGTCGTACGACCGGGATGACCCTGCGGCGCACCTGGCCGCGCTCGCCGCCGAGCTGGCCCTCGACGGGCCCGGGGTCGGTCTGCTGACCGGCGTCGATGTGACCGAGGTTGTGGCGCGAACCGACGCCGGGGTGCGGGCCTGGGCGACGGTCGGGCTCGGCACGCCGGTGCCCGCGGCCGCGCCGACGCCGGCCGCGCTGGCCCCACACGTCGGCACTGTCAACATCGTGGTGTACGTGCCGGCCCGGCTCGCCGACTCGGCACTGGTGAATGCGGTGGCCACCGCGACCGAGGCGAAGACCCAGGCGATCACCGAGCTGGGGGTCCCGGGGACCGGTACGCCCACCGACGCGGTCACCGTGCTCTGCCCGGTGGACGGGCCGGAGGCCGCGTACGGCGGGCCGCGCTCCACCTGGGGTGCCCCGCTCGCCCGAGCGGTGCACGCGGCGGTGCTCGCCGGCGGTTCCCGGCCGGTCGTGCCCTGGTCCGAGCAGCTCACGGGCGCAAAGTCCAACCGATCGGCTGTCGTCGGCGCGTTTAACGACCGGTAGGGTCGCGGGCGATGTATGCTCCCGCCCCCCTCGCGTCCCGCCCGCGCCGCCGCGTCGCCCTCGGCCTCGCCGCGCTGCTGGCCGCCCTCCTCGTGGCCGGCTGTGCCGAACCCGTTGGTGAGGCACCCGTCTGGCAGCCCGGTGCGGGAGGTGGTGGCACCGGCGCGCCGGTCTCCACGACCGGCCCGAAGGCCACCGGGCCGGCATCGTCCGGTCAGGGTGGCGCGATCTCGCTCTCCGCCACCGGCGACATCATCATGGGCAACGCGCCCAGTCGGCTGCCCGCCGCCGGCGGTAAGGGCTTCTTCAACTCGGTCACCGCGGCGCTCAAGGCCGACCTGGTGATGGGCAACCTGGAGGAGCCGCTGACGGTCGACACCGGCACCGGCAAGTGCGGGGCGAACTCCACCCGGTGCTTCCAGTTCCGCGCCCCGCCGGAGTACGCCGCGCACCTGCGTGACGCCGGCTTCGACGTGCTCAACCAGGCCAACAACCACGGCTACGACTACGGGCCCAAGGGCTACGAGAACACCCAGAAGGCGCTGAAGAAGTACGACCTGGAGCACACCGGCGCGCCGAACGAGATCACCGTGGTCGACGTCAAGGGCGTCAAGGTCGCCGTCGCCGGCTTCTCGTCGTACGTCTGGTCCAACAGCCTCGTCGACATCGACAAGGCGAAGGCGGTGGTCGCCAAGGCCGCCACCATGGCCGACCTGGTCGTGGTGCAGGTGCACATGGGTGGCGAGGGCGTCGACAAGACCCGGGTGAAGCCGGGCACCGAGATGTTCCTGGGCGAGAACCGGGGCGACCCGGTGAAGTTCTCGCACGCCATGATCGACGCCGGCGCCGACCTGATCGTCGGGCACGGCCCGCACGTGCTGCGCGGGATGGAGTTCTACAAGGGGCGCCTGATCGCGTACAGCCTGGGCAACTTCGCCGGCGGCGGCAACTCGCTGAGCAACGCCGGCCGCCTCGGCTGGGGCGGAGTGCTGAAGGTGTCGCTCAAGCCGGACGGCAGCTGGGGCGGCGGCTCGTTCACCTCCACGTACATGAACTCCGCCGGTAAGCCGACCATGGACCCGGACGACCGGGGCCTGGGCCTGGTCACCGAGTTGAGTCGCGCCGACTTCCCGAAGGGCGGCGCCCGCCTCGACGGGCAGGGGAAGATCTCGCCGCCAACCGCCGGCTGACCCGACGAGGAGCGTCCGGGGTGCGACGTAGGCTGACCGTCGTGACCAGTAGCCCTCCCGGTGCCAGCGAGACCGACCTCGGGCGTAAACGCCGCGCCCGCAAGATCGGCCGGGTGCTGGCCGAGACGCATCCCGACGCGCATTGTGAGCTGGACCACTCCAACGCTCTGGAGTTGGCCGTCGCCACGATCCTGTCCGCGCAGTGCACGGACAAGAAGGTCAACGAGGTCACCCCGAAGCTCTTCGCCCGCTACCCGAGCGCTGCCGCCTATGCCGGCGCCGACCGGGGCGAGATGGAGGAGCTGATCCGGCCCACCGGCTTCTACCGCAACAAGACCGACTCACTGCTCAAGCTCGGTCAGGCCCTCCTCGACCGGTACGACGGCACGGTCCCGGGCCGGCTCGTCGACCTGGTGACGCTCCCCGGCATCGGCCGCAAGACCGCCAACGTGATCCTGGGCAACGCCTTCGACGTCCCGGGCATCACCGTCGACACGCACTTCCAGCGACTGGTCCACCGGTGGCGGCTGACCACCGAGACCGACCCGGTCAAGATCGAGCACGCGGTCGGCGCGCTGTACGACAAGCGCGACTGGACCATGCTCTCGCACCGGATCATCTTCCACGGGCGACGGGTCTGCCACGCCCGCAAGCCGGCCTGCGGCGCCTGCACGCTCGCCAAGCTCTGCCCTTCGTACGGCACCGGCCCGACCGAGCCGGCGGCCGCCGCCAAGCTGCTCAAGGGCCCTCGGGCGCGCGACCTCGCGGTGGCTGCCGGGGTCGACCCGGAGTTGGTGCCGGCACAGGCGATCACGGCGGAGGTGCCGTGAACCGCCGCCGCCTCGCCCTCGCCGTCCTGCCGCTGCTGCTGGCGGTCACCGCTTGCACCAGCGGTACGGCCGACGACGAGCCAGCCCCCCGTCCGGCCGCCGCCGAGCGACCATCCCCGTTCCGGGACTGCGCCACGCTGAGCACCGCGCCCACGGCCACGTCGCCCGGCTCCGGCACGGCGACCCCCAAAACGGCTACCCCCGCCTCGCCCGGCACGACGGCCCCCGATGGCACGACGACCCGCGCCCCCGGCGGGTCGGCGCTGCCGGAGTTGACGCTCTCCTGCTTCACCGGCGGTGCCCCCGTCGTGCTGCGGGAGGTGGCCGGGCCGGCGGTGATCAACGTGTGGGCTTCGTGGTGCCCGCCGTGCCGCAAGGAGCTGCCCGCCTTCCAGCGCCTCAGCGAGCGGGCCGCCGGTCAGCTCCAGGTGGTCGGGGTCAACAGTCGGGACAGCCGGGGCGGCGCCCAGTCCATCGGTGAGGACTTCGGCGTCCGGTTCCCGATCCTGGTGGACCAGGGCGAGGCGCTACAGCGCGAGCTGAAGCGCAACGCCATTCCGCTGACCCTCTTCGTCGACGCCGACGGTCAGGTCCGGCACATCGACGCCAGCGGCGCTCTCGACGACACCAGGCTCGCCAAGCTGGTCCGCCAGCATCTCGGCCTGGCGGTGCCGGCGTGACCCGTCGGCCCCCCGAGTGGATCGAGCCGTTGCTGACCCGGCTGGGCACCGCCCGCGCCGAGGACTTCACCCGGCTGACCACGCCGGCCGAGGGTGGTCGGGAGAGCGCCGTGCTGGTGCTGCTCGGCGAGGAGCCCGGCGCGGGTCCCGACGTGCTGGTCCTGCAACGCGCCGCCACCCTGCGCAACCACGCCGGCCAGCCCGCCTTTCCCGGGGGTGCGGCCGACCCCGAGGACGCCGACGTCCGCGCCACCGCCCTGCGCGAGGCGAACGAGGAGGTTGGCCTCGACCCGGCCAGCGTGACAGTGCTGGCCGAGCTGCCGAAACTGTGGATCCCGGTCAGCGACTTCGTGGTCACGCCGGTGCTGGCCTGGTGGCACGACCCGCACCCGGTGCACCCACGGGAGCCGGCCGAGGTGGCACACGTCGCCCGCCTGCCGGTCAGCGAGCTGGTCGATCCGGCCAACCGACTGCGGGTCCGGCACCCGAGCGGCTGGATCGGGCCGGCGTTCTCGGCGCGCGGGATGCTCGTCTGGGGCTTCACCGCCGGGGTGCTCGCCACCCTGCTCGAGATGGGCGGCTGGGCCCGTCCGTGGTCGCGCGGGCGGGTGGTGGAGCTTCCGCCGACCGGGGCGACACCGGCCCCGTCCGCCGGCACCGACGAGGCTGACGAGAACGCCCTGCGCTGACCGCACGGTCACCATCCGCAAGCGATGGTCATCCGGTGGGCACACTGCCCGTACGCTTGACCCGTGTCCGTCGTGGATCTCGTCCTGCTGCTGCTCATGCTCGTGTTCGCGATCAGCGGATACCGCCAGGGTTTCGTCATCGGCGTCACGTCGTTGTCCGGCTTCTTCCTGGGTCTGCTGCTGGGTCTCCAGCTCGGGCCGCTGTTCGCCAGACAGTTCGTGGACGCCGGCACCCGTGTGCTGATCTCGCTGGTGGCCATCTTCGGGCTGGCGGTGGTCGGGCAGGCACTCGCCGGTTGGCTCGGCTCGCACCTGCGCAAGACGATCACCAGCGACGTGGGTAAACGGGCCGACGACGTCGGTGGGGCGCTCGTCTCGCTGTTCGCGGTGCTCCTGCTCGCCTGGCTGGTCGCGGTGCCGCTCGGCTCGTCCTCGGTGCCCTGGCTCGCCGCCTCGGTCCGCAACAGCGCGTTGATCACGGTGGTCAACCAGGTCCTGCCGGAACAGGCCCACCAGCTGTCCACGGCGCTGGAGGACACCGTCGACACCGACGGGTTCCCGGACGTCTTCGGTGACCTCGCGCCCACCCGGGCCAGGCAGGTCGACCCGCCGGACCCGGCACTGGCCGGCTCGCAGGTGGTGGTCAGCGGTCAGCAGTCGGTCGTGAAGGTGCTCGGCTCCGCGCCCAGCTGCTCACGCCGAATCGAGGGTTCCGGCTTCGTGTACGCGGACGACCGGGTGATGACCAACGCGCACGTCGTGGCCGGCACCCGCTCGGTCGCCGTGGAGCTGGGCGGCGAGCGGTACGACGGCAAGGTGGTGGTCTACGACCCGAACCGGGATCTCGCGGTGCTGCTCGTGCCCGGGCTGCCCGGGCCGTCCCTGCGGTTCGCCGCCGGCAACGCGGGCAGCGGCTCCGACGCCATCGTGCTCGGTTTCCCGCTCGACGGCCCGTACAACGCGCAGTCGGCGCGGGTCCGGGACGTCGACCGGATCAAGGGCCCGGACATCTACTCGTCCAGCGAGGTGACCCGGGAGATCTACACGATCCGGGCGCTGGTGCGCAGCGGCAACTCGGGCGGTCCGCTGCTCTCCGCCAACGGCCTGGTGCTCGGCGTGATCTTCGCGGCGGCGTCCGACGACCCGAACACCGGCTTCGCCGTGACGGCCGCCGAGGCCCGCCCGGTGGCGTTGGCCGGTGCCGAACGCAACCGGCAGGTCGCCACCGGCGAGTGCACCTGAGCGTGGCCGCGGGGACAGCTCAGCTCTGAGCCGGCAGGGCGCGGCGCCCGACGGTCGGTAGCTTCGTCCGTCCCCACCGCAGCCCTCGGTCCAACACGGCACGGGCCATGATCGCGACGCACGTGCCGCCGTTGAGGAAGGACGCCACCACGTCGCTCGGGTGGTGCATTCCCCGGTACATCCGGGTCATCGCCACGCCCAGTGGCACCATCAGCAGCAGCGTCCACCAGGCGACCTTCGCGCCGGTGCTCCGTGCCCGCAGCGCCAGCAGCACGGCGATGCCGACGTAGAGAGCCACCGCCGCCGAGGTGTGCCCGGACGGAAAGCTCGACGTGGGTGGCGAGACGTCCATGTGCTCCACCGCCGGCCGCTGCCGGTCGATCGCCAGCGTGGTCAGCAGGAACACCAGCGCCTGGGCGGTCACCGCCGCGCACAGGAACAGTGGCTCGCGCCAGCGCTTCAGCCAGAGCCGCAGCGCCAACGCCACCAGCACGGTGACCACGACGATCATCTGGGTGCTGGCCAGCGTGCTGAACACCAGCGAGACGTTGTTCCATTCGCCGGTGCGGTCGGCGGCCAGTTCCCGGTTCACCGCGTCCTCCGCGGTGAACGGCCAGGTCCTGGCGAACACCCGGGTGACCAGCACCCCGAGCAGCACCATGAGCCCAAGCAGGAGGGACACCGGCAGCAGCACCCGCCGGACGATCTGGACCACGATCTCGGACATGGGTCGGCCAGTACCCGGCCGACCTCTTCCTCACTCCTCAGGCCGCTCCCGGCTGCCGCTCGACCTCGGGAGCGACGCCGTCGCGGGTCGGCCGGACCGGCCGAAGACCGGTGTGTGCCCGCCAACTGGTGAACGCGGCGGTGGTAGCCGCGACCACTGCCACACCGAGCAGCCATCCACCCACCACGTCGCTGGTGAAGTGCACGCCCAGCGTCACCCTGCTCAGCCCGGTCACCACTGTGAGCAGGACCGCCGCCACCCAGAGCGCGGCTCGCGCCGCCCTCCGCCGGGCGTACGGCAGGAGCACCAGCAGCAGCACCCCGGCGGCCAGGGTGGCGTTCAGCGCGTGCCCGGAGGGGAACGAGTAGCCGGCGGCACGGGCCACCGGGTCCAGCAACTCCGGCCGGTCCCGACCGACCAGCAACTTGAGCAGCGGACCGATCAACCCGCCGACGACCATGGTGGTGGCCGCCCAGAGGGCCAGCCGGCGGGCTCCCCGGCGCAGCAGCCAGACCACCAGGAGCAGGGCGACGGCGCGCAGTGGCATCGGTGCGAACACCTCGGTCCAGACCCGCATCAACGCGACCCAGGCCGGGTGATCCTGGGCGTAGCCGTGCAGCGCGTCGGTGACCGCCGTGTCCAGCCGGTGCAGCGGTGCCCAGGCGCCGAGGACCAGCAGTGTGAGCAGCGCGAACGGCACCAGCACCAGGAACGCCGCCGTCGCGGCGAGGGTGAGCCGCAGACCCAGCGCCTGGTCCGGGTCGAAGCGGCGGTGCCGCCAGGACGGCTGGCCGGTGGGGGCGGGGGTGGGCGGCTGGTGCGTACTCATGGGTCCGTTCTACCCGGCCGGGCAGCCGGTCAGGCCTGCCGGTCGGTCGCGATCAACGGGTCCGCTGACGCAGTCGGCGCACCATCAGGGCCGCACCGCCGACCAGAGCGACGAGGAGCACGACAGTGGTCCACAGCTGCTCCGGCGCGGAGGTGTCCTGACCGCCCGCCGCCCGAGCCGTCCAGCGGCTCTGCTGACCGGCTGCGGCGAGACCGAGTGGATCGCTACCGGCACCAGCCACCGGATCGTCGTCGGCCGAGCCGGGCGCCGGACCGAAACCGGTCACCCCTGGCGACGTCTGGTCGTCCAGCGGGTTGGTGGTCACCGGCGGCACCTGAGCGGTCAACGCGGCCACCGGATCGACCACCCCGTACCCGAAGCGGTCGTCCCGACCGGTCGGGCCCACGTCCCGGGCGGTGGCCAACAACCGGTTGACCACCTCACCCGCGGGCATCTGCGGATAGCGGGACCGGACCAGCGCGGCGGTCGCCGCCACCAGTGGCGCGGCGAAGCTGGTGCCCTGCACCCGCCAGTAACCGCCGGGCGGCTTGGCACCGACCAGCCCGCTGGCGGGAGCGGTGAGCACCGTCGCCCGGCCGGTGATCGAGCCGGACCACAGGTTGTCGCTGCTGCGTTCCAGACCGGACACCGCGATCACACCCGGCTCACGAGCCGGGTACCAGACCTTGGTGCTGGTGGAGGTGGCCAGGTTGCCGGTGCAGGCGACCACGACCACGTCCCGCACGAACGCGTAGTCCAGGGCGGCGGCCAGGGCCGGGCTGTCGCCGCTGCCACCCAGCGACAGGTTGATCACGCGGGCGCCGTTGTCGACCGCCCAGCGGACCCCCTGGGCGACGATCAGCGCGTCGTCGTAACGGTTCTCCTCGTCCAGCACACGGACCGGCAGGATCCGGGCGTCCGGTGCCAGGCCGACCACACCCCGCTTGTCGTCGTTGCGCCCGGCGATCAGGCCGGCGACCGTGGTGCCGTGACCCACCGGATCCGGGCCAGGAGCACCACCGGGGCCGACCAGGTCCTTGCCGGGCAGCACCTGGCCGACCAGGTCGGGGTGGTTGCCGTCTACTCCGGAGTCGACCACCGCCACTGTCACGCCCCGGCCGGTCGAACTGCGCCACGCCGTCTCGGCCTGCAACTCGTCGAGCTGCCACTGCTCGTCGCGGACCTGATCGGTGCGGGCGACAGCGTCACCGGGGGCGAACGCCATCGGCGCGCCGGCGAGCTGTCCACCGTTCGTGGGCGCGGCGACGGGCACGGCTGCCGCGGTCGGGGCCACGACGGCAAGCGCCGCGGCCACGCCGAGCAGCGCCCGGCCGGTCGCTCGTCGGGCCGCTGACGGACCGCTGTACCGCACCCCAGTCACATCCTCAGCCATCCATCCCGACGGAACCATGACGATCGGAGATTACCGGTTTCCCCACCCGTCACGGGAAGAACCGGCGAGTCAGGTCATTGCGGCGGCAGTTGTGCCAGCTGAACGAGACGTACGCCCTCCCGCCGGGTGACCAGTCGACCACGCCCCGGCGGCAGCGGTCCGGGTCGCACCGGCCCGACGAGTGCGCCCTCCTCGGGGCTGCCCGCCATCACCAGGCCGGCCGTGGACAGCTCCCGCAGGCGCTGCACGATCGGCTCGTACTGGGCCCGGCTCGCCCCACCGGACCGGCGGGCCAGCACCAGGTGCAGCCCGATGTCGCGGGCGTGCGGCAGGTGCTCCTCCAGTGCGCGCAACGGGTTCGCCGGACCCGCCGCCACCAGGTCGTAGTCGTCCACCAGCACGAACAGCTCCGGCCCGGACCACCAGGACCGGTCCCGCAACTGCTGCGGGGTGACCTCCGGCCCGGGAGCCCGCCGTTCCAGGTAGCCGGCGGCCGACTCGACCAGGTCGGCGGTGTGCGCCGCCGCGGTGCCGTACCCGATCAGGTGTGGCGTCTCGATGGCGCCGAGCAGGCTGCGTCGATAGTCGACGAGGATCACCCGGGCCTGCTCGGGAGTGAACCGGGTGATGATCGACGTGGCCAGCGCGCGCAGGAAGGACGACTTGCCGCACTCCGAGTCCCCGAAGACCACGAAGTGCGGCTCGGTGGCGAAGTCGAGCGACACCGGGCGCAGGTCCGCCTCCGCGATCCCGATCGGCAGCCGCAGCCCGGTCGTCGAGGTGAGGTCCAGATCGGCGTACGGCAGCACCGGCGGGAGCAGCCGCACCCGGGGCGCCGGAGCACCCGCCCACCCGTCGGCGGCCCGCTTGACCAGGTCGGCGGTGTCTCCGCCGGCGGTACCGAGCTGGGGCAGCGCGGTGAGGAAGTGCAGGCCCTCCGCTGTCACCCCTCGACCGGAGCGCTCCGGCACGTTGGCGGCCGCACGCCGGGCCACCAACGAGTCGGCCGGATCACCGAGGCGCAGCTCCAGCCGGGAGCCGAACAGGTCCCGGATCGCCGGGCGGAAATCGAGCCAGCGCAGCCCGGTGGCGACCACGTGCAGCCCGTACGACAGGCCCCGGGTGGCCAGGTCGGTGACGAGTGGTTCCAGGTCGTCGTACTCGCCGCGGATGGTGGTCCACCCGTCGATCACCAGGAACACGTCGCCGTACGGGTCGGTGCCCGGCTGCCCGGCCGTCCCCGCTGCCGCTCGACGCTGCCGGTACGCGGCCATCGACTCCACGCCCAGCTCGGCGAAGCGGCGTTCCCGGTCGACCAGCAGGGTGGTCATCTCGCCGACGGTGCGTCGTACGGCGGTCGGGTCGGCGCGGCCGGTCACCCCGCCGACGTGCGGAAGGTCGCGCAGCGCGGCCAACCCGCCGCCGCCGAAGTCGAGGCAGTAGACCTGCACCTCGGCCGGTGTGTGAGTGAGCGCCAGCGCGCAGATCAGCGTGCGCAGGGCGGTGGACTTGCCGCTCTGCGGCGCACCGACCACCGCGACGTGCCCGGCAGCGCCGTCCAGCGCCAGCCAGAGCAGGTCCCGGCGCTGCTCCAACGGTTTGTCCACCACCGCCATCGGCACGCCGAGTGCCCCGTGCAGCTCCGGGTTGCCCACGGTCAGCCCGCGTTTCGGGTGCACCTCGACCTGGCCGAGCAGCTCGTCCAGGGCGGGCGGCTGGCCGAGCGGCGGAAGCCAGACCTGGTGCGCCGGCGGGCCCTGCCCCACGAGCCGGTCCACCAGCAGGTCGAGCAGCGTCCTGCTGCCCTCCTCCTCCGCCACGACGGGTACGACCGGTGCTGCCGGCTCGGGCACCGGTACGACGTGGGTGGTGAAGGTGAGCAGCCGCGCGCCCCCCTCGGCGGCGACGCCGCCCGGAGCGGTCCGACGGCGGACGGCACCGGAGACGTACGCGGCCTTGAAGCGGGCCAGCGGGTCGGTGCCGGCACGCAGGTAGCCGTGGCCCGGTGAGCGGGGCAACTCGTGCGCGTCCGCCACGCCGAGCACCGTCCGGGACTCCAGCGCCGAGAAGGTGCGCAACCCGATCCGGTACGAGAGGTGGGTGTCCAACCCGCGGAGCCGGCCCTCCTCCAGGCGCTGGCTGGCGAGCAGCAGGTGCACGCCGAGCGACCGGCCCAGCCGGCCGATCTGCACGAACAGGTCGATGAAGTCGGGCTTGGCGGAGAGCAGCTCCGAGAATTCGTCGCAGATCAGCAGCAACGACGGCAGCGGGGCGAGGGGACTGCCGGCCGCCCTGGCCCGCTCGTAGTCGCGCACGCCGGCGAAGTTGCCGGCCCGCCGCAGCAATTCCTGGCGGCGGACCAACTCCCCGTTTATCGCGTCCACCATGCGATCGACCAGGGGCAACGCGTCGGCCAGGTTGGTGATCACGGCCGCGGTGTGTGGCAGCCGGTCGAACGAGGTGAAGGTGGCGCCGCCCTTGAAGTCGACGAGCACGAAGTTGAGCTGCTCGGAGCTGTGCGTGGCGGCGAGCCCCAGCACCAGCGTGCGGAGCAGCTCGGATTTGCCGGAGCCGGTCGCCCCGATGAGCAGGCCGTGCGGGCCCATGCCGTCCTGGGCGGATTCCTTGAGGTCCAGCTCGATGGCCCCGCCGTCCGCGCCCACCCCGATCGGCACCCGCAACCGGTCCCGTGCCGAGCGCGGCAACCAGCCCTGTTCCGCCGTGAAGCTCTCCGGGTCACCGAGGCCGAGCAGCTCGGGGAGGCCCAGGTCGGCCTGGAGCGGGGCGTCCGGCCCGCGGGCCGCGCCGGCGAGCCGCAAAGGTGCCAGCCGTCGGGCGACCGCCTCGGCGTCGGCCAGGTCCAGCTGGTCGGCGGTGCCCACCTCGGCGTGCCCGTCGGACGACCGCGAGTGCAGCCGCCGGCCGTGCAACTCCAGCAGCAACGCGTACCGGTCCAGCAGTCGGGGCGGCGGGGTGTCCAGGTCCAGCACGGTGACCGCATCGATGCCGCCGTCGCCGGTCAGGTCACTGGCACCGGTCAGGTCGCCGCCGTCGAGGACCACCACCACGTGCTGGCCGTCGGTGGCCGGACCGGCCGGGCTGAACCGGGACCGGGTGGCCAGAACGTCGGCCAGCAGCGACTCCAACTCGGCGGCCGAGCTCGTGACCAGGCGTACCGGGCCGAGCGCGTCGGTGCGGCCGGGATGGTGGGCGTGCGGGAGCCACTTCACCCACTCCCAGCAGGCGCGGCGCTCGGGCCCGGCGCAGACCGCGACGAGCAGTTCGTCGGGGGCGTGGAACACCGCCAGCTGGGTCAGCACGGCCCGGACCAGCGCCTGCGCCGCCGGGTCGCCGGTGGGCGGTCCACCGGTGGTCGGGGTGGTCGCCCGGCCACGGCCGGCGGGTCGCACGTGCACCCGGGCGAAGCTGCGCAGCGACAGCGCCACCGGCAGGTCCGGCACCACGGAGTACGCGTCCAGGAAGCGGCGTAGCGCGCCGGCGGTCATCGGCTCGAGCTCCTCCAGCGGCCGGGTCACCGGTGGGACCAGTGGGGTGGCCAGTGTCTGCGGCCCGACGGCGACCCGCACCACAGCGAAATCGGGGTCGGCGGGGCGCCGCTCCCAGACCCGGTGGCTGTCCACCGTCGACCAGAGCTGGCCCGGATCCGGGTGCCGGTAGTAGAGCCCGGCCCGTTGCTGGCCCGCGGTCCGCCGGACCCGCCGCCGCAGCGTGGCCAGGTGGCGCAGGTACTCCCTGCGGGCGGCCATCATCTCGGACTTCTTCGGGGTGCCGGAGGCGCTGCCCCAGGAGGTCACGAGCATCGCCAACGAGGAGAGCCCGAACATGCCGCCCACCACGTACGAGTAGGCCCCGCCGCCCCGACCGAACATCATCGCCATCGCCACCGTGCCGCCGAGCATGGGCAGCAGCATGAGCAGCTGCTGCCACCGCCCGCCGGTCACCACGGGGATCTCCGGCGGTGCGTCGACCGACAGCTCACCGGCGGGAATCTCCGGCGCTGGTCGGCGCGGTGGGCGCTTGATGACGACGGTGGACACTCGGCCTCCTGACAGCGCTGGGTAACCCGAGCCTGGCTCATGGTAGGTAAAGTCCTGTCGTCCGCGCAGCCTCCGATCCCCCTCGATATGGAGACCAGTCGATGACTACCGGGCTGGCACGCGTCACCATCAGCGCGTCGCAACGACGGGTGGACGTCGCCCTGCCGGAGCAGGTGCCCCTGGCTGAGCTGCTGCCCGACGTGCTCCGGCACGCCGGTGTCGGGCTCGCCGACGACGGCGAGCAGCACGGCGGTTGGGTGCTCCGCCGCACCGACGGGGCGTTGCTGGTGACCGCACAGGCGCTGCTGCCGCAGGGGGTGCGCGACGGTGAGGTGCTGCACCTCGTGCCGGCCCGCGCACACTGGCCCGAGTTGGAGTACGACGACGTCATCGAGGCGATCGCCGACGGTGCTCGCCGCCGGGGCGGCGCCTGGTCGCCCACCGCCACCCGGGCAGCCGGTCTGGCCGGTGCCGCCGTACCACTGGCGGTCGGACTGCTCGCGCTGCTCGCCGGGGGCCCGACCCACCGGGCCGGTTGGCTGGCGGCCGTCTCGGTGGCGCTGGTGCTCACCGTGGCCGGCACCGTCGCCTCCCGCGCCAACGGCGACGGCGCCGCCGGGGCGACGCTCGGCGGCTACGCGCTGCCCTACGCGTTCACGGCCGGTGCCCTGGCCGTCGGCTCCGGCGACCCGGTCGGGCCGTTCGGACCGGCCCGCTGGGTGGGCGCTCCCGAACTGCTGGCCGGCTCGGTCGCGCTGCTGCTGGCGGCGTTGATCGGCCTCCTCGGGGTGGCCAGTCGGCTGCGGGTCTTCGTGGCCGGTGTCACGGTCGGCCTGATCGGCGCGGGGGCCGCGCTCGGTGGGCTGCTGATGACCACTGCCGGTACGGCGGCGGTGCTGCTCAGCGCACTGGTCTTCGCCGTCGGCGTGATTCCGCTGCTGGCCATCCGGCTGGGCAAGCTGCCGCTGCCGCCGATCACCCTGCCGGCCGCCACCCCCGCGGAGGAGCCGGAGCGGGTGCGGGATCTGCCGGACCGGGGCCGGGTGCACGCTGCGGTGATCCGCACCGAGGAGATGCTCACCGGAATGCTGATCGGCCACGCGTTGCTGGTGGTGGCCACCGCTGTCGTACTCGTGGTCGCCGGTGGCACTGCCGGTCGGGTGCTGGTGGCGGTCACCTCGGCCGTGCTGCTGCTGCGGTCGCGGCTGTTCGTGGCGCTGCGACACCGGGTGCCGACGGTGCTCGCCGGGTTGGCCGGCTACGCGGCGCTGGGTGCCGTGCTGGTCGGTCGGGCCGACGAGACCGGGCGATTGGTGCTGGTCCTGGGCGGGGCGGCGCTGGCCCTGGTGGCGGTCGCCAGCGGCACCGGGTACGCCCGCCGGCCGGTCTCGCCGTACCTCGGGAGGATCGCGGACCTCACGGACACGGCCCTGGTGGTCGCCGTGGTGCCGGTCGCCTGCGCGGTGCTGGACCTGTACGACCGGGCCCGGGGGTTGCTCGGTTGAGCGGCCCCCGGGCCCGGTGTGTCAGCGGTCGATCAGTGCATGGACTCGCCGCGCGCCTCGGCGTCGCGGGCCCGCTGGTAGGAGGCGTGGATCTCGGCCTCGGCCTCGGTGCGGCCGACCCAGGTCGCGCCCTCCACCGACTTGCCGGGCTCCAGGTCCTTGTAAACCTCGAAGAAGTGCTGGATCTCCAGGCGGTCGAACTCGCCCAGGTGGTGGATGTCGCGCAGGTGCTCCTGGCGGGGGTCCTCGTAGGGCACGCAGAGGACCTTGTCGTCCCCACCCTTCTCGTCGGTCATCCGGAACATGCCGATGGTGCGGCAGCGGATCAGACAACCCGGGAAGGTCGGCTCGGGGACCAGCACGAGGGCGTCCAGCGGATCGCCGTCCTCACCCAGCGTGCCCTCGATGAACCCGTAGTCGGCCGGGTACTGGGTGGAGGTGAAGAGGGTGCGGTCCAACCGGATCCGGCCGGTCTTGTGGTCCACCTCGTACTTGTTCCGGTGACCTTTGGGGATCTCAACCGTCACGTCGAAATCCATCTGCACGCTCCCTCGTCTGCCCACGCTGGCTAACGGAACCAATGGCGACCCTCCGGACAGGTGAATGCCCACCCGCCGACTCCGGCCGCCGCATAGTCTTCGGACCGAAGTAGTGTCACCCAAGCCGATTTTCGCTGGGGGAGGAGGGGGTCGTGGGGAGGGAAGATTCACACTACCGCCCGGACGGGGGCTCCGCGCACGGTACCGGACGATCCGACTCCGGCAGTGCCAAGGGGCGGGTCCCGGTGCCGGAGGCGCACCTCCCACGGGCTCCCGAAGCTGCGACCCCGGCACCGGATACGGTGCCCGAGCGGCCTCCGCCGCTGCCCTGGCGCCCGCCGGCCGGGCCGGCGTCGCCCGCTCCGAACGCCGGTCACTTCCCGGCAGCCGGCGGTGAGCAACCGGTGAGCGGCCCGCCACGCGGCAGTGCCACGGTCCCGGTCAGCCCTGCGCCGGTCAGCCCGTCGTTCGGTCCCGGACCGACCGCCCCCGGCCCCGGCGGGGTCCCCCCGGTGGGCCCGCCGATCTCCGCGTTGCCGGCACCCGCCGACGCCGCGCCCGCGCCCGCCGCGCCGCGCCGCCGGAGGCGGCTGCCGGTGGTGCTGGCTGCCGTGCTCCTGCTGGTGCTCGTCAGCGTCGGAGTCGTGATCACCCGTCCCGGCCCGGTCGCCGGGTGGCTGGGTGACGACGCCGCGTCCGGGCCGAACGCGGTCGGCGCGACTCCGGAACCCGCCCCGTCGGACGTGCTGGGCGGCCCGGATTCGAACGCCCCGGTGCCCACCCCGGACGGGGTTCGGGCCGCGCTCGACCCACTGGTCGGCGTCGCCGCCCTGGGCGACCGGGTGAACGTCTCGGTCGCCGACGTGATCACCGGTCAGACGCTGTTCGCCAAGGGGGCGGACGACGGCACCGTGCCCGCCTCGGTGACGAAGCTGGCGACCGCGGTGACCGTGCTGGCGGCCCGGGGGCCCGGCTACCGGATTCCCACTCGTGCGGTGGCCGGCGCGAAGGCCGGCGAGGTGGTGATCGTCGGGGGCGGCGACCCGACCCTCGCGATCAACAAGAAGGGTTACTACCCGGGTGCGGCGCGCCTCGACGACCTGGCCGCCCAGGTGCGTACCGCGCTCGGCGGCACACCTCCGACCAGTGTCACCGTCGACGGTTCGGTCTACTCCGGCCCGGTCTACGGCCCCGGCTGGGACGACGACATCCCCACCGGCGGTTCGGGCGGCGCGGTGACCGCGTTGATGACCGACGGCGCGCGTACCGACCCGGGCGTCGAGCACGGGTCCGCCCCGCGGTTCGCCGAGCCGGACCTGGCCGCCGGTAAGGCGTTCGCCCGACTGCTCGGGGTGCCGACCGACGCCGTGAAGCGGGGCGCGGCCCCGCCTCAGGCGGCGACCGGTGCCAGCCCGGCACCGGGTACCGAACTGGGCGTGGTGCAGTCACCGCCGCTGATCCGGCTGGTCGACGTCATGATCAGCGAGAGCGACAACCTGGTGGCCGAGGCGCTCGCCCGGCAGGTCGCGTTGGCCCGCGGTCAGCCCGCCTCGTTCGACGGCGGCGCCGCCGCCATGGACGCGGAGGTGGCGGAGCTGGGCCTGCCCGCCGACGAGATCAGCGTCTCCGACGGCAGCGGCCTGTCCCGTCTCAACCGGATCAGCCCGTCGCTGCTGACCGATCTGATCCGCTTGGCCGCCAGTCCGGACCATCCGGAGCTGGCCGGCGTCTTCGGTGGTCTGCCGGTGGGTGGTTGGTCCGGGACCCTGAACGAGCGCTACCGCAACACAGCGGGCACCGCCGCGGGCGCGGGCAGTGTCCGGGCCAAGACCGGCACCCTGACCGGCGTGCATTCCATCGCGGGCCTGGTCACCACCGCCGATGGTCGGCTGTTGACCTTCGCGGTGCTCACCGACAAGGTGCCGGGTGACCGGGACACCGCCCAGCCGGCACTGGACCGGATCGCCGCCGCGCTGGCCGGTTGCGGCTGCGGCTGACCGTCGCCGGTTCCGGGGGCGACGCGGTCGTCATCGGCGTCGATCGAGGGCGCGAGCCCGGGCCGGGGTGTCGCGGCGCGGGTACGGTGGGTTCATGGCGCAGTTCGTGGACTGGGATCTGGCCGCCGCCACGGCGGGGGCGTTGAGCAAATCTGGCCCCCGCGTGTCGTACGCGGAAGCCACCGACGTGGTCGGCGACCTGCGTCGGCTGACCGACGAGGCGGCCGGGCACGTGGCCGACTACACGGGGTTGCGGGCGCAGGTGTCGCATCCGCCGGTCCGGGTGGTCGATCGCCGCGACTGGGCCGCGACCAACATCGCCGGTCTCCGCGAGGTGATCACTCCGCTGGTGAGTCGGCTCTCCGGCGACAAGCAACCGGGCGCGTTGACCGAGGCGATCGGGTCCCGGCTCACCGGGGTGCAGGCCGGGACGGTGCTGGCCTACCTCTCCGGGCGGGTGCTCGGCCAGTACGAGGTCTTCTCGGCTGACCCGGGCCAGCTGCTGCTGGTCGCACCGAACATCGTCGAGGTGGAGCGCAAGCTCGGCGCCGACCCTCGGGATTTCCGGCTCTGGGTGTGTCTGCACGAGGTCACCCACCGCACCCAGTTCACGGCCGTGCCGTGGATGCGGGCCTATTTCCTCAGCGAGGTGCAGGCGTTCGTCGACGCCTCGTCCAGCGGAGGTGACCACCTGGTCGAGCGGTTGCGGCGCGGGGTGGCCACGTTGTCCGACGCGGTCCGTGATCCGGAGAGCCGCACCAGCGTGCTGGACATCGTGCAGACCCCGGCACAGCGGGCCGTACTGGACCGGCTCACCGCGTTGATGACCCTGCTGGAGGGGCACGCCGAGTTCGTGATGGACGGCGTCGGCCCGCAGGTGATCCCGAGTGTGGAGCGGATCCGGGCGTCGTTCAATCGACGCCGGGAGGCGGGCAACCCGCTGGAGAAGGCGATCCGCCGGCTGCTCGGGGTGGACGTCAAGATGCGCCAGTACGCCGAGGGGCGCAAGTTCGTGCACGGGGTGGTGGAACGCGTCGGCATGGACGGGTTCAATTCGATCTTCAACTCGCCGCTGACCCTGCCTCGACTGTCGGAGTTGGGTGACCCGGACGCCTGGGTCGCCCGGGTGCACGGCCCGGCCGGCACCATCCCGGCCGCTGGCTGACCACCCGCCGGTGGCCGCACTCGCTCCGCCGGTGGCCGCGATCCGGGTGGCGGTCCGCCGCGCCCTGACCGGTCTGCCGTCCGGCGGTCCGGTGCTGGTCGCCTGCTCCGGTGGTGCCGACTCGCTCGCGCTCGCGGCGGCAACCGTCTTCGTGGCGCCGCGGCTGGGCCGCGCCGCGGCGCTCGTCACCGTCGACCACGGCTTGCAGGACGGCTCCGCGGAGCGCGCCGAGGCGGTGGCCACCTGGGGTCGAGAGGTCGGGTTCGCGTCGGCGACCGTGGTCCGGGTGGAAGTGGCCGGGCGTCCCGGTGGGCCGGAGGCGGCCGCCCGCGAGGCCCGCTACCAGGCGCTGACCGAGGCTGCCCGGCAGCAGAACGCTGTCGCGGTGCTCACCGGGCACACCCGTGACGACCAGGCGGAGACGGTGCTGCTTGCGCTCGCCCGGGGCGCCGGCCCACGAGGGCTGGCCGGGATGCCCGCCCGGCGCGATCTGGGCGGGGTGCCGCTGCTGCGCCCGCTGCTGGAGATCGGTCGGGAGCAGACGCGCGCCGCCTGCGCCGTCCTCGGGCTGAGCCCGTGGCAGGACCCGCACAACAGCGACCCGTCGTACGCCCGGTCGAGGGTGCGGGGCGATCTGCTGCCGGCGCTGGTGCGGGCGCTCGGGCCGGGCGTGGTGGACAACCTGGCGCGGACCGCCCGGCTGTTGGCCGCCGACAACGCCGCGCTCGACGAGTTGGCGGGGACGGCGCTGGCGGCGGCCCGGTGCCCCGACGGAGGGCTGTCCGTGCCGGCGCTGCTCGGCCTGGTTCCCGCCGTACGCGGCCGGGTGCTGCACTCCTGGGCCCGCGAGTTGGGTGCGCTGCCCGGTGCCCTGTCGCACCGGCACGTCGCCGCCCTGGACGCCCTGGTGACCGATTGGCACGGTCAGGGCCCGGCCGACCTGCCCGGCGGTGTCCGGGTGTTTCGCCGCGACGGCCGGTTGGCATCGGTGCGTCCCGCCTGACCTGCGGCCGGTCTCAGCCGCTGTGCGCCCGGTCCCGGAAGGTGGTCCGGTAGCTGTGCGGGGTGGCACCGACCCGGCGACTGAAGTGGTGGCGCAACGCGGCCGCGTCGCCGAAGCCGGACTGGTCGGCCACCGCCTCCACGCTCAACGGGGTCTCCTCCAGCAGCCGCCGGGCGAGCAGCACCCGCTGGTTGGTGAGCCAGTCGTGCGGGGTGGTGCCGGTCTCGGCGCGGAACCGGCGGGCGAACGTGCGGGGCGCCATGCCGGCGCGGGCGGCCAACTCCTCCACGGTGATCGTCCGGTCCAGGTGGCCGATCAGCCACTCCAACACCGGTTCGAGGGTGGGTGCCTCGGGCGCCTTCGGGATGGGCGCCTCGACGTACTGGGACTGACCGCCGTCGCGGTGCGGAGGGACCACCATCCGCCGGGCCAGCCGGGTCGCGGTGGCCGAGCCGTGCTCCTGGCGGATCAGGTGCAGGCACGCGTCGATGCCGGCCGCCGTGCCGGCGCTGGTGAGCAACCGGCCGTCCTGGACGTAGAGCGAGTTGCACCGGACCCGGGCGCGCGGGTGCCGGCGTTGCAGCTCGTCCACGTACCGCCAGTGGGTCGTGCACTCGCGGTCGTCGAGCAGCCCGGCCTCGCCGAGCAGGAAGGCGCCGGAGCAGACGCTGAACAGGTGCGCTCCGCGGGCGTCGGCCCGGCGGAGCGCGTCGAGCACCGGGGCGGGGACGGTGGTGCCCTGGCTGTGCGCGGGGATGGCCACCAGGTCGGCCTCGTCGACCGGGCCGAGGTCGGCGTGTGGGGTGAGGTGGAAGCCGGACGAGGTACGCACGGGAGCGCCGTCGGGGCTGCACACCTGGAAGCGGTAGGCGGGGAAACCGTCGGCTGTCCGGTCGGTGCCGAACACCTCGGCGAGCACGCCGAGCTCGAAGGGAGCGACCTGGTCGAGGGCGAGGACGGCAACGGACCGCAGCATGTGACGAGGGTAACCCGACAGGTGGCAGTAAATCGATGACCAATGGCATTCCTGCCACTGTCCGGTTGATTCGCGAGGTCGCAGACTGGTCTCAGTCCGGTGCGCACCGGCGGCGAAACCGATAGCAATCATGCGAAAGCGAGCGCCGCCATGGAGTTCCTGTTCATCCTCCTGTTCCTTGTCCTCCTCGCCGCCGCCTCGGCGGCCGGCCTCACCGTCGACAGCCACGATTCGGCCGACTGGAAGCCGAGCGACGACGGCCGCCGCTGGCGGTCACGTACCAACTGATGTGATTAGCGTTGTTTGCGCAGAAAATCCTCGGCGGGACCGCGCCAAAAGGTGCGGCCCCGCCGACGGAGGCCATCCGACGTACGGCAGGCTAGGAGTCATGGCTGACGGCTCCTGGTACGACGCCGACATCGACCACGTGATCATCTCCGAGGCGCAGATCCGCGAGAAGACGGCGGAGCTGGCCAAGCAGGTCTCCGCCGACTACGCCCACGTGGGCGACGGGCTGCTGCTGGTGTGCGTACTCAAGGGCGCGGTGATGTTCATGGCGGACTTCGCCCGGGCGCTGGGCCGCAACGGCCCGCCCGCGGAGCTCGACTTCATGGCCATCTCGTCCTACGGCCAGGGCACCACCTCCTCCGGGGTGGTCCGCATCCTCAAGGATCTGGACCGGGACATCGCCGGTCGGCACGTGGTCGTCGTCGAGGACATCGTCGACTCCGGGCTCACGCTCTCCTGGCTGCTGCGCTACCTCGAGTCGCGCTCGGCGGCGAGCGTCGAGGTGGTCGCCCTGTTCCGCAAGCCCGACGCGGTGAAGGTGCCGGTCCCAGTGAAGTACGTCGGCTTCGACATCCCCACCGAGTTCGTGGTCGGGTACGGTCTCGACTTCGCTGAGCGCTACCGGGAGTTGCCGTACGTCGGGGTGCTCAAGCCCGAGGTCTACGCCCGCTCCTGACGCCGGGTCCGACCCGTCGCGACGGGCCACCGGTCGACATGAACCCGAATTGCATCGGCATCCATCAAGCCGACGTTCAGCGCGCTCTCAGCTGATGCGGTTACCGTGTAGCACGGTGGCCCGGAGGTTCCTCCGCGCTCGACCCTCTCGATCGCGTGACCGGGCGCTCGGGTGGCCGAGCCGGACTCCCTGCCACGCCGGCTTCCACCCGGACTCGCCGTACGTTGGCTGCGGGGCTGGTGGGCCTGCCCACGGTGCGTGTCGTCGATGTCGAAGGCGCGCAGAGTGCGGGGGCTCGCAGGTTCGCTGCTGGCGTACGCGGTCTTTTGATGGTGCACGACTGCGGGGCTCGCAAGCTCACTCCTCGCGTGCACGGTGTACCGTCGAATGACCGCGGCGCGGTAGTTTTCGCGCCTCGGGGTCGAGGCCGGCCCGCACGGCGGCTCCGGCCGCCGCTCAACGCGGCGACACCATCAGACGGTCAGGACGTCGATCAGGAGGATGCGGGCGCCCCGGCGCTCGACAACAGTATGGAACGTACGCGTTTCTTCCGCCGACCGGTGGTCTGGATCATCCTGGTCATCCTCGGCGCCGTTGTGCTCAGTCAGCTGTTCACCAGTGGTCCCAGCTACCACCGCGTGGACACTTCCGTTGCGCTCGATCAACTGCACACCGCCAAGATCAACAAGGTGGTCTTCCAGGACAAGGAGCAGACGCTCCAGCTGGACCTGGCCCAGAAGACCAAGTTCGGTAAGACCGAGACCAACAAGATCGAGGCGCAGTTCCCGTACCAGGCTGGCGACCAGATCTGGAACGAGGTGCTGGACGCCAAGGCGAACAACCGGGTCACCGGCCCGGCCGACGCCAAGGTCTCCTCGGACAGCATCTGGGTGAGCCTGCTGGTCAACCTGCTGCCGATCGCGCTGCTCGTGCTCCTGCTGCTGTTCTTCATGTCGCAGATGCAGGGCGGCGGCTCTCGGGTGCTCAACTTCGGCAAGTCCAAGGCCAAGATGATCACCAAGGACACTCCGAAGACGACCTTCGCGGACGTCGCGGGTTCCGAGGAGGCCGTCGAAGAGCTGTACGAAATCAAGGACTTCCTGCAGAACCCGGCCAAGTACCAGGCCCTGGGCGCCAAGATCCCGAAGGGCGTGCTGCTGTTCGGCCCGCCCGGCACCGGCAAGACGCTGCTGGCCCGCGCGGTCGCCGGCGAGGCCGGGGTGCCCTTCTACTCCATCTCCGGCTCGGACTTCGTGGAGATGTTCGTCGGCGTCGGCGCCAGCCGGGTCCGTGACCTGTTCGAGCAGGCCAAGACGAACGCCCCGGCGATCGTCTTCGTCGACGAGATCGACGCCGTCGGCCGGCACCGTGGCGCCGGCATGGGCGGCGGCCACGACGAGCGGGAGCAGACGCTCAACCAGCTGCTCGTCGAGATGGACGGCTTCGACACCAAGGGCGGCGTCATCCTGATCGCGGCCACCAACCGGCCGGACATCCTCGACCCGGCGCTGCTGCGCCCGGGCCGGTTCGACCGGCAGATCCCGGTGGACGCCCCCGACATGGAGGGCCGCAAGGCCATCCTGCGGGTGCACGCCAAGGGCAAGCCGTTCACGCCCGACGTCGACCTCGACGCGGTGGCCCGTCGTACGCCGGGCTTCAGCGGCGCCGACCTGGCCAACGTGATCAACGAGTCGGCCCTGCTCACCGCTCGCAAGGAGCAGCGGGCGATCACCAACGACTCGTTGGAAGAGTCGATCGACCGGGTGGTCGCCGGTCCGCAGCGGCGGACCCGGGTGATGAGCGACCAGGAAAAGAAGATCACCGCGTACCACGAGGGTGGTCACGCTCTGGTCGCCTGGGCGCTGCCGCACGCCGCGCCGGTGCACAAGGTGACGATCCTGTCCCGTGGCCGCTCGCTGGGCCACACCCTGGTGCTCCCGACCGAAGACAAGTACACCCAGACCCGCGCCGAAATGATCGACACCCTGGCGTACGCGCTGGGTGGTCGCGCCGCCGAGGAACTGGTCTTCCACGAGCCGACCACCGGCGCCGGCAACGACATCGAGAAGGCCACTCAACTGGCCCGCGCGATGATCACCCAGTACGGCATGAGCTCCAAGCTCGGCGCGATCAAGTACGGCACCAGCGGGGACGAGCCGTTCCTCGGCCGCAACATGGGCCACGAGCGGGACTACTCGGACTCGGTCGCCGCCGAGATCGACGGCGAGATGCGGGCACTGGTCGAGCTGGCGCACGACGAGGCCTGGGAGATCCTGGTGGAATACCGGGACGTCCTGGACAACATCGTGCTGGAGCTGATGGAGAAGGAAACCCTCTCCACGGCCGACATGGCGCGGATCTGCTCCCGGGTGGTCAAGCGCCCGCCGCTGGCGCCGTACAACGGCTTCGGCAAGCGTCAGCCCTCCACCGAGCCGCCCGTGCTCACCCCTGCGGAGAAGGACAAGCTCAAGGCGCAGGCCCAGGCCGACGGCGCGCAGGCGTCGGTCGGTGGCGTCGCGCCGTCCAACAACTCGGACGGCACGCACTGAGCAACGACCCGACGGCCAGCTCCCCACACCGGGAGCTGGCCGTCTCCGCGACCGAACCCGACGGCGACGACGAGCTGGACTACGTGGCCGCGCGGCTGATCAGCGGCAAGCTGACCGGCCGCCCTGTCGAGGACGCGGTCGACCTCGGCCGGATCGAGAAGGCCGTCCGCGAGATCCTGATCGCGGTCGGCGAGGACCCGGACCGCGACGGACTCCAGCAGACCCCGGCCCGGGTCGCCCGTGCGTACGCCGAACTCTTCGCCGGCCTGCGGGTCGACCCGGCCCAGGTGCTCAGCACCACCTTCGAGGCCAACCACGAAGAGCTGGTCATCGTCCGGGACATCGACGTGATGAGCCTCTGTGAGCACCACCTGCTGCCCTTCCGGGGCAGCGCGCACATCGGCTACATCCCGGGCCCCGACGGGCGGATCACCGGCCTGTCCAAGCTGGCCCGACTCGTCGAGGTCTTCGCCCGTCGGCCGCAGGTGCAGGAACGGCTCACGTCGCAGGTCGCCGACCTGCTGATGAGCAAACTCGCACCACGCGGCGTCGTCGTCGTGCTCGAATGCGAACACATGTGCATGGCGATGCGCGGCATCCAGAAATCCGGTGCCAAGACCATCACGTCGGCCGTACGCGGAATCCTGCAGTCGGACTCCAAGTCGCGGGCCGAGGCGATGGCGCTGATCATCCCCCGCTGACACCCCGACGCACCACGGCCGGCCGATACCCATCCGGGACGGCCGGCCGTTGCGTTTCCCCCCACCCGCCCGGCGTTGTTCGGCCGGGCGGCTTTCCGGCCCGGCGGGTCAGCCAGCGAGCAGCGCCAACAGCAGGCCGGCCGTGACCAGCACCGCCGGCACCAGGCACACCAACGCGCCGAAACGCACCGTACGGTCCAGCCGCTCGGTGGGGCCGACCCGGAACAACCGGCCAATGCCGATCCAACCGGCGACGAACGCGACCGCCGGCATCGGCAGCCCGCAGATCAACGCCGCCACAGTGGCCGGTCCCACCCCGGTCGCCGCCAGAACCACGACCTGGATCAGCGGCACCAGCAGCGCGAACGGCCCGTACACCAGGAGGTTGCGCGCCCGCGCGGGCCAGGACCCCGGCCGGAACCGGCGGCGCGCGGCCAGCGCCGCGTCCGCCGCCTCGGACCAGCCACGCGCGGCCCGCAGCGCCGCCAACACGGCCGCCGGGCCACCCGCCATCGACCGGGCGGCCTCGGTCAGCTCGGGCGGTGACGGCACCAGGGAGATCGCCGGTACGCCCAACTCGCGCAGCCGTTCCTGCTGACTCGCCAGCCCGGTACGGACCACCGTCAACTCCTCCCGGGCGGCCTCCGCCGACCGGGCCTGCTCACCAGCGGCGGCAGCCGCGCCCCGGCGTACCCCGTCCAACTGGCGGGCGGCCGCAAGATACTCCGTCCAGGCCGTGCTGGGCTCGACCGCACGCGGCGCGGCGTCCCCGGTCGCCGCAGCTGCCCGCTGCCGCCCCGGCCCGGTCACCGTCGCGATCGGATCCACCTCGACACCCTCCACACGCGCCACCCGATCAGCCGGCCTCGTCGGCGAACGGCACCAGGACGGTGCCCCGCTCGTCCGGGCCGTCCCAGAGCACCGCCCGGTCGGGTCGCACCTGCCACTCGACCGGTCGACCGAAGACCGCGGTGAGCTGCGCGACCGGCACGTCCAGCACTGCCACCGCCGCCAGCTTGTCGACCTCGCCCGCCGGCTCGAACAACGCGGCGAACGGCGGCACCGCACGCCACCAGCCCAGCAGATGCCGCCCCGCCGGCGGCCCGTCTCGTAGGAGCGACCGCAGCCGGTCCACCGGCAGCTCCCGAGGACCCGGCCGGTCCAGCCCGAAGACCACCAGGTACGTCGGCAGGTCGTCGGCCGCGTCCGCGAGCAGCGTCGGCAGATCCACCAGCTCGGCCGAATGCCGGGTTGCCAAATCGGCCGTCAACGCCTGCGCCAGGGCGCGGGCGCCCGGATCCGGTGCCGCCACCAGGAAGCGGGCAGTGCCCGGTGCGTGGTGAGCCGACGTGCTCCGCGCCGCCGTCGCCAACAGCCCGCCCGCCGCGGTGCCCGACCCCAACACCGCGAGGTTGCGCCCGGCCGCCGGACCCAGCGGCACGGCGACCGTCGAGCGGGCCACGTCCACCGCCCGGCCCAGCAGGGCGGCCGGTCCGTGTGCCTGTCCCGCCAGGGCCGCCCGGTGACGCGGATCGTTGCCCAGCAGCGGCCGGGCGTAACCCGCGAAGACCACCGGCGGCACCGACCCGGCCGGACGGGCCGCCCACAACTCGTGCCGCAGCTTCTCCACGACCTCCGGATGATCCTGCGGGTCCGGGTGACGGATCAACCGTTCGTGACCCCGGATCGCACCCCGTGGGCCGCCGAGGCCGCCAGCCGTGTTCACCACCGCGCTGCCCACCGGCAGACCGGCCGCCGAGTCGTTCGTCGGCTCCAACACCGGGCTGCCACCCGGCAGCGCCACCCGTACCGGAAACTGCCCGAGCACCGAATCCCGATGACCAGCATCCGCGCGCGCACTCAGCCCCAACTCGCCCGCGCCCGCCAGGACCAGGTGCACGCCGTACGCCCGACCCGCCCGGGCCAGCCCGTCCAACTGGGCGGCCACCTCGGCGGCCAGCCGGTCCCGCTCGGCGAAGAGCAGCGGCACATTGTCCACCACACAGACGACCCGTGGCAGCGGCTGGTGCTGACGCAGCTCCGCGAAGCGTTGCCCCCCGGCCCGAGCGCCCGCCTCCGTGCGGCGCTGGACCTCGGCCGTCAACTCGTCCAGCAGATCCCGGACGTACTCCCGGTCGGCGGCCATCGCGGCCGCGCGCACCTGCGGAACCCACGACCGGTCCCGCTCGGTCTGCAAAAACTCCACGAAGGACTCGCCGTCGCCGAGATCCGCCAGGTAGAACACCAGGTCGTCCGGGCCGTACCGGGCGGCCAGGCCGAGCAGCGCGGTGGTCAGGAACGCCGCCCGGCCGGCTGCGGACCGGCCACTCACCAGCCAGTGCGGGGTCAACTCGGTGAAGCCCAGCGGCACCGACCGGCCCCCGGCATCGCCGACGGTCGTGGTCAGCCCCTCGGCCGAGTCCGATTCCCACAGTCGCTCACCCGTCGGCGGCAGCAGAGCACCCAACGCCAACCGGGAACCCGCCTCCACCTGCTCGGCGAGCCGCCGACAGACCGCGTCGACCAGCTCGGCCGGCGGGTCCGACTCGACGAAGACCGGCGAGTTCAGGCCGCCCGGCGGATCGGCGCCCGGCCCGGCGAACGACGACCCCGGCGGATCGCCGAGCAGCGCGTACGCATTCCGCAGCACCAGCGACGTGGTGTGCGGCAGCGGCGCCCGGGCCGAGTACGGGCCGGCGGGCGGCCAACCCGCCACCACCAGATGCAGCCCAGCGGCCGGCCCCTGCTCGGCCAACGTCTCGATGCGCGCCAGGTCGGTCGGACCGGTCGACTCCGGCAGCGCGGCCACCACCAGCAACAGCGTCCGATCGTGACGGCGTCGCCCACTCGCCCCCGGCGTCACCCACTGCTCCGCCTCGGTCAGCACCGTGCGCAGACCCGCCACGTCCGCCGCCGGTGGCGGCAACAGGCCAGCATCCGCGAGTGCCCCGAACGGCGTCAGCACAGCTCCGGTGGCATCCACCGCGCGAACCAGCAGGGCACCCGCCGGTGCCGCACCCAACAACCGCAGAAGTACGGCCCGGAGCAACCCCGCAACCCGAGGCTCCCGCGCATCAGCGTCCACGCTGAGGTGACCGGTGCCGACAAGTGGCACCAACGCGGGGAAACGAGCGTCATCCAACGGCGCCGCAGTACCGACCCGAACGAACGGCGGCGGACCATCACCGGCCGGTGAGTCCACGGTGAGCGAGTCCAGTGCCGCGCCCGACCAGCCCGGTGCCAGCAGGGCCGCAGCAGTCCGTAACCGGTCGGCCACCTCGTACTGGCGGCGCTGATCGGCCGGAGCCGGCCGCGTCTCGTCCAGGATCCCGGCAGCCGCGGTCGCGACGGCCGCCGCTCGACGGTGCAGGGCTGCGGCGCGGTTCGTGCGAGCCTTCGGACCGGCCACCGCGTCCACCCCCTCTACCCGAGGTTGGCAACCCCTCCCCAAGCAGAGACGGTATCCCAGCCGACGGTCCTCCTCCGGGAGGTGCCTCGGCGCTGCGCCGGTGATGTCGTGGATCTCACCGGTGGGGAGGGGTCCGTCACGATCCGCTGGATCTGAGGCATTGGCTCCGGGGCGTCCAGCCGATAACTTCAGGAGGTGGAATCAGTGCAGCCCCCCGCCGGTTCCCAGGTCTCCCGCGTACCGGCCCAGCGGACACCGTCCGAGCAGCTGCCGGCCGCCCCGGCACCGCCGGCACCGCAGCCGCCCCGCCGCCGGATGCGGACGGTGCTCACGGTCGTCGCCGGCGTGCTCGCCCTGCTCTGCCTCGGCGGAGTCGCCACGGCCTTGATTTGGTACAACCGCGCCTCGACGCCCGACCGCAGCACGCCGGACGTCGCGGTGATCAATTACCTTCAGGCGACGCTCGTCTCCGGCGACCCGAACCGAGCGAAGTTGTTTACCTGCGATGGTGCAGTCCCCTCGGTCGATGAGTTCGCTGCGGACGTTGCCGGACGGGAGCAGGAACTGGGCGTCTCTTTTTCGATTAACATCGAAGACGTCGTCGTTACTGAGACTGTCGGCACCGACGCCACCGTGATCGCTGTTATCCGGCGGAGCGCCGCGATTGACGGGATTCATCAGAGCCTTGCAGACACGTGGCAGTTCGATTTGGACAACCGGGACGGATGGCGTGTGTGTGCTGCCGCCAGGCTTGGTTGACTCATTCAATCCACAACAAATGGACCGGCACTTCCAAGGTTGTGGGTGACTGGCCACGCCAGGCCCAGCGGTACCACTCCACCTCGGGTGTGACTCGCACACAGATGTCCCCTTCGGCACCCGAGTAGGTTTCGGTGACCGCTCGAAGGTCACGGTGCTCCAGGCCACCCTCGACGTGCACCACCCGCCGACCGGTGACCGCGTCCGCTTCGAATACCGGTGTGGGGGTTCGGTGTGCCGGGCCGTCCAGCGAGACCAACCGGATGGCCGTGTCCCGGGTCTCGTCCATGCCCGGACGGCTGCCGACCGTCTCCACCCAGACCCGCTCCACCGGCACCAGCGGCGCGAACACCTCGACCTGGTCGGCTTCGGCCCGGTACCACTCGTGCTCGGGTATCACCGGCACGTAGGTCCGGGCGCTCTGCACCACCCGGTCGTCCGCGCGCAGGTCGCCGCGCCAACCCATTCCGGGCAGGCCGACCAGCACCCGTCGACCGCGTAGCTCGACCCGCTCCGTCGCGGGGATGATGGCCAGGGGTCTCGGCGGTTGCGGTGCCCAGTCGGGCTGGTCGGCGAACGGGTCGGGTAACGGTCCGGTCATACCTGTGGTGGCCTCACTCAGCGGCGCGCAACGGGGCACCCCGCTCGCGCATGAACGGGACCGGATTCACCGCGCCGGAGGCGTTGCGGTTGTTCTGCAGGTGCACCTCGAAATGCAGGTGCGGGCCGGAGGAGTTACCACTGCTGCCGACCTTGCCGATCACCTGACCGGCCGTCACGATCTGATCTTTCTTGACGAAGGGCTGAACCACCATGTGGCAGTACCGGGTGATGTAACCACCGGCGTGCAGCAGGTCGACGAACCAGCCGCAGCCCCCCTTGCCGGGGAATCCGTCCACGTTGCAGTCCTGCCGGCCGCGGCGGTCCTCGTCGCAGGTCGAGACCAGCACCCGACCGGTCGCTGCCGCGCGGATCTCGGTGCCCTTGGCCGCGCCGATGTCGACTCCGTTGTGGCTGGGTCGGCTGGCGGTGCGGAAACCGGAGCCTACTCCGCCAGGGATCGGCGCGGTCCAGCCGGAAGCGGCGATCTGACCGCGTTCGGCCGCGTTGCACACCGCCTTGCCGTTGATCTCGACGGTGCGGGCCGCGCCGCCGGCCAGCGCGTCCACAATCCGGCTGGCTACCTCTTCGTGCTTGGCGTACGCGTCCGGATATGCGCTGACCTGCACCCGCTGCGCGACCACGGTCAGCGGTCGTTGTTGCCAGCTCTCCACCTTGACGAGCTTCTCGTAGAACTTGCGGGCCGCGTACGCGGGGTTCAACCGCTCGGCGACAGTGCCCCACCCAGGCCGCTGCTGGAACAGGCCCAGCGAGTCGTGGTCCGCGCCAACGCCCTCGTGCGGCAGGGCCAGGGACGCGGGTACGCCGCTGTTGGCCAGGTTGCGTAGAGCGGACTCCTGCATCGCGGTGGCGAGGGCGACCACCCAGCCTCGCGAAGGTACGCCCATGTCCTGGCCGACCTTGATGATGATCGCGGCATTGCGGACCTGGGTGTCGCCGTACTGGGCGAATCGCGGCAGCGTGCCCGCGATGTTCACCGCTCGGACCGGCCCGCACTCCATGCGTGCCATTGCGTCGCCGTTCTCGGCGTCGTCGCCTCCGAGCCCGGTGAGGAAGAACGCCGCGGTGCCGCCAGTGCAGCAGAGCAGGAGCAGCATCCCGGTGAGCACCGCGGCGACCACACCGAGCCGGAGGGGCCCGCGCCGAGTTCCGGCGTTACCAACGTCGCTCATGGCCGCTCCCAGTCCAGAACGTCGACCAGCCAACCATCGTCGGAGGTGACCAGCTCCAACCGGAGCCCGCCGGTATCAAGGGGAAGCAGCAACTCGACGAACGTCTCGGTCCGCTCTCGCATGGTTGGAGGACCGGTGACCTTCTCGGCCGGCACGCTCTCGGGCTCGGCGCCGGTCAACTTCTCCCTGAGCGCCGGCGTGGAAAGTGGCCGCAGGCCAGCCTGCCACTCTTCGGTGGTCATCCCGGGACGGCCCAGCCAGGCTTTGGCGAAGCGGTCGGCGGTCTGTTCGGGCGTGCGGGCGCCGGGCGACGTCACGGGTGACGGCGGAGCTGCGCTGCTGAGCAGACCGTCGTCGCCGGCCGTCGGATCCACGGTGATGATCGGCCCATCCGGACGGCTGCTCAACCCATCGGCTGAATCGCCCGGGTTGGAGATCAGCCGGGCTGTCCCGAGCACACCAACGACCAGCACTCCGATCACGAGCGCAACGCCCAAGCGGGACCGCAGCGCCCGAGTGAAGATGAATTCCAACGCCCGTCGCATGACCGTCACCTCGCCTCTGAGCGCACCCGAGGTCCGGTGCGATCCGGTACACGCTCGGTGGAGCCCGGGCGGTAGACCACGAACGACGGGTTTTCAGCCGGAACATCCGGCTCGGTCCAGGTCGCTGGCTGTCGGCGTCGGGGCTGCGGTGCGGTTGGGCGGCTCCGACCCCTGCCCTCCTCTGCCGGCGCCTCTTCGGGTCGCTCTCTACCATCGGGGCGCACCGCGTCTGCGCGCCGGCCCTCGGCCGCAGATGTCGGCACCGGAGCCGGGTCCTCCCGCCGCGCCTCCGGGCGTAGCCGGGTCTGCGTTGCGTCGGGCGACCGTCGACGTCCGCCCACCGGCTCGGCGGTGCCGCCCGGCTCGGCTACGTCCAGCCGAGCGGCGGTTCGCATGTCGCGGAAGAACCGGCGGTGCCAGGACCCGGCCGAACTGACCGCTTCGCTGCTGTCCTTGCCACCAAGTTGCGTGATCCGCCGGTACGGGCGCAGCAGCAGCCATCCGACCACCCCGCAGAGCCAGACCAACACCACCTGAAGCCAACCCGGCATGGTGGGGGTACTCATGATCAGGTCGACAGCGAACAGGTAGATGGCGGCCCCGGTGCCGAAGATGGCGATGTTGAACAGCGCAGCGACCACGGCGTTCGCCAAACGCCGCAGACCGGCGCTGGCCGGCCGCAGTAGACCGATGGTGCCCAGGATGGGTGCGGCGATCACCGCCCACCGGAAGATCAGGAAGCCCAGTAGGACCAGTAGCGACGCGGTCAGGTCGAACATCGCAAAGAGTAGGGCCGCGAGCACGGCGATGAACCCTGCGCCGACCCGGTCCATATCGCGTACACCTTGGAGGTATTCGTACGCCTCCGGATCTTCGGCCTTAATCTGCTGCGCCACCCGGGCCCACTGCTGCTGCTTGGCCTTGATCGTCGCGTCTCGGGCCGCCGAGCTGGCGCGCATCGACTTGGCCTCACCCCACGTCACAGATTTTGCATCGTAAAGTGCGGGGCCGTATTTGAGCGCGGTCTCGCTTTCTGCCGAACCTAATACGCCCCGGAGCCAGTTCCGGTAGAGCATCGTTTCGGTAGCGGTGTCGCTTGCTCGGACGGCAGGGGCTCGTAGGTCCTTGCAGCGTTCAGGATCGATGCACCGTCCCGGGTCCGGTTCCTTCGCTTGTGGCCCAACGGCGTCATGCACCACTCCGAGGCTGGTGACGAGTGCACCGTCAGCGATGTTCGCTGACTTGACCGGCCAAGCGGCCAATGCCGTGACCGCGACCATCACCAGTAGTGCCCAGCCCGCAGTGGTCATCGCGTTGCTCATGTCTGACTGGCGGGACCGCCAGAGTAGGTAAAGTCCCACCACACACAGGGTGACGATGCCGAAGACGCTGAACACCTTCTGGTACACGGCCTTGGTCGCCTGCTCGACAAGCGGGTCAGCCCATCCCCACATCGAACCGGGGTCCCAGGCGCGCTCTCTGAGGGCATTTGATGCGCCGATGATTGCCGTGGCGGCCATGAACTCGCCATTGGCAATCGTCGTGGTGAACTTGTAATCCGGATGGAGCACACTTGAGGCGCAACCACCGACGTCGTAGGTGGTGTAGCTATAACCCCCGTAGCCATAGAGGCTGTACCGACCAGCTACTCCATTCGCTGCCTCCGTGGGGGGCGCGGCGGCGAACCAGCCGGCGAGCCCGGAGTCCGGCGTACCCGGGGTCGGTGCGTTGCGGCAAGTGACCTGGTCGTCGGCGACCGCTTCTAGCTTTGCCACGCAGGCGCGGAAGTCGGCTTGCCATTCGGCGGTCGTGCAGAGGTCGGCGCGGGCCTGGGCGGTGGGCGGTGCGGCGGCTGCGGCCTCCGCGCCGATCAGCGGCCAGGTGAGGGTGGCCCCGGCCAGTACGCCAAGGGCGAGCAGGAACGACACGGTCCTTGCCCAGGCCCTAGCCATGTCACGCCTCCAGATCCGGCAGGGGGATGCTCGGCAGGACTCCGGCCGCCGCGGCGATCGCGGCGGGCGTCGTGTCGAGGTGGTCCAGCAGCCCTTCGACGTACGAGACGTCGACGCGGACCTTCTGCACCCGGCCGTCGACGTCGCGCATCACGAACTCGCGGAAGCCGAGCCGGCTGGACGAACTGGTGTCGGCGGCGGAGAGTGAGGCGAGCGTGGCCTCGTACCCGTCGTTGACCGGCACCCGGAGCAGCCGTAGCGCTTCGGAGGCGATCTCGGCGTCCTCGGCGATGCGGCCGACGAACACGGTGGAGACGAGGTTCTGTACGTCGAGGCCGAGGATGTCGCGGGGGTTCTGGGAGGCGACCAGTGCGGCCAGGTTCCACTTGCGGGAGTCGCGGGCGAGTCGGACCAGGAAGGAGCGCCCGGACCGCCAACCTTCCATGAAGTGCGCCTCGTCGAGGCCGACGAGTTTGCGGGATGACATCGAGCCGCCGTAGCAGCGCCGGACGGCGAGCCGGTGCGCTGTGTGCAGCATCGGCAGGGCCAGTGCTTCCTCGGCTGACCAGTACTCGCGTTCGATCTTGAGGTCGGGCAACCGTAGCCCGGCCATGGTGATCACGGTGAGGGCCGCGTCGGCGCCGAGCAGCCCTTCCGGCGGTCGGCCGAAGAAGAGCATGGCCAGTGGCATCTCGGCGGTGTCCAGCAGGAGGTTGGCCAGTTCCTTGCCGGCGTCGTCGTCGAGCCGCCCGAGGCAGCTCACCACGTCGTCCAGGGTGGAGGTTTCCTCGGCGGGGACCTGGCGGACGGCGTGCCGGAAGAGGGTGGCGGTCGACGCCTCCCTGGCCACCTGGGGCGGGACGAGCATCATGCAGATGTCCTGGACCAGCATCCGCCGCTCGGCTCGGGCGTTGGAGACCGCGATCTCGAACTCCCGGTCACCGGCGGCCCCGGTGCCGAACTCGGAGCGCAGCGGCGTCGGGATGAGCGAGTAGGGCGCCAGGGTGCCGTGCTCCGAGCCGGTCAGGTTCAACACCCGGGAGTACGGCCGTAGCTCGGGCATCGCGCAGAGGCGGGCCAGCGGGCCGGACGGGTCGAGCAGGGTCACCTGGACGCCTCGGCGGGCGGCCAGGTAGCCCAGGGCGCCGAGCAGGGTGGACTTGCCACCGCCCGGTTCGGCGACGAAGACCGCGAGCCCGGAGCGTTCCCGGACCTCCATGGGGAAGTGCAGGTCGAGGAAGACCGGGCGGCGGCAGGTGCCAGCGGTTCGGCCGATCAGGTCGCCCCGCCGGTCGCCCACGTTGGATGCGGCCTGGGGGAGCGCGGCGGCGAGCAACGGCACCGGCATGCGACGCACGTAGCCGGTGTTGGCGATCGGCTCACCTGGGATGAACTCGCGGGCCAGCCAGTCCTGGTTCTTCGGGTGCTGCAGCGAGATGCGCAGCTCCCGGGAGTAGAGCTGGATGAGCCGACGGGCCCGCTCCAGGCATTCCTCCCTGGTCCGGCCGCCGACCGCGATCCGGTGCCAGCCGTGTGCGCGGGCCGAGTCGACCGGCAGGCCGGTGGTCATCTCGTCGCCGATCACCAGGGCGCGCTTGGCCAGTCGCTCCAGCTCCGGGGGCGCGTCGATGCCGTGTTCGGCGTAGTCGAGCTGTTGCGAGCGGATCATCCGCAGCCGGTGTTCGAGATTGCGGAAGGAGTCGCCGGAGCCGAGGATGTCGACGCGGGTCGAGATTTCCATCGGCCAGGGCAGTCGCTCGTGGAAGTGCAGCCAGGGCTCGTGTCGTTCCGGGATCTCCAGCGGCTCCATCCGGCCGACCGCGAGCACGGCGACGTGCCGCTCCTCGCCGGTCATCCGGTTGACCAGCTTGACCGTCGAGCCGTACGGGGTGCGGTAGCGCTCGACCTGCTCGGTCATGGCGAGCAGGTCGCCGCGCTCCCAGCGCCCGTCGGTGACGGGGGAGAGGGTGCTCGGCGGCGACATGCACAGCGCCACCGAGCGGTAGAGCAGCCATTCCAGCTCCTGGGCGGTGACCCGCCGGCCGCGCATGCCGAACGCCCCGAGCACCTCGTCGAACTGCTCCACGGTGCGACCCAACTTGCGGCGTTCGCCATCGGCGGTGCCCCGGCCGAAGGTGCGCAGCAGCCGCTCGGTGAGCGAGTCGCCGAGGGACCGCCGGGCGAAGGTGACGCCCAGGTAGGTCTGGCCCTCGGCGTGGTTGACCGCCATCAGGTGGCGTTGGGCGGCGACCAGGTGGTCGGCCCAGCCGGTGGTGCCGGGGACGTCGGGCAGCGGCGCCGAGGTGTGCGTGTCGATGGTGCGCGCCCACTCGTCGGCGGGGAACGGTCGGGTGGTGCGGCGCAGGTGCAGTCGGAAGCCGGCCAGGCCGGCGTACTGCTCGGAGATCGCCGACAGCAGCGCCTCGCGCTCGGCGTCCGGACGGAACGCCCAGCGGACCTCAGGCAGCCAGTACCAGGCGGTGACGGTGTTCGGCGTGAAGGTGAGGTGGCCGGCGATCTCGGTGATGGCCAGTTCGACCGACGGATCCCGATCCCCGAATTTGATCTTTGGAGCGCGAACCCGGGTCGGCTTGATCGGTCGGTCCGAACGGCTCGCCGTGCGCTGTCGGGGTGCGGCGATCTCCTTGCCGGTGGCTGCGGTGCCGGTGTTCCTGGGCCGATCCGAGTCGATGGCCCGGCGCGGCGCGCGTTCGAGAGCTGGCCGATCGGCAGCCGTGATCATGGCCGGTTGCTCCGAGGGGGCCGTGGACCGGCCGGCCGTGGCCGTCGGCTGGGGCGCTTGAGCCGCCGGTCGGGCCGGTGACGTCGCTGCGGGGCGGCCGCCCGGCACGGTGCTGGCGGGTCGGCGGACGGGGCTGGCGGTCGCCTGCGACCCGCCGCCGGTGGACGGGTCGGGCTCGTCCGGCGGACGCAGCATCGGCCGTCGATCGCCGGCCTGGTGCGGCACCCGGGACTCGCTGGCCGGGTGGCCGCCTCCGTGCCGTGGCTCGACGGGTCGGCCACCGTTGCCGGGCGGGTCGGCGGGCGTCCACGGTGGCTCGAGTTCGGGAACCGCGCGGGCCGGTGCCGGGCTGGCGGCGGGTGGCGGCTGATGCGGGATCGCTGGCTGCTCGCGGGTGCTCGGGCCTGCGGTGACGGCTCGTGGCGAGGCGGGTCGTCCCCCGCCGCCGAAGAGGTCCAGGAAGGGGGAGTCGATGTCGGCGTTCTCGCCGGCCGACACGGCGGTGGGCTCAGCCGGTGGCGTCCGGCGGGGAATCGGCCGGGGTGCCTGGAACACGCCGACGGCACCGTGGCCGGGCGACGTCACCAGCGCGGGGTCGAGGGCAACCTCGTCCTCGTCCTCGGTGTAGTCGAATGAGTGCGCACGGTGACCGGCTGGTGCGCCCGGGCGGCCGGCCGGGGAGCCCGGCGTGGAGGAGCGGCTCATGCGATCGCCTCGGCGACTGTCGGCAGACCCATGCCCGCGTCCTGCGACGGACCGTTCGACGTACGTCCGGTCATGCCAGCTCCTCCCGAATCCTGATCCGGCTGCCGACCAGGCGCGGATCGCGCTGCTCGATCGCCGGCTCCCGGGTGCGTCGCCAGTCGGTCAGCGCGGTGCGGATGACCACCCGCGCCGGCCGATCGGGGTCGACGTGCCGGAAGATGAACGACGTGGTCACGATGGCGAGCGCGATCTCCCAGGCTGGGAAGAGCTCGACCGTCAACGTGAACAGCCAGTGGATGAACATGTAGAGGGGGACCAGCAGCATGAAGAGCCCGTACTGGGCGTAGGGCAGGTGGACCGGAAGGGTGTAACCGGGCGGCCCGAGGTAGACCAGGCGGGCCCGGTAGATGTCGTCGTCGGTGCGCAGCCGCATCTGGTGAACGCGCCTATTCGAAGATCAGGTCGATCAGGTAATCGCCGACGAAGAAAAGTGTTGCCGCGCCCGCGATGAAGGCGAGCCCGACGATGGCGATCGCGGAGCTGGTCAGCACCTTGGAGATCTCGCCTCGGCTGGCACGGCCGATGAAGATGACGCCCAGGACGGCGAGCAGGATCGGCGCGATCTTGCTGGCGAAGAAGGTGACGACACTGTTGGTGTCGATTCCCTTCGGTGCCGGCTCCGCGAGTGGAGCCGACGCCAGGGTGGAGAGCGCGTGGGCGACGCCGGACGACGCCGTCTCCATGAGCTCGAAGGCGATCACTGGAACCTCCCCATAGCGCGGCCGGCGGTGCCGCGGCGGTGCAATAGGCAAGCCGGACGGGAAAAGTGCCCCACAGGGCATGGCGTTCTTGACCCTGTGTTCGTTACTCACCACGGAGGGTGGCGAGGTTTGGGCGGATTTTCCCCGCTTCGGCCCTCCCTCCAAGCTTCGCCATCTCGATGCTGGCCAATTCCAAAGCGTACGGGCCGCCCCGGATTGCGACAAGCCGCGAAGGGGCTGCCCGATACTGCCCAGATGACCGATCGTACACCTGTTCCAATCGGCACGTCAGGGGCAGTGGTGCAGGGCGTACCCGGGTCGCTGGGCGCCGCCGCCGCGACCGGTACCGTCTAGTCGTGACCGATCTGGTGCGGGCTTCGGGCCCGGTGGTGATGGGCGTCCTCAACGTCACACCGGACTCCTTCTCCGACGGCGGACGGTACGCCGACCTGGACGCCGCCGTCGGACACGGCGTCCGTCTACGCGACGCCGGTGCGCACCTGGTCGACATCGGTGGCGAGTCGACCCGTCCGGGCGCCGAGCGGATCGACGCCGCGACCGAGGCCGAGCGGGTGTTGCCGGTCATCCGCGAACTGACAGCCGCCGGTGTGGCGGTCAGCGTCGACACCAGCCGTGCGCGGGTCGCGGAGGCCGCCCTGCTCGCCGGCGCGGCGGTGGTCAACGACGTCTCCGGCGGCCTGGCCGACCCGGACATGGCCCGGGTGGTCCGCGACGCGCACTGCCCCTGGGTGCTGATGCACTGGCGTGGGCACTCCCGTGCCATGCGCGAGCTGGCCACCTACACCGACGTGGTGGCCGACGTCCGGGCCGAGCTGGCCCAACGGATCGACACGGCGCTGGCCGCCGGAGTGGCCGCCGACCGCCTCATCGTCGACCCCGGGCTCGGCTTCGCCAAGACGGCCGCGCACAACTGGGAGCTCAGCGCCCGCCTGCCGGAGTTGCTGGATCTCGGCTACCCGCTGCTCTTCGGGGCGAGCCGCAAGTCGTACCTCGGTGGGTTGCTCGCCGCCGCGGACGGCACGCCGCGACCTACCGCCCAGCGGGAGGCGGCCACCGTGGCCACCAGCGTGCTGGCGGTCGCCGCCGGAGCCTGGGGCGTACGCGTGCATGACGTGCAGGCCACCGCCGACGCGCTCGCCGTCTGGGCGGCGACCGGCAGCCCCCGCCTGGCCGTGCCGCCGCACGACAGGAAGCGAACGCAAGACGATCACGAGCATGGGGTACGGCGATGACGACGGACCGGATCCAGCTGACCGGCCTGCGGGCGCGCGGCCGGCACGGGGTGTACGACTTCGAACGCGAACAGGGGCAGGACTTCGTGGTCGACGCCGTCCTGGAGCTGGACCTCGGCCCGGCCGCTGCCAGCGACGACGTCACCGCCACCGTGCACTATGGCGAGCTGGCCGAGCGCCTGGTCGCGGTGGTGACCGGCGAGCCGGTCAACCTGATCGAGACTCTGGCGGACCGGCTCCTCGCGGTCTGCCTGGCAGACGTTCGGGTCGACGCCGCGACGATCACCGTGCACAAGCCGGAGGCTCCGGTGCCGCACACCTTCACCGACGTGGCCGTCACCATGACCCGGGCGCGTACCCGATGACCCGGGCGGTCCTCTCGCTCGGCAGCAACCTGGGCGACCGCCTGGAGCACCTGCGTACGGCCGTCGCCACCCTCGGCGACGCGGTGCTCGTGCTCTCCGGGGTGTACGAGACTCCCCCGTGGGGTGACACCGATCAGCCCGCGTACCTCAATGCGGTGGTGCTCGTGCAGGACGAGAGCGCGACCCCGCGCGACTGGCTGGAGCGGGCCCGCGACGCGGAGCAGGCGGCCGGCCGGGTCCGTGACCCGCAGCGGCGGTTCGGACCGCGCACCCTCGACGTGGACGTGATCGCCGTCTGGGGCGACGACGACGAGCCGGTGCTCAGCGACGACCCGGAGCTGACCCTGCCGCACCCCCGGGCGCACCTGCGCGCCTTCGTGCTGCGTCCGTGGATCGACATCCAGCCGTACGGTCGGCTGCCCGGTCACGGCTGGTTGACCGACCTGTTGACCACCGGCCCCGCGGCCGACGAGGCGTTGGAACTGCGTCCCCGGCCGGAGTTGGCGTTAGAGTCGACGGCATGACCGAGCGGAACCGGCCGGCATGACGCAGGCGAAGCCCCCACCCGGCGGGTCGGGCCCGGACGGGTCGCGGATGGGCCCCACCCGGATCTCGACCCTGGTCGTGGCCGGCCTGGGTGCGGCGGCGGTGGCCTGGCTGCTGATCAGCAGCCTCTATTACAGCGGCATTCCCCGGCTGCCCTGGCTGCCGGTGGTGACGCTGGCCGGGCTCGCCGTGCTGGAGGCGTACGCCGCGATCAACACCCGGGGCCGAATCGAGCGCAAGCCGGGTCGGGACCCGGTCAATCCGCTGTTGGTCGCCCGCTTCGTGGTGCTGGCGAAGGCGTCGGCGCTGGCCGCCGCGATCTTCGCGGGCTTCTACGCGGGGCTCACCGGCTGGCTCTTCGTGGAGACCACCCGCGCTGCCCTGGACGATCGACCGGCCGCCAGCGGAGGCCTGCTCGCCTCGCTGGCACTGGTCGGCGCCGCGCTCTGGTTGGAGCGCTCCTGCCGGGTGCCGGAACGCCCGGACGACGAGCGCGAGCAGGACCCTCGGGAGAGCCGCCCCGGCCAGCGCTGAGCAGGGGGTTACGCCCGGCTGCGGTCGCGGGTACGGTGCCTGCGATCGGAGAGCAAGGGCCGCCCAGGGTCCGTCCGCGCGCCGGACTGGGGACGGTCGGCCACTGGGGAGGCGGCGTCATGGGGTACGAAGAAGCGGGCCGGGACCGTTCGGCCGAACCCGCGTCGGGGGTGCCGAGCGCCGTACTGGAGAACGTCTTCGACGACCCAACCCACGGTGAGCCCGGCCGGGATCGGATCGGCGTACACCTGTGGTGGGAGCTGCTGCTGCTGGCCGGGCTGGCCGCCGTGAGCTGGCTGCTCTGGCGGGAGGATCCGGCCGCGGTGCGTGACGGCAACCTGCGCACGCTGCTGATCGACGCGGTCGGGCTGGGGTTGCTCGCCCTGGCCGCCGGGCTGAGCCTGCGGACGGCCGCGCCGAACCTGGCCGTCGGCCCGATCGCGGTAGCGGCCGCCCTGCACTACGCCGAGCAGGGTGACCGGGGGCTGCCGGCGTCGCTCGGCCCGGCCGTGGCGGTCGCCGCGGTGGGCGGGCTGGCGCTGGCGCTGGCCGTGGTGGTGCTGCACGTGCCGGGCTGGGCCGCCAGCCTGGCCGGCGCCGCCGCCGTGGTGGTGTACATCGAACGCCGTTCGGCACCCGTGCTGGTGCAGGGCGACTACGACCCCACCGGCAGCGCCGGTTACCTCTTCGCCGGCTTCGCCGCGGTGGCCGTCCTGGGTGGGCTGTTCGGCGCGATCCGGGCGATCCGCCGGCTCGTCGGCCGGTACCGACCGATCGCCGACCCGGCCCGTCGGCGGGGCGCGGTGGCAGCCGTGGTGACCGCCGTCGCGTTGGTCGTCTCCACGGTGCTGGCCGCTCTGGCCGGCATGCTGCTCGCCGCCAACGACCCCGGGCCGGTGGCACCCACCTCGGGGCTGGACTGGACGGTGCTGGCGATCGGCGTGGCCCTGCTCGCCGGCACCAGCGCGTACGGCCGCCGGGGCGGTGTGTTCGGCACGCTGTTGGCGGTCGGCCTGGTCACCGTCTTCCAGGTGTACGCGCCGGAGCGCGGCTGGACGCTGAGCAACTGGGTGGTCGGCGGGGCCGCGCTCGGCGTCGGGCTGCTGGCCACCCGGCTGGTCGAGACGCTCGGGCGGCCCCGAGTGGGCAGCCCGGAGCGGCCCGAGCCGGTCAGCGACGGCACGATCAGCTCGGGCTGGACCACGCCGCAGCCGCAGTCCGTCGACAACTGGCCTCCCACGCTGCCGACCCAGGCCGCGCCCCAACCGATCGACCCGTGGCGGGATCCGCGGTGGGAGGACGGCCCGCGACGGTGGGACACCGACGAGCGGTGAGCCGCGTCGCGTCCGCCGAGCCGGAGCTGATCTCGAGCGTTAGGCTCGGCGACATGACCGACTCACCTGCCGCCACCCCGGGCGGAACCTCGTTCGAGGAGCTTGACGCGCTGTCCACCGAGGAGCTGCGGGAGCGGGCGTTCGCCCGGGCCCGGGAGCACCGGGACGTGGGCTTCTTCTGGTCGGTGCTGCGCCACCTGCCGAACGCGGACGAGGCCACGGTGCTGGACGGCGCCCCGAACTCGATCGGCCCGACGATCGACGAGGCCAACGCGCTGTGGCGGGAGCTGACCGGTCACGGCTACGAGGAGTCGGCGCCGCTGCTGCGGGCCGCCTTCATCGACTACCTGATGAAGCACTGAGCCGCTCGGGACAGCCCAGGTCAGCCCGAGCCACCGGTTCGGGGCCTGGGCGGATCGCGTCGCTCATGCACCGTTCCGGCCCGGTCAGCCGCTACGGCACGGCCGCCGGCACCGGCGCGCTCGCCGTGTTGCTGCTGGTCGGCATCTGCGGAAGTCCGGCGTACACCGGCTGGGCCGCCACCCTGACCGACCCGGAATCGGGCGGCGCGTTCTACGTGCGCCTGCTCGCCTGGCCGGCCTGGCGGCTGGACGCGGACGGGCAGGCCGGCGGATTGTTCGCCGCCGACCTGCGAGCGGTGCTGGTGGTGGTCCTCGCGGTGGCGCTGCTCTACCTGTTGCCCGCCGCCCAGGTCGCCCGGGTGCCCGGCCCGGTCAGCCAGTTCTTCTCCGGCTGGGCAGCGTACGTGCTGGCCGGCGGGCTGGCCGCAGTGTTGGCGGCGCTGCTCGGCCCGGCACCGTCACTGCTGGGGGCCCTGCAGGACGCCAGCACCGGTGCCGGTTACGGCTTCCTCACCGGGTGGATCATCGGCATCGCCAGCCTCGGCGGTCGTGCCTGACCCGGCCGAGGCGGGGTCAGGCGAGACGGTCGTGCCTGCCCCGACCGGGGGTCAGCTGGTCGGGCGGCCGAGGTCGAGGAGGCGCTGTCGGCTGAGCGCGCCCACCGGCCGGCCGGCGTCGGTCACGAGAAGCCGGTCCCGGCCCGAGGTGAGCAGGACCGCCAACGCGTCGTACGCCGAGCCGTCCACAGCGACGGTGGGCAGGTCCGATGCGGCGTCCTCGGGCACCGGCTCCAGCGCCTCCCGGTCGAGCGGGGTGACCGCCAACCGGCGGATGCCCCGGTCGGCGCCGACGAACTCGCGTACGAACGCAGTGGCGGGTGCGCCGAGCAGTGCGGCCGGGGTGTCGTACTGCTCCAGCTGCCCGCCCTCGGAGAGGACCGCGATCCGGTCACCGAGCCGGACGGCCTCGTCGAGGTCGTGGGTGACCAGCACGATCGTCTTGCGCACCTCGGCCTGGAGGCGCAGGAACTCCTCCTGGAGGCGGGCCCGGACGATCGGGTCGACGGCCGAGAACGGCTCGTCCATCAACAGCACCACCGGGTCGGCGGCGAGCGCCCGGGCCACCCCGACACGCTGCCGCTGGCCACCCGACAACTCGTGCGGGTAGCGACCGCCGAACTCGGCCGGGTCCAGCCCGACCAGGTCGAGCAGCTCGTCGACCCGGGCCCGGGTCTGGCCCTTGGGCCAGCGGAGCAGGCTCGGCACGGTGGCCACGTTGGCCCGCACGGTCTGGTGTGGAAAGAGACCGACGTTCTGGATCACGTACCCGATTCGACGGCGCAGTTGCACCGGGTCGACGTTCGTGACGTCCTCGTCGCCGAGCGTGATGCGGCCGGCGGTCGGTTCGATCAAGCGATTGATCATCCGCAGGACTGTCGACTTGCCGCAGCCGGACGGGCCGATCAGCACCACCAGCTCGCCGGCCGGGACCTCCAGGCTGAGGTCCCGGACAGCTTCGGTGCCGTTCGGGTAGTGCTTCTGGATGCCCTCCAGGGAGATCGACGCCGCGCGAGGGGATTGGGCCACGCCGGTAGCCTCCGGGGTAACGTCCACGTATGTCCTTCCGCCTGAGCTACCGGGCCGACCCGGGTAACCCCTGGTTCTCCTGGCAGTACGTGCGGGACAACTCTGACACGATCCTCGCCGCGGTGCGCGAACACGCCTCCCTCACCGGCCGAGCGGTGTTGATCGCGGTGCTGATCGCCCTGCCGTTGTCCGTGCTGGCGTACTGGGTCCGTCCGCTCGCCGGCCCGATCCTCGCTGTCAGCGGGGTGGTCTACACCATCCCGTCGTTGGCGCTCTTCGCGTTCATCGCCCCCTACCTGGGCACCGGGGCCACCACGGTGCTGGTCGGGCTGGTCCTCTACGCGCTGCTGCTGATCGTGCGCAACGTGGTGGCCGGTCTCAACCAGGTGCCCCCGGAGGTTCGGGAGGCCGCCGAGGGTATGGGTTACGGCCGGTGGAGGCGGCTGTTCCGGATCGACCTGCCGCTGGCGCTCCCGGGCATCGTGACCGGCGTACGGCTGGCGACGGTCTCGACGGTGGCGTTGGTCACGGTCGGGGTGCTGGTCGGGCACGGCGGGCTCGGGCAGTTGATTTTCGCGGGCTTCCAGAACAACCTCTACAAGGCCGAGATCATGACGGCCGCACTGCTCTGCGTGGCGCTCGCGGTCGTGCTCGACCTGTTGCTCATCCTGGTCGCCCGACTGGTGACTCCCTGGTCCACCCGGGGGGCACAGTGACCGTCGCGGCGAACCCGATCGGGCAGGCCATCACCTGGATCAACGACCCACTGAACTGGACCAACCCCGGCGGCATGCTGGACCGGCTCGGCGAGCACCTGACGATCTCCGCCCTGGCGGTGGCGCTCGGCTGTCTGGTGGCCTGGCCGCTCGGGCTCTGGCTGGGGCACCTCGGTCGAGGTGGCGGCCTCGTGGTGCTGATCTCCAACGCCACCCTGGCCATCCCCACCCTGGCGCTGCTGACCATCCTCCCGGTCGTCTTCGCCAGCGGCTTCGGGAAGACACCGGTAGTGGTGGCACTGGCGGTCTTCGCCGTGCCGCCGCTGCTGGCCAACGCGTACACCGGGGTGCGGCAGGTGGACCCGGAGGCCCGCGACGCGGCCCGGGGGATGGGCCTGTCCAGCGGGCAGCTGCTGCGCCGGGTGGAGTTGCCGCTCGCGGTGCCCTATCTGGCGGCCGGTTTCCGCACCGCGGCGGTCCAGGTGATCGCGACCGCGGCGCTGGCGTCCTTCGTCAACGGCGGCGGTCTGGGCCAGATCATCCGGACCGGCTTCGGTATCGGTATCGCGGCCGGCGGCGGGCAGATCGTCGCCGGCGGTGTGCTGGTGGCCGGGCTCGCGCTGCTGGCCGAGGTGGTCCTCGGCGGCGTCGAACGGCTGGTCACCCCCAAGCCGCTGCGGCGCGGGCGGCAGCGCCTCGGGCGGCCCCGGGCCGCCGACGCCACCGGCAGCGCCTGACCGTCCGGGTGAGCCCGCGTCGAGCGGGCGACCCACGTCCGTCAAATCGGTGACGATGGGGTGACGAAGTCCATCCCAAGTTGTCGGTCGGTTCCGGAGCATGTTGGGTGGACATTCGCGGGCGGCCGACAATCAGGATCGCCCGTCGGACACGCGGCTGGCCCGGGACGGGTCGCGCCGGGACACGGAAGGCGGGCACATGCGCGCACGTACACGTCTGGCGATCGGGGCGGTCAGCGCCGTCGCCGGGGCGGCACTCCTCACCGGCTGCGGTGACGCCGGCTCGTCCGGCACCGACGCACCCCAGACGAGCGCCTCCGGCGCCGGGTGCGCCCCGGTCGCCGGCCAGCAGCTCATCGCTCTGCAGGACGACAAGAAGCTCCAGAACTCCGACAACGTCATTCCCGCGGTCAACAGCAAGGCGGCCAACCCGCAGCTGATCGCCGCACTGGACAAGGTCTCCGCCTCGCTCGACACCCCGAAGCTGATCCAGCTCAACAAGGCCGTCAACGAGGACCGCAAGACCCCCAAGGTGGCGGCCGAGGAGTTCGCCAGCGCGAACAACCTGACCGCGGGCATCGCCAAGGGCCCGGGCGGCGACATCACGGTGGGCGCCGGCAACTTCGCCGAGAGTCAGATCCTGGGCGAGCTGTACCGGATCGTGCTCTCCGCCGCCGGCTACCAGGTCAAGGTGCAGCAGATCGGCAACCGGGAGCTCTACGCGCCGGCCCTGGAGAAGGGCGAGATCCAGGTCGTCCCGGAGTACGCGGCGACCATGGCCGAGTTCCTCAACACCAAGGCCAACGGCCAGAACGCGCAGCCGGTCTCCTCGCCGGACATCAACACGACGGTGACCGCGCTCAAGGCCGAGGGCGACAAGGCCGGCCTCACCTTCGGCACCCCGGCCGCCGCACAGGACCAGAACGCCTTCGCGGTGACCCAGGCCTTCGCGGACAAGTACGGCGTGCGGACCCTCTCCGAGCTGGCGGCGAAGTGCTCCGGCAGCGCGACCGTGCTGGGTGGCCCGCCGGAGTGCGAGCAGCGTCCATTCTGCAAGCCGGGCCTGGAGAAGACCTATGGGCTGTCGGTCGGCAAGTTCTCCTCGCTGGACCAGGGTGGACCACTGACCAAGAGCGGGCTGCGCGACGGCTCGATCAGCGTGGGTCTGATCTTCTCCTCGGATGGCGCCTTCGCCACCAGCTGAGCCCTTTCCGCACGTGCTGAGGACGCCCTCGCCCCGACCGGGCGGGGGCGTCCGCGCGTCCCGGGGACCCCGTTCCCTCCGGTGGACAACGTGGGTAGGCTGCACATCCATGCCAGCCCCGGCCACCCCTGACGTCCGGCGTCAACCCCCGCTGCTGACCATGCTCTTCTGGGCGGGCGTCGCTCTCGCGCCGGTGGCGGCGCTGATCCTGCTGGTGGCCGACGGCAATGGCCCGCTGCGCTTCGCCGCGGTGCTCGCCATCCTCGCGGTGGTGCTGATCGGCCTCTCCATCGCGTTGCGGCCCGACGGCGAGGGCGCCTCGGCACGGACCGACGAGTTGCTGGACGAGATCGAGGAGCTGCGTCGGGAGTTGCGCAGCGAGATCGTGGCCGCCGCCCAGCGCGGTAACCAGGCGCTCGATCAGGCCCAACGGGCTCAGGAGGGGATCGCCGCGGTGCGCCGCCGTCTCGACACCAGCGGTGCCGCCCTCGTCGGTGCCGCCCCCGCCGTCGAGCCGGCAGGCGCCGGACGGGCGCGGGTGGCTGCCGTCGAGCCGCCGGTGGACGACACGCCGGTGGCCCGTAACCGGGGCGACGCGCCGCCCGCCCGCGCCCGGGTGTCCGGCCCCGACGACACGCCCCGGTGGGGGCGCCCCGAGCACCCAAACGACGACGAGCCGGCGTACGCCCGTGAGGCCCCCGAGCCGCCGGCCACCGCCGGAATGTACGGCGGGGAACGGCCGCCCACCACCGCGTACGGCTCAGCTCGCCCCCGGGAGCACGACCGCCCGGAGGCGGCGCAACGGCCGGGTGGCGTGGTCCGACACACCGAGACCGTGCACGTCACCACCCGGCACACAGTGGTGGACGGCGGCCCGGCCGAGCCGGCCGGGCGCTACGGCGGTGGGTACGCCGGTCAGTGGACCCCACCCGCGCAGGAGTGGACCCGGGGCGGCGACGCCGAACAGCCCCCTCGGCCGTCCGGCCGGGCGAGGAGCGAGCCGGAGCAGCACCCCAGAGCCGGGTACGGCGTTGAGCCGGGCCGGACGGGCCGCCGCGACGAACCGGAGTGGACGGATCGACGCGACGCGTACTCCCAGCCCGACGAGCCCGCCCCGGCGTCCCGATCCCACCGCACCCCGGAGAGGCCGGCGGCGGAATCCTGGGACAGCCCGGACGATCGGGGCTGGTCGGAGCAGCGCGACCGGGCGGGCGCCCCGGCACCCCAGCCCGGGCCGCCGCTGCGGGCCGACGACACCGGCGAGTACTGGTCGCAGTTGCGGGCCGGTGACCGGTGGGCCGCCGTCCGCGACGATGAGAACGGTCGCGAGTTGCGGGTCGGCGAACGTCGGGCCGAGGTGCACGCCGACGCCACCGGCACCGAGTACCGGGTGGCCGACCGCTGGGCCGCCGTCCGCCACGAGGAGCCGCGCCGTCACGAGGACGCCGCCCGCTACGAGGAGCCGCGCCGCTACGACGACGCCGGCCGATACGACGAAGCCGGCCGATACGACGACGCCGGCCGATACGACGAAGCCGGCCGATACGAGGACGCCGGCCGCTACGACGACGCCGGCCGGTATGAAGAACCGCGCCGCCACGACGGTGGTCGGCGGGCCGAGCCGGGAAGGCCCGCGCTGCCGGTGGGCGGTGTGCCGGTGCCGGACGAGTGGCGCCCACCGCGCCAACGCGGCCACCAGGCGGAACCCGCGCCGGAACGGACCGGCCGGCGGCGGGTCGACGAGCGCTACGGCTACCCGCCGCAGGACGACGTGCCGCGTGCCGGCGGCGCGCCACCCACCGACCGCTGGCGGTGACCCGTCAGGCGGCTCGGGTCACTTGTCGATGTCGCCGACCACGAAGAACATCGAGCCGAGGATCGCGATCAGATCAGGGACCAGGCAGCCGGGGAGCAGCGTGGCCAACGCCTGCACGTTCGCGTACGAGGCGGTGCGCAGCTTCAACCGCCACGGCGTCTTCTCACCCCTCGACACCAGGTAGTAGCCGTTGATGCCGAGCGGGTTCTCCGTCCAGGCGTACGTGTGCCCCTCCGGCGCCTTGAGCACCTTCGGCAGCCGGGTGTTGATCGGCCCGGTCAGCCGGTCCACCCGGTCGAGGCACTGCTCGGCAAGGTCCAGTGACGCGTACACCTGGTCGAGCAGCACCTCGAAACGGGCGTGGCAGTCGCCGGCGGTCTTGGTGACCACCGGAACGTCCAGCTCGTCGTAGGCCAGGTAGGGGTCGTCGCGGCGCAGGTCCAGGTCGAGCCCCGAGGCCCGGGCCACCGGGCCGGACGCGCCGAACGCGGCGGCGTCCGCGGCGGACAGCACGCCCACGCCGACGGTGCGGGCCAGGAAGATCTCGTTACGCCGGATCAGGTGGTCCAGGTCGGGCAACCGACGGCGTACCTCGCCGATCGCCGCGCGGGCCCGCCCGGTCCACCCGTACGGCACCTCTTCCTTGAGGCCTCCCACCCGGTTGAACATGTAGTGGATCCGGCCGCCGGAGACCTCCTCCATCACCGCCTGGATGGTCTCGCGTTCCCGGAAGGCGTAGAAGATCGGCGTGATCGCCCCGATCTCCAACGGGTACGAGCCGAGGAACATCAGGTGGTTGAGCACCCGGTTCAGCTCCGCGAGGGCCATCCGCAGCCAGGTGGCCCGCTCCGGCACCTCCATGCCCATCAGGCGTTCCACAGCGAGCACCACACCCAGCTCGTTGGAGAACGCCGAGAGCCAGTCGTGCCGGTTGGCCAGCACGATGATCTGCCGGTAGTCACGCACCTCGAAGAGCTTCTCCGCGCCCCGGTGCATGTAACCGACGATCGGTTCGCAGGCGACCACCCGCTCACCGTCGAGCACCAGCTTCAACCGCAGCACACCATGGGTGGAGGGGTGCTGCGGGCCGATGTTCAGCACCATGTCGGTGCCGAGCTGCTGATCACCGGTGCCGGCGATCAGCCCGGCCCCGGTGCCGACGGTCAGTTCACGGAGGTCCCCGGCGTCGGTGGTCATGCCCGTCATCGTGCCACGGCCGGCCCGAGCGGGATGCCGACCGGCTGGCGCAACCACCAGTGCCCGCCGAGCCCGGCCGGGTCGGTCAGCTCGGCCACCGCCGACGCGGCGGCCAGCGCCCGCACGTAGCCGACCGGGTCGGTGCCGGCCAGGCTGAGCGGCGGTCGCCCGCCGTCGGCCCCGAGCGCCCGCAGCGCCTCCCGCTGCAAGACCAGGGAGTACGCGCACCGGGCGACCGCCGCACCAGCGGAGGCGACCGAGTCCATGGCCACGTGCGCGGTGACATCACTCGACCCGTCGGGCACCGGAGGCACCTGCCGCCCACCTCGGTACCCGGTCAACGTCCCGTCGACCGGCCGCGCCTCCCGCAGGTGCCCGTAGTCGACTGCCACCGCCAGCCCTCGGCTGATCTTCCTCACCGCGTCGGCCCAGGCATCATCTCTGCTTCGGCCGATCTCGGCTCGTAGGTAGTCACTGTGGGGGGTTTCCGGGCAGCCCGGCCGGCTCCGGGCGGTCAGGCTTGATCCCTGCGCCGGCCGGGCTGCCCGGAAACCCGACTCGCCTTCGCTTGTCGCGCCCGTTGAGGTCACCCCCAGATCAGGGTTGCTGGTCGCACTCTGAGGGCTTGTGGGGCTGGGCCACCAGGTGGTCAGCCAGTCGAGATCATCGGGGCTGACCGGTTCACCGACTGATTCGGCACCGCTCTCGGGGTCGACCAGCACGTATCGCCAGCCGTCCTCGGTGTGTACCGCCACGTCCAGCGGGACGTTGTCCAGCCACTCGGTGGCGAGCAGCACCCCCGTGATCTCGGCAGGGATCTCAGACGTCCAGGTGATCTCTTCGGGCAGGTTCTCGGGGCGGGGTGCGTACTCGACGGCTGTGAAGCGGACGCGCTCCGCGAGTGGCGCGCGGGGGGCGACCGGCGACGGTCCGTCGGGTGCCGGACGGGCAGAGGCCGTGGGAGTCAGGGTTTCCGGGGAGCCCACCCGTGGAGGGATCAAGCCTGACCGCCCGGAGCGGGTGGGCTCCCCGGAAACCCCCACCGCGAGCCCGGCGAGAGCCCGTAGCAGCTCACCCCGCCCCGCCCCCACGTCGACAACGTCGAACCGCGACGGATGCCCGAGGGCGGCGTCCACCTCCGTGACGAGGCGCAGCAGCGCGGTGGCGAAGGCCGGAGAGGCGTGCACGCTGGTGCGGAAGTGGTCGGCCGGGCCGGTGCCGGCGACGAAGAAGCCGCCGGACCCGTAGAGGGCTCGGCTCATCGCGTCTCGCCAGGCGATCGACATCAGTTCACTCCGAATGCAGCGGGCGCGGCGCACGGTGATCAGGTGATGAAAAGTAGGTCAGAAACGCTTCGGTTACCTACTTTTCAGCACTTGATCATGGTGGCAGAGGGAACGCGCTGGCCTGGGGCGGTCGGGGACGGTGGCGAAGGGCACTTGAGGCGGTGGTGAAGGTTTTCACACATGCTTGTCCGGGTTCGGTAGGCCGGGCGCATACTTGCGATCGACCGGTACCCCTTCTCGAGGACTGGATCGTCGTCATGAGCGCACCGTTGCGCCCGCGTCCGGCCGCCCCGCACGGGCCCGCCGTTCTCGGTGCCTCCGCCACTCCCTTCACCTCCCGTCTGCTCACCGTCGGTGTCGTTGGCGCCGGTCGGGTCGGCGCCGTGCTGGGCGCCGCGCTCGCCGCCGCCGGGCACCGGGTGGTCGCCGTCTCCGGCAGCTCCGGAGCCAGCCGCGCCCGCCTCGCCCTGCTGTTGCCCGAGGTGCCCCGCCGCCCGGTCGCCGCCGTGGCCCACGCCGCCGCCGACCTGCTGCTGATCGCGGTACCGGACGACAAACTGGCCGGTGTGGTGACCGACCTCGCGGAGCATGGCGCGCTGCGACCGGGGCAGATCGTCGCGCACACCTCGGGAGCCCACGGCCTGGCCGTGCTGGAGCCCGCCGTCGCGGCCGGCGCCCGGCCGCTCGCACTGCACCCCGCGATGACCTTCACCGGTACGCCGGACGACCTGGCCCGGTTGGATGGCATCTCGTACGGGGTGACCGCCCCGGCGGAGCTGCGCCCGCTGGCTGCCCGGCTGGTCACCGACCTCGGTGGCGTGCCCGAGTGGGTGGCCGAGTCGGATCGTCCGCTCTACCACGCCGCGCTGGCCCACGGCGCGAACCACCTGGTGACCCTGGTCAACGAGGCGACCGACCGGTTGCGGGACGCCGGGGTGTCCCGGCCGGAGAAGGTGCTCGCCCCGCTGCTGCGGGCCGCCCTGGAGAACGCGTTGCGGCTCGGCGACGACGCGTTGACCGGCCCGGTCTCGCGCGGCGACGCGGGCACCGTGCAGCGGCACCTGGCCCGGTTGGCGGCCACCGCACCGGAGTCCGTCCCCGCGTACCTGGCGTTGGCTCGTCGTACCGCCGACCGGGCGATCGCCGCCGGCCGGCTGCGGCCGGTGGACGCACAGTCGCTGCTCGGCGTACTGGCCGACAGCGGTCGGGAGGTGGCCGCGTGAGCGTGAGGAGTGAGCCGATCCTGCGAGCCCCACAATCGCGAACCGAGGTGGCGCTATGACCCAGGTGGTGCACACGCGCGCCGAGTTGGCCGAGGCCCGCGCCGGGCTGAAGGGCACGGTCGGGGTGGTGATGACCATGGGCGCGCTGCACTCCGGGCACGAGACGCTGCTGCGCGCGGCCCGGGAACAGGCCGACCACGTGCTGGTTACGGTCTTCGTGAACCCGTTGCAGTTCGGGCCGAACGAGGACTTCGACCGCTACCCGCGCACCCTCGACGCCGATCTGGAGGTGTGCCGGCGGGCGGGCGCCGATCTGGTCTTCGCCCCGTCGGTGGCGGACATGTACCCGGACGGTCAGCCCCGCGTACACCTCGATCCGGGCCCGCTCGGCGCCGAGCTGGAGGGGGCGAGCCGCCCCGGCTTCTTCCACGGGGTGCTCACCGTGGTGCTGAAGCTGCTCCAGCTCACCCAGCCGGATCTGGCGTTCTTCGGCGAGAAGGACTACCAGCAGCTCACCCTGGTCCGGCGGATGACCCGTGACCTGGACGTGCCGGTCGAGGTGGTCGGCGTGCCGACCGTCCGGGAGCCGGACGGGCTGGCCCTCTCCAGCCGCAACCGCTACCTGAGTGAGCCGGAGCGGGCCGCCGCGCTGAGTCTGTCCGCCGCGCTGCGGGCCGGCGCACAAGCCGCCGACGAGGGCCTGGACGCCGGGGCGGTGCTGACCGCCGCGCACGCCGCGTTCGGCGCCGGTACGCCCGGTGCCCGCCTCGACTACCTGGTGCTCACCGATCCCGAGTTGGAACCGGGGCCGGCGGCCGGGCCGGCTCGGCTGGTGATCGCCGCCTGGGTGGGCGCCACCCGGTTGATCGACAACGCGGCGATCCACCTCGCCCCGCGTCCCTGACCCGGCCGTACCACCCTCCACCGATACCGCGAAAGGCCACTCCGATGTTGCGGACCATGCTCAAGTCGAAGATCCACCGAGCCACGGTGACCCAGGCCGACCTGCACTACGTCGGTTCGGTGACGGTGGACGAGGATCTGCTCGACGCCGCCGACCTGCTCCCCGGCGAGCAGGTGGCGATCGTGGACATCACCAATGGCGCCCGGCTGGAGACGTACGTGATCCCGGGCGAGCGTGGCAGCGGCGTGATCGGCATCAACGGCGCCGCCGCGCACCTGGTGCACCCCGGCGACCTGGTCATCCTGATCTCGTACGGGCAGATGGACGACGCCGAGGCGCGGTCGTACCGGCCACGGGTCGTGCACGTCGACGCCGACAACCGGGTGATCGAGTTGGGTGCCGACCCGGCTGCGGCGGCACCCGGCACTGCCGGGAACCCGGTGCCCAGCCCGTTGGCCGTGTCTGGAGTCTGATCCCCCGTACCGTGATTCCGGTCTGTCACCAGAAGGTCATTTCCGGTTACCCTGGGCACGCTGGCGGAAGCCGGTCGGTGGCTGGGGGAGGCCGCGATGAGCCGTGCCATGACGACCCTGTTCGCCGCTGCCGTGACGGCGGTGCTGCTGGTGGGCTGTGCCGGGTCCGGCGGCCTGGACGGTGATCTGACCGACGACTGGGCGGCGTTGCCGGCACCGTCGGCGTTCACCCCGGCCGCCGGGGTATGTCACGCCGCCGACTTCACCGATCTGGTCAGCCTGGCCGGCTATGAGCCGGTGGACTGCGCCGGGCCGCACCGCCTGGAGACCGTGCACGTCGGGGCCTTCCCGGCCGAGCGGACGGCCGCTCCGGCGGGGGGTTCGACCGAGCTGCGGGGCGCGTTCGCCGAGTGCGACACCCGGGCGACGGGCTACGTGGGTGACGACTGGCGGTCCGGCCGGCTGCGGCTGTCCGTGGCGCTGCCCAACGGGCCGGGGTGGGCGGCGGGTTCCCGGTGGTTCCGCTGCGACCTCACCGAGTTGACCACGGTCGAGGCGGCGGCCACCGTGGTGGTCCGGTCGGGCAGTCTGCGGGACGCGTTGAAAGGGCCCACCGGGCTGCGCCTCGGTTGCCAGCAGACTCGCGGTGGCGCCGGCCGGGGTGTGCAGACGCTGACCCCGGTGGAATGCGGCAAACAGCACGACGCCGAGTTCGTCGGGGTGTGGCGCGCACCGGATAAGGCGTACCCGACCCGGGACGCCGACTGGCTGCCGCTCTACACGGGTTGTCGTAGCGTCCTGGCCCGGTACGCCGGCGTGCCGGACGACGCCACGCTTCGCTTCCGCAGCGGTGTGGTGGTCCGTCCGCCGGGGGCGGGGCGCTGGAAGGTCGGTGACCGGGGCGTCCGCTGCTATCTGTGGCTCAGCGACCGTACGGTGACCGCCTCGCTGAAGGGCGCGGGCCCGGCTGGTCTGCCGGTCCGGACGAAGTGACCACGGCCTGACGGTCGGCACGGCGCGGCGCGCGCCGGACGGGGTCGCCCAAAACACTCGTCCCGCCCCCGCCGCCCCGCGCGAGGACGGTTCGGGTTGACTGGGGGGATGGACCTCCCGACCGTCGACCTGCCTGCCCTGCCTGCCCTGCCCGCGCTGCTGGCTGCGGCCGCGCCCGGCTGGGTGGAGACCACCGACGTGATCGTGGTGGGTTCCGGCGTGGCCGGGTTGACCGCGGCGCTGCACCTGCGTGAGGCCGGTCTGCACGTCACGGTGGTCACCAAGGTCAACATTGACGACGGCTCGACCCGGTGGGCGCAGGGCGGTATCGCCGCCGTGCTCGACCCGGCCGACACCCCGGCGGCGCATGCCCGGGACACGGAGGTCGCCGGGGTCGGGTTGTGCGACCCGGCGGCGGTCCGGGTACTGGTCGAGGAGGGCCCGACCCGGCTCCGTGAGCTGATGCGGATCGGCGCCGAGTTCGATCGGCACCCGGACGGCTCGCTGATGCTGACCCGCGAGGGCGGGCACCGGGCGGACCGGATCGTGCACGCTGGCGGCGACGCCACCGGCGCGGAGGTTCAGCGGGCCCTGCACGCCGCGGTACAGCGCGACCCGTGGATCCGGCTGGTCGAGCACGCCCTCGTGCTGGATCTCCTGCGCGCGCCCGGTGACGGCCCGGATGGGCTCGGCCCGGCCTGCGGGATCACCCTGCACGTGTTGGGTGAGGGCAGCGAGGACGGCGTCGGCGCGCTGCTGGCCCGTGCCGTCGTGCTCGCCACCGGCGGCATGGGGCAGATCTTCTCGGCCACCACCAACCCGGCGGTCTCCACCGGGGACGGGGTGGCGTTGGCGCTGCGGGCCGGCGCGGCGGTGACCGACGTGGAGTTCGTCCAGTTCCACCCGACCGCACTGATCACCCCGGCCGGCGCGGGGGTGCCCGGGGCGGGGCACGCGCAGCAGCCGCTGGTCTCGGAGGCGTTGCGCGGCGAGGGCGCGTACCTGGTGGACGCGGACGGCAAGAGGTTCATGGTGGGCCAGCACGAGCTGGCCGAGCTGGCACCCCGCGACGTGGTGGCCAAGGGCATCCACCGGGTGCTGCTGGCCACCGGCGCCGACCACGTCTTCCTCGACGCACGGCACCTGGGCGGCGACTTCCTGGCCGGTCGGTTCCCCACCATCGTGGCGTCCTGCCTGGCGATCGGCGTGGACCCGGCGACCGATCTGATCCCGGTGGCGCCGGCCGCCCACTACGCCTCCGGCGGCGTCCGCACCGATCTGCGCGGCCGCACCTCCATCCCCGGCCTGTATGCCTGCGGCGAGGTGGCCTGCACGGGCGTGCACGGCGCGAACCGGCTGGCCAGCAACTCGCTGCTGGAGGGGCTGGTCTTCTCCCGGCGGATCGCCGAGGACATCGCCGCCGGCCTGCCCGAGCAGGCCCAGCCGGCGGAGACCGGCGCCTGGCGTGGCGGGACGGGCTGGGTGCTGCCGGCGGAGGTGACGCCGACCCTGCAACGGGCGATGACCCGGGGGGCCGGGGTGCTCCGATCCGCCGCGACGCTGGCCGAGACGGCCGGGACGTTGACCGAGCTGGGCGTTGCCCGTGGGCGGCCGCGGACCGCCGACTGGGAGGCGACGAACCTGCTCACCGTGGCGTCGACGCTGGTTGCCGCCGCGTACGCCCGTGGTGAGACCCGGGGCTGCCACTGGCGGGAGGACTTCCCGACAGCCGACGAACGGTGGCTGGGCCATCTGGTCGGGGCGGTCGGGGCGCAGGGCCGGGTGACGCAACAGTGGGAGGGAAACTCGTGATCGAGTCGACGGAGACGGCGTTGCGGGCGGCTGGGTTGGATCCGGCGCACGTACGGCAGGTGATCGAGGGCGCGCTGGTCGAGGATCTGGGCCCGGATTTCCTGGACGTCACAAGCGTGGCCACCATTCCGGCGGAACAGACCGACACCGCCGACCTGGTGGCCCGCGCGGACGGGGTGTTGGCCGGGATGGCGGTGGCCGCCGCCGTGTTCGAGCTGGTGGGCGAGGTGACTGGCTTCGGTCGTACCGTCGAGGTGTCGGTGCTGGCCCGCGACGGCGAGCGGGTGGCCCGAGGCGACGTGCTGGCGACGGTGACCGGCCCGACCCGGCTGCTGCTGACGGCCGAGCGGACGGCACTCAACCTGCTCTGCCGGATGTCCGGGGTGGCCACCCACACCCGCGCCTGGGCGGACGCGCTGGCCGGCTCGAAGGCGATGGTGCTGGACACCCGCAAGACGACGCCGGGCCTGCGGGAGCTGGAGAAGTACGCGGTGCGGGCCGGCGGCGGCACCAACAAGCGGATGGGCCTCTACGACGTGGCCATGATCAAGGACAACCACAAGCTGGCGGCCGGGAGCATCACTGCGGCCTACCGGCGGGTCCGGGAGGCGTTCCCGGAGGTGCCGGTGCAGGTCGAGGTGACCAGTGTCGAGGAGGCGGTGGAGGCGGTGGAGGCCGGGGCGGACTTCCTGCTCTGCGACAACATGACGCCGGAGGTGCTGGCCGAGGCGGTGGCCGCGGTGGGTGACCGGGCGGAGCTGGAGGCGACCGGCGGGCTGACCCTGGAGGTGGCCGGCCGGTACGCGGCCACCGGCGTGGACTTCCTCTCGGTGGGCGCGCTGACGCACTCGTCGCCGATCCTGGACATCGCGCTGGACCTGCGCGCGGATTAGGCGTGTGTCAAAGCCTCGGTCGAGCTGGGCCCGCCGCAGGCCGGCCAGTGGCTTTGACACACGCCCGGGTTGTCTAGGCTGCGTGCGTGCTGCTCTGCATCGACATCGGAAACACCAACACCGTGCTGGCGACCTTCGACGGCGACAAGCTGGTGCACTCCTGGCGGATCAAGACCGATGCCCGCTCGACGGCGGACGAGCTGGGCCTGATGTTCCGGGGTCTGCTCGCCGGGGACAACGTCGAGATCACCGGTGTGGCCGCCTGCTCCACGGTGCCGGCCGCGCTGCGGTCGCTGCGCACCATGCTCAGTCGTTACTACGCCGACCTGCCGAGCGTCGTGGTCGAGCCGGGCGTGCGGACGGGGGTGCAGTTGGCGATCGACAACCCGAAGGAGGTCGGCGCCGACCGGGTGGTGAACACCCTGGCCGCGTACACCCTCTACGGCGGCCCGTCGATCGTCGTGGACTTCGGCACCACCACCAACTTCGACGTGATCAGCGAGCGCGGTGAGTTCCTCGGCGGCGCGTTCGCCCCGGGCATCGAGATCTCCTTCGACGCGCTGGCCGCCCGGGCCGCGCAGCTACGCAAGGTCGAGGCCACCAAGCCCCGCTCGGTGATCGGCAAGAACACCGTGGAGTGCCTCCAGGCCGGCCTGTACTTCGGCTTCGCCGGGCAGGTGGACCGGATCGTCGAGCGGATGACCGAGGAGTTGGGCGAGGTGCGGGCGGTGATCGCCACCGGCGGCCTCGCCTCCCTGGTGATCAACGAGTGCCGCAGCATCACCCACCACGAGCCGATGATCACGCTGATCGGCCTGCGGATGGTCTACGACCGCAACCTGTGACCCCGGTCGCCGCCGGGGGCCGGCCTCCGTGTCGGCGTCAGCGCCGCCGGGCGCGCAGCACCAGCGTCCGGTACGGCAGCTCGATGGTGTCCCGACCGGTCAGGGCGGGGTGGGTGTTCAGGAGTTCGGTCAGGTCCCGCTCGACCCGTCGCTGATCGTCGGTGGAGGCGGTGAGCCAGTACGAGCGGGTGCGGACCATGCCGAGCAGCTCGTCCGGCGTGAGCGTGGTGCGGTGCGTGAACTCACGCTTTTCGACGGCGTCGAACGCGGGGCCGAAGTCGGGGCGCTCGCCGAAGAGCTGGCTGGTCGACTTGTCACCGAAGTGGGCGATGCGACCCACCTCGGCCACCCAGTCGACGCTGGCGTCCCGGATGTTCCAGATGGGGGCGAAGGTGCCACCGGGACGAAGCGCCCGGGCGATCTCGGTGTGTGCGGGCTCCCGGTCGAACCAGTGGTACGCCGTCCCGACCAGCACCGCGTCCACCGCCGAGTCGGGGAGCGGCATGGCTTCGGCGCTGCCCGCCAGCGCCGTCGTGCCCGGAGTGCTGGCGGCGAGTTGCGCCCGCATCCCCGGATCGGGCTCGACCGGTACGACCTCGTGGCCCAGGGCCAGTACAGCGCGGGTCAGGATGCCGGTGCCCGCAGCGAGATCGACCACCCGGGCTTCGCTCAGCCCGTCGAGTGCCCAACGGACCGCAGCCTCGGGATAGCGTGGTCGAAACCGGTCGTAATCACTCGCGGCGGCACCGAACGACAGGGCGTGAGTGTGATCGACCATGACGGGCAGGTTATCCCGTAACGCCCTCCGGACCGCTTGAGTACGCTCGGGCCTGACCCCCTGTATCTCCGTGACGAGGAAGCGTGCCGTGACCGAGCAGAACCCCGTGCCAGTGGACCCCGCCGATGACCTTCCCGAGCAGATGAAGGTCCGCCGGGAGAAGCGGGACCGGATGCTCGCCGAGGGCGTCGAGCCCTACCCGGTCGGCTTTCCCCGCACCAGCACCCTGGCGCAGGTCCGGGCGGCCTACGCCGACCTGCCCACCGACACCGCGACCGGCGACCAGGTCGCGGTCACCGGCCGGGTGATCTTCGTACGCAACACGGGCAAGCTCTGCTTCGCGACCCTCCGGGACGGCGACGGCACCGAGTTGCAGGCGATGCTCTCCCTGGACCGGGTCGGGCCGGAGCGGCTGGAGGCGTGGAAGCGCCTCGTCGACCTCGGCGACCACGTCGGCGTCACCGGCGAGGTGATCACCAGCCGTCGGGGTGAGCTGTCGGTGCTGGCCCAGCAATGGGAGATGACCGCCAAGGCGCTGCGCCCGTTGCCGGTGGCCCACAAGCCCCTCTCTGAGGAGGCGCGCGTCCGGCAGCGTTATGTCGACCTGATTGTCCGGCCGCAGGCACGGGAGATGGTGCGCACCCGGGCCGCCGCGGTACGCAGTCTGCGCGATTCACTGCACGGGCAGGGCTTCATCGAGGTGGAAACGCCGATGTTGCAACTGCTGCATGGCGGCGCGGCGGCTCGACCGTTCGTGACCCACAGCAATGCGTTGAACACCGATCTGTATCTGCGAATCGCTCCGGAACTGTTTCTCAAGCGCGCTGTGGTCGGCGGCGTCGATCGCGTCTTCGAGATCAACCGCAACTTCCGTAATGAGGGTGTCGACTCTTCGCACTCGCCGGAGTTCGCGATGCTGGAGACGTACCAGGCGTACGGCGACTACGACACGATGGCCGAGTTGACCCGCAATCTCGTGCAACAGGCGGCGATCGCGGTGAGCGGCTCGACGGTGGTGACCCACGCCGACGGGCGCGAGTTCGACCTGGGCGGCGAGTGGCGGTCCGTGACGTTGTTCGGTGTGCTTTCCGAAGCGCTGGGCGAGGAGGTCACGGTCCGCACCGAACGCACACGCCTGGTGGAGTACGCGGACAAGGTCGGATTGGCCGTGGACCCGAAGTGGGGCCCGGGCAAGCTGGCCGAGGAGTTGTTCGAGGAACTGGTCGTTCCCGGCCTGGAGGCGCCCACCTTCGTACGGGACTACCCGGAGGAGACCAGCCCGCTCACCCGGGCCCACCGCAGCGAGCCGGGGCTGGCCGAGAAGTGGGACCTCTACGTGCTCGGCTTCGAGCTGGGCACCGCGTACTCCGAGCTGGTCGACCCGATCGTGCAGCGGGAACGGCTGGTCGCCCAGGCGCAGTTGGCCGCCCGTGGCGACGACGAGGCGATGCGTCTCGACGAGGACTTTCTTCGGGCGATGGAGTATGGAATGCCGCCGGCCGGCGGTATGGGAATGGGAATCGACCGGCTCTTGATGGCCCTGACCGGCCTCGGAATTCGGGAAACGATCCTCTTCCCGTTGGTCCGCCAGGAGTAGTCCCGTCCGGGCGTACGCCGAGCCGTAACCGGATCCTATTGACGCGACGAGCGGCGCGCGGGTTATTGTGCTCTCGTTAGCAGGAGCTCCCTGCTCGAAAGGAATGTGGGACGTGGCCAAGCAGATCATTCACAAGCTGGTCGATGACCTGGACGGCGGGGACGCGGACGAGACCGTCAAGTTCGCCCTCGACGGCGTTCAGTACGAGATCGACCTGTCGAGCGCCAACGCCGCGAAATTGCGCGATGCATTTGCGTCGTACGTTGGCGCCGGCACCAAGGTCGGCCGTGGTGGTGTCGTGATCGGTGGGCGGGCTGCCCGCGGTCGGGGTGGCGCGACCGCCGATCGGGAACAGAACAAGGCGATCCGGGAGTGGGCCAAGAAGGCCGGCAAGGACATCTCGGACCGGGGTCGTATCCCGCAGGAGATCGTGGACGAGTTCCACGCGAAGCGCTGATCCGTCAGCAGCTTGGTGGCCAGCCGCCACCGCAGGCGACACCGACGCCGGGCCGGAGGAGTTCTCCGGGCCGGCGTCGCCGTATCCGGGCGGCGTCGCCGTATCCGGGCGGCGTCGCCGTGTGCGTCCGGGGCCGGGAAGCATTCCGGGCCCACCGGCGTTGTCCACAACCAGTGGAACAGTTGTCCACAGCCTGTGGACAGCCTCCTTCAGGGGTCCGGCGCGGCACTCGTCGCGACCGCCGATCCGCCCTCCAGGGACTCCCGGAGCGCTTCCGGACCCCGGATCGGGCTTCCGTCGAGCCAGTCGGATTTCGCTCTGCGCGTAGCGACAGGGCTACCGGAACACCTCCTGAGCGCGGACGGTTGTTCAAAACGACGTGCAACCGACCCAGAGCAGAGACACACGACCTCAGCTGAGTCGGTCAGCGACGATAGAGTAAGGAGGCACGGACGCCCGTCCTGGACGTTCGTGCACCGGCCCCGCCAAGATCTTGACCATCAAGGCGCACGGCACGTGAGGAGCACGAGGGCATGTTCGAGCGGTTCACCGACCGAGCGCGACGGGTTGTCGTCCTGGCCCAAGAAGAGGCCCGGATGCTCAACCACAACTACATCGGTACGGAACACATCCTGCTGGGCCTGATCCACGAAGGTGAAGGCGTCGCGGCAAAGGCCCTGGAGAGCCTCGGCATCTCCCTGGAGGGCGTCCGCCAGCAGGTCGAGGAGATCATCGGCCAGGGCCAGCAGGCGCCGAGCGGGCACATCCCGTTCACGCCGCGAGCCAAGAAGGTGCTGGAGCTGTCGCTGCGCGAGGCGCTGCAGCTCGGCCACAACTACATCGGCACGGAGCACATCCTGCTCGGGCTGATCCGTGAGGGCGAGGGCGTCGCCGCCCAGGTGCTGGTCAAGCTCGGCGCCGACCTCAACCGGGTCCGCCAGCAGGTGATCCAGCTGCTCTCCGGCTACCAGGGCAAGGAGCCTGCCGCGGCGGGCGCCGCGCCGGGTGAGGCCGCGCCGTCGACCAGCCTGGTGCTGGACCAGTTCGGCCGCAACCTGACTCAGGCCGCCCGCGAGGGCAAGCTCGACCCGGTCATCGGGCGCGAGAAGGAAATCGAGCGGGTCATGCAGGTGCTCTCCCGCCGTACCAAGAACAACCCGGTCCTGATCGGTGAGCCCGGCGTCGGCAAGACCGCCGTGGTGGAGGGCCTGTCCCAGAAGATCATCAAGGGCGAGGTGCCCGAGACTCTCAAGGACAAGCAGCTCTACACGCTCGACCTGGGCGCGCTCGTCGCCGGTTCCCGCTACCGCGGTGACTTCGAGGAGCGCCTCAAGAAGGTGCTCAAGGAGATCCGCACCCGTGGCGACATCATCCTGTTCATCGACGAGATCCACACCCTGGTGGGTGCGGGTGCCGCCGAGGGCGCGATCGACGCCGCGAGCATCCTCAAGCCGATGCTGGCCCGTGGTGAGCTGCAGACCATCGGTGCCACCACGCTCGACGAGTACCGCAAGCACCTGGAGAAGGACGCCGCTCTCGAGCGCCGCTTCCAGCCGATCCAGGTGGGTGAGCCGTCGCTGGCCCACACCATCGAGATCCTCAAGGGCCTGCGGGACCGCTACGAGGCTCACCACCGCGTGAGCATCACCGACGCTGCTCTCGTGGCTGCCGCGACCCTGGCCGACCGGTACATCTCCGACCGCTTCCTCCCGGACAAGGCGATCGACCTGATCGACGAGGCCGGTGCCCGGATGCGAATCCGTCGGATGACCGCGCCGCCAGACCTGCGTGACTTCGACGAGCGCATCGCCCAGGTGCGTCGTGACAAGGAGTCCGCGATCGACGCGCAGGACTTCGAGCGCGCCGCCCAGCTGCGCGACAAGGAGAAGCAGCTCCTCGGCCAGAAGGCTCAGCGGGAGAAGGAGTGGAAGGCCGGTGACCTGGACGTCGTCAGCGAGGTTGACGACGAGCAGATCGCCGAGGTGCTCGGCAACTGGACCGGCATCCCGGTCTACAAGCTGACCGAGGAGGAGACCTCGCGCCTGCTGCGCATGGAGGACGAGCTGCACAAGCGCGTCATCGGCCAGGAGGACGCGGTCAAGGCGGTCTCGAAGGCGATCCGGCGTACCCGGGCCGGCCTGAAGGACCCGAAGCGCCCGTCGGGCTCGTTCATCTTCGCCGGCCCGTCCGGTGTCGGTAAGACCGAGCTGTCCAAGGCGCTCGCCGAGTTCCTCTTCGGCAGCGAGGACGCCCTCATCCAGCTGGACATGTCCGAGTTCCACGACCGTTACACGGTCTCCCGGCTCGTGGGTGCCCCTCCCGGCTACGTCGGCTACGACGAGGGCGGGCAGCTGACCGAGAAGGTGCGGCGTCGGCCGTTCTCGGTGGTCCTCTTCGACGAGATCGAGAAGGCTCACCCGGACGTGTTCAACACGCTCCTGCAGATCCTCGAAGACGGTCGGCTCACCGACGGTCAGGGTCGGATCGTGGACTTCAAGAACACGGTCATCATCCTGACCACGAACCTGGGCACCCGTGACGTCGCCAAGGCGGTGTCGCTGGGCTTCCAGCAGTCGGAGGACTCCGAGTCCAACTACGACCGGATGAAGCAGAAGGTCAACGACGAGCTCAAGCAGCACTTCCGGCCTGAGTTCCTCAACCGGATCGACGACACCATCGTCTTCCACCAGCTGCGTCAGACCGAGATCCTCTCGATCGTGGACATCATGATCCAGCGGATCGAGGGCCAGCTGCGGAACAAGGACATGGGTCTGGAGCTGACCGACAACGCCAAGAAGTACCTGGCCGCGAAGGGCTTCGACCCGGTGCTCGGTGCCCGTCCGCTTCGTCGCACGATCCAGCGCGACATCGAGGACAACCTCTCCGAGCGGATCCTGTTCAACGAGCTGACCCCGGGTCAGATCGTCGTGGTGGACTGCGAGGGCGACCCGGACGACATCGACAAGTCCAAGCTCGTCTTCCGGGGCTCGGACAAGCCGGTCGAGGTTCCGGACGCCGTTCCGGCCGATCTTGGTGGCACTGCCGCTGGCACCGCCGCCGCAGGCGTGGACGAGTAACACAACCAGCAAGGGGCGGGGTCCCGGTGGCGCAAGCCACCGGGGCCCCGCCTTGTTGCGCCCCCCTCAGGTCACCCCGCCGCCGCCCCGGCTCGTGCCCTCCCGGCAGCCTCTGCGTCGCACATGCCCGACGCGCCCCGCCGCATGCGGGCGCTCTCACAAGATCACGCAACATCCTGGATGTAGTGGCATCCGGCGCGCCCGACACCACTACATCCAGGATCGAGCACGATCTTGAGGTGGAAGGCGCCGATTGTCGGCCTTCGCGCGCCGCGTTAGGGCGTTCGGCGTGGGCCCGGCGCGCAGGTGGGCAGGTCAGGGGCCCGGCGCGCAGGCTGGACGGGTCAGGTGGTGAGGTCCGCGGTTGGCAGGGACGGGCCGTCACCGACCAGGCGGAAGGAGTCGGTGCCGGCGGGTTCGACCAGCCCGTCCTGCACCAGCCCGGCGAGGGCGCGGGCGCGTTGGACGTCGTCGGTCCAGACCTGGTCCAACCGCTGGTGCGGGACCGGCCCGGTGCTGTCCCGGAGCACTCCGAGCAGCAGACCGCGGACCTGTCGGTCGGTTCCCGCGTACCGCTGGGGTCGGCGGGTCGGCCCGGCCGGCGCCTCCTGGCCGGACGCCCGCCAGGCGCAGACCGACTCGACGGGGCAGGCGGTGCAGCGCGGTGACCGGGCTGTGCAGATCACCGCGCCCAGTTCCATGAACGCGGCGCTGGCCAGCGCCGCTGCGGCCGGTTCGGTGGGAAGCAGTTCCTCGGTGGCGACGAGGTCCGCTGGTCGGGTGACGGGCCCGGCGTCCGGTTCGCCGGCCACCGCCCGGCACACGACCCGGCGTACGTTGGTGTCGACGACCGGGTGCCGCTGCCCGTACGCGAAGGCGGCCACCGCCCGGGCGGTGTACGTGCCGACGCCGGGCAGTGCGAGCAGTTGCTCCAGCCGGTCCGGCACCTGACCGCCGTGCCGGTCGACGATCGCGACAGCGCATTCGCGCAGTCGGACCGCCCGACGGGGGTAGCCGAGGCGTCCCCACATCCGGATCGCCTCGGCCGGCGTGTCCGCCGCCAACGCGGCCGGCTCCGGCCAGCGGGCCAGCCACGCCTGCCAGGCCGGCACCACCCGGACCACGGGTGTCTGCTGGAGCATGACCTCGCTGACCAGGATGGCCCACGGGGTGACGCCGGGCTCGCGCCACGGCAGGTCACGGGCGTGCTGCTGGAACCACCGGCTGACCAGGGAGGCGAAGTCGGGTTGAGTCATGGCGTCGTCGATGATGTCACGCCCGGCGTTCCCGTTGGGTGGGCGGCTCGGGCGGGGTGCCACGTCCTCGTTCGGTGGACGGGGGAGAATGCGCGGATGAACGAGCTCGCGATCACCGTCATCGGTCGGGACCGGCCGGGCATCGTGGCCGACGTCGCGGAGGTGCTGGCCCGACTGGGCGCGAACCTCACCGACAGCACGATGACGCGGCTGCGGGGGCATTTCGCGATGACCCTCATCTGCACCGGCCCGGCCGCCGCCGAGGTCGAGGCCGCACTGGCGTCCCTGGCCGCCGAGGGCCAGCTGCTGGCGACGGTACGCGCGGTCACCCCGGACGGCGATGTTCCTCCGGTGGGTGAGCCGTACGTGATGGCGGTGCACGGTTCGGACCGGATGGGGATCGTCGCGGCGATGACGCGGGTGCTTGTGGATGCCGGGGGGAACGTCACCGACCTGAGTACCCGGTTGACCGGTGCGCTCTACGTGGTCCTGGCGGAGGTCGAGTTGCCGGCCGGTGTGGCGGACACTCTGCTCGACCGGCTGCACCGGACGGCTGCCGAGCTGGGCGTGGAGGTCACCCTCCGGCCGGCGGACCCGGACCTGTTGTGACCGGCGGGGAGCGCGGGCCGGAGGTCGGCCTGGGGGACTGGACACCGGAGTCGCTGGACGTGCCGGGCGAGGTGCGGGCGGTGGTGTCCGCCCCGCATCCGGTGTTGAGTCGGGCCGCGGACGAGGTCGACCCCACGGCTAAGGAGACGGTCCAACTCGCGGCCGACCTGATAGCCACGATGAAGGTCTCGCCGGGCTGCGTCGGGCTGGCCGCGCCGCAGGTCGGGGTGGGCGCCCGGGTCTTCGCCGTCGACGTGACCGGGCACCCGAAGGCGGTGACGGTGCACGGCACCTTCGTGTTGTGCAACGCGCGCGTGGTCGAGGCGACGCGGTGGAAACCGGGCCGGGAGGGCTGCATGTCGGTGCCGGACCTGACCGGGGACGTGAAGCGGGCCAGCCGGCTGGTGGTGGAGGGTGACCTGCCGGGCAGCGGCGAGCCGGTCCGGCTGGTGACCGACGGCTTCGAGGCTCGGGCGTTGCAGCACGAGATCGACCACTGCGCGGGGCTACTCTTCCTGGACCGGGTGGCCGGTGCGCACGCGGTTTACCAGCGCAAGGTCTACCTGTGATCGGGTGCCGGACGGGCTTGCTCATCGTCCTGTGTGGAGGGTCGAGTGAGCGCCCCGGAGTGGCTCCGGCGCGTCGCGCCGCACTGCCGGGTACGGCGCGGCTACGGTGGAGGGCATCATGCGTCTGACGGTCGGCCCCCTGCCACCCGCCGTGTACTGGCGGCGTCGCGCCGTCGTACTCGGAGCGGGGTTCCTGTTCCTGATTGTCCTGCTCTACTCCTGTACCGGTTCGGGTCGTTCCGGCGACAAGGAGCCGAAGGCGGGCGGTTCACCGTCCGCCGCGACGCCTGGTCCCGCTGGGCCGGTGCTGACACCGCAGACCGGCGGCCCGTCGTCGTCCGCGTCCGCTGATTCGGGTGCGACGAGTCCGAGCCCGGCGATCACCAGCAACACACCGCCGCTGGGCGCGGCGGCCGGTTCGGAGGACGACGGCACCTGCACCGACGGGGAGATCAGCGTGGTCTCGTCGGCGAGCCCGACCTCGGTGCAGCGGGGCGCGGTGGTCCAGCTGCAACTGAAGATCAAGAACACGTCGGATCGGACGTGCAGCCGCAACGTCGGCGCCGACCTCCAGGAGATCTTCATCAAGTCCGGTGCCGAGAAAATCTGGTCGTCGGACACCTGCGGCAAGGTCCAGGGCTCGGACGTTGTGTCCTTCACGCCGAACATCGAGCGCTCCTACCAGGTGCCGTGGAACGGGCGGGACACCAGCCGCTGCGACGGAGCGCTGGCCGGCGGGCCGTTCCCGCCGGTCGGGTCCTACCAGGTGTTCGCTCGGGTCGGCACGAAGCTCAGCGACCCGGTGAAGCTCACTGTCACCGGCTGAGCCAGGTCAGACGTAGCGTTCCAGGATGGATGCCTCGGCGAGCCGGGACAGCCCCTCACGGACGCCGCGGGCCCGGGCGTCACCGACCCCTTCGACGGCTTGCAGGTCTTCCACGGTCGCGCCGAGCAGACGCTGGAGGCTGCCGAAGTGCAGCACCAGGCGATCGACCACCGCCACCGGCAGCCGGGGCACCTTGGCCAACAGTCGGAAGCCGCGCGGGCTGACCGCGGCGTCGAGCGCGTCGGACGCGGCCGGGTAGCCGATCGCCTTGGCCACCGACACCAGGTCGATCAGCTCGGTGGCACCGAGCAGGTCCAGTTCGACGAGAGCCTCGTCCAGGGTGCGCGACTTGCGGCCGACCGGGAGGTAGTCCCGGATGACCAGCGTGCGGTCGGCGTCCACGCCGGCCATCAGCTCGTCGAGTTGCAGGGCGAGCAGGCGGCCGTCGGTGCCCAGCTCCACCACGTAACCGGCGATCTCGTCGGCGATCCGGCGAACCATCTCCAGTCGCTGCACCACGGCCACCGCGTCCCGCACGGTGACCAGATCCTCGATCTCCAAGGCGGAGAGCGTGCCGGAGACCTCGTCCAGCCGGAGCTTGTAGCGCTCCAGGGTGGCGAGGGCCTGGTTGGCGCGGGAGAGGATGGCCGCCGAGTCGTCGAGCACGTGCCGCTGGCCGTTGACGTAGAGGCTGATGATCCGCATGGACTGGCTAACCGAAATGACTGGATAGCCGGTCTGGCGGGCCACCCGCTCGGCGGTGCGGTGCCGGGTGCCGGACTCTTCGGTCGGGATGGACGGGTCGGGCATCAGGTGCACTGCCGCCCGGACGATCCTGGTGCCGTCGCTGGAGAGCACGACAGCGCCGTCCATCTTGCACAGCTCGCGTACGCGGGTCGCGGAGAACTCCACATCCAGCGGGAAGCCGCCGGTGCAGAGGCCCTCGACCACCTTGTCGTAGCCGAGCACGATGAGCGCGCCCGTGCGACCCCGCAGGATGCGCTCCAGACCGTCGCGCAAGGCGGTGCCCGGGGCCATCAGGGCGAGATTGGCGCGTAGCGGATCTCCGGCGCTTCCGGCGGCTCCCGCAGTCACGCTCACGCTGATCGGGCGGGCGGGCGAGCCCACGGCGCCGGTGCGGGCCTGAGGCGGCGCGCCGGCTGGCTTGGTGGTATCGCGGTCGATCGGCACGGGCACAGTCTACGGACTGCCGTGCGGTGGGTGCTGTCGTGGTTACTGTGATGTGTCACGATGCCGCCCTTTCCGACGTTTCCCGCTTGCGACGTGCTGTCCGGTTTCGCCGCCCTCGTCGGCACGGTGGGTCACTCGGCGGACGCGCGAGCCGCATGGTGCAGCGCCGAACGGACGTCGGTGACCTCGGTCACCCGCATCTGCTCGGGGCCCGCGCCGGTGCTGGTCGGGCCGCAGCCGGGCGGCACCAGGGCCACCTTGAACCCCAGCCGGGCGGCCTCGGCCAGCCGGCGCGGCACCGCCCCGACCCGGCGCACCTCGCCGGTCAGCCCCACCTCACCGATCGCCACCAGGTGCGGCGCGATCGCCAGGTTGAGCCCGCCGGAGGCGACCGCCAGAGCCACCGCCAGGTCGGCGGCCGGCTCCACCACCCGGATCCCGCCGACGGTGGCGGCGAAGACCTCCCGGTCGTGCAGGGTCAGCCGCTCGGTGCGCCGTTGCAGCACCGCGAGCACCATCGCCAGTCGCGCCGAGTCGAGACCGGAGACGGTGCGCCGGGGAGAGCCCGCCACGGTCGCGCCGATCAACGCCTGCACCTCGGTGACCAGGGCCCGCCGCCCCTCCATGGCCACCGTCACGCAGGTGCCCGGGACCGGTTCCGCGTAGCGGGTCAGGAACAGCCCGGACGGGTCGGCCAGGCTGCTGATGCCACCCTCGTGCATCTCGAAGCAGCCGACCTCGTCGGCCGCGCCGAACCTGTTCTTCACGCCGCGCACCAGGCGCAGCGACGAGTGCTTGTCGCCCTCGAAGTGCAGCACCACATCGACCAGGTGCTCCAGCACCCGAGGCCCGGCCACCTGACCGTCCTTGGTGACGTGCCCGACCAGCACGGTGGCGATGCCCCGCTCCTTGGCGACCGAGACCAGCGCGGCGGTGACCGCGCGGACCTGGGTCACCCCACCGGGCACACCCTCGGTGCCGGTGGTCGAGATGGTCTGCACCGAGTCGAGCACCAACAGGCCCGGCTTGACCGCGTCGAGGTGACCGAGCACCGAGGCGAGGTCGCTCTCCGCCGCGAGGTAGAGCCGCTCGTGCAGGGTGCCCATCCGCTCGGCGCGCAGGCGCACCTGACTGACCGACTCTTCGCCGCTGACCACCAGCGAGGGGCTGCCGGCGCCGACCGCCCACTGCTGCGCCACATCGAGAAGGAGGGTCGACTTACCCACACCGGGCTCGCCGGCGAGCAGCACCACGGCACCCGGGACCAGGCCGCCGCCGAGCACCCGGTCGAGCTCGCTCACCCCGGTGGGCACCGCGCGGGCCGGAGCGGCGCTGATGGTGGCGATCGGTCGGGCCGGCTCGGACGGCATCCGGGAGCTGACCACCCGACCGGAGACCGTCGGGCCGGTCACCGTGTGCTCGACCACGGCCCCCCACTCGCCGCACTCCGGGCAGCGCCCCACCCACTTGGGCGGCTGGTGCCCGCAGGCGTCGCACTGGTAGGCCGGACGCGGCTCGCGGGCGGTGGACCGACCACGGGCGGCACCGGCCGTGCCGCCACGCGGAGCTGTCGATCGGGAGGTGGTCACATCAGGACGCTAGCCCTCGCGTACGACGAAAACACCCCGGCGTGGTGGTCACCACGCCGGGGTGTTCGTCGATGTGCGGGTCGGGTCACTCGTGGGTCGTGCCGCCCTCGTTGCCCTCGTAGCCACCCTCGCGCTCGATGATCGGCGACGGAGGGGCCGCCGGGGTGAGCGGCACGGCGACCGGCGCCTGCCCGGTGACCGTGTTGCCGTTGCCGAAGTCGAAGGTCACGACCACGTTCTGGCCGGACCGCAGCGCCTCGGTCAGACCGATCAGCCGGAGCTGGGTGGTGGCCTCGGAGTTGAACTGGATGTAGCTCAACGGCGCCAGCTCGATCCGGGCCGGCTGGCCGGGGGCCGAAGGGCTGGCCGAACCGGACGCCCGCGCCGACTCCGGGGCGGACGGGGTGGCCGAGGACGATCCGGTCTCGGAGGGCGTCACCGACGGGCTCGGCGAACCGGACGTCGAGTTCGACGGGCTGGCCGAACCGGACGGCGAGGGGCTCATGGAGGCGGATTCCGAGGCGGACGGCGACGTGCTCGCCGAGCCGCCGCTGATCACGACCTCGCGGGCGCTCTCCGTGGTGACGGTGACAGTCACCGTCTCCTTCGAGTCGTTGTAGATCACGGCGCTGAACCCAGCGTCCTGGCCGGCCTTGTAACCCTCGGTGCCCGGGTAGTCCACGAGCAGGCCCCGCACCGAGAAGGAACCGTTGTTGGTGGTGAGGCTGACGCCCTGGACCGACGGCTCCTTCAATGCGGTCTCGGCGATCTGACCGGTGCCGCATCCGGAAGCCAGCAGGCTGGCCGCCGCAATCCCGGACAGCAACAGGGCCGCCCGCCGGGATCCCCTGATCGAGCGCGTCACGTCGGTCCTCCTCGTCACAATCCCCACCCGGGCCGTACGCCGGGCACGGTGGCCATACCCGCGCAGACCGCGCTCCAGGGTAGTTGGGACTGATCGAGGCCCGCACGCGGACCCGGGCAATGCCACCTGCCCGGGGGGCGTTCACACCACCCGACCGCTCGCCACCAGCAGAACCACGTCGATGAGGGCCACCAGCATCACCGCCCGGAAGGCCGCCACCGGCCGCCGGCCGGCCCGGATCGCGGAGCGCCCGGCGTACCAGCTCAGCGGCGGCACCACGGCGGCCGTGCCGACCGCCGCCCAACCGATCGCCGTCGGCGGGCCGGGTGGTCCGAGGACCAGTGTCGCGGTCGCCGCGAGGAGGAGACCCGCCGCGGCCACCCGGCTGCCTGCGGCACCCAGCCGGTGGGGCAGGCCGCGCACGCCGGTGCGGGCGTCGTCGGCCAGGTCGGGCAGCACGTTGGCGAAGTGCGCACCGGCGCCCAGGCAGGCCGCCGCCGCCACCAGCCAGGCCGGCGGGGTCGGCTGACCGGGCAGCGCCAGCACCACGAAGGCGGGCAGCGCGCCGAACGACACGGCGTAGGGCAGCACCGAGAACGCGGTGGCCTTGAGCGGCCAGTCGTAGAGCAGGGCGGAGACCAGGGCGAGCGTCAGCCAGAACGCCGCCACCGGGTTCGTGGTCAGCGCCAGCAGCGGGCAGGCCACCGCGGCCGCCGCGGCGGCCCAGGCCGTGACGCGTCGACCGACCGCGCCACTGGCGACCGGTTTGTCGGTCCGCCCCACAGTGGCGTCCCGCTCGGCGTCCAGCGCGTCGTTGGTCCAGCCGACGGCGAGCTGGCTGGCCAGCACGGCGAGCACCACCGAGACGATTCCGGCCGGCCGGTGGCCCACTCCCCAGGCCAGCAGACCGGCCACCGTGGTCACCGCCGCGGCCGGTTCCGGATGGCTCGCTCTGACCAGCCCTAACACCCTCGACGACATAAGGGAAGTCTGGTCGTTACCGAGCAGTCGTGCCACGCTCGGTTCCATGCGAGACGTGGCTGCGGCCGGGGCGTCCACCGGTCCGAGGGTGCTGCCGCGAAACGATCCGCGTCAGTACGACGATCTGGCCGGTGAGTGGTGGCGGCCGGATGGTGCGTTCGCGATGCTGCACTGGCTGGCTGAGGCCCGCGCCGCGCTGGTGCCGCCGGCCACCCGTCCGGACGCGTTGCTTGTCGATCTGGGTTGCGGCGCCGGCCTGCTCGCGCCGCACCTGGCCGGCAAGGGCTACCGCCACGTCGGGGTGGATCTGACCCGCTCGGCGCTCGTCCAGGCGGCCGAGCACGGGGTGCGGGTGGTCCAGGGTGATGCCACAGCGGTCCCGCTGCCCGACGGCTGCGCGGACGTGGTCTCGGCGGGTGAACTGCTGGAGCACGTGCCGGCCTGGCCGCGCGCGGTGGCCGAGGCATGTCGGCTGCTGCGCCCCGGTGGTGTGCTGGTGCTGGACACTCTGAACGACACGGCGTTGGCCCGGCTGGTCGCGGTCCGGATCGCCGAGCGGCTGCCGACGGTGCCCCGCGGCATCCACGATCCACGGTTGTTCGTGGACGCCCGGGCGCTGGTGGCCGAGTGCGCCCGACACGGTGTCGACCTGCGGCTGCGGGGCATCCGTCCGCAGGTCGGCGGCACGCTCGCCTGGCTGCTGCGCCGCGCTCGCGCGAGCCGAACGGTCGGTGCGGTGCCTGCCGGCCGCGCGCCGCGCATCGTGCCGACCCGCTCCACCGCCGTGCTCTACCAGGGCCGGGGGGTCCGCAGAGGATAGTCAGGCCGTGGCGGGGTATGGAACGCCGAGGAGGAACGAGATGACGGTGCACGCGCTTGAGGCAGCACGCCGGTTGGCGCCGCGGTTCGCCGCGCGGGCGGCCGAGCACGACCTGGACGGTTCCTTCCCCGTGGACGACTTCGCCGACCTGCGCGAGGCCGGCCTGTTCGGGCTGATGGTGCCCCGGGCGCTCGGCGGTCTGGGCGCCACCTTCGCCGAGTACGCCGCGGTGGCCACTGAGCTTGCCCGGGGCAACGGTGCGACGGCCCTGGTGTTCAACATGCACGCCTCGGTGACCGGCGCGCTGGGCGCGGTCACCGAGGAGTTGGCCGAGGCGTTGGGCGTACCGGACGAGGCGCTGGTCGCCCGCGACCGGCTGCTCAGCGCGGCGGCGCAGGGCTCCTGGTACGCGGTCGCGATGAGCGAGCGTGGCGCGGGCGCGCGGCTGTCCCAGCTGACCACGGCGTACGAGCCGACCGACGGGGGCTGGCATCTCAAGGGCAGCAAGACCTTCTGCTCCGGTGCCGGGCACGCGGACGGCTACCTGGTTGCGGCGCGCAGCGCGGCCGACCAGTCGGTGGTCTCACAGTTCCTGGTGCCGGCCGGCGACGGGCTGACCGTGGAGCCGACCTGGGACTCACTCGGCATGCGCGCCACCTCCTCCCACGACCTGCACCTGGACGTCACAGTGCCCGCCGACCGGCTGCTCGGTGGGGTCGAAGGGCTGGCGCTGGTGGTCGCCCAGCTGATGCCGCACTGGTTGGTCGCCAGCTACGCCGCCGTCTACGTGGGGGTCGCCCGTGCGGCGATCGACGCAGCGGCCGAGCACCTCAACGCCCGCAACCTGTCCGGTCTGCCGGCGGTGCGGGCCCGGCTGGGTCGGGCGGACGCGGCGACGGCCGCCGCGCAGTTGGTGGTGGCCGAGGCGGCCCGCCGGGTGGACGAGGCGCCCGGTGACGAGGAGACCAACCGTTGGGTGTGGCGGGCGAAGCTGCTCGCCGGGACCACGGCCGCCGAGGTGGCGGCGTCGGTGCTGGAGGCGGCGGGCACCTCGGCGACACGCCGTGGACATCCGCTGGAGCGGCTCTACCGCGACGCCCGCTGCGGCTCGCTGCACCCGGCCACGTCGGATGTCTGCGCCGACTGGCTCGGCATCGCCGCACTGGGCGGCGACCCGGATCGTGACGGATCGGCACCGCGTTGGTGAGCCCGCCGCACCGGGCTCGCACGGAAGAACGACCAGCCGAGGTGGCTGGTGGGACGGCCAGGGGGAGGACAGCATCTGACGAGAGGTGGGGATCGTGTTCGTACCAGTGATCGCGGGGCTCGGGACAGCGCAGCCGCCGTCCGCTTCGCAGGACGAGTTGTGGGAGGGCTTCTTCTCCCGGCACTTCTCCGGCACCACCCGGTCGTTGGCCCAGCGGATCTTCGCCAACTCGGGGGTGACCCGGCGGCAGGCCGCGGTCAACCCGCTGCTGGAGGACGTCTCGGACTGGCCGACCGAGCGCCGGATGCGCCGCTACCAGGTGGAGGCGCTGCCGCTGGGCAAGGAGGCGGTGGGTCGGGCGTTGACCGCGGCCGGGCTGAGCGCCGGCGACATCGGGCTGTTCATCGTCTGCTCCTGCACCGGGTACGCCACCCCGGGGCTGGACATCCTGCTCGCCCGGGATCTGGGCATGGCCGCGGACACCCAGCGGATGGTCATCGGCCACATGGGCTGTTACGCGGCGTTGCCGGGGCTCGGCGCGGCGAGTGACTTCGTCACCGCCCGGGGGCGACCGGCGCTGCTGCTCTGCGCGGAGCTGACCAGCCTGCACATCCAGCCGTCCAGCGCCCGGGTGGACACCCAGCAGATCGTGTCCCACGCGCTCTTCTCGGACGCCGCGGTCGCCGCCGTGGTCGTGCCGGGCGGCTCGGGGTACGCGCTGCGCGAGGTCACCGCCGTCACCGACACCTCGACCGCCGACCACATGACCTGGGACGTCACCGACGCCGGGTTCCGGATGGGGTTGTCGCCGAAGGTGCCGCAGGTGCTGTCGAAGCACGTCCGCGGGCTGGTCGACGATCTGCTGGCCCGGCACGGCGTCACCAGCTCCGAGGTGGACGGTTGGGCGGTGCACCCGGGCGGGCCGCGGATCCTCAACGTGGTGGAGCGGGAGTTGGCGCTGCCCCCGCTGGGGCTGGCGGCGTCCCGGGCGACGCTGGACGAGCACGGCAACTGCTCGTCGCCGACCGTGCTGCTGATCCTGGACCGGTTGGGTCGGGCGACACCCTCGGCTCGGCGCATCGTCATGCTGGCCTTCGGCCCCGGCCTCACCCTGTACGCCGCCCTGCTCGATCGACAGGACTGAACCTCGTCGGCCCGGCCGGTACGCTCGGGGGGTGGATGCGACGGCGGACGACCGGCTGCGCTCGGTGATGCTGTTTGGTGCTGCGGCGGCCGTTCTGGTCGTCGGCGGCTGGTGGTGGCGTGCCGCCGCGCCCGCGTCGACGGCAGGGACGGCTGTCCCTTCCGCGGCGGCGGTGCCATCGGTCGGGCCGAGCGTCAGCACCCCACTGGAACGTCTCCTCGCGGCTGAGGCGGAGCCCGAAGCGCGGATCACGGCACGGATGGACCCCGACACCGGCGAGGTCATCCGGGTACGAGGCGGCCCGCACGCGGTGGTCGACCCGGCGACGGGCTCGATCACCGACATCGAGGGCGATCCCGCTGCGCTCTTCGCCCCGGGTGACCTGCCCCCGTTCAAAGAGACGATCTGGCGGGAGGAACGGGACCTCGCCCCTGGCCAGGAAGTGACCCGGGAGGCCGGCAACCACGGTGCGCGCTACCTGCTCCAGTACAAGTGCACCCGCCCCGGCACGATGGCGGTTACGAGCGACGAAGCCAAGATCAACGGTCCGTTGCGCATCGACTGCGACGGCATGACCGCCCATGCCGAGGTGCTGCCCTTTGGCGGACCGTTCCGGGTGTCGCTGTCGGCCGTCGACCGGCCCATCGACATCCAGGCGCAGCTCGTCGCCCTGCCCCCTCGCTAGCAGGGCCGCTAGGCGGCCAGGGCGCTCAGGTCGCTCCGGTAGGACTCGATCGTGCCCAGGTCGGGCAGCACCCGGGTCACTGTGCCGGCCCGGTCGACCAGCAGGGCTGTCGCGGCGCCGGGGCGGGCCGGCTGGCTCAGGAACGACCGCAGGCCTCCGGCGGGGTCGGCCAGGGCGCGAGCCTGCCGCTCGGTGGTGGGCCTGGCTGGCGCCGTCCGCCCTCCGGTGACGGTGATTACGGAGACGCCGGCGGGCGCGGCCGCCAGGGCGTCGGTGACCCGGTCCGGGCAGGGGCAGCCGTCCAACAGGATGATCATGGCGGGTAGCAGACCGCGCAGTGGCACGGGTGCGTCGTCCGCGTCGACCAGGTCCAGTGCGGGCAGCGCCCGACCGACGAGGGTCGCGGGTGGCGAATAGGGGGCCGGGGTCGGCCGGTCGGCGCCGCGGTTGGCGCGGGGCCAGGTGACCGCCAGCAGGCCGCCCAGCGTGGTGAGGACCGCCACCAGCAGGACCACCAGCGGCAGGCCCAGGCCCCGGTGACCGCCCGGGAGGCCACTGGCCCGGCGCAGCTCACGGCGGAGCTCAGCGGCCTCGGCGGCCAGTGCGGAGGCGTCGTCGGGAACCACCACGCGGCCCCACTCGGGCGGTAGGCCGGGCACGCCGTCGGCTGGCCCGTGACCCTCTGCGTCCGGCTTGCCCATCGGACCTCCTGGAAGCGTCTCGAGAGCGGAGTGTGGCTCGGTCTCCAGGGTCGCGCACCAGGGGCTCCTCCCGCTACATCTGGGCGCGGTCCTGCTGGCCGGGCTACCATGGGAGGAGCGCATAGCCCTTGATCTCGACGTTCTGTTCACCCGTACCGGGCAGTCATTCGCGCGTTACGGAGCGTGTTCGAACCATCGGTTTGACCGCCTGTCAAGCTGAAGCAAGACCTCTCACAGGGCCCCTGAGCTGCGCCAACGGTCAGGACATCGGAGAGACATCAGTGCCTGACCGTGTTACCCTAGACACAGCGAAAGGGGTTTCGAACCTATGGTTTTCAGTGTCGGCGAGACCGTTGTTTACCCCCACCACGGGGCCGCACTCATCGAGGCAATCGAGACTCGGATCATCAAGGGCGAGCCTAAGAAATACCTCGTCCTGAGGGTCGCGCAGGGTGACCTGACGGTCCGGGTGCCGGCCGAGAACGCCGAGATCGTGGGCGTCCGCGAGGTGGTCGGCGAAGAGGGCCTCGGGAAGGTCTTCGACGTTCTGCGGGCTCCGCACACCGAGGAGCCGACCAACTGGTCGCGGCGTTACAAGGCCAATCTGGAAAAGCTGGCTTCCGGCAACCCGCTGAAGGTCGCCGAGGTCGTGCGTGACCTGTGGCGCCGGGAGCGGGAGCGGGGCCTCTCTGCGGGCGAGAAGCGGATGCTCGCCAAGGCCCGCGACATTCTCGTCGGCGAGGTCGCGCTGGCCGAGAAGAGCACCAAGGATGAGGCGGAGACGCTGCTCGACAAGGTCCTCACCGAGGCCTAGTCCGCACAGCATCGTCGTACCCACATCGCAGTGAAGAAACCACCGAGGACCGCGACGTGACCGCGCAGCTCAATCCGCGCGGTGACGTCGCGGTCCTCGTGCCTGCGGCGGGTGCCGGCGTACGGCTCGGCCCCGGCCGACCCAAGGCGCTGCGCCTGCTCGCCGGTGAACCGCTGTTGGTGCACGCCGTGCGTCGACTGGCCGCCGCTCCGTCGGTGCACACCATCGTGGTGGCGGCGCCGGCCGCCGAGGTGCAGGCCGTCCTCGAGCTGTTGGCCCCGGTCGCCCCGGTGATCGTGGTGCCCGGCGGTGCCGAACGGCAGGCGTCGGTGGCCGCCGCGCTGGCCGCGGTGCCTGCCGGCCCGACGATCGTCCTGGTGCACGATGCCGCCCGAGCGCTCACCCCACCTGAGCTGGTCGAATCCGTCGCGGCGGCGGTGCGTGGCGGGCGTGACGCCGTGATCCCGGTCCTGCCGGTCGTCGACACGATCAAGGAAGTCGGTGCCGACGAGGTGGTGCTCGGCACCGTCGACCGTTCCGCACTGCGCGCGGTGCAGACCCCGCAGGGTTTCCGTCGGGCCGTGCTCAGCGCCGCCCACGCCGCCGCCGGTGACTCCCTCACCGACGACGCCGGGCTGGTCGAGAAGCAGGGCGTCGCGGTGAGCTGCGTGCCCGGCTCGGAGTACGCACTGAAAATCACCCGACCGTTCGACCTGGCTCTGGCCGAGCATCTGCTTGCCGTTGCCGGTTGACGCGTACCCTCTGATCATGATCGTTCCCCGGGTGGCCATCGGCACCGACGTGCACGCGTTCGAGCCGGGCCGGCCCTGCTGGGTGGCCGGGCTGTTCTGGCCCGATCAGGACGGTCTCGCCGGGCACTCGGACGCCGACGTGGCCGCGCACGCCGCCTGCAACGCGCTGCTCTCCGCCGCCGGTCTCGGTGATCTCGGTTCCGCCTTCGGGGTGGGCCAGCCGGAGTGGGCCGGCGCGTCCGGGGTGGCTCTGCTGACCGAGACGGCCCGTCGGGTGCGCGCCGCCGGCCTGGAGATCGGCAACGTGTCCGTGCAGGTCATCGGCAAGCGCCCCAAGATCGGCCGGCGCCGCGCGGAGGCGCAGGAGGTCCTCTCCGCCGCGATCGGCGCCCCGGTCACCGTCTCGGCGGCGACCACCGACGGGCTCGGCTTCGCCGGCCGCGAGGAAGGGTTGGCCGGGGTCGCGGTGGCCCTGGTGTACGACGCGTCGGCCGCCTAAGCTCGCCGCGATGTCCAGCGACCCCGCCCCCGACCAGTCCGCCGCCGACGGCTACGTCCAGCGGGCCCAACTCCTCGCCGAACTCGGCCGCTACGACGAGGCGGCCGGGGAGCTGGCCTACGGGTTGGCCCTCCAGCCGGATGACGTCGACGCACTCACCATTCTCGCCCGGGTGCACCTGGCCGCCGGCCACCCGGCCGAGGCGCTCACCGCCGCCGACACGGCCGTGGCCGCCGCACCGGAGGCCCTGCCGCCGCTGGTCGCCAGGGGCATGGCGCTTGCCGACCTGGAGCGCTACAGCGAGTCGGCGGCCACCGCCGATCGGATCCTCACCCTCGGCCCGGCCGACGCGTACGCCCAGCGGAGCGCCGCGGCGATCCTGGCCGGCGCCCGCAACGGTCAGCCGGCGCTGAACGCGGCCTGGCGCGGTGTCGAGTTGGCGCCGCAGGAGCCGCAGGCGCACCTGGTGCTCAGCCTGGTCGCCGCCCGCCTGGACCTGTTCGACCTGGCCGAGCGGGCCTACCGGGAGGCGCTGCGGCTCGACCCGCGGATCGGCGAGCCCGGCCACGACGTGGGTGTCATGCGGCTGGAGCAACGCCGCTGGTCGGAGGCGTTGGAGCACGTCGCCGAGGCGGTGACGGTCAGCCCGAGCCGGATCGACTCGCCACGAACCCTCGCGTACGGGCTGCACCGCCTGGTGCTCTACGGCGCGGGCTGGTCGCTGGTGGCGGCGGTGCTGGTCGCGTTCGCGGCGTCGGCGAGCGACGGGTTCTCCCGCGTCCTGGCGGTGCTCGCCGCCGTGACCGGCGGGATCGTCGTCTGGCAGCTCGCGGCCCGGCTGCCCGGGCTGACCCGAACCGTCCTGCCCGCCCTGCTGCACTCGGACCGGGCGATGGCCCTGGCCGTCTACGCCGTGGCCGCCGCGCCGCTGCTGCTGCTGGTGTACGCCATGGTCGGCTCCCCGTGGCCCCTGGTGCTGGCCATCGCCACCACGGCGGTAGCCGAGTTCGCCGTGTTCACGCGTACCGCCGTCCGCTAGACAGAACGTGCCCAGGTCCAGGCGTAACCCTCGTCCTCGCACGAGCTGGCGGCGTCGCAGAGATCCAGCGGGCGGAAGGTGTCGACCATGACGGCCAGTTCGTCGAAGTAGTCCGCGCCGATGGAACGCTCGGCGGCACCGGGCTGGGGGCCGTGGGTGAAACCGGACGGGTGCAGGGAGATCGAGCCCTGCTCGATGCCGGAGCCGCGCCGCGCCTCGTAGTTGCCCCCGGTGTAGAAGAGCATCTCGTCGGAGTCGACGTTGTGGTGGTTGTACGGCACCGGGATCGACTGCGGGTGGTAGTCGACCTTGCGCGGCACGAACGAGCAGATGACGAAGTTGGGCCCCTGGAAGGTCTGGTGCACCGGCGGGGGCTGGTGGATGCGGCCGGTGATCGGCTCGAAGTCGTGGATGGAGAACGCCCACGGGTAGAGGTGCCCGTCCCAGCCGACCACGTCGAACGGGTGGTGGGCGTAGACGTAGCGGGTCCAGCCGCGCCGGTGCCGGACCAGCACCTCGACCTCCTCGCCGTCGACGAGCAGCGGGGCGTCGGGGCCGCGGACGTCCCGCTCGCAGTACGGCGAGTGCTCCAGGAACTGGCCGCGTACGGAGAGGTAGCGCTTGGGCGGGCCGATGTGGCCGGACGCCTCGACGGCGAGCAGCCGGACGGGCTGGTCGCCGGTGGGCACCAGCCGGTGGATGGTCGAGGTGGGGATGACGACGTAGTCGCCGGCGGCCGCGTCCAGCACCCCGAACGGGGACTCGACCCGCAGGGTGCCCGACTCGACGTAGAGGCAGTGGTCGCCGGTGGCGTCGCGAAACAGCGGTGAGGGCCGGTCGGCGAGGACGTAACCGATCCGAACGTCGTCGTTGGCGAGCAGGTACTGCCGGCCGAGGATGGGGTCGGAGCCGCCGGTGCCCAGTTTGTGCGTGCGCAGGTGGCGGGGCTTGAGCGGCAGGTTCGGCGCCCGGGTGAACGCGGGCGGGGTGAACTCGTCGGCGGCCAGGATCGCTGTGGGCGCGTACCGGTGGTAGAGCAGGGACGAGTCGGAGGAGAAGCCCTCCTGGCCCATCAGCTCCTCGGCGTAGAGGCTGCCGTCGGGCTGCCGGAACTGGGTGTGGCGCTTGCGCGGCACCTCGCCGACGCTGCGGTAGTACGGCATCTCGCCTCCCGATTTTCCGTTCACCGGCCGAAGGCGTCCGATAATCGGACGCTGTTGTCCGTTCCTCGTAGCGTCCCGTACATTCTTGTTCCGTGTCAACGCAGGTGCCAGCACTCCTCCACGGCCTGGTGGACGACGCCGCCGTCTTCCCACCGGGCAGCGCCGCGCTGCACGACGCCCTGGCCGCCCACCGTCAACACCGCGCCGCCTGGTACGCCGACCTGGTCGGCCCACTGCTGATCCCCGCGTCGGACGTGGCCGCCGGTGAGCTGAGCGGTCTCGTCGACCCGGGCGAGGGCCTGGTGGTCGGCATGATCGGTGACACCGGGATCGGGAACCTGCCGTTCGCGCTGTCGTTTCTCGCCCCCGACGGCGTCAGCGCGCGTCAGGTCGAGGTGGCGGTCGCCAAGCGCGGCGAGGACCCGCTGCCCGGCATCGCCGAGTTGCTGCGGCTGACCGACGAGCTACCGGGCGTGGAAACCGTCTACGCCGAGCTGCCCCTGACCTTCGGGCTGATGGGCGCACTGGACGCGCTCGTCGCCGCGCGGGCCGACGGGGCGCCGATCGCGGCCAAGTTCCGCACCGGCGGCCTGGCCGCCGAACTCTTCCCCACCCCGACCGAACTGGCCGCGGTGATCTGCGCCTGCCGGGACCGGGGCCTGCCGTTCAAGCTGACCGCCGGGCTGCACCAGGCGATCCGACACCTGGACCCGGAGACCGGGTTCACCCACCACGGCTACGCCAACGTGCTGGCCGCGACCCTGGCCGCCGCCGACGGTGACGGGGTGCGCTCCGTCGCCGAGCTGCTGACCGTGGTCGACCCGCGCCCCCTGGTGGAGCGCGCGACGGCACGGCTGGACGGGCCTCGCCCCCTGTGGGTGGGGTTCGGCTCGTGCAGCATCCTGGAACCACTGACCGATCTGATCCGGCTTGGGCTGGTGAACGGGGGCTACGACGCATGACCTGGGTGACCGGTGCCGACGGTTCGCCGTACGGGGTGACGAACCTCCCGTACGGGGTGTTCCGGCAGAACGGGGGTCCGTCGCGGATCGGCGTACGGATCGGGTCCTGGGTCTTCGACCTCGCGGCGGCCGAGGCCGCCGAGCTGGTGCTGGCCGCCGGCACGCTGTGCAGGCCCGTGCTCAACGACTTCATGGCCCTCGGCCGTCCGCAGTGGACGGCGGTACGGCAGCGGCTCACCGAGCTGCTGACCGACCCGGCGCACCGGGACGCGGTGGAGCCGCTGCTGGTGCCCCTCGACGACGTGGAACTGCTGCTCCCCATCGAGGTGGCCGACTACGTCGACTTCTACTCCTCTGAACACCACGCGTCCAACGTCGGGCAGATCTTCCGCCCCGGCCAGCCGCCGCTGCTGCCCAACTGGAAGCACCTGCCGATCGGCTACCACGGGCGGGCCGGCACTGTGGTCGTCTCCGGCACGCCGGTGACCCGGCCGACCGGGCAGCGGGCCTCCGCCGAGGGCCCGGTCACCGGCCCATCGGTACGCCTCGACATCGAGGCCGAGGTGGGCTTCGTGGTGGGCGTACCCAGCGCGTTGGGCGATCGGGTCTCCGTGGACGACTTCGCCGAGCACGTCTTCGGGGTGGTGCTGGTCAACGACTGGTCGGCCCGCGACATCCAGGCCTGGGAGTACCAACCGCTCGGCCCGTTCCTCGGCAAGTCGTTCGCCACCTCGGTCTCGGCATGGGTGACGCCGCTGGACGCCCTCGCCGACGCCTTTGTGCCGGCCCCCGACCAGGACCCGCCGGTGGTGGACTACCTGCGGGACGTGCCGCACCTGGGCCTGGACCTGCGCCTGGCGGTCGAGTGGAACGGCGACCAGGTCAGCGAGCCCCCGTTCGCCACCATGTACTGGACCCCCGCCCAGCAGTTGGCGCACCTCACCGTCAACGGGGCTTCGCTGCGCACCGGTGACCTGTACGCCTCCGGGACCGTCTCCGGCCCGGACCGAGGACAGGTCGGCTCCTTCCTGGAACTGACCTGGGGCGGGGCCGAGCCGGTCAAGGTGGGCGGCGAGAGCCGTACCTTCCTCGACGACGGCGACACGGTGACCATCACGGCCACCGCCCCCGGCCCGGACGGCACCACCATCGCCCTCGGTGAGGTGTCCGGCACGGTTCGTCCGGCCCGCTGAGCGGGCACCCGCCATCCGTCTCGTGCACGGGACCCGTGATCGCACCGGCTGTGCGATCACCGGCCCCGGTTGATCCGTTGATCGTCCGGATTCCGTTGCCACACCGCGCAATCCGAGCCGGGCTCCGCCCGGCCGCCAGCGGTGGGGCAATCCCGACGCACACGGAGGTAACGACGATGCACGATCTTGCGGGCGCGGTCTGGCGTACCAGCAGCCGCTCAAACGACCAGGGGCTCTGCGTGGAAGTGGCGGACAACCTGGTCGATGTCCATGGTCTGGTCGGGGTCCGCGACTCCAAGGACCAGGCCGGTCCCACACTCGCGGTCAGCCCGCCGGGGTGGACAGCGTTCATCGGCGCGATTCGGGCCGGTCGCTTCGAGCGCTGACCGGCGCTTCGGCGCCGGTCGACGACGACCGGTGCCGAAGCGACCGCCGAATAGGACAGCGTGGCCTCCGGGTGGTGGAAATTCCGCTCCGGGGGCCCCGTCCGGCCCTCACTCCGCGTACCGTCGGGGACACGGGAGGGTGGCATGTCGACGGTGGCGATTACCGGGATCATCGAGGCGCACGCTGTCGACGTCTGGCGTCTGCTGACCGACCTGCCCGGCCGCGCGGCCCGGTTGACCGCAGCCGGCCCGATCGAGGTGCTCACCCCGGGATCGTTCGGGCCGGGCACGTCCTGGCGCGAGGAGCGGGTCCAGCCGGGCGGCGGCACGCTGACCGAGGAGTTCCTGGTGGTCGAGGCGCTCGCACCGCAGCGACTGGTGCTCTGTTCCTCCGGCACCGGCGCGGACTACCGCATCACCTGGAGCCTGCGGCCGGTCCGCCGCCGCCGTCGGGGTTGCACGGCGATCACCGTGACCCACGAGGCGGTGCCGACCGCTCCGTACGGCCGGGTGGTGGCGCTGCTGCTCGGCGGGCTGGCCGCGCGGGCGGTCGAGGCGGCGCTCTGGCGTGATCTCGCCGACATCGCCGCCGCGGCCGGTGCCACCGGCTCCGTCGAAGCCGCCTGAGCGCCGGGCGGTCAGCCCTCGCCGTGACCTGAACGGGGTCCGGCCCCCTCCGCTGGGTAGGGTGCCGGGCGGAGGTGCGGCATGAGGTTCCCGAGAGGCCGGCGACGGCTCGCGATCGCGGTCGCGGCGCTGCTCGTGACGGCGGCCGTCGTGGTCATCGTCCACCGGGTCCTCGCACCGGCAGAGGTGAGCACCGTGGCGCGGGCCGACTATCCGGCCCCGGCCCGACCGGCTGCCGGAGTGATCGGTCGGTTGCCGGTCGCCCCGTTGATCGTCGACGGGAGACTGCGGGTGTACGCCGCACACCGCCAGGTCTACGCCGACCGGCCGGTCGACGGGCGGTACCGGACCAGCCCGTACTGGTCGTACCGGCGGTGGCCGGCGGAGCTGACCGGGGTGGTGGCGAGCGGCAGCACGGTGGTCAGCCGCTGGTCCGACGGGCGGCTCGTCGCACTCGACGCCCGGACCGGCGGGGTGCTCTGGCGAGCCGAGGGCCCGGAGCCCGTCGAGAGCACGGCGCCGGTGCGTCGTACCTGGGCGGCGACCGTCTGGGATGCGCCCGGGCTCCAGCTCACCGACCTTCCCGACGGGCGGACCGTGCTGGTGGTGACCGGGGATGCCCAGGCGCGCGGGGTCGAGCTGAGCGGCGGTCGGGAGCTGTGGCGGGTGGAGCTGCCCGGCAGGTGCCGTAGCGACGTCGGCACCACCGCCACCGGGCAGCTGATCGGCCTGGACACCTGCGCCGGGGCGGCCACCGTCGAGTTCCGGGACGCGGCGACGGGCGAGGTACGTGAGCGTTGGCGACCGCCGGGCGGCCCGGACGGGTTTGTGGTGACGCCGCTCGGCTGTCGTACCGGCCGGTCGGACTGTCTGGGGTTGCGGACCGCCGGGCCGGGTGACGAGGGCGGTCGGGGTTGGTTGTTGGCTGCCGGTCCGCCGGTCGCCGCCCCCGCGCTGGACCCGGCCGGCGCCGCGCTGGTCGGTGAGCAGTCCGTCGCCGTGCTCGACGGCGTCGTGGTGGGCCGATCGGCACGTACGGGCATCGAGCTGTGGCGGTCCCCGGGCCTGGGCGGGGCCCGGGTGCTGGCCGGGCAGCCTGGCCGGGTGCACCTGCTGACCGAGGCGAACGATCTGGTGACGCTGGATCCGGTGACCGGTAGGCAGTTGTCCCGCTTCGTGCTCAATGTCGGCTCGGACGGGACCGGCTGGGCACCCGGGGCGGTGACGGCCGAGGACGGGTTCGTCGCGATCGAGCGGCTTCGCAAGCCGGTCGACCCCAGCGGCGACGACCGGCGCTACTACTACACCGGCGAGACGGTGATCCTGGCCGCCACCTGATCGTGGGGTCTTCAGCCCCGGAACACCGAACCATTCCGTTCCCTTTGTCGTAAAAGGGTACGTTTTTCATGGTTCAGGTTTCCGGTGGAAGGGGTCGGCGCATGGCCAGGACGGCAGCCAATTACCTCGTGGGCGGCGCGCTCGCCGCCACCGCGAGCCTGGCGTTGGCGGTGTCGCCGGTGCTGGCCGCCGACCCCGCCTCGGCGCGGGGGTTCGGCGTCGTCCGGGTCGAGCCGTCGGCGGGCACGGGCGTCACCTTCGAGATCCTGCCGGCGTCGCCGACCCCGCCCCCGACTCAGCCGCCGCCCACGTCCACACCGACGGCACCGCCACAACCCACACCGAGTCACGGCGGTGAGTTGCCGGTCACCGGGTCGGGCGGGTCGGCACTGCTCCTCGCCGTGCTGGGCGCAGCCCTGATCGTCGCCGGGTGGTTCGCCGCCCGCCGCAGCCGGCCGAGCTGACGGGCCCGACCGGAGCAGGCCAGCGGGCTGCCCGCGATCAACGGCCGGCCGGGGTGCGCTCCCTCGGGAGGGCGGTGGGAGGCCGACCGGACCGGTGGGAACGGCGGGCCAGCATGGCGAGGCCGACGACCAGCAGCAGGCCTACGACGGCCGCCGCCACGGTCCACCCGGAGAGGATCCGGGAGACGACAGCGCCCCGCTTCCCGACCTGACCAGCGTCGGGGAACGTGACCTGCGCGGTGATGCTCCGCTTCACCAGGCCGCTCTCCAGGTTCACCTCCGCCTTCCAGGGGCCGTTCGGCAACGTGGTCGGGAATCGGGCGATGACCTGCCCGGAGGCACCCGGTGCCAGCGTGACGCCCTGCCCGACTGGAAACGGGCCGGCCCGACTGCCGGCCGGGCCGTCACTCAGGAGGACCACGCCGGTCAGGTCGATGGCACGGCCTCCGGTGTTGGTGACCTGGACGGTCATCGACGGCTCGCCCTCGGGGCTGCGGGCCGGGCGTACCTCGCCGATCGAGAAGTCGGAGGCGGGTTCGCCGCCGGGCCCGATGTCGAGGTACATCCGGACTCCGACCCGGTTGACCTGAGTGATCTCGCCGCCGGCCCGGGGCACCGAGGCGGTGGATGCCCAGACCACGCCGTACCGCTCGCCCTGGGAGGCGGCCGGCGGCACCGTGATGGTCGCAAGGACCCGGGTCTCGCCCCACGGTCTCAGCTCCACGAAGCGCTCGTCGAGCGTGATCCATGAGGTCAGCTCGTTCTCGGCGCGACCCTCGCCGAAACGGAACGCAGCATCCTCCAGGGTCGCGGCCGCCGGATACACGTCGACCCGCCGGGTCTGGTCGGTGCGGTTGACGATCAGCAGTTGCCGCTTGATGGTGGTGCCCGGCGGTAGGTGGTCGACGATGTAGCGCAGCGCCCGAGGGTCGGTGCGGCGCTCGGTCGGGGCTTCCAGCAACCGGATCCCGATGGTGCCGTCGTCCGATCCCGCATCCGGCTCGGCCGCGCCGGCCCGGGTCGACAGACCCGGACCGGCGAGGCAGAACAGGGCGAGCGCGACCGCGATGGTCGACCGCCCCCGGGGGCTACGCCACCGAATGTGTCACCGTGCCGCTGTAGCTGCCCGCGATGCTGTCCAGCGGGACGTTGACTTCCAGGGTGGGGTTCCAGCTGGCGGTGTTGCCCCCGGTGCCGCCACCGTGGGTGAACGCGGTGAGCGGGGTGACGCTGGACAGCGGCTGGGCGTTGGCGGCGGTGGCCTGCCCCGGCGTGAAGGTGCCGTCGCCGGTGGTCGCCGTCTCCGGGCCGGACCAGTAGTCGATCTCCTCGGGGAGGACCGTCTCGGGCGGTGAGCCGCCGCCGGTCTGGAAGACGCTCGCGGTCACCGAGGCGACCCAGGAGGCGTCGGCGGCGCCTCGGGAGTCGGTGACCGTCACCACGCCGAGCTGGCCGGTGATGACGCCACCGGGGGCACCGTCACCGAGGTCAGCGGTGGCCGGCGCGACGATGTCGAGGGTGCCGGCGAGCACCTCGAAGGTGGTGTCGGTGGTGTCGGTGGGCGCGGCGGCAGCCGGCGCGGCGAGGAAGCCCACCATCGCCGCGGCGACCGCCCCGGCCAGACAGATCTTGGCAGTGCGCACTGTTCGTTACCCCGTTTTCTCGAAGTGAGCCGGAGTGAGTCCTCGACACAACCGGCTACTTCGGAAGATAGGGCAGAAAGCACGCAAAGTCGGACAAACAGGGCTTAGTTCACGATTGAAGTTGAGGCCGCCTGGTCACACGGCCGAGCCGTCGGCCTCGCCCTTCCCCGGCAGCCCAGCAATGGCGGAGAGGCCGTCGCCGCTGGCGATACGGGCGGCAGCGAGGTCCTCGGCCAGGGCGAATCGTTGCTCGCGGAGCATTGCAAAGCGATGGTCGAGCTGTACTACTGACCGTGCCCGCCGGCGGCTTGACGACCGAGGTGAGGTTCATCAGGCTCGTCCGGCCTGGATTGGAGACGCGAGATGCCTGCTGGTCGTTACGTCGTATGCCTGGCCATCGGCATGGTCGTCCCCTTGCTGATGGTCGGCGGCTGCACCGGTGACACGGCGAGACGATCGGCGTTCCCGTCCGAACCGCCCTCACCCACCGTGCCGAGCCGGCCTTCTCCCACTCCGGAAGCAGCGACAGGGTGGTTTCCGGCCGGTCGGGTGCTGCTGGCCGGCCCGCTGGCAGAGCAGAAGGAAGCAACCATCGCCGATGTTGTTCCCAGTGGGGCCAGCTTCACTGTGTATTTCGTCTGCACCGGAGGAGGTCGGATCGCAGTGAACGTGAAGACCGCCGCTCCGCTGCGATATCCCTGCGACGGAGTGCCCAACCGGTCGCAGGTCTTCGTCGACAAGGGCATCTCGACCGATCTTGCCGTCGGGGTCGAGGGTGAGGCGCAGTGGCGACTGGCGGTGGTCGACGGAGCGCCCTAGCCGGGGTACTGGCGGGCGGAGCAGTTGAGTGCTGTCCCGCCCGCCCTCGTCGTTCGTTGCCTGCCTGTGGCCGGTGCGGTACCGCCCACGACGGCGGGCTGTCGCTCAGGCCAGGGCGGCCTCGGCCGCCGCCAGGAACGCGTCGTTCTCGGCCGGGGTGCCGATGGTGACCCGGACCCCGTCTCCGGCGAACGGCCGCACGATCACCCCGCGTGCCTCGCACGCCTTGCCGAAGGCCACGGCCCGCTCGCCCAACGGCAGCCAGACGAAGTTGGCCTGGCTCGTCGGCACCTCGGGCACGAACTTGCGCAGCGCCTCGGTGACCCGGTCCCGCTCGGCGACGACCAGGGCGCAGCGACGCTCCATCTCCGCCACCTGGGTCAGCGCGGCGAGCGCCCCGGCCTGGGCTGCGGTGCTGCTGGAGAACGGGGTCGCCACCTTGCGGATGGCGGCGGCCACCACCGGCTGGGCAACCAGCCAGCCCATCCGCAGCCCGGCGAGCCCCCACGCCTTCGACAGCGTGCGCAACACCGCCACGTTCGGCCGGTCCAGGTAGTCGAGACCGTCCGGCACCTCCGCGTCGGTGACGAACTCCCGGTACGCCTCGTCGATGACCACCAGCACGTCGTCCGGCACCGCGTCGAGGAACCGGTCCAGCTCGGCCCGGCGCAGCGCCGTACCCGTAGGGTTGTTCGGGTTGCAGACGAAAATCACCCGGGTCCGGTCGGTCACCGCCGCGGCCATCGCCGCCAGGTCGTGCCCGTGCCCGGCGTCGTTGGGCACCCGCACGCTGGTCGCGCCGCTGGTCGCCACGATGATCGGGTACGCCTCGAAGGACCGCCACGAGTAGAGCACCTCGTCACCGGGCAGGCAGGTGGCACGCACCAGGTGCTCGGCCAGCGCCACCGAACCGCAGCCGGTGGCGATCCGATCGGCGTCCACCCCGTACCGCTCGGCCAGCGCGTCCCGCAGGGCGACCACACCCATGTCCGGGTAGCGGTGCGAGGTGGTGATCGCCTCGGTGACCGCCTCCACCACGCCGGGCAGGGGTCCGTACGGCACCTCGTTGCTGGCCAGCTTGATGGCCTCCGGCAGGCCCAACTCCCGGGCCAGGTCGGCGGGGCTGCGCCCCGGCACGTAGCTGGGCAGCGCGTCCAGGTCGACGCGGGTCAGCCGCAGCGCCGGCTGGTGACGTCCGGAGTCGGTCATGGGGTGTCTCCCGGGGGCTGGTTACGGTCGTTCGAGAGGGCGGTATCGGTGTGTTGGGGGACTTCGACGACCACCGTCTGCGCGCGCTTGTCGTGCAGCGCCTGGCGCAGGGGGTGGTCGAAGAGGGGGGAGAGGGCGTCGACCAGTTGCAGCACCAGGCCGAGCCCGGCGCAGTACCAGAGCAGAGTCGGCAGGCCCAGCGTGCTCCACCGGCTCAGCGCCCGGCGGACGCCCAGCGGCTGGTCGGCGGCCATCGGCACCGCCCGGATCCGCATCACCCGCTTGCCGACGGTCTGCCCGCCGGAGGCCATTGTCGGCACCTCGTACGCCAGCCAGAGCGCGGTCGCGATCAGCAGGATCGCCACCAGCAGAGAGTTGGCCTGCTCACTGGGGAGCGGCAGGCCGTCGGCGGAGGTGTCGCCGCGCGACGCGCGCCGGAAGACCTCCTGCCAGTACGGGGCCCACTCCTGCGCCCAGCGCCAGACGAACCAGCCGTTGACGACCACGTTCAGTGCGAAGACGATGCCGAAGTCGATCAGCCGGGCGACCAGCCTACGGCCGTAGCCGGCCAGCCTGAGGCCGTGCGGTCGCGGCTCGGGCGGTCGTCCGGGCCAGCCGGGGTGACCGGCCGGAGGCGCCCAGCCCTGCGGACCGCCCTGCGGTCCCCAGCCGGGCGGGCCACCCTGCGGTCCCCAGCCCGGGCCGTGACCCGGCTGCGGGCCGTACCCCTGTTGTGGTCCTGGCCCCGGTTGTGGGCCCTGGTGTGGCGGCCAGCCCGGTGCGACGGGCCCCGGGGAGGTCGGGCCGGAGGTCGGGGGCGCGTCCGGGGTGGCCGGCGCGGGAGGCTCCGGCGGCTCGGGCGGCGGTGGGCCGTCCGGCGGGGTGGCGTCGACGGGAATGGGCGCGCCGAGCCAACCCTCGCCGTCCCAGTAGCGCCGGGTCTCGGTGTCGGCGGGGTCGACGTACCAGCCGGGTTGCACACTCACGAGGACACCCTAACGACGACCGTTTCGGCGAACTTGTCGTGGAGGCACTGCTGCCACGGCTTGTCCCAGAGCTGCCAGAAACCGTCCAGGTAGTTGCCCCCAGGGACCAACGAACCCACCAGGTACTGCACCACCCACCGTCGGCCGGCCATACCCCGGTTGAGCGTGCGAGTCGGGTCGAGCGGCACCACCCGCAGCTTCATCACCTTCTTGCCGAGCGTCTGACCGCCGCGCTTGAGGTATTCCACGTGGTAGAGCCAGTAGAGCCCGAGCATCACCACGAAGAGCCCGAACTGGAGCAAGACTATCGGCAGGAGGAAGTCCACGAGGAAGATGCCCGGGTCGGGTTCCACGAAGGCCCCGTTCGGACTGGTCCGGGTGATCTCGCTGAACATCCGCAGCCACAGGATGACGAAGAACGGGCTGAACAACGCCAGCGCCACGGCGGTCGCCAGCGCCGTGTCGACCATCCAGGCCAGCAGCCGGTCGGCGAAGCTCGCCAGCGGCTGACCGCCCGGGCTCAGCGGCAGGGGTGGCGGGCCGGGTGGTCCGGCGTGCCACTGCGGTGGGGCGTACCCGGGTGGGGCGTACTGCGGCGGCGCGGCGTACCCCTGCGGGTGTGGTCCGGGCGGCGGCGCGACGCCGCCAGCGGCGGGCTGAGGCCCACCGACCGGCGGCGTCGGGTACGACGGAGGCTGCGTCACGCTCGCAAGTGTTACAGGTTGCCGCGGGCTTCCTGCTCCCGCTCGATCGCCTGGAAGAGCGCCTTGAAGTTGCCCTTGCCGAAGCCCAGCGAGCCGTGCCGCTCGATCAGCTCGAAGAAGACCGTGGGACGGTCCTGCACCGGCTTGGTGAAGATCTGGAGCAGGTAGCCGTCCTCGTCCCGGTCGACCAGGATCTTGCGGGCCTTCAGCTCCTCGATCGGCACCCGCACCTTGCCGATCCGCTCGCGCAGCTCCGGGTCGTCGTAGTACGAGTCCGGGGTGTCCAGGAAGTCGACACCGGCGGCGCGCATCGCGTCGACGCTGGCCAGGATGTCGTTGGTGGCGACGGCGATGTGCTGCGCGCCCGGGCCCTGGTAGAACTCCAGGTACTCGTCGATCTGGGACTTCTTGCGGGCGATCGCCGGCTCGTTGAGAGGGAACTTCACCTTGCGGGTGCCGTTCGCCACGACCTTGCTCATCAGCGCCGAGTAGTCGGTGGCGATGTCGTCGCCGACGAACTCCGCCATGTTGGAGAAGCCCATCACCCGCTTGTAGAACTCGACCCACTCGTCCATCCGGCCCAGCTCCACGTTGCCGACCACGTGGTCGACGGCCTGGAAGAAGCGCTTCGGCTGGATGCCGGCGTCGATCATCGGCTGCCGGTCCACGATCGGGCCCCGGGCCACGAAGCCGGGCAGGAACGGGCCGCTGTAGCGGGACCGGTCGACCAGCGTGTGCCGGGTGTCGCCGTACGCGGCGATGGCGGCCATCCGGACGGTGCCGTGCTCGTCGGTCACCTCGTGCGGCTCGACGACGCTGGCGGCGCCCTGCGCGACGGCGTGCGCGTACGCGGCGTCGACGTCCGGGACCTCCAGCGCGATGTCGCTGATCCCGTCGCTGTGCCGGGCCACGTGCTCGGCGCCGTCCGCGTCCGGGCGCACCATGCCGGTCAGGACGAACCGGGCCGAGCCGCTGGTCAGCACGTACTGGGCGTGGTCCCGGTAGCCCTGCTCGGGGCCGCGGTACGCCACGCAGGTCATGCCGAAGGCGGTGGAGTAGTAGTGGGCGGCCTGCTTGGCGTTGCCGACCAGGAAGTGCACGTGGTCGAGGCCCCGGACCGGGAACGGGTCGTGGCTGATGTCGTGGTCGACAGCGCCGACGAGCCGGTCGACGTCGACGTCCTCGGTCGACTGGGGTCGGTCGATCGCCTGGGTCATGGTGGGCTCCCTCGCGTACCGGCCGGCCTTGCGGGCCGCCGTGGTCGGTTCTTGTGGCGAGGATCGCTGCCCCGGCGTCGAGTGGGCAACTGTTGCCAGAAATGCTGGTCAGGTTGCGCATTCGGTATGGTCTTCACTCATGAATGGTGAGCAGAATGTACAGCTCGACGCGCTGGACGTGCGCTTGATCGAACTGCTCGCCGAGGAGCCGCGGATCGGGGTGCTGGAGTGCTCCCGGCGGCTCGGGGTGGCCCGGGGCACAGTGCAGGCGAGGCTGGACAAGCTCGTCGAGCGGCGGGTCATCAAGGGCTTCGGCCCCGAGATCGCGCCGGCCGCCATCGGGTTCGGGGTGACCAGCTTCGTCACCCTGGAGATCAGTCAGCGGCACGGTCACGACCCGGTCACCGCTCACCTCGCCGCCATCCCCGAGGTGCTGGAGGCGCACACCATCACCGGCTCCAGCGACCTGCTCTGCCGGATCGTGGCCCGTTCCAACACCGACCTGCAACGGGTCATCGACCAGATCGTCTCGTCCGCCGGCATCACCCGCGCCTCGACGATCATCGCGCTGGCCGAGCAGATTCCCTACCGCACGCTTCCGCTGGTGCGCAGTGCTGTTCGGGCCGAGGGAAGGGTGCTGTAACACCTCCGAGCGCAGAAAGCGCGGCGACACGGCGGCGCGAGCGTACGGAAGATCCGTGATCGTGGCTACGGTGTGCGGGTGGCGAAGGGGAGCGTGCGCGGTGGGCTGCTGCTCGGCCTCGCCGTGGTCGTCGCGCTCGCCGCCACCGGCGTGTGGAACCCGTTCCCCGGCCTGTGGGACTGGGTGGACCGCAGCGAACCCATCTCCGAGCCCGACGTGGTCTGGCAGCAACGGGTCGGCGGCACTCCGCGCAGCGTGACCATCGCCGGCGACGCCGTCGTGGTCGAGCAGCGCACCCGGGTCGAGGCTCGCAGCCTGGCCACCGGCGCCCAGCTCTGGGAGCGCAAGGCGGACTGGGCGGCGGTCGCCGGCGGCGACCGCGACCCGGTCGTGGCCGTGGGCAAGCTCCTGGTCAAGGGGTACGAGCTGCTCGACCCGACGACCGGGGTGACCCGGCGGCGTGACGATGACGCGGTGGCCGTCTGGACGTACCGCAACCTGCTCCTCGACGCCAGGTGCACGGACGCCACCGACTGCACCCTGAGCGCCTGGGACCCGCGTGGCACCGCGCCGCTCTGGACGGCCTTCCTGCCCGGGGTGCACACCGGCCTGCTCGCCGACAACCCGGGTCTGCGCGGCACCCGCCGGCTCACCGCCACCCGGATCGACGACGGCGTGGCCGGGGCGGAGGCCGCGCCACCGCTGCTCGGCTTCCCGGTCGACGGTCGGGTCCACGTGGTCGACACCGCCACCGGCCGGGTGCTGCAGAACGTCGAGCCCGGCCGGGAGGAACGGCTCTCCGTGGTGGGCGGCCGGCTACTGCGGATCACCGCCCGCTCCCAGGACGGCACCTGTTACTTCACCATCTCCGCCCGGGACTCGGCGACCGGGCAGGAGGCCTGGCAGCAGGCCGGCATCAACCTGCGCACCGCCGACTCCGCCGGCTGCGTGCAACGCGAGGACCCGCAGGGTGCGCGGAACGTGCTGATCGGCGTCGCCCCGGACGGCCGCGAGGCGGTGATCGACGGGTACGACGGCCGGCTGCTCTGGGTCGGTGAGCGGGGCACCAAGCTGATCGCGGTGGACGATCGTTCGGCGGTGTTCAGGGCCGCCGACAAGCGCTCGGTGATCGCCCGTGAGCTGGGCACCGAGAAGGTGCTCTGGACGCGACAGGCCAGCGGCAAGGCCGGGGCGGCGCTCACCCCGTACGCGGCTGTGGTGGCCGACGAGAAGCCGTCCCGGCTGGCGGCACTGGACCCGCGCACCGGCCGGGAGTTGGCCGTCCTGCGCACCTCGGCGAACGCCCTCGCCATCGGGTCACAGGGCATGATCATCGGCGAGGGGCGGGAGATCGGGTACGTCCGCTTCGGCGCGTCCGGAAGCTCGCCCACCAGACCACCCGGCGACGGTGGGAATCCCGGGCCGGGCGGCCCCGGCCCCGGCGGGCCGAACAACGGCGACTGCGGGCCGAAGGGGGAACTCTGCCCCGACCCGGACGGCGGCAAGGACGGCTGAGCGGGCCGTTCGCCCGGTGGATGAGAGCGGCGTCCCAGGACCCGCCCGGCGGGTGGGAGTGATCGACCGGTCTGCCCTAGGCTTGCCGCTCATGAGCAGTGCCGCCGCATTCTCGTACGCCCCTCTGCTGCCGACCGGCCCGGACCAGACGGACTATCGCCTGGTCACCGACGAGGGCGTGGACGTCGTACACGGCCCGGGAGGCCGTCGGTTCCTCACCGTGGAGCCGGCCGCGCTCACCGCGCTGACCGCCGAGGCGATGCACGACATCGCGCATTTCCTGCGCCCCGCGCACCTGGCGCAGCTCCGGGCGATCATCGACGACCCGGCCGCCTCGCCGAACGACCGGTTCGTCGCGCTGGACCTGCTGCGCAACGCCAACATCGCCGCCGGCGGTGTCCTGCCCATGTGCCAGGACACCGGCACCGCCATCGTGATGGGCAAACGCGGTCGGCACGTGCTGACCGACGGTGCCGACGCGGAGGCCATCTCCCGGGGTGTCTACCAGGCGTACACCAAGCTCAACCTGCGCTACTCCCAACTCGCCCCGCTGACCATGTGGGACGAGCGGAACACCGGCAGCAACCTGCCCGCCCAGGTGGACCTGTACGCCGAGGACCCGGACGGGCACCCGGACGCGTACAAGTTCCTCTTCATGGCCAAGGGCGGTGGCTCGGCCAACAAGTCGTACCTCTACCAGGAGACGAAGGCGCTGCTCAATCCAACGCGGATGATGCAGTTCCTGGAGGAGAAGCTGCGGCTGATCGGCACCGCCGCCTGCCCGCCGTACCACCTGGCCATCGTCATCGGCGGCACCTCCGCCGAGTACGCGCTGAAGACCGCGAAGTACGCCAGCGCCAAGTACCTCGACGCGCTGCCGACCTCGGGTTCGATGAGCGCGCACGGCTTCCGCGACCTGGAGCTGGAGGCGGAGGTGCTGGAGCTGACCCGCAACTTCGGCATCGGCGCGCAGTTCGGCGGGCGGTACTTCTGCCACGACGTACGGGTGGTCCGGTTGCCCCGGCACGGTGCGTCCTGCCCGGTGGCGATCGCCGTCTCCTGCTCGGCGGACCGCCAGGCCGTCGCCAAGATCACCCCGTCGGGCGTGTGGCTGGAGCGGCTCGAAACCGACCCGGCGCGGTTCCTGCCCGACGTCACCGACGATTCGCTCGACGCCGAGCTGGTGGTCCGGGTCGACCTGAACCGGCCGATGGACGAGATCCGCGCGGAGCTGTCGAAGTACCCGGTGAAGACGCGCCTCTCGCTCTCCGGGCCGCTCGTGGTCGCCCGGGACATCGCCCACGCCAAGATCGCGGAGCGGTTGGACGCCGGTGAGCCGATGCCGCAGTACCTGCGTGACCACGCGGTCTACTACGCCGGCCCGGCGAAGACCCCCGAGGGGTACGCGTCCGGCTCCTTCGGCCCGACCACCGCTGGCCGGATGGACGCCTACGTGGAGAAGTTCCAGGCCGCCGGCGGCTCCCAGGTGATGCTGGCCAAGGGCAACCGGTCAGGTCAGGTGACCCGCTCCTGCCAGCAGCACGGCGGCTTCTACCTCGGCTCGATCGGCGGCCCCGCGGCCCGCCTCGCCCAGGACTGCATCAAGCACGTCGAGGTGCTCGAATACGCGGAGCTGGGTATGGAGGCGGTCTGGAAGATCGAGGTGGAGGACTTCCCCGCCTTCATCGTGGTCGACGACAAGGGCAACGACTTCTTCGCCGAGGTCACCAAGCCGGTGCTCACCGTCGGCCGCCGCTGACCCGACAGGTACGCGAACGGGCGCCGGGCGAACTCGCCCGGCGCCCGTTCTGTCGCCCGTGCTCTGCCGACATCGGTACGCCCGCCCCCTGGGGTGGGACGGGCGCACCGCCCCCGTCGGATGCCGTCACCGACAACTCGCAATGAGTGTGCGGTGCACCGCTGTCGATCCGCTCTCAGATCGCTATCGCCTGACCAAGGCGGTCCGTTACCGCCGGACTACTCTGCTGGAAGTTGCACCACTGACGCGGGAGAGCAGATGCGGTTCGGGATCCTGGGGCCCCTGCGGGTGGGCGGTGGCGAGTCCACTGTCACCGCGGGACGCGACCGGATCGTGCTCGCCCTGCTGCTGCTGCGGGCCGGCCGGCTCGTACCGGTCGACGAGCTGATCGACGCGGTCTGGGAGGAGCGCCCGCCGGCCACCGCCCGGGCCCAGTTGCAGACCTGCGTGTCGCGGTTGCGTCGCCGCTTCACCGAGCTGGGGCTCGCCCCGGAGACCATCATCACCGACCCGGTCGGATACGGCGTCCGCACCGCCCCGAACGACCTGGACGCCGAGGTTTTCACCCGTACCGTCGAAGCGGCCCGTGCCGCTGTCGCTGCCGGACGGCTGGCCGAGGCCAGTGAGGGGTTCCGCGTCGCGCTGGCACTGTGGCGGGGGCCGGCGCTCGGCGGCATCCCGAGCCGCAGCGTGCGCCGCCGGGCGCAGACGCTCGACGAGCAGCGCCTCACCGCGCTGGAGGAGTGCGTCGACGTCGAGCTGCGCCTCGGGCAGGCCGCGGAGCTGATCGAGGAGCTGACCGACAGCGTCGACCAGCATCCACTGCGGGAGCGTCTGCGCGGCCAACTGATGCTCGCGCTGTCCTCGGTCGGGCGGCAGGCCGACGCGCTCGCCGCCTACCGGGAGGGTCGACGGTTCTACGCCGACGAGCTGGGCATCGAACCGGGCGCTGCGTTGCAGGAGCTGCACCAACGCGTACTCGCCGGCGACCTGGCCCTGGCCGGTCGGCCGGCCCCACCCGTCGGCCCGGTTCGTTCGCTGCCCCGGGCGATCGGGGATTTCATCGGTCGGCAGGAGACGGTGGCCCGTCTGGTCAAGGAGATTGAGGAGGACGGCACCCGCATCCAGGTGGTCGACGGGATGCCGGGAAGCGGCAAGACCACGCTCGCCGTGCACGTCGCTACCGCGCTCGCCGACAGATATCCCGACGCCCAGCTCTTCATCGACCTGCACGGGCACAGTGAACGCCGACCGTTGACACCGGCCACGGCCGTGGCGGCCCTCCTGCGCCAACTCGGGGTGCCAGCGGAGCGGGTGCCGGAGAACCTTGACGACCGGTTGGCGCTCTGGCGGATCGAGCTGGCCGGCCGCCGCGCGTTGGTGGTGCTGGACAACGCGGCCAGCGCCGAACAGGTGGCACCGCTGCTGCCCAACGGCTCGCAGAGCCTGGTCCTCATCACCAGTCGTCGCCGGTTGATCGGGCTTGATGAGGGTCGGCCGTCGTCGTTGCCGATTCTCGACCCCGACGAGGCGATCGAGCTGCTCGGCCGGGTGGCCGGAATAGAGAGGATCGCCTCCGAGCCGGAGGCGGCGGCCGAGGTGGCGCGTCGCTGCGGGCACCTGCCGCTCGCTATCCGGCTGGCCGGCGCGCGGCTGGCGCACCGGCCGCGCTGGCGGGTCGCCGACCTGGCCGAGCGACTGGTCGCCGGGGCGGGCCCGCTGGCCGAGCTGACCGCCGGGCAGCGCTCGGTGGGGCAGGCGTTCGCCCTGTCGTACGCGCAGGTCTCACCGTCGGCGCAGCGGCTGTTTCCGCTGCTCGGCCTGTACCCGACCGGACGCTTCGACGGTCGGGTGGCCGCAGCCCTCGTCGACCTGCCCCTGGCCGACACCCAGGAGCAGCTGGACGAGTTGGTCGACGCGCATCTGGTGGAGGAGGTGCAGCCGGGTCGGTACCGGTTGCACGATCTGCTCCGCGATTACGCTCGGCTGCTGCTCGCCGGCCCGGAGCGGCAGACCGAGCGCCGCGCCGCCGTGGAGCGGCTGTTGGATCACCACCTGTCGGTCATGTTGGCGATCGCCCGGGCGGTCGAGGCCGCGGGCAGTCGTCGCAACATCCCCGAGCGCACGCCCAGCCGACCCGACCTGTTGGCTGGTCCGGTGGCCGAGGGGCGGGCGTGGTTCGAGGAGAACCACGTAGCGCTCACCGCCCTGGTTCGGAAGGCCGAGGAGGAGGACTTCGCGGTTCAGTGCTGGCAGCTGGCCCGGGCCTGCTGGCGGCTCAACTTCGAGGGTGGGCACCTCGACGAGCTGATCGAGACTCACACGATCGGGCTTAGGGTCGCCGAGCGGCTGGGCGACGAGGCGGCCTCCGCCACCATGCTGAACTATCTCTCGTCGGCGTACTTCCGGCTGGCCCGCTTTCCGGAGGCGATCAGCGCGATGGAGGTGGCGCTCACGGTGCGCCGTCGGCTCGGTCTACACGGCGACACGCTCAGCACGCTCTGGAACCTGGGCGTCTCCTACGCCGCGAACGGTGACCACCGGCTGGGTAAGGCGAAGTTCGACGAGGCATTCGGCATGATTCGGGGCGCGGGCGACATCCATTCACTGACCAATCTGTTGAACAACCTGTCCTACGCGTTGATCGCCTGGGGCCGGTACGACGAGTCGCTGCGCCTGGCCCGGCTGCACGTCCTGCTGGCCCGGCAGGCGAGGGACCACCGGCAGATCGAGAACGCGGTGGGGCACCTCGCCATGATTCGGCATCGAATGGGTGACCTGGGCCCCGCCCGCCGTCTGCTGCGGACTGCGCTGTACCTCAAACGCCGGGCCAGCAATCGATTCGGCGAGGGGGAGGTGCTCAACGAGATCGGCGTGATGGAGCGTGTCGCCGGACAGCCGGATCGTGCCGCTGCCCTGCACCGGGACGCGCTGGTGGCGATGGTGGATGCCGGCGACCGCATCGGTCAGTGCGCCTCCCGTAACCTGCTGGCCCGGGCGATCCTGGAGCAGGGCGACGCCGCCAGTGCGCTCGACCTGCACCGCCGGGTGCTCGCCGACGCGAGGCGGCACGGTGCCCGCTACGAGCAGGCCCGGGCGTTGGAGGGCATCGCCCGCTGCGTACTGGCCACGGATCCGGCGGGGGCCCGCGCGCACCTGGAACAGGCGCTGGCGCTGTTCCGGCAGGTCGAGTCGCCCGATCAGCACGAGGTGGAGCGGCTGCTGGCCGAGTTGGGCTGACGGATCATCTGCGAGTCGGCCACGGGCGCGGCAGGATGGTACGCGTGACGACTCCAGAGGCGACCGGTTACCGCATCGAACGCGACTCGATGGGCGAGGTGGAGGTGCCCGCCGAGGCGCTGTGGCGGGCGCAGACCCAGCGCGCGGTGCAGAATTTCCCGATTTCCGGCCGGGGCCTGGAACCGGCCCAGATCAAGGCCCTCGCCCAGATCAAGGGCGCCGCGGCCGAGGTCAACGGCGAGCTGGGCGTGATCGACGCCAACGTGGCCGCCGCGATCGCCGCCGCCGCCGCGCACGTGGCCGACGGTGGTTACGACGACCAGTTCCCGGTGGACGTGTTCCAGACCGGCTCCGGCACCTCGTCGAACATGAACACCAACGAGGTGATCGCGACCCTGGCCAGCCGGGAGCTGGGCTCACCGGTGCACCCGAACGACCACGTCAACGCCTCCCAGTCGAGCAACGACGTCTTCCCGTCCTCGATCCACCTGGCGGCCACCCAGTTCATCGTCGAAGACCTGCTGCCGTCGCTGGCCCACCTGGCGTCGGCGTTGGAGGCCAAGGCGGCCGAGTTCGAGACGGTGGTCAAGGCCGGGCGTACCCACCTGATGGACGCCACCCCGGTCACCCTCGGCCAGGAGTTCGGTGGGTACGCCGCCCAGGTCCGTTACGGGATCGAACGGCTGGAGGGCGCGCTGCCCCGACTGGCCGAGCTGCCGCTGGGCGGCACCGCCGTCGGCACCGGGATCAACACCCCGCTCGGCTTCGCCGCCGCCGTGATCGACAAGCTGCGCGAGTCGACCGGGTTGCCACTGAGCGAGGCGCGTAACCACTTCGAGGCGCAGGGCGCGCGGGACGCGCTGGTGGAGACGTCGGGGCAGCTGAGGACCGTGGCGATCGGCCTCTACAAGATCGCCAACGACATCCGCTGGATGGGCTCCGGCCCCCGCGCCGGTCTGCGCGAACTGCGTATCCCGGACCTCCAGCCCGGCTCGTCGATCATGCCCGGCAAGGTCAACCCGGTGGTCGCCGAGGCGATGCGGCAGGTCTGCGCCCAGGTGATCGGCAACGACGCGACCGTCGGGTTCGCCGGCTCACAGGGCGACTTCGAGCTGAACGTGATGCTCCCGGTGATGGGCCGCAACCTGCTGGAGTCGATCCGGCTGCTCTCCGCGGTGAGCCGGCTCTTCGCCGACCGGCTGGTGGTCGGCCTGGTCGCGGACGCCGAGGTCTGCCTGGCGTACGCCGAGGGCTCACCGTCGATCGTCACCCCACTCAACCGCTACCTGGGGTACGACGAGGCCGCGTCGATCGCCAAGGAGGCGCTGGCCAAGCAGACCTCGATCCGCGAGGTGGTCATCTCCCGGGGTCACGTCGACTCCGGAAAGCTCACCGAGACCCAGCTGGACGAGACGTTGGACCTGCTCCGGATGACCCACCCCTGACCCGGCTCACCTGCCCTGGTCAGGGTAGGTGCCGTGGTCTCGCCCAGCCGAGAAAGCGGGTGAAGAGCGCGGCAGGGTCGGGGCCGTCGTGGGGGTTGAGTCGGTACAGGTCGGCAGCGGCCTCGTGCAGGACCATGCACAGGTAGATGCTCAACCCGATGCGGTCGTGCGCGTACTCCTGCCGCAGGGTGAGTCGGGCGACCGGGCACGGCCAGGGCGCGGCGCAGACCCGGCAGAGCCAGAGCGGGCGCAGCGGCAGGTGCGGTCGACGTGGTGTCGTCGCGCGGCCGTCCGGGGCGGTCCGGGACATGCGGCGGCCTTCCTTTCGACCTGAATCGTTTGTGGCATCACCATCACCACGCCCCCGCTCTCCCCGGGCCGGCCTGCCCCAAGATCGTGCTCGATCCTGGATGTAGTGGCTTCCGCACGCCAGGACCCCACTCTTTCCACGATCGAGCACGATCTTGCGTGGTCGGTCACGGCTGCCGGCGGGGTCCAGTGGCCGAAGTGGTCGGTCCGGTGGTTGGCGTGGTCGGGTGCTGAGCGCGGCTGGAATGGTGGGCATGGTCGCCCGGGTCGCCCGGGTCGCCCGGGTCGCCCGGGTCGCCCGGGTCGCACGGGTCGCCCGGGTCGGCCGGGGTGGCCGGGGTGGCCGGGTGGCCGGGTGGCCGGGGTGGCCGGGGTCGCCGGCGTGGCCGGGGTCGCCGGCGTGGCCGGCGTGGCCGGGGTCGCCGGGGTGGCCGGGGTCGCTGGGGTCGCCGGGGTGGCCGGGTGGCCGGCGTGGCCAGGGCTGCCGCTTGGCCGGGGTGGCCGGCGTGCGCGTGGTCGGGGATGTCTTGGGCGGATGCTTTGGACCTGACTCGTTTGTGGCATCGCCTCCGCTTGTCCTGGTGGGTGCGTTCTGGCCGTGGCTTGCTCCGGCTGTGGCTCGGTCGGGCTGTGGCTTGCTCGGGCTGTGGCTTGCTCCGGTGTGGCTCGGTCGGGCTGTGGCTTGCTCCGGCTGTGGCTCGGTCGGGCTGTGGCTCGCTCCGGCCGTGCTTGCTCCGGTGTGGCTTGCTCCGGTGTGGCTCGGTCCGGTGTGGCTGTCTGGGAGGTGGGACCGCCCGGCACGGGGGGAGCGGGCGGTCCCGTGCGGTGCCGGCAGATCCCGGGGGACGGGGAGCGGCGCCGCGCTTCACAGTCTGGTGATCAGGCGACTACGGTCGGAAGGGTTTGGCCGCGTCGTCATAGTCGCCCTGTTTTGGGTGGCACCGCCGCTGGCGGCCGGCTGGAGATGATCGTCGGCGGGGTGGAGGGCGGGCACGGCATGGCCGATGGACAGATGACGGCGGCGGCGTTCCTGATCGCGGAGCTGCGGCGGGCGCGAGTCCGGCGCGGCTGGAGCCAGGACGAGCTGGCCAAGGCGGTCAACTACTCGGCGTCCATGGTCAGCGCCGTCGAGCTGGGGCAGCAGCCGCCCACTGCCAAGTACCTGGAACTCGTCGACCGCGCCCTGGACACCGGCGGCCTCTTCGGCCGGATGTCCACCGAACTGGTCAGTCTGGACAAGGCTCAGGTCTGGCTGCGCGGCTGGCGTGCGATCCTCGCGGAGGCGTGGGCGCTGCGATGGTTCGACCCGCTGCATGTCCCTGGGCTACTGCAGACCGAGGGCTATGCCCGTGCCATCTTCGAGTCGGACCGACTGCTCGATGCCGATGAGGTCGAGCGTCGACTGACGGACCGGATGGACAGTCAGCGGGTTCTCTACGGGGATCGCCCGCCGCACGTAGTCGCGGTGCTCGACGAGTCGGTGCTGAGGCGACGCGTCGGCGGCCGGAAGGTCATGTGCGAGCAGTCTCTGCACCTGGCGCGCTTGGCGACCGAGCATCCGCGGGTTCAGCTCCATGTGGTGCCTCGTTCGGCTGAGGAGTATCCCGGCCTGAACGGGCCGTTCATCCTCGCCACCGTGGCCGACCATAGCGATCTTGCCTACCTTGGTGGCCAGATCGGCGGCCAAGAACTCGATCGGCCTGCGGATCTGTTGCGTCTACAACGGACCTGGGAAGCTACCCTCGGGCAGGCGTTGCCACCGCAGGAGTCGATCGAGTTGCTGAGGGAAGTGGCAGAGTCGTGGAGTTGACCGGAGCCCGGTGGCGTAAGAGCAGCCGGAGTGGTTCCAACGACCAGTGCGTCGAGGTGGCGACGAATCTCGGGGACGTGGTCGGGGTGCGGGACAGTAAGGACTCGGACGGACCCGTGCTCGTTGTCGACGCGTACTCCTGGCGGCTCTTCGTGGTCGCGCCCCCGCGCTGACCCGACGGCCTCGCCCGCGACGGCGGTCGGGTTTCCGAGCACCTGGCCCTGATAAACGGCTCGACGGGGTTGTGAGCAGGACGGATGATCCGGGCCATGGGTGATGATGGCGCGGGTGTGCCGGCGGGGACCGATCGGCTGCGGTTGCGGCGGCTGACCATGGCCGACGTGGACGTGCTGGTCGAGTTGGACAGCGACCCCGAGGTGATGCGTTTCCTCACCGGGGGCGTCGCGACCCCGCTGGCCACCGTGCGCGACGAGCAGTTGCCGAGGCTGCTGGCCCAGTACGAGAGGTGTCCCGGGCTGGGTCGGTGGGCGGCGCATGATCGGCAGTCCGGCGAGTTCCTGGGTTGGTTCGCGTTGGACCCGTCGGCGGACGGCACCGAGGCCGAGTTGGGCTATCGGCTGCGCCGCTCGACGTGGGGGCGAGGGCTGGCCACCGAGGGGTCGCGGGCGCTGGTCCGGTACGCCTTCGACACCGTCGGGGTGCGTCGGGTCTGGGCCGAGACGATGACTGTCAACGAACGCTCCCGGCGGGTGATGGTGAAGGCCGGGCTGCACTACGTGCGGACCTTCCACCTCCAGTGGGACGACCCGATTCCGGGCACCGAGCAGGGCGAGGTGGAGTACGAGGTGCGGGCCGAGGAGTGGGCGACCGTCGGTCAGGAGCGGCCGGCGGCCCGGCGGGCGCGGTAGGCGGTCACCGCGGCACGGTTGCCGCAGCCGGCCTCGCAGAACCGACGGGACCGGTTGCGGGACAGGTCGACGACGACGTTGTCGCAATCCGGGTATTCGCAGATCCGCAAACGGCTCAGCTCGCCGGTACGGACCAGGTCGGCCATCGCCATGGCGGCCTCGACCGCGATCCGGGTGGCCAGCGGCGCGTCGCGGGGAACGGCGTGCAGGTGGTACGGCTCGTCGTCGTGCTCGATGAGCTGGGGCAGCGCCTTGTGTTCCAGCAGCAGGCCGTTGACCACCGCGACGATCTCGGGTGGTTCCGCGTGCCAGATGCGGCGGAGTTGGGGCCGCAGCTCCCGAACGGCGTGCAGCTCGGCCTCGGTGTGCTCGTGCCGGCCGCTGTAGGAGTGGCGGACGAAGAACGCGTCCAGCGCCGCGATGTCGGGCAGCAACTCACCGTCCCGACCTGCGGTGTTGACCAGCGCCGCGGCGGCGATCAGCGAACACTCGGTGTCATGAGCGAATAGCAACTTGACTCCTGTCACGGCTTCCGCCTAGCGTCATCAGTACAAGGATAGTTTGCTCATGACAGGGTGCCCATCCCGAGGAGCGCGACATGCACTCACGATCTGCTGCCGGCGTCGGGTTGGCGCTGCTCGCCGCAGTCACCTTCGCCACCTCCGGAACCTTCGCCCGTTCGCTCATCGAGGCCGGCTGGTCAGCCGAGTCCGCGGTGATCGCCCGCGTCGGCGTGGCCGCCCTGGTGCTGGCGATCCCCGCCCTGCTGTCGCTGCGGGGCAAATGGGACGTGCTGCGAAGCAACGCCGCGATCATCGGGCTGTTCGGGCTCCTCGGGGTGGCGGTGGCCCAGGTGTGCTACTTCAACGCCGTGCGCTACCTGCCGGTCGGTGTCGCGCTGCTGCTGGAATACCTGGGCATCATCCTCGTCGTGGCCTGGATGTGGCTGCGGCACGGGCAGCCGCCCCGCCGGCTCACCATCGCCGGGTCGGTGGCCGCGCTGGCCGGGCTGGCGTTCGTGCTCGACCTCGCCGGCACCGCCGACTTCCACCCGGTAGGCGTGCTCTGGGGGCTCGGCGCGGCGTTCGGCCTGGCCGGATACTTCGTGCTCGCCGGACGGGTCGACCCCCGGCTGCCCTCGGTCGCCATGGCCAGCGGCGGAATGGCCGTCGGCGCCGCCGTGCTGCTCCTCATCGGGCTGACCGGCCTGCTGCCGCTGCACGCCACCTTCGGCGAGGTCACCTTCGCCGGGCAGTCCACCAGCTGGTTGGTGCCCATCGCCGGGCTGTCGCTGGTGGCCGCCGTCATCGCGTACCTCGCCGGCATCGCCGGCACCCGGATCCTCGGGCCCCGCCTGTCGTCGTTCGTCGGCCTGACCGAGGTGCTCTTCGCGGTGCTGATCGCCTGGCTGTTCCTGAACGAGCTGCCCACCGGCTGGCAGTTGTTCGGGGGTGCGCTGATCATCGCCGGCGTCGCCCTGGTACGCCTCGACGAGCTGCGCGGGTCGCCCTCGACGCCCGCGCCGGCCACACCCGAGCCCGAGCTGGCGCTTGACGGTCGGTGAGGTTTGGCGGTCGGGGTGCTCCTGATGGTCGGCGCTTGCCGGCGGGCGGTGCCCTCGGCGGTCGGTGAGGATCCGCTGGTGGTGAGAGGGTGGGTGTCGTGCTGACCACTGTGGTGTTCGATGCTGACGAGACGCTGTTGGACCTGCGTCCGGCGGTTACGGGCGGGCTGGTGGCGGTCCTCGACGAGATGCGGCGACGCACAACTGCGGCGGCCGGGGTGACGCTCGCCGAACTGGAGTCGGACTGGGGCGCGGTCTTCGGCGAGCTGAGCGCCGCCCCGGTGGCGGAGATCCGGCGCGCCGCACTGGCCCGGTCGCTGGCCCGCGCCGCGCTGGTCCACCACCTGGACGAGATCGCGGACCTTTTCTTCGCCGAGCGCTTCGCTCTCACCCGACCGTTTCCGGACGTACCGCCGGCGCTGGCCACGCTGCGTGGTCGGTACACGCTGGGCTTCGCCACCAACGGCAACAGCCGCGCCGAACGGTGCGGGCTCGCCGGCGAGTTCGCCTTCGAGCTGTACGCGCACGAGAACGGCCTGCCCAAGAAGCCGGCCCCGGAGTTCTACGCCGCGGTGGTCGCGGCGGCCGACGTGCCAGCCGGGCAGATCGTGTACGTCGGCGACTCGTGGGAGCACGACGTGGTGGCGCCTCGGCGGGCCGGCCTGCGATCGGTGTGGCTGAACCGGCTCGGCCTGCCTCGCCCCCTCGGCTGCCCGCCCGACGCCGAAGTTTCCAGCATGGCCGACCTGCCGGCCGCGCTGGCGAATCTGGGTGTCGACGCCGTAGGTGTGTAGGTCGAGGCGGCGGCCGGTGCGGGTGTCTGGGCGGCCTGTGTCTGGGCGGCCTGTGTCTGTGCGACGTGTGACTGCGCGGCCTGTTTCTGTGCGACGTGTGACTGCGCGGCCTGGGCCTGTGCGGCCGGGGTGCGGTTCGAACTGGCGGGATTCACGGCCGTAACAGGCGTTCAACTGGCGTAATCCGGATCGTTGATGTGTGATGGCTGACACGTCCCTCAACGAGAGGATCCGATGTGGTGAGCAAGCGCTTCACCGCCCGTACGGTCGCGACCGCGGCTGTGCTGGCACTTACGGCTACGGGGTTGGGTGTGCCGGCCAACGCCGCGCCGAGCGACTCCCGGACCTTCACCGTCGTCGCCGAGGATGGCGTCGCCACCGACACGGCCGTCGCCGCGATCCGGGCAGCTGGCGGCACGGTGGTGTCCCGGTCCGAAGAGGTCGGCATGTTCCAGGTCAGCAGCGACCGGGCCGACTTCGCGGCGAGGGCGACCGCGGCACCGACGCTGATCGGCGCCGCCGAGCAGAAGGCCATCGGCCGAAAGCCGAAGCTGGACCGGGTCGAGCAGGAGCACCTGCCGGCCGCTGCCGGTGCTCGTGCCGATGCTGCCGGTGCTGCCAAGAAGGGCGCCAAGCTCGACCCGCTCGATGACAAGCTGTGGGGCCTGGAGATGATCCGGGCCGACAAGGCCCGCAAGATCGAGCCGGGCGACCGTCGGGTGACCGTCGGCGTACTGGACACCGGCGTCGACGCCAGCAACCCGGACATCGCGCCGAACTTCAACTGGTCGCTCTCGCGTAACTTCGCGCCCGACATGACCGATGTGGACGGCCCCTGCGAGGTGCCGAGCTGCCTCGACCCGGTCGGCACCGACGACGGCGGGCACGGCACCCACGTGGCCGGCACCATCGGCGCCGCGGCCAACGGCTTCGGTCTCTCCGGCGTCGCCCCGAACGTCTCGCTGGTCGAGCTCAAGGGCGGCCAGGACTCCGGCTACTTCTTCCTCGACCCGGTCGTCAACGCCCTGGTCTACGCCGGCCGGTCCGGGATCGACGTGGTCAACATGTCGTTCTACGTCGACCCGTGGCTCTACAACTGCACCGCCAACCCGGCCGACTCGCCGGAGGACCAGGCCGAGCAGCGGGCAATCATCAAGGCGATGAAGCGGGCGCTGGTCTTCGCTCACAACAAGGGCGTCACCCTCGTCGGTGCGCTCGGCAACAACAACGAGGACCTGGGCGCACCGCGTACCGACACCACGAGCCCGGACTACGGCGCAGACCCGTATGACCGCCCGATCGACAACGAGAGCTGCTGGGACCTCCCCACCGAAGGCCCGCACGTGATCGGCGTGTCGTCGGTCGGCCCGTCCGGCAAGAAAGCGGACTTCTCCAACTACGGCACCGAGCAGATCTCGGTCGCCGCGCCCGGTGGATTCGCGCGGGACGGCTTCGGGACCCCGACGTACAACACCCCCGGCAACCGGATCCTCTCCAGCTACCCCCTGAAGGTGCTCCAGGAGGAGCCCATCTCCCTCACCATCCCGGACCCCAAGGTGGACGCGGACGGCAACATCGATCCGCGCGTCGCGACGAGCGTGTTCAAGCAGTGCAAGGCCAACGGCGAGTGCGGGTACTACACGTACCTGCAGGGCACCTCGATGGCGTCCCCGCACGCCGCCGGTGTCGCCGCGCTGATCGTCAGCCGGTACGGCAAGGCGCAGGGTCGGACTGGCTTCGGCATGTCGCCGGACCTGGTCGAGCAGCACCTCTACCGCACGGCAGCCGAGCACGCGTGCCCGGAGCCGCGCCTCCAGCAGTACCGCAACGAGGGCCGGGACGAGACCTACGACGCGTACTGCGCCGGTGGGGTCAACTTCAACGGCTTCTACGGCTACGGGATCGTCGACGCCTATGCGGCGGTGAAGACCCCGCTCAAGCCGAACGCCCGCCCGTAGCGCACGTCGCACTGCGGTGGCCCAACCGCCACCGTCCTCCGGGGCCCGGTCGACACCTCGTCGACCGGGCTCCGGCTCGTCCAGGCCTGTTGACACCAGCCGTCGATCGGGCTCCGGCTCGTCCGGGCCTGTTGTCACCGGCCGTCGCCCGGCGCCACTCATGATCGACTCGGTTTTCTGGAAGGCGCGGTGTTGGTGCCTGAAGGATGGCGCGATTTCCAGGAACCCGAGTTGATCCTGGTCACCTGGACGATCCCTGTCGCCAGCCGCGGCTGACCAGCGCGTCGCGTACCTCTCGGAGCACCGCCGGGAACTCGCCGTGCAGCCGGCGGTTGGTCACGTGCAGGACCAGCCAACCCGCGGCGACCAGCTGATTCAGCCGACGGCGGTCGCGGTGCAGCTGCTCTACGTCGGAGTGCCACTTCCCGTCGTACTCCACCGCTACCCGATATTGCGGCCAGGCCAGATCGGGGTGCAGAACAATGCCGGTGGGCAGGCGTACCGGATGTTGAACCGCCGGGCGCGGCAGCCCGCCCAGCACCAACCGCACGCGAAGCTGTGACTCCGGCGGAGATTCAGCCCCGCCGTCGGCCAGGTCGAACACCCAGCGTGCTCGTCGCGCACCCGGACGGTCAGCATTGCCGGCAGCCATGGCGGCCAAGGTCTCGCGATCGGCCAGCCCCTGCCCGAGCAGCGAATCGACGATGGTGACCGCTCGGATGGGGTCGAGCCAGACAGCCGTCTCCCAGGCGGCCCGGCCGGGGTCGGATCGGGGGATTGGGAGGTCTTGCTCCCATCGCCTGGGCGGGCTGGCCGCCGCCCACCCATCGCCTCGACCAGCCACCACCATGCCCCCTGCTCCCACGGACACGGCGGCCGGGCGGGACGGTTGCCGCGCTGGGCGTGGTGACATTCCTGTCGGTCGGATTGCGGCTGGCTGATGTCCTGGGGTCGGCGGACGGTTCGCATTCGGTGGCCGGCCTGTCGGTCGTCGGGTGGTTGGCGCGGCGGGCTCAGAAGTCTCGCTCGCCGTGAGCGGGGTGATGGCCCTGACGTGCACGCGGAGGCCACGCTGTGGGCCTATCCGCAGCGGTCGGGGCACGAGGACGTGCACATCGTCGGTAAAGCTCGCGGCGTGTTGGACGCCGTGCAGGTAGGCGGCCGACGGGCCGCCGACCACCACGCCGGGCGGTAGCCGGAGGAGGGTGGCGCGACACGCGAGGGCGTGATCACGGTCCAGCCGCGCGTCGGCGTAGATGTCGTGGCGCAACCGCACCCAGGCAGAGTTGCGCAGCTGATGTTCGGTGAGCAGGCCGTCCCGGACAGCGTCGGAGCCGCGGAAGACCTGCCAGGCCAGGACATCGGGGCGATGCGGACGTGGGGGCATGTCGAGCAGCCTGCCGACCACCGACTGGCCACCGAAACCCCTGTGGACAACCCGGCCCGCGCATGCCGCTGGACCTGTGGACAACCACGAATCCGCCTGCCGATCGTGCTATGGCAGCGGCCAGAACGGCCGACCGATCAGGCATCAGAGCCGTCGGCGGGCGGTGATCCACTCGCGTTTCTGAAAGTCGGGCGGTCACCGGCCTCGGGATACCGCGACTTCCGTGAACCCGAGTTGATCAGGCCACGGACGCGGGGCGGGGCGCGCGGCGGTGGGGTGGCGCGCGGCGGGGCGGGGCGGTGGGGTGGCGCGCGGCGGGGCGGGGCGGGGCGGTGAGGTGGCGCGCGGCGGGGCGGGGCGGGGCGGTGAGGTGGCGCGCGGCGGGGCGGGGCGGTGAGGTGGCGTGCGGCGGTCGGGGTCAGCTGAGGGCGGTGGTGATGGCTCGGGCGGCGGCCAGCACCTGGGGGCCGATCGTGTCGACGTCCAGCGGGGCGAGCGCGACCACGCCGACGCTGGCCTCCAGGCCGGGTACGCCGAGCACCGGTGCGGCCACCCCGTACGCCCCGGCCTGCAACTCTCCGCTGCTGCTCACCGGCTCGGCCACCCCGGCGCGACCGGCCAGGATCGCCCGGCCGGCTGCTCCCCGGTCCAGTGGATGCCGTGCCCCGGCCCGGTACGCGACGTGGAACGACGTCCAGCTCGGCTCGACCACGGCCAGGGCGACGCCCTCGCCACCTTCGACGACGGTCAGGTGCGCGGTCGCGCCGGCCTGCTCGGCGAGGCGGCGTAGCGCGGGCAGCGCACCCTCGGCGAGCAGCGGCTGGGCCCGTCGGGCCAGGTGCAGCAACCCGGCACCGAGGCGCAGCCGACCGTCTCCGTCGCGACGCAGCATGCCGTGCCCGGTCAGCGCACTGACCAGTCGGTAGACGGCGGCCCGGCCGATGCCGAGCCGATTCGCGGCCTCGGTGACGGTCAGACCGCCGGAGGCGTCGGCGACCAGGTGCAGCAGCCGCAACCCCCGGTCCAGCGTCTGCGACGTCTCCCCGCCTCGTCCCACAACCGCGTCGGCCCGCCCCACGCCAGCCTCGGTCCGCCCGAGGGCCGCGTCGGGGGCCGACCCGAGGGCCGTGTCTGCGGAGCGGGAGGCCCGCCCGGAGGCCGCGTCGGCCGAGCTGGAGGCTCGCCCGAAGGGCACGTCGGCCCGACCTCCACCTGCGTCGGCCGGTCCGAAGGTCGCGTCGGCCGGCCCGGAAGCCCGCTCGAAGGATGGGTCGGCGGGGGCGGTGGGGTTGGGTGGCGGGTCACCGGAGCCACCGGAGCGTGCGGTCGCATCCACGCCTGGCAGCGTACGACCCGGCACCGGCGGACCCGGACAGGCACGGACAGCTACCCTTGTACGGTGACGCTACGCCTGTATGACACCGCCACCCGATCGGTGCGGGACTTCGTCCCGCGGGAAGTCGGCAAGGTGGGGGTCTACCTGTGTGGTCTCACCCTTCAGGCACCGCCGCACATCGGTCACCTTCGCTCCGGCGTCAACTATGACGTCCTGCGTCGTTGGCTGTTGGCCGCCGGCTACGAGGTCACCTTCATTCGCAATCTGACCGACATCGACGACAAGATCCTGGTCAAGGCGGGCGAGCAGGGCCGTCCGTTCTGGTCGATCGCGTACGCCAACGAGTTGCTGCTCGCCGAGTCGTACCGGTCGTTGAACGTGCTGGCACCCACCTACGAGCCGCGCGCCACCGGGCACATCCCGGAGATGCATGAGCTGATCACGAAGTTGATCGCCGACGGGCACGCGTACCCGGCGAGTGACGGCTCCGGCGACGTCTACTTCGACGTGGCGTCCTGGCCGGCGTACGGGTCGTTGTCGGGTCAGTCTCCGGACGCCATGCAGTCGGCCGGGGACGCCCCGGATCGGGGCAAGCGGGATCCGCGCGACTTCGCGCTGTGGAAGGGTGCCAAACCGGACGAGCCAGCGGACGCCTACTGGCCTTCGCCGTGGGGTCTGGGCCGTCCGGGCTGGCACATCGAGTGCTCGGCGATGTGCTGGCGCTATCTCGGCCCGGAGTTCGACATCCACGGCGGTGGCCTGGATCTGACGTTCCCGCACCACGAGAACGAGATCGCCCAGTCGCAGGCGGCCGGGTTGCCGTTCGCCCGCTACTGGGTGCACCACGGGCTGCTCAGCATCGGCGGGGCCAAGATGGGCAAGTCCGCCGGCAACGCCCTGGGCCTGGCGTACGTGGACTCGCTCGGGGTGCGGCCGGTGGAGCTGCGCTACTACTACGCCGCCGCGCACTACCGCTCGGTGATCGACTACTCGGAGGATTCGCTGCGCGACGCGGCCACCGCGTACCGGCGGATCGAGGGTTTCGTGCAGCGGGCCGCCGAGAGGGTCGGTGCCGGGCCGCTCGGTGAGCTGCCCGCCGGCTTCGTCGCGGCGATGGACGACGACCTCAACACGTCCGCCGCGCTGGCCGTGCTGCAACAGCACATTCGGGACGGCAACACCGCGCTGAGTGTCGGCGACGATGTGACCGTCCGCACCACGCTGGCCGTGGTGCGGGCAATGCTGGATATTCTCGGGATCGACCCCCTCGACCCGGCCTGGACCGGTGGCGGCCGATCGGACGATCTTCGTGCCGTGGTGGACTCCCTGATCGCGCTGGCCCTGGAGCAGCGTGCGCAGGCGCGGGGCCGCAAGGACTGGGCTGCCGCGGACGCCGTGCGTGACCAGCTCAAGCTGGCCGGCGTGGTGGTCGAGGACACCCCCCAGGGCCCCCGTTGGACTATTGGAGAGCAGGACTGATGGCCGGCAACTCGCAGCGCCGTGGCCGGCGACTGACGTCGAAGGCAGGCGCCCCCAAGGGCACCGGCGGCAAGAACAAGGACTCGTTGGCCGGGCGGGGTCGCACCCTGCCCGCGGACGAGCGGCCGTGGCACAAGGGCTACTCGGGCACCGAGAAGCTGCCCCAGCGCACCGCCTGGAAGCAGGACAAGGAGCGCCGCGCGGCGGCCGAGGAGGGGCGCGCCCCCAAGATCGGCCAGCCCGGAAGTAAGGACACCACCTGGGGTCGGGGTGGCGGTCGGGGCGTACCGGTCGGCCGGGGCACTGCCACCGGCGGGCGGGGCGGCAAGCCCACCGGCCGGTCCGGCCCTCGGGTCACGCCGGGGCGCAAGTCCAACCCGTCCAAGGACACCCCGGAGCTGCTGGTCGGGCGTAACCCGGTGCTGGAGGCGCTGCGCGCCAACGTGCCGGCGACGGCGCTCTACACGGCCCAGGGCATCGACATGGACGACCGGATCAACGAGATCATCCGGACCGCCGCCGACCGGGGCATCGCCAACCTGGAGATCAGCCGCGCGGAGTTGGACCGGATGACCGGCGGGGTGCTGCACCAGGGCGTCGGCCTGCAGGTGCCGCCCTTCGCGTACCAGCCGTTCGAGGACATGGTCGCCGCTGCCCTGGAGCAGCAGGCCCCGCTGCTGGTCGCGCTGGACGGTGTCACCGACCCGCGCAACCTGGGCGCCGTGATCCGTTCGGCTGCCGCGTTCGGCGCGCAGGGTGTCTTCGTACCCGAGCGTCGTGCCGCCGGGATCACCGCGACCGCCTGGCGGACCAGTGCCGGTGCGGCCGCGCGGGTGCCGGTGGCGCAGGTGACCAACCTGACCCGGTCGCTGAAGGCGTGCCGGGACGCCGGCTTCATGGTCGTCGGCCTGGATGCCGACGGCGACACCGACCTCTACAACCTGGAGGCCGCGGTCGGTCCGCTGGTGGTGGTGGTCGGTTCCGAGGGGCGCGGTCTTTCCCGCCTGGTCGGGGAGACCTGCGACCTGACCGTCAGCATCCCGATGATCTCCGAGGTCGAGTCGCTCAACGCCAGCGTGGCGGCGGCGGTCGCCCTGGCCGAGGTCGCCCGCCGGCGCTCCGTCGAGCAGTAGCGCACGTCGAACGAAGGCCCCCTCCCGCCGAGCGCGGGAGGGGGCCTTCGTGCTCATTCAGTCGGGTACGACGAAGGGGCGGCCCGCCGAAGCGGACCGCCCCTGTCGGTACGGCGTTACGTCAGATCCGGCCACCGGTGGCGGCGTGGAAGACGTGGCTGCGACCGGCGACCGGCTTGACGAACACGGTGTCACCCATGTTCGGCATGTTGCGCCGGTCGGTGCGGACGACGAAGCGCTCCGAGTTGCCACCCAGCGCGGCGTGGCCGTAGACGTTGGCGTCCGAGCCGAGGTCCTCGACCAGCTCGACCACGACCGGCATGCCGCCCTCGGTCGGGCTGACCAGCTCGCAGTCCTCCGGGCGGAAGCCCACGGTGACCTTGCCGTCGCCACCCTCGGCGCGGGCCGCCTCGACCTGCTCCCGGGTCAGCGGGATCTGCAGCTCGGCGAACTCGGCGCCCCGCTCGTTCAGCGGAACGGTCTTGATGTTCATGGCGGGAGAGCCCATGAAGCCGGCGACGAACACGTTGGCCGGGGTGTCGTAGAGCGCCCGCGGGGTGTCCACCTGCTGGAGGACACCGTCGAGCAGGACCGCGACCCGGTGACCCATGGTCATGGCCTCGACCTGGTCGTGCGTGACGTAGACCGTGGTGACGCCCAGCTTGGCCTGCAGGGACGCGATCTGGGTACGGGTCTGCACGCGGAGCTTGGCGTCGAGGTTCGACAGCGGCTCGTCCATGAGGAAGACCTGCGGCTCGCGGACGATCGCCCGGCCCATCGCGACGCGCTGACGCTGACCACCGGAGAGCGCCTTCGGCTTACGGCTGAGGTACTCCTCCAGCTGGAGCAGCCCGGCCGCCTCCTTGACCCGCCGGTCGATCTCCGACTTGGAGGTCTTACGCAGCTTGAGGGCGAACGCCATGTTCTCGTACACCGTCATGTGCGGGTAGAGGGCGTAGTTCTGGAAGACCATCGCGATGTCGCGGGCCTTCGGGGGAAGGTGGGTGACGTCACGCTGGTCGATGTAGATCGAACCGGCGTCCACGTCCTCCAGGCCGGCGAGCATCCGCAGGCTGGTGGACTTGCCGCAACCCGAGGGGCCGACCAGGACGAGGAACTCCCCGTCGCCGATCTCGAGGTCCAGCTCGTTGACGGCGGGACGCTCTTGGCCCGGGTAGACCCGGGACGCCTTGGAATAAGTGACGGTAGCCATGGTGAAGCGCTTCCTTTCACCGGCAGGAACGTGCCGGACGATCCGAGTGAAGGAGCAACCGGCGCGTGTCCGTGCCGGTCAGCGGACGGCGGCGCGGTCGCGGGGGCGCCCGGTCGTCGTCCGTGTCAGTGAACCGTAAACGCGTTTACCCGTGCTGCCAAGGTGGGGGGCCGCCCAGCCCATCAGGCGGGCTACGCATTCCGGTCACTCGGGCACGGTCAGACATCAATCGACGCCGTGCGAAACGAGTCTGCGTCGGGTTGTTGACGATTCCCGTGCTCGGGAGGCCTCGCGATCGGGATTACCGGACGTCAGTCGCTATGCTGACCTCGACGCACGCGCCCCTGTAGCTCAGCTGGCCAGAGCACTCGCCTTGTAAGCGAGATGTCGCCGGTTCGATCCCGGCCGGGGGCTCCAATTACATCAGGCATTTCGCAACCGGCTCTGCCGTGAGTCGACCGGTTGACAGCAACGGCACTCATGAGAGCTTCCCGTCGAGCTTGTCGAGCGCTTGGCGTATCGCCTCGAGGTCGGCGTGAGCGTAGACCTTGAGCGCGATCTTCACATCGGCGTGCCGAGCGACGGCCTTAACGACGTGCGGCGGTACACCCAACTCCATCAGCAGCGACACGACGGTGTGCCGCAGGTCCCGGAGCACCCTGCCGGAGCGAACTCGGCCGGCCCCTCGGTGTGGCCTTCGGCGGTCTACGGTGTGGCGATGTCCGAGCAGTGGTCCTTGACCGTCGACTGCGCGAGCCCGCGTGAACTGGCCGCGTTCTGGTGCCTCGCGCTGCGGTACGTCCCGGCCGCCCCACCAGAAGGGTTCGCCACCTGGGAGGCTTGGCAGGCCCATTTCAAGGTTCCCGAGGACGAGTGGGACGACGGCGCCTTCATTGAGGACCCCGACGGCATCCGGCCCGGTATTTCCTTCCTGAAGGTGCCGGAGCCGAAGGCAGTCAAGAACCGCATGCACTTCGATATCCACGTCGGCGGCGGCAGGCACGAGCCGTTGAAGGTGCGCTGGCCGCGGGTCCAGACGATGGTCGACAAACTGGTGGCAGCGGGCGGGACCGTACTCCGGGTCGACGAACCGGACGGTACGCCTGACCACGTGACGATGGCCGACCCGGAGGGCAACGAGTTCGACGTCCTTTAGGCCCGTTCGACCGGGCAGTTGGCCAAGCCGTAGCCCTCAACAGCGTCACGCAGGTCTTGATACCGATGTGTCACGCAGGCCCCGCGCCTCGACACCGGACTGCCGGTGCCTGGTCTCGGATGATGTTTGACGGAACGGCGTCGGAGGATCCTTGACGCCAGGTCATGATCGATTAGGTCTACTGCCTATGGCCGATGGTAGGGCTGGTCACCCGCGTGAGGCGGAAGGGCTAGCGTGTTTCGTGTGCCTGAGGAACCCGACGAATATTTTCTGATGCACGAGGAGCCGGTGTTGGCCAGTCTGGTCGAGCTGTCCGGCGTCGAGATTCTGTGGTGCGACGACTTCTACGATGGAGCGATCGACGGGCTGGCCCGGTGGGATGGGCGGGAGTTCTGGTTTGCGGGGGTCTATCCACTGGACCATCGCCCCCGGCGCTATGTCCTGCATGAGATCAGGGCCGTGGGCGTCGAGGCGGCGTCAGCGCTGCACCGTCAGCTGGGCGCATACGCTGAGGCATCCCGCCACGGACGCTTGGACTCGACACAGGAGAGAGCGTGGGGCCAGGTGTGGGCGAGCCGGCCGGATTATCGCGGTGCCCCGGCTGTTGGGTGGTTCACCGCCTAGCCTCAGGCTCAAGGTTCAGCCAGTGGTGCGGTCGCGGGGTGCGGTCAGTGCGCCTCCGGCGGGGGCGCTCCGGCTCCAGGATGGCCGGGGCACCGTCGGCGCGTCGCGGTCCGTGGGCGGTTGCGGTAGGCCATCCCGCCTGCCATCGACCCCCGGGCAAGCCGAGCAGACCACCGTCCGGCCCGCCAGCGTCCGTGCGGGCCGTCAAGGTCCGCTTGACATGGCGGGCCGGGCGGCGCCCCGTTCCCCGGAGGGCGGGTCGACGGCAGAGGCGATGGCACGGTAGGCAGTGCCGTCAGTCGTTTTCAACTCGCCGTGCAGAAATCGTCAGCAGACCTTGGTAAAACTCGGCAAGTTCTTTCACGCCCTCGTTGAGAGCAGCACCGATACGCTCGGCTCGGTCTGGATCCATGCGCGGTAGGTTCAGTAGACCCACCGCTCGGGCGGGCCGTAGGTGCATCACCAGATCATCGTCCTGAAGCATCCCGGCGGGCACACACTCGACAATGGATTCGAAGACGCGTCCCTGGATGTACCACTCTCGATCATCGTCGAAGACCACGACCATCATTGCCGTTCCTCCGCACCGCCTGCCTCTGACACACCTTGATCCAAAGCCTAACTGTCTCCTCCGCTGCCGGGGCAGGAGGTCCTGCGTGGCACGCAGCGAGCACAAGATGCCGCGGAACGGGCTGAACCAGCGAGCAGCCATGGCAGACCGGGACGCCGCGGGAGCAGGCGTCGGACGCCGTACCCGTCTAGGTGCGCCGGGGCTCCGAGTTCCGCTTTGACGTCTGACGCTCGGAGCTGGGTGACCAACTGGGTGACGACCAAGGCGGCCGACGCCGGACGCCTATGGACGATGGGGGCTGTTCAGGCAGTTCACTACGGCTGCTCGCCCAGCTCATCGACGGTTGATCATTGTTCCGCACAGGAGAGGTCATATGCGTCGCATGTCCAGCGCTCGTGAGGGCCTGGACCACGTCTGCAAGTAGGCACGCGCCGGGCAGGATACTTCCAGCGATGCGGTCTCATTAGCGTCGAGCTGTAGGGCGAGGGGTTCGCTGCGGATCCAGTCCAATGTTGCCTGGACTACATGCTCACCCCCTTCGAGGCTGACCCTGGCCGATTGACCTGGCCTCAGCCCAGCGACTCGTCGTCCGTCAACCTTTACCCAGATGCGCCTAAGCAGGCCACCTGAGTCATGTGGTCGACCGAAGAGAAGCTCCGCCATTGGCCCTCGACCCTCGCTCGTTTTTGTGGAGCAGCATGGCATAAGAGTGTTGAACGCTCGGCGGCCAGCAACGGGTCACTGGCGACGGCCGGGCCAAGCGGCCCATGCCGCCACGGCCACTGCCGTCCGTACCGGGTCGGTGTCACTCCTGGCGCACGGCGTCCCACAGGTGTGGATGGCGGTAGTGGTTGCCAGCACCAGCCGCCAGCACCGCACGCAGCGGGGCGAGGTGCGGGGTGTCCGCGGGTAGCTGAAGGCGGTCCAACAGGGCTAGCGCCGGCATCGGTTCGAGGTCGCCGTAGACGTCGTGGTAGCTGGCCCGAAGGCCTCTGAACAACGGCAGCCGCAGCTCGGGCACTGTTGCGACAGCCTCATAGACATCGTGTTTGTGAGCCCAGCGGATCGGCCCCGAGTGCTCCAGGACCCGTGCGACTCGACGGTGCACCGGACCGCTGGCGAGATCGAACTGGCGTCGTCGGGCCAGCACCCGGCGCACGTCGTCGCCGGCCACCTGCGAGAACGCCGCCTCGACGGTGCCCTGGTCCTCGAACCAGTCGACCCACAGCGAGTACAGCACCTGCTCTGCCGGTTCGACGGCTTCGAGACGCTGTCGGTATCCGGCCCAGAAGGCATCGGTGACCGCCGGGTCGGCCTGCTCGGTGATGAAGGTTCGCAGCTCGACGGTCACCCAGTATTCGTCGAGCAGATCGAGGAGGCCGAGCCCCGTGCGTAGCCGCTGCATCGGCACCAGCCGGTCGTCTCCGAGAGCGGCGGTTGTCCATTCGTGGGCGAGGTCGTGGTCGGATCGTTCGGAGTCACCCGATGGGGAGGATTCCGACCAGCGTCCCTTGCCGAGCGCCGTCACGCCCTGTTCGGCCAGCCAGCGCAGCGCGTCGTTCGCCTCGGGTGTGGGCACCCGGGAATTGTCGGGGTCGGAGAAAATCGGCGCCAGTGCTGCAGACCCTGGTCGTCCACGTGCGGGCCACAGAGGACGCTGCTGCGATTCGCGCATTGGCGGAAGGGCGGAAATGAGATACGTCAGCCTTGAACGAACCAGAGACGGCATCTTTCTGGATCCCGAGGCGTACCTCGAGCAGTTGCCATCGCTTGCTGACTCGTTGCCTGACGGAGCTCGCAGGTTCGCTACGGAGCCCGGCCACTACGACTTCTTCGGGCAGCGCTGCGTCAAGAGCCTGAAGCCAGCGCGACTGACGTCCGGTGAGACAGGCGGCAGCCGGTGGCTTGAGCTGCACCTCCGGCACAACTGTTGGAAGCACGAGGAAGACCTGACCATCCGCTACCGAGGCGTGCGGAGTCTGACGATTGAACCCGCTGACCGAGAGCTGGACGTGGTCCAACTCCAGGACGTGATGTTGGACGAGGTGTTGCCGCACGAGCAGGGGTGCCGGCACGAGATCGCCTGTCTCGCCGGCAGGATGATCGTGACGAGTCAGGACCTCACCGCAACCTGGCAGTACGCCGACTGTCCGGAGCGCGAGGCCAACCGGTAAGTCGACGGCGCCGGTGGACAAGCGAGGACAACGCGGGGCCGCTACCCGACCGGACGACGCAGTGCAGACGACTACCGGATCCGACCGGCGCTCAGCTGAGCAGCTTCACCACGGCGTCGGCCACGGCGCGGGCGGACTGCGGGTTCTGACCGGTCACCAGGCGGCCGTCGACCACCGCGTGCTCGGTGAAGTCCGGCGCCGGTACGTGCTGCGCGCCAGCCTCGGTGAGCTTGTCGGCGAGCAGGAAAGGCACCTCGTCGGTGAGGCCGACGGAGGCCTCCTCGCTGTTCGTGAAGCCGGCCACCCGCTTGCCGGCGACCAGCCGGGAGCCGTCGGTGAGGGTCAGGTTCACCAGCGCCGCCGGACCGTGGCATACGGCGGCCACCACGCCGCCGCGCTCGTAGACCGAGCGGGCGATGCGGGCCAGGTCGGGGTCGTCGGGGAAGTCCCACATGGTGCCGTGACCGCCGGCGAAGAGGATCACGTCGTACCCGGCCGGGTCGACGTCGGCGGCCCTCGGGGTGTCCGTGACGCCGGCGGTGGCGAGGAAGTCGTTCTGGGTGCTGTCGTTCTCGTCCCGGCCGTCTACCGGCGGCTCGCCGCCGGCCACGGACACCAGGTCGACGTCGTAGCCGGCGGCCCGGAACACCTCCCACGGCTCGGCGGCCTCGCCGACGTAGTAGCCGGTCGAGCGGCCGGTGCGGCCCAGCTCGGAGTGACTGGTCAGGGCGATGAGTGCACGAGTCATGCCCTCCATGCTGGCGCGGCCGGTCCGTTCCGGCCATAGGCCGATGTCACAGCGGAGACGGGTTTGAACGCCGGGTCACCGGGGTCGGCGTAGCCTGGGCCCGCAACGGGCGAGTGAGGCGGGGGCCGATGAGTCGCGCGGTGGAGGAGTCGAACCGGGCGATGCTGCGCGCCCGGGACGCGATGGACCGGGCGTACGCCGAGCCTCTGGACATTCCGGCGTTGGCCCGGATCGCGCACGTCTCGCAGGCGCACTTCATTCGTACCTTCCGGGCCACCTTCGGTGAGACCCCGCACCGCTACCTGCAACGCCGCCGGGTGGAGCGGGCGATGTCGTTGCTGGTGGAGACCGACCGGGACGTGACGGACATCTGCTACGCCGTCGGCTTCGGCAGCCTGGGGACGTTCAGTCGGACGTTCCGGCAGATCGTCGGGGAGTCCCCCTCGGATTTCCGGCGTCAACGCGTCGCGCCGGCCAACGTGCCGTCGTGCTTCACCAAAGCCTGGACCCGACCCAGCAGTTTTGGATAAGCCGCAGGTCACGGTCTACCTCTAGCGTCATGGGCATGACGATGAACGCGATCAGCCGCTCCCAGATCTACGTCCTCGACCAGGACGCCGCGCTTGACTTCTACGTCAACAAGCTCGGCATGGAGGTCAACACCGACCAGGACCTCGGCTTCATGCGGTGGCTCACTGTCAACCTGCCCGGCGACCCGGAGCGCGAGATCCTGTTGGAAAAGCCGGGCCCGCCCGCGCTGGACCCGGCCACCGCCGAGCAGGTCCGGGAGCTGCTCACCAAGGGTGCCCTCGGCGGGTACCTCTTCATGACCACGGACGACGCCCGCAAGACGCACGAGGATCTTGTGGCGAAGGGCGTCGAGATCACCGACGAGCCGACCGAGCGCCCGTACGGGATCGACTTCGGCATCCGGGACCCGTTCGGCAACCGGATCCGCATCGGCCAGATGTTCCCCCGGGCGTAGGGGGCGGGCGATGAGCCAGGCTGCGGCGTTTCCCGTGGTACGACCGGCCGCCGTCGGTCGGGACCGCCTGTTGTTGCTCGGCGGGGTGCTCGCCGGCCCGATCTTCGTCGGCTCGGCGATGGTCCAGGCGGCGACCCGGGACGGCTTCGACTTCCGTCGCCACCCGGTCAGCGTGTTGAGCACCGGCGAGTTGGGTTGGATCCAGATCGTCACGTTCCTGGTCACCGGGGTGCTCTGCGTGCTGGCCGCCCAAGCGCTGCGCCGCCGTACCAGCGAAGGCGGCGGATCGGTCTGGCTGCCCCGACTGCTCGCGCTGTACGGCCTGGGCCTGGTCGGGGCGGCGATCTTCAGCGCCGACCCGGCCGACGGGTTCCCGGCCGGTACGCCTCGGGGCGCCGGTGAGATCAGTTGGCACGGGGGCCTGCACTTCCTGGTGGCGGCGGTCGCCTTCGTGTCGCTGATCGTGGCGACGGTGGTGGCCGCCCGTCGGGCCGCACGGCGAGGGGCGCGCGGTCGAGCCGCGTACAGCCTGGTGACCGGGCTGTTCTTCGCGGCAGCCTGGGTGACGCTGATCGCCCGGCCCGCACCGGCCGTGATGGTGGCGTTCGGCCTGGCGGTGACGGCCGGCTGGCTGTGGGTGTCGGTCACCTTCGCGCGGGCGGCGTCCGGTCGGGCCGACTGAGCCGACGGCCGCAGGACCGGGAGGTGCGGGGTCGAACCCGTACCTCCCGGTGTGTTGAGGTAGGGGTCATGGTGACCCGGTTGCTGTACCTGACCCGACACGCCGAGCAGGATCTCTCCGAGCCGAGTGGGCCGGATGCCGGCGAACCGGACACCGGCCTGTCGGAGCGCGGCCGGCGGCAGGCCACCCTGCTGGGCGAACGCCTGGGGGCCCGCCGGTTCGCCGCCGTCCACCACGGGCCGCTGCGCCGGGCCGCGCAGACCGCCGAGCTGGTCGCCAAGTCGCTGCCCGACGTTCCGGTGTACGAGACGGAGCTGGCCGGCGACCACCTCCCACACGACACGGATCCGGCTGGCCTGCCGCCCGCGTACGCCGAGTTCCTGACCCAGTTCTCGGAGGCCGAGCGGGTCGACGGACCGCGAGTGACGGCGGACGCGGTGCGGCGCTTCGCCGGCCCGGTCGCCGAGGGGCCAGCCGGCGGCGAACCGGTCCGCGAGTTGGTCGTGACGCACAGCTTCCTGATCGCCTGGCTGGTGCGGCACGCCCTCGACGCGCCGGAGTGGCGGTGGCTGGGTTTGAACTCGCACAACGCGGGGCTGACAGTCATCCGGTACAGCGCGGCCGGCCCGCCTAACCTGATCGCCCTCAACGACGTGGCTCACCTGCCGCCGGAGCTGCGTGGCACCGGCCTTCCCCCGGACTACCTGACGTGAGTGCCGGTAGTCCGTAGCAGCAGCTCGACCAGCGCTTGGGTGGCCGGTGGTGGGGGCGCGTCGGCCGGACAGTCGACGTACCCGGTTTCGATGCCGCCCACGGTGAGCCGGTAGTGGAACGTGTCCGCGCAACTGGTCGGACTGCTCGGCTGCCGCGCCTCGGCGGCCAGCCGGGGGTCGGCGGCCAACCCGCTGAGGCTGCCGAGATCGGCCGGGGTGAGTCGGCCGTTGCGTCGGCTACCGGCCCGGTCCACCGCGGTCCACTGACCGTCCGGCTCGACCGTCACGACGTCCCCGCGGCCGGCGAAACCGCCGGAGCTACGCAACGTCACCCGGGCGGCCGCGCCGCCGGTCTCGGGGCCGCCGGTGGTGGGGGCGGTGGTCGGAAGCAGGGTGCCGGTCGGGCCGGGAGCGGTGGTGGCCGGGGGCTGACTCGGGGCGGTGGAGGTGCGGTCGGGGCTGGTGCAGCCGGCCAGGAGGGCGACCAGCAGCGCGATCGTGACGCCGGCTGTCGAGGCGGGTCTCATGTCCGTCGGACGTGCTGGGGCAGGTATTGGTTCCCTCGTCAAGCCCCTCATCCGTTCGGTCAATGTAGATGTCTGACATCGGTTCAGGCCTTCTCTTTTCTTCAACACATAGCTATATCTACATGCGTGACTACCTCCGTCACATCCTTCTCCTCTCAGGAGCGCACGTGAAAAGAGCTCTTGCGGCCGTCAGCGCAGTGCTGCTCACCAGCGGCCTGCTGACCTGCGTCGTCACCCCGGCGCATGCGGCCCCGCCCACCTCCCCCGCGCCGGACGCCTCCGCCGCGGCCCGAGCGGCAACCGTTCTACGAGCGAACCCCGGCGCCGTCCAGGGTTCGAGCGCCGAGTCCTACCAGGTGCGCAGCACCAAGGTGGACCCCAGCGGCGCGGCCCACACCCGCTACACCAGGACCTACCAGGGCCTGCGGGTGTACGGCGGTGACTTCGTCATCCACACCGCGCCGAACGGCACGTACGCCGGCAGTTCGGTCGGTCTGGCCGCGCCGCTGACCCTCGCCACCTCGGCCAGGACCACCGCGGCGGCCGCGAAGAAGGCCGCCAGCGCCCGGTTCGCCGGTAAGGCCGAGGCGGTGGGCACGCCGGAACTGTTCGTGGACGCCAGTTCCGGGCAGGGTCGACTGGCGTGGGAGACCGTGGTCAGTGGGTGGCAGCCCGACGGGCAGACCCCGTCCCGGCTGCACGTGATCACCGACGCCACCACCGGCGCGACCGTCGGGTCGTACGACGAGATCGAGTCGGTGGTCGGCAGCGGCCAGGGCATCTACACCGGCACGGTCAGCATCGACACGACGCTCTCCGGCAGCACGTACCAGATGATCGACCCGTTGCGCGGCAACGGCCGCACCTGTGACATGAACAACGGCACGTCGAGCTGCACCACCTTCACCGACGCCGACAACGCCTGGGGCACCGGAGCCACCTCCAACCGGCAGTCCGCCGCGGTGGACGCGCACTTCGGCGCCGCCAAGACGTTCGACTACTTCAAGAACACGCACGGCCGTAACGGCATCTTCGGCAACGGCAGCGGCGTGCCGAGCCGGGTGCACTACGGCAACAACTACGTCAACGCCTTCTGGGACGGCGCCCAGATGACCTACGGTGACGGCTCCGGCAACTCCCGCCCCCTCGTCTCGCTGGACGTGGCTGGGCACGAGATGAGCCACGGTGTCACCGAGGCGCTGGCCGGCCTGGTCTACTCCGGCGAATCCGGCGGCCTCAACGAGGCCACCAGCGACATCTTCGGCAACATGGTGGAGTTCTACGCCGCCGCGCCGAGCGACCCGGGCGACTACCAGGTCGGTGAGAAGATCAACATCAACAACAACGGCACGCCGCTGCGCTACATGTACAACCCGTCGCTGGACGGCTCGTCCGACAGTTGCTGGTCCACCAGCACCAAGAACAAGGACGTGCACTACTCCTCCGGCGTGGCCAACCACTTCTTCTTCAACCTCGCCGAGGGCACCGGCGCCACCTCGTACGGCACCTCCCCGGTCTGCGGTTCCGCCCCCGCGGTGACCGGCATCGGCCGGACCAAGGCCGAGAAGATCTGGTACCGGGCGCTGGACGTCTACTTCACCTCCAACACGTCGTACGTCAGCACCAGCAACCCGGCGAACACCTCCCGCGCCTACAGCCTGCGGGCGGCCACCGACCTGTACGGAAGCTGCTCCACCGAGTACAAGGCCGTGCAGGCCGCCTGGACCGCGGTGAACGTGGCCGGCAGCGACTCCGCCTGCTCGACCGGCAACGACTTCTCGGTCGCGCTCTCGCCGACCGCGGGCTCGGTCAACCCGGGGAGCTCCGCCGCCACCACCGTGTCGACCGCCACCACCAGTGGCTCGGCGCAGACGGTGACGTTCTCGGCGTCCGGCCTGCCCAGCGGGGCGAGCGCCGCGTTCAGCCCCGCCTCGGTGACCTCGGGCGGCTCGTCCACCCTCACCATCAGCACCTCGGCCAGCACCCCGGCCGGCACGTACTCGATCACCGTCAACGGTGCGGGCGCGGTCACCCGCAGCGCGACCTACCAGCTGACCGTGAACGGCACCGGGGGCGGCTGCACCGCTCCGGGTCAGAAGCTGGCCAACCCGGGCTTCGAATCGGGCGCGACCGGTTGGACGGCAAGCTCCGGCGTCATCACCAGCTCCAGCAGCCAGGCCGCCCGCACCGGGTCGTACAAGGCATGGCTGAACGGGTACGGCAGCACCCGCACCGAGACGCTCGCCCAGTCGGTGAGCCTGCCCGCCGGCTGCTCGTCGTACGCGCTCAGCTTCTGGTTGCACATCGACTCCGCCGAGACCACCAGCAGCGTCGCCTACGACAAGCTCAACGTGCAGGTGCTCAACTCGAGCGGAACCGTTCTGGCCACCCTGGCGACCTACTCGAACCTGAACAAGGCCACCGGCTACAGCCAGAAGACCTTCTCCCTGGCCGCGTACGCCGGCCAGACCGTCAGCCTGAAGTTCACCGGCACCGAGGACTCCTCGCTGCAGACGTCCTTCGTGGTCGACGACACCGCGCTCACCGTCTCCTGATCTGACCACGAGCCCAGCGACCCTCACAGGTCGCTGGGCTCGTCGGTGCGGTGCCGGCAATCTTGGACAGTTTCCGTTCAGCGCTGACGGAAACTGTCCAAGATTGCTTCGGGCAGTCCGCGTGATCTGACCAATCGCCGCGCCGTTAGTGTCGCCGCACTGGTGCACGACGTCGGCTCGTCAGATCGGCGTCGTCGAACGGGTGCGGGGGAAGGAGCGGACGTGTCGGACGCGGAGTTGACCGTCGAGGTGACCGGACCGGTCGCGACCGTGGTGATCCACAACCCTGCCCGGCGCAACGCGATGACCGCGGCCATGTGGCGTCAGCTCCCCGAACTGCTCGACCGGCTGGAGCCCGACCCCGACGTACGGGCGTTGGTGCTCACCGGCGCCGGCGACGCCTTCTGCGCGGGTGCCGACCTCGGTGACCTGGCCGAGTTGCTGGACGCCGGTGACGCCAGCATCGCGGTCGCCGCCGAGGAACGGCTGGCCCGGTTCGCCAAGCCGACGATCGCGGCCATCCGGGGCGCCTGCGTCGGCGGTGGGGCTCAACTGGCGGTCGCCTGCGACCTGCGGATCGCCGCAGACGACTCCCGTTTCGGCGTACCGCCGGCTCGACTCGGGTTGGTCTATCCGGCACCGACGACGCGCCGGCTGGCCCGGCTGGTCGGCCCGTCCGCCGCCAAGCATCTGCTGTTCACCGCCGAGCTGATCGACGCCGAGCGCGCCCTGCGGATCGGCCTGGTCGACGAGGTGCTGCCGGTCGACCGGCTCGCCGCGCGGGTGGACGAGTTGACCGCGACGGTCGCCCAGCGGTCGCCGCTGAGCATCGCCGCCGCGAAGGAGATCATCGACGAGCGGGCCGAGCCCGCACGGATCGCCTGGTGGCACCGGAAGGTGACGACGACCGGCGAGGCCCGCGAGGGGGTGGCGGCGATCGCCGAACGCCGGCAGCCCCGCTTCGCCTGGCGGCCACCGACCGACGACTGAGCGCCTCGGTTGCCGCGGGAAGCCATGACAAGCAGAGCCACCCGGGCCGATGTTGAATTCTGGTCCCACTCATCACGATATTTCGATCCCGGGTACCCGATTCTCAAGCCGGTACGGCAGGCTGTCAGTCGTGCAGCGTGATCAGTTGCTTGCGGGCCGCTACCGGCTCCTGGAGCGCCTTGGCAGCGGCGGCATGTCGGCGGTGCACCGGGCGTACGACGAGGTGCTCGAACGGGACGTGGCGGTGAAGGTGATGGTCGCCTCGGACACCAACGCCCGACAGCGGATCCGAGGTGAGGCCAAGGCCGCGGCCCGGCTGTCGCATCCGCACGTGACAAGCGTCTACGACTACGGCGAGTCGGCGGTGGACGATGCCGAGGTCCCGTTCGTGGTGATGGAGTTGCTCGGTGGTCACACCCTCGAACACCGGTTGGTGGTCGGACCGTTGCCGCCGCGCGCCGGTCTGCGGGTGTGCGCCGAGGTGGCCTCGGCCCTCACCGCCGCGCATGAGCAGGGGTTGGTGCACCGCGACATCAAGCCGGGCAACGTGATGCTCACGCCGACCGGCGCGAAGGTGCTCGACTTCGGCATCGCGGCAGCCGCCGGCGCGCCGGAGGTCGACTTCGAGGGGCGACTGCTGGGCACGCCCGCGTACCTGGCGCCGGAGCGGTTGCAGGCCGGCGAGGTGCTGCCGGCCAGCGACGTGTACGCCCTCGGCCTGCTGCTGTACCGGGTGCTCACCGGCCGGTCCCCGTGGCCCGCCGAGGCGCGGACCGGGGCGCTCCGCGCGCACACGCACGTCGAGCCGGACCCATTGCCCCCGATCGACGGCGTACCGCCCGAGGTGCACCGGCTCTACCGCTGGTGCCTGGCCGGCGACCCCGCCGACCGACCGTCGGCGGCCGACGCTGCCCGCATCCTGCTCGCCGCCGCCAGCGCAGCCGTGCCCGAGGCGGCTGCCGTTGCCGCCGAACCAGCGGCAGCCGTCACCAAGCCGACCAGCACCAAGCCGACCAGCACCAAGCCGAGCAGTGCCGGGCCGACCAGTGCCGGGCCGACCAGTGCCGGGCCGACCAGTGCCGGGCCGACCAGCGCCGGGCCGAGCAGTGCCGAACCGAGCAGCGCCGAACCGACTAGCGCCGGGCCGACCGGCGAATCGGCGGGGCCGATGAGACGCGGGCCGTGGCGTTTGGGGCGGGCCATTCTGACGGTCGGCGGGGCCGTGATCGCCGCGGTGGCGCTGGCCGGGTCGCTCGGCGACTTCGGCAATCGTCGGCCCGGAGAGAGTGCCGCGCCGACCGGTACCGGCCCGGGCACCACCACGGTGGGGATGCCCCGCACCGAGGAGCCGACCGACGCGGTCGACACCAGACCGTCCGCCGTACCGCCGACCAGGAAGGCCCCGGCCGCTACCCGGACCGGCCCCCCGACCGGTCCGGGTGGGACAGCGGCGCCCGACCCGATCACCACCACTGGAGGTCCGACTCCGACCACTGTCGCGCCGACTCCCACCGCTGCCGCCGGTGTACCGGTGGACGCGCGCGGTGGGACGGTCACCGCTCGCTGCGTGGGGAACACGGTCGAGGTGCTCGCGGTGGTGCTCGCGCCTGATTTCCGGGCCGAGGCGTACGACCCGGGGCCGGCGGAGCGCATCGTGGTCGTGCTGACCTCGGCGGAGCACCGCAGCGAGATCCGGGTGCACTGCCCCAAGGGCCAGTTGAAGTCGAAGGTCAAGGAACGCGACGTCTGATTCGGGGGCCGGCGGGTGCCGCGCCTCGGGACGTACCCGGGACGCGGCCCCCCGTTCCCGCCGGCCGGTCCGTCACCGCCCGCCCAGAGCCGCCCAGCCCGGGTTCACCGGCTCCCGACGCAGCGGCATGCCCGCCTCCGCCGGCGTCCGGTCTCCCTTGCGCTGGTTGCAGGCGTAGCAGGCGGCGGTGGTGTTTCGCCAGGTGTTCCGGCCGCCGCGCGAGCGGGGCAGGATGTGGTCGATGGTGGAGGCCGGGCTGCCGCAGTACGCGCAGCACCGGTCGTCGCGGCGCAGCACACCGGCGCGCGACCAGGCCGGCCCGGAGTTGAACCTCCACCGGGTGACCACGAAGCGGACCAGCCGCACCACCCGGGGCATCGGGAAGACCCCGATCACCCGGTCCGGCTCGGCCTCGTGGATCTCGGCCACCCGACGGCAGAGCATGCGGACAGCGTGTTGAACGGTGACCCGGTGCAGCGGGCCGAGGTCGGCGTTGATGACGAGGACGGCTTCCACCGGAATCTCCCTCCGTGCTGAAGACGAACAAGGCGACGACGAACGAGGCGATGAGGGACGGACAGCAAGAAGCCGCCCGGTCCGGCTGTCGGACGGGGCGGCTCGGCGCGTACTGATACGCGTCAGTCGGGCCGGCCCGCCCGGGGACCTTCCGCTCGGTAACCGTCACCGGGCAGCGTCGACAGCACGGTGCTGACGTGCCACGTCGTCATGAACTGCTCCCGCGGTGGTGGTTGACCTTGCGCGCTCACGGTAGGTCGACCCGGGAGACAGGAGCAACGTATTTCGATCGGCCGGCCTCGTGGGGACGCCGCTGGCGACGGGTGCGGGGAGCTGCTTTGGCCGAGACCTGGGCGGCGGTCAGCGGCCGGTTCAGCCGCAGGGCCATCCGTGCGGTGAGTTCGCTGTCCAGCAGCGGCCGGTTGACCTCACCGGCGACGGTGAGGGCGGGCCCGGAGACCGACCGCCAGATCGCGGCCAGCCCGGCGCCGAGGCCCACCAGAGCGACGGTGGCCCGGGTGGTCGGTGAGCCGGCGGCCGCGGCGGCACTCACCCCGACGACCGCGAAGAGCACCAGCAGCAGGGGTACGAGCACCGGCCAGAAGATGCCCCGGGCCGCCTGCGCCACCAGTCGCCGGTCTCGGATGATCAGGTTCCTGGCGATCACCGCGTAGTCCTCCTCGTCGAGGAGGTCGCGCGGGTGCAGGCCGCCGGTGAGCACGTCGCGCCAGAGGTCACCCTGGCCGCGCAGCGCCCGACTCAGGGTGGCGGGCGTCGGCTCGGCCGGGTCCCCGTGGCCGGCGCGGTCGACCGCGCTCGCCCAGGCGGCCAGCGAGCGGCGCACCACCGCGGCCGAGTACGGCGGCAGCACGCTGGCCAACTCGTCCAGCCATCTGCTGATCTGGACCTGCCGGCCGCCGAACTGGCGCAGCAACTGCGTGACGTCGCCGGCTCGGACGGTGTCGGCCACTGAACGGCCCAGTCGGTAGGCCAGCCCGACCCGATGGTTGGCGGCCATCGCCCAGCGCAGCACCTCCACGTTGAGGTCGTCGAGGGCGAGCAGCAGCGGCACCGGGTCGGCGGGGTCGGGCTGGCCCAGGTCGGGGAGCAGGGCCCGGGCGGCCGACGTGTCCGGTACCGGCCCGGTGTGCCGGGTGAGGTCGGCGATCTGGGCCAGGGCGACGTCCACCCCGTCGAGGTACATCCGCATTCGACGGTGGGCGGACATCTCGGTGAGGTTGGAGAGTTTGGCCGGCGGTACGGCCGGGCGGGCCTCGACGAAGGCGCGGGGCTCCGCGTGCTGCCCGTGGTGGTAGGCGTCCGCCATCCACCAACCCAGCCGGAGGGCGGTGACGATGCAGGCGCGCTCGTCGCGGATCAGCGGGTACGCGTCGTCGCGGCCGATCTCGTCGATCGACGAACCGTTCTCTGCGCCGGCGCGGTGCAGTGGTGACATCTCCCGCTGCCCTCCCGCCCGGCCGATCGACGGTTGATCATTCGAGCGTACGGCAGCGTACGGTGGCTTATGTTGTGTTTTGTCGATTTGGCCCGGTGCGACCGGCCAGCAGGCCACGCGGTCGGATCGAGCGCACCGGCTCGGCCGCGCCGCCCTCCGCGCGCAGGATGTGGTTCGCGGCGATGATCCCGGTCGCCGCCGAGCGTTCCATCAACGCGCTCGGGAAGTCCGTGGCGATGCCGTCGCCGGCCAGGTAGAGGCCGTTCGCGTCGGTGCGTACCCCCGGTCGCCAGGCGTGGCTGCCCGGCGTGAACGCCGGCGCCTGCGCCTCCACCCGGGCGCGCAGCTCGCGGACCCGCAGGTCGCCGGCCTCCGGCCAGAGCGCGACCAGCTCGCGGCGCATCCGCTCGGCCAGTTCCTCGGCCGGCACGCCGGACTCGCAGGCGTACGCGTGCAGCTCGATGACCGACCCGCCGGTCTGCTGCGCCCAGCGTCGCGGCTCGTTCTCCAGCCGGTGGTAGAGCGTCACCGAGTCCAGAGTGGGCTGGCGGGACACACCGTTGAACACCGCCCGCTCGGCGGCCACGTCCCCGTCACACCAGTACCGTGCCACCGCGTACGGCGGGCCGGGGGTGCCGAAGGCCGGCATCCGTTTCGCCAGCTCGGGTGCCTGCTCGGCCAGGTCCGGGGAGGCCGCCACCAGCGCGGCGAGCGCCGGCGGATCGACGGCGAGCACGACGTGACCCGCCGGATGGCTGCCGCCGTCGGTGGTCGTCACCCGCCAGCCCTCGCCGTCGCGGTGCACCCCGGTGGCGGCGCAGTTGGTGAGGACCCGGCCGCCGTGCTTCTCCACGTGCCGGGTCAGCGGCTCCCAGATCGCCGTGGCGTAGTCCTCATCCGGGCAGTCGAAGGCCAGCCCCTCCGGGTTGCCGAGCAGATAGAAGTGGAACTGGGCGACCATCTCGGCGGCCGACATCTCCGCCTCGTGGTTGAAGAACGAGTGCGAGAAGACCTCGAACAGCATCGCCCGCGCCCGGTCCGGCAGTCGCAGCGACGCCAGCAACTCGTCGGCTGTGGTGTCGTCCAGCTCGGCGTAGGTGCGTACCGGGTCGTAGCTGAGCAGCGGCAGCGCCGCGTCCCGGTCCATCAGTCGCAGGTCGGCCAGGCGCAGGCTGGGGCTGCGCAGCAGCAGCGCCAGCAGGTTCGCCGGCGGCGCGGGTGGCAACCTGCCGAACTCCTCGGTCGGCCACTGCTCGCTGAGAATCGGGTATCCCGGAATCGGCTTGAGGAAGCCCAGGTCACTGTCGATCCGGCGGAGGATGGACCGCCAGTTGTAGTACTGCCGGAAGAACGCGTGGAAGCCGTGCTCGTTCTGCTGGCTGCCGTCGGCGAGCGCCTCCGGCCAGGCGCCCAGTCGACCACCGAGGGTGGGTGCCGCCTCCAGCACCGTGACCGCCACACCCCGCTCGGCCAGCACCACCGCCGCCGACATCCCGGCGATGCCGCCACCCACCACCAGCGCCGTGGTCGGTCGCGGCACCCGGTCGGCGCCACCGCCGCCCGGGTCCACCTGGTGCTGCCGTACGCCGATCAGCCGACCTACCACTTGCGACAGCGCCATGGGCCTAGTCTGCCCCACCTTGCGTCAGTCGGCTGGTAAGCAACGGCGGGGACGGTCGGAGGCTGGCCAGACGTACTCCAGATCCTCCGGCACGTCCTCGCCGAACAGCGGGCGGTAGTGCGTCGGATCCTTGCGCAGCAGCGACGAGCGGTGACTCAGGTGCAGGTCGTCGCGGCCCAGCCACGGTGGCAGCTCACCGGCTCGGGCCAGCTCGTCCTGCGTCCGGATCACGCCGGCCCCGCAGGCGGCGGCGAGGTCGACGGTCATCGTGGTGGCGCACGTGTCGGCCCGCCCCGGCTCGGTCCAGACCGCGCACATGTCCAGCCCGTAGCGGACGAGCGCCTCCTCGTACCCGGCCCACATCTTCACCGCCGGGTGGTTGCGCCAGCCGTACCCGGGTCGGGTGAGCCCGCGCAGCACCTGGATGGCCTCCACCCGCTGCTTGCCGAGCCGCTTCTGGTCCAGCGTGCGGGCGCTGGCCAGAAAGCCCGGGTACGGGAGGAACGTCTGCATGTCGCTGCTCTACCCGTCGCCGGGACGGACATACCTGGGCACGGGATGATCCGGACGGGGTCGCCCACCGTGGCCGTGCTGATTACGATCCGGGCATGGCGGAGCCGTGGCGGGACCGGGCGCGACGGGCGGTCGAGTGGAACTGGCGGCTGCGGTCCGTCGGTGATCCGCGCCCGCACTACGTGATCTGTGGCAAGGACGCGCTCGCCTACTACGTGGCTCGGGCGATGCTCGAATCCGAGCTGCCGACGGGTGGGGCCCGGGTGACCGTCGTGGTGCCGGAGCGTTACCGCAGCAACGGGCCGGACGTGGCCGGGCTGCGCGGCGTCCGCGTGGTCCGCTCTGATCGGCTGGACGTGGCCACCTTCGAGGCCGCCGGTCTGGCCGGCGCGACCGGGCTGGCCCTGTTGCACCAGGACGACGTGGGCAACCTGCACGCCGCGCTCTGCGCCCAGGCTGTCGACCAGCGGGTCCGCCAGGTGCTGCGGATGTTCAACGGCACCCTCGCCGACGGCGTACGCAAACTGCTCAAGGCCCCGGTCGAGGTGCTCTCCGACGCCGAGATGGCCGCGCCGGCCTTCGTGGCCGCCGCGCTCAACGAGGTCGACCCGAGTTCCTTCCAGCATCGGGAGAAGACGCTGCGGGTGGCGCGGCGGGCCGACGTCCGACCGCAGGACGTGGTCTGTGCGTTGGCGCACCTCAGCGAGACGCAGGGGGTGGAGCTGCTGCCGGCCGAGCAGGCCGGCGCCGACCTGGTGCTCGCCGAGGCGACCGGTCAGCCACCGGGCACCGAGGTCGCCGCCCGCCGGTTGGTCCGGGCACGTCGGCGGCGTCGTCCGGTCGCGGTGGTGATGGGGGCGGTACGTGGCTTCGCCACCCGCAAGATCGGCATAGCGGTGATGGCGGTGCTCGCGCTGATCGCGGTGCTGGGGGCGCTGATCTCCCGAGCCGAGGACGTCTCTCCGCTGGAGGCGCTGTACCTGACGCTGGTCACCACGCTCAGCGGCGCCGACCCGGACACCACCAAGGCGGCGGACGCCCAGATCATGCAGGTGGTGCTCAACCTGGCCGGGTTGGCGCTGATCCCACTGATCACCGCCGTCGTGGTGGACGGCATCGTCAACGCCCGGCTGGCCCTGCACACCGGCCGCCTGCAACCCGCGCGGGTCGGGCACGTGGTGGTGATCGGCCTGGGCAACGTCGGCACCCGGGTGATGGCGCAGCTGCGCGAGTACGACGTCGAGGTGGTGGCGGTCGACAAGGATCCGGAACCGCGCGGTGCCGCCCTGGCCCGCCAACTGGAGGTGCCGCTGATCGTCGGCGACGCCGCGTTGCCGGAGACGCTGGTCGCCGCCTCGGTGGCCGACTGCCAGGCGCTGGTGGTGGCGTCCACCGACGACGTGGCCAACCTGGAGGCGGCGCTCGCTGCCCGTGATCTCCGCGCCGACCTGCGCGTGGTGCTTCGGTTCTTCGACGGTGACTTCGCCGAACGGGTGGAGGAGACCTTCGCGCTCGGCGTGTCCCGCTCGGTCTCCTACCTGGCCGCCCCGGCCTTCATCGGGGCGCTCACCGAACGCGCCGTGATCACCACCATCCCGGTCGACCGGCACGCGTTGCCGGTCGCCGAGGTGCCGGTCGCCGCCGGCTCCGAGCTGGACGGCCGACCACTGGGTGTGGTCAACCGGGACGGGCAGGTCCGGCTGATCGCCCGCACCCCGGCGGGCGGCGCCAAGACCATCTGGTGGAAGGACCTGGATCCCCGGCAGGTGATCTTCGCCGGTGACCGGCTGACCGTGGTCGCCCGGCGGCGCGGGTTGGACTGGCTGACGCGGCAGTCCGCCCCGCCGGCCCACCCGGTCCCGGTCCCTCGGCCGGGCGGGGTCCCCGGCGGGTTGAAGACCCCGGCGGCGGCGTCTCCTCCGGTGCCCGGCCCGACGGACTCCGGGGTCGCAGCGTCCGCACCCGGCGCGGCGCATCCCGTTCATCCCACCGAGGCCGCCTCTTCGACGACCAATGGCGGCCCACCTGACGAGTTCGAGCTGACCCGCCGGCACGACGGGACCGGCGAGGTGAGCTGACGCCACCCGGCGCGGCCAGAACCGACCGGCAGTGGGCGACAATCCATGGCATGCGTTTCCGCATCCTGGGGCCGACCCAGGTCGTGCTGGCCGACGGGCGAGAGGTCCCCGTGGGCGGTCCGCGGCTGCGCGCCCTGCTGGCGCTCCTCCTGCTCGACGCGGGCCGGGTGGTCTCCGCTGAGCGGCTGATCGGCGGCCTGTACGGGGAGCATCCGCCCCAGGGTGCCGCCAACGCGCTCCAGTCCCAGGTGTCGCGGCTGCGCCAGGCCCTGCCCGCCGAGCACGACCCGGTCGAGTTTCACCCGGCCGGTTATCGCCTGGCTGTGGATCCTGACGACGTCGACGCGTACCGGTTTGAGCGGCTCGCCGAGGCCGGGAGCCGCGCTCTTGGCGGCGGCGACTGGCCCCGCGCGGCGGGGCTGTTGCGCGAGGCGCTGGAGCTGTGGCGTGGCCCTGCGCTGGCCGATGCCACCGGTGTGTCCGCTCAGGCGGCCCGGCTGGAGGAACTGCGGCTGGCCGCCATCGAAAATCGGGTCGAGGCGGATCTGGCGTTGGGCGCACACGGCACGCTGATCGCGGAGCTGCGGGAGCTGGTCGTCGCGCATCCGTTGCGGGAGCGCTCGCGGGGCCAGCTCATGCGTGCCCTGGCGGCACTGGGTCGGCCGGCGGAGGCGCTGGCCGAGTTCGAGGATGCCCGGCACACGTTGGCCGAGCAGCTTGGCGTCGACCCGTCGGCGGAGTTGGCCGCGGTCCACCTGGCGCTGCTGCGTGGCGCGGAACGCGGGTCGGCCGAACCGGCGCTGCCGAGTCAACTCACCACCTTCGTCGGCCGGGAGGAGGAGCTCAAGCGCGTCGGCGACCTGCTCGGAGAGCGGCGGCTGGTCACCCTCACCGGTCCCGGGGGCGCGGGCAAGACGCGCCTGGCGATCGAGGCCGCTGGCCGGGTCGACGGGGAGGTCCGTTTCGTCGAGCTGGCCGGGCTGGCCGACGGTTCGGACGTTCCGCAGGCGGTGCTGAGCGCGCTCGGCCTGCGCGACGCGGGCCTGCGCGCCCCGGCCGAGTCGGGCTGGCAGACCACCGATCGGCTGGTCGAGGCGCTCGCCGAGCGGCGACTGCTGCTGGTGCTCGACAACTGCGAGCACGTCCTCGTCGACGCGGCCCGGCTGGCGGCCCGGTTGCTGAGCGCGTGCCCGGCGTTGCGCGTCCTGGCCACCAGTCGGGAGCCGCTCGGGTTGGCCGGTGAGGCGCTGTGCCCGCTGTCCGGGCTCAGCCTGCCACCGCTCGGCGCGTCCTTGCTGGACGCCGACGAGTACGCGGCGGTCGGCCTCTTCTCCCAGCGGGCCGCCGACGTCGCACCCGACTTCACCGTCACGCCGGCCAACGTCGAGATGGTGCTGCGGATCTGCCGCAGCCTGGATGGCCTGCCGCTGGCGATCGAGTTGGCCGCCGCGCGGCTGCGGGCGTTGCCCGTCGCCGAGGTGGCCGCCCGTCTCGACGACCGGTTCCGGCTGTTGTCGACGGGCAACCGGGCCGCGTCGCCGCGACACCGCACCCTGCGGGCCGTGGTCGAGTGGAGTTGGGATCTGCTCGACAACGCCGAACGGCAAGTGGCCCGACGGCTGACCGTCTTCGCCGGTGGGGCCACGCTGGAGGCGGCCGAGCTGGTCTGCGGCCTGCCCGCCGCCGAGTTCGTCGACGCGCTCACCGGTCTGGTCGACAAGTCCTTCGTGGAGATGGCCGGTGGCCGGTACCGGATGCTCGAAACGGTGCGGGCCTTCTGTGCGGAGCGTCTCGCCGAGGCCGGCGAGGCCGATCAGCTCCGTCGCGCACACACCGCGTACTTCCTGGAATTCGCCTGGACCGCAAGCGACCGCCTCCGCTGTGCGGAGCAGCTGCACTGGCTGCGACGGCTCGACGCGGAGCGGGACAACCTGCACGCGGCGTTACGCCGGGCCACGGCGGCCGGTGACGCGTCCGACGCGGCTGGAATGGTCGCGGCCCTGTCGTTCTACTGGTGGCTGCGTGGCATGCGCGGGGAAGGGGCGCGGCTCGCCGCGGACGTCCTCGAACTGCTCGGCACCGAGGCGCCACCGGGGCTGGGCGAGGAGTTCGCCCTCTGCGTCTACAACGCCTCGCTCGCTGGCTCCGGCTCTCTGCCGTCGCTCGGGACGCAGCGGTCCGTGATCCGCAGCCTCGACCGGCCGCCGCGACAGCCCTTCCTGCTGTACCTGTCGGGGATCTCGACGGGACCGCCCTCCGGCGGTGCCGAGGATGTCGACGAGCTGATGGGGGAGCTGCGACGGCTGGTCGGCCCGGACCCGTGGATCAACGCGCTGGGCGCGATGGGCAGCGGCTCGGCGCTGATGTGGAGCGACCAACGGGACCGGGCCAGGGCCGCGCTGGCCACAGCGCTCGACGGCTTCCGCGGCACCGGGGACCGGTGGGGCACCATGATCACGCTCGGTGCGCTCGGCGAACTGGCCGCCTGGCAGGGCGATCCGGAGACCGCGGGCGCCCACATGGACGAGGCCATGGGACTGGTCGAGGCGCTCGGGTCGGCCGTCGACCAGGCCGACATGCTGCGTACCCGGGGCGAGACAAGGCTGCGCGCCAGTGACCTCGCGGGGGCGCACGACGACTTCGCCGGTGCGTTGTTCCTCGCGCAGCGCAGCGGCGCGCCCGAGTTCGTGGCCAGCGCCCGGCTCGGCCTCGCCCAGGTGGCCCGGGTGCGCGGGGACCTGGCCGCCGCGAGGCGGTTCTGCGAGGAGGCGCTGACCGGCGGGCTCACCGGCTGGTACGTCGGCGAGGCCGCCCGTGCCGAGATCATTCTCGTCCTGAAGGAGATCACCGAGGCGGAGAAGGCCGGTGCGCCGCCGTCAGCGGACGGTGCGTGACCGGTCGGCGCCCGGCCGCACCGTGGGGGCATGACGACATTCGAGGTGATCGCCGAGGGGCTGGGCAAGCGGTACGGCCCGACCCGCGCGCTCGACACGTTCGACCTGACCGTGCCGCCCGGCACGGTCCACGGACTGCTGGGACCGAACGGCGCGGGCAAGACGACGGCCGTACGGATCCTCACCACGCTGCTGCGCTTCGACACGGGAAGGGCCACCGTGGCCGGGTACGACGTGCTGCGCCGGCCGGACGAGGTGCGCGCTCGGATCGGGCTGACCGGGCAGTACGCCGCGGTCGACGAGATTCTCAGCGGCCGGCAGAACCTGGAGCTGTTCGGCCGGTTGTTCCGGCTCAGCCGACGGGAGGCTCGCCGACGCGCCGGTGAGCTGCTGGAACGGTTCGGGCTCGACGAGGCGGCGGGTCGGTCCGCCGGTGAGTACTCGGGTGGGATGCGTCGCCGGCTGGACCTCGCTGCCAGCCTGATCCGCAGGCCGCGCGTGCTCTTTCTGGACGAGCCGACGACCGGCCTGGACCCGCGCAGTCGCAACCAGGTGTGGGACCTGGTCCGCGGTCTCGTCGCGGACGGGACCACGGTGCTGCTCACCACGCAGTACCTGGAGGAGGCCGATCAGCTCGCCGACCGGATCTCGGTGATCGACGCCGGTCGGGTGGTGGCCGAGGGCTCACCGGACCAGCTGAAGGCGATGACCGGCGGCGACCGGATCGAGGTGGTGGTCCGTGACGCGGCCGAGCTGAGCCAGGCGGCCCGCCTCGTCGCGCCGATCTGCGGTGCGGAGGCCGAACTCGACCCGGAGGTCCGACGGCTCAGCGTGCCGGTGGTCGATCGCGTCGCCGGCCTGGTCGACGTGGTTCGCGCGCTGGACGACGCCGGGATCGCGGTCGAGGACATCGGCCTGCGGCGCGCGACGTTGGACGAGGCGTTTCTGCACCTGACCGGGCACCGGCCGGACGAGGGCCGCGAGCCCGTGGCGGCGGGACGAAAGGCGGACGTGGCATGACCACTGTGATCGCTGACGGTTGGACGATGACCAGGCGGAACATGACCCATGTGGTCCGCGCGCCGGAGGAGCTGATCCTCTACTTCTCGCTGCCAATCATGTTCGTGCTGGTCTTCGGGTACGTCTTCGGCAGCGGCATGCAGGTAGCGGGCGGTGGCAGCTACCGCGAGTTCCTGCTGCCGGGGGTCTTCGTGATGACGATGCTGTACGGGCTGGGTGCCACCGCGACCGGCGTGGCGCTGGATCTCAGCCGGGGTGTGGTCGACCGGTTCCGGTCGATGCCGATGGCCCGGTCCGCCCTGATGACCGGTCGCAGCGCCGCCGACCTGCTGCGCGCCCTGCTGGAGATGTCCACCCTCCTGGTGTGTGGCCTGCTCGTCGGGTGGCAGTGGCGACAGGGTGTCGGCAAGGCGTTGCTCGCCGTCGGGCTACTCCTGCTGCTGCGAATCGCGATCACCTGGGTCGGGATCTACCTGGCGTTGCTGGTCCGTAACCCGGACACGGTCGGTGTGATCGTCTTTCCGGCGGCGTTCCCGTTGAGCGCGATCTCCAACGTCTTCGTGTCGCCCGAGCTGATGCCTCCGGTCATCGGGACGATCTCGGAGTGGAACCCGTTGTCGGCCACCGTGGCGGCGATCCGCGAACTGTTCGGCAACCCGGGCCTGGGTGGCGACTCCTGGCCGGCCGAGCACGCGATGCTGTTGGCGGTGCTGTGGCCGGTGCTGCTGATCGCGACGTTCGCCCCGCTGGCCGTGCGCCGCTACCAGCGGTTGAGCCGCTGACTCCGGCCGTCGGCCGGGGTCAGCGACGAGCCCGCAGCGCGTAGAAGGCGGCACCGACGGCGAGCACACCGAAGCCGGCGAGAACGCTGCCCAGCGGCAGGTTGACCGCCAGCAGCAGACAACCGAAGAGCCCCAGACCGGCGAGCACCCGGACCGGCAACCGCCGGTCCGGGTCCCGGCCGAGGGTGAGCGCAGCCGCGTTGGTGATCGCGTAGTAGACGAGCACCGTGCAGCTGGAGAAGCCGATCGCGTCGCGTACGTCGCCGAGCAGCACCACCACGATCACCACGGCGGCGACCGCCAGTTCGGCGCGGTGAGGCACCTGCTGCACCGGGTGCACGGCGGCCAGCGCGCCGGGCAGGTCACGGCGGCGGGCCATGGCGAGGGTGGTCCGACCGACCCCGGCGACCAGGGACAGCAGCACCCCGACGACCGCGATGGTGGCACCGGCGCGGACCACCCACGCCAGACCGGGCAGCCCGGCGGCGGTCACCACGTCGGCCAGGGGCGCTGCGGAATCGGCCAGCCGGTCGGCGCCGAGCACGCCGAGGGCGACCACGGCCAGCACCAGGTAGATCACGAGCACCACTCCGAGTGCCAGCGGCACCGCGCGCGGGATGGTCCGCTGCGGGTCGCGGACCTCCTCGCCCAGGGTGGCGATCCGGGCGTACCCGGCGAAGGCGAAGAACAGCAACCCGGCGGCGGTGAGCACGCCCCGCGCCGAACCGCCGGGCTCGCCGAGCCGGTCCAGCTGCACCGGCCCACCCACCAGGCCGACGACCGTGACCACCGCCAGCACCACGAGCACCAGCGCGACCAAAGCCCTGGTCACCGTGGCGGTCTTGCCGATGCCACGCAGGTTCACCGCGGTGACCGTGAGCACCGCGCCGACGGCGACCAGCCGGGCCTGGCCCGGCCAGAGGTACGCCCCGACGGTCAACGCCATCGCCGCACAGCTCGCCGTCTTGCCGACCACGAAGCCCCAACCGGCCAGAAACCCGGCGAACGGCCCGAGCCGCTCCCGGCCGTAGACGTAGGTGCCGCCGGACTCCGGGTAACGGGCCGCGAGCCGCGCCGAGCTGGTCGCGTTGCAGAAGGCGACGAAGCCGGCCAGCGCCAGCGCGGGCAGCAGGCCGGCACCGCCGGCCGCGGCCACCGCCGGGCCGAAGACCACGAAGACGCCCGCACCCAGCATCGAGCCCAACCCGATGACAACCGCATCGGGTACGCCCAGCCGCCGCGCCAGTCGATTCACGATCTAGAACCCTAGGGGTACGAGGTGAACGGTCGATCCCATCCGCGTAGCCGGCCGGGGAGCGGAACGCCGTCCCAGGGTGCCCGGTGCAGCAGCCGGTCCAGGAGCAGGCCCAGCAGCAGCCCGGCCACCGAGTCGGTCAGCCAGTGCCAGCCGAGGTAGGTGGTGGTGGTGAGGACGACCAGCGGCGGTACGACGCGGATCACGGTGACGAGTCGGGCCGGCAGTTGGCGGCCGAAGCTGCGGGCCAGCGGGGCGAGCAGCATCGCGATGACCCCGTACCAGACGATCGCGTTGGCGACGTGCCCCGACGGGTAGGACTGGGCGAACCGCACCGGCAGGTCGTCGTGGAACAGCGGCAGGGTCTGCTCGGGCGTCAGGAACGGCTCCTTGACGCTGGCGCTCGGTGCCGCCCGCGCGGTCCAGATCTTGAGCGGGCCGATCGTCAGGTTGGTCAGCACGAACGCGATTACCGGAGGCAGGATCGGCCGCACCGACCGCAGCCGGACGGCCAGCAGCACGCCCAGCCCGGCGGCGATCAACGTCAGCGGAGTGCCCTGGCCGAGGAAGTTCAGCACCCGGGCGACCCAGTACGCGGCGGCTGGGCGGTGCCCGTCGGCCCAGTCGGCGACCGCCCGGTCCAATCCGAAGAGCTGGTCGGCGGCGAGCGCCACCGTCAACCCGACCAGACCGACCAGCAGGAGCGCGTCGAACCACCAGCCGGCCGGGCGGACGGGCCGTAGCCGCAGGTCACGTCGTACCGCTGTGGGTTTGAGCACGCGACCACGCTACCGGCCCGGCGCGATGCCGGGGTGTACGGCGCTGTGGGCCCAACCACGATGTGAGGCGATGCGGAGGGCGAGGCGTCATGCTTGTGCCCGTGCGGATCACGTCTGCCCTCGTGGACCCGGCGCTGCTCGACCTGCCCTGGTCGACACCGCTGGAGGAGTGGCCTGCCCAACACCTGGTGGCGCTGCCGCAGGGCATCTCCCGGCACATCGTCCGTTTCGTCCGCTTGGGCGACTACGTGTACGCGTTCAAGGAGACCCGCGAGCGGATCGCCGAGCGGGAGTACGACCTGCTCCGAGCCCTGGAACGGATCGACTTTCCCTCGGTCGAGGCGGTGGCGGTCGTCGCCGACCGGCAGACCGAGGACGGGGAGCCGCTCGAATCGGTGCTGATCACCCGGCATCTGCAGTTCTCGCTGCCGTACCGGGCGCTCTTCTCGCACACCCTCCGGCCGGAGACGATGAGCCGGCTGCTCGACGCGCTCGCCGCCCTGATCGTGCGGATGCACCTGACCGGCTTCTTCTGGGGCGACTGCTCGCTGTCGAACACGCTGTTCCGGCGGGACGCGGGCGCCTTCGCCGCCTACCTGGTGGACGCGGAGACGGGTGCCCTGCACAACTCGCTCTCCAACGGCCAGCGCGGCGAGGACCTGGAGATCGCCCGGGTGAACATCTTCGGTGAGGCGTTGGACCTGCAGGCCGCCGGCCTGCTGCACGAGTCCATCGACCCGGAGGTGGTCTGCGAGGAGGTCGTGCAGCGCTACGAGCGGCTCTGGCACGAGATCACCTATGAGCAGGCGATCGAGCGGGAGGCGCGGCACGACATCGAAGGCCGGATCCGCCGCCTCAACGAGCTGGGCTTCGACGTCGCCGAGGTGGCCATGTCGTCAATCGACGACGGGCGGTTCCTGGTTCGGCCGAAGGTCGTCGACGCCGGCTACCACACCCGGCGGCTGCTGCGGCTGACCGGGCTGGACGCCGAGGAGAACCAGGCCCGCAAGCTGCTCAACGACCTGGACGCCTACCGCGCGGAGAGCGACCTGATCGACGAGCAGCAGGCCGCGCACCGCTGGCTCACCGAGGTCTTCGAGCCGGTGGTCCGGGCCGTCCCCGCCAACCTGCGACGCAAGCTGGAGCCGCAGGAGCTGTTCGCCCAGATCATCGAGCACAAGTGGCTGCTCTCCGAGAAGGCCGGCCGGGACGTCGGGATGCGCCACGCCGTCCAGTCGTACCTGTCGGACGTGCTGGTGCACCGCCCCGACGAGCAGGCCGTCCTCGGCGTCGAGGTCCCCGCCGCCGGCTGAGCTGGGCCTCCGCCTGCTCCGACGGTCATTCGTCCGGAGTGCCGCCTTGCTGCGCAGAGGCGGATTTATCGTCGCAGCGTGCCGTGGGGAGTGTGCGGTCGTGCCGTGGGGAGTGTGCGGTAGGTGCCTTTGGAGCTGATGTCGTAAACGAATCGGCGCACGGCCGACCCACGTCCGGTCGCCGAACCCGTCGGCACGAGGCCGACGTTCGCCAAGAGGCTGATGTCGTAAACGACTCAGCTCCAAAGGCAATGCGGCGTGAACATCGGAGCCGGCCGAGACGACCCGGCCGAGACGACCCGGGCGGATGCGAGCGGCGATGGGGACGGACGCCCCCGTCACTCCACCCAGGAGCCTGCGCGCAGCACCCGTACCACGTTGAGGTCGTCGTCGAGCACCACCAGGTCGGCGCGGAGGCCCACCTGGAGGGACCCGACCCGGTCACCCAGGCCGATGGCCCGTGCCGGGGTCGTGGCCACCATCCGTGCGGCGTCGGCGATCGGGATTCCGGCGTTCACGGCGTGCCGCAGTGCGGCGTCCATGGTCAGCGTGCTGCCGGCGATCGCGCCGTCGCGGGCGAGTCGGGCCACCCCGTCGGCGACGGTGACGGCCTGGCCGCCCAACTCGTACTCGCCGTCGGGCATTCCGGCGGCGGCCATCGCGTCGGTGATCAGCGCGGCTCGGTCCGGGCCGGCGGTCGCGGTGACGAAGGTCAGCATTCCGTCGTGCAGGTGCACCCCGTCGGCGACCAGCTCGCAGATCACGGTGGGCGCGTCGAGCAGGGCCACCACCGGCCCGGGCTCACGGTGGTGCACCGGCCGCATCCCGTTGAACAGGTGGGTGCCGACACTCGCGCCGGCAGCGACCGCGGCGCGGGTCTGCTCGTACGTGGCGTCGGTGTGGCCCACCGCCGCGACCACCCGCTGCGCGGTGAGCAGCTTGATCGCCTCCAGCGCGCCGTCGCGCTCCGGGGCGAGGGTGACCATCCGGATCGCGCCCCGGCCCAGCTCGATCAGCTCGGTCAGCTCGTCGGTCGACGGGTCACGCAGGTACTCCGGGTTCTGCGCGCCGCAGCGGGCGGCCGACAGGTACGGCCCCTCGAAGTGGATTCCCGCCAACACGCCCTCGTCGACCAACGGGGCGAACGCCTCGGTGGCCGTGCGCATCAGCGGAAAGGGTGAGCTGACCAGGCTGGCCAGCAGCGTGGTGGTGCCGTGGGCGAGGTGGAAGTCGGCCGCCGCGCGGGCCTCGTCGGCGTCGCCGGTGGTGAAGGTGTGCCCGCCACCGCCGTGCGTGTGCATGTCGACGAAGCCGGGCACGATCCAGTGCCCGTCGCGCACCGACGGATACTCGGCCACGGCTGTGATCCGATCACCGTCCCACTCGACGCAGCCCTGTCGGACGACTCCGGTCGGGGTCACCACTCGGCCGTTCACCCGTACGGTCATCGCTTCTCCTGATGGTCACGGACACCCACGGCGTCCAGGGCGAGCAGGGCGGCACCGAGGCAACCGGCCTCGTCGCCGAGGGCTGCCGCGACCAGTTGCGGCTCCCGGTGGAAGGTCATCCGTTCATGCAGCGCCGCCCGCAGCGGAGTCAGCAGCCGGTCCCCGGCCTGGGCCAGGCCGCCGCCGAGCACTACCGTCGCCACGTCGAACAGCGCCTGCCCGCTGGCGAGGCCATCGGCGAGCGCCTCGATCGCCTCCTGCCAGACCTGGCCGGCGAGTGGTTCACCGGCCGCGGCCCGGTCGGCCACCTCGGCCGCGGTCACCGTCGCGTCGGCGGTGTCGCCGGCGAGTTCGGCGTAGCGGCGGCCGATCGCGGAGGCCGACGCGACCGCCTCCAGGCAGCCGGGGCGGCCGCAGCCGCAGCGCGGACCGTCGGGCCGGACCAGGATGTGGCCGATCTCCCCGGCGGCGCCGTGAGCCCCCACCGCGGCCGTGCCGTCGACGACGTGCGCGGCGGCGATGCCGGTGCCGATGGCCACGAACAGCACGTGCCCGGTGCCGCGTCCGGCGCCGAGCCGGGCTTCGGCGAGACCACCGACACGCACGTCGTGGCCGAGCGCCGTCGGCAGGCCGAGCCGCTGCACGGCCAGGTCCCGCAGGGGTACGTCCCGGAAGCCCACGTTCGCCGACCAGACCGCCACGCCGCGTGCCTCGTCCACCACCCCGGGCACGGCGATGCCGACCGCGATCGGGGTGAGCCCGTCGGCGCGGGCCTTGTCGGCCAGCCCACCGGCCACGTCCAGGATGGTGCCGAGCACGGCGTCCGGGCCCCGCGCGGCGTCGGTGGGGTGCCGTTCGGTGCGCACCACGACGCCGTCCGGTCGGACCAGGGCGCATTTCATGCCGGTGCCGCCGACGTCCAGCGCAACGACCACGCGGTCGTCGCTCACGGCAGCGCTCACGCCAACACCACGGACCGGGTCAGGTGGCGGGGCGCGTCCGGGTCGAGGCCCCGGCTGGTGGCCAGCGCGACCGCGAAGCGCTGGGCCAGGATCAGGTCGGCCATCGGGTCGACCGGGGTACGGCCGGCAGACCAACTGCCCAGGACCGTGCGCCAGCCGTGCGTGCGGCTGTGCACGAAGGCCGCGCCGGTGGCCGCCACATCCTCGGGCAGCCCGTCGGGCAGCTCACCGAACGCCCAGACCATCCGGCCCGGCGCGGCGACCGAGATGGGACCGTGCCGGTAGTCCATCGCCGGGTACGCCTCGGCCCAGAAGGTGGCCGCCTCGCGGCACTTCAGCGCCGCCTCCTGGGCCAGCCCGACCGTCCACCCCCGACCGAGGAAGGTGACCTGCTCGATGGTGGCCGGGTCGATCGGCAGCGGGGACCGCACCGCCACCTCGGCGTCGGCGGCGAGCGCTGTCACCGGGTCGCCGAGCTGGGCCCGGAGCAGGGCCAGCGCGGTGGTCGCGAAGCGGGTCTGCACCACCGACCGTTCGTCGGCGAAGGGCAGGGCGACGGTGGCGGTGGCCAGCTCGACCGCCGGGGACGCGGGGTCGCCGACGATCACTGTGGTGGGTGTCCGTCCGCGCAGCGCGGCGAGCAGTTCCAGCACCTCGGTGGTGGTGCCGGAACGGGTGATCGCGATCAGCCGGTCGTAGCGGCGGCCGGCGGGGAACTCGGATGCCTGGAACGCGTCGGTCTCACCGTGGCCGGCCTGCTCGCGGCGGGCCGCGTACGCCATCGCCATGAACCACGACGTGCCGCAACCGACGACGGCGACCCGCTCCCCGCGGCGCGGCAGGTCACCGCGTACGACCTCGGCCAGCCTGGCCGCCTCCCGCCAGCAGTCGGGTTGGCTCGCGATCTCCGCGTCCACGTACGCCATGGGAAACTCCTCGCAGGGCCGATCGGTGCGCAATACGGCTCGTTAGACCCGCATTTCGCGCGTTATTCTGCGCGAAAGCGGGTGACCATGGCAACTGGCCGGCCGATCGCGCAGGTCAGTCTTTTGCGCCAGCCTAGTTTCGCGCACTAGTGTGCACGCAATCAATCACCGTCCGTGCAGTTGCTGGGAGGGCCCCCGCGGTGGACCGGTACGCCAGATGGAACGCCCTGCTCGAAATGTTGACCGACAACGGCCGGGTCAGCGTCGAGGCGGCAGCCGAGCGGCTGGACGTCTCCCAGGCCACCATCCGGCGTGACTTCGACCAGCTCGCGCAGCAGCAAATGATCACGAGGACCCGGGGCGGCGCGGTCGCCAACGGCGTGTCGTACGACCTGCCGCTGCGCTACAAGACGGCCAAGCACTCGGCCGAGAAGCAGCGGATCGGGGCCGCCGCCGCCGCGCTCGTCACGCCGGGCACCGTGGTCGGCCTGAACGGCGGCACCACCAGCACCGAGGTGGCGAGGGCGCTCGCCGTGCGACCGGATCTGAACACCAGCGCCGAGGGTGCCCAGCTCACAGTGGTGACAAACGCGCTGAACATCGCCAACGAGCTGCTGGTCCGGTCCCGGATGAAGGTCGTGGTGGCCGGCGGCGTGGTGCGCCCGAAGTCGTTCGAGCTGGTCGGCCCGCTGGGCGGGGCGCTGCTGCGCGAGGTCACCCTGGACGTCGCCCTGCTCGGTGTGGACGCGATCGACCCGCAGCTCGGCGCCGCCGCCCACCACGAGGGGGAGGCGGCGATGAACAACCTGATGGTGGCCCGAGCCAAGCGCGTGGTGATCATCGCGGACTCGTCCAAGCTGGGCGGTCACGCCTTCGCCCGGATCTGCCCGGTCGAGCGGGTGGAGACGCTGGTGACCGACTCCGGTGCCGCGCCGGAGGTGGTGGACGCGTTCCGCGCTGCCGGCGTACAGGTCGTCTGCGCCTGAGAGGTCACGCTCCGTCGATGAAATAGCCTGATCGGCGCGTCGATGCATACCGCGTATTGCGCACTCCTGCATACCGCGTATGGTGTCGGCTGTCACGCCCACCCATCGGGGGAGGTGCAGCTTGCCAGCTGTCCTGGAGATCGAAGGTCTACGTAAGACGTACAAGAGTCGTCGACGCGGCACCCGCAACGCGCTCGACGGCTTCGACATGCGGGTCGACGCGGGGCAGGTGCACGGCTTCCTGGGTCCCAACGGGTCCGGCAAGACCACTACGCTGCGTACCCTGCTCGGCCTGATCCGACCCGACGGTGGCCGGATGGCGCTGCTCGGGCACGAGGTTCCCGACGCGCTGCCCACGGTCGCCGGTCAGGTCGGCGCGATAGTGGAGAGCCCGCAGTTCTTCCCGCACTTCACAGCCCGGGACACGCTGTCCCTGCTCGCCGGTGCGGGCGAGGTGCCGGCCGTCCGGGTCGACGAGGTGCTGGAACTCGTCGGGCTGCGCGACCGGGCCGGCGAGCGGGTCAAGACGTACTCGTTGGGCATGAAGCAGCGGCTCGCCGTGGCCTCGGCCCTGCTGAAGAACCCGAAGCTGCTCATCCTCGACGAGCCGGCCAACGGCCTCGACCCGGGCGGCATCCGGGAGATGCGCACGCTGATGCGCACCCTCGCCGAGTCCGGAATGACAGTGGTGCTGTCCAGCCACATCCTCGGTGAGATCCAACTGATCTGCGACTCGGTCACCATCATCTCGCTGGGCCGACGGGTCGCGTTCGGTCCGGTCGACGAGGTGCTCGCGCAGCACTCGTCCGGTGCGGTCCGGATCCGGCTGGAGGCGGTCAGCGACCTGCCGGTGGCCACCGAGGCGCTGACCCAGGCGGGGATCCGGGTCACCGGTCACCCGGACCACCTGATGCTGGCCGGCGTCGACAAGCCGGCTTCGGTGACCCGGCTGCTCGCCGAGAAGAACCTCTACGTCAGCGAGTTGGCGCCGATCGCCGTCGATCTGGAGAGCGTCTTCCTCGAACTGACCGCCACCGCACCGGTACCCGGTCAGCACCGGCAGGTCGACGAGTCCACGAAGGTTGGCGGGACGGGTCAGCCCGGTCCCGCCGGGGGAGGGTGGGGCGCGTGAGCCTCTTTCGTACGGAGCTGCGCCGGCTCACCAAGCGGCGCTTCACCCGCTACTCGACGCTGCTCGGCCTGCTGGTGCTGGTCGCGGTGGTGGTCGGGGTGTTCTTCACCAACCAGAAGATCGACGCCGGCCAGCTCGCTCGGGCCGAGCGTCAGGCCGACCAGCAGTACCAGGAGCAGGTGCGCTGGAGCGAGCAGGAGCGCGTGGAGTGCGAGAAGGCCAAGACGGCCGGTACGGCGACCGACGGTCGCTACCCGGACGACTGCTCGGTGATCACCGCCCCGTCCCGTGACCAGATCGAGGCCGAGTGGTTCCTGCCCTCGACGTTCAACTTCAAGGAGACGTTCGACGAGACGCTGATCCCGTTCGCGGCGATCCTCGCCCTGGTCGGGTTCGTCGTCGGCGCGTCCTTCATCGGGGCCGAGTGGAGCACCGGCGGCATGATGAACCTGCTGCTCTGGCGGCCGAAGCGGCTCACCGTACTGCTCACCAAGCTGGCTGCGCTGCTCACCGGCATCCTGGCGGTGACGGTCCCGGCCGCGGTGCTGTGGTTCGCCGGGTTCTGGGCGGTCGCCACGTTCCGGGGCAGCACCGAGAAGATGACCTCCGGGGTCTGGCAGTCGTTCCTGCTGACCAGTCTGCGCGGAGTGGCGCTGGTGTTGGTGCTCACCACCATCGGCTTCGCCCTCGCCTCGTTGGGTCGGCACACCGCGATGGCCCTCGGTGGCGTGGTGGCGGTGATGGTCGTCGGCCAGTTCGGTCTGGGCATCCTGCTGGAGATGGCGAGCGTGCGGTTCGCCGAGGCATGGCTGCTGCCCACGTACATCCTGGCCTGGATGACGAAGACGGTCACGTTGCAGGACTGGGACTCCTGCAACGCGACCTACTACGGGGAGTGCAAGCCGGCCACCATGGACATCACCTGGCAGCAGTCCTCGGTTCTGCTCTCGGTCTCGGTGCTGGTGATCCTCGGGGCGGCGCTCTGGACGATGCGCCGCCGCGACATTTCCTGACCTGACCGACGTGACGCGGCGCGGCCGGCCCGGCCGTCGGGGTTCCCGGCGGTACGGACCGGCCGCGCCGCCTGCTGCGTCCCTGGTCGCCGCTGACTAGGCTGAACGACATGTCCGCCGACACCTCCCCGGCCGCCCCCGAGCCGTCCATCGGCGCTCGTCCGGGTGAGGCCGTGGGTGCTGCCGGGCCGACCGTCCCGAACCCCCGACCGGCGCCGTCCATCGAGACCGCCGACGCGCCACCCGCCGACGAGGCGGCGCAGCCCACTGATCCCGCTGATCCGGCGCCGGGGCTGACCGAGCGGGAGCGGGCCATCCTCGCCTTCGAGCAGCAGTGGTGGCGGCACGCCGGCGCCAAGGAGCAGGCCGTCCGGGACACCTTCGGGATCTCGTCGACCCGGTACTACCAGTTGCTCAACGGTCTGCTGGACAATCCGGCAGCCCTCGCTGCCGACCCGGTGCTGATCAGCCGACTCCGCCGCCTGCGCTCCTCACGAGCCCGCAACCGCCGCCGCTGATCCCCCGGCCCTGGCCCCGCACTCTGCCCCGGCGATCTTGTACTTTCTGCCGTCGTCTTGCGGCCTTTGGTGTCTTTGTCGGGGCAGAAAGTGCAAGATCGCGGAGGTGGTCGGCGGGCCGGGCGGGCCCGCCGCGGTCGCATGGGGGCTGGCCCGGCGGGTACGCGGGAGGCGTTCCGGGGTCGCACGCGACCTCGGGCCCAGGAATGGAGCGGGGTATGACGGCAACGAACCAGAGCGGCACAGGTCAGCAGGCCCGCCAGGAGGCCTCGCGCGTCGGCCAGCAGACCGCGCAGGCCGGAGGTCAGGTCGCCCACACCGCAGCTGAACAGGGCGGGCAGGTGGCCGCAGAGGCGCGGCGACAGGCCCAGCAGTTGACCGGTGAGGCCACTGGGCAAATTCGGGACCAGGCGCAGACGCAGCAGCGGCGGGCCGCAGCGGGCCTGCGCGACCTGGGTCAGAACCTCAGTTCGATGGCCGAACGGGACGGCGATTCCGGGTTGGCCGGTCAGGTGGTACGCAAGGCGGCCGACGCCGCCCAGCAGGCCGCCGGTTGGCTCGACGAGCGCGAACCCGGCGAGGTGCTCGACGAGGTCCGCACGTACGCGCGGCAGCACCCGACGACGTTCCTCGCGGGCGCGGCGGTGGCCGGGCTGCTGGTCGGACGGCTCACCCGTGGCCTGACCACGCCGGCCTCGGGCAACGGTCGGTCCGCAAGCGCGTCCGGTGCCCCGTCATCCGCGCAGCGTGCAACGGCAGACGCCGGTCAGCAGCCGTACGTGGGTACGGCGCGGGCGCAGAACGTCTCGCCCTCCGGTACACAAGCGCGGGACCTGCCCGGCGGGGTGGCACCGTGAGCGCCCCGGAGAAGGAGCGGACCCAGGCCTCGGTCGGCGAGCTGATCGGCGACGTGACCCGGGACATGTCCACTCTGGTGCGCAAGGAGGTCGAACTGGCCAAGGCCGAGCTGCGCGAGGAAGCCAGCCAGGCGGGCAAGGCCGGCGGGATGTTCGGCGCTGCAGGGCTGGCCGGGTTCCTGGCGGTGCTCTTCGTGTCGTACGCCGTCTGGTGGGGGCTCTCCAACACGATGGACCAGGGATGGGCGGCGCTGATCGTCGCGGTCCTCTGGGCCGCCGTGGCCGGTGGTCTCTTCATCAACGCCCGGACCCAGCTCAAGCGGGCTCGTGCGGTTCTGCCCCGGACGAAGCAGACTGCCCGGGAGCTACCGGACGCCCTGCGGGGTCGGTGAACGAGTCGGGAGGGAACAGGTCATGTCCACTGATCCGGATCGGATCCGGCGGGAGATCGAGACCACCCGCAACGAGTTGAGCAGTGACGTCGACGCGCTGACCGACAGGGTCAACCCGCGTCGGATCGCCGGTGACCGCGTCGGGCAGGCCCGCGGGGCGCTCACCAGAGCGAAGGAGAAGATGATGGGCGGCTCGAATCACCTTGGCCAGGAGGCTGGCCAACGGATGTCCCACGCGGCCGGTTCGGTACGCGACGAAACCCGTTCACTCGGGCAGCACTCCCGCGAGCAGGCTCAGGGCAACCCGATGGCCGCCGGCCTGGTCGCCTTCGGAGTCGGTCTGCTGGCCGCCTCACTGATCCCGCCGAGCGGACGTGAGCGGCAACTCGCCGGCCGCGCGCGGAGCATGGTGAGTGAGCACTCCGGTGAGCTGCGCGAGCAGGCGAGCCAGGTCGGCCACCAGATGCAGGACAACCTGCGGGAGCCTGCGCAGCAGGCTGCGCAGTCGGTGCGGTCCAGCGCCCAGCAGGGCGTGTCCACGGTACGCGACCAGGGCCGTTCGGCCGCCGGTCATATGCAGGGGGAGACGCATGCGGCCGTCGACGACCTTCGACAGCGCTGATCGGATCGGTGCGCCGGGGCCGGTGTCGCTGATGCGGGTACGCTCCGCGTCCGCGCCGGCCCCAGGTCGGCCGGTCAACGAGGACCTGGTCTTCCGGTTCGGCCCGCTGGTCGGTGTCCTGGACGGCGCGACGGTGCCGGACGGTTTCGACACCGGCTGCGTGCACGGGCCCGAGTGGTACGTCCGGCACCTGGCTGCCCGGATCGGCGTCGCCGAGGCGGTACGCCCGGCTGCCCGGCTGACCAGCAACCTGGCCGCGGCCATCCTCGCCGTACGCGCCGACCACGGCGGGCAGTGCGACCTCGACCATCCGGGCACCCCGTCCAGCACGGTCTGCCTCCTGCGGGACTGCGGCGACCAGGTGGACTACCTGGTGCTCTGCGACAGTCCGCTGGTCCTCGACGCCGGCGGGCAGGTCAGCGTGGTCACCGACAACCGGCTGGACGCGGCGATGGCGGAGCTGCGGGAGACCGTGAGGGTCGTGCCGGGCGGCGCGACGGACCCGGTCACCCGGTTCCGGCACGCCGTGAGCGTCCAGCGGGAGCGGATGAACCGCACCCACGGCTACTGGGTGGCGGCCTCCGACCCGGACGCGGCCTTCCACGCGGTCACCGGGACCGTGCCCCGGCGCGGTCCGGGGGCGCTACGGCGGGCGGCACTGCTCAGTGACGGCGCGTCCAGCGCGGTGGAGCAGTTCGCGCTCACCGACTGGGCCGGTCTGCTGGACCTGCTGAGCCTCGACGGTCCGGGCGAGTTGATCGACCGGGTGCGGGACGCCGAGCGCGACCATCCCGATCGGCTGCGCCGACACAAGTCCACCGACGACGCTTCGGTGGTGTTCTGCGAGTTCGGGTAGGCGTTTTGGTGCAGTGACACCCGGTCGGGTGACAACAGAGCGTGATGTGGAACACCCCAGCCGCCCGACCGGCCGGTACCGCTGTCCGGACCGCCAGTGGATGGCCAATGGGGTGGACTTCGGCCGATGAGGGCGGCAGACTGCGGCACGTGGCGGGTGCGGTCCGGCTGGAGCCGGTGGACGAACGGAACCTGGAGCCGTTGCTCTCCGTAGCGGCTGCTGAGGCGGAGCCGGGTGATGTGATGCCCCCGGTCGAGGCCCCCGCCGGCTGGTCGCTCGCCCGTCGTGAGGCTTTCCGCGAGTTCCACCGGGCAAGCTTCGGCGGGCTGGACGGCCCGACCGGTTCGCAGATGTACGCCATCCTCGTCGGTGGCGAGGTGATGGGCATGGTCCGGATGACGCGCTGTGACGAGGCGCGCACGGTGGAGACCGGGATGTGGCTCGGCCGGTCCGCCCGCGGGCAGGGAATCGGCGCGGCTGCCCTACGGGAGCTGCTGAACGCCGCCGCTCGGGCGGGCATGCGGGCCGTGGTCGCCGAGACGACCCCGGACAACATCGGCGCGGTCACCGTGTTGCAGAAGTGTGGCGCGAAACTGCGCGAGGACGGCGGCAAGGTGCGCGCCGAAATCTGCCTCGATTCGACGCCGCCCGCGCTCTGAGCTGCCCGTCGGGGCCGGCGGCGACCACAGGGTCGCCGCCGACCGCCTGGGTCAGGCCGGCAGCCGAACGATGTCGTAGTCGGTGCTCGGCGTCGACTCCACGTCGAACCGGCCGTTGACCACGTACAACGCCGAGCCGAGCAGGTCGCCGGTGGCCGGCGAACGCAGCTGCGGGCCGGTGATCTCCCGCTGCACCACTCCGGCGGTGTACCCGGCGTTCAGCCGGACCACCGCGATGACGTTGGTCAGGTTCCGGATCACGTAGAGGGTGCGTCCGCGCAGCACCAGGCCGTCGGCCCGTTCCACCGAGTAGCCCCCGAGGTCGACGAGGCGGCTGCCGCCGGTACGCGGGTCGACGCGTACGAGCTGGCCGGTCAGCATCTGCGCGACCAGCAGATCACCGTCCGGCAGTGCCACGATCCCGTTGTGGTAGACGTCCGGAGTGGCCGCCGGACCGCTGAGCTGCAGCACCCGGAAGGCGGTGGGGGCCGGAAGGCGACCACCCGGGCCCAGGGGCACCACGTACAGCACCTGCCGCGCAGAGTCGGTGAAGTAGACCGCTCGCTGGGTGATCACGAGGTCGTTGACGTAGCTGCCCGGAACATCGGTGAACTGGTAGTGGGCCAGCCTGGTGCCGGTGTCCGCGTCGTACACGCTCGCGCCCCCGCCGGAGAAGTCGGTGGTCCAGAGCCGGCCCTGCGGGTCGAGCTTGAGACCCGCCTTGTCGGTGCCGGGTGTGCCGGGGATCAGCACCGAGCCGCGTCCGGTGCGTAAGTCACCCCGCCACACGGCACCGTCAAGAATGGACCCCACGAAGACTGTGGTGCCACGACCGATCGTCAGTCCTTCCGGAGTGAACCCGTTCGGCAGCGCGATCCGGGCGGGGAACGGCTTCGCCGAATGAGCCGCCGCCGGTGCACCGACCGAGGCCAGGGTCGCCGCCGCCACGAGGGGGACGATGAGAAGAGAGAGCAGCTTGCGCAAGGAACACCACCTGACGTCGCAGTGAATGACTCCACTGAGGAATGTGACGCCTTAGGAACGTCCTGGGCGCGACGAAAGGTTGTGCTGGTCTGATCACTCCCGGCCGGCGGCGTACGCGGCCAGGCTGGCGACCTGGGCCGGGTCCAACGACGGTCGTACCCGGGCCCGTGCGGTCGACACGTGCTCAGCCGTGACCGTGGCGGCGGCGAGCGACTCACGCATCGCGGCCAACGCCGCCTCGCGGATCAGCGCCGCGCAGTCCGCGGCGGAGAAGCCGGTCAGCTCGTCGCCGAGAGCCGGCAGGTCGACGTCCGGTGCCAGCGGCACCTGCCGGGACGCGGCCCGCAGGATCTCCGCACGGGCGGGCCCGTCCGGCGGCGGCACGTAGACCAGCCGCTCCAACCGGCCCGGCCGCAGCAGCGCCGGGTCGACCAGGTCCGGCCGGTTCGTCGCACCGACCACCACCACGTTGCGCAGCGTCTCCACCCCGTCCAGCTCGGTGAGCAGGGCGGCCACCACCCGGTCCGTGGTGCCCCCGTCGGTGGCCTGGCCGCGTACCGGCGCCAGCGCATCCACCTCGTCCAGGAAGATCAGCGTGGGGGCCGCCTCCCGGGCCCGACGGAACAGCTCGCGGACCGCGCGCTCGCTCTCACCGACCCACTTGGAGAGCAGTTCGGCCCCCTTGACCGACAGCACGTTGGCCCGCCCCGACCCGGCCAGTGCGGTGACCAGGTAGGTCTTGCCGCAGCCCGGCGGCCCGTAGAGCAGCACGCCGCGCGGCGGCTGCACGCCGAGCCGGGCGAACGTGTCCGGGTAGGTCAGCGGCCACAGCACCGACTCGGTCAGCGTCTGCTTGACCTCGTCGAGGCCGCCCACGTCGTCCAGGGTCACCGAAGCCAGATCCAGGGTGGATGCCGCCATCGTGGTGGGTCGGACCACCTCCCGGGCGGCGGTGAAGTCGGCCATCGACACCGTCGGCGTCTCGGCGGCCTTCTGCCGCAGCGCCGCGCGTACCCCGGCCTCCCGGACCAGCGCGGCCAGGTCCGCCGCGACGAACCCGGGGGTACGCGCGGCCACCTCGTCCAGCCGGACGTCGTCGGCCAGCGGCACCTGCCGGGTCAGCACGGTGAGCTGTTCGCGGCGCAGCGCCTGATCCGGGAGCGGGACGCTGATCCGCAGCGACAGCAGGTCGGGGGCGCGCAGTGCCGGGTCGACCGCCTCCGGCCGGCTGGTGGTGCAGACCACGGCGACGCCGGCGCGGATGCTCTCCGCGAGGACCTGACGGAACACCGTCGCCACCGGACCGGGATCGTCCGCGGGGGCGAGCGCCTCGACGTCGGTGACCAGCAGTACCGCCGGCCCTTCGGCCCGGGCCGCCGATGCCGCGACGCGCAACCGCTCGGCGGCGGCCGGACTGGCCAACGCGGCCACCTCCGGCGCCCAGAGCGGGTGGACGCGGGCACCGACCCGGGCGGCCACGGCCCGGACCAGCGCCGACTTCCCGGATCCCGCCGGGCCGACGAGCAACACCCCCAACGAGATGGTGGTGCCGAGTCGGCCCAGCACCTCCCGGTGGTGGAAGCCGAGGTCCAGCAGCTCGGTCAGCTCCTCGGCCTGGGCCCGCAGCCCGGGCAGCTCGTCCACGTCGGGCGCGTCCTCAGCCGGAACGGCGTCGGCGCTCGTACCCGGCCGGGTCGACGCGGCACCGACCGGGGCGGGCCCGCCGTGGGTCGTCGCACCGTGCTCCCAGGCGACCGATGTGCCCATGGTGACCAGCGCGCCGGCCGCCGGCTCGACCGTTACCACGCTGAGCAGGGTGCTGGTCCAGGCGAAGCCGACGGTGTTGGCGAGGCTGCGTCGCGCCGCCTCGACCAGGCTGCGGACCGAGGCGTCCGGCAGCACGTCCTGCGGCAGCAGCGACACGTCGTCCCCGGCGGTGAGCACCTTGCCCAGCAGTGCGAGCCGGAGCATCTCCGGGCTGACCGCCGCGACGACCCCCACCGGGCCGGCGAGGACGACCCGGCTCGCCGACACCAACGGCACCGGGCTCACCCGCACCTGACCGCCGCCGCGCAGACCCAGGTTGCCCAACGTCAGGTCGTCGGCGTACAGCAGGGCGCTGCTCGCGCCCGGCCCGGCCGCCGCCGCGATCCCGGCCGTCTCCCGGCGGCCGACAAGGCGGACCGGGTCGCCGGGGCGCAGCCCCAGCGCTGTCAGCGCCTCCGGGTGCAGGCGCACGATGCCCCGTCGGGCGTCCAGCGCCGCCGGCCGCAGGCTCGCCGTCAAGGTCAGGTCGGGTTGCGCCACTGCCCGACCGTAGCCGCCGGCAGCCAGCCCCGCCGGTCAGCGCCGCGGATCCAGCTCGTCCAACAGCGTCGGGTCGCGTCGGATCAGCTCGGCCAACCGGGCCGCCGGGTCTGGGGCCAACCCGTCCGGACCGGGTGCCCAGGCGGGCACCGTCCGCCCGGAGAGCGGCCAGGCCGGCGGGGGTTCCACCGGCGTCGGCGGGGGAACCGGGCCGACCGTGACGGTGGGCCCGTTCCAGGAGACCTGCATCGGGTACGTCCGCCCGGCGTGCTCCACCTGCACGGTCACCGCCAGCCCTGGGTAGGCCCCGACGACCTGGCGGATCGCCTCGGCCACCTCCTCGACCGGCCCCCAACCGGCCACCTCGCTCGGGGCCTCCACCCCGGCGTGCCGGCCGGAACGGGCGTTGCGGGTGTCGCCGCCGAGGCCGGGCGGGCTCGACGGTGCGGTGGTGTCGTCACGGTCGGCGGCCCGACGGCGCGACGCCTCCTCACGTCGGGCCAGCCGGGCCAGCGTCTCGTCCAGGTCGCCCCTCACCAGATCACCTCTTCCCGCCACGGCCGGAGCTGGTCGGCTCAGGCCCTCCTGTCCCGGGTAGCGCGGTCCAGCGCGCGGTCCAGGACGACCAGTAGTGCGTCCCGCACCGAGAGCCGGTCGCGGGCATCGAACTGCACCAGGGGCACATGATCACCGATGGCCAGCGCCCAACGGATCTCGCCGAGCTCCAGGGCCAGTCGCCCGTCGAAGGCGTTGACCCCGACGACGAACGGCAGCCCGGCCCGCTCGAAGAAGTCGATGGCCGGGAAGCAGTCGTCCAGCCGGGCGCTGTCCACCACCACCAGCGCGCCGAGCGCTCCCCGGGCCAGGTCGTCCCACATGAAGCCGAACCGGGTCTGCCCCGGCGTGCCGAACAGGTAGAGCTTCAGGCTGCGGTCGATCGTCACGCAGCCGAAATCCATCGCCACCGTGGTGGTGGTCTTGGTGGACCGGGCACCCGGGTCGTCCACGCCGATCCCGGCGGTGGTCATCTCGGCCTCGGTGGTCAGGGGCGCGATCTCGGAGATCGCACCCACGGTGGTGGTCTTGCCCACCCCGAACCCACCGGCCACCAGGATCTTGACCGGGATCGGCGGTGCGGCCGGCTTACCGGTCGGAGGGATCGACCCCGCACCGGACGAGGGCTGGTACGGAGGCGGTGCGGTCGGTGGTGGGCCCGCCCGCCCGACTATCGGCCCGGTGCCCGGGGACATGCCGTAACGGGCGGTGGCGCTGTTCGCGGCGACCCCGCCGAGCGGGGCGACCGGCCATTCAGGAGATCGCACGGAGTCCATCAATCACTCGCAGGATGAGATCGGGGTCGACAGCGTCGTCGCTGTCGGTCACGTGCACGTCCAGGTGCCCGGCGGCCCGTAGGTCGCCGACCAGGACCCGCGTCACGCCGAAGTGCAGTCGGGCGCGGGCCGAGATCTCGGCCACCGAGATCGGCTCGGCGCAGAGCGCGATGATCGTCTGAAGTTCCGGTGCCAGCAGGGCGCCGGGCGGGCCGGCCCACCAGCCGCTGTCCATGCGGACGGTCACCTGGGTCTCCAGCCCGATCGCCGGGTCGGCACCCGCAACCCGCCCGGAGGTGAGCACGAACGGACGGGGACCGGCCGGTTGGTCCCCGTCCGGCTCCGGCTCGGGCAGCGCCGGTGTCGCCGCCGCGCCCACTCCGGCCGAGGGTGACGTGCGCAGGTACGGGCGGATCCGAACCCTCGGGTCCGGATCCGGATCCTCGCCGGCGACGTCGGGGGTCACTGCTGAACGGCGTTCTTCAACTCGACGATCAGCCGCGGGGTCAGGGCGCCACCGGCCCGCCCGGCGAAGAGCGTCATCTCGTACGCGACGGTGCCCAGGTTGGCCGACCGGTCGGCGACCACCCCGAGCACGGAACCGCTGCTGATCGCGCTGATCAGCAGGTAGCCGTCGGCCATGTCGACGATCACCCGGTTCAGGCCGCCGAGGGCGTACCAACTGGCGGCCCCACCGGCGAGGCTGGTCATCCCGGACACGACGGCGGCCAACCGCTCCGCGTTGGACCGATCCTTGATCGCCGACATGGCCATCAGCAGACCGTCCGAGGAGACCGCGATCGCTTCCAGGACCCCGGCGGTGCTGGAGGTGAAGGAGTCCAGCAGCCAGTTGAACGTACGGGCCTCCGGGCTGAGGTCCCCGTTGGCGCTGGGCTGACTCTGGTCGACATTGTCGTGCAGGAAGGGGCTGGTCACCGTGATGATCCTTCTTCGTTCCGGTGGTCGGGGCTGACTTCGCGGAGAGCGCGGGCGACGCCCGCCTCGAACTCGCTGATGAGGTCGCGGACCTCGGCCGGGTCACCGAGGTGGGTGCTGGGCGGTTGGCAGGCCGGGGTGGCGGTGAGGTTCGCTCCCGGCACCCGCCGGCTCAACCGGGGCCGCTCCGGTGCGGCATCGGTCGAGCCACCACCACGCGGCACCGTGGGGCCGGCGCCTCCCGGGGTGCTGGGCAGGTCGACGGTCGTGCCCAAGTCCACCACGGCCGCCCCGGCGCTGGCCGTCGGGTCGCTGGCCGTCCGCGCCGTCGCGCCGTCGAGGCGCGGCGCCACCTGCAGCTCGGCGCGGCGTACACCTGCTTGGAAGGCCTCCACCAGCGCGCGGGCGGCGGCGGGGTCCGCGCCGGTGGCGTCCACCGGCCGGGTCGTCGGGGCGGTGGCGTGCAGCGTGGCCCCGGGAACCCGCTGCCGTACCCGTGGCCCGCCCGGTTTGCCCACCGGTTCGGGGCTCTGGGGTTCGGGAACGGCCTGCTCCGGCTGGCCCCGACCGAACGCGTTCCAGGACGGGCCGGCGTCCAGGCTGCGGGTGGCCCGGCTCAGCAGGTCCGAGTCGAAGCGGGCCGGCACGGCGACGGCCACCCCACTGGGCAGCGCTTCCTGCTCGGGCTTGGGCGTCGTCGTCGTCCGCCGATCCCGATCCGGTACCGCGGCGCGGGCCACGGTGACCCCGGCGCGGTCGGCGCGGCGCAGCACCAGCGACGTCGACGGGATCTCCAGCTGTGCGGTCACCCCTCCGCCGCCGGTGGCGGCCAGTGCGACCTGCCAGCCGTGCCGACGGGCCAACCGGCCCACCACGAAGAGACCGAGCACCTCGGTCGGGGCCAGGTCGAGCCGTTCCCGGCGGGTGAGCCGGGCGTTCTCATCAGCCAGCCGTTGCTCGCTCATGCCGATGCCGTGGTCCACCACGGTGATCCGTGCGCCGAGGCCGGACGTCTCGGCCGCCACCAGCACCCGGGTGTGCGGCGGCGAGAAGACGGTGGCGTTCTCCATCAGCTCGGCCAGCGCCAGGACGAGGTCACCGACCACCGCCGGCGCGGCCGAGACGCCCGCCGGCACCTGCACCTCCACCCGGGTGTAGTCCTCGATCTCACCGAGCGCCAACCGGACCACGTCGGCCAGCGGCACCGGCGCGGTGTGCGCGTCGGCCCCGGCCGAGCCGGAGAGCACCACGAGGCTGCCGGCGTTGCGCCGCAACCGGCTGGAGATGTGGTCGAGTCGGTACAGGTGCTCCAGGCGGCCCGGGTCGGCCTCCTGCTGCTCCAGCCGGTCGATCAGCGCGATCTGCCGACCCACCAGGTTCTGGGTACGTCGTCCGACGTGGCCGAACATCTGCGCCACGTTGCGTCGGCCCGCGACCTGCCGCTCGACCAGTTGCGCCGCGGTGTTCTGCACCCGGTCGAAGGCCCGCGCCAGGTCGCCGATCTCGTCGTTGGCGCGGATGTCCACCGGCTCCAGCCGGACCGCTTGAGGTCTCTCCGCCTCGTCGTCGGTGACCCGGACCAGCTCCGCCTCGGCGACCCGGGCGACCCGGTCGGCCGAGCGGGTGAGTCGGGTCAGCGGTCGGGCCACCGTCCGCGCCACCGCCACGCTGAGCAGCACCACCAGCGTCAGGATCAACGCCGCCGCGGCACCGACCAGGTACGCGGCGGTCAGCGCGCGCCGCTGCTCGGCCGTCACCTCGGCGAGCACGTCGGCGACCAGCTTCTTCTCGACGAACTGACCGAGCCGGATCATCGTGCGGACGGCCGGGAAGAGCGCCTCCAACGACACGTCGCGGACCGCGGCCGCCGGGTCCCGGGCGCTCCTGACCAGGAAGTCGGGGCTGGTACGCGCGGCCACGGCGGCGTCGTTGAGCTGGGCCACAGTGAGCTGCTCGGGCGTGATCAGGCTGCGGTAGCGCGAGTTGTCGACCATGAGCGCGGCGATGCACGCCACATACCCGGCAGTGGTGTCCGGGGTGCCGATCGCCTTGACCAGCAGGCTCAGGGTGGCGCAGGCGCCCAGGCCCTCGTCGGCGCGGAGCAGCCCGTCGAGGGCGAGCACCTGCCGGCCCGCCCGTGTGTCGGTGTCCACTCCGACCACCAGCCGCAGTGACTCGATGATCCCCTTGTTGACCGGGCCGAACGCGTCTATCACCTGACCCGGGTTGGCGGCCCGGGCCAGGACGGCCGTGCGCAGGTCGATGAGGCCGGACACGCCGTCGAGGGCGCGGTCGACCTGGTCGGTCAGCGCGTCGCTCCGCGCCGCCCGGAGGTCGGCCACCCGGTCGTCCACGTCGGCGGACTTGAGGACCAGCTCACTGCGTTCGACCCGGCCGAGCAGGAAACCGACGGAGAGGATGCGCTCCTGCTGGAGGTCCTGGACCAGGCTGCCGACCCGGCTGGCGAGCCGGACCCGTTCGGCGGTGTCGCCGGCCCGCTGTGCCGCGGTGACCCGGTCGAGCATCACCGGCACGGCCAGGCCGACCATGCTGAGGAGCGGAATCACCACGAGCAGCGCGAGCTTGCCGCGGATCCGGAGCCTACCGAGCAGCATCGAACGCCCCCCACTGTGCGGTCTCCGGGTCACGGGCCGCACCGACCGGTTGCAGCGCACGCTGCTCGTCGGCCGGCGGCTGCCACGGGTCGCGGTGTGGTGGGGTGTCGGGACTCTCCGCGTGGGTCGCGGCCAGGGCGGCCCGACGCTGGGCCCGGCGAGCGGCGGCGACCAGCAACGCGGCCAGCCAGCCCAACAGCAGGACGGCGACGACACCGGCCCCGGCGGTCAGCCAGCGGTCCCGGTCGAGCCGGTCGATGCGCTCGGCCAGCACCGCGTCCAGTTCGGTGAGGATGACCGGCTGAAGTTGGCGGGCGGAGCGGTGCGAGTTGAGCGCTGCGGCACTCAACTGGCCGGGGTTGACCACGCCGGTTTCCTTGCCCGGCAGGGAGTACGCGGAAAGCGCCTCCACCGAGCGCTGGTAGGTGTCCAGCGGGGTCAGAACGTTGGCACCGAGGTCGGTGCTCTCGGACCCGTCCACGGCCGAGCGAAGGTTGTCGACGAGATCGGTGGCGGGGGCCAGGGCGGACACCCGCAGGCCGGTCAGCTCCAGCAGGCCGCGCGGTTGCTCGGCGGCCGGCCGGCGGGAGACCAGCGTGGCCAGGTCGGCCAGCCGGCCGGCGGCCACCACCGCCTCGGGCAATTCCTGGCCGGCGCTGTCCTGGAGGAAGAAGGAGTCGGCCTCGGGGTCACGGACCAGCCCGGAGCTCTCCCGAACCTTCCGGTGCAGGGCCAGCAGCAGGTCGGAGACCTCGCCGTAAGCGGTGTAGGCGGCCTCGGGGTCGGCGGCACTCCGGCCGCGCAGCGCCTCCAGCTTGGCCCGTACGCCGGCCCAGCGTTCCTGGCTGAGCAGCTCCCCGCCGATGCGGGCGTCCACCTCGGCGGCCTTTTCGACCGCCTCGTTCAACGCCTCCCGGGCGACGGGGCGACCGTTGACCGCGTTGGACTGGGCCTCCACGAGGGCGTCGGTGACCGCCGCCAGAGCGGTGAGGTACTGCACGCCGAGCCGTTCCCTGGCGGCGAGGTCCCGATCGTCGGTGACCTGCCGCCAGTTCGACGTGACGAGCAGGCCCAACGGTGCCAGCAGTGCTCCGATGAGCAGCAGGGGCAGCAGCCGGCCCAGCGTGGACGGCCGTCGACGGGCCCGCGGCGCGGGGACTGTCATGTGTGTCTCCTCCGGCGTGGGGCGCTGATCGGCGCGGCGTCGGGCTGGCCGACAAGTCCCGTGCACCGGACCGGAAAACTAATCGAACCCCCGCCTGGGCAGACCCAACTCGCTTAGTCAGGTTCGCGTCACTTCGAGCCATGTCACCATTTGTCCGCGTCATCGGCACGCTCCGTGTCAGCTGTGGGTGTGACATGGAGGGATCGAGGTGGATATCCGCGGAAGATCGGAATTCACAGGATCCGAACTCAACTCACTGTGCCGCGTCGATCGATGCGCGCTCGCACCCCACCGCGCACCGATCGGGGCAACCGGACGGACGTACGGCGGATCTCAGCCAACGCTCAGGCTGCGGGCCGTACCGTGTGCCGCATGACATCGCCGTCGCCGGCCGCGTGGTTCCGGCGTGCCCTTCCCACCCGCCGCCGGGCGATCGCCGCCGCGGTGGTCGTCGTGCTGTTGGCCGCCGCCGTGACCTGGGCGGTGTGGCCACAGGGACCGGGCGTACGTACCGAGAGCGCGATGCTCACCGTCCGCTCCGGACCGTCCGGTGACCAACCGGTGAACCTGGACACCACCCTCTACCTGCCGGACGACGCCTCGTCCGGTCGGAAGGTGCCGGCGGTGCTGCTGGCGCACGGGTTCGGCGGCACGAAGGAGTCGGTGCGCTCCGACGCGGAGGAGTTCGCCGGGCGCGGCTACGCGGTGCTCACCTGGACCGCGCGGGGTTTCGGCCGCAGCGGCGGTGAGATCCACCTGGACAACCCGGACTACGAGGTACGCGACGCTGAGCGGCTGCTGGACTGGCTGGCCGCGCGGCCGGAGGTGCGCACCGACGCCCCCGGCGACCCGAAGGTCGGTGTGGTCGGCGGCTCGTACGGCGGTGGGTTGGCGTTGCTGTTGGCCGCCCAGGACCGTCGGGTCGACGCGATCGTGCCCATGATCACGTGGAACGACCTGTCCCGCGCGTTCCTGCCGGAGAGCACCGGCGGAGCGCCGACCGAGGGTGTGTTCAAGAAGGGTTGGGCCGGCCTCTTCTTCGGCGGGGGCGGCAACGTGGGCTCCGGCCCGGCCGGGCTCTCCGGCGCGACCGCCGCCCAGCCGCAGGGCGCACCGGAGTCGGCCGGCCCGCCCAGCCCCGGGCCAGGTGCCGGCCCCGGCACCGGTCCCGGTGGCGCCCCGGCCGGTGCCGCCGACCCGTCCTGCGGCCGGTTCGCCGCCGACGTCTGCGCCGCGTACCTCCGGATCGCCACGACCGGTCGCGCCGACCAGGCCGCCGTGGACCTGCTGCGCCGCTCCAGCCCGGCCGGTGTGCTGGACCGGATCAAGGCCCCCACCCTGCTGGTGCAGGGCGAGGCGGACACCCTCTTCCCGCTCGGTGAGGCGGATGCGAACGCGCGCGGCATCGCCGCCACCGGCACCCCGGTACGGGTCGCCTGGTTCACCGGCGGGCACGACGGTGGCAGTGGACCCCGCTCGGACTCCGACCGCGTGAAGTTCCTGACCGTCCAGTGGCTCGACCACTACGTCAAGGGCGAGGGAGACGCGCCCGGCGACGACTTCACCTGGTCGCGGATCGCCGGCTTCGACGCGCTCGACCGGGGTCTCGTCGCCACCGGTTTCCGCCGCGCCGACTACCCGGGCCTCACCGGCAACGCCCGGCGGGAGGTGACGGTCGCCGGCCCGGCACAGCCGATCGCGAACCCGCCGAACGGCAACCCGGCTGCCATCTCCTCGATCCCGTTCGCCGGCGGGCTCGCCTCGCTGCTGGACGGCGTGGCCGGTGACGTGCCCGGCCAGCACGCCCGGTTCGAGTCCACCCCGCTGACCGAGGCCGTGGACGTGGCCGGTGCGCCCACCGTCACCCTGCGGGCCGCGTCGCCGACCGGCGAGGCGGTGCTCTTCGTCAAGCTCTACGACGTCGACCCGGACGGCGCGGCCACCCTGCCGAACGGCCTGGTCGCCCCGATCCGGCTCACCGGCCTACCGCAGCGGGTGCAGGACGCCCGCCCGGTCACCGTGACGCTGCCCGGGATCGTCCGCCGGGTGGAGGCCGGGCACCGGCTGCGGCTGGTGGTGGCCACCTCCGACCAGGCGTACACCACGCCGGCCGCGCCGACTGTCTACACGGTGGCCGCGGACGGTGCGGTCAGCCTGCCCACGGTCAGCGGTGAGCCGATCCCCACCGCGGCGACGATCTGGCGCTGGGTGCTCGCCGGCCTGCTCGCCGCCATCGTGATCGGGCTCGTCGTGGTCGTCGCCCTGGTCCGCCGCCGGCATCGCCGCCAGGACCGGTCGGTGCACCCGGAGTACGCGGACACCCCGCTGGCCGTGCGCGCGCTGCGCAAGGAGTACGCGGACGGCTTCGTCGCCGTGTCGAACGTGGACTTCGAGGTGCACCCCGGTCAGGTCGTGGGTCTGCTCGGGCCGAACGGTGCCGGCAAGACCACCACTCTGCGGGTGCTGATGGGGCTGACCCAGCCGACCGCCGGGGAGATCTACGTCTTCGGTCGTCGGCTGGTGCCCGGCTCGCCGGTGCTGTCCCGGATCGGGGCGCTGGTGGAGGGGCCGGGCTTCCTGCCGCACCTGTCGGGTCTGGACAACCTGAAGGCGTACTGGCGGGCCACCGGGCGACCGTGGGAGGACGCACAGTTCGACGCGGCGCTGGAGATCGCCGGGTTGGGTGACTCGGTGCACCGGAGGATCAAGAACTACAGCCACGGGATGCGCCAGCGGCTCGCCATCGCCCAGGCCATGCTCGGTCTCCCCGAACTGCTGGTGTTGGACGAGCCGACCGACGGGCTCGACCCGCCGCAGATCGCCGAGATGCGCCGGGTGCTCCAGCGGTACGCCACGGACGGCCGGGCGGTGCTGGTCTCCAGTCACCTGCTGGCCGAGGTGGAGCAGACGTGCACGCACGCGGTGGTGGTGAACAAGGGCCGGATCGTGGCGTCCGGGCCGGTGGAGGAGATCGTGGGCGAGTCGCCGAGCGTGCTCTTCGACGTCACCGACCCGGTGGCGGCGCGGGCGGTGCTGGACCGGCTGCACGGGGTCCGCGTGCTGCCGGAGAGCGACGGCCAACTGGTGGTCGACACCAACGGCACGGCCCGCAGCGAGGTGGTGGCGGAGCTGGTGCGCGCCGGCATCGGGGTGGACCGGGTGGTGCCTCGGCGGCGCCTGGAGGACGCGTTCCTCGCCCTGGTGGGCGAGAATTCTCGGGGAAGCGGTGACCGGTGATGGTTGTTACTGACGCGGGTGAGGCCCGTGGCTACCGGCCGTCGGCCACCATGCCGTTCGTGGCGGAGTTCCGTCGGCAGGCGTCCCGGCGGCGGACCCAGTTGGCGCTCGGGTTCATGGTGTTGCTGCCGCTGATCATCCTGATCGCGTTCCAGTTCGACTCGGGCGGCGACGACGACAACGGTCGCAACGAGTTCGCCAGCCTGGTCGAGCTGGCCACCTCGGGCGGGCTCAACTTCACCCTGTTCTCGATCTTCGTGTCGGCGTCGTTCCTGTTGGTGGTGGTCGTCGCACTGTTCTGCGGCGACACGGTGGCCAGCGAGGCGAGCTGGGGCAGCCTGCGGTATCTGCTGGCGATCCCGGTGCCCCGGGCGCGGTTGTTGACGGTGAAGCTGGTGGTCGCGCTCGCGTACTCGGGACTGGCCCTGATCCTGTTGGCCGGCACCGCGTTGCTGGCCGGCACCCTGCGCTACGGCTGGTCGCCGCTGCGCAGCACTGTCGCCGCCGAGCTGGAACCCACCGAGGGGCTGCTCCGGTTGCTGGCCGTGCTGGGCTACCTGGCGGTCGTCCTGCTGGTGGTGGCCGGCCTGGCGTTCCTGCTGTCGGTGATCACGGACGCCGCGCTGGGCGCGGTGGGTGGTGCGGTTCTGCTCTGGATCCTGTCCAGCATCCTGGACCAGATCACCGCCCTGGGCGCGCTGCGCGACTTCCTGCCCACCCACTTCAGCACCGCCTGGCTGGGTCTGCTGTCGACCCCGGTGCAGACCGACGATGTGGTGCGCGGCTGCATCTCGGCGATCAGTTACGCGACGCTGTTCTGGGGGTTGGCGTTCTGGCGCTTCACCCGCAAGGACATCACGTCGTAGCCTTCTTCCAGGCGCTGACGCCGATCCGGCCGGTGTTGCCGAGGTCGATCGGCCCGTCCGGGTCGACCTCGTCGGCCGGCTGTCCGGCGGCGGGCGCCACCGTCAGGAACTCGCCGTTGGTGGCCACCACTGTCGAGTCGGTGACCAGGTTGCGCCAGAGCACCACTGCGGTGGCCCGCTCCCCGGCGGCGAGGGTGACCTGCCGGGGTGGCTGGTCGAAGCCCGAGGTGATCTCCTTGGCACCGTTGACCACCCGCAGCATGATCGGCTCGCGGGCTTCGTCGAACACGTGCAGCACCGGGTACCCGTCGAGCTGGTAGGGGCGCTCGCCGCAGTTGACCAACTCCAGGCCGAGGGCGCGCAGGCCCATCGCGGCGTCCCCGCCGGTCGACCGGATCCGAACGCCGCTCGTCGGGCACTCGGCCGGCGGCTCGGTGCTGGCGGTCGGGTCTGCTTGCGCCCTCGAAACGGGGGGTGGCTGGCTCGGATCTCCGGACTGGCCGCGATGGTCGAGAGTGCAGCCGCCGAGCACGAGCGTCATCGCGACCGTCGCGGTGATGCGTCGCGGTGCTGCCGTGTCACGGAAGATCATCCGTTGATCCTCGCCCACCTGCCCAGCACGCCGCCGCCCGGCCCCGGCCCCGGCGGCTCTTCCTGCGCCACCCGAACTGGTGGAGAACCTCTCCTGCTGTGCCTTTGGAGCTGAATCGTTTGCGACATCACCGGGGGAGGGTGCGGGCGTCCTCGTTCACACCGTTTTCGCGAGGGATTATCCCACCAGCAAGGAACTTATGATTTTCGATGGCTTCATGCCTCAGGATCGACGAGACCCATTCGCTCTCTTCGATGGAGGTGCCATGAACGTCTCTCGGCTCGGCGGGCCGACCCTGTCCCTGTTCCGCATCGTGATCGGCCTGCTCTTCACGTTGCACGGCCTGTCCTCGGTATTCGGGTTGTTCGGCGGCAACCCGATGACTGGCAAGGCGGTGCCGTTCGGCACCTGGCCGGGCTGGTGGGCCGCCCTGATCCAGCTGGTCTGCGGCGTACTGGTGCTGGTCGGGCTCTTCGCCCGACCCGCCGCGCTGCTCGCCTCCGGCTCGATGGCGTATGCCTACTTCGTGGTGCACCAGCCGGATGCTCTGCTGCCGCTGCACAACGGAGGCGAGCGGGCGGCGCTCTTCTGCTGGGCGTTCCTGCTGGTCGCGGCTCTCGGCCCGGGTGCCTGGGCACTCGACACGCTGCTCGCCCGGCGTCGCACCGACGCCCCCTCGGCATCGGCTTCGGCGGCCGAGCCCGACGCGGTGTCCGTCTGACCACACTCGAACCACGCGTCGCCGAAGCCTCGACGAGGCGGCTTCGGCGACGCGCCCGGTCGGGGCCGGTCGATGTGTCCAGGCCCGGGGTCGGTCGACACTCCCGGTCGGGGCCGATTGATGTGTCCCGGCCCGGGGTCGGTCGACACTCCCGGTCGGGGCCGATTGATGTGTCCCGGCCCGAGGTCGGTCGACACTCCCGGTCAGGGTCGGCCGTTGCGCCGGGGCCCGGGGTCGGCACTCCCGGTCAGGGCTGGCCGATGCGCCCGGGCCCGAGCCCGGTCGACACTCCCGGGCGCGGCGCTGCCTCTTCGCTGATGTCGTAGACGATTCAGCTCCAAAGCGAGCGTCGGTGGCAGGCCCCAGCCGAGGGTGACGTGCCGCCGGCGGACCGGTTAGCGCGGCCACGCGGGCCGCAGCCGGCGGGCGGGGGTGAGGCGGGATCAGGCCTGCGGGCGGGGTGAGGCGGGGTCAGGCCTGCGGGCGCTGGGTGAGGACCGCGTCCAGTAGGCCGGGGTAGAGCTTGTCCAGCTCGTCCCGGCGGAGCCGGACCAGCCGGCTGGTGCCGGCGGCCCGGGTCCGGGTCAACCCAGCCTCGCGCAGCACCTTGAGGTGGTGGCTACGGGTCGCCTTGGAGACACCGAAGTCGAAACTGCCGCAGGCGGACTCGCCGCCCTCGGCGAGCGCCCGGACGATCTGTAGCCGCACGTCGTCGGCGAGTGCGGCCAACACGCTGGTGACCGGTACGGCGGTCAGGTCGGGCTCGTGCGGCTCCATGTGACCAGTGTAACCCTTGTTCGACAACTATCGAACAACACCCTATGGTCGGTGTCGTTGGTTCGACGATACTCGAACATTGGAGTTGCCGATGCGATCCCGCGCCACCGCGTACCCACTGGTCGCCGTGCTCGGCTGGGGCGTGATGTTCCCGATCCTGGCCAGCGCCCTCGACCGGGTCGACCCGCTCAACCTGACCACCGCGCGCTACCTGCTGGCCGCCGTCGTCCTGGTCGCCATCCTGCTGCTCCGCGAGGGTGCCGGCGCGCTGCGGCACGGTGGCCGGGCGCTGGAGGTGGTGGTGCTCGGAGTGGTCGGCTTCGCCGGCTTCAACCTGCTCACCAACCTGGCGCTCGAACACGCCGCCCCGCAGCAGATCTCCCTCTTCGTGGCCACCACTCCGGTGATCACCCAGCTGGTCCGCTGGGCCCGCGACGGCGTCCGCCCGAAGCCGCTCCTGCTGGGCCTCTCCCTGGTGGCGCTCCTCGGCGTCGGTCTGGTCATCACGCGCGGCAGTCTGGCCGGGCTCGGCCAGTTCGGCCTCGGCGGGCTCATGATGATCGGCGCGGTGCTGGGCTGGGGCATCTACACGCACGGCGCCAGCCGGTTCGGCGAGTGGTCGCCGCTGCGCTTCACCACCCTGACCGCGCTCGCCGGTACGGCCGCGATGCTCGTCCTGAGCATCGGCGCCGACGCCGTCGGCTGGCAGCACGCGCCGGCCGCCGCCGACCTCGTGGCGGTCGCCCCGCAACTGGCGTACGCCGTGCTGGTGGGTGCCGTGATCGCGGTCCTGGCCTGGAACACCGGCGTGCAGCGACTCGGTGCCGCCAACGCCGCGCTGTTCATGAACCTGGTCCCGGTGACCACGTTCGCGGTGCAGATCGCCCGCGGCTACCGCCCGCAGCCCGTCGAACTGGTCGGGGCCGCCATCACGATCGCCGCCCTGATCGCCGCGAACCTCGCCGCCCGGCCCCGGGCCACGGCGCTGCCCCGGCCGAGCGCGGTGACGGACCCGATTGCGGTGACCGACCCCGAAGCGGTGAGTTCCCGCTGACCCAATAGCTGGGATCTGCGGTAGCAACGACCGACAGCGTTGTCCTAGACTCGACGGCACAACTGAATACCTCATCCAGAGGGGCTGAGGGATACGGCCCGACGACGCCCCGGCAACCACCCTGCGCGCTCACCGCTGAGCGACCCGCGGGGCAGGTGCCAATTCCGTCCCCGCCGCACGGTGCGATGCGGGGAAAGATGAGAGGACCCTCGACATGACGTCGACGCTCGTCGCCTCCGGCATCGACACCTCTGCCAGCCCCGCCCGCGCCCTGGTCTGCCGTGCCTGTTCGGCCCGCTACCCGCTCGCCGCCCAGCACGCCTGTTACGAGTGTTTCGGCCCGCTGGAAGTCGACTACGACACCGCAGCACTGGCCACCGTCACCCGCGAGCAGATCGAGGCCGGCCCGAACAACATCTGGCGGTACGCCGCCCTGCTCCCCGCCGGCCAGGACCCGGCCAGCCGGGTCACCCTCGACCCCGGGCTGACCCCACTGGTGGCGGCCCCGAACCTCGCCGCCGAGCTGGGCATCACCGCGCCGCTCTGGGTCAAGGACGACAGCGCCAACCCCACCCACTCGTTCAAGGACCGGGTCGTCTCGGTGGCGCTCACCGCCGCCAAGGCGCTCGGGTTCAGCCGGTTCGCCTGCGCGTCGACCGGCAACCTGGCCAACTCGGTGGCCGCCCACGCCGCCCGCGCCGGGGTGCCCTCGGTGGTCTTCATCCCCAGCGACCTGGAGCAGGGCAAGGTCATCACCACCGCCGTCTACGGCGGCGAACTGGTCGCCATCGACGGTTCGTACGACGATGTCAACCGGCTCTGCGGCGAGCTGGTGGAGACCGACGAATTCGAGGACACCGCGTTCGTCAACGTGAACGTCCGGCCGTACTACGCGGAGGGCTCCAAGACCCTCGGCTACGAGGTGGCCGAGCAGCTCGGCTGGCGGATCCCGGCGCAGGTGGTCATCCCGATGGCCAGCGGCGAGCTGCTCACCAAGATTGACAAGGCGTTCTCCGAGCTGGTGGAGATCGGCCTGGTCGAGGCGCCCGCCGACGGCTGGAAGGTCTTCGGCGCGCAGTCCGCCGGCTGCAACCCGATCGCCGTCGCCCTGCACGCCGAGACCGACACGATCGTCCCGGTCAAGCCCACCGGCATCGCCAAGTCGCTCAACATCGGCGACCCGGCGGCCGGCCTCTATGCCCTGGAGGCGGTCCGCCGCACCGGCGGCTGGATGGAGTACGCCGACGACGACGAGATCCGCGCGGGCATTCGCGACCTGGCCCGTACCACCGGGGTCTTCGCCGAGACCGCGGGTGGGGTCACCGTGGCCGTGCTGCGCAAGCTGGTCGAGTCCGGTCGGCTCGATCCGACGGCCGAGACCGTCGCGTTCAACACAGGCGAGGGTCTGAAGACCATCGACGCGGTGGCCGGCCAGGTCGGGCCGACCCACCACATCAAGCCCTCGCTGCGCGCCGCCCGCGACGCCGGCCTCCTCGGCTGACGGACTCGCTCGGACCGGGGGCGAGTCGATCAGTCGGTAACTGGGTTTTCGCTGTGAGTGTGGAAAACCCGCCGCTACGGACTTGACGGCAGGAACCGGACGGCGCAAGATGCTCCGTGCGGGAGGGCATTTCGCCGAAGACTTTTGAAGTTCTTGCGACCCAACGCCGGAGGCGTTGTGCGAGTGTCCCTCCCGACCACGTTCGATCGGGCCAGCGATTTAATCGCTGGCCCGATCGCTTTCCCGGGTGCACCCTCAGCGGCATGAGCATCACGATCGCGTCGTTCGACGGCGCCGACCGGACGTCGGTCGACGAGGCGTACCGGATCGGGTCGGCGGCCAACGACGCCGATCTCCCGGACTTCCCGCCCTTCTGCCGGCGCCGCTTCGACGCGTTTTTCCACACGCCGATGCCCGGCACCCGGTCGCTCTGGGCGCTGGCCCGACTGGACGGCGTGCCGGCCGGCTACCTGCAACTGGACCTGCCGCAGCTCGACAACACCGACAACGCCACCGCCGAGCTGCTGGTGCATCCGCAGCTGCGGCGTCGGGGCGTTGGCCGAGCCCTGCACGAGTACGGGCTGCGCCTGCTCCGTGAGCACGGCCGCAAGCGGGTGGTGGCGATGGCCGTCTCCGCGCTGCCCGGCGGGCAGGCCCGAAGCGTGGCCGGTGACGCGTTCGCCGCCGCGACCGGCGCCCAGCCCGCCCTCACCGAGGTGCGTCGCCGGCTCGACGTCGGCGACATCGACCGGGTCGCCCTGCGGGCGGCGCTCGCCGAGGCCCGACCGCGAGCCGAGGGCTATCACTCGGTCTGCTGGCAGGGCTCCACCCCGGAGGAGTACGTGGCGGACATCGCCTACCTGGACGGCCGGTTGCTCATGGACGCACCCATGGGCGACGTGCAGTGGGAGCCGGAGCAGGTGGACGCCGAGCGCATCCGCGGCAACGAACGGGCGCTGGACGCCCGGGGCCGGCGGCGCTACCACCTCGGGATGCGACACGAGGCGTCCGGCCGGCTGGTCGCCTGGACCCTGCTGGACGTGGGCGCTGCCGCCGACTGGCACGCGTACCAGCAGATCACCCTCGTCGACCCGGCCCACCGTGGGCACCGGCTCGGCCTCATCGCCAAGGCCGAGAACCTGCATCACCTGCTCACCCACGAACCGGCGGTACAGGTGATCGACACCTGGAACGCGGCGAGCAACAGCTACATGGTGTCGATCAACGAGCAGCTCGGCTTCCGCCCGGTGGACTCCTGGACCGACTGGCAGCTCACCCTCTGACAGGTATCGGCGCTACTGCTCGCGGACCTGACTCAGGCATGATGGCGGGCATGACGGAGACCCCGCATCCCCTGTACGACAGGCACGCCGACACCCTCAACCGTGCGCTGACCGCGATCACGGAGCGGGGCTACTGGTCCGCCTATCCCGAATCCCCCAGCCCCCGGGTGTACGGCGAGAGCGCCGCCGCCGACGGTAAGGCCGCCTTCGAGGCGTACCTCGGCGGTGACTTCCCGCTCGACCAGCCCGGCTCCGGCGTTCGGGTCGCCACCGAGACGAGCCCGTTCGGGGTGGAGTTGGCGGTGCGTTACCCGCACGCCGGCACCGGCGAACTGGTCGGCGCCGCCTCCGCCGCGCTGCCGGCGTGGCGCGACGCCGGCCCGCAGGCCCGGGTGGGCGTCTGCCTGGAGATCCTCGACCGGCTGCACAAGAACATCTTCGAGCTGGCCAACGCGGTGCAGTTCACCAGCGGGCAGGCGTTCGTGATGGCCTTCCAGGCCGGTGGCGCGCACGCGCTGGACCGGGCGCTGGAAGCGCTGGCGTACGCGTACGCCGAGATGACCCGGCACCCGGGCACGGCGGGCTGGGAGAAGGCCGCCGGCAAGGGTGACCCGCTGCGGATGACCAAGACGTTCCACGTGGTGCCGCGTGGGGTGGCGTTGGTGATCGGCTGCAACACCTTCCCGACCTGGAACTCGTACCCCGGGCTGTTCGCCTCGCTGGTCACCGGGAACCCGGTGATCGTCAAGCCGCACCCGCGTGCGGTGCTGCCGCTGGCCATCACCGTGAAGTACGCCCGGGAGGTGCTCGCCGAGGCCGGCTTCGACCCGAACCTGATCATGCTGGCGGCCGAGGCGCCCGGTGAGAAGCTCGCCAGCGACCTGGCCCTGCACCAGGCCATCCGGATCGTCGACTTCACCGGCTCCACCGAGTACGGCGACTGGCTGGAGACGCACGCTCGGCAGGCATCGGTCTACACCGAGAAGGCCGGCCTCAACACCGTCGTCATCGACTCCACCGACGACTTCGCCGGCATGTGCCGCAACCTCGGGTTCACGCTGACCCTCTACAGCGGGCAGATGTGCACCACCTCACAGAACATCCTCATCCCGGCCGGGGGCATCGAGACCGACCAGGGGCACAAGAGCTTCGACGAGGTGGCCGGCGGGATCGCCGCCGCAGTCGGCAAGCTCACCGCGGACCCGGCCCGAGGTGTGGAGCTGACCGGCGCCATCGTCAACGACGGGGTGCTGGAGCGGCTGGCCGAGGTGACCAAGGTCGGCGAGCCGGTGCTGGAGTCGCGAGCCGTGGCCCACCCGTCGTACGCCGACGCGGTGGTGCGTACCCCCACGATCGTGAAGCTGACCGCTGACGACGCGGAGACGTACGGCCGGGAATGGTTCGGGCCGATCTCGTTCGCCATCGCGACCGACTCCACCACGCACAGCCTGGAGCTGCTGCGCCGGACGGTCGGCGAGAAGGGCGCGCTCACCGCCGGGGTCTACTCGACCGACGAGGCCGTGTTGGACGCCACCGAGGCGGTGGCGGTCGAGGTCGGGGTGCACCTGTCCTGCAACCTCACCGGCGGTGTCTTCGTCAACCAGTCGGCGGCGTTCTCCGACTTCCACGGCAGTGGGGCCAACGCGGCGGCCAACTCGGCGTTGACCGACGGGGCGTACGTCGCCAACCGGTTCCGGATCGTGCAGTCCCGGCGGCACGTCTGAGTTTCGGTTGCGCTTGGGGGTTTCCGGGGCGGTCCCGTTCCTCGCGGGTCGGGCTGCCCCGGAAACCCGCCGTGGGCGCTGTGGTCGTCGGCGTCTCTGGTCCGGAGCCTCTGCTGTACCCCATGATCGTGCTCGATCCAGGAAGTAGTGGTCTCTGGTCGGATGGTTACCACTACATCCTGGATCGAGCGTGATCATCAGGGCTGGCGGCAGCGCGGCGGCTACCCGCGCGCCGGCGGTGATCGTTGGGTGGTTCTGCGGGTCAGGCTGTTCGGCGCATCTGTAGCTCGGTGAGGGCTGGGATGTTCGGGTGGGGGACTCGTACCCCGGTGTCCTTGAAGCCCAGGCGCTGGTAGGCGCGGTAGGCGCGGTCGTTGCCGACCACCACCTCCAGCAGCAGCTCCGGTCGGCCACAGGCTCGCGACCAGGCGGCCACCCCGTCGATCAGCTCGCCGAGCAGGCCACTGCCGCGCCAGGCCGGCGTGACGTACACGGCGTAGATCACGGTCAGCCCCGGTTCGTTCGGGTGGGTCGTACCACCGGCGTGCCCGACCAGCCGGCCGCCCGGATCGGCGACGAACTGCGCGTTACCGGCACCGGCCGAGGTGTACGCGACCCGGGCGGCGAACTCGTTGTGCGGTCGGGCCGCGGCGTCCGCCAGGGTCTCCAGGAAGGCCAACGGCGCGTCGGCCAGCATCTCCAGGCGCAGCGCCCGCATCCGGGCGGCGTCCTCCGGCCGGACTCGGCGGATCTCCGCGAGCCGCAGGGCCGGCGAGCCCATGTCGGTGGTCATGCCCGCATGCCTACCACAGGGCAGGGATGGCGTTTCGCGAGCTGGGCCCGATCGCCGTCATCTCGGGGCCGCCCCGCGCCGCTCCCTGAATTCGCAATGACGCGGGCGAATCCGGTGGCTCCGGAACTCGGCCGATCAGCGCGGTCGGAACGCCTCGAAGTGTGTCTGATTTGTGGCCGTGCGCGGCCGTCACTCCTCGTGTAGCGTGCGATTTCGGTCACCTGCTTCAATGGCGGTCATCGATCGCTGAGTCGGTGCTCCGGGGCGCCCGGCCGTGCCGTGCGCCGAGTCAGGCAACGCCGCGCAGAGTGAGGGAAGTGCACCGTGGCACAGGGCTCAGTGAAGTGGTTCAACGCCGAAAAGGGCTACGGCTTCATCGCCGTCGACGGCGGTCAGGACGTGTTCGTCCATTTCTCCGCGATCGAGATGGACGGTTACAAGGCGCTGGACGACGGTCAGCGGGTCGAGTTCGAGATCACCCAGGGTCAGAAGGGCCCACAGGCAGAGCACGTACGCGTCATCGGCTGATCTTCCTGGCCGATCGGCCCCGCGAGTCGGGGCTGCGGCAGGGGCGCGCAGCCGGGAAGATCGTGAACCGTTCCAGCCGATATGAGGAGCGTTCATGACCGACCAGCCGCCCCCGCCCACTCCGTCCCCCGGGTCGGGGGAGCCGGACCCGTCCTCGCCCGCCGGCAGCCCCGGCCCCGCCGGTCCGCCGCCCGGCTGGGGATCGGGCATGCCCCCGGCCGGCCCCGCCGGTCCGCCGCCCGGCTGGGATCCCGCGCAGAGTGCCTGGGGTGCGGCCCCGCCGCCGCAGGGATGGGCGTTCCCGCCCACCGGGGGCTACCCGCCCGGGTCGGGTCCCTACGGGGGGCAGCCGTGGTACCCGGGGCCGCCGGTCGGCTGGTACCCGCCGGGTTACGGGTTCGACCCGAACGACGCCCTGGTCACGCCACCCGGTGCAGGCATCGGCGGCTGGTTCAACCGGTGCGGGGGAGCGCTGCGTCGGGGCTGGCGGCAGTTGGTGCCGATCATGCTGCTCACCCAGGTGCTGCCGGCGGCGGTGCTCTCGGTGGTCTCCCTCGGTCTGGACCCGTCGGCGAAGTGGGCCGCCCAGGCCGAATCGACGTCGACCCCCGCGCTGCCGGACAATTTCGCCGCCGAGTTGCTGAGCCTCCTGGTCCTGCTGGTCGGCGGCAGCCTGGTGGTCGGGTTGGTGCAGGCCGTCGGGTGGGCCGCCGGCACCTGGGTGATCACCCAACAGGCGGCCGGTCAGCCGGCCAGCCTGGAGTCTGCGCTGCGCTACGGCCTGCGTCGGGCACTCGGGCTGTGGGGCTGGACCCTGTTGGTCAGTCTGCTCGTCGGCGTCGGTGTCTGTTTCTGCGTGCTGCCGGGCATCTACCTGGCCTTCGCGCTGAGCATGGCCGGCCCGGTCTATCTCTTCGAACGGCACAACCCGATCGGTCGGTCGTTCCGGATGTTCCACGACCGGCTCGGCCTGCTGCTCGGACGGGTGGCCCTGGTGGCCGTGGCGGTGCTCGTCGGCACCCTGATCCCCGGTGGCCTGGAGGGGATCGGCACCTCCGCGCTCGGAACGGATCCGTTCTCCTCGGCGGGTACCGCCGCCGGGACGGTGGTGGTGATCGGGATCACCGCCGTGCTGGCCCTGCCGGCCCACCTCGCTCAGATGATCGGTCTGCTGGTGACGTACGCCGAACAGCGCGCCCATGAGGCGCCGGTGAACACCGCTGGACTGGCTGCTGAACTCGGCTGAGCGGCGGCATCGTGCTTGCACTCGGCAGGGGAGAGTGCTAAACAAGTCATTGGCACTCGCATACCGTGAGTGCCAATGGTCGGGACGGTGGGGCCAGGTTGCACCGGCGTGGAGACGCCGGGGCGGCACATGGCCGGTCGTCGCGGGCTATCCGGCCCGGCCGAAGGACGTCGTCGTCGCCAGGTGGCGACGTCCCAAGGTGCGTACACCAGGCGGCCCATCCGGGGCACACATCTCGGGTGGCCCGTGAGTGTCCAGGAGGACAACGCCGTATGGCCAAGATGATCGCGTTCGACGAAGAGGCGCGCCGCGGCCTCGAGCGGGGCATGAACCAGCTCGCCGACGCCGTAAAGGTGACCCTCGGCCCCAAGGGCCGCAACGTCGTGCTCGAGAAGAAGTGGGGTGCCCCCACCATCACCAACGATGGTGTGAGCATCGCCAAGGAGATCGAGCTCGAGGACCCGTACGAGAAGATCGGCGCTGAGCTGGTCAAGGAGGTCGCCAAGAAGACCGACGACGTTGCCGGTGACGGCACGACGACGGCGACCGTCCTGGCCCAGGCCCTGGTTCGCGAGGGCCTGCGCAACGTGGCCGCTGGCGCCAACCCGATGGCCCTGAAGCGGGGCATCGAGGCCGCGGTCGCGAGCGTCTCGGAGGAGCTGTCCAAGCTCGCCAAGGACGTCGAGACCAAGGAGCAGATCGCCTCCACCGCCTCCATCTCCGCTGGCGACAGCACCGTCGGCGAGATCATCGCCGAGGCGATGGACAAGGTCGGCAAGGAAGGCGTCATCACCGTCGAGGAGAGCAACACCTTCGGGCTGGAGCTGGAGCTCACCGAGGGTATGCGCTTCGACAAGGGCTACATCTCGGCCTACTTCATGACCGACCCGGAGCGTATGGAGGCCGTCTTCGACGACCCGTACATCCTGATCGCCAACAGCAAGATCTCGTCGGTGAAGGACCTGCTCCCGATCCTGGAGAAGGTCATGCAGTCGGGCAAGCCGCTGCTGATCATCGCCGAGGACCTGGAGGGCGAGGCGCTCGCCACCCTGGTGGTCAACAAGGTCCGTGGCACCTTCAAGTCGGTCGCCGTCAAGGCGCCGGGCTTCGGTGACCGCCGCAAGGCCATGCTGACCGACATCGCCATCCTCGCCGGTGGTCAGGTCATCAGCGAGGAGGTCGGCCTCAAGCTCGACGCCGCCAGCCTCGACATGCTGGGCCGCGCCCGCAAGGTCGTGGTGACCAAGGACGAGACCACCATCGTCGACGGTGCCGGTGACGCCGAGCAGATCCAGGGCCGGGTCAACCAGATCCGGGCCGAGATCGACAAGAGCGACTCCGACTACGACCGGGAGAAGCTGCAGGAGCGGCTGGCCAAGCTGGCCGGCGGCGTTGCGGTGATCAAGGTCGGCGCGGCCACCGAGGTCGAGCTCAAGGAGCGCAAGCACCGCATCGAGGACGCCGTTCGCAACGCGAAGGCCGCCGTCGAGGAGGGCATCGTCCCGGGTGGTGGCGTCGCGCTGGTCCAGGCCGGCAAGACCGCCTTCGACAAGCTCGACCTGGTCGGCGACGAGGCGACCGGTGCGAACATCGTCAAGGTCGCGCTGGACGCCCCGCTGCGGCAGATCGCCGTCAACGCCGGCCTTGAGGGCGGCGTCGTGGTGGAGAAGGTCCGCAACATCGAGGCTGGCCACGGCCTCAACGCCGCCAACGGCGAGTACGTCGACCTGCTGGCCGCGGGCATCATCGACCCGGCCAAGGTGACGCGCTCGGCGCTGCAGAACGCCGCTTCCATCGCGGCGCTCTTCCTCACCACCGAGGCTGTCGTCGCGGACAAGCCGGAGAAGACCCCGGCTGCCCCGGCTGGCCCGGGTGGCGGGGACATGGACTTCTGAGTCCAGTTCCGACACCGAACGGGGCGGGCCGCTGACGCGGTCCGCCCCGTTCGTCGTCAGGTCGGTAGTGGGCGCTGGTTGCGCCGCTTGTGCGCCCGGTTGTACGGCGGAAGCAGTTGGATCGGCGCGTCCACCATCTCCTGCGGCTCCTCGACCAGCGACGGCTCACCGTCGGTGGTCATCTCGGCCAGTTGCTCGGCGTCGCCGTAGTCGAGCCGGTCGAACGGCAGTTGGCCGGGGAGTTCACCCATCGGTTTCCAGGTGATCGGCGTGCCGTCCTCGGTCTGGTTGTCATCCGTGGTCATGGCTGCCTCCTCTACCGAAACGGTAGGGGGCGTCGATGGCCGGTGCGGGCGAATGGATCTATGTCCTGTTTGCCCCGGTTATGCCCTGGGCAGGGTTCGCCGGTACAGGAAGAAGACCCGCTCGATCCACGCACCCGCGCTGCCCGAATAGAACGGCACAGGCCCTACCCAGCCGATCTGTGCCCGATCCAGCCCCGCCGCCCGCTGGTCGCGCAGGCAGCGCCGCAACAGCACCCCACCGATGCCCGACCCTTCCGCGGCCGGCGCGGTGCCCATCGGCCCGAACCAGCTCGGCCGGGACGACCCGTACGCGGCGAAGCCGAGCACCTCGCCGTCCCGCTCCGCCAGGTGGCAACCGGCGTCGACGCGCCCCACGGACCCGGCCAGCTCGCCGTCCCACGTTCCGCCGAAGGTGGACCGAGCGAACGCGGTCAGCGCCGGCAGGTCCGCCGGCTCCGCCCGGCGTACGGTGACGCCCTGGTCGGCCAGCCGCCGCTCCGTCGCCTCGGTGGACCGCAGTGCCGGCGACCGGTCGTACGACAGGTCCGCGGTCATGTTCCAGGCGGTCCGGTCCTGCTGGTAGCCGAGCGCGAGGGCGGCGCAGACCGCAGGCGTGTAGCGGACGTCGATTCCCGGCCACGCGTAGTACGGCGGGTTTCCGGCCAGCAACACCTCGGTCGCCCCGCGCTCGGCGAGCACCCGCTCGGCCCGCTGGAGCAGCGCCCGGCCGACGCCCCGACGCCGCTGTTCCGCAAGGACCGCCACCAGATCCACGTGCCCGATCCCCGGCTCGGTCGACGACACCGAACAGATCAGCACCCCCACCAGGTCCGCGCCCCGGTACGCGCCCAGCCCGACCACCGGCCGGTCGGCGGCGGCCCGGGTCCAGAGCACGTCCACGATGGCAGCCGCCTCGGCGGCGTCCTCGGGCAGGTCGAGAGCCTGCTGGCAGAGCTGTACGACGCTGGGGACCAGGTCGGCGGTCAGCTCGGTGACGGTGATCTCGGCGTCCATGGTCGCCGACCCTAGATCACCGAGTGTCGGGCCGCACCCGCGGCTCAGCACTTCAGGAAGGAAACCTGCCTATTGCTGAGCGGCGCGAACGGCGGCGTAGGCGTCGACCTGACCGGCACCGGTGACGTTCGACGGAGCACCGCAGGCGTCGGAGGGGCTGTCGGAGCGATAGGTGGGCGTCGCCGCCGTGGCGGTGTCCCGCAGGATCTGCCGGGTCCGGGTCACGTCCCCGACCAGTACCGGGTTCGCCGACCACATCAGAGCGACCACCCCGGCCACCTGGGGGGTCGCCATCGACGTGCCGTCCAGCGCGGCGTACGTGCCGCCCGGCATGGCCGACACCACCTCCACCCCCGGTGCCAGCACGTCCGGTTTACCCGAGCCGCCCGGCACCGGCCCGCGCGAGGAGAATTCGGCGACGCGCCGCTGGGAGTCCACCGCACCCACGGTCAGCACGTCCGGGTACGGGGCGGGCGGATCGTCGATCGACGCGCACCACGGGCCGGTGTTGCCGGCCGCGGCGACCACGAAGATCCCGGCGGCGTCGAGGGCGGCGGTGGCCGGCCGCAGAACCCGCTGGTCGCAACCCTCGATGGGCGGGCAGCCCCACGAGTTGGTCAGCACCTGCGGGGCGCGCTCCGGACGGCCGTCGGTGAACGGGTCGCCCCCGGCCGGGAAGGGCGCCAACATGAACTGGAGACAGTCCAGGTAGTGCGCGGGGCTTCCGAGGTTGCGATCCAGGTTGACGCAGCCCACCCACTGCGCGTCCGGTGCCACGCCGATGCCGTCCCGCCCGACCGCGCTGCCCACCGTGTGGGTGCCGTGCCCGCCCTGGTCGGTCGGGCTTTGGGTGTCGTCCCACGGGTCGTACCAAGAGTCGTCGCCACCCCTGAACCCGGCCCGTAGCGCCGGATGGGTGCCGTCCACCCCCGAGTCGGAGCTGCCGACCACGATGCCCGTGCCGGTGACCCGGAGTTGGGACCACACCCGGTCGGCGCCGATCTGGCGAATGTTCCACTCCGGGCCGGTGGGCTTGGGTGCGCTGCCCCGATTCTGCCCGGCCGGGGCCGGCAGCGGTCGCAGGCGCTGGCTGACCAGCACCCGCGCCACCTCCGGCCGGCGGGCGAGCCAGGCCCGCACCGCCGGGCCACCGTCCACCTCGATCGCGTTGACCAGGTAGTACGACACCGGGTCGAGGCGCAGCCGGTTCAACCCCCGGAGCAGGTCGCCCTGGCTCTGCTCGGCGGTCGTCACCAGCCGCCGGTAGACCTCCGCCGCGCGGGCGTCCCGCCCGGCCCGACCCGGCGCGGCGGCCGGAAGATCGCTCAGGTCGGCCTGCGTACGCAGCACCACGAACAGCCGCTCGCCGTACAGGCCCGGCTGACCGGGGCCGAGGTCGACCACCCCGAACGCCACCAGCAGCACCACGGCCGCCACCGCGGCGACCCGCCGGTTCGGGGTGCGTGCCGTCGGCCGGGCGAGCAGCACCGCGTACCCGATGGCGACCAGGACCGCGACGGCCAGCCCGACGCCGGCGGCGGTCGCCACCCAGAACGGGATGTCCCGGGTGCCGACCAGCAGCAGAGAGATCTCCTCCGGGTCGGTGAAGGCCAGCGGGCCGAGCGCGGCCAGGCCCACGAGCCAGCCGGTCGCCGTTCGGCCGGCGCGGATGGCCTCGGCCGGATCAGCGGCGGGCCGCCAGGCCGCCGCCCAGAGCGCGGCCAGCGCGAAACCCACCGGCGGCAGGGTCAGCAGGGCGGGCAACTGCGCGCCGGACTGCCCGGTCCCGGCCGCGAGCAGCAGCAGCGCCACCCCGGCGACCAGGCCGCCGACCAGCACCAGCCGAGCCGGCCGGGGCGGTCGCCCAACCGCGAACGGGGACCAGAAGGGGGCGTCCAGCAGAGTCGCGGCCAGCACCCCGAGCGCGGCGGCCGCCAGCAGCGCGAGCACGGTCTCCAGGAGGCCGCCGAGCGCGCCCAGCCAGGCCCACGGCAGCAGCAGCGCCAACCCGGCGGCGACCGCGAGCAGCGGCACCGGGCCGGTTCTGCGCCCGCGCCGGCCGACCGGCTCCGAGTTCCCGGTGGCTGCGGGCCGCGTGGCGTCGCCGTCTCTGGTGGCCTCGGGCCGCGTGGCGTCGCCGTTCCCGGTGGCCTCGGGCCGTGTCGCGTCGCCGTCTCCGGTGGGTGCCGGGCCGCCGACCGAGCCAACCAGCCCGGGGTACGCCCACCGGCGCGCCGACCAGCGCACGGCGAGCGCGCTGAGCAATGCGGCGCCGGCCAGCGCGGCGAGGTACGCCTCGTGGTGCACCGGCGGCACGACCCGCAGCAGTGTGAGCACGCCGAGCGCGAGTGCCCCGATCAACCAGGCCCGCCCGGTGGCCCGGACCGCGCCCGACCGGGGCAGGACGGCCAGCAGCAGGGCGGGCGTGCCGGCCAGCACCACGGTGGCCAGGCCGAGCACCGGCCAGAGCCAGCCGAGCCGGTCCCGTCCGAAGCTCAGCAGCACCTGGTCGGTGAGCCAACCACCGGTCTGGGTGCCCACGGTGACTGCAACCGTCCAGCAGCCGACCAGCACGGCCGCGACCACCGGCCACGGGGAACTGCGGTCGCTGAAGCCGGGTTGCGCAGGTTGACCTTGCATCCGAGAACCTTACGACTACGACGAAGGGTTTCGACCCGACCGTCGGGTTCCGGGGCTTCGAAGACCGTGCAGATCTTGGACAGTTTCCGTCAGGCGATGACGGAAACTGTCCAAGATCTCCGAACGGTGGGTCTGGCTCGGGTGGCGGGACGTGTCGTGCGCTTCGGAGCAGGTGAGCGCGGTGCGGTGCGGGCGGCGAATGTCGACACGGTGGCTCGACGGTTACGGTGGACGGGTGCGCGACCCCAATGTCTCCCGATCCGTCGCCGGTCAGCTCTCACCGGTCCGCCGTGCGTCCGACCTGCGTCGACTGCGTGCCGAGCGCTTCGACGTGCTGGTCATCGGGGGCGGTGTGACCGGAGCCGGTGCCGCCCTGGACGCGGCGTCCCGTGGCCTGAAGGTGGCGCTGGTCGAGGCGCGTGACCTTGCCGCCGGGACCTCCAGCCGGTCCAGCAAGCTCATCCACGGTGGCCTGCGTTATCTGGAGCAGTTGGAGTTCCACCTGGTCCACGAGGCGCTCACCGAGCGCGGCCTGCTGGCCACCCGGCTCGCGCCGCACCTGGTACGCCCGGTGCCGATCATGGTGCCGCTGCCGGCCGGGCGGGGCCTGCGGGACCTGCCGGCCCGGGTCGTCCGCCGCTCGTACTACGGAGCCGGCGTGGCCGCGTACGACGCCTTCGCCGGGATCTTCGGTGGTGGCCGGGGCATGCCCCTGCACCGGCACCTGACCCGGGAGGGCGCCCGGCGGATCTTCCCGAGTCTGCGGGCCGACGCGCTGGCCGGGGCGATCCGCTACTACGACGGGCAGGTCGACGACGCCCGGCTGGTGGTCACCCTGGCCCGCACCGCGGCCAGCCTCGGTGCCACGGTGGTGAGCAGTGCCGGCGCCGTCGGGCTGATCCGGCAGGCGCGCGAGGTGACCGGCGTCCGTGTCCGGGACCTGGAGGCGCCGTCGGGCTCGCCGGACGCGGAGTTCGAGGTGCAGGCCCGCACCGTCATCGCCGCCACCGGCGTGTGGAGCGACGACATGTCCCGGATGCTCAACGACGTCGGCCTGCGGCCCGGCATCCGGGTGCGCGCCTCCAAGGGGGTGCACCTGGTGGTGCCCCGCTCGGCGATCACCGGCGAGACGGGGCTCATCCTGCGTACGGCGAGTTCGGTGCTCTTCGTCATCCCGTGGGGCGGGCACTGGATCATCGGCACCACCGACACCGACTGGCGGCTGGACCGCTCCCACCCGGCCGCCTCGGCCCGCGACATCGACTACCTCCTCCAGCAGGTCAACACCGTGCTGGACCGTCCGCTGACCACCGCCGACATCGAGGGGGTGTACGCCGGGCTGCGGCCGCTGCTGGCCGGTGAGGCCGACTCGACCTCGAAGCTCTCTCGTGAGCACGCGGTCTTCGAGCCGATGCTCGGGTTGTTGCTGGTCGCCGGTGGCAAGTACACGACGTACCGGGTGATGGCGTCCGACGTGGTCGACCGGGCCGCTCGCCGGCTCGGTGGCGCCCGCGCGTCGCGCACCGCCGACCTGCCGCTGCTCGGCGCCGACGGGTACCCGGCGATGTGGCGGGACCGGGCCGACCTGGCGCGCCGGCATGGCGTGCCGGTGGGCGTGGTGGAGCACCTGCTGGAGCGGTACGGCACCCTCACCCTGGACCTGCTGGCGCTGGTGGACGCCGATCCACTGCTGGCGTCCCCGCTGGCCGGTGCTCCGGAGTATCTGGCGGCGGAGGTCGCCTACGCGGCGCGGGCCGAGGGTGCGCTGCACCTGGAGGACGTGCTGACCCGGCGGACCCGGATCTCGTTCGAGACGAGCCACCGAGGGCTGGAGTCGGCGGAGCACACCGCCGAGTTGATGGGCGCGGTGCTCGGTTGGGACGCGGTCACCCGGGCACGCGAGGTCGAGCACTACCGGGCCCGGGTGGAGGCGGAGCGGCAGTCCCAGTTGATGCCGGACGACGCGGCGGCGGACGCGGCCCGCCTCGGTGCTCCGGACGTCCGGGGTTACGCGGCCGACCGGGGCGACGACGATCAGGCGGAGCTGCGCTCGTCCGCTCGGTGACGAATTGCGACGTTACCGATGGGTAACCATCGATACCGACCTGGATGGTGGTTTCGAACGCTACCTACGGTGGGGTAGGTTTCCGCGCGTGCTACCCCGCGCGCGCCCTCGTCTGCTCTTACCCCTGCTCGCCGTCGCACTCGTCGGCGCCCTGACCGGGTGCTCCCTCTTCGACGGAGACAAGCCGAGCACCCCGGTGGCGCAACCGACAGCCGGCACGGCGGGTGGCAGCTCGCAGCCGGAGGTCCCCACCACGGTCGCCGCCGGTCAGGTCAGCCTGCTTCAGCGGCTCGGCGAAGACGGGCCGATGCGCAGCCTGAGCGTCGAGCGGAACGGCGCGTGGCAGTGCGTCGACTGCGCCGGCGACGGCGTGACCTCCCGGGGCACCCTCGCACCGGAGCTGACCGAACGGCTCCAGGTGCTGCTCGCCAACCCGAAGCTGGCCGACGAGACCGATCAGGCCCGGCGGTACCGGACAACCTGCATCGACGCGCTGACGTCCAGCCTCATCACCTCGACCGGGCTGATCACCTCGCAGGACTGCCCGGGTGAGGAGCTCACCCCGGTCGCCGGGGAGATCCTGCTGCTGCTCACCCAGGCGACCCCGGCCGAGGTCAAGGGCTGACCGCAGCCGGTCAGAGCACCTTGCCCGGGTTGAGCAGGCCGGCCGGGTCGAGCGCCGACTTGATCGCCTGATGCACCCGGACGCCGACCGGCCCGATCTCCCGGGCCAGCCAGTCCCGCTTGAGCAGCCCCACCCCGTGCTCGCCGGTGCACGTGCCGCCCAGGTCCAGGCCGAGGCGCATGATCTCGTCGAAGGCCCGCCGACCCCGCTCCACGCTCGCCGGGTCGGCCCGGTCGACAACGATGTTCGGGTGCATGTTGCCGTCCCCGGCGTGCCCCACCACGCCGATCGGCACCTCGCACTCGGCCGCGATCCGGGCGACCCCGTCCAGGAGCGCGGCGAGCGCGCCGCGCGGCACCGCCACATCGTCGATCACCAGACCGCCGTTGCCGCCCGGGTAGGCGTCCGCCGCGAACTTCTCCATGGCCGGGTGGGCCAGCCGGCGAGCCTGGAGCAGGGCCGCCGCCTCCACCGCGTCGGTGGCCGCGTAGACCTCGTCGGCGCCGACGGCCTCGCACACCTCGGCCAGCACGGCCAGGTCGTCCGCCGCCCGGGCGCCGGTGTCGGCGGCGGCCAGCAGCAGGGCCTGCGCGTCGGTCCGCAACCCCATCGGCTGGTACGCCTCGATCGCCCGCAGGTGGGTCTGGTCCAGCAACTCCAGCAGGCTGGGGGTGAGCCCGCGAGCCGCGATCTCGGCCACCGCCGCGCCGGCAGTGGCGGTAGAGGGGAAGACCGCCACCAGGGTCAGCGACTCGGCCGGGGCGGGCCGCAGCGCCACGGTCACCTCGGTGATCACGCCGAGGGTGCCCTCCGAACCGACGAACAGCCGGGTCAGGTCGTAGCCGGCCACCCCCTTGGCCGTACGCCGGCCGGTGCGCAGCACCTCACCGGAGGCGAGCACCACCTCCAGGCCGAGCACGTACTCGGTGGTCACTCCGTACTTCACACAGCACATGCCGCCGGCGTTGGTGGCCACGTTGCCGCCGATGGTGGACGACTCCCAGGAGCCGGGGTCCGGCGGGTACCAGAGGCCCTGTCCGGCCACCGCCCCGGCCAGCGTCGCGTTGACCACCCCCGGCTGGACCACCGCGATCCGGCTCACCGGGTCGATCTCCCGGATCTCGTTCATCGCGACGGTGCTGAGCACCACCGCGCCGTCCACGGCGTTCGCCGCGCCGGCCAGCCCGGTCCGCGCGCCCTGCGGCACCACCGGTACGCCGTGCCGCGCCGCCGCCTGGATCACGGCGACCACCTGCCCGGTGTCGCGCGGGCGGGTCACCACCAGCGGGACGCCGGCGGCGCACAGGTCGGCCTCGTCCCGCTGGTGCATGCGCAGCAGGTCCGGGTCGGTGAGCACGGCGTCGTCACCGAGCGCGGCGCGCAGGTCGTCGAGGAGCGCGGTGGGGGCCATGCAGCCGAGGCTAGGTCGCCGACCGGCGATCATCAACATGATCGACTGGGCGGGATAACTTGGGCACCATGCTCTACCTGGATCGGCCGGCCTGGCCGTGGCGCGGTCGGCTCTGGTCGCACCTGATCAGCGACGTCTCGTACGCCGAGCTGCACGCCTTCGCCGAGGCGCTCGGCGCGCCCCGGCGCGGCTTCGACCGGGACCACTACGACATTCCGGCCGACCGGTTCGCGGCGGCGGTGTGGCTCGGTGCCCAGGTGGTGCCGAGCCGAGAGCTGGTCCGGTTGCTCCGCGCCGCCGACCTGCGTCGGCCGAAGCACCTGATCAGCCCGCGTTCTCCGGCTCCCCGGTGAGGGCGGCCAGCTCGCGGCGCACATTGTCCCGGGCGGGCTCTTCCCACCGGCTCGCCAGCGGTGGCGACCGGAACAGCGCGGGCAGTGCCAGCAGGCCGGTCAACACGGCGGCCCGCCCAGCCTGGAAGGCCGGCTCCGGCACGTGGGCGTACTCCCGGCGGATCGCCGCCGCGTAACGCTCGTAGCGAGCCGGCGGCGCGGCCAGCACGGCCAGGTCCGCGTCGCAGAGCAGAGCACCGTCCCGGTCGCCCGGTGCCACCGTGTGCCCGGCGGTGAGCAGCACCAGCCGGCGCACCTCGGCCACCGTGGGCGCCGGCACCCCGAGCCCGGTGAGCACGCTCTCGGCCAGCGCGGCGCTGTCCCGTTCGTTGGCGTCGCCAGCGGCCCGGGGGTCGTAGACCGCGTCGTGGAACCAGGCTGCCAGCCGGACGGCGTCGGCCCGGGCGGCCAGGTCGGCGTGCTGGTCCACCACATCGAGCACCGCCGTCAGGTGGGTCAGCGTGTGGTAGTGCCGGTGCGGCTCCCGCCACCGGGCGATCACCTGCTCCCCGGCCCTGGTCGTATCCGGGTCGGGCCTCGCGCCGGCACCCCGGGCCGCCGCCCGCCACCGGTCCAACAGATCAACCACCGCCCGAGTCTGCCGCATCGGCCGGTGACGCGCGGGAAGGGAGGGTTCAGCGGGCCCACCACGGGTAGTCGCGCCCATGGCCGTGGCCCGGGACAAGCGACCTCGAATGGTGCGACGTACCGCGCTGCGCAACGGGTTGGTGGACATCGACGGCGCGCGGATCGCCGAGGCCACCGAACAACTGCGTCACCGCGGCCGGGCCACCCTGCACGACCGGCTGCACCGGGTACGGATGGCCGGTGGACTCGCCGTGCAGGCCGGGCTGGCCGCCGGGCTCGCGTACCTGATCTCGCACAAGGTGCTCGGCAACCCGCAACCGGTCTTCGCGCCGATCTCCGCGGTCGGCACCCTGGCCGCGTCGGTCGGTCAGCGGTTCCGCCGGACGGTGGAGCTGATCGTCGGGGTAGGGGTCGGGGTGTTCGTCGGCGACCTCCTGATTTACCTGCTCGGCACCGGGGCGTGGCAGCTCGGCCTGGTGGTCACCGTGGCGATCCTGCTCACCATCTTCGCCGGAGCGAGCGTGGCCATCGTCATCCAGGCGGCGGCAACGGCGGTGCTGATCGTGACGCTGAGCCCGTCGACCCAGAACCTGGAGATCCCCCGCTTCGTCGACGCCTTCCTCGGCGGTGGGATCGCGCTGCTGGTCACGGCGGTGCTGCTGCCACTGAACCCGCTCCGAGTGATCAACCGGGCGGCCCGCCCCGCCCTGGACCTGCTCGCTGCCCAACTCGACGCCACCGCCGACGGGCTGCGCAACCGGGACCGCGCCGCCATCCAGGGCGCACTGGAGAGGCTGCGCAACAACAAGGAGGAGTTGGCCACGTTGGGCGAGGCCATCGAGGGGGCGAAGGAGACCGCCACCCTCTCCCCGGCCCGGTGGCACCGCCGCGACGAGCTGACCCACTACGCCGAGGCGGCCGACCCGATCGATCGGGCGATGCGCAACAGCGGCACGCTGATCCGCCGGTCCGTCACGCTGGTCGAGGACGAGGAGCCGGTGCCCGATCCCATGCCGGACGCGATCGCTCACCTCGCCGAGTCGGTCCGGCTGCTCAAGCACGAGTTCGCCGCCGGCGAGGAGCCGGAGAAGGCCCGGGAGCGGTCGCTGCGGGCGGTCAGCGAGGCCGGCCGGGGATACGGCGCCGGGGTTGGCTTCTCCGGCAGCGTGGTTATCGCCCAGATCCGGACGACCGCGAGCGACCTGCTGGTGGCCTCCGGGATCGAGCAGGAGGAGGCGAACCGGTGGATCCGCACCGCCTTCGGGGAGCAGGAGCGCCCGGTCGGTGAGCCCGCCGAGCCCGGCGAGACACCGAAGCCACCCACCGCCCCGCCGGTCGGCTGAGCTGGGGGCCACCGTCGGGCGTGCCTCAGCCCAGCTCGGCCAGCGCCGCGAGCAGCCGGTCCACCTGAGCGGCCGTGCTGCCCAGCCCGATGCTGGCGCGCAGCGCGGTGGGCGGCAGGTCCCGCCGGCCGGTACGCCCCGCCGCCTCGGCGAGCAGACGCCGGGCCAGCGGGTGGGCACAGAACAACCCGTCCCGTACGCCGATGTGGTGCTCGGCGGCCAGCCGCGTGGCCACCTCGGTGGAGTCCCATCCGGCGACCACGAACGAGACGATGCCGACCCGGGGCGCGTCCGGGCCGAAGGTGCGCAGCTCGACGACGTGCGGCAGGGCGGCGAGGCCGGTCCGTAGCCGGGCCAGCAGGGCCTGCTCGTGGGCGGCCAGCGCACTCTGGTTCGCCTCGTCGAGCGCCTTGCACACCGCCGCCAGCGCGACCGCTCCGAGCAGGTTCGGGGTGCCGCCCTCGTGTCGGGCCGGGCCGGTCGCCCAGGTCACGTCGTGGGTGGCCGGCCCGACGTGACTGGTGGCTCCACCGCCGGCCAGGTAGGGCGGGGCGGTGTCCAGCCAGTCGGCCCGACCGATCAGCACTCCTGCGCCGAACGGCGCGTACAGCTTGTGGCCGGACACGGCCAGATAGTCGACGTCGAGCGCGAGCAGGTCGACCGGGGCGTGCGGGGCGAGCTGCGCGGCGTCGAGCACGATCCGGGCACCGTGCCGGTGCGCCACACGCGCCAGTTCGGCGACCGGCCACCGCTCACCGGTCACGTTGCTCGCACCGGTCACCGCGACCAGCACCGGCAACGCCGGGCTGCTGCCCCGGCGCAGCTCGGTGAGGGCGGCGGCGAGATCGCGTACCGCCCCGTCGGGGTCGCTGGGCACCGGCAGCCGCACCGACCCGCGCGGCCAGGGCAGCAGGTTGGCATGGTGTTCGCCTGCGAACGTGACCACCGTGGTGCCGGCCGGCACGGCCCGCGCCAGCAGGTTGAGCGCGTCAGTGGTGTTGCGGGTGAAGATCACATGATCGTCGGCGCGAGCGCCGAAGAAGTCGCCGATCGTCTGCCGGGCCTGCTGGTACGCGAGGGTGCAGCGCCGCGACAGCGCTCCCGCTCCGCGATGCACGCTGGCGTACCAGGGCAGCAGCTCGGCCACCGCGTCGGCCGCGGCCCGGGCGCACGGCGCACTGGCCGCGTAGTCCAGGTTGATCTCGCCGGGCACGCCGAGGACGTCGAGCGGCGCGGACGGCGCCGACGGCACGGTGGGCAGGCTGGGCAGCGAGGGGACGAGAGTGACGGACACGCCGGAACCTCCGGGGTCAGGGACCCCGGGTGCGACATCGGGACGGGGTCCGCGCTTGCCCAGCACACCGATCGGGCTGGGCCCGGTCATCACCCGGGGCACCCCACCGCGAACTCGACGAGGGTTGCCGGCCAGCAAGCCGGGGCTGAACGCTGGCACTCGTGACCTGCCGGCAGCATAGCGGCTACCGATGCGACCGAACCAGCCGGCGGCGGATGGCTACGCTGACGGCATGGCCGACACCCCGCCCGGTTCACCGCTGCCGCCGTCGCCCGCCGCGCCGCCTGCGTCCGCCGCGCCATCCGTGGGCGAGCAGCCCCGGATGCCGCTGCGCCGACTGGGCTGGCGGCGGTTCCTGGCGCTGGCCGGGGTGGTGCTGTTGATCGCGGCGTGCGCGGTCTTCATGGTCTTCACGCTCGGCCAGTCGCTCGGTGTGCAGGCCCTGCTGATCGGGGTCGTCGCCGCCATCCTGCCGGTGCCGGTGCTGGTCGCCTGCTTCCTCTGGCTGGACCGGTACGAACCGGAGCCGTTGAAGTATCTGATCTTCTGCTTCGCCTGGGGGGCGTTCGTCTCCACCGCCGCCTCGCTCACGGTCAACGACTTCGCGGCCAACCGCTTCGCCGACTGGGGGCTGCCGTCCGCGCTCACCGGGGTGCTGGTGGCACCGTTCATCGAGGAGCTGACCAAGGCGCTGGGCCCGATCCTGCTGCTGGTGTTCCGCCGCCGCGAGTGGTCCGGGATCACCGACGGCCTGGTCTACTGCGGGCTCTCCGCGGTCGGCTTCGCGATGGTGGAGAACATCCTCTACCTGGGCGGGTTGGGGTACGCGTCCGGCGCCGACCGGTACGGTCCGGCCACCGGCATCCAGCAGGTCATCGCGATCTTCATTCTGCGGATCCTGCTGTTCGGGTTCGCCCATCCCCTTTTCACCTCGATGACCGGTGTGGGGTTGGGTATCGCCTCCCGGACGGCCGACCGGCGCATCCGGGTGCTCGCCCCGATCGCCGGCCTGCTGCTGGCGATGATGCTGCACGGCACGTGGAACCTGCTGCCCACGCTGACCCAGGCCACCGGCGAGGCCATGATCATGCTGTACGGCTTCCTGGGCCTCATGGTTCCGGTCTTCTTCGGCACCGTGGGGCTGGCGCTGTGGTTGCGCGCCTGGGAGGGGCGGCTCACCGAGCGGGTCCTGCCCGACTACGTCCGCGCCGGTTGGCTCAGCCCGCCCGAGGTGGCCGCCCTGAGCGGTCTCGGCCGGCGGCATGCCGCCCGCAGTTGGGCGCGGCGCGTGGCCGGCGACGCCGGGGTGCGGGCGATGCGGGGTTACCAGTCCGCCGCGACCCGGCTGGCCCTGCTGCGCGACGGGACGCTTCGCGGCCTGGACCGCAAACCCGCCGACCAGGAGCGGACCGCCCGTGAGGAGCGGGAGCTGCTGGACGCGATCACCGCGTACCGGTCGTTCTTCGTGGGTCGGGACCCGCAGGCACCGGCGGGGGTCTGGGACGGCAGCCGCTACCACCTGCGCTTCCCGGACGGCACGCAGCGCGCCGTTGACGCGCCGGACGAGCCGGTGGTGCCGATCCCGGTGGTGCTGGCGCCCGCCCCGGCTCCGGCGGGGTACGCCCCGCCCGGTTGGCCCGGCCTGCGCCCGGCGTCGCCCTGGCCGCCGACGCACCCCTGACAGCTGCGGCCTGACGGCTGACGGCTGACGGCAGTGCCGCTCAGGTCATCAGCGAGGTGAGGAAGTCACCGAGGCCCTGGAACATCGCGATCAGCGCGGCCCCGATCGCCCGGAACATCTGCGCGGCGCCGTCCGGCCGAAAGGCCATGAAGTAGATCAGGAACGCGACACTGCCCCAGGTCAACAGCTTCTTCACGAATACCGGCATCGTCCCTCCCCAGGGCCACGGTCGCCGGATGGCTTCCCGTCGTGCGGCTGGGCAAACGGTGCGCGACGGGCCCTGGTGGCCGGGGGAGGTGCGTCAGAGGTAGAGGCCGGTCGAGTCGTTCTCGATCCGCTCGGCGGCCACGGCGTGCACATCCCGCTCCCGCAGCAGCACGTAACCGCGGCCGTGCAGCTCGACCTCGGAGCGCTCGTCCGGGTCGAAGAGCACCCGGTCGCCGGAGACGATGGCGCGGACGTTCGGCCCCACCCCGACCGCGGTGGCCCAGGCGAGGCGCTTGCCGACCGCTGCGGTCGCCGGAATGACGATGCCAGCGGTGGAGCGGCGTTCGCCCTCACTGCCCTCCATTCGCACCAGCACACGGTCGTGCAGCAGGCGGATCGGCAGGCCGGCGTCGAGATCGTTGTCGGCGGTCACGTCGCAGACGCTACCGTGTGGCCGACGGCGGCCGGCCGGTGGTTACGCCGGAGGTGGTCGGGGCATTGTGTGGCGCAACCGCCCTACGGTGTCGGGAACGGACGTATGCTGTCCGACCTGTCGCCGTCGGCGGGCCGGGTTTTCTGCCAGGAGGTGCGCTTGAGCCGCTTCGAGCGGGTACGCGGGCGGCTTCGCCGCGCCTACCAGTCACGACAGGAGTCGGCGCGCGCCGACGAGGGCGTCCCCAGTGACGCGCTGAACGACGCGTCGGAGGCGGTGCGGGTGGCGTCGCCGGCCGTGCCGGGGCCGACCGCGCCGTCGAGCGCCACGGTCTACGGCGCTGAACCTCCGGTGGACCTGCACAGCTCCACCTCCAGCCGGGACGACGCCGACGTTCCGCACGGGCTGCGGATCGCCGCCGCGTGGTGTTGGCGACTGATCGTGATCGGCGTGGTGGCCTGGGCGCTGCTGCGGATCGTCGGCACGATCAAGATCGTGATCATTCCGCTGGCCATCGCGCTGCTGCTCTCCGCGCTGCTCGCCCCGGCCGTGGGCTGGCTGCTGCGGGCCCGGTTCCCCCGATCGCTGGCGACGGCGGTGGTGCTGGTCGGCGGCCTGGCCGCGGTGATCGGCACGCTGACGCTGGTGGTCAACGAGTTCATTCGTGGCGTACCGGAGCTGAGCGAGAAGTCCTCGGAGGGCGTCCGGCAGATCCAGAACTGGTTGAAGACAGGCCCGCTGCACCTCTCCGACGGGCAACTCGACCGCTACATCGAGGAGGCGCAGGGCTGGATCAACAACAACACCTCGAGGTTCACCAGCGGCGCGTTGAGCACCGCCGCGACGCTGGCCGAGGTGCTGACCGGCACGCTGCTGGTGCTCTTCGCGACGTTCTTCTTCCTGCGTGACGGCAACCGGATCTGGCGTTTCCTGGTCCGGCTGCTGCCGGTGGCCGCCCGGTGGAAGGTCGACGACGCCGGCCGCGCCTCCTGGCAGACGCTTGTCGCCTACGTTCGCGCGACCGTGCTGGTCGCCTTCATCGACGCGGTCGGCATCGGCATCTTCCTGGTCATCTTCGACATCCCGTTCGCCTTCCCGCTGGCCGCGCTGGTCTTCCTGGGCGCGTTCATCCCGATCGTCGGTGCGGCGCTCTCCGGTGGCGTGGCGGTGCTGGTGGCACTCGTCGACAGCGGCCCGGTCACCGCGTTGATCATTCTCGGTGTGGTGATCGGCGTCCAGCAGATCGAGGGGCACGTGCTCCAACCGCTGATCATGGGCCGGGCGGTGGCCCTGCACCCGCTCGCGGTGATCATCGGTATCGCCGCCGGTGTCGTACTCGCCGGGATCACCGGCGCGCTGGTCTCCGTGCCGCTCATCGCGGTGCTGAACACCGCGGTCCGCCGGCTCGCCGCCCGCAGGGTCCCGGACACCCCGCCCGACGCCGTGGTCGTCGCCTCACAGGCCCCCTGAGCAACACGACGCCGCGCTCGCCCGGCCCGCTCGATCACGCACGATCCTGGAAAGAGTGGCCTCCCCGCAGCGGGAGACCACTCTTTCCTCGTTGTAGTGCGATCTTGTCGCCGTGCCGTCGCCGCGGCGTCGCCCCCCGGGGGGCGTCAGGACTTGGCCAGGCGTTCCAGGGCGCCTCGGGCCACCTCGGGGCGGGTCGTGTACCAGAACGGGGGCAGCGAGCGGCGCAGGAACGGCCCGTAGCCTCGGGCCGTCTCCAGCCGGGAGTCGAGCACCGCCACCACGCCCCGGTCGCCGGTCGCGCGGATCAGCCGGCCCACCCCCTGAGCCAGCCTCACCGCCGCGATCGGCACGCTGACCGCTGAGAAGCCGGAGCCACCGCCCGCGTCCACGGCCGCCGCGCGGGCCGCCGCCAGCGGTTCGTCCGGGCGGGGGAAGGGCAGCCGGTCGATGACGACGAGCTGGCAGGCGTCACCCGGCACATCCACCCCCTGCCAGAGCGACATCACCCCGAACAGACAGCTGGCGCGCTCCTCGCGGAAGCGACGTACCAGCAGCGGCAACGCCTCCTCGCCCTGGAGCAACACCGGCAGGTCGGTCCGCGCGCGCAACAGCTCCGCCGCCTGCTGCGCGGCCCGCCGGGAGGAGAAGAGCCCGAGAGTACGACCACCGAGCGCCTCGACCAGCCCGAGCAGTTCCTCTCCGGCAGCCTCGGGCAGCCCGGAGACGCTGGGGCGGGGAAGGTGTGCGGCGACGTACAGGATGCCCTGCCGGGCGTAGTCGAACGGCGAACCAACGTCCAGTGACCGCCACCCGGGGCCCTCGGTGGCCGGGATGAGGGCGTTCGGGGTGACGTCGCCGGCGAGGCGACGGCCCGGCGCCTCGGCAGCCGGCCGGCCGGGGCCGGTGCGGGCGGCCAGCGCGGCCGCGGCGGGGCTCGGCGGGGCGGGCGGCGGCGCGTCCAGCCCGAGGGCGCGGGCGACCGTGTCGAACCGGCCGCCCAGCGCCAGGGTCGCCGAGGTGGCCACGACGGTGCGTTCGTCGTACAGGTGGGTGGCGAGGGTGCCGGCCACCGACAGCGGCGCGACCACCAGTGCCCGGCGGTTGCCGCTGTCGTTCTTCTCCACCCAGGCCACGTCGTGGTCGCCCTCCTCCAGTAACCGCTGCGCGGTGGTGGAGAGCTCGTCCAGGGCGGCCTTGGCCTGCTGCTTGCGGACCGGGTCGGGGTCGTCGGCCTTGATGTCGCCGATCGCGTCCAGGGCGGAGCGGGTCGCCGCGTCGAGCAGCGTGCACGCCTCCCGCAGCGGCGTCGGCAGCCCCGCGGTGATCCGCCCGGCCGGCGCCTCGGCCAGCCCGACCGCCAGGGCGTCACCGGCAGCGGTGAGCGCCTCGGCGGTCTCCGGGCGCAGCAGCGTACGAGCCCGCCGGGTGGTCCGGTCGATCAGCTCCGGCACCAGTTCCGCCTGGGCGGCGGAGGAGACCCGGTCGGCCAGCTCGTGCGCCTCGTCGACGATGAGCAGCTTGTGTGGCGGCACGATGTGCCGGTCGGCGAGCATGTCGACCGCGAGCAGGCTGTGGTTGGTCACCACGATGTCGGCCTCCCGGGCGCGGGCCCGCGACGCCTCGGCGAAGCACTCCTGCCCGAACGGGCAACGGGCCGCGCCGACGCACTCGCGGGCCGGCATCGACACCAGCCGCCAGGCCTGGTCGTCAACGCCCGGGTCCAGTTCGTCCCGGTCGCCGGTGGCGGTCTTCTCCGCCCAGTCGCGCAGCCGCTCGACCTGCTTGCCCAGCCGGCCCGCCTCACCGAGCCACTTCGTCCCGCCGCCGGGGCGCGCCGCGGGGGCGTCGAAGAGGGTGTCCTCCGGCTCCTCCTCGGTGGAGTTGTCCAGTCGGGCGAGGCAGAGGTAGTGGTGGCGGCCCTTGAGCACGGCGAAGGTGGGCCGACGGCCGAGCACCGGCTCGACCGCGTCGGCGAGCCGGGGCAGGTCGTGGTCGACCAGCTGGGACTGCAACGCCAGGGTGGCCGTGGAGACCACCACCGGGCCGTCCACAGTGAGCGCCGGCGCGAGGTAGGCAAGCGACTTGCCGGTGCCGGTGCCCGCCTGCACGAGCAGATGCTCGCCGCCGGCCACGCACTCCTCGATCGCCGTGGTCATCTGCAGTTGGCCGGGACGCTCCGCGCCGCCGGGCACCGCGCCGACCGCCGCCGCCAGCAGCTCGCTGCCACTGGGTCGGGCACCCCGCCGCCGGCCCTTGGCACGGGCCGACGGGGTGGCGGAACCGGTGGCGGTGCGGGGCGGAGTCACCGTGCGACGGTACCCGGCGCCGCCGACACCGGCCGCGCCCATCCGCCGCGTGGCGCGACGCCGACCGGGCCGGCGGTGCGGCCGACCTCGTCCGGTTACGGCCGCGCTACGACGCGTGGGCAGTATCGGTTAGGGTGCGAATCATGCCGAGCGACATGGTCCGCGTGATCTACCGCAAGTACGACGGCAGCGCCCACCGCGACTACCCGGCCCGCCGGCTCGCCGAGGACGATCTCGGCATCTGGCTCGGCGTGCCCGAGGGCACCGAGTCGGTCTACCACGGCCGGCCCTCGGTGGAGAAGATCCCGTTCGTGCTGTTGGTGCCACACCGCGCCTGGTGGACGGCCATGTTCAACCCCCCGCCCCGCACCAGCGAGGTCTACTGCGACATCACGACCCCGGCCCGTTGGGAGTCCGACGACACCGTCCACCTGATCGACCTGGATCTGGATGTCGTCCGGCGGCGGGCCACCGGCCTGGTGGAGCTGCTCGACGAGGACGAGTTCGCCGAGCACCGGGCCCGGTTCGGCTACCCGGACGACGTGGTGGCCGAGGCCGAGGCCGCGGCACAGCGGCTGTTCGGGGCCCTGGGTGACGGCACCGAGCCGTTCGCCACCGCGTACCGCAAGTGGTTGGCCCTGGTGGTCTGAGACCGCACGCCCGGTCGGGGTGGCTCACCAGCGTGGCGGCCAGCCGTCGTCGGCGTCCAGCGGCGGCAGGTCGGTCAGCTTCTCCGGGTTGAGCTGGTTGTAGATGGCGGTGATCCGGCCCTGGTCGACCGCGAACGCGGTGACCAGGCGGATCGGTCGCCCGTCGCTGTGCGTCGTCTCCAGCTGTAGGCCGAGAATGCCGTCGACGAGCACGGGCCGAGCCAGCATCCGGTCGACGTACCGACCGGTCCGGCCGAACAGGCCGAGCGTGAGGCGAGCCACGGAGTCCGCGCCGAGCACCGGCCAGCGGGCTGCCGGGAAGTGCCCGCCCGAGTCACCGACGAAGACCACGTCCGGCGCGAGCACGTGAAGCAGCTGGTCCAGCTCGCCGGACTCGGTGGCGGCGACGAACGCCTTGAGCACCCGGCGTTGCTCGGCCGGGTCGGCGGTGTGCCGGGGTACGTCCGGCGAGGTGACCGCCCGTCGGGCCCGGGAGGCGAGCTGCCGGGCCGCCACCTCGGTGGTGCCGAGCACCCCCGCGACCCGGGCGAACGGCAGTGCGAACACGTCGTGCAGCACGAGGGCGACCCGCTGCTCCGGCGCGAGCCGCTCCAGCACCACCAGCAGCGCCGTGCCGACCTGGTCGGTGCGGACCGCCCGCTCCGCCGGGTCGGGCGCGTAGCCGTCGGCCGTCGGCCGGCCGCCCAGCGGGCTCACCACCGGCTCCGGCAGCCACTGCCCCGGGTACGCCTCTCGGCGGACCCGGGCCGAGCGGAGCACGTCCAGGCAGATGCGAGCGCAGGTAGTGGTCAGCCACGCGGACAGGTCCCGGATCTCGGCGCGGGCCGCGGGCCCGGTCAGCGCCCCGGCGTAGCGCAGCCAGGTCTCCTGCACCGCGTCCTCCGCCTCGCTGCGGCTGCCCAGCATCCGGTGGGCCACCGCGAGCAGTCGGCCCCGCTCGGCCTCGAACTCCGTCGCCAACTCCTGCACGACCCACCACCTTTTCCGGTCGGCGTCCCGGCCTACATCCTCCCGCCGAGTCGACCCGCCGGCAGCCCCGAAACGGCCCGGTGGACCGGTGCCTGCCGTGGGCGGAGGTCGGTCGGTGCCGATCAGCGGGCCCGGGTCCGCAGGTGGCTCTCGGCGGGCGGAACGGCGGTGGGTGGGCGATGATCCGTGCATGAGCGCACCCGAGCAAGGGCAGGTCGTGGCACCGGACGGCGGTTCCGTGCGGGACCTGCTGCGGGTCACCGCGCCGGTGGATCTCGGCGCGATCGACCCGCGGTCCATGCCCGGCCTGCCGGAGCCCGCGGGCCGTGGTGAGCACCGTAAGACCTGGGCGCGGGAGCAGGTGGAGCTGGTCGGCGAGGAGCTGGGCCGGCAGCAGGAGATGCTCTTCGCGATGGCCAAGACCGGGTCGGAGCAGCCGGCGCACCGGGTGCTGCTGGTGCTCCAGGCCATGGACTGCGGCGGCAAGGACGGCACGATCAAGCGGGTGGCCGGCGCGATGAACCCGCTGGGCCTGCACATCCGCTCGTTCGGGCCGCCGACCCGCCAGGAGCTGCGGCACGACTTCCTCTGGCGGATCCGCCGGGAGCTGCCGCCGCCGGGGTACGTGGGGATGTTCAACCGTTCGCACTACGAGGACGTGTTGATCGCCCGGGTCGGCTCGCTGGTGCCGGAGACGACCTGGCGAGCCCGCTATGACGAAATCAACTCGTTCGAGCGGGAGTTGACCGAGGGCGGCGTCACCCTGATCAAGGTGATGCTGCACATCTCGTACGACGAGCAGGGCAAGCGCCTGTTGGACCGGCTCACCGACCCCCGCAAGCACTGGAAGTACAACCCCTCGGACATCGACTCGCGGGGGCACTGGGACGACTACCAGGCCGCGTACGCCGAGGCCCTGAGCCGGTGCGGCACGGACGCCGCGCCCTGGTTCGTGGTGCCGGCGGACCGCAAGTGGTACCGGGACTGGGCGGTGGCCCACCTGCTGCGTGAGACGTTCGACACTCTCGATCTGGGGTATCCGGCTGCCGATTTCGACGTGGCGCGGGAGCGGAAGCGGCTGTTGGCTGGGGGAGTGGGTGCGGGTGGGACGGCCGAGATGAACGGCAGGTGAACGACCGGTGAATGGTGCCTGGCCAGGGGTGGGCCGCCGAATTCCCGGTTCTGCCGTTTTCTAGCATTCACCGAGCGGGCGCTCTCGGGCGCCGCCACCCTTCCACCGACGCGACGAGGTCTGTGCTGTGAAGTTTTCCTTCCGCCCCACCGAGGGCGCCTTCTACGAGCTCTTCACCAGGGCCGCGCAGAACCTGGTCCGGGGCACCGCGCTGCTCAACGAGCTGGCCCTGCCCGGCGTGGACGTGCAGTCCGTCAGCGAGCGGCTGACCGAGGTCGAGCACGACAGCGACCAGATCACCCACGATCTGTACAAGAAGATCAACTCGACCTTCATCACCCCGTTCGACCGGGAGGACATCTACCGGCTCGGTTCGCTGCTGGACGACGTGATGGACCACCTGGAAGCGGTCGGCGACCTGCTCTACCTGTACGGGCTGACCGAGCTTCCGGCGCTGCCCCGCGAGCTGCACGAGATGGTCAACGTGCTCGACCAGCAGGCCAAGCTGACCGCCGACGCGATGCCCCGGCTGAAGTCGATGAAGGATCTCGAGGACTACTGGATCGAGTGCAACCGGCTGGAGAACGAGGGCGACCGGATCAACCGGCAGCTGCTCGTCCGGCTCTTCTCCGGTGAGTACGACGCGTTGACGGTGCTGAAGATGAAGGAGGTCGCCGACGAGCTGGAGGCCGCCTGCGACGCCTTCGAGCACGTGGCCAACACCGTCGAGACCATCGCCGTCAAGGAGTCCTGAGCCGGTGTCCCCTGAACTCATCGCCGTGCTGGCGGTGATCGCGGTGGCCTTGGCGTTCGACTACACCAACGGCTTCCACGACGCCGCCAACGCGATCGCGACAAGCGTCTCCACCCGGGCGCTGACACCCCGGATCGCCCTCGGCCTCGCCGCGGTCGGTAACTTCGTCGGCGCCCACTTCGGCGCCGGTGTGGCCAAGACGGTCGGCGACGGCCTGGTCACCCTCCCCACCGGGGTCGCCAGCCTCGGGGTGGTCTTCGCCGGTGTGCTCGGCGCCATCGCCTGGAACCTGATCACCTGGTACTTCGGTCTGCCCTCGTCGTCCTCACACGCGCTCTTCGGCGGCCTGGTCGGCGCGACCCTGCTCTCCACGGGCGGCATCGTGCAGTGGGTCACCATCGGCGAGAAGGTGCTCCTGCCGATGGTGCTCTCGCCGATCGTCGGCCTCACCCTCGGCTACGTGCTGATGCTGGCCATCCTCTGGCTGTTCCGAAAGGGGCAGCCGGGCAAGCTCAACCGGGGCTTCCGCTGGGCGCAGACCGCCTCGGCGGCCGCCATGTCGGTCGGTCACGGCATGCAGGACGCCGCGAAGACCATGGGCATCGTGGTTCTCGCCCTCTACACGGGCGGGTTCCAGGACGACAAGACCCACATCCCCGGCTGGGTGTTCTGGACCTCGGCCACGATGCTCGCCCTGGGTACCTACGCCGGCGGTTGGCGGATCATCCGCACCCTCGGCCGTAAGATCATCGACCTGGGCCCGCCGGAGGGCTTCGCCGCCGAGACGGTGGCGAGTGCGGTGCTCTACTTCAACGCACTGGTGCTGAAGGCGCCGATCTCGACCACCCACACCATCACCTCGGCGATCATGGGCGTGGGCGCGACCAAGCGGTTGTCCGCGGTCCGCTGGAACGTCGCCGGCAACATCGTGATCGCCTGGATCGTGACGTTCCCTGCCGCCGCGCTGATCGCGTGCGTCACGTACCTGCTGGTCCGGCCGCTCTTCGGCTGACCCGCCTGTCGGTCCACGCGGCTTGAGGGGTTCCCTTCCCGACGTCTCACGTTGGGAAGGGGACCCCTCCTGCGCTTCGTGCCGGACGCCGGAACTCGTCCTGTGGCCGGTCGAACCACTCAACCCAAATCGATCCCAGGCGCGTTTATCAGGTTGAGGTGTGACAGGAGGTCGTTGTGTGAGCCGTGCCGACCGCTACTCGGGTTTCCGGGAGTTCGCGGACGCCCATGGCGCCGCCCTGTCCCGGGCCGCCTACCTACTCACCGGCGATCACCAAGCGGCCGAGGACCTGCTGCAGGAGGCGCTCGCTCGTACAGCGGTGCACTGGCGGCGGGTGGAAGCCGGCGGGAACCCGGCCGCATACGTCCGGAAGGCGATGCTCAATCAGATGCGCTCGTGGCGGCGCCGCCGCACCCATGGTGAACTCCTTGGCGGACCGCCTGACCGGCCCGCCCGGGGCGATGTGGCGCACGAGGTCGCCCAACGTGAACTGTTGGCCGCGGCCCTGGCGTCCCTGCCGCCGAGGCAGCGCGCCGTGCTGTTCCTCAGGTACTACGAGGACCTGTCCGAGGTCGAGACTGCGCGCCGACTCGGCTGTGCCGTCGGAACCGTCAAGCGGCACAGCCACGACGCCCTGGTCACCCTGCGCCGGCTCAGCCCCGGCCTGTCCACCCAGTCCACCAGTGCGGAGGCGGCTCAGTGAACGACGACTTCCGCAACGTCTACCGGGAGTTGGCCGACGACGCCCGGAACTACTCCGACCCGGAGCGCGCATTGGCAGTGGGACGCCGTAGGCGGCGAACCATGCTTGCCGCTCCCGCATTGGCGGTCGCGGTAGCCGTTGTTGCCGTCGGCACCTGGGTGACACTGCGTCCGTCCATACCCACGGGCACGCCCGGCAACCAGGCGACCGAGGTGACGACAGCGGCCTCCTCGCCGGTGCCGACGCTCAGCCCTCCGCCGACCGCACCCGCCCTGCCGCCCGGAGCGGTGGGTCGGGCCAGCTTCGCCTATGCCGGGTGCCGGTCGGGTTGCCCGGGGCTTGCGGTGGTGGGCGACCGCCAGTTCATCATCCCCGGTCAGGAACGAAACCCGGGGTCGTCTGCCATGCTGCTGAGCTTGTCGCCAGACGGTCGTTGGCTCGGTTATCCGGCGGGCGACGGCTACGTGGTACGCGACCTCACCGGCACCCGGACGATGGCCTTCCCGCCGTCCGAAACCGGCTGGCGCACGGCCGCGTGGGTCTGGTCCGCAGACTCGAACCGCCTATTGGTCGGTGACTTCCGCGAGGGTAATGACAACACCTACACACTCGTGGACGTTCTCACCGGCAGCAGGACTCCGGCCGTGATGCCGGCCGCTCGTACCCCCCTCGCGTTGACCAATGAGGGGAAGATCGTTTCCCGTGCGCGCGACCAGCAATCCGAGCCCGTACGGGTGCTGATGCTCACGGTCTCTGCCATCGGCGATGCGACGGGGCGAAGTGTCACCATCGACGCCTCGGCGATCCTTGCTGAGAATGAGAGTCTCTTCCCAGGGTCGGTCTTCGTGGACCCCGACGCCGGCGGTTACCTCCTCGGGGTGGGCACCGCCGATGGCATCTCCACCGGAGTGTTGCGGGTGGCCGCCGACGGACGTGTCGTTGAGCGCGTCGTCGACGTGCCGCGCGACAACCGCGAGTTCTGGAACGTTCTCGGCGTCGGCGGTGATCGTCTGCTGCTCAGCCGGCAGACCAACGGCACAGGGCGGCGGGCCACCACCGTGGTCGCGGTGACCGGCAAAGCCCTGCGGGACCTTGTCGCTCTGCCACACGAGTCAATCGTGGCCGTGCCGGGCGCTTCTGCACGCTGACGGGCGGCACCAAGCCGTCTTGCAACTTGGTGCCGCCTCGACCTCATGACAGCGGGGACGGGGTGCCCCTCACTCGTAGCGCACGCCGATCTGCTCGCGGACCGTGTCCAGCAGGGCCATCACCTCGAGGGTCGTGGCGTGCGGCACCACCGGGCTCTCGGTCAGGCCGGCGGCCAGGCAGCGCTGCACCTCGATCGCCTCGTACTGGTAGCCGTTGCCGGCCCCGTCGGCGACGATCGTCTCCGGCTCCGCGCCGGCCCGGTGCAGGGTCACCGAACCCGGCCGGAAGAACGGCTCCGGCAGGTCGATCCGCCCCGTGGTGCCGGTGATCGAGGCGGTCTGCCCGCTCAACCCGACCATGCCGCAGCTCAGGGTCGCCAGTGCTCCGGTGTCATAGCCGAACAGCATGCCGGTGTTCTCGTCCGTCCCCTCCGGGCCGAGCTGCGCCCAGGACCGGATGTGCTGCGGCACCCCGAGCAGCAGGTGGGCCAGGCTGATCGGGTAGATCCCCAGGTCGAGCAGGGCGCCCCCGCCCAACGCCGCGTTGCGCATCCGGTGCTCCGGCGGGAACGGCCCGGCCACCCCGAAGTCGGCCCGCACGCCGGTCACCGTGCCGATTGCCCCGTCCGCGATCAGCTCGACCACCCGCAGGATCATCGGATTCAGCCGCATCCACATGGCCTCCATCAGGAAGACCCCGGCGGCGCGGGCGGTCTCCACCAACTCGGTGCTGGTGGCCAGGTCGAGCGTGAACGGCTTCTCCAACAGCACCGCCCGCCCGGCGGTGAGGCAGGTCATCGCCGCCTCGTAGTGCGCGGAATGCGGAGTCGCCACGTAGATCGCGTCCACCTCCGGGTCGGCGGCCAGCTCCACCCAGGAGCCGTAGGCGCGCTTCGCGCCGTACGTGTCGGCGAAGCGCTGTGCGCTCTCCGCGGCGCGGGAACCGACCGCGACCAACTCGGCGTCCGGCACCAGCCGGAGGTCTTCGGCGAAACGGCTGGCGATGTGGCCGGTGGCCAGGATGCCCCAACGAGTCATGCCGGAACGCTAGCCGAGCCGGGTGAACGGCCCGCTGCCCGGCCGGCGACCGCGACGACACCCCGACCCGACGCTTCGGGCCTGACGCCCTGATGAGCGTGATGACTCTGAGACATATTGATGCCTCAGAGTCATCATGCTCGTGGACCGAGCCGACCGCTCCACCGCCCAGCGCGCGGCCGGCGTTCCCCCGCGGGAACTAGGCTCGCGGGCATGACGATCGACAGTGACGGCTTCGCCGCCCCGGCCGCCCTGGTCGAGCACGCCCGCCGGTTCCAGGCCGAGGGTGGCACCCCGGCGACGCCGCGGGTCGCGGCCACCGTGCTGCTGCTACGTCCGACCGATACCGACTTCGAGGTGTACGTCATCCGCCGGGTCGCCGCGATGACCTTCGGCGGGATGTACGCCTTCCCCGGAGGTGGGGTCGACCGCTCCGACTCGGAGGCACACCTGGACTGGGCCGGCCCGACGCCGGACGAGTGGGCGGACCGGCTCGGCGTGGCCCCGCAGGCCGCCCAGGCGGTGGTCTGCGCCGCCGCTCGGGAGGTCTTCGAGGAGGCCGGCGTACTGCTCGCCGGCCCGAACCGGGAGACCGTGGTGGGCGACGTCAGCGGCGACGACTGGGAGGCGGCCCGGCAGGACCTGGAGGGACGGCGGCTGGGCTTCGCGGCGCTGCTCGCCGACCGTCAGCTCACCCTTCGGTCGGACCTGCTGCTGCCGTGGAGCCGGTGGATCACTCCCGAGTTCGAGCCGCGCCGCTTCGACACGTACTTCTTCATCGCCCTGTTGCCGGCGGGACAACGGACCCGCGACGTCTCCGGCGAGGCCGACCACACCCTGTGGATCCGCCCGGCGGACGCGCTGGCCCGCGCGCAGGCCGGCGAGCTGACCATGCTGCCACCGACCCTGGTCACGCTGGCCCAGGTGGCGGCGGCCGGCGACCTGGCCGGGGTGGCGCGGGCGGCGGCCGATCGAGACGCTGCCAGCCCGGTCACCCCGCGGCTGGACCTGCCCCCGGACGGCGAACCCCGCTTCGTCCTGGGCTGAGCCCTCACACTTCCCCGCAGTCTCGGCCCGCCCGCCCGCGCTGTTGCTCGCCCTCGATGCCCGCACCGCGACCGCCGCCGCCGCCGCGACCGCTGCCGTCGCCGCTGCCGTCGCCGTTGCCGCTGCCGTTGCCGCTGCCGTTGCCGCTGCCGTTGCCGCTGCCGTTGCCGTTGCCGTTGCCGTTGCCGCTGCCGTCGCCGCTGCCGTCGCCGTCGCCGTCGCCGTCGCCGTCGCCGCTGCCGTCGCCGTCGCCGTCGCCGTCGCCGTCGCCGTCGCCGTCGCCGCTGCCGTCGCCGTCGCCGTCGCCGCAAGATCGTGCTCAATCCAGGAAGTAGTGGTTTGGTCGCCCGGAGGAGGCCACTACTTCCATGTTCGAGCGCGATCTTGGGGGCGGGGCGAGGGCGGGATGGCCCGGCCGAGTGGCGGGGCCGGGCGGCGGGGCCGGGCGGCGGGGCCGGGCGGCGGGGCGGCGGGGCGGCCGGGCGGCGGGCGGCAGGGCGGCGGGCGGCAGGCCGTACGGGGCGGCCGGCGGCGGGGCGTGGGGCGGCGGGGCGACGCGGTGTCGGCGGCGGATATGGCACCGGCGCCCACGCCGGGAGGCGGGGCGCCGGTGACCGGACGTGGTCGGCTCAGCCGAAGCGGCCGGTGATGTAGTCCTCGGTCTTCTTCACGCTCGGGTTGCTGAAGATCTTCTGGGTGTTGTCGTACTCGATCAGCCGGCCCGGGTCGCCGGTCTTCTCGATCGAGAAGAAGGCGGTCCGGTCCGAGACACGCGCTGCCTGCTGCATGTTGTGCGTCACGATGATGATCGTGAACTTGTCCTTGAGCTGGAACATCAGGTCCTCGATCGCCAGCGTGGAGATCGGGTCCAGGGCGGAGCACGGCTCGTCCATCAGAACGACCTGCGGCTCGACCGCGATGGTCCGGGCGATGCAGAGCCGCTGCTGCTGACCGCCGGAGAGGCCCGCGCCGGGCTTGCCCAACCGGTCCTTGACCTCGCCCCACAGGTTCGCGGCGCGCAGGGCCTTCTCGGCCGCGTCTTCCAGGATCGACTTCTTGCGGACCCCGTTGAGCTTCAGCCCGGCCACCACGTTCTCGAAGATGCTCATGGTGGGGAACGGGTTCGGCCGCTGAAAGACCATGCCGATGGTGCGCCGGACCGCTGTGACGTCCACGTCCCGGTCGTAGATGTCCTGGTCGTCGATGGTCAGGCTGCCCTCGACCCGGGCCCCCGGCAGCACCTCGTGCATCCGGTTGATCGACCGCAGGAACGTCGACTTGCCGCAACCGGACGGCCCGATGAGGGCGGTGACCGTCTTCGGCTCGACCGTCAGGTTGATGTTCTCGATTGCCTTGAAGCCGCCGTAGTACGCGGTGACGTTCGAGGCGGAGACGCGCTTGGCCATGGTGGGACCTCCGGGGGTCATCGGCTGAGCCTGTTGCGACGGGCCAGCAGCTTCGCCGCGATCGTCAGGATGAGCACGAGGGCGACCAGGGTGAGTGCCGCGGTCCACGCCCGTGCCGGGGCGTACTTCGACGCGTCGCCGGCCTGCTGGTAGACGAAGAGGGACAGCGACGACTGGTTGTTCTCGAAGGGGTTGGTGTTGATCGCGGCGCCACCGCCGGCGACCAGCAGCACCGGGGCGGTCTCACCGGCCGCGCGGGCGATGGCGAGCATGACGCCTGTGACGATGCCGGGCAGCGCCGTCGGCAGCACCACCCGCAGGATGGTCTTCCACTTGGGTACGCCGAGCGCGTACGCGCCCTCGCGCAGTGGCGCCGGTACGAGGCGGAGCATCTCCTCGGTGGACCGGACGATGGTGGGCAGCATGAGCACGCTCAGCGCGAGCGCGGCGGCGAAGCCGGAGAAGCTGGGTCGACCGTCGTTGAACCACGGCGACACGATCAGCACCCAGAACGCCAGCACGAAGAGGCCGGAGACGATCGACGGAATGCCGGTCATCACGTCCACGAAGAACCGGATCGCGAAGGCGAACTTGCCGCGCCCGTACTCGACGATGTAGATCGCGCAGAGAACGCCGAGCGGGACGGTGATCAGGGTGGCGATGCCGACCTGCTCCAGCGTGCCGACGATCGCGTGGTACGCGCCGCCGTTGGCGTCCCGGGCCCCGATGTTGTTCATCGAGGTCTGGAAGAAGTTGACGTCCAGTCGGTCGGCGCCCTTGCTGACCAGCGTCCAGACCACCGACACGAGCGGCAGTACCGCCAGCACGAAGGCGGAGTGGATCAGCGCGCTCCAGGTGCGGTTGCGGGCCGACCGGCGCCCCTCGACCGCGTTGGCGGCGGCGAAGAGCCCGACCAGGTAGAGGATCGCACCGAGGACGATCACGAGGACCGGGCCGCCGATGCTGGTGCCGTAGACGAGCACGGCGGAGAGCGCCAGGGCCGCCACGGCGATGGCCGGGGCGGCGTACCAGGGCAGCCGCTTGGCCCGCAGCGAGTCGGGTTGGGCCGGCGGTCGGGTGCGGTGGGAGGTGGCGGTTGTGGTCATGCGGCCGACTCCGTGAACTCCCGGCGGCGGTAGATGATCGCCCGCGCCGTGATGTTGACGATCAGCGTGATGGTGAACAGAACCAGACCGGAGGCGATGAGCGCGCCACGGCCGGTCTCGTTCGCCTCGCCGAACGCGTTGGCGATGTTGGCGGCGATGGTGTTGCCGCCGTTCTGGATCAGGTTGAACGAGATGCCGAAGGTGATGCCGAGGGTCAGCGCCAGGGCGATGGTCTCGCCGAGCGCCCGGCCGAGGCCGAGCATCATCGCGGCGATGATGCCGGGACGGCCGTAGGGCAGCACCGCGGTGCGGAGCATCTCCCAGCGGGTGGCGCCCAGGGCGAGGGCGGCCTCCTCGTTCGCGGTGGGGGTCTGGAGGAACACCTCGCGGGAGAGCGAGGTGATGATCGGCAGCACCATGATCGCGAGCACCAGCGCGCCGAGCATGACGGACGCCCCGAAGGGGCCGTCGCCGCCGAAGAGCGGGATCCAGCCGAAGTGCTGGTTCAGCCAGACCGAGAAGTCCCGGACGGGGCTGCTGAAGACGTCCCGTCCCCAGAGGCCGAAGACCACGCTCGGTACGGCGGCCAGCAGGTCGACCAGGAAGCCGAGCGCGGTGCCCAGCCGGCGCGGCGCGTAGTGCGAGAGGTAGAGCGCGATGCCGAGCGCCACCGGCACCGCGATGAGCAGTGCGAGGGCCGAGCTGAGCACGGTGCCGAAGGCGAGCGCACCGATGCCGAACTTCGGCTCCGTCTCGTTGGGGGACCAGCCCTCGTAGGACCAGAAGTTCTCGGTGTTGGCGCGTAGGGCCGGCACCGCCTTGGCGACCAGGAAGATCGCGATGGCGGCGATGATGACCAGAACGGCGGTGCCGGCGGCCAGGGTGAGACCGCGGAAGGCCCGCTCGGCGCCGAACTTGCGGCTGCGCGGCAGCGCGCCGCCGCCGCCCAGCCCGGTGCCGCCCGGGGAACGGGTGCTGACTGGTGCCTCGGCCACACGCGCCGAGGCACCGGCGGGCCACTCGTGACTCTGGGTCACGCGCGTCCCGCCGGTGCCGGCGTCGGCCGAGCGGTGAGGGGTTTCACCCATCTGCTCGCTCGATTCGGTTGCGGAGGTGTGGAATCGGGTCAGGAGAGGTTCTTGACCGCGGTCTCGACCTTGGTGCGGACCGTCTCCGGCAGCGGGGCGTAGCCCAGCTCGGTGAGAGAGGCCTGGCCCTCGGCGCTGGCGGCGTGGCCCAGCAGGCCCTTGACCAGCTTCAGCTTGTCGGCCGCGAGGCCCTTGCTGCAGACGATCTCGTACGTCGCCAGGACGATCGGGTAGGCCCCGGCCTCCTTGGTGTTGTAGTCGATCTTCAGCTTGAGGTCGTCGCCCTGACCCTCGATGGCAGCGCCGGCGATGGTCTTGCCGGCCGCGTCGGCGGTCAGCGCGGCGAACTCGCCGTTGCCGTTGCCGATCTTCGACATCTTCAGACCGGCGTTCTCGGCGAACGACCACTCCATGTAGCCGATGGAGCCGTCCGCGCCCTTGACCCGGCTGGCCACGCCGTCCGAGCCCTTGGCGCCGGTGCCGCCCGGGGCCTTCCACGCCTTGGCGTTGCCCAGGGTCCAGTCGCTCTCAGCGGTCTTCGAGAGGTACTTGGTGAAGTTGTCGGTGGTGCCCGACTCGTCCGAGCGGTGCACGGTCTGGATCGTGGTCGCCGGGAGCTTGGCGTCCGGGTTGTCGGCCTTGATCGTGGCGTCGTCCCACTTGGTGACCTTGCCGGCGAAGATCTTCGCCAGGGTGGCCGGCTTGAGCTGGAGGTTGTCCACGCCGCTGACGTTGTAGGCGACGGCCACCGGGCCGATCACCATCGGCAGGTGGATGGCCTTGCCACCGACGCACTTGGCGTCCGCCTGCGGCTGCTCCTCCGGCTTGAGCGCGGAGTCGGAACCGGCGAAGTCGGCGGTCCCGGCGATGAACGCCTGGATGCCGGCGCCCGAGCCGGAAGCCTCGTAGTTGATCGTGGTGCCCTGGCACTTCTGCTGGTACGCCTTGATCCACTCGGCCATGGCGTTCTTCTGAGCCGACGAGCCCTGGGCGTTCAGCGTGCCGGTGGCGCAGTCGACCGCGGCGGTCGAGCCCGAAGCACTCGCGCCGGAGGCGGGCTCGTTGTTGTCCGAGCCGCATGCACTGAGGCCGAGCGTCGCGGCAAGAGCGAGGCAGGCAATAGTGCCGTACCGCTGGAGCTTCACCTGAGGGGTTTCCCTTCGCGTCTGACTTGGCGCCCCGATCCCGGGGCCCGAGGACCGGCACTGACCGGCTGACACGAAAGTTAGAAGTGCCAGGTGGCCGGTTCGCCGGTCGCAAGTGAACGCAAGGTGAACACGTACGGCCCCTGAGGTGACCGCTTGCCGAGGGTGAGTTGTCCGTTAAGTGAACCCGGGTACACCTGTCGGAAGTATGGCCATATTTCCGGTTCGGCGTTATCCCGCCGATGCTCGGCCGTTACCCGTCGGTGACGCGGTCGCAGCGACGGCCGACGGTCAGCCCAGGTGGTAGTTGATGTGCGCGGACCAGCGGGCGAAGCCCAGCCGCTCGTAGAGCGCGACGGCACCGGTGTTCGAGTCGTCCACGAAGAGCATCACCCGGTCGAGGCCACGCTTGTCCCGCAGGTGTGCCAACCCGGCGGTGGTCAGGGCCCGGCCGAGTCCGCCACCGTGCGCGGTCGGCTCCACCCCCAGGACGTACACCTCGCCGATCCGGGCCGACCCCGGCCGCTCGTGCACCTTGGTCCAGTGGAATCCGAGCAGTCGCCCGGTCGCGGTCTCCTCGGCGAGCAGGAAGCCCGCCGGGTCGAACCACGGCTCGGCGAGGCGGACCCGCAGGTCGTCCGACGTCCACCGGCCCTGTTCGGGGTGCTCGGCGAAGGCCCGTGCGTTGAGGGTCAACCAGGCGGCGTCGTCCGCCCCGGGCCGGAACGCGCGTAGCGCGACACCGTCGGGCAGGCGCGGCTCACCCAGCGGGGCCGCCAACGGCCGGCGCAACTGCCAGAGCACCCGGGCGCGGGTGAAGCCGAGGTCGACGGCGAGCGCGGCGGCCGAGGGGTGGTCGCCGTGCGCCCACGCCCGCAGCGGCCCGGTGGCCGAGGCGAGTACGCCCCGGGCGAGCGCCCGCCCGGTGCCCCGTCGCCGGTACGCGGGGTGCACCACCAGTTCGACCCCGATCCCACCGACCGGGTCGGTGGTGTCCAGGTGCGCGTACCCGGTGAGGGTGCCGTCGTCGGCGCGGGCGATCAGATGAACGGCGGGGGCGTCGGCGTCGCGCAGCCGCAGCAGGACGTGTTCGTCGAGCGGGTCCGCTCCGTCCGTGTCACCTGCGGCGCTGGCGAGGGCGAGTACGTCGGCGATCTCCGCCGGCGCCAGTTGGTCGCTCCGGGTCACCTGGTCGCTGGTCGGCTCCGCGCTGCTCATCCCGCCACCGTATCCGTTGCGTGTCGTGACCCCCGGAGCGTCGCTGTAAAGCCGCGGCTCACGTCGGGTCGGTGGGGAGGGCCTCCAGCTCGAACCGGGCGGTCAGGTCGGGCAGGATCCGGCGCAGCGCGTCGACCGTGCCCTGCCGGTCCCCACCGGCGTCGTGCAGCAGCACCACCGAGCCGGGTTCGGCCTGGCCAAGCACCGTCGCGGTGATCTTGCTGGCGCCGGGTAGCTCCCAGTCCGACGGATCCACCGACCAGTGCAGTGGGGTCATGCCGAGCTGCCGCGCCACCGACACCACCGGGTACGTCCAGGCTCCGCCCGGCTGGCGGTACCAGACGATCGGGGCGTTCGGCACCGCCGCCCGGATCGCCGCGTTGGTGCGCAGGAGGTCGGAGCGGATCGCGTCGGCCGACCGGGTGCCCAGGCCCACGTCGTGGTGCCAGGAGTGGTTGCACAGGGTGTGCCCGGCGTCCACGATCGACTGGACCAGCTCGGGGTGGTTCTGCGCGTTCTCGCCGACCACGCAGAACGTGGCGCGCACGTCGTATTCGCGCAGGACGGCGAGGACCTGCGGCGTGTAGCGCGGGTCCGGCCCGTCGTCGAAGGTCAGCGCGAGCCGCGGGGTGCCGGTGGTGGCGTGCGCGCCGAACAGGTTGTCGCCTCCGGCGTCCCGTCCGGAACCGTCCTGGCCGGTCTCGGCTGGGCCGGTCCCAGCCGCGCTTGCGCTGGCGCTCGGGGTTCCGCCCGGCCCGCCAACGCCGGGCTGGTCGGCGTAGTGCGGTCCGTCGGCGCTCGTGGTGACGCCGGTGGACTGCCGGGGCGTCTGGTCGGGGACGAGGCTGCGGCCGAGCACGTACGCGGAGCCGAGCAGCCCCGCCACCACCAGCGTCACGATCCCCGCGGCCCGCGCGGTGGAGCTGCCCCGCGTCACGACTTCCGCCTGGCTTGCCGGTCACGCCGGCCCGTCGCCCCCGTGTTCAGTGCGCGCACCGTCGCCCCTTTCTCCGACAAACCCGGCAGTCAGAATAGATCCGCCAAGCTGCGCAAAAAGGGCATATGGGAAATCGCCCGGAGAGGTCTCCGGATCAGACCGGCAGGGGCGCGTGCTCCGCCTCGGGAAGCGACCGCGACGGCGGGACGACGAACTTGTAGCCGACCTGGCGGACGGTGCCGATCATCGACTCGTACTCCGAGCCGAGCTTGGCGCGCAGTCGCCGGACGTGCACGTCCACCGTGCGGGTGCCGCCGAAGTAGTCGTAGCCCCAGACCTCGCGCAGGAGCTGGTCCCGGGTGAACACCCGGCCCGGGTGCTGGGCCAGGAACTTCAACAGCTCGAACTCCTTGTAGGTGAGGTCGAGCGGACGGCCCTTCAGCTTGGCCGCGTAGGTGTCCGGGTCGATGGTCAGTTCACCGGCCCGGATCGAGCCGCCCGCGCCGGCGGTCGCGTTGCTGAGCCGGCCCACCGCCAGCCGCAGCCGTGCCTCGACCTCGGCGGGGCCGGCCGAGGCGAGGATGACGTCGTCGACGCCCCAGTCGGCGTTGAGGGCGATCAGGCCGGCCTCGGTCACCACCGCGACCAACGGCACGCCGAGCCCGGTGGCGTGCAACATCCGGCAGGTCGCCCGGGCCTCGCTCAACTCCGATCGGGCATCCACCATCACCGCGTCCGGGCTGGGGCCCGCGACCAGTGTGCGAACATCACGCGGCGCGGTGCGGACCGAGTGCGGCAGCAGGTCGAGCGCCGGCAGCACAGCCGACGGTTCTCCTGCGCGTGCGGTCACCAGCAGCAGGATCTCCACGATCACCTCCGTCCCGGCGGCGCGAGGCCGCACGCGACCAGTCGCACTCATCAAGGAGTGCGCTGAGAAATTGCGTGGTCCCGGCGTCGCTGACGGGCGGGTAACGCGATGAGCGTAACCGATCGCCTCGGCCGCGCCGTCAGGTCATTTCCCGTTTGTCTATCTTGCCCCTGATCGTGGCAAGGATTTTAACGTCGCCGAAACCCGTGACCACCGCGTCGGGCCGTCGGTCTGGCACGATCGGGTCGTGTTTCCCTCCACCTCGCCCGAGGCCGGCCGTGAATCGTGGCCCGCTGGGCCCCAGCCGGGCCCGGCCGCCGCAGCGACGCGCGGCCAACCGCCCGCGCCGCGTACCGGTCCGGCCACCACCGATGGCGACCGCCGCGAACGGGGTGGGCCGCGCCGTGCCCGTCGCGCCGGCGAGCCGGCCCGCCGATCCGAAGACGAGATCGACGAGCCGGAAGAGGAGGTCATCCCCCCGGTCGCGGTGCACCGTCAACTGGCGCTGACCATCGCCGGCTTCGCCGCGCTGCTCGGTGTCGGCCTGGTGCTCGGCGCGCAGACGTCGGGCCCCGGTCACCGGCTGCCGTTCGCCTTCATCATCTTCGGCGTCCAACTACTGTTCGTGCTCGCCTGGACGATGGCCATGCGTCCGCCCGCGCTGTTGGTGGTCGCCGGGATCAGCGCCGTGGTCGCGGCGCTGGCCGACATCGCCGCGGTGCAGACCGACGTCGCCGGCCTGGCGCCACTGGGCTACCTGGCCGCCGGCGGGTTCCTCGCCGCCGTGCTCGGCCAGCTGGTTCGTCGGGTCGACCGGGTCCGGGTCACCGACTCCCTCGGCGCCACGCTGCTCATCGTGGTGGGGGTGGTGGCCTTCGGCACCCTGATCGTGCTCAGCCGGATCCCGGCCGGCACCCAGGCGATCACCGTCTGCCTGACCGCGAGCGGTGTCGCGCTCACCGTCGCCCGACTCACCGACGCCGTCCTGCCCTGGCCCCGGCTCGCCCCGCAGGTGCCCCGGGGCGCCGCCGGCGTGGTGGCCGGCGCGATGGTCGGCACGCTGACCAGCGCCCTCCTCGGCAGCTACCTGGTGGCTCCCTTCACGCCGACCCGGGCCGCCGTGATCGGCCTGGTCGCGGCGGTCACCGCCGTCCTCTCCGACCTCGCCGTGGGGTACGCGGAGGCAGGCCGGTTGATGGCCGGCGAACCGCCCACGATGTGGGTGGCCCGGCACATGCAGGGCCCGCTCGGCGGTTTCGCCCTGGCGGCGCCCGCCGCGTACGCCATGTGCATGCTCTTCCTCTGAGTCACGATTGAGCGCTGGGCCGGTCGGGTACCTACGGGTGCGCCGCCCCGCGGCGTCGGTACAAACGATCCGTCGCGGCGCGACGGGCGGAGACAGGAGGCGGCGTGGCGCAGGACTATCCGGTGAACGAGGCGCGACCCCGACGGCGTGGACGCAAGCTGCTCATCGGGCTGTTCGTGCTGCTCCTGCTGCTGGCGGGGTTGCTGGTGGTCGCCGACCGGGTCGCGGTCGGGGTCGCCGAGCGGATGATCGCAGACCGGGTCCGCCAGGAGATCACCAAGCAGGGCGCGCAATCCGCCGAGCCCGATGTGGAGGTGGGCGGCACGCCGTTCCTCACCCAGGTGCTGGATGGCCGTTACAAGCGGATCACCATCAACCTGCGGGACGTGCAGGCCCCGGTCGAGGGCGACGCCGTCCGGCTGCCGGTGCTCGATGTGACCGCCCGCAACGTCCGGGCCTCGCTGGACACCCTGCGCACCGGCCAGGGTGACGTCGTGGCGGACACCGTCAACGGTGCCGGCACGATCAGCTACGAGAGTCTGGCCGCGCTGCTGAACCGCCCGGGTCTCACCCTCGGCGAGCAGAACGGCAAGCTCGCCGTCACGGGTCCGGCCGACATCCTCGGTCAGAAGATCACGATCAGCGGCACCGCCGACGTCACCGTCGCCGACAACGGCGCGGTCGCCCTGCGGTTCAACGACCTGGACGCCGCGGGTCTGCCGAACCTGCCGCTGGCGCGCGGCCTGTTGAACAACTTCGCCAAGAGCATCTCCATCGACGTTCCCCTGCCGGAGTTGCCGTTCCAGCTCGCGGTCCGGGAGGTCCGTCCACTGCCGGAAGGGCTGGCGGTCACCGCCGACGCCAAGAACGTGCCGATCAACTCCGCTGGCTGACGCCGGAGGCGCGGTGGGACGCCGACATCCTCGGCGATCCCGGCGATTCCCGGATGGTGGTCGGCCCAGTGGCAGCACGGTCACTGGCTGGTAGGCTCCCTGGCTATGGGGACCCACCTCACCAAACGGCGCGCGGTCGACCTGTGCCGCGTGGCCACCTGCCTGTGTCGCCCCGTCATCTGACGGCGGGGCTGTCTCCGGCCGCCTGACGGCGGCCACCGGCACAGGGTTCTCGCACCCTCCGGTTATCCCACCGAACGCCCGGCAGCGGCGCCGTCGCACGAACCCGTGATCCCGTCCTTCCGCTGGGTCCCGCGCGTGGTGCGACAGTTATACCCATCGATTCGCGCGCGTTGGCTCACCATCCATCCTCACCAGGGAGTGATTCGATGAGTCGCGACACCGCACTCGTTTCGGCCGAGTGGGCCGAGAAGAACCTCGACGCCCCGGGCGTCGTCTTCGTCGAGGTCGACGAGGACACCTCGGCCTACGAGACCGGCCACATCGCCGGCGCCATCAAGATTGACTGGAGGACCGACCTCCAGGACCAGGTTCGCCGGGACTTCGTCAACAAGACGCAGTTCGAGGCGCTGCTCTCCGAGCGGGGCATCAGCAACGACGACACCGTCATCCTGTACGGCGGCAACAACAACTGGTTCGCCGCGTACGCCTACTGGTACTTCAAGCTCTACGGCCACCGTGACGTGAAGCTGCTCGACGGCGGCCGCAAGAAGTGGGAGCTGGACGCCCGCCCGCTCGTCACCGACGCGGTGTCCCGCCCGGCGACGCAGTACGTCGCGCAGGAGCCGGACACCTCCATCCGGGCCTTCCGCGACGAGGTCGTCGCCGCGATCGGCACCAAGAACCTGGTCGACGTGCGCAGCCCCGACGAGTTCGCCGGTCGCCTGCTCGCCCCCGCCCACCTGCCGCAGGAGCAGGCGCAGCGGGCCGGCCACATCCCCACCGCGATCAGCGTGCCGTGGTCCAAGGCGGCCAACGAGGACGGCACCTTCCGGTCCGACGACGAGCTGCGCAAGATCTACGGCGACGCGGGGCTCGACGACGGCAAGGAAACCATCGCGTACTGCCGGATCGGTGAGCGCTCGTCGCACACCTGGTTCGTGCTCCAGGAGCTGCTGGGTCACCGCAACGTCAAGAACTACGACGGCTCCTGGACCGAGTACGGCTCGCTGGTCGGTGTGCCGGTCGCGCTCGGCGACGAACCCGGGGAGGCATGATCATGACTCTTCCCATCGCCGCAGGTTGCGCCGCACCGGACCAGGCCGCGCCGCTGCCGGCCAGCCTGGACCTGGAGAAGGAAACCGTCATCACCGGCATCGTCCGTTCCGCCGAGGCCGAGCCGGTGCCGGGCGCGTACGTCCGGCTGCTCGACTCGACCGGTGAGTTCACCGCCGAGGTGGTCACCTCAGCCGCCGGGCAGTTCCGGTTCTTCGCCGCGCCGGGTTCCTGGACGCTGCGGGCGTTGTCCCGGCACGGCAACGGTGACACCGCTGTCACTGCCGGCCGAGGCGTCAACGAGGTTGCCGTCACCGTCGCCTGACCCACTGCTCTGATCGACCGGGGCCGGTCACCCTCCCGAGGGTGGCTGGCCCCGGTCGTTTCTTCGCAGCGTCAGTAAGCTCGCATCCTGCTCTGGTTGTCGGCGGGGGCTGAGTCGGGCGGAACCACCTTGTAGTGCAGCTCCTCCAGCGCCCGAGCGGCGATGCCCGGAGCGTCGCGTACAGCAGCCAGTAGTTGAAGCTTGCGCCACTCCTCCCGACCTTCGTCGACTGCGTTTCGCCATCCCTCGACCGTGTCGACGGAGAACTCTTCCACGACGGCCTGCAGGACATCCTCGACACAGGGCCGAAAACGGTGCCCGCCGAGCGGGAAATGGAACTTGGCAAGCCGCGGTACCTCGTGCCGGCGCTTACGGGCTTTCGGGCGTCCGCTCGGCCCGTCCTGCATGACAAAGGCGAATTCGTCGCGGTGACCATGCACGTGTAGGTGGGCACAGGGCACGCCGGGCTGGAACTCCCGGACGTACTCGTAGCGGAACAAGGGCGCCTTGTCGCCCTTGGGTGTGACATGGAGCCAGGAGGCATCCGTGGCCAGGTGTCTGCCGCTCGAGTCCATGCAGCAGTTGAACTTGATTAGCAGGTCAAGGCGGTGCTTGTTGTCGATGTACAGCGGAAACGTGCCGAAATCGTCTCCCTCGACGATGCCCACCATGACGCGACCGCCGTTCCTGCCAGGCATCAGCAGCGCGGACAGGTGCTTCTCTGTCCTCACCACTCGTTGCACTCGGCTGGTTATGTCGTCGGCGAAAGCGCTGGCCCGGGCGATCAGGTCCGGAGAGACGGGAGTCCCGTCAGTCGTCATCGCCGAGCAGGTAGTCAATGGAGCGGACCATCTCGTAGACGCTGCGCTCGTCGGCGCGGAGTTCGAAGTTGCGCCCCAGGTCATAAAGCGTCTCTTTGTTCATATGGACACGCTCCAGGAGCCGCGCTCGCCACTCTCGCAGCTCCTGCTGGGTCTTGACGATGGCGGTGCCCATTGCTGGTCCTCTCGCCGTCGACGACGTCGCTGTTGGCGTCACCCTAGTGCCTCCCTCCGACGACGCGGACCGCGTTGCGGATCCTCGTGTCACTAGTCCACTACCCACCGTCAATCGATGGCACCCGCTCTTCGGTTGCGCTGGTGTCGGTTCCACGACAGTGGTTGCGAGTGATGCGGCGACGCGGGGCGGGAGCGGTCCGTCTTGTGGTAATCGGGGAAAAGCTTGTGTTGCCAACAGCGCAGGCGGTCCAACCAAGTCCATCGGCGTACGTCACTATCTAGGTGTGGAGATCACGGTTGGTGCGGACAGCGACGTGTCCGTTCAAAGGGTTCCGATCATCGTTTGCGTCAGCGCGGATGCCTTGATGCTTGAGCGGGTGCGGCGACAGCTCGACGGAGTTGGTCAGGTGGTGAGCTGCGAAGACCTGGTCCAGTTACGGGCACTGCTGTTCTCGTCGCCGAGTGCCCCGGCGCCGGCCGTCAGGCCGGTCCCCCCAGGGGTGGAGGCGCGGGGCCTCGTGAAGTGGGGTGAGCTGGTCGTCGACCGGGCCGGACACCGGGTCACCTGGCGCGGCGAGGTGCTCCCGCTGACCCCCACCGAACGGGAGTTGCTCACCCTGCTCATCGGCCCACCGCTGGTGGTGTGGAGCTACGAACGGCTCTGCGTCTCCGCGCTGGGTGACGCGGACACCGCAGCGCTGCAATCCACCATCAGACGGCTTCGTCGCAGGCTGCGGGGCCTCCCGGGCGGACCGCAGGTGCACACCGTGCGGGGCGTCGGCTACCGGCTCGACCCGCCGCCCCGGCTGAACGACCACTGACCCGCAGTCGCTCCGTCGCGCCGACCGCATCCGCTGCCGGCCCGGCGGCGGGCCCGTGACACCATGGCCGGGTGAGCGGTGCTGTCCAGACGGGTTGGGCCTCTTCGGCCGGCCCTGCCGCGCCGACACCGGCCGGGTCGCGGCGGCGTTGGCTGCTGGCCGTGACCGTGGCCTGGGCGGTGCTGCTGGCCGGGCTCACCTGGATATCGGTGCGAAACGACCCGCCGACCGTGCGCGAACAGCGCTCCCTCGATCAGGCCGGCCCGGTGGTCGACCGGGCGGTCGGCGAGTTGGCCCGCGCGGCAGGTGCGGCCGGTCTGCTGGAACTGGGCCCCGCGCGGGTCGCGTCCGGCTGCCGGGTGACCCCGTTCGCCGACGGGGCGAGGCTGCGGCGCGAGGTAGGGGTGCTCGCGGCCACCGGTGACGAGCGGGCCGTGCTGGCCGGCATCGCCGAGCGGCTGCCGGCGAGCTGGCGCGCCGGAGTCGGGCCCGGCGTGGACGGCCCCGAGCTGCGCGCCGACGCCGGAGAATTCGTGGCCGTCGAGGGCCGGCCGACCGTCGACGGCCGGGTGCGACTGGTCGTCGACACCGGTTGCCGGCCGGTCGGCACCGGATACACGCCGGCCCTGGCCACCGCCGGCGACCCGGAGGCCGCCGCGCTGACCGCCGCGCTGCGGGCCCTCGACCGGCCGGGCGACGCCGCTTCGGAGCTGGTCACCGCGCCCTGCCCGGGCGGCGGGCTCGCCCGTACCGCATGGTCCGCGAACGGTCCCGGCCCGCCGGCCTCGGCGGCCGCACTCGCCCCGCTGGCCGGTAACGGCCCACTGCTGGACCAACCCCCGGTGTACGCGTACCGCAGCGGTGTCGTCACGGTGCTGGCCGAGATCAGCCCGGACGCCACCCGACTGGCCGCCACCGTCGGCTGCTCGGGCTGAGCTGAGCAGCCGCTCGGGTCAGCCGTCGTCCGGCTGGTCCTCCGGGTCACGGCTGCGACCCAACGCGTCGACCATGCCCCACCGGCCGGGGATGTCCAGCAGCTCGAGTCGGCCCATTCCCGGTGGCACTGCCGGGTCGATGATCAGGTGCTCGCCCTGCGGCTCCAGCCCCAGCATCACCCGCAGCAGCAGCAGCGGGGTGCCGGTCGACCAGGCCTGCGGGCTGCACGCGGTCGGGTACTCCACCGGGTAGTCGGTGAGGTCGCGGGCGTAGCCGGCGAACGCCTCCGGCAGCCGACCCTGGAAGTACCGGGACGCGGCCAGCATCGTCTCGCAGAGCAACCCTGCCTCCTCCCGGAAGCCGTACCGCCACAATCCCCAGGCGATGATCGAGTTGTCGAACGGCCAGACGGTGCCCACGTGGTAGCCGATCGGGTTGTACCGCCCCTCGTCCGCGGCGAGCGTCCGCACCCCCCAGCCGGAGAACAGTCGTGGCCCGAGCAGATGCTCGACCACCTTGCCCGCGCGCGACTCGTCCACGATGCCGCTCCACAGCAGGTGCCCGATGTTCGAGGTCAGCGCGTCCACCTGCCGGCCGTCGGCGTCCAGCGCGAGCGCGTAGTACTCGCGGTCGGCGATCCAGAAATCGCGGTCGAACCGCCGCTTGAGGTCGGCGGCCTCCCGCTCCAGCCGGTCGGCGTACGCCGGGTCGTTCCAGAAGGTCCGGGCCAGCCGGGCGGCCCGGATCTTCGCGTCGTACGCGTACCCCTGAAGTTCGCAGGTCGCTCGGGGGAAGCCGGGCATCTCGCCGTCGGCGTACGAGATGGCGTCCCAGGAGTCCTTCCAGCACTGGTTCTGCAGACCGGTCTCCGGGTTGCGGGTCTGGTACCAGAGGTAGCCGGTGCCGAGCAGGTCCCCGTACGTGTCGATCCACTGCAACGCCGCGCGGACCTGCGGTTCCAGCTTGCGGACGAGTGTGGCGTCACCGGTCCACCGTTCGTACTCGTCGAGCAGGATGATGAACAGTGGTGTCGAGTCGGCCGACCCGTAGTACGGCGAGTGTGGCTGCTCCTCGAAGCCGGCGGTCTCGCCGTAGCGCAGCTCGTGCAGGATCTTGCCGGGCTCCTCGTCCCGGAAGTCGTCCACCCGGTGCCCCTGTAGTCCGGCCAGCATCAGGATGGTCGGGGGGACCAGTTCCGGCAGGAACGGCAGCACCTGCAACGAGGTGATGATGCTGTCCCGGCCGAACAGGGTCATGAACCAGGGCAGTCCGGCGGCGATCAGCCGCACGCCCAGGGCGATCGACTCGTAGCGCAGGGCGGCCAGGTCGTTGAGGCTGCGCCGGTACGCCCCGGCCAGTGGCTGGCAGTCGCAGCCGAGCTTCGGCGCCCGGTCGATCAGTTCCTGCTGCTCGGCCCGGATGGCGTCCGCGCTGCGGCTGCCGCCGTAGGGGAGGGTCGCGCGGATGTCCTCACCGCGCGCCCCGAAGACGACGCTGGACACGCGTAGCCGGGTGGTCCACCTGCCGTTGCGGGCTATCCGGATCCGGAAGGTCATCCCGGTGGTGTCGACCTGCCCCGGCGCACTGGTGCTGACCGTCGTCTCCCGGTGGAACGCCTCCCGGCGGTAGGTCAGCCGCAACTCGTTCTCCGCGACCGTGACAGTGGTGCGCCCCTGTTTCTGCCGGCGGTGCTTGATCTCGAACAGGTCGGCGAAGTCGGCCGCGATGTCGATCCGGACGGTGAACTCGACGTCCGCCTCGGTGTGGTTGAGGACGGTCAGCTCCTCCGCGAAGCTGCCCACGATCGCCCGGCTGCGGATCACCGACGCCTTGGCGTCCAGGTAGTGCGTGGGTTCGCCGGGGGCGAGAAAGAACTTGGTGCGGTACGACTGCGTGTCGTCGACGGAGAGGGCGTGCAGCCGCTGGCCGTCCAGGGTGAGCACCCACTTGGACAGGAACCGGGTGTCGAAGGAGAACAGCCCGGTGGGGAAGTCGTAGGACGGCTCGATGTCCCCCCGCCGGTCGCTGACCAGGAAGGTGTTGCCGTCCAGAATGCTGACGAGTTCCTTCACGTCGATCGCCTGGCCGCCCGGCGGGCCACCTCACGGGGGTCGCGGGTGCCGGGTGGGTCGGGGAAGAACCGACGGAAGGCGAGGAAGAGCACCACGTTTCCGCTGAACGTGCTCTCGTTGCGTAGCACCGCCGCGACACCCTGCGCCTCGCCGGTGATCAGTCGATCGAAGAGGGCGGCGCTGCTGAACCAGATGGCGTCGGCCGGCCCGCGCTCGCGGCTGACCTGCACCGATCCGGGCCGCATCCGGACCAGCCAGTGCTCGGTCCGGTGGTCGCTGCCGAGGTCGATCTGCAGGGTTCCGTCGGCCAGGCCGCCCAGGACCTCCGGGGCGCGCGCCGGCAGTGATTCGAAGAACCTCTCCGCCGCCTCGGTCACATCCGAATCGTAGGCAGCCGTCCGAGATGTCGGGCCGGTATCGGCACTCCGCCCGGATCAGCCCCACCGGGTCGGATGGTCAGTAGACGAGTGCCTGCGCGCCCTCGGCCAACGCCTCCTCGACGAAAACCGCGGCGCCCGCGATCCGCACCCCGGGCAACACGTCATCCGGGCCGATCTCCCGGCGGGCGGCGCACTGGGTGCAGGCAGTCACCCGGCCACTGGTCAGGATGACGTGCAGCAACTCGGCCAGCGGTGCGGAGTGCGGCAGGTCGAACTGCTGGGCGCGACCGGGCAGCGCGAACCAGGTGGACTCACCGGTCAGCCAGAGCGAGACGTCCACCCCGGCCGCTACCGCCGTCGCGGCGACGGTGAATGCCTGCGCGCACCGCTCCGGGGCGTCCGCCCCTGCGGTGGCCTTGACGACGAGAGTGCGGGCCATGTGGCCCAGCATAGGATGGCCGGGATGGTTACCGAGATCGGGTTTGTCAGCCTGCTGGTCGCTGGCCTGGGTGGGCTCGCCGGTGGCCTGGTCTACCTTGCCGTACGCATTTCGAGAGGACGCTGGTGAGCGCGAGGAGTGAGCCGGGTTTGCGAGCCCCGCAGTCGCGAACGAAGGTGGTCCAGTGAGCGAGAACCCGCTGCAGCCGCCGTGGCTGAACGCGCCGCCGGTCGAGGAGTACCCGTTCGAGGAGAGCCACGACCTGCGGGTCGGGCCGAAGCTGCACCCCGCGCTGGATGCCCTGCTGCCGTACATCGGTCTGTGGCGTGGTCGGGGCAAGGGCGGTTTCCCCACCATCGAGGACTTCGACTACGCGCAGGAGATCCGGATCAGCCACGACGGCCGACCGTTCCTGCACTACGAGTCGCGTGCGTGGATCCTCGACGAGCAGAGCAAGCCGGTCCGTCCGGCCGGCCGCGAGGTGGGCTGGTGGCGACCGGTGCTGGTGGACGGGCGGGCGACCGACGAGCTGGAGGCGCTGCTGACCACCCCGACCGGGGTGATGGAGCTGCACCTGGGCAAGCGCACCGGCACGCAGCTCGAGTTCGCCACCGACGCGGTGATCCGGACTCCGACCGCCAAGGAGGTCACCGGCGGGCACCGGCTCTTCGGCATCGTCGAGGGTGCGCTGCTCTACGCCCAGGAGATGGCCGCCATGGGGCACGGGCTCAGTCCGCACCTCTCCGCCCGACTCGTCCGGGTCGGCGGTTGACCTCGACGGTCGGTGGCTGGCTAGACGGGGAAGCCCAGCAGGGCCTGTAGGGCGGGGGTACGTGGGCAGCGAGTCCGCCGTACCCCGTCCAGCGTGTGGACCTCGGCGGCTCCGCGCAGCGACGAGGTGAACCACACGCCGTCCGCCGCGTGCAGTTCGGCGATGCCGACCATCCGCTCGGCGGCGCCCAGGCCCAGCTCGCTCGCGTGGGCGAGCAGCCAGGCCGCGGTGGTGCCGCCGAGGATGCCGGTGCTGGCGGCCGGCACCGTGCAGAGCGTGTCGTCGGTGAGCCACACCACATTGGCGGTGGGGCCCTCCAGCACGTACCCGTCGGATGAGATCCAGAGCACGTCGTCCACGCCGGCCCGGCGGGCCCAGCGGCGGGCGGCGCTGCTGACCGCGTACGACGTGGACTTGATGCCGGCCGGCAGCCAGGTCAGCCCACTGCGGGCGGCGGCGGGCAGCCCCAGCGGCAGGGTGGCCACCGTGATTCCGTCCCGCCGGGCGGCCCGGGAGGCCGCCGGCACCGGGGCCAGCGTGGCGTAGATGGTGGGCGGGCCGCCGGCCTCCGGGCCTCGGGTGCAGACCAGCCGAAGTGCACCCTCCACTGCTGCTGGCCAGCCTGTCCGCACCTGATCCAGCAGGTCGATCAGCGCGCTGGTGGGGGGCAGGGTCAGCTCGACGGCGGCCGCCGCCGCGGTCAGGCGGGCCAGGTGTTCGTCGCGCAGCCACGGCTGGCCGTCCCGCAGGTGCATGGTCTCGAACAGCCCGTCGCCGTGCAGCACACCGAGGTCGTCACCGCGGAGCACCGGGTCGCCGGGCGGCACCGGGCCGCGGCCCAGAACGGCGATCCGCGCGGTCGGGGCGGCCGCGACCTTCCCGACGGACGACCTCACCATGACCGTCGAGCGTAGCGGTGATCGATCGCGGTGCGGGGAAACAGCCTGGTGGCCGAACTATGATCGGACGGTGTCCGAATCCTCCCTCGCGGAAATGCTGCGGGCCCGTGGGCTGCGACTGACGGCCCAGCGGCAGCTCGTTCTCCAGGCGGTGCTCAATCTGGGCCACGCCACCCCGGAGCAGGTGCACACCGCGGTCCGGGAGGTGGCCGCCGGCGTCAACATCACCACCATCTACCGCACGCTCGAGCTGCTGGAACGGCTCGGTCTGGTCACCCACACGCACCTGTCGCACGGCTCACCGACCTATCACGCCGCCGGTGAACACCAACACGTCCACCTGGTCTGCCGGGAGTGTGGCGCGATCGACGAGATCGATCCGGAGCTGCTCCGCCCCCTCGCCGACCAGTTGGCCGCGCAGCGCGGGTTCCGGGTGGACATCGGGCACGTGTCACTCTTCGGCGTCTGCGTACGCTGCGAGAACGGGGACGAAAAATGATCGACATCTCGGGTGCGGTGGCCGTCGAGAGCATCGACGAGGCCAGCCGTGACCAGCCGGATCCGGCGCACGTCGCGGCCGGGGTGCGGGGGGTGGCCGCGCACTACGGGGACCCGCTGCGCGAGCAGCGCACCCTCGACACCGAGGTCGGTCTGGTCGACCGGTCGCATCGAGGGATCATCGCGGTGCCCGGGGAGGAACGGGCCAGTTGGCTGCACACGGTCACCTCGCAGCACCTGAACGCGCTGGCCGCCGGCGAGGGCACCGAGTTGCTGGTGCTGTCCCCGCACGGCCACATCGAGCAGCACGCCATGGTCGCCGAGGACGGCGAGACCACCTGGCTGGACACCGAGCCCGGTGCCACCCAGGGCCTGCTGACCTACCTGGAGAAGATGCGGTTCTTCAGCAAGGTCGAACCGCGCGACGCGACGGCCGAGCGCGCGCTGTTGTCGCTGGTCGGGCCAGCGGCCATGGAGGCGCTCGGCACGCTCGGCGTGACCGGGCTCGCCGCACCGGACGTGGTCGCGGTGCCGGGTCCGAAGTTCCCGCACGGTGCCGTGCCACCCCGGGCGAGCGCTCGGTACGACGTACGACCGCTGCCGATCGGCGGCTGGGCCCGACGTGGTCCGCTCGGGGTGGACCTGCTGGTGCCCCGCTCGGCGATGGACCAGGTGGTGGCGGAGCTGCGCGGCGCCGGTGTGCCGGTCGCGGGGCTGTGGGCGTACGAGGCGATCCGGGTGGCCGCCCGGCAGCCGCGAGTCGGGGTGGACACCGACCACCGGACCATTCCGGCCGAGGTCGACCTGATCGCCCCTGCGGTTCATCTGGACAAGGGTTGCTACCGGGGGCAGGAGACGGTGGCGCGGGTGCACAACATGGGCCGGCCGCCGCGTCGCCTCGTACTGCTGCATCTGGACGGGGTGACCACCGACCAGCCGCCGGTGGCCGGTACGCCGGTGACCCTCGACGGCCGGGCGGTCGGCTTCGTCGGCACCGCCGTGCTGCACCACGAGCTGGGCCAGGTCGCTCTCGCGGTGCTGAAGCGGAACGTCCCGGACGACGCCGCGTTGCTGATCGGCGAGACCGCGGCGGCGATCGACCCGTCCTGAGCGGGCCGTCTAGGATCGCCGGCATGACGACAGGGACGTTGATCACGGTGGCCCCGACCGGCGCTGAGTCGGCCAAGGCGGAGGTGCCGGCGCTGCCGGTGACCCTCGACGAGTTGCTGCTCACCGCGAAGGAGTGCGAGGCCCTCGGCGCCGCCGTGATCCACGTCCACATCCGCGACGACGAGGCCCGGCCGACGCTCGACCCGGTGCGCCTGGCCGACACGGTGGCGGCGCTGCGGGAGAGCACCGACCTGATCGTGCAGCTCTCCTCCGGCGGCGCGGTGACCGACCCGGAGGCCGCCCGGCTCGCCGTGCTCGACGCCCGTCCGGACATGGCCTCCTGCACCATGGGCACTGTCAACTTCGGCGACGACGTCTTCCTCAACCGCTGGGAGTTCATCGTCGACCTGCACACCCGGATGCAGGAACGCGGAATCGTGCCGGAGTACGAGATCTTCGACCTCGGCCACCTGTCCGCGTTGCAGCGGTTGCTCGGCAAGTACGGGCTGCCGGCCGGCGGGCACGTGCACGTCGACTTCGTGATGGGCGTGCCGGGCGGGATGCCGGGCAACACCGAGACCCTGGTCGCGGCCCACCGGATGCTGCGGGACCTGCCCGAGGGCACCACCTTCTCGGCCACCGGCGTCGGCCGGAGCACCATCGCGGTGCTGCTGGCCTCGCTGTCGACCGGCGGGCACCTGCGGGTCGGCATGGAGGACACCGTGACGTACGCGAAGGGCCGCCCGGTGGAGTCCAACATGCAGCTGGTCGCCCGCGCGGTGGGTTTCGCCCAGCTCGCTCAGCGCCCGCCGCTGACCACCACCGAGGCCCGCGAGCTGCTCGGGCTGTAAGGCCAGGTCTGTCCTGCGCCCCTGTCACCCGGGCGGTGGACCTCCTGGTCACCCGGCCGCCGGGCACCCCCGGACCGTCGGTACCGTCCAGCGCGTGACGAAGACGTACGAGGGCGGCGCGCCGCTCGCCGAGGTGGTCCGGTCCGGGTTCGTGGAGGGTGCGCACCGCGGCTCGGTGGTGGTGCTGGACGCCGACGGTGTCGCGGTGGCGTCCGCCGGGGACGTGACCTCGCCGATCTTCCCCCGCTCGGCCAGCAAGCCGATGCAGGCGATCGGGATGCTCCGGGCCGGCCTGGCCCTGACCGACCCGGCCGACGTGGCGCTGGTCTCGGCGAGCCACGCCGGCGAGGAGTTCCACCTGGCCCGGGTCGGCGCGCTGCTGGAGCGCGCCGGGTTGGACGCGTCGGCGCTGCACTGCCCGCCCGACCTGCCGGTGGGGGCCGCGGCGCGGGAGGCGGTGCTTCGGGCCGGTGGCGGCCCGAGCCGGGTGCAGATGAACTGCTCCGGCAAGCACAGCGGGATGCTGTTGACCTGCGAGGCCGCCGGTTGGTCCCGGGAGGGCTACTGGCGGCCGGAGCACCCGCTTCAGCAGCGGCTGCGGGCCGCCATCGAGGAGTTCACCGGCGAGCAGGCGGCGGCGGTGGGGGTCGACGGTTGCGGTGCCCCGGTCCTCGCGGTGTCGCTGGCCGGCCTGGCCGGGGCGTACCTCCGGCTGGTCGACGCCGAGCCCGGCTCGGTGCCGCGCACGGTGGTGGACGCGATGCGGGCGTACCCGGAGATCGTGGGTGGCACCCAGGCCGACGACACCCGGCTGATGCGGGGTGTCCCGGGGCTGCTGGCCAAGGTCGGTGCCGAGGGCGTGATCGCCGTGGCGCTGCCGGGCGTCGGCGCCGTCGCACTGAAGATCGACGACGGCGCCGACCGTGCCCGGATGCCGGTCCTGGTCTCCGCGCTGCGCCGGCTCGGCGTGGAGGCTCCGGTGCTGACCGAGTACGCCGAGGTGCCGCTCTTCGGTGGCGGGGTCCCGGTCGGGGCGGTCCGCCCGCTCTGGTGAGCGCGCTCTAGCTCAGGAAGTCGAGCAGCGCGGCGTTGACCGGTTCCGGACGCTCCAACGGCAGCAGGTGCGCGGCGTCCGGCACGTCGGGCAGTCGTACCGCGCCGGGGACCTCGGCGGCGATCCGGTCGGCGAGCCGGCTGATGTCCGGCACGTCCGCGGCGCCGGCGGTGACCAGGACGGGGATCTTCAACTCACCGAGACGACCGATCGCCGGTGGCGACAGCTCTCCCACCTCGACCGCGCCGAGCGCCAGTTCGGCGGCGAGGGCACGCTGGTCCATCTCCTGCGCGAACGCGACCAGCTCCGGGTCGACGTCCTCCGGCTGGCGGCGCGGGCCGACGACCCAGAACCGCACCTCACCGGCCGCGCCGGCGACGAAGTCGTCCGGGTCGACCTCGCCGACCAGGCCGTCCCAGAGCTCGTTCGCCTCGTCGGACCACTCGTTGCCGGAGACCGCCGTGTCGAACAGCGCGAGCGCGCTCACCCGGTCGGGGTGGGCCAGCGCGGTGTCGATGGCCACCGCTCCGCCGAAGGAGCAGCCGACCAGGGCGGCCCGGGGCAGGTCGAGCGCGTCCAGCAGCCCGGCCACGTCGTCGTGGTGCGTGAACGGGGTCGGCGGGAGCTCCGAGTCTCCGTAGCCGCGCAGGTCCGGGACGATGACCCGGTGCCGGGCGGCGAGCGCGGACACCTGCCCTCGCCACATCCGCCGGTCGGCGATTCCGGCGTGCAGCAGGACGACGGGCGAACCGGTGCCGGCCTCGTCGTACGCGATGCTTGCTCCATTGACTGTGATCTTGTGCACGGACGGACCGTACGGATCGGCCGAGCGGCGCGCAACAGCATCCTGAGACCTTGCTAACTATGGTTAGCGTTTTGCTTGCAAGAGCTAGCGCGGGCGGTTAGCGTCGCTGCCATGGCCACACCCAAGGACCTTCCCGACGTCGGCGGGTTCATCCGTGATCTGCGGCGCAACGCCAAGATCTCGCTTCGGCAGCTCGCCGAGCAGGCGGGGGTCAGCAACCCGTACCTCAGCCAGATCGAGCGCGGCCTGCGCAAACCCAGCGCCGAGGTGCTCCAGCAACTGGCGAGCGCGCTGCGGGTCTCCACGCCGGCGATGTACCTGCGCGCCGGCCTGCTCGACGACAAGGAAGGCCACGGGGTGCTCGCCGCCATCGCCGTGGACGCCGACCTGACGATGGCGCAGAAGCAGTCGCTCAGTCAGATCTACGAGACGTTCCGCCGGGAGAACACCCGGGTGGCCGAGGCCCAGGCCGAAGCCGAGGCGGCGCAGGCCGACCAGCCCGCCAGCCAGGCTGCGGACCTGGCCAATGTGGCCGCCACCGGCCCCACCACCGTGGGCGGCACCCCGACCGAGGCCGTGCTCGAGTCGGTCGCCGTCACCGACGCGGGCACCGCCCCCGCCCCGGGCAGCACCAGCATCCCCCAGAAGAAGAAGGCCGCCGAGGCGGCCGAAGAGGAGACGTCATGAGCGAGCCGAAGACCAACCGCATCCCCGCCCCGATCTACGCCGCAGCCGGCGCCGGTGAGCTGGCCATCGAGCAGCTGCGCAAGCTGCCCGCCGTGGTCGGCGTCCTCAGCACCCGGGTCGTCGCCGACCTGGGTGGCCGGGCCGTGCTGACCGGCTTCGAGTTGAAGCAGAAGGCCACCGAGACGCTGCGCACCGCCAACGAGACCGCCGACCTGGCGAAGCTGCGCGAGGTGACCGACATCGACAAGCTGCGCGCCGCCGCGACCCGCAACGCCGCCCTGGTGGTCGCGGGCGCCCAGGTCGCCCAGGAGCGCGCGTTCGCCGCGTACGGCGCGCTGGTCGCCCGGGGCGAGCGGGTCGTCGGTGCCGGCGTGCTGGAGGCCGCCGAGACGGTCAACGCCGACATCGAGGCCACCGAGGCCGTGACGCCGGCCACCACCCCGGCTGCCACCACCCCCACCGTTGCGGCCCCCGCCGACGCGCCGACCCCGGCCGACGTGGCCGAGATCGCCGAGGCCAAGCCGGCTGCGGTCAAGAAGGTCGCCCGCGCGCCGAAGGCTGCCAAGACGGCCGAGACCCCGTCGGCGAAGCTCCCCCGGGCCACCAAGCGGACCCGCCCGGCCGCCGAGTAACTCGTCGGGTCGACGACCCCGGCGGCGTCCTTGTCGGACGTAGCCGGGGTCGTGGACATAAACTGGCCGACATGGCCAACGCCGCGCCGATCTTCGCGTTCGAAGTCCGCTACGTGATCGAGCTGATCCTGCTCGTCTTCGCGCTGATCATCCAGGGTGTCGCGCTGGTGCACGCCGTCACGCAGCGCTCCGACGCCTTCCCCGCCATCGGGACGCTGCCCAAGGGCGGCTGGATCGCCATCCTGGCGGTCTGCCTCGTGCTCACCCTGCTCGGTTTCGGTCCGATCAGCCTCTTCGGACTGATCGGCATCGCCGCCGCGCTCATCTACCTGCTCGACGTACGGGTCGGTCTGCGCGACCTCACCGACGGCAAAGGGTTCTGGTGAGAGGTTTTCGCTGGCCGCCCCCACCCGACAGCGGGCCCCGCACCTGGGGGCCCGGGCCGGGTGGGCCGCGTACCGGGCGACCGGCGCTGCCGGAGCCGGAGACCGAACTGGTCACCACCCCGCACGGCGTACGGCTGGAGCGGCTGGTCACCGGCACCGGTGATCCGGTCACCGTGTTCGCGCACGGGCTGGGCAACGGCATCGCCACCACCCGCCCGTTCGGCAGTGGGGTGAACGGCCGCAAGGTGTTCTTCCAGTTCCGCGGGCACGGCCGCTCCGAAGCCCCGGACGGGCCCTGGGACTACCTGGACCTGGCCCGGGATCTGCGGGCGATCGCCGACCTCGGCGGCGCCAGCCGGGCGTTCGGCGCGAGCCTCGGCGCGGGTGCCCTCTGCCGACTCCTCGTGGAGAGCCCGGACCGCTTCGACAAGCTGGTCTTCTTCCTGCCGGCGGTCCTCGACGAGCCACGCGGGCCGCTCGCCCGGGAGCGCGTCACCGACCTGCTGGAGGCGGTGGAGAGCGGGGACGCCTCGGCGGTCGCCGACATCGTCACGCTGGAGTTGCCTCCGGCGGTGCGCAACACCCCGGCCGGCTGGGCCTACCTGCGACAACGGCTCGACCAACTGCTCCGCGACGGTCTGGCCGACGGCCTGGCCACGCTCACCGACCAGACCCCGCTGCGCCAGATCGGTGACCTGACGGCGGTCACCGCGCCGGCGTTGGTGATCGGTTGCGCGGGCGACGACCTGCACCCGGTCGAGGTCGCCGAGCGGCTCGCCGTCGCGCTGCCCCAGGCCACCCTGCACGTGTACGACCGGCCCGGCGTGCTCTGGTCGGAACGCGCCGATCTGCGGGACCGCATCTCCGGCTTTCTGAACGAGTAACCTGCCCTGTCATGGGCGTCACACAGCATGGCCGGACGCACCGGCTGGACCTTGCCGATCCGACCCTGCGCGAATGGACGTGCACGGTTCTGCACTCCGATGCGGAGCAGGGCATCGTGCTGGACCGTTCGGCGTTCTACCCGGGTGGCGGTGGTCAACCACCCGACCACGGCGTCCTGCTCTGGCAGGGCGTGCAGACCCGGATCGTCGGCACCCGCAAGGGCGACGACCCCTACCTGATCCCCGCCGAAGGTGACCCGCTGCCGCCGGTCGGCACCGAGGTCGTGGGCGCGGTGGAGGACGAGCGCCGTACCCGGCTGATGCGTACCCACTCCGGGCTGCACGTGCTCTGCGGTGTGGTGTTCCGCGACTTCGGCGCCCTCGTCACCGGCAACTCCATGGAGCCGGGCGAGGCCCGGATGGACTTCAACCTCCCCGAGGTGCCCCCGGACTTCAAGAGCCGCATCGAGGAGCTGGTCAACGCCGAGGTGGCCGCCGACCGCTCGGTCGCCACCCGGGTGCTGCCGCGCACCGAGGCGCTGGCCCTGCCGGACATCATCCGTACCCAGTCCAACCTCATCCCGCCGGATGAGCAGGAGGTCCGGATCGTCGACATCGTCGGGCTGGACGTGCAGGCCGATGGGGGCACCCACGTCGCCTCCACCGCCCAGATCGGCAAGGTGCAGGTGGTCAAGGTGGAGAGCAAGGGCCGGGCCAACCGCCGGGTCCGGGTCCGGCTGGTCGATTAGATCGAGTACCGAATTCGGACGTTGGTTGTCAGGTATTCCTGACAACGTCGCAGGCATGACACAACCGCTCACAGGAAAGATCGCGCTCGTCGCCGGTGCCACCCGTGGTGCCGGGCGGCAGATCGCCGTTCAGCTCGGCGCGGCCGGTGCCACGGTCTACGCCACCGGTCGCAGCTCCCGGGCCGGCCGCTCCGAGATGGACCGACCGGAAACCATCGAGGAGACCGCCGAACTGGTCAGCGAGGCCGGCGGCAGCGGCATTGCCGTTCAGGTCGACCACCTGGTGCCCGAGCAGGTCCGCGACCTGGTCGCCCGGATCGACGCCGAGCAGGGTCGACTCGACGTGCTGGTGAACGACATCTGGGGCGGCGACCCACTGGTCACCTGGAACAAGCCGGTCTGGGAGCAGCCGCTCGACGCCGGCTTCCGTACCCTGCGACTGGCCGTCGACACGCACATCATCACCAGCCACTTCGCCCTGCCGCTGCTGATCCGCAAGCCCGGCGGCCTGGTGGTGGAGATGGGCGACGGCACCAAGGCGTACAACGACGAGAACTACCGGCTGTCGGTCTTCTACGACCTGGCCAAGGTGTCGGTCAACCGGCTCGCCTTCAGCCAGGCGCACGAGCTGAAGCCACACGGCTGCACCGCCGTGGCGCTCACCCCCGGCTGGATCCGTTCCGAGGCGATGCTGGAGCACTTCGGCGTGACCGAGGAGAACTGGCGCGACGGTGCCACCACCGACCCGAACTTCCTCATCTCGGAGACCCCGGCCTTCGTCGGCCGGGCGGTGGCCGCGCTCGCCGCCGACGAGGAGAAGGCCCGCTGGAGCGGCAAATCCGTCGACGCCGGCACGCTGTCCAAGGTGTACGGCTTCACCGACCTCGACGGCAGCCAACCCGAGGGTTTCCGCTACATCACCGAGGTGGTCGACGCGGGCAAGCCGGCGGACGTGACCGGCTACCGGTAGAGCGCGGCGAGCCGGTCGGCGCTCTCCGCGAACAACCGCCGCAGCTCGGGTGGGTCGATGACCTCGACCTCGGGGCCGAGCCCCAGCAGTTGGTGGTACGCCACCTGGACCGACTCGACGGGCAACCGCGTCACCACCCAACCCTGCCCGTCGGGCGGGCTGGCGGCGGCGACCAGTTCGTCGTACACGAAGGGGGCATCGACCAGGTGCCGGAGCTGGCGCAGGCCGGCGGGGCTCAGCCGGACGGCGACCTCGGCCCGCAGCATGGTCCGCAGGAACGACCCGGCCTGCTCGCGCCAGTGCCCGGCCAGGTCGAAGCCCTCGTCGCGGTCGAAGTGCTCGTCGCCCACCTCGACCCCGGTGACCCGGTCCACCCGGTAGGTGCGCACATCGTCGCCGACCCGGCCGACCAGATACCAGACCCCGCTCTTGAGCACCAGGCCGTACGGCTGGACCTGGCGGGTCGCCTCCCGGTCGCCGCGTCGGTAGCGCAGCTCCACCACCCGGTCGCCCCAGACCGCCCGGGCCAGCTCGGGCAGCCAGAGCGGTGGCGCGGTCTCCCGGAACCAGCCCGGCACGTCCAGGTGGAACCGCTGCCCGGCACGGGCCGGCGCATCGCGCAGGGAGGGTGGCAGCGCGGCGAGCACCTTCAGCTCGGCGGACGCGACCGCGTCGGCGAGCCCCATCTCGCCGGCCGGCCCGGGCAGCCCGGCGAGGAAGAGCGCCTCCGCCTCGTCGCGGGTCAGCCCGGTCAGTCGGGTGCGGTACCCGCCGAGCAGGCGGTAACCGCCGGCCCGCCCCCGGTCGGCGTAGACCGGCACACCCGCCGCGGAGAGCGCCAGAACGTCCCGATAGACGGTCCGCTCGGAAATCTCCAGCTCCCGTGCCAGCTCGCTCGCCGTCATCGATCCGCGCGACTGCAACAGCAACAGCAACGAGATCAGTCGGGACGCGCGCATCCGCCCATCCTGCCCTGTGCCGCTCACCGCCCGCCGGGCGTCAGCAACCCCCGGTCGTACGCGGTGGCCACCGCGGCAGCCCGGTCGTTGACCCCGAGCTTGGCGTACAGGTGCAGCAGGTGCGTCTTGACGGTGGCCTCGCTGATGAACAGGCGGGTCGCCGCCTCCCGGTTGGAGGCACCACGCGCCACCAGGGTGAGCACCTCCAACTCCCGTTGGCTGAGCGGCTCCTCGACCGGTGCGCGCAGCCGGCCCATCAGCCGCCCGGCGACGCTCGGCGCGAGCACCGACTCGCCCCGGGCGGCGGCCCGTACGGCGCGGACCAGCTCCTCGCGGGGCGTGTCCTTGAGCAGGTAGCCGGTGGCACCGGCCTCGATGGCGGGCAGCACGTCGGCGTCCGTGTCGTACGTGGTGAGCACCAGCACCCGGGCGGTGCTGCCGGCGCGGGCCAGCCTGCCGATGGCGGTCACCCCGTCCATGCCGGGCATCCGCAGGTCCATCAGCACCACGTCCGGCCGCAGCGTCTCGACCAGGACCAACGCCTCCGAACCGTCCGCCGCCTCGCCCACCACCTCGAAATCGGGGTCGCCGGTGAACATCCCCCGCAGACCGTCCCGCACCACCGGATGGTCGTCGACGATCAGCAGTCGAACCGGGGCGGTCAACCGGCACCTCCGGGTAGCGCGGGAACGGACGCCGAGATGGCGGTGCCGCCGCCCGGCTCGGATTCGACGGCCAACTCGCCACCGACCCGGGTCACCCGTTGCCGCATGGCGGTCAGCCCGTACCCGCTGCCCGACTCACGGGGCAGCGGCTGATCGGTGAGCTCGAAGCCCGTCCCGTCGTCACGGACATCGAGGGTGACCACGTCCGTCATGTACGACAGGGTGAGCCCGACCCGTGACGCGGCGGCGTGCCGGGCCACGTTGGACAGCGCCTCCTGGGCGGCCCGTAGCAGGGTCACCTCGACCTCCGGGTGCAGGGGGCGGGGCGTGCCGGTGGTGGCGACCTCGGCCCGTACCCCGTTCAGAGCCGACCAGCGCCCGCCCAGCTCGACGAGCGCGTCCGGCAGCCGGGATGTCTCCAACGTCTCCGGGCGGACCGCCCGCACCGAGCGGCGGGCCTCGGTCAGGCTCTCCCGGGCCAGCGCGAGCGCGTTGTCGACGTGCCGCCGCCAGTCGGCGGAGCGGTCGCGGGTCTGCTCGGCCGCCTCCAGTTGGGTGATGATGCCGGTCAACCCCTGCGCCAGGGTGTCGTGGATCTCCCGGGCCATCCGTTGGCGCTCGTCCAGCACACCGGCCTCCCGTGCCTGGGTGAGCAGTTGGGCGTGCAGCCCGGCGTTCTCCTGGACCGTCTCGGTGAGTTGACGGTTGGCCTCGCCGAGTTCCGCCATCAACCGCCGGCGTTTGGCGTCCTCCAATTCGGCGATCATCGCGAACCAGGTCACCGAGCCGGCGACCACCAGGTTGAACAGCACCAGCACCAACCAGAGCGGCCAGTGCGACATCGCTATCGCGAGACCACCGCCCTGAGAGGTGGCGACGAAGGCGGCCGTGGCAATCACCCCGGCGATCCGCAAACGCTTGGGCAGCACTGGAAAGGCGTGGGTGTAACCGATCCAGGCGAAGAAGCCGTACCACGGGCTGGCGGCCACCAGTGCGGCGGCGAACGTGAGCAGCCCGACGTAGTAGACCGCCATCAGCTTGCGCCGGCTCTGCCAGCCGGGGTGCAGGGTGAGGAACCAGACGATCCAGCATCCGGCCGCCGCGGCGATGGCCAGGGTGGGCGCCGTCGCGAGGCTGCGGGGCGCCGGGACGACGAGGACCAGCAGGGTGCCCAGAGCCAGCCCTCCGTAGGGAAGTACGCGATAGAGCGTCGCCTCGCGCTCTCGCCAACTGGTCAGACGGTCGTGCCCACCGCTGCTGGTCATCGCATCTCCGCTCACTCCCAGCGGAACAGTTTCGCCGCGCTGGCGCCGGCCGCCACGGCGATCACCGCCATTATCGCCAGGTGCAGCGGCTGCGGCGAGGGGCCGGTCCAGGCGTCGAGGAGCGCCTGCACCCCGGGCGGCGTGTAGTCGCCGATCCGCGCCACGACGTCCGGTAGCAGGAACCGGGGCAGGTAGACCCCGCCGAAGAACATGGTGAGCAGGAACAGTGGGACGGCCAGGGCCTGCGCCGCCTTCGTCGTCCGGGCCACGGCGGCGACCAGCAGGCCGAGCGCCAGCAGCGCCGCCGTGCCGAGGACGAACGCCAGGGTGAAGCCGAGCGGGTGCCGGGGGAGCGGCACCCCGAACGCCAACCGGCCGACGACGATGAGCAGCAGCGCGCTGGCCAGGATCGCGGCCAGGGCCACCACCAGTTGGGCAGCGAGCAGAGCGCCTGGGTGCGCCGGAGTGGTCGCCAGCCGACGCAGCACGCCGCGTTCCCGGTAGGTGGCCAGTGCCATGGGCATCGTGTTCACCCCCACCATGGCCAGGGTGACCACCAACAGCGACGGGGCGAAGTAATTGACGAAGTTCTGCCCGTCGAAGTTCGGATCCGGCTCGCGGAGCGAGGGAATCAACCCGAGCACCACCAGGATCATTGTGGGCAGCCCGACTATGGTGAGCAGCGTCGGTAGGTCCCGCAGGTAGAGGCGCGCCTCGGTTCTCAGGATGTTGCGGAAGGCGTGCATGCTTGCTCCCTCTCAGTTGGCGGGCCGGTGCCCGGTCAGCTCGACGAAGGCGTCGTCGAGGGTGGACTGCTCCAGCCGCAGGTCCGCGGCGACGATCTGGTGGCGGGCGAGCACCGAGGTGACGGCGTGCAGCAGGTCACCGGTGCCGGTCACCACCACCTGGCTGCCGGTTCGCTGCACGGCGGAAACCTCGGGCAGGTCGGTGAGGAGTCGGTCGTCGACCGGAGCCGAGGGCCGGAACCGGATCCGCTGCTCCGGAGCCACCGTCGACACCAGGCCCGCCGGGCTGTCCAGGGCAACCACCCGACCCCGGTCGATCACCGCGACCCGGTCGCAGAGCCGCTCGGCCTCCTCCATGAAATGGGTGACCAGCACGATCGTCACCCCGCTGTCGCGGACCTGTTCGATGAGACCCCAGGTGTCTCGGCGCGCCTGCGGATCCAGCCCGGTGGTCAGCTCGTCGAGGATGGCGATCTCCGGGTTGCCCACCAGGGCCAGCGCGATGGAGAGCCGCTGCTTCTGACCGCCGGAGAGCTTCTTGTACGCGGTGTTCCGCTTGTCGCCGAGGCCCAGCTTGTCGATCAGAGCGGCCGGGTCGGCCGGGTTGCGGTAGAACGAGGCGTACAACTCCAGCGCCTCCGCCACCCGCAACCGGTCCGGCAGTTGGCTCTCCTGGAGCTGCACCCCGACCCGCTGGCGTAGCTGGGCCGCGTCCCGGCGGGGGTCGAGCCCGAGGACCGACACCCCGCCCCCGTCAGGGACACGCAGCCCGGCGACACACTCCACTGTGGTGGTCTTGCCGGCGCCGTTCGGACCGAGGACGCCGAAGATCTCCCCGGCCTCCACGGCGAACGACACGTCGTCCACCGCCACCAGGTCGCCGTACCGCTTCTTCAGGTGGGTCACCTCGATGACCGGCATCGTGCCGCCTTCCGCCGCCGCTGATTTCGTACCCCTCAAGGGTTGTCGGGTTGGCCCGCCGGCGAATCGACCGGTCGGCGACGAACCTCGGCGTCCCCGGTGGATCACTGCCGTCCGTCAACCGGTTGATGTGTACGTGGTGCGTTGCTGCTAGCGCTCCGCGCGGCGGATCCGAGCACGGCTGGTTAGGCTGCTCGATCGTGGATGCCAGCAGAATCGCCAGCCCGGTGACCGGGGTCGTCGGACGCTTCCTCGCCGGGGCGGGGCTGCTACTGCGCGGGTTGGGCCTCTACGTCCGCAGCCCGGGGCTGATGCTGCTCGGCGTCGTGCCGGCGCTGATCTCCGGCGTGCTCTTCCTGGCCGCGCTCGCCACGCTCGTGTACTTCGTGGACGATCTCGCCGCGCTGGTCACCCCGTTCGCCGACGACTGGTCGAGCACCGGCCGCAGCCTGGTCCGGGTGATCGCCGGGTTGGCCTTCCTGGGGCTCGGCGGCCTGCTCGGCGTGCTCACCTTCACCGCGGTCACCCTGGTCATCGGCGACCCGTTCTACGAGAAGATCTCCGAGCAGGTCGAGCAGCGGTACGGCGGCACGCCGGGGGCGGTGGACGTGCCCTTCTGGTCGTCGCTGCGCCGCAGCCTCGCCGACTCGGTACGCCTGGTGGCGCTCACGGCGTTGGTCGGCATCCCGCTGTTCGTCGCCGGCTTCATCCCGGTGGTCGGCCAGACCGTCGTCCCCGTCATCGGGGCGGCCGTGGGCGGGTGGTTCCTCGCCGTGGAGTTGGTCGGTGCACCCTTCTACCGGCGCGGTATGCGGCTGCCGCAGCGCCGGGCGATCCTGAAGGCCGACCGACCCACCGCGCTCGGCTTCGGAGTGGCCGTCTTCCTCTGCTTCCTCATCCCGCTCGGCGCGGTGTTGATCATGCCGGCGGCGGTCGCCGGTGCCACGTTGCTGGCCCGTCGCTCGATGGGCCAGCCGATCGAGGAAAGCTGGCACGGAGATCACCCTGCCTCCAGGGGCGGCGCTTTGCCAACAGCCCGTTGGTAACATGTCGACATGATGTCGATAACCCACGAGGGCGGGCGCTGATGTTCCTCGCAATTCGTGAGCTGAGCTTTGCCCGCCTGCGGTTCGCACTGATGGGCGCGGTGATCGCCCTGATCGCCGTGCTGATGGTGATGCTGTCGGGCCTGTCGGTCGGGCTGGTCCGCGACGGAGTGTCCGGGCTGCAGAATCTGCCGGTCACCTCGTTCGCCTTCGCGCAGGACGTCCAGCGGGACTCCGCGTTCTCCCGCAGCGTCGTGGACCTCTCGGCGGTGGACGAGTGGGACGCCCAGCCGGGCGTCGCGGACGCGGCGCCGTTCGGCAACACGCTGGTGAACACGCGTACCGACCGGGGGACGGAGGTCGACCTGGCGCTGTTCGGGGTTCAGCCCGACTCGTTCCTGTCGCCGTCGGTCAGCCAGGGTGAACGGCTGGGAACCGAGGACGGCATCGTGGTCAGCCCCACGGCGCTGGACGCGGGCCTGCAGATGGGCGACACGGTCACCATCGATCGGCTGGGCACGCGGCTGCGGGTCGTCGGCGTGACAAAGCAGCAGGACACCTTCGGGCACGTGGACGTGGCGTACGTGCCGCTGGCGGCGTGGCAGGCCATCAAGTCCGGCACCGCCCCCGGCACGGCGCTGCCGCAGCGCGCCGCAACGGAGATCACGGCCGTGGCGGTCCGCGCGGACGACGGGAAGTCCGTCGACCTGCCCGCCGGGGACACCGCGGCGGGCACCGAGAGCCTGACCCTGAAAGAGTCCTACGGCGCCTCGCCGGGATACACCGCCGAGACGACGACCCTGCAACTGATCCAGGGATTCCTGTACGCGATCTCGGCGCTGGTCGCCGGAGCGTTCTTCGCGGTGTGGGCGATCCAGCGCAAGCCCGAGGTGGCCGTCCTGCGGGCGCTGGGCGCCTCGACCGGCTGGGTGTTGCGGGACGCGCTGACGCAGGCGCTCGTGCTGTTGGCGGCTGCCGTCGCCATCGGGGTGGGAATCGGGCTCGCGCTCGGCGCCCTCATCACCGGCAGTGGCATCCCGTTCGCCCTGAGCATGCCGAGCATCTCCGCAGCCGGGGCCGGCCTCGTCGTCCTCGGCCTGGTCGGTGCCGGCGCGGCGGTCATCCGCATCACCTCTGTCGACCCGGCCACCGCTCTGGGAGGAAACCGATGAGCAGCCGTCCCGCTCCGACCGCTTCGACCACACCCGCCGACGACGCTTCCGAGCGGCTCGGGTTGGTGATGCGTGCGGTGTCCCTGCGGCACGGCAACGCCGCCGAGACCGTGCAGGCGCTCGACGACGTCGATTTGACGGTGCGACCCGGTGAACTCGCCGCAGTCGTTGGTCCGTCCGGTGCGGGCAAGTCCAGCCTGCTCGCCGTCGCGGGCGGCCTGGCCCGGCCCGACCACGGAACCGTCACCGTTGCCGGTCAGGACATGACCGTTCCGAGTCGCCGCACGCGGACGGAGCTGCGCCGCCGGCACGTGGGGTTCGTGTTCCAGTCGGGCAACCTGCTGCCGGCGTTGACCGCCGCCGACCAGTTGCGGCTGCCCCTGCAACTCGGACCGCGGTCGCAGCGGTCCGGCCGTGACCCGCTGAAACTGCTCGCAAACGTCGGCATGGCAGACAAGGCCGACCGGCGCCCGCACCAGCTGTCCGGCGGTGAACGCCAGCGCGTCGGGATCGCCCGGGCACTGGTCACCGAGCCCAGCGTGCTGTTGGTCGACGAACCGACGGCGGCGCTGGACCGGGCACGCAGTCATGAGATCGTGCAGCTGCTGGCCCGCGAGGCCCGGCACCGGTCGGTCGCGGTGGTCATGGTCACTCACGACCACGACGTACTGCAATACTGTGACACCGTTTACGAGATGGTCGACGGCAAGCTCGCGGCCAGTAGCTGACCACGACGACGGGGCGGGCGCGGCCGCAGGGACCAGGCAGGCCACGCCCGTCCGGAACGAGGGGGGCGGGGTGCCGAAGATCCAGGCCGCGACCGTCGCCGAACACCGTGCATCCCAACGCGCCGCGCTGCTCGACGCGGCCCGCACACTGCTGTCGCAACACCCCGAGCAGATCCCTGGTCTGGCCGAGGTCGCCCAGCACGCCGGTCTCGCCCGGTCCAGCGTCTACTCGTACTTCAAGTCCCGCGCCGACATGTTCGACGCACTCGTCATCGACACGTTCCCCCGGTGGTCGGCGTACGTCGAGAAGCACATGGACGAGGCCACCGCCCCCGGGCCGAAGATCCAGGCGTACGTGGAAGCCAACCTGCAACTGGTTGCCCGAGGCGACCACGCGCTGGCCCGGGCGCTGGCATCGGCCGGCAGCAGCGAGGCACTCGCCTCGTCCAGTCGACTCATGCACGACCGCCTGGAAGCCCCGCTGCGGGCCGCGCTCACGGACCACGGCTCGTCGGACCCTGTCCGCATGGCAGAACTGGTCCAGTCGATCGTCTACGCCCTGAGCCGGATGATCGAGGGAGGGCTTCCCCTGGGGACCGCAACCGGCCTCGCCCGCGAACTTCTCAGCCCGTACCTCGATCTCGACAGCGGCTGAGGGTTCGGCCCCACCGGGCGACGACGATCAGCTCAGGTCGGCCAGGCAGGACCACTGGGACGTGACCGGCCGGTAGCCCAGTCGGGCGTTGATCGCCAGCATCGGCGCGTTCGCCTCGTCGTTCGAGGTGTACGCGACACGTACGCCGTCGGCGGCGGCCCGGTGCAGTGCGGCCGTCTTGGCCAGCCGCGCCAGCCCTCGGCCGCGGTACGTCGGGATGCTGCCGGTGTAGTCCGACCACATCCGGTCCCCGTCCCGCTTCACCAGGCTGAACGCGACCACCTCACCACCGACCTCGGCCGCGACGCTGGCGGCCTTGTCCAGCCCGAGGTTGTCCCACACGTCGTACTGCCAGCTCTCGTAGCTCTTCGCGTCGACCGGCACGTCGCCCGGTTCGTCTGCCGCCGAGGCCACGTCCGCCGTGTACAGGAGGTGCGGGTCCAGGTCGGCGATCGGGAGCAGCCGCACGCCCGGTGGCGGGTCGGGCAGTGCGGGTGCCGGATTCAGGTCGAGCGCCGAGTAGCGCACCTCCCGGCTGGGCTCGTAGCCGTGCCGCCGGGCGTACGGCAGCGCGTCGGGCTGCGCCATGGCACGCACCCGGCGGATTCCCAACGGGCGGAGGAAGTCGGTCGCGGCGGTCAGCAGGGCGGTGCCGATGCCGTGTCGCCGGTGTTCCGGGTGCACGTGCAGCAGGTTGATGCCACCGACATCCGTCGCCGATGTGGTGCCGATGCGTTCGGCGGAAACCCAACCGACCACCCGCTCGTCGACCTCGGCCACGAACGCGGTCCACTCTTCCTCGGGCGGCGGTTCGGCGATCATCTTCCGGGTCGACTCGACACCGCGCACCAGGTACGGAAAGACCGCGGCCCGCAGGGCCACCACGGCCGGGGCGTCGTCGGGTCGCGCCACTCGGATGTGCATGTCGGCGAGGCTAACCAGGATCGCCCGCCGGAGCGACGCAATAATCGTCCGGCGCGGTCAGGCGGAGGCGCGACGGATCAGCTCGGTGGGCAGCATGATCGCCTGCTCGATGGTCTCCCCGGCGGCCAGCCGGAGCAGTTGGCGGGTCATCCGGCGGCCGAGTTCCACGATCGGCTGCCGGACGGTGGTCAGCGGCGGCTCGGTGTAGGCGGCGGTCTCGATGTCGTCGAAGCCGACCACCGCCACGTCGTCGGGCACCCGCCGACCTGCCTCGCGCAGCGTCCGCAGGGCGGCGTGCGCCATCAGGTCGGAGGCGGCGAAGACGCCGTCGAGGTCGGGATGCTCGGCGAGCAGGCGGCGCATCGCCGCCGACCCGGATTCCCTGGTGAAGTCACCGATGGCGATCAGCTCGGGCAGCCCCGCGTCGGCGACCGTGCTGCGGTAACCGCTGAGCCGTTCGATCCCGGCGACCATGTCCTGTGGCCCGGCGATGGTCGCGATCCGTCGACGACCGCTGTCGATCATGTGCCGGACGGCCGCGGTTACCCCGGCCACGTGGTCGACGTCGACGTACGGGACTGGCACGTCGCCGAGCGGCCGGCCGCTGACCACCACCGGGATGCCGAGTCGGGCCAGCGTGCCGGGCAGCGGGTCGGCACCGTGCAGCGACGCGAAGAGCACGCCGTCGACATGCCGGCCGGTGGTGTACCGCTCGACCCGCTGGTGCCCGGCCGGCGAGCCGGCGAGCATCAGCACCAACTGCTTGTCGGCGGCCTCCAACTCCTGGCTGACACCCCGAATGATGCCGGGGAAGACCTGGTCGTCGGAGAAGACCCGGGTGGCCGCCTCCGGCATGACCAGGGCGATCGAGTCGGTGCGCTGGGTGACCAGGCTGCGGGCCGCCAGGTTGGGGACGTACCCCAACTCGGCGACCGCCCGGGTGACCGCCTCGCGGATCGGTTCGGCGACGGTGGTGGAGCCGTTGACCACCCGGGAAACGGTGGCGCGGGACACTCCGGCCCGCGCTGCCACCGCTTCGAGCGTCGGCCGCTGCGCCGTCGTCATCGCGCTTTCCCCCCCGCTCGTCACAGCCCGTTCCGGGAGATCACCTCCTGGTACCACCGGGCGCTGGCCTTCGGTGTACGCCGCTGGGTCAGGTAGTCGACGTGCACGATCCCGAACCGCTTGCGGTAACCCTCCGCCCACTCGAAGTTGTCCAGGAATGACCATACGAGATAACCGCGCAGGTCCACGCCCCGGGCGATCGCCTCGTGCGCCGCACGGAGGTGCCCGTCGAGGTAGGCGATGCGATCGGCGTCGATCACCTGCGTCGGGCCGTCGGGCGAGTCGGCGCCGGACTTGTCGGGGAACGCCGCACCGTTCTCGGTGATCAGCAGCGGCACCCCGGGGTAGTCGGCGGCGATCCGCTCCAGCAGCCGGGTGAGCCCGGCCGGTTCGATCATCCAACCCATGTCGGTGAGCGGCCCGGCCGGCGGCAGGAAGTGCACAGCGCCCTCGGTGCCCGGATACGCGCCGTTGCCGGCGCCGTCGGGCCGGCCGGCCACGTAACTCGGGGCGTAGTAGTTGATGCCGAGCAGGTCGATCGGTGCGGCGATCACCTTCTCGTCGCCGTCGCGGATGAACGTCGGCTCGACGATCCGGGCCACGTGCTCGCGGACGTCGTCCGGGTAGCCGCCGGCCAGCAGCGGGTCGAGGAAGATCCGGTTGTGCAGGCCGTCGACCAGGCGGACGGCGGCGGCGTCGGCCGCGCTCTGCGGGTCGGCCGGGCGTACGTCGGCCGGGTTGACGGTGACGCCCACGCTGCGCGCGCCGGCCGCCCGCAACGCCCGCGCCGCCAGGCCGTGCCCCAACAGCAGATGGTGTACGGCGGTGAAGGCCGCCGCCGGATCCTGCTCGCCGGGAGCGTGCAGGCCGTTGGCGTAACCGAGGTAGGCCGAGCACCACGGCTCGTTGAGCGTGGTCCACACGTCGATCCGGTCGCCGAGGCGGGCGTACACAGCGGTGGCGTAGGTGGCGAAGTGCTCGGCGGTGTCCCGGTTGGTCCAGCCACCCCGGTCGCCAAGGGCCTGCGGCAGGTCCCAGTGGTAGAGGGTGACGATCGGGTCGATTCCCCGGTCGAGCAGCGTGTCGGTCAGCCGGTCGTAGAAGTCCAGCCCACGGGGGTTGGCCGGACCGGTGCCGTCGGGCTGGATGCGCGGCCAGGCGACCGAGAACCGGTACGCCCGCAGGCCCAGCTCGGCCATCAGCGCCACGTCGTCGGCGTACCGGTGGTAGTGGTCGCAGGCGACGTCGCCGGTGTGGCCCTGGTACACCTTGCCCGGCGTACGGCTGAAGGTGTCCCAGATGGACGGACCGCGACCGTCGTCGCGGGCCGCACCCTCGATCTGGTACGCGGCGGTGGCCGCTCCCCAGAGGAAGTGTTCGGGAAACCGGATCTCGTTGCTGGACCGGTTGGTTGGCTCGCTCCGCTCGTTCACGCCTTGACCGCACCTTCCATGATTCCGCCGATGATCTGCCGGCCGAACAACACGAAGACCAGTAGCAGGGGCAGCGTCGCGATGGCCGTTCCGGTGAACACCTGCGACATGTCCTGGTAATACCCGTCCGACAGTGCTCTCAGGGACAGCTGCACTGTCGGATTCGCCGGATCGTTCAATACAGCGTACGGCCAGAGGAAGTCGTTCCAGGTGGTCATGAAGGTGAGCAGACCGAGGACGGCGGCGGCGGGACGCAGGGCGGGCAGCACGACGTGCCACCAGATGCGGGCGGTGCCACAGCCGTCCATCCGGGCGGCCTCGATCAGCTCGTCGCTGATGGCCTGGCCGGCGTACTGCCGCATCATGAACACCCCGAACCCGGTGACCAGCACCGGGACGATGACTGCGGGCAGCCGGTCGTTCCAGTGCAGCTTGGTCATGAGCAGGTAGAGCGGGATCACTCCGAGCTGCGTCGGCACCATCATGGTCGCGATGATCACCAGCAGCATCGCGTTGCGGCCACGGAACCTGAGCTTGGCGAAGGCGAAACCGGCCAGGCTGGAGAAGAACACGACGGAGACCGTCACCGTGGTGGCCACGATCGCCGAGTTGATCAGACCGGTCAGGAAGTACGCGTCGGTGTTGTCGAACAGCCGGGCGATGTTGGCGCCCAGGTTGCCGCCGGGGGTGACCGGGGGTGGCAGTTGGCCCATCGCGTCGTTGCTGCGGCTGGCGACGACGAACATCCACCAGATCGGAAAGACCGACAGGCCGGCGGCGACGACCAGGGCGAGGTAGGTGAGCGGGCTGGCCCGCCAGAGTCGGCTCATCGCGCCGTTCCCTTCTGCGGTCGGTCCCCGCCGCCGAGCCGGCGCAGGATCAGCACGTTGACCGCCGCGACGATCGCGATGAGCGCGAAGAGCAGCCAGGCCACGGCCGAGCCGTATCCGAAGTTGTAGTGCGGGGCGAAGGCGTTCTCGAACATGTACATGGTCAGGGTCTGCGACTCGCGTAGCGGTCCGCCACGGATCGGGTTGGTGCCGGAGTTGAACATCCGGGGTTCGGTGAAGAGTTGCAGCCCGCCGATGGTGGCGATGATGGTGCAGAAGATGATCGTCGGCTTGAGCAGTGGCACGGTGACCGACCAGAACTGTCGGGCCCGATTGGCGCCGTCGATCGCCGCCGCCTCGTACAGGTCGCGGGGGATGGCCTGCATCGCGGCCAGCAGGATCAGCGCGTTGTAGCCGGTCCACCGCCAGTCGACCATCGCGGAGATGGCCACCCAGGAGGCGAGCCGGTTGGACTTCCACTCGATCGCGTCCATGCCCACCAGGTCGAGCAGCCAGTTGATCATGCCGAACTCGCGGCCGAAGAGCACCCCGAACACGATCGCCACCGCGGCGGTGGACGTGACGTTGGGGACGAGCACCGCCATCCGCCAACCGGTGCGCGCCCGGAGGCCGCGGTTGAGCAGGTTGGCCAGCCAGAGTGCGGCGAGCAACTGCGGCACGGTCGAGATGACGAAGATCCCCAGCGTGTTGACCAGCGCGTGCCAGAAGTCGACGTCGGCCAGCAGCCGGGTGTAGTTCTCCGCCCCGACGAAGGGGTGGTCGGCTCCGAGCAGGTCCCAGTCGTGCAGCGAGACCCAGAAGGTGTACGCCAGCGGGTACGCCCCGAAGATGCCGAAGATCAGGAAGAACGGGGCGATGTAGAGGTACGGCGAGAACCGGGTGTCGAGCCGGCTGAGCCGGCCTGGCGAACGCTGGGGTGCCGGTACGACCGGCGGGCGGGCCTCGAGCTGGACGGTCATGCCCGGAAACTCCTTTCCGCCGTGCGGGCGGAACTCCGGTCGTCGGAGCCCGCCCGCACGCACGCTGGTTGGGCTACTTGGCGGCGGCCTTCTTCGCGTTGGTCACCGCGTCGGTCCAGCCCTGCGCGGGGCTGCGCTGACCCAGCTCCACGGTCCGTACGGCGTTCTCCACCTCGGTCCGTACGGCCTGGTTCTTCGGGCCCATGTAGACCGGCTTCAGGCTCTTCGCGCCGGTGCCGAAGATCGAGCCGACGGGTGCCCCCGAGAAGTACGCGTTGGTCGCACCGGTGATCGCCGGGTCGTCGAGCGCCTGCGGCGAGGAGGGCAGCGGACCCTTGGCCTTGAACGCCCCGATCTGCCCCTTGGCGCTGGTCAGGAACTTGGCCAGCTTGATCGCCTCGGCCTGGTGCTTGCTCTGCTTGGGCACGGCGAGGTGCGATCCACCCCAGTTGCCGCCGTTGCCGGGCACCCGGGCGATGTCCCACTTGCCCTGGGCGCCAGTGCCGGCGTTGGCCTCGATGACGCCCGTCATCCAGGCGGGGCAGGCGATGGTGGCGAACTTCGACTGCTTGAAGGCGGACACCCACTCCTCGGACCACGAGCCGTACTTGCCGGAGAGGCCCGAGTCGATGATGTCCATGGTGGTGTCGTAGGCCTGTCGCACGGCCGGGTTGCTGTCGACGACCAGCTTCTCGCTGGTGTCGTAGTAGCTGTAGCCGCTGCTGTTGCCGGCGGTCTGCAGCAGGATCGTGTTGAACGTGTTGGTGGCTGCGTCGAGGAAGGACGCCCCGGTCTTGGCTGCGACGAACTTCTCACCGGTGGCGATGTAGTCCGGCCAGGTCGGCCAGAGCTTCGAGACCTCGTCGCGCTCGGTGGGCAGGCCGGCCTTGGAGAAGAGGTCCTTGCGGTAGCACATGGCGATCCCGCCGACGTCGGTACCGAGGCCGATGAGCTGCTTGCCGTCGGCGGTCAGGCCGGCGTTCCACTTCCACTCCAGGAAGTTGCCCTTGAGGTCGGCGGCGCCGTGGTCCAGCAGGTTGACGAAGTTCGCCGGATTGGCCTTGTACTCGACAAGCAGACCCTCCTCGATGGCCACCACGTCGCCGGCGCCCCGGCCGGCGGCGAGCCACTGGGTGAGCTTCGGCGAGTACTCGTCGAGGTTGGTGCCGGTGCCGCGCTCGACGATCTTCACGCCGGGGTTCGCGGTCATGTACTCCTGGTAGAGCTGCTCGTAGCCGAACTGGCCGAAGACGTCGACGGTCAGGGTGACCGGTCCGTCGCCCGGCTCGTCACCGCCGCCGCAGCCAGCGGTGACGAGTAGGGCGGTGGCGGCGGCGAGGGCCACCGCGGCGAGGCGGCGGCGCGGGAAGACAGCCATGGGTTATCGACCTCTCTCAAGGCGGGCGGGTGATGGCAGATGGCTAAGAGAGCGCTCTCACGACAGGGTGGTAGGTCGTCAACCCGGTGTCAAGAGAGCGCTCTCTCAGCGTTGCGGTCCTGTGATGGACGGTCGCCGGTGCGCAGTGCGCCGGTGCGCGGTGGATCCCCGAATGCCGACGAGGGCGCCACCCCCGCCGGGGTGACGCCCTCGTTCGTCGTGGGTCGGTCAGCCGGTGCGCAGACCGTCCAACAGGGTGCGGTCACCGACGACGTCCAGCGTCTCGAAGCTCACCCGACCCCAGAGCGCCAGCAGCAGGTCGCTCGCGGTGCCGCTGACCTGGGCACGGGCGTGGTGATCGTCGTGGTCGAAGATGGTCGCGGTGTCGAGGAGCGCCACGCCCTCGCCGCGCAACCGCAGATACCACTCCTGGGCCGCATCGGTCGCGCAGAGCTGCACCACCCCGTGCCAGTCACCCGGCACATGCCGCCGGCCCGCCGGCAGCCAGGTGTCCAGCACCTCACTCACCCCGTCGGCCGCGAGCTTCGCCTCCACCGGGTCACCAGCCGCGATGGCGAGCTGGGCGTCCCAGCGGTGCACAGCCGTCTCGTGCGCCATCCGACGCGGCCAGAAACCGGCCTTCTTCGGCTGCGGTGCCCAGTTCCACGCCGGTGCCTCGGGGTCGAGCCCGTCGAAGAGGGTCATCACCCGGTCGTAACCCTGCTGCCACAGCTGGAGCGCGTTCACGCCCGGGCCGGCCTCGAGCTTCTCCCGCCGAGGCGGTTGGCTGGTCTGGCCGGAACCGGCGAACGACGACACCCAGTGGTAGAGGCCGGCCATGTGCAGTGTGAGGTCGTTGACCGTCCAGCCCGGACAGGACAGCACCGGTGTCTCCGGCGGCGCCTCGGCCACCGCTGCCGCGAAAGCCGGACCCTCCGTCCGGAGCGCCCCGATCCAGAAATCCTTGCTGCCCTGCAGTCTGCTCATCGCCATCCTCCCGGGGGTGCCGGACGACCAGTAGGTGCCACGGCTACTTGTCAGCCTAAGGTGAAGGGCGTGCCAGACGCCTCCGCCCAGCCGACAACCGACGCCGATCGTGCCATCCCCGGTCCACTCGCCGGCTACACCACCCTCCGAACGGGTGGGCCGGCCGAGCGGATCGTGGCCGCCGGCAGTGCCGACGAACTCGTCCAGGCGGTACGCGCCGCGGCAGAGCCGGTCCTGATCCTGGCCGGGGGCAGCAACGTGGTGATCGGCGACGCCGGCTTCCCCGGCACCGTCGTGCTGGTGCGCTCCCGTGGCATGCGGGTCATCGCCGAGGACGCCACCTCGGTCACCGTACGGGTCGACGCCGGCGAGCCGTGGGACGACCTGGTCGCCGCCACGGTCACCAACGGCTGGGCCGGGCTGGAATGCCTGTCCGGCATCCCCGGCTCGACCGGTGCCACCCCGATCCAGAACGTCGGCGCGTACGGCCAGGAGGTCGCCGAGACGATCACCGGCGTCGAGGTGTACGACCGGGTCGAGGGCACCCGTCAGGTCATCCCCGCCGCTGACTGCGGCTTCGCCTACCGGGGCAGCATCTTCAAGTACGTGGACCGCTGGGTGGTGCTCTCGGTCGACTTCCGACTCACCAGGTCTCCGCTCTCCGGGCCGGTGCGCTACGCGGAGCTGGCCCGAGCCCTCGGTGTCGAGGTGGGCGACCAGGTGCCGCTGGCCGACGCCCGAGCGGTGGTGCTGCGGCTGCGGGCGGGCAAGGGGATGGTGCTCGACGCCAACGACCCGGACACTCGCTCGGTCGGCTCCTTCTTCACCAACCCGGTGCTCGACCGGGCGACGTACGAACAGCTCCTGGAACGCTCCGCCGAGCTGGGCGACCCGCCCGCCTGGCCAGGGGCGGACGGCCTGGTCAAGGTGAGCGCCGCCTGGCTGATCGACAGGGCCGGCTTCGCCAAGGGCCACCCCGGCGAGGGCGGGGTGGCCATCTCCAGCAAGCACACCCTGGCCCTGACCAACCGCAGCGGCACCGCCCACACCAGTGACCTGCTCACCCTGGCCCGCACCATCCGCGACCAGGTCCACGCCCGCTTCGGCGTAACCCTGCACCCCGAACCAGTCCTCATCAACTGCACCCTCTAACCCCCCGCCCCACCCGCCGGGAGGGGCCAGGAGAGGGTTAGTTCGCCCTGGCGCCAGCGGGTGGGGTTGTCGAGGACGGGCCAGCCCGTTTCGCGGAGACGGGTCACCGCTCGCAGCCAGCGTTGGCGGGGGCCGAAGGTGGCGTACGGGGCGGCGGCCTGCCAGGCGTCGTCCAGGGCGCGAATCAGCGCGTGCACCGGCTCACCGGGAACGTTGCGGTGGATCAGCGCCTTGGGCAGCCGCTCGGCCAGCTCGGCGGGGCTGCCCAGCGTGGTGAGCTTCGCGGCCAGGGTCAGTGTCCGAGGGCCGTCGGCGTCGATCAGCAGCCAACTGGCGAGCCGCCCCAACTCGTCACACGTGCCCTCGACGAGCACTCCGCCGGGGGCGAGCGCGGCGGTCATCGTCTGCCAGGCTTCGGCCACCTCGCTCTCGTCGTACTGTCGCAGCACGTTGAACGCGCGGACCAGCACCGGCCGGAGCCCGGCCAACTCGAACCCACCCCGGGCGAACGTCAGCCCGGGTGGGTCGGCGGCCGGCGCCGCGGCCGCCACCCGGGCCGCGTCGATCTCCAACCCGACCAGCCGTACGTCCGGACGAACCCCGGCCGCCAGCCGAGCGCGCAACTCCACAGCCGTCACCGGGGTGGCGCCGTAGCCGAGGTCGACCACCAGAGGGTCGTCCGCCGCCAACAGCCGGTCGGCGCAGGTGGCGACGATCCAGTTGTCCACCCGACGGAGCCGGTTCGGGTTCGTCGTGCCGCGCGTGACCACGCCGAACGGCCGGCGCCGCGCCGCAGGGCTCATGTCGACCTCCGGGCCAATCTCCGTTCGCGACTGCGGGGCTCGAAAACCCGGCTCACTTCTCGCTAGACCCGGTGCACCTTGTGCTGGGCGGCCTGCGCCCGGGGCCGGACCACCAGCCGGTCGATGTTGACGTGCTCGGGGCGGGTGGCGCACCAGGCGATGCAGTCGGCGACGTCCTCGGCGACCAGCGGCCCCGGCACCCCGGCGTAGACAGCGGCGGCCCGTTCCTCGTCGCCCTCGAAGCGGACCAGCCCGAACTCGTCGGTCTTCACCATGCCCGGGTCGATCTCGATGACCCGCAGCGGCCGGCCACACAACTCCAGCCGGAGCGTGCCGGCGATGGCGGTCTGCGCGTGCTTCGCGGCGGTGTAGCCGCCCCCGCCCTCGTACACGGTCAGGCCGGCGGTGGAGGAGACCACCACGATGGTGCCGGAGCCGGAGGCTTCCAGCGCCGGCAGCAGCGCCTGGGTGACCCGCAGGGTGCCGAGCACGTTCACGTCGTACATCCACTGCCAGTCGGCGACCGAGCCGGACTCCACCGGGTCCAGCCCACGCGCTCCGCCGGCGTTGTTGACCAGCAGGGTGACCGGCCCGGGTGCCTGGGCGGCGGCCTCGGCCAGCCGGGCCACCGACTCGTCCGAGGTGATGTCGCAGGTCACGGCGGTGGCCTGGCCGCCGGCGGCGGTGATCTCGGCGACCAGTTCGGTGAGCCGTTCGGCGCGGCGGGCGGCAGCGAGCACGTGGAAGCCCTCGGCGGCGAGCCGGCGGGCGGTGGCCGCGCCGATCCCGCTGGACGCTCCGGTGACGATGGCGACTGAGGTCATCCCGACATTGTCACAGCGGGCGTACGAGCCGCCCCGACCGGGCGTACGGCAGCAGGCGGCGGGCGTTCGGTGATGAGGTCCGTCACCCCGAGGGGCCGCGCTGGGGAATTTCCGAAGCCCGATGGGGAAGATGACATCCGGCGTACAGGTTGACCGAGAAGCGCCGGTCGTGCGAGACGGCATCAACCGTGACGAAGGAGCGGATGTGGCGGAAATGCACACCGGTGTCGGGCGTCAGCGAGGTGCCCAACCGTGGCCCCGGCCTCGCCGCATCGCCACCCTTTCGGTACACACCTCCCCCCTGCACCAGCCCGGCACGGGTGATGCCGGCGGAATGAACGTCTACATCCTCGAAGTCGCCCGGCGTCTCGCCGAGGCCAACGTGGAGGTGGAGATCTTCACCCGGGCCACCTCCGGTGACCTCCCCCCGGTGGTCGAGATGGCGCCCGGCGTGCAGGTCCGACACATCACCTCCGGCCCCCTGGAGGGTCTCACCAAGGAAGAGCTGCCCGGCCAGCTCTGCGCCTTCACCGCCGGGGTGCTGCGCGCCGAGGCGTCCCGTCCGCCCGGCCACTACGACCTGATCCACTCCCACTACTGGCTCTCCGGCCAGGTCGGTTGGCTGGCCAAGGAGCGCTGGGGGGTGCCGCTGGTGCACACCGCGCACACCCTGGCGAAGGTCAAGAACGCCCAGCTCGCGGCTGGTGACCGGCCGGAGCCCAAGGCCCGGGTCATCGGCGAGGAGCAGGTCGTCGCCGAGGCGGACCGGCTGGTCGCCAACACCCGGGTCGAGGCCAGCGACCTGCTCGACCGGTACGACGCCGACCCGACCCGGGTGTCCGTCGTGCAGCCGGGCGTCGACCTGGCCCGGTTCCGGCCCGCGCCGGGTGACAGGCCCGCGGCCGCCCGCCAGGCCCGCCGTCGGCTGGGGCTTCCAGTCGACGGGTACGTGGTTGCCTTCGTCGGTCGGATCCAGCCGCTCAAGGCCCCCGACGTGCTGATCCGCGCGATCGCCGCGCTGCGGGAGCGCGATCCGGCGCTGGCCGACCAGGTGACCGTCGTGATCTGCGGCGGGCCCAGCGGCAGTGGGCTGGACCGGCCGACCGCCCTGATCGAGTTGGCCGCCAGGCTCGGGGTCAGCGACGGGGTGCGGTTCCTGCCGCCGCTCACCGGGGACGACCTCCCGGCCCTGTACCGGGCGGCGGACCTGGTCGCGGTGCCGTCGCACAACGAATCGTTCGGGCTGGTCGCCCTGGAGGCGCAGGCCTGCGGTACGCCGGTGCTGGCCGCCGCCGTCGGAGGGCTGGTCACCGCCGTCCGGGACCAGGTCAGTGGCGTACTCATCGACGGGCACGACCCGGTCGACTGGGCCCGTGCGATGGGCAGCCTGCTGCCGAACCGGGCGCTGCGGTCGGTGCTGGCCCGAGGTGCCGAGCAGCACGCCCGGCACTTCTCCTGGGACCGTACGGTCGCCGGTCTGCTCGGGGTCTACGGCGAGGCGATCGCCGGGCACCGCGCGCGGCTCGCGGCCGACCTCGCGGGTGACCCGGCGCTCTCCTGCTCGTGGTGACCCGCGCCTGCTCGTGGTGACCCGCGGCCCGTCGTCACCCGGTGCGCGAGCCGGGTCGGTCGTAGAGTGGGTCCGGTGAGCCCGAAGAGCGATCTTGCGACCCTGATCGAGTCGGTCTGCGCCGAGCGGGACCTGGCCTGGGAGTCGACCGGCCCCGGCTCGTACGCGGTGACGCTGCCGGGCACCCACAAGCTCAAGACGATCTGCAACCTGATCGTCGGCGAGCACGCGCTGCGGATCGAGGCGTTCGTGATGCGCCAGCCGGACGAGCGCCGCGAGGAGCTGTGGGCCTGGCTGTTGCAGCGCAATGCCCGGATGTACGGCGTCTCCTTCTCCACCGACGCCGTCGGCGACGTGTACCTCACCGGTCGGGTCAACCCGGCCGGCGTGGACGCCGACGAGTTGGACCGCCTGTTCGGCGCGGTGCTCACGTACGCCGACGAGTCGTTCGACACGATGCTGGAGATCGGCTTCGGCAGTTCGATCCGACGCGAGTACGAGTGGCGGGTTAAGCGGGGCGAGTCGACCGCCAACCTGGCTGCCTTCGCCCACCTCTTCGAGCCTTCCGGCGCCGGCCCCGACCCAACCTGACCCACACCACCGCGCCCGCCCCGCGCCGAGCCCCGCGCGCCGCGCCCGCCCCGAGCCCCGCGCGCCGCGCCCCGGGGCCGCATCCCATGATCGTGCTCGAACCAGGAAGTAGTGGTGTCGCCGCCATGGCGATGCCACTACTTCCTGGATGCAGCACGATCATGGCGAATTGACTGTGGTTCGGAGTGCTCCTGACGGGTATGCCGCACCGCGCGGTGCGGCAAGGGACCCCCGCGCGCCGATGACGGAGTGCCAAGGAGCGGAGCGTCCCATGGCTCAGCGGAACAGCTCAGGTCGCGGCGCGACTGCGACCAGGACGAAGCGACAGGCCGGCAACCAGACGCCGGGTACGCCCGGAGTCTCCGAGTCGGAGATTTCCCGGATGCGGGTGGACGACATCCGCGGGCAGTTGCGTAAACGCGAGGTCTCCGGGATCTCCGCATTGCGCAAGCCCGAGCTGGTGAAACAGCTGGTGCGCTCGATGCGGGCCGGCGCGGGTCGGAGCAGCACCGGCCCGTCGGGCCGGGCCGCCGGAACCAGGGCGTCGGCGGGTCGCGCCGCCGCCACCAAGAAGTCGGCAGCCAGGCCGGTGTCGAGCCGCGCGAAGGCCGCGCCGGCGAACAAGAGCGCGCCCGCGAAGCGGGCCGCCGCAACGAAGGCGACCGCTGGGCGGAAATCGACGGCGGCGGCGAAGAGGGCGCCGGCGAAGAAGGCGACCGCCGCGAAGAAGACCACAGCGGCGACGTCGACGGCCGCCCGCAAGAGCACGGCCGCGAGCAGGACCACCGCCGCCCGGAAGGCCGCCGCAGCACGGAAGACCACGGCGGCCCGTAAGACCACGGCGGCCCGTAAGACCACGGCGGCCCGTAAGACCACGGCGGCCCGTAAGACAGCGACGGCGCGTACGGCGCCCGCGCGAAAGGCGCCGGCGAAGAAAGCATCGGCGCGACCGGCGGCGAAGCGCACGGCACCGGCCAAGAGCGCGGCGGCGAAGCGCACGGCGGCGAAGCGCACGGCACCGGCCAAGAGCGCGGCGGCGAAGCGCACGACGGCGAAGCGCACGGCACCGGCCAAGAGCGCGGCGGCGAAGCGCACGACGGCGAAGCGCACGACGGCGAAGCGCACGGCACCGGCCAAGAGCGCGCCAGCCAAGAGCGCGCCAGCCAAGCGCACGACGGCGAAGCGCACGTTGACGCCGTCGACCGGTGGCGGGACGGCGGCTGGCGGGATCCGGACCGGACGGGGTACGGGGCGGTCGGTCCGCAGCTCGCAGGTGATCTCGTCGATCATGGACCGGCCGGAGCGGCCGGGACGGAGTTTGATCACAGCGAACCACGAGGTGATCCAGCGGTGGGCCCGGGAACGCGGGGCCAAGCCGGCGACCATCGCCGGCACCGAGCGGGATGGCCGGGCGGGTGTGTTGACCTTCAACATTCCCGGATACCGGGAAAGCAGCCGGATTCGGGAGATCACCTGGGATGACTGGTTCTACACGTTTGACCTGCGGCGGCTGAACCTGATTTATCAGGAACAGTTGCGGGACGGCCGGCAGAGCAACTTCTTCCGGACCGAGTCACCCGATCGGGAAGACGGTTGAGGTGTTTGCGGGAATGGCCGACGGGTACCCGGCTGTTGCCAACGGACGAGGCCGGAGCAGCGGATACTCGCCAGTTGTGACCGGCGAGACAGCCGTTCTGGGTTGAATCCAGAATCCGGGCGAACTAGCTTTATTGCACCGCGCCACGTTTGGAAACGTTCGGGGGAGCGGCGGATCGATCAGATCCGCGCACCAGACGAGGCGCGAGGGGACGGGTGGAATAACCGTTGGGGGACGGTTCCCACCTGTTTGGACCGGCGGCGTGAGCGGGCGATGCTTACGGGGGTGAGTGTTGCCCGCCGCCGCCGGCCCCACCGGCGGGCGCCCACCACGACCTCAGGGACGTGGTGGGCGCTTTGCGTCGGTTATCCGGTCGGTACGCGGTCTGCGGTGGTTGCCGGCTCCGGGTCGACAACCCGGCGCAGCGCGGCGACGTGTCGCTCCCGGGGTGGTCCGGCGAGCAGGTGCCCGAGCGCGGCCAGCAGACCCAGCCCGCCCACGATCAGCCAGTGCCGGTCGCCGAGGTGCTGGAGGCTCACCCCGCCGAGGGTGGGCGCGACGAACGCCGCGGCTGGGAACGTCAGGTAGAAGACCGACTGGTAGCGCGCTCGTAGCTGCGGTGGCGCCAGGTCCGCGTTGATCTGCGCGTTGGGCGGGGCGGCGAGCATCGAGCCGACCGTCCAGACCACTGCGGCACCCAGGTAGATGGCCAGTTCGTCGGCGATGGCGAGCGCCCCGAAACCGAGCGCGAGCAGCGCCGTGGAGGCGGCCAGCACGACGTCCTTGCGGTGCCGGTCGATCAGCCGGGGCACGAACAACTGCCCGACCACGATCAGCGCGCCGCCGAGCGCCACCACCAGCCCGTACGCCGATGGGCCCAGGCCGTCCGCGCGCATGGCCAGCGGCATGATGGTCGACGTCTGCATGGTGAGTACGGCCAGCACGAAGGTGAGCCCGACGAACACCAGGAAGGTGCGGTCGGTGAGCGCGGTGTGCAGGCCCGGCCGGCGGGTCCGGATGGATTTCGGTGCCGTGCCTGTGACGGGCGGTGGTCCGGCCGCTGGCCGGGCCAGCCGCAGGGTTTCGGGCACCTTCCAGGCGATCACGGCTGCGGCGGTCAGGGTGGCGCCCGCGTCGACCAGGAACAGCGCGGTGAAGCTCGCCTCGGCCAGGACCCCGGCGAGCAGCGAGGCGACCGCCATGCCCAGGTTGAACGCCCAGAACTGAAGGTTGAACGCCCGCGAGCGGCGCTCGGCGGGCACCACGTCGACGATCGCCGCCACGAACGCCGGGCTGGGCATCGAGTGGACCACGCCGATCAGCGCGGAGAGCACCGCGATCAGCAGCAGGGGTCGGGTGAAGGCGAGCGCCACCATCAGGCCGACGGTGGCCAGGTGCGCGGCGAGCAGGGTCGCCCGGCGTCCCCACCGGTCGGCGAGCACCCCGCCGAGCAGTACGCCGGCCGCTCCGCCGGCCCCGTACGCGCCGACCACGGTGCCGGCCAGCCCTTCGCTCGCGCCGCGTACGTCGGTGAGGTAGAGCGAGAGGAACAGCATGGCGAACGCGCCGGCCCGGTTGATCAGCAGGCCGGCCCAGAGGTACCAGAAGGTGGCGGGTAGTCCGCCTGCGGTGTCGTGCCACCAGCGCCGCAGGGCGTGCACCCGACCTCCCGACAGTTCAGATTGTTAACTGTTTCCACTGCACAGTAGGAAACTCCGGGACGGCCGCGCCACTCATTACGCCTCGGCGGGCTGTGGAGCGCGTGACGTGGTGGCCGGTGCCAGTGCCTCACCGGAGCGGCGCAGCGCGGCCGCACGCCGTTCCCGGGCCGGCCCCGACACCAGGTGGGCCACCGCGGTCAGGAGGCCGAGCGCGGCACAGCCGTACCAGAGGGTGTCGTTGCCGGCGTGCTCGCGCACCAGGCCACCGAGGATCGGCGCGCTGGCCCCGGCGATCTGCCACGAGAGGGAGAACACGCCCTGGTAGCGACCGCGCAGCTCGGCCGGGGAGAGCTCGGCGATCAGAGTGGAGTTGGAGGGCGAGTTCAGCATCTCGCCGACCGTCCAGATCAGCACGGTCAGCCCGTAGAACCAGGGGGTGCCGGCGAACGCGGTCAGTCCGAACCCCACGCCCATCACCACGGACGCCAGCGCGAGCACGTGCGAGCGGCTCCGACCCCGGATCAGCCGGGGCACGAAGAGCTGGCCGACCACGATGAGGATGCCGTTGAGTGCGATCACCGAGCCGTAGGTGGCCGGGCTCAGACCGTCGTCGCCCATCGCGATCGGCAGCATCGAGATGTGCTGGAGGAACACCAGCGCGGCGAACAGGTTGAGTGCCACGAAGCCGAGGTAGACCCGGTCGCTGAGGATCGTGCGCAGCGCGCCGCGCGGAGCCGCTGCTGCCGTGACGGCGGTGGCGGGGCCGGCCTGTCGGGTCTCCGGCACCTTGCTGAAGATGATCAGTGCGGTGATCAGCATGGTGGCCGCGTCGACCACGAACAGCAGCAGGTAGTCGGCCTGTGCGGCGAGGCCGGCGAGGACGGCCGCGCAGGCGAAGCCCAGGTTGATCGCCCAGTAGTTGAGTGAGAAGGCGCGCAGCCGGTCCTTCGCCGGCACCACGTCGATCATCATCGCCCCGAACGCGGGCCGGGCCGCCTCGGCGAACATGCCGAGCAGCAGCGCGCCCAGCGCAACCGCCCAGAGATCCCGGGCCAGCCCGAGCCCGAGCATCATGGCCGCCGCGCCCACGTGGGCGGTGAGCAGTGTCGGCCGGCGGCCCCACCGGTCGGCCAGAGTGCCGCCGGCGGTCGTGCCGAACGCCCCGCCGACACCCCAGAGGCCGATCACCAGGCCGGCCTGCGAGGCCGAGAAGCCACGTTCCTGTGTCAGGTAGATGGCGAGGAAGACGAGGACGAACGAGCCAAGCCGGTTGATCAGGGTGCCGGACCACAGGTACCAGAAGGTGGTCGGTAGGCCGCCGGTGGTGTCCCGGAACCAGCTCCGCATCGTCCGCACGTGGTTCCCCCGCTTGCAAGTAATGACCGATGTGACTGTTGCGCCTTACAACCCTAGTGGCGGGCGGATCCGCTGGTCATCCGCTTTTTCACGTGGTGGTCGTCACGACGGCTGCCCGCGTGTCCCCTCCGCGGTTGAGGCAGGATGATCGGCATGACTGCGAGCGAAGGGCCCACCGTCGGGACGCTGGTCCTGCTGCGACACGGTGAGAGCGACTGGAATGCCAAGAACCTCTTCACCGGCTGGGTGGACGTCGACCTGACCGAGAAGGGCGAGGGCGAGGCGAGGCGCGGCGGCGAGTTGATGCGCGAGCACAGCCTGCTGCCGGACGTCGTGCACACCAGCCTGATGCGCCGGGCGATCCGCACCGCCGAACTGGCGCTCAACGCCGCCGACCGGCACTGGATCGCCGTGCGCCGGTCGTGGCGGCTCAACGAGCGCCACTACGGCGCCCTGCAGGGCAAGGACAAGAAGCAGACCCTCGACGAGTACGGCGAGGAGCAGTTCATGCTCTGGCGCCGGTCGTACGACACGCCCCCGCCGCCCATCGACGACAACGACGAGTGGTCGCAGGTGGGTGACCCGCGCTACGCGCTGCTGCCGACCGAGCTGATGCCGCGCACCGAGTGCCTCAAGGACGTCGTCGACCGGATGCTGCCCTACTGGTACGACTCGATCGTGCCGGACATCCTGGCCGGCCGGACGGTGCTGGTGGCCGCGCACGGCAACTCGCTGCGCGCCCTCGTCAAGCACCTCGACCAGATCTCCGACGAGGCGATCGCCAAGCTGAACATCCCGACGGGCATCCCGCTGCGCTACGACCTCGACCCGCAGCTGCGCCCGCTCACTCTGGGCGGCACCTACCTCGATCCGACAGCTGCGAAGGCAGCCGCTGCGGCAGTGGCCAACCAGGGGCGCTGAGCCACCAGAGAAGGGGCCCCTCGTCATCGCGGAGAGCGATGACGAGGGGCCCCTTCCGCGCAGTCAGTTACTGCTGGGCGCGCTCTCCCCGGTGATCAGGTAGATCACGTGCTCGCCGGCGTTGACCGCGTGGTCGGCGAAGCGCTCGTAGAAGCGGCCCAGCAGGGTGGCGTCGATCGCCGTCTCCACCCCGTACGGCCAGTCGTCGCCGAGCAGTACGGCGAACAGGTTCTTGTGCAGCTCGTCCATGGTGTCGTCGTCGCGGTCCAGTTCGCCGGCGAGGTCGGCGTCGGGCTTCGCCAGCACCGAACCGATCTTCACGGCCATCCGGTCGGCGATCTCGGACATCTCGGTGAAGACCGTCCGCAGCTCTGCCGGGACGGCGGGGGAGGGGTGCCGGCGCAGCGCGGTCTTCGCCACGTGCTCGGCGAGGTCACCCATCCGTTCCAGATCAGCGGCCACGTGCAGCGCGGTGATCATCGCCCGGAGGTCGGAGGCGACCGGCGCCTGTCGGGCGAGCAGGTCACAGACCCGCTCCTCGACGTGCCGGTAGAGGTCGTCGATCTCGGCGTCCCGCTCGATGACCGTCTCGGCGGCCTGCCGGTCGGCGGTGAGCAGGGCCCGGGTGGCCTGGCGCATGGCGGCGCGGACGCCCTCCGCCATGTCCACCAGCAGTTGGCTGACGATCTGGAGGTCGGCCCGGAACTCGTCGCGCATCATCACGTCCTGTGGTCGGTCGCCGCCGACGGGTGCCGGCGCAGGGGGTTGAGCAGGTGCGACGCCAACGGTAGGGCGCGTGGACGGATCCCGGATGAACCACGGTGAACGACGCCAGACGTGCGGGTGAACACTTCCGTAAGTGAGGGTAGTTCGTCCCGTTCTGTGTGGTAGCCAGGTTAACAATGACCCTACGATCGCCGGGTGGAGTGGGCGGTGGCGGTCGTGGTGGCCCTGGCGTTGGTGGCCGGGATGGCCGCCGGTCTGCTGCTGCCCCGGTTCCTGCCGAGGCGGGACGGTCACTCCACGTCGACGGGGAGCGTCCGCTTCCGCTGGAGCAGGGGGAGGCCCGCGATAGCCGACGAGCAGCAGGCCGGGCTCGGCCGCCGGACGATCGACTCACTCCGGGCCGGTGTCGTGGTTCTGGACAACGACGACGTCCCCGTGCTGATCAACCCGGCCGCCCGCGCGATGGGGCTGCTGCGTACCGGCAGCACCCCCGGCTCAATCGCCGCGCACCCGCTGATCCGTACCCTCGCCGGCCAGGTGCGACGCACCGGCGTGCGACGCGAGATCGAGCTGGACCTGCCCCGGGGTCGCGACAGCGCGGGGGAGAACCCGCTCGGCGTGCACCTGCGGGCGATGGGTCTCGGCAACGGCTTCGTCGCGGTCGAGGCGGTCGACGTGACCGAGTCGCACCGGCTGACCCGGGTACGACGCGACTTCGTGGCCAACGTGAGCCACGAGCTGAAGACCCCGATCGGGGCCCTGCAACTGCTCGCCGAGGCGTTGCTGGACGCGACCGAGCCGGCCGACGCCGCGGTACCCGACCTCTCCGAGGACCTGGTGGCCGCCCGCCGGTTCGCCGAACGGATCCAGCACGAGTCGACCCGGCTGGGTCGACTGGTGCAGGAGTTGCTGGAGCTGACCCGGTTGCAGGGGGCTGAGCCGCAGCCGCCACCGGAGCCGGTCGCGCTGGACTGGGTGATCGCCGAGGTGGTCGACCGGACCCGCACCACGGCCTCCGCCCGGGGTGTCGCGGTGACCGTGGACGGGGCGCGTGGTCTCACCGCGTACGGCAGCGACTCCCAACTCGCCACGGCGGTGGCGAACCTGGTGGAGAACGCCATCAACTACTCGGGCGAGGACACCACGGTTCGGGTGACCCTCCGCGGCGACGACGAGCACGTCGAGATCGCCGTCGCCGACCAGGGCATCGGTATCGCCCCCACCGACGTCGACCGGATCTTCGAGCGGTTCTACCGGGCCGACCAGGCCCGCTCGCGTGCCACCGGCGGCACCGGGCTCGGTCTGGCGATCGTGAAACACATTGCGAGCAACCATGGCGGACGGGTCGAGGTGTCGAGCACTCTTGGTGGTGGATCGACGTTCACCCTCCGGCTGCCCGCCAGTCCACCGGATGACCTCCTGGCGACACTGCCGCCGGTTGGGATCGAGTCCGGTCCGACTGGGCTACGGCAGGTCTGACAGCAGATGGAAAGGAAATCCCCGTTGAGCCGCGTTCTCGTGGTCGAGGACGAGGAGTCGTTCTCCGACGCCTTGTCGTACATGCTCCGTAAGGAGGGCTTTGAGGTTTCGGTCGCCGCGACCGGCACCGACGCCCTCACCGAGTTCGACCGGACCGGCGCCGACATCGTGCTGCTCGACCTGATGTTGCCCGAGATGTCTGGGACCGAGGTCTGCCGGCAGTTGCGGCAGCGCTCCGCCGTGCCGATCATCATGGTCACCGCCCGGGACAGCGAGATCGACAAGGTGGTCGGGCTGGAGATCGGCGCCGACGACTACGTCACGAAGCCGTACTCGCCGCGGGAACTGGTCGCCCGGATCCGGGCGGTGCTGCGCCGGCAGAGCCCGGAGGTGGCCGAGGCGGGCTTGCCGACGCTGGCCGCCGGGCCGGTGCGGATGGACATCGAGCGGCACGTGGTGACCGTCGACGGCGGAGCCGTACAGCTGCCGCTGAAGGAATTCGAACTGCTGGAGCTGCTCCTGCGCAACGCGGGCCGGGTGCTCACCCGCGGTCAGCTCATCGACCGGGTCTGGGGCGCCGACTACGTCGGTGACACCAAGACGCTGGACGTGCACGTCAAGCGTCTGCGCTCCAAGATCGAGCCGGAGCCGTCCGCGCCGCGCTTCATCGTGACCGTGCGGGGTCTGGGCTACAAGTTCGAGCCGTGATCGGCGTACCCGAAGGGGGTTTGCGTTCGGCGCAGGCCCCCTTCGGGCTGTTCCCGCTCGGTCAGCGGACGACCTTGATGTTGAAGTTGACGGTGTCGAGTCGACCGTAGAGCCGCAACCAGAGCGGCAGCAGCATCTCGGTGCCCCGCGCGGTGGAAAGGTCGCCGAGGTCGATCACGTCGGTGTGGCCGAAGCTGACGAGCAGCCCGCTGACGATCCGCTTGGCCTCCGCGTCGTCGCCGGAGACGAAGACACTGTCGAGCAGAACCTTGCCGGCCAGGTTCGGTGCGCCGGCCGCGGCCAGTGCGGGGAGCGAGCCGTTGCCGTTTGTGGCGTTCACCACCAGCTCGGTGCCGCTTGCGGCTTCGGCGAGGGTCGCCAGGCCGACCTCGGGGTGCTGCGCCGCCCAGTGGGCGTGGTCGCCGGCCCGGATGGCCGCGACATCGCTCGTGCCGATCGCAAGCAGGCTAACAGACAGGTCTGTCTACCACTGCCCTTTGTCGAATCGCAGAGGTGTCGGCGTGCAGCCCGCTCTGGACGCCCGGAGGGGCGGCAGTGCGGTTGGCAGTCCTTTGGAGCTGATGTCACAAACGAGTCATCCCGCCGTCGCCGGCCGGTGTCTTCCGCTGATGTCACAAGCGATTCAGCTCCAAAGCGCCCCCGACCCATGTCCCGCCCCTCGTCCGCGAGGTCGTCGTGAGGTCGTCGCGAGGCCGTCGTGAGGCCGTCGCGAGGCCGTCGTGCCATAGTCGCGCGGCCCTCGCGGGGGTCGCCGAAGCCGAGGGCACCGCCTCCCTAGACGAAGCCGTCTATAGGATCAGGGCTGTCATCAGCAGAACTAGGGAGCACCGATGCCCGCGCCCCGCACTCCGGCCGGCTCGGCCAGGGACCGGATCCTGGACACCGCGTTCCGGCTCTTCTACGCGCACGGGCCGCGCGGCGTGGGGGTGGACACGGTGATCGCCGAGTCGGGCGTGGCCAAGGCGACGCTCTACAAGCACTTCCCGCGCAAGGACGACCTCGTGCTGGCGTACCTCGATCGGGTCGACCAGGCGTGGTTCGGCGCGTTGCGGTCCGCGGCCCGGGATGCCGGCGACGAGCCACGCGCCCAACTGGTTGGGATGTTCGACGCGCTGACCGGCGCCTGTCGCCGGGAGGGCTACCACGGCTGCGCGTTCATCAACACCGCAGCCGAGTCGTCCGCCGCTGGGCCGGTGCACGCCCGGACGGTCGAGCACAAGACCGTGGTCCGCGCCTGGGTGACCGAGCTGGCCCGCCAGGCCGGCGCGGCCGACCCGGAACTGCTCGCCCGGCAGCTCACCCTGCTGCTGGACGGCGGGCTCGCCGCCGGTGTGCTGGACGGCGACCCCCTGATCGCCGACGCGGCCCAGCGCAGCGCTCGCACGCTTGTCGACGAGGCCCTGCGCTGAGCGACGGCCGCCGGAGTGCTACCAAGATCCGCTAGAGTTGGTCGGCGGGGTGCGGGGCGATCATGCCCTGCTTCGTCCGGGCCGCGCACAGCTCGGCCAGCCGCTCGTACGCGGCAGCGCCGATCAGGGCGGTCAGCTCCGGGGAGTACGACAGGTACATCGGCTCGGCGCCGACATGCGCGTCCGTCGACGAGGTGCACCACCAGTCCAGGTCGTGCCCGCCGGCTCCCCAGCCCCGCCGGTCGAACTCGGACAGGGTGGAGACCAGCACCTTGGAGTTGTCCGGTCGCTTCACCCAGTCCTGATCGCGGCGGATCGGCAGCTGCCAACAGACGTCCGGCTTGTATTCCAACGGGTGCACCCCGTCGCGCAGCGCCTGGGCGTGCAGGGCGCAACCGCCACCGCCGGCGAAGTCGGCGTCGTTGAGGAACACGCACGGGCCCTCGGCGCCCTGAGTGGCGGTGCGGCGGGCCGGGTTCTTGCCGTCGATGGTGTCCTCGTCGGTCCAGTTCTTGAACCCGCGCCGGAAGTGCTGCCAGGTCTCCGGGGTGAGCCGCTTGACGGCGTTGCGGACCCGCTTCTCGTCGTCCGAGTCGGTGAAGAACGCCCCGTGCGAGCAGCAACCGTCGGAGGCCCGGCCAGCGATGATGCCGTGGCAGCCCTTGCCGAAGATGCAGGTCCAGCGGGAGAGCAGCCAGGTCAGGTCGGCCCGGATCAGGTGCGTCTCGTCGGCCGGGTCGGCGAACTCGATCCACTCCCGAGGGAAGTCCAGGGGCACCTCGCGACTGCGCGGGTCACCCGGGTCGTCCACCAGCACACGGAGCTCCATTGTCACTCGGCCCAGCGTACGCGCGGTCACGTCCGCAGGCCGGTGAGCCGCGCAAACGTGTTGCGCCTAGGGTCTTCACCATGCGACTGGGTGTCCTCGACGTCGGATCCAACACGGTGCACCTCCTCGTGGTGGACGCGCACCACGGCGCCCACCCGTGGCCGGCGCACTCCGAGAAGGTGGTGCTCCGGCTGGCCGAGCAGATCGGCCCCGACGGCGCGCTGACCGAGGCGGGCGCGGATGGCCTGGTCAAGGCCGTCGGCATGGCCAAGGCGGCGGCCACCGGGTTGGCGGCCGACGACCTGATCGCTTTCGCCACGTCCGCGGTGCGCGACGCCACCAACGCGGCCGAGGTGCTGGCCCGGGTCCGGGACGAGACCGGCGTACGCCTGGCGGTGCTGTCCGGGGCGGACGAGGCGCGGATGACGTTCCTGGCCGTACGGCGGTGGTTCGGCTGGTCGGCGGGCCGGCTGCTGGTGCTCGACATCGGTGGCGGCTCGTTGGAGATCGCCGCCGGCATCGACGAGGACCCGGACGTCGCGGTCTCCCTGCCACTCGGGGCCGGTCGACTGACCCGCGAGCGGCTGCGGGTCGATCCGGCCAGTGCGGCCCCGCCGTCGGCGGAGGCCGTCGACAAGCTCCGGGAGTACGTGGACGGCCGGCTGGACAAGGTCGTCGACCAGATGACGGAGGTGGGCTGGGGGCGGGCGGTGGCCACCTCGAAGACGTTCCGCACCCTGGCCCGACTGGCCGGGGCGGCCCCGTCCGGTTCCGGGCTGTGGGTGCGACGCAGCCTGACCCGGGCCGGCCTGCGGCAGGTCATCGGCTTCATCCGACACATCCCACCGGCGCAGTTGATGGAGCTGGAGGGGGTCAGCGCGGGCCGGGCCCACCAGTTGCTGGCCGGTGCCGTGGTCGCCGAGGCGGTGATGCGCCGCCTGGATCTGGACTCGCTGGACATCTGCCCGTGGGCGCTGCGGGAGGGTGTCATCCTCCGCCGACTGGATCAACTGGAGCCGATCTGATCCGGCGGCCGTTTTCGGTCGGTTTGCCGGCGCTCGTCACGATGCCCCCGGCGCTGCCGGGCTACGCTGGCTGATGTGACTTCCCGCGTTCCCGTGCTCCTGTCCAGCTCGTCGGTCTTTCCCGAGCCGACCGCGGCGGCGTTCCAACTGGCCGCGGCGCTCGGCTACGACGGCGTCGAGGTGATGGTCTGGACCGACGTGGTCAGCCAGGACACGGGCGCGCTGCGCGGCCTCTCCACGCACTACGACGTGCCGGTGCTCTCGGTGCACGCGCCCTGCCTGCTGGTCACCCAGCGGGTGTGGAGCCCGGACCCGTGGGAGCGCCTGCGCAAGGCCGCCGAGCTGGCCGAGACGCTGGGCGCGCCGACCGTCGTGGTGCACCCACCGTTCACCTGGCAGCGCGACTACGCGCGCAACTTCGCCGAGGGTCTGGCCACCGTCGCGGACCGGTTCCCCGGGCTGCGTTTCGCGGTGGAGAACATGTACCCGGTGCGGATGGCGGGCCGGCAGTTCGTCCCGTACGTGCCCGGGTGGGATCCGACCGACGCCGGCTACGCGTCGTACACCCTGGATCTGTCGCACTGCGCGGCCTCGCACAGCGACCCGCTGGAGATGGCCGACCGGATGGGCGCCGGGCTGGCGCACGTGCACCTCGGTGACGGCACCGGTGAGGGCCGCGACGAGCACCTGGTGCCCGGGCGGGGCACCCAGCCCTGCGGGGAGCTGCTCTCCTCGCTGGCCGGCCGGGGTTTCACCGGGTCGGTGGCGGTGGAGGTCGCCACCCGGGGCGCGAAGAGCCGCGCGGTGCGCGAAGCGGACCTGCGCGCCGCGCTGGAGTTCGCCCGCCAGCACCTGACCGCGCCGTCACCGGTCGACGCCTGAGCCGTCGGCCCAGGACGGGCGGTGGCGGGTTCAGCTGACCGCTGAGAGGGAATCGGCGGTGGAGGTCGGCTGCTGGGCGACCGTCACCTGCTCGCCGACCGCCGCCCGCTTGCGCGCGCGGTGCGCGGCGACGTGCGAGCGGGTGGCGCAGCGCTCCGAGCAGAACCGCCGGCAGCAGTTGGACGACGTGTCCAGGTAGACGTTGCCGCACCGCTCGTCGGCGCAGACCCCGAACCGGGCGCTGCCGTACTCGCACAGCCAGACCGACAGCCCCCAGGCCGCGCCGGCCAGATATTCGGCACTGACCGAGGCACCCCGACTGGTCACGTGCATGTGCCAGTCGCTGGAGTCGTGCCCGGAGATGCGCGGCTGCACCGGGAACGCCTCGAGCAGCGCGTTCAGCTCGGTGACCGCCTGGGCGTCCCGCCCCGAGGTGCCGTACTCGAAGACGTCGCGCAACCGTTTCTGCGCCCGGCGGAAAATCGCCACGTCCCGGTCCGCGACCTCGTCGCGCATCCAGGCGTTCTCGTCGGGGAAGAGGGCCCGCAGGTCGTCGAGGTCGTCCAGGCGGGCGTTGACCAGGTCAACGCCGGTCCGGGCGTACGCGTCGAAGTTCACGCCCCCAACGGTAGACGACTCAGCGGGTGCGCGGCGCGTCGATGTAGTGCGGCAGGAACCGCGCGTAGCCGTCGGTGATCAGACTCGCGCTTTCCCGCACACCCACGCCGGCCGATTCGCCGTCGACGATCCAGCTGCCCAGCACCATCCGGTTGCCGGCGAACTGCGGTAACGCCCGGAACTCCTGGTAGCACCAGCCCTCGTCGCCGTAGATCCCCGGGTTGGTGATCTCCTCATCGGCGGTGACGATGCGTACCGATCCGCCCTCGCGGCCGAGCAGTGGCTTGGCGACGTACTCCGGCATGCCCCGCGGCGAGTCGAGGTACGCCGGGAGCAGGTATTCGTGGCCGGGGTACAGCTCCCAGAGGACCGCGAGCAGCGCCTTGTTGGAGAGCAGCAGCTTCCAGGCCGGCTCGATCCAGGTGGTCGGGGTGCCCGGGGCCAGGGCAGCCGGCCCGTACGGCTCGGCCAGCATCCACTCCCACGGGTAGAGCTTGAAGCAGGTGGTCACCGGGTTGTCGTCGGCGTCGACGAAGCGTCGGCCGTCCCAGCCGATCTCCTGGATGGGTTGAAGTTCGACGCTCAGGCCGGCCTGCCGGGCGGTTTCGGCGAGGTAGCCGGCGGTCATGTGGTCCTCGCCGGACTCCTCCTCGTTCGACCAGAGCACGTGCACCCGGGGGTCGTGCAGCCCCGCCCCGATCTTGGCCCAGGCGCCGACCAGCCGCTCGTGCAGGCTGTTCCACTGGTCCAGCTCCGGCCGGGTCTGCTCCAGCCAGTACCACTGGATGATGCTCGCCTCGACCAACGCGGTGGGGGTGTCCGCGTTGTACTCCAACATCTTTGGAGGCCAGGTGCCGTCGTACGCGAGGTCGAAGCGCCCGTACAGGGTCGGTGGCGCCTCCCGCAGCGACCGGGCCACCGCCTCGGCCGCCCATTCCGGGATGCCGAACTCGGCGTACCGGCGCTGCGCCACCACGTGCTCGGCGGCGGCCACCGACATCCGGTGCAGCTCCTCGGTGGCCTCCTCCAGCCGCAGCACCTCGTCCAGGTCGAAGGCGTACGCGGCGGTCTCGTCCCAGTACGACATGATCCCGCCGTCGGGCAGCTCGGTGTCGACGTAGACCAGCCCCTGCGACCGGATGGTGGCGTCCCAGTCGGTGCGCGGCGTGACCGTCTCGCGGCGCACGTCAGCCGCCGCAGGCGGCGAGGTGGGTGCCGAAACCACCGCGTTCGGGCAGGGCGGCGGTGGTGGTGGGCTCCGGGGCGGTGCGACCGGCGGCCGGGTCGGTGACCCGCATCGCCAGCGCGACGGTGTCGCCGCCGCCGACCGGCCCGAGGGCGCAGTCGTCGTCATCGTCGTCGTCCGAGGTCATGTTGCAGCCGGAGAGGGCGAGCGCGAGAGCGGTGAGCGCGCCGAGCTGCACGGAGGCCGAGCGGAGTCGGCGGCGGGGGCGTTGGTCCACGGCATCGTTGTAGCCGATCGACGCCACTGCCGCCGCCCCGCCCCCGGGCCGAGGTGGCCCGGCCGCCCCTCGGCGGGGTCCCTGGCAGGGGCGTTACGCTCGGCTCATGCTCCGTTCCGTCATCCTCGCCGCCTCCCGGTCATCCCAGGTCGAGCGGCTCGTCGCGACTGCCCCGTACACCCGGGACGTCGTCCGCCGGTTCGTCGCCGGCGCCGCCACAGACGACGCGTTGCGCGCGACCCGCGGGCTCGTCGACGACGGCCTCGCGGTCACCCTCGACCACCTCGGTGAGGACACTGTCCGCCCCGAGCAGGCCACCGCCACCCGGGACGAGTACCTGAAACTGCTGAAGATGCTCGGCGCCGCTGGGCTCACCCCGGCCGCCGAGGTGAGCGTGAAGCTCTCCGCCCTCGGCCAGATGTTCGACGAGCAGTTGGCGTACGACAACGCGCGGGCGATCTGCGCGGCGGCCGACGCGGCGGGCACCACTGTCACCCTGGACATGGAGGACCACACCACCACCGACTCGACGTTGGAGGTGCTGAGCCGGCTGCGCAAGGACTTCCCGTCGACCGGCGCGGTGCTCCAGGCGTACCTGCGGCGGACCGAGTCGGACTGCCGGGAGCTCTCCTCGGCCGGGTCGCGGGTGCGGCTGTGCAAGGGTGCCTACAAGGAGCCGGAGTCGGTGGCGTACCAGTCGGCCCGCGAGGTGGACAAGTCGTACGTGCGCTGCATGAACATCCTGATGTCCGGCGACGGTTACCCGATGCTGGCCACCCACGACCCGCGGATGATCGCCATCGGTGAGGACCGGGCCCGGTGGTTCGACCGGGGGCCGGAGCGCTTCGAGTTCCAGATGCTCTACGGCATCCGCCCGGAGGAGCAGGCCCGGTTGGCCGGCGAGGGCTACACCGTGCGCACCTACGTCCCGTACGGCGACGAGTGGTACGGCTACCTGATGCGCCGGCTCGCCGAGCGCCCCGCCAACCTGGTCTTCTTCGGCCGTGCCCTGATCTCCAAGAAGTAGTTCCTCCGGTTCGGCGAAACGGGCCGGCGGCGACCCCTCGGGTTGCTGCCGGCCCGTTTCCGGTATCCGGCTTGCCAACGTTGGCTAAGTAGCTTAGCTTTAAAGCTATGACAACTAGCCAGGTGCGGCGGGACGGCGGACACATCGCGTACGAGGTGCAGGGCGAAGGGCCGTTGGTGGTCCTCGCGCACGGCATGGGTGAGAACAGGGCGAGCTTCCGGCACCTCGTGCCGCTACTGGTGGCCGCCGGTCACCGGGTCGCCTCGGTCGACGTCCGGGGGCACGGCGAGTCCAGCGCCGGCTGGCCCACGTACGCCCCAGCAGAGGTCGGCGCGGACCTGCTGGCCGTGGTCCGCGACCTCGACGCCGGTCCGGCCGTGCTGGTCGGCAGCTCGTCCGCCGCTGCGGCGGTGGTCTTCGCCGCCACCGACGCACCCGAGATGGTCACCGGCATCGTGCAGATCGGCGCGTTCGTCGGTCAGCCGAAGCTCAACCCGCTGTTGCGGATGGCGATGTGGTCCGTGCTGCACAACCCTCGACTGTTCGGGATGTTCCACAACACCCTGTTCCCGGTGCACCGACCCGCCGACGACGCCGCGTACCGCCGCTCGATGGTGGCCAACCTGCGCGAGCCCGGTCGGATGGCCGCGACGCGCGGTTTGATCGCACCGGCCGAGCCGCACTGGACCGCCCGCGCGCCGCAGGTGCGGCAACCGGTCCTGGTGCTGATGGGGTCCAAGGACCCGGACTTCCCCGACCCGGGAGCCGAGGCGCGGGCCGCCCGGCGGCTCTTCGGCACCGCCGAGGCCCGGATGATCGAGGAGTCCGGTCACTACCCGCACGCCGACCGGCCGCAACGCACCGCCGAGGAACTGCTCGGCTTCCTGGCGGTGTGCGCCGGTGCCTAGGGTCGGCCTCAACCAGCAGACCGTCGTACGGGAGGCGGCCCGGCTGGCCGACGAGGTCGGCTTCCAGCAGCTCACCCTCGCCGCGCTCGCCAGCCGGCTCGGGGTGGCGCTGCCCAGCCTCTACAAGCACGTGCGGGGGGCGGACGCGTTGGCCCAGAAACTGGCCGCCCTGGCCACCGCCGAGCTGGCCACCGAGATGACCACCGCCGCCGTCGGCCGCTCCGGTGGCGACGCGCTCCGGGCCATGGCGGACGCCTACCGTGACTACGCCCTCCGACACCCCGGCCGTTACCCGGCCACGCAGCGGGTGCCAGACCCGGCCGACCCGGAACACGTCGAGGCGGGCGAACGCGCCGTCGGTGCCATCTTCGCGGTGCTGCGCGGGTACGGGCTCACCGGTGACGATGCCGTGGACGCGACCCGCGCGCTGCGCAGCGCCCTGCACGGCTTCGTGACCCTGGAGGCCGCGGGCGGCTTCGGTCTGCCCCGTGACGTCGATCGCTCGTACCACCAGTTGGTCGCGAGCATGGACATCTCGTTCCGCTCCTGGCCGCGCACCGGCGGGTGAGGGATCGGCCCGGGGCGGCCTCGCCGCATCCAGGTAGTGGTCGTACCCTTCGGCGGGTGATTGACGAGGTGCAGCAGCCAGCACCACGGCGGCTCTGGCCGCTGTGGACGGTGCTCGTGGTGGTCCTCCTGCTGCTGGGCTGCGGCCTGCCGGCGGCGCTCGTCGTCGGAGTGATCCGGGAGACAGGTTCGCGCCCCACTGTCAGCCGGGTCGGCTCCTCGGCGGCCGACGACCCGGCCACCGCCGTGGCCCGCGCGCTGTCCGACCGGATCACCGCCCAGCTCCACCGGCAGTCCGCGGCACTCCTCGGCGGCGACCGCGCCGGGTTCCTCGCCGTCGCCGATCCCGCCGCCCACAACGACCTGCGCCGACGCTTCGCCGCACTACGCGAGCTCAAGGTGACCGGCTGGCGGGCCGAGCCGAGTGGCCTGCCCGTGCCGATCATCGGCAAGCCCGGCGAGTGGCGGCTGCTGGTGCGCTTCCAGTACTGCTTCGTCACGCCGAACTGCCGGCCCAGCCCCGTGCTGATCGGCACCCGGTGGCGGGAGAACGGCGACCAGCCCCGGATGGTCGCCATGGAGGAATCCAAGTCGGTGGAGACCGGCACCCGACCGTGGGAGATCAGCGACCTGGCGGTCGCCGTCGGCGCGCGGACCATCGTCGCCACCACCCCGGCGCTGCGCGGCAAGCTGCCCGGCCTGCTCGCACAGGCCGAGTCGGCGGCGAAGGTCGCCGACGGGTACGCGGTGACCGGCTCACCGCCGGACCGATACCGGATCTTCTACGCCGGGCGCACCGAGTGGCAGCGTTGGTACGGCGGGGAGCGCCCGGAATGGACCGGCGGTTACGCGGTCACCGTGGGCGGCGGTCACCACGAGGTGGTGCTCAACGCCGAAGGGCTCTCCAACAGCGGCACCGACGACCTGCTCCGGCACGAGCTGACCCACGCGGCGTCGTTGCCGGAGCGCGGCTACCCGGGCAAGCTCACCTGGTGGTTGGTCGAGGGCCTGGCCGAGTTCGCCGGTGCCGGCGGCCAGGCGGTCGACCGGTACGAGGGGATCGCCGACGTGCGCAAGATGGTCCGGGGTGGCTGGGACGGCAAGTTGGAGGGCGTCAACCCCGCCGACGATGCCTCCGCCGAACGGGTCGCCGGCAGCTACGGCATCGGCTACCTGGCCGTCCGGCACCTCGTCGACCGGTACGGGCCGCTGCGGCTGCTCACCTTCTTCAAGACCGTGGTGCACGACGGCAGGACCATCGAAGCGGCCTCCGAGAAGGCGTTCGGTGAGCAGTGGTCGACGCTGCACGACGAGTGCGTGGCGTACGTCCGCGCCACCGCCGGCTGACGCAGCGCGCAGGCGGTGCGGCGGTGCGCCGTACCATCGATGGGGTGCGCCGTCCCCAGTCGTCACGGCCCGCCAGCACCATGCGGCCCCGCCTGCTCATCGCCCTGACCGCCGTCGCCGTCCTCACCGCCACCACCGCCGCCTCCTGCGGCGACGAAGGCCCCGATCTCGCGCTGGCGTCGGCCGCCCGTAACCCGGTCACCGAGGTGATCGACGCACCCGCCACGGTGACCGCCCGCGCCGCCGCCACCCTCACCGCTCCCGCCGACGGCACCCTGGCCAGCCTGCGCGTCCAACCTGGACAGCGGGTCAAGCGCGGTCAGGTGCTGGCCGTGGTCGACTCGCCGAGCGCACAACAGCGTCTCCGTCAGGCCAAGGAGGCGCTGGCCGCCGCGAAGCGCGCCGGCCGGGGTGTCGGAGCGGGCAGCCTGACCAGCAGCCGGCGCGGCACCGACAAGGCCGCCGACGAGGCGTTCGACGCGGCCCGGAAGGCCGCCGAGAAGATCGCCGACCCGCAACTGCGCGACGCGCTGCTCACCCAGGTGACGTCCGCGCAACGCCAGTACGCTGCCGCCGCGCGCAGCGCCGACCAGGCGGTCCGCTCCGTGCAGCGGGGGATCAACGGGTTGAGTTCCGCCGTCGGCGCGCTCTCCGCGGCGCAACGGCTCCAGGCCCAGCAGGCGTACGACCTGGCGAAGGCGACAGTCGACGCGCTGACCCTGCGTGCCCCGATCGCCGGGGTGGTGCAGCCCGGCGGCACCCGGGCCGGCGGTGGCGCGAACGCTGGTCTGGCCGGGCTGTTGGAGCAGGCCGGTGGCGCTGGCCTCGACCCGTCCGTGCTGGCCCCCAGCCAGGGTGGGCCGCCGGCCGGCGTGGACGACGCCGTCGCGGTCGGTGGTCAGGTCACCGCCGGCACCCCGGTCCTGACCGTTGTGGACACCGGGCAGTTGGGTCTGCTCGCCGAGGTGGACGAGACCGACGTGCTGCTGGTCAAGGCCGGCGTGCCGGCCACCGTCGAGTTGGACGCCGTCACCGGCGCCAGCTACGACGCCACCGTCCGCTCGGTCGACGTGCTGCCCACCAACTCCGCGCAGGGCGGGGTCACCTACCGGGTCCGCCTGGCGCTGGGCGCCGGAAAGCTGGCCGAGGACGAGCCGGCCCCGACGCCCCGCCCCGGCATGAACGCGATCGTGCACCTGCGGGTACGTGAGGCCGTCGACGCGGTGACCGTCCCCGCGTCGGCGGTGTTCTCCGCCGACGGCCGGGACGCGGTCTGGGTGGTCCGGGACGGCAAGGCGGGCCGGGCGCCGGTGACCGTGGGCGTCCAGGGGTCCGACCTCGTGCAGATCCTCAACGGCGTGCAGCCCGGCGACCGGATCGTGGTGCGCGGCGCCGACCAGGTCCGCGACGGCCAGGAAGTCCGGTGACCGAACCCGCCGTCGCAGATCGGCCGGCAGGGGAGCGGGTTCCGGCCATCGAGGCGGTGGACGTGTCCCGGACGTACCAGCTCGACGGGGTGTCGGTGGAGGCGCTGCGCGGGGTGTCGCTCACCGTGCAGCCGGGGGACTACGTGGCCCTGGTCGGCCCGTCCGGCTCGGGCAAGTCCACCCTCATGCACCTCCTCGGCGGGCTGGACCGGCCCACCGGTGGCCGGCTGGTGATCGGCGGGCGGGACGTCAACGCCCTCGCCCCACCGGAGATGGCGACCCTGCGCAACGAGACCATCGGCTTCGTCTTCCAGGCGTTCCACCTGTTGCCGCGTACCTCGGCGGTGGAGAACGTGGCGTTGCCACTGGTCTACCGGGGGGTGTCGGCCCGGCAGCGGCGGGAGCGGGCGGCGGCGATGCTGGGCCGGGTCGGCCTCGGGCACCGGCTGGATCACCGGCCCAACCAGATGTCCGGCGGTGAGCAGCAGCGGGTGGCGATCGCCCGCGCGCTGGTCACCGAGCCGACGGTGCTGCTGGCCGACGAACCCACCGGCAACCTGGACAGCGTCACCGGCGCCGCCGTGCTGGAGCTGTTGGAACAACTGAACGCGGAGTCGGGGGTGGCGCTGGTGATGGTCACCCACGACCAGGAGGTGGCTGCCCGCGCCCACCGCCGGATCACCATGCGCGACGGGGTGGTCGTGGCGGACAGCGCCGACCCGCGCTCCGCTCATGATCGACCGCCGTCCGTTGATCACGGTCGACCTGCGACACTGGTCCCCGCTCCCAGCGCGGAGCCCCGGTCCGCGTCCGGAAGCGGTCCGGGGCACCCGTCCGGTGGCTCCGGTGGCGCCGCCGGAGCCACCGGGCGCCTTCCGCGCGAGGTCGAGCGGCCCGGAGGTACGGCGTGAGAGTCGCCGAGGCGTGGCGGGTGGCGCTGGACGCACTGCGGGCGAACCGGCTGCGTAGCGCGCTGACCATGCTCGGAGTGATCATCGGGGTGGCCTCGGTGGTGCTGCTGGTGGCCATCGGCACCGGCACCAAGCAGAAGGTCGAGCAACAGGTCGAGGGCCTCGGCTCCAACCTGCTGCTGGTCGTCCCCGGCCGGATCGAGGTGGGCAACGCGCCGGTCGTCTCGCCGCTGACCCTCAAGGACGTGGACGCCGTCACCCGGGTGGTCGGCGACCCGGATCGGGTGGCGGTCACCGTCGCCTCCGGGGCGACCGCGCGGGCCGGCGCCCGTTCCGACTTCACCACCGTGCAGGGCGTCCTGGAAACGACCCCGGCGGTGTTCACCCGCTCGCTGGCGCGGGGACGCTACCTCACCGCCACCGACGTGGACACCAGCCGACGGGTGGCGGTGCTCGGCGACTCGGTCGCGCGTGCGCTCTTCCCCGACCGGGACCCGCTCGGCCAGCAGGTGGCGCTGGCCGGGGTGCGGTTCCGAGTGATCGGAGTCTTCGCGCCCCTCGGGCAGAGCCTCGGCGTCGACCGGGACGACGAGGTGCACGTGCCGGTGACCGCCGCGCAACGACTCTGGGGCACCCAGCGGGTCGACGGCATCGCGGTGAAGGCACCGGACCGGGAGCGGATCGACGAGCTGGGCGAACGGATCGTCGCCGAGCTGAACCGCCGCCACCCGGACACCGAGTTCAGCGCCGTAACCCAGCAGCAGATCCTCGGCGTGCTCGGCGACATCCTCGGTGTCCTCACTGGCGTGCTGGCGGCCATCGCCGGCATCTCGCTGCTCGTCGGCGGTGTCGGCGTCTCCAACATCATGCTGGTCAGCGTCCGGGAGCGGACCCGGGAGATCGGGCTGCGCAAGGCCGTCGGCGCACGTCCCCGCGACATCGGCGTGCAGTTCCTGCTGGAGGCGGTGCTGCTCACCACGATCGGCGGGCTCACCGGGATGGCGCTGGGCGTGGGAACCGCCCTGCTGGTCGACGCGCTGTCGCCGATTCCGGCCGCGATCACCTGGTGGTCGTTGGCGCTTGCCTTCGGCGTGTCGGCGGTGGTGGGCATCGTCTTCGGGGTGGTTCCCGCGCAGCGCGCCGGCCGGCTCGACCCGGTGGTCGCGCTGCGCACCGAATGAGCAGCGCCGGAACAACCGGACGGCCGACACGCACGGGCGGATACCGGGAGCACGGATCGGGTGAACCGGCCACCGAAGCATGATCAGTTGCAGGAAGGGATCGCGCCGGTCACAACCGTCCCGCTACCGTACTGGTAACACGCGCGTCGTCGGCCCGGCCCGGAGCATCCGTCGGGTTGGCACGCGCCGGGCATGGGATGGGTCGGTGAGCCATGGCCGGGTCACAGTCCGACGGACGGCTGTCGGAGGTCAAGTTCCTGACCGTTGCGGAGGTGGCGACGGTCATGCGGGTGTCAAAGATGACTGTCTATCGCCTGGTGCACAGCGGTGAGCTCACCGCCGTCCGGGTCGGCCGGTCGTTCCGGGTGCCTGAGCATGCGGTGCACGAATATCTCCGGGGCGCCTTTCAGGAGACCGCCTGAGCCACCGCCTCACCCTCCGATCGTCGGCTGACCGGCATCGGTGGGCGTGAGGAGTGAGCTCGCGCGCCCCGCGGTCGTGCGCCAGAGGCGGCCGCGACGGGGGCGCGTTGGTCCGGCTGACGCCCTGCGGCTACCCTGGAACCCGACCGAGACCCCACCGGTGCGCCCCGCCGCCGAGACTGGTCCGGTCCGTTGTCCGCAAGCGGTCGCCGTCGCCACCTGCGTGGTGTCATCCGGTCCGCCCCGCACGTTGTATCGAAAGGCTGTCGTATGGGCTCGGTGGTCAAGAAGCGCCGTAAGCGCATGGCTAAGAAGAAGCACCGCAAGCTGCTGCGCAAGACCCGCGTCCAGCGTCGCCGTCTCGGCAAGTGATCGCCGCCGGGCTCACCGGACAGGCCGGCGGCGCATGTTGCGCCGGAGCACTCCCGGCCCGTCCGAGCGCCCGGCGTTCGGCGTCACTTGCCAAACTGTCGACCTCCGGAGGCTCAGGTGATCAGGCCGTGGTCGTCCCGGCTCGGTCCATCCTGCCGGCATAGGTGCGTCAGATGACCCCCGGTGGCACCTCAGGTGCTCCGGGGGTCGTCGTCGTCACCGGAGTGGGCCGTTACCTGGGAGCCCACGTGGCGGCCCGACTGGCCGCCGACCCGCGCATCGAACGGGTCATCGGGGTCGACGCACCGGACTCCGGCATCGAGTTCACCGACCTGCTGGACCGGGTCGAACGGATCCGCGTCGACAGCGGTTCCCTGGGTGGCCTCCTCGCCGACCTGGACGTCGACGCGGTGGTGCACCTCGCGCTTGTCACCTCACCCGACCCGCAGCACGGTGGCCGGTCCGGGATGAAGGACCAGAACGTCATCGGCAGCATGCAGATGCTCGCCGCCTGCCAGCGGGCGCCCCGACTGCGCAAGCTCGTGGTCCGCTCGTCGACCGCCGCCTACGGGGTCTCGTTCCGGGACCCGGCGGTCTTCACCGAGGAGACCGAACCCCGCGAGGTGCCGCGCGGCGGTTTCGGCCGCGACATCCTCGACCTCGAGGGGTACGTGCGCGGCTTCCGCCGCCGTCGGTCCGACGTCACCGCCACGGTGCTGCGCTTCGCCCCGTTCATCGGCTCGACCGCAGACACCACGCTGACCCGCTACTTCTCGCAGCCGTTCGTGCCGACCGTCTTCGGCCGTGACCCCCGCCTGCAGTTCCTGCACTTCGACGACGCGTTGGAGGTGCTGCACCGGTCGATCGTGGAGGACCATCCCGGCACGTACAACGTCGCCGGCCCCGGTGTGCTGTCGCTGTCCCAGGCGATCCGACGCGCCGGACGGGTGGCCGTCCCGGTGCTGGAGCCGGGTCTGTCCGGGGCCGCCGCACTGGCCCGCAGCATGGGCTTCGGCAGCTACGGCCTGGACCAGGTCGACCTCTTCGTGCACGGCCGGGTGGTCGACACCAGCCGGCTCGAGCAGGAGTACGGCTTCACTCCCCGGTCGACGGCCGAGGCGTTCGAGGACTTCATCCGGGCCCATCACGGTGGGGTGGTGGTCACCCGGGGTCAGTTGGCCGCCGCCGAGCAACTCGTCCTGGACGGCATCCGGCAGGTCCGCTCAGCGATCCGGGAGCGGTCATCGTGAGCGCGAGGAGTGAGCCGGTCTTGCGAGCCCCGCAGTCGCGAACCGAGGCGGCATCATGAGTGGGCCGGAGGAGGGGCGCGACCCGCAGTCGGTCGGGCGTTTCGACGTACCGCAGCAGGTGCCCGCGCCGGACGCGGAGCCGGCGCGGCGCAACGGACATCGACCGGCCGCGCAGGCCGCGCCGACCCCGACGGAACCGCCGGCCTCGATCACACCGCCGGCCTCAACTCCGACCCCGACCGCACCGCTCGCGTCAAGCGCATCGCCGACCGCGAAACCTGCCGGCGAGGTCGACGCCGGGTTGACCGGCGGCACCGAGCCGGCGGTGTCGGACCGGCCCGGGGACCACTGGGACCGCAAGGTCGCGAACGGGTTGGCGTTCCTGCGCCGGCGGCTCTCCGGTGACTACGAGGTCGACGAGTTCGGGTTCGACTCGGAGTTGACCGACGCGGTCTTCCACCCGCTGCTGCGGCTGCTCTACCGGGACTGGTTCCGCACCGAGGTCAGTGGGGTGGAGCACGTCCCCGTGGACGGGCCCGCCCTGGTGGTCGGCAACCACTCCGGGACGGTGGCACTGGACGCCCTGATCCTCTCGGCGGCGCTGCACGACAAGCATCCCGCCCACCGCTACCTGCGGCTGCTCGGCGCCGACCTGGTCTTCCGGATGCCGGTGGTCTCCGAGTTGGCCCGCAAGACCGGCGGCACGGTGGCCTGCAACCCGGACGCCGAGCGGCTGCTCGGCGGCGGCGATCTGGTCGGCGTGTTCCCCGAGGGCTTCAAGGGCATCGGCAAGCTCTACGCCGACCGTTACAAGCTGCAACGCTTCGGGCGGGGCGGGTTCGTCTCGGCGGCGCTGCGCACCGGCACCCCGATCGTGCCCGTCGCCATCGTCGGCGGCGAGGAGATCTACCCGATGCTCGCCGACATCAAGCCCCTGGCGCGGCTGCTGAAGTTGCCCTACTTCCCGGTCACGCCGACGTTCCCGCTGCTCGGCCCACTGGGCATGGTGCCGCTGCCCAGCAAGTGGCTGATCGAGTTCTGCCCGCCGATCCCCACCGCCCACCTGACCGACTCGGCGGACGACCCGCTGGTGGTCTTCAACCTCGCCGACCAGGTGCGGGAGACCATCCAACAGACCCTGCACACGCTGCTGGAACGACGGCCCGACCCGTTCGGCCCCTGAACCAGGCCGGCGCGGCGCGGCGCGTGAAGTCAGCCGGCGCGGCGGCGGCGCTGTAGGGCCAGGCCGGCGGTGACCGCGCCCGCGACCAGGCCGGCGGCCGCGGTCGACGGTACGGCGATCTTGGCCGCTCGACGGCCGGTGCGGAAGTCCCGCACCTCCCAGCCGTGCTGGCGGGCCTGCCGCAGCAGGGCGCCGTCCGGGTTGACGGCCACCGCCCGGCCCACCGCGCAGAGCAGCGGCAGGTCGTTCGCCGAATCGCTGTAGGCCGCGCAGCGGACCAGGTCGAGCCCCTCCACGGCGGCGAGCTGGGTGACCGCCTCAGCCTTGGCCGGCCCGTGCATCAGGTCACCCACCAACCGCCCGGTGTACGCCCCGTCCAGCACCTCGGCCACCGTGCCGATGGCACCGGTCAGGCCGAGCCGGGCGGCGATCACCCGGCCGATCTCGACGGGGGCGGCGCTGACCAGCCAGACCCGCTGACCGGCATCCAGATGACGCTGAGCGAGCTGGTGGGTGCCGGCCCAGATCCGGGGGGCCATCATCTCGTCGAAGATCTCCTCGGCGAGGTGTTCGACCTCGGTGACCCGCCAGCCCTGGACGAAGGCCAGCGCCGCCTCCTTGGCCAGCGACATGTCACCGGCGTGCTCCCGGGCCAGCAGCCGGAAGCGGAGCTGCTGCCAGGCGAATCGGGCCAGGTCGGCGGTTGTCACGTAGTTCCGGGAGGCGAGACCACGGGCGAACCAGTAGATCGACGCGCCCTGCATCATCGTGTTGTCCACGTCGAAGAACGCCGCGGCGGTCGGGTCGGGTGCGCTGACCGGGGCCAGGTCGGTCTCGGCCCAGGCCGCGGTGTGCCCCTCGGCGTCGGTGCTGACCGTCACCTTACGGCTACGCGCCACGCGAATCCCTTCCTCACCGGTACGACGGATGCTCCCCAGCGAGGGTATCCGCCGAAGACGGGCGACCGGCCGGGCACACAGCGAACTGTGGCGCGGCCGGTCGGACGTGCGGTATGGGGACGCGGGTCAGCGGGCCCCGGGGCAGGTGCTCGGGTTCGGCCCGAGGGCGTCGCTCGCGGTCGGTGCCGGCAGGCCGCAGGCGATCGCCGCGCGCAGGTCGTCCGAGCGTTCCCGGATGCTGTCCAGCAACACCAGCGACCGCTGGGTCCGTTCCCGGTCCACCCGGGTGGTCCCGTCGAGCAGACCGCGTACCGCCCGGCGCTGGCTCGACACGAAGGTGTTGAGAGTGTCCAGGCTGCCCGGCTCGGCCCGCTGCACAGCGGCCGAGGTCAGCAGGCGAACTCCCTGCCGGCTGTCGGCGTCCATGTCGTCGAGGACGGCGCTGTAGCCGATCCGGTCACCGCGCAGCTTGGCGGCTTCGCCGACTCTGGTCCGGGCGAAGTCCAGGAAGAGCTGGCCCCTGCTGATGTCGGAGCTGGCCAGAGCGAGCTGTGCCCGTTCGGTGGAGCGCTTCATGCCGTACAGCGCGTCACCGGGCACCGCGTTCTCGCTGGCGGCGGAGATCCCGGAGACGGCGATGGCCCCGGCGGCGATGCCGACCAGGATCGCGCCCCGGGCTCGGGCCCGCCGTGCGGTGACCGCCGGCAGCAGCCGCCCGCGGGTGGTCGTGGCGGCCGGTTCGCTGACCGCCGCTGGTGTGCTGCCCAGCCCTTCCCGCTCGGCGGTTGCGAGCAGCATCGCCCGCAGGCCGGTACGGAAGTCCTGGTCCACCTCGACAGCCGGGGGGTCGACGCTGAGCCGCTGACCCACTGCGACGAGCGGCGCCAGTTGGCCGTCCACCCGGGATCGCACGTGGTGTCGTCGAGCGCCGTTGGCCTCGTCGAGAAGCTGCGCGAAGCGCTCCGCGCGCCGGCGGGAGAAGAGGGTGTTGTCCACCGCAGGCACCTCCTCTCGCTGGTCACGGCCGGTCGGCCGCCGTCGTTGCCAGCGACCGGGCGGCAGTGTGACACCACGGAGGTGAGGTGCCGCCGGCATGCCGGTCGGACCTCGGTGACCCGGGCCTGCCGGGACATCCACCGGTCGCACCCGGAGAAACGCGGCGGACCGGGCACGGGTTACGGGCCTGACGGAGCGGAAATTACAGAAAGTGATGGTCATCACCGGGCGGGACCGACTTTGAGCTGCGCGGACGCTGATCGACGCCCGTCGGTCCCGCCGTAACAAACTACGGCTGGAAGCCGTCGGGCAGCAGCCGGGCCAGGGCGCGGACGGCGCGGTACTGGAGGGCCTTGATCGCTCCCTCGTTCTTGCCCATCGCGCGGGCCGTCTCGGCGACCGAGAAGCCCTGGAGGAAGCGGAGCACGATGCACTCCTGCTGCTCTGGGTTGAGCTGCTTCACCGCGGTGAGGAGCGCGACGTTGGTGATGTGCTCCACCACCGCCGCCTCCGGGCTGCCCTCCGGGCCGCGGTCCTCCCGGTCGGCGTCGAGCACGTCGCCGGTGGTGACCTCCAGCCGGTACCGGCCCGACTTGAAGTGGTCCGCGACGAGGTTGCGGGCGATCGTCACCAGCCAGGCGCCGAGGTCGCGGCCCTGCCAGGTGAAGCTGCCGATCCGCTTGAGCGCGCGCAGGAAGGTGTCCGAGGTGAGATCCTCGGCGAGTTGCCGGTTGCCGACCCGGAAGTAGACGAACCGGAAGACGGTGTCCACGTAACGGTCGTAGATCAGACCGAACGCCTCGGACTCGCCGGCCTGGGCCCGCTCGATCAGCGTCCAGACCTCGGTTGCCGGGTCGGACGGGTCCGGGCGGCTCGGGAAACCGGTCGGGGTGGTCGCGGTGGTGGCCGGCACCGCCGGGATCACCGCTGTCTCACCCGCCGCCGGGTCGGTGGTGACCGCCGGTGTGTCGCTTACCCGACGACCCTGCACAGGCATGGTGGGTCGGGACGGTACGGCGACCCGGCCGCCGGCCGGCTTCGCGTTTCCGCCGGGCACCGCGGGTCGCGGGGGCGGCTCGTTGTGGTGAGGCCGGCTGCGGATCCGCTGCGCCGCGCCGTCACCCCGCACGACGCCGCCGTGCTGTTCGTCCGATGGAGCACGGGCCGCCGGCCGCTCGTTGACGTGGGAGCGGGCGGGTTGACCGGTCAGGCCGACCGGGCGTTCCGCGTAACCGAAGGTGGTCACCGCGTTGCCCCCGTCCCGTCGGTCGCCGGGCGGGCCGGTCTGGGTCTCGTCGGGGCGGACCGACCGGGTGACCGGTCGGGCAGGACGGTCACGGGAGTTGCCGACGGGCGGCAAATCCCCTGGAGGTGCTGGTCCAATGCGCTCACAGGCACGGGGGCCTCCTCGGGCTGAGGGGTGTCGACTCACGGCAAATGGGGTGAGCCGACCCGAGTGATGATAGGGCCAACGTCACCCGCGCGTGGCAAGTCCGTTACACAAGGCGGAAGTATTTCCCGCTCCGCCGCACCGATGGCGGACCGGTTGTCCGTCGTGTGCGATTGACTTTCCGTCGGCCTGGTGTTCCAAGATGGATCCCCAGGTCGGAGGCGCGCCGCCCGTTCGGTTGACCCGCCGTGCCGGGCGGCCGGACGGCGGCCGCCGAACTGCCCATGGTCAGCGTCGCACGTCCCATCGACAGGACCTGATCGGATCGCCGGTGGCACACCGGACAGTCCTGTGAACGGGACTTTCGCGGTGTCGTCCTCCGGGCGTGCCCCAGTCATCGGGCGTGGCCCGTCGCCGTCCGCTGTGCCAGACTCGATCACCGTGCAGGACGCCTCGGAAAGCCCCGCGCCGAACCTCGCCGACCGCGTCCGCCGCGCGGCTCTCGACCGCGCCGACCGACCCGCGCTGCACTGGCGTGAGCACACAGTGAGCTGGTCCGAACTGGACGCCGCGGTGGACGCCGCCGCCCGCGGCCTGTCCGCCGCCGCGCCACCCACCGACCCCGGCGGTACGCCGCCACGCGTCGCCATCGCGCTGCCCAACACACCGGACTTCGTGATCGCCTGGCTCGGCGCCCTCCGCGCCGGGCTGGTCACCGTGCCGGTCAACCCCGACCTCACCGCCCCGGAGCTACGGCACGTGCTGGCCGACTCCGGCGCGTCGGTGCTCATCGCCACCGACCACGTTCGAGGCCTGGTCGCCGACGTGGCCGCCGAGCTGCCCGCGCTCGCTTCGGTGCACGGCACGCCACCGACCGCCGAGGCGCCCGGAGCGGCACCCCGCCCTCGACGCGGCGGCTCCGACCTGGCTGTACTGCTCTACACCTCCGGCACCGAGGGGCGACCCAAGGGGGCGATGCTCTCGCACCAGGCGCTGCTCGCCAACCACGAACAGGTCGCGGAGATCGAACCGCCGGTGGTCGGGCCGACCGACACTGTTCTCCTGGCGTTGCCGCTGTTCCACGCGTACGGGCTCAACTCGGGGCTCGGCGCGGTCGTGCACCACGGCGCGACCGGTGTGCTGCTCGACGAGCCGGGCCCGACGGCGGGGTTGGACGAGATCGCGCGGCACCGGGTCAGCGTGCTGGTCGGCGTACCGTCGATGTTCCTGACCTGGGCCGGCGCGGCCACGGCCCGCGCGGCGACCGCGTCGGTGCGGGTGGCGGTCTGCGGCGCGGCACCGCTCGAACCCGCGGTCGCGGCGCGCTTCACGGAGGTCACCGGGCATCAGGTGCACATCGGGTACGGCCTCACCGAGACCGCGCCGGTGCTCACCTCCACCCTCGTCGGCGGCGTGGCCAAGCCGGGTTCGATCGGCCGGCCGCTGCCCGGGGTGCGGCTACGCCTGGTCGGCGCCGACGGGACGGACCTGTGGCGCGACGGGCTGGCGGTCCCCGCCGACGACGACCCGGACGAGCTGGACATCTCCGACGTGGCGCCAGGCACCGACCCGGGGCAGATCGTCGTGTCCGGCCCGAACCTCTTCACCGGCTACTGGCCTGACGGTCGGGGCGGCCCGGACACCGAGGGTTGGTGGGGCACCGGTGACATCGCGTACGCCGACGAGGACGGCGACCTCTTCCTGGTCGACCGGCTCGGCGAGTTGATCCTGGTCAACGGTTTCAACGTCTATCCGCACGAGGTCGAGCTGGTGCTCGCCGGGCACCCCGGGGTGATCGAGTCGGCGGTACTGGGTGTGCCGCACCCGCGGACCGGCGAGACTGTGCGGGCGTACGTGGTGCCGGTGCAGGGCCGACCGGTGACCAGCGAGGAGTTGCTCGCCCACTGCGCACGGAACCTGGCCCGGTTCAAGTGCCCGACCGCTGTCGAGTTCGTCGACGCCCTGCCGCACTCGGCGATCGGCAAGGTACGCAAGACCCAGCTCCGGTCGGCGACGCCGACCGACCGCACGGAGGTAACCGATGGCCAGTGACGCCCGACTCGCCCTGATCACCCGACCCGGCTGCCACCTGTGCGACGACGCCAAGGCGGCGCTCGACCGGGTGGTCGCGGTCACCGGCGACAAGTGGGTCGAGTGGGACGTCACCGGCGACGAGGGGCTGGAGCGGGAGTACGGGGACCGGCTGCCGGTGGTGATGCTCGACGGCAAGGAGCACGGCTACTGGCGGGTCGAGGAGGACCGGCTGCTGCGGGACCTGACCACGCCGCAGCTCTGACGGGTGCCTATGGTGCTCTGATGACCTCTGCGCCCCCGCACCTCGTCTGGGACTGGAACGGCACCCTGCTCAACGACCTCAGCCTGGTGGTGTCCGCCACCAATGTCGTGTTCGCGAGCCTGGGCGGGCCGACGGTCACCCTGGACGAGCACCGGGTGCGGTTCCGCAGGCCGATCGCCGAGTACTACGCCGAGGTGCTGGGGCAGGCCGTGGACGACGACGAGTTCGGCCGACTGGACAAGATCTTCCACGACGCGTACCGCACCGGGCTGACCACCTGCGAGCTGGCCGCCGACGCGCGCGCCGCGATGGCGGCCTGGCCGGGCAGCCAGAGCCTGCTCTCCATGTGGTTCCACGAGGAGCTGGTCCCGACCGTGCACACGCACGGGTTGACCGGCCACTTCACCCGCGTCGACGGGCTGCGGGCCACTGTCGGCGGCGGCCAGAAGGCCGAGTCGCTCCAGCAGCACCTGGCCGAACTGGGCATGGACGGCGCCTCGGTGGTGCTGATCGGCGACTCCATCGACGACGCGGACGCGGCGCTCGCGGTGGGTGGCCGTGCCGTGCTCTACACCGGCGGGTTCACCGACCCGGCCCGGCTGCGCGCCTCCGGTCACCCGGTGGCGGACACCCTCACCGACGCGGTGGCCCTGGCCCGGGAGGTCAGTTCCGCAGATAGGTGAGGACGGCCAGCACCCGCCGGTGCTGTTCGGTGTCCGGCGGCAGGGTGAGCTTGGTGAAGATGTTGCGTACGTGCTTCTCCACCGCGCCGTCGCTGACCACCAGGGCGCGCGCGATGGCGGTGTTCGAGCGTCCCTCGGCCATCAGGGCGAGCACCTCGCGCTCGCGGGGGGTCAGCTCGCGCAGCGGGTCGTCCCGGCGACGCCGGGCGAAGAGCTGACCGACCACCTCCGGGTCGAGCACCGTGCCGCCGCCCGCCACCCGCCGCAGCGCGTCCAGGAACTCGTCTATCGCGGCCACCCGGTCCTTGAGCAGGTAACCGATCCCGCCGCCGGCGCCGCCGGTGGTGGCGAGCAGATCATCGGCGTACGACACCTCGACGTACTGGGAGAGCACCAGGATCGGGGTACGCGGCACCAGCCGGCGGGCCTCCACCGCGGCCCGCAACCCCTCGTCGGTGTGCGACGGCGGCATCCGGACGTCGACGATCGACACGTCGGGCCGGTGCTCGACCACCGCCTCGACCAGGGCGTCACCGTCCCCGACGGCGGCCACCACCTGGTGCCCGCTCTCGGTCAGCAGCCGGACCAGCCCCTCGCGGAGCAGGACGGCGTCGTCGGCGATCACGATGCGCATGGCTGTGTTGTCTACCACGTCCGGCCCGCCGTACGGGCTCGGCGCGGTGCCGAACCGCTCACAGCGGCAGCTCGGCGCGGATCTCGGTGGGGCCGCCGGTCGGGCTGACCACCACCAGTTCGCCACCGGCGGCCCGGACCCGGTCGGCGATGCCGGCGAGCCCGTGCCCCTTCGCCAGGTGCGCGCCGCCCTGCCCGTCGTCGCCCACCCGCACCTGCAGGTGGGTGCCCTTCCGGGCCACGGCCACGGTGGCCTCGGTGGCCCGGCTGTGCTTGGCGACGTTGGTCAGCGCCTCGGACACCACGAAGTACGCGGTGTTCTCCACCGCCGGGTCGAGCCGTCCGGCCGGGGTGCCGAGCTGCGGGTCCACCTGGAGCTCGATCGGGATCAGCCCGCGGCCGGCGATCGCGGCCAGAGCGCTGGGCAGACCCCGGTCGACCAGGATCGGCGGCGCGATGCCCCGGGAGAGCGCCCGCAGCTCGGCCAGCGTGTCCCGGGTCTGGGCGACGGCCTCGTCGATGGTGTGGCCGGCCGCCTCCGGGTCCGAGGCGAGCTGCATCCGGGCCCGGCTGAGGTCCATCGCCAGCCGGACCAGGCGCTGCTGGGGGCCGTCGTGGATGTCACGTTCCAACCGGCGTAGCGCGGAGGCCTCGGCGGACACGGCGGCCCGCTTCTGCTCCTCCAGCACGGTGATCCGGTCGCGCATCTCGGCCACCCCGGTCAGCATCGCCTTGGCGAAGCTGGCCTGGAGCAGTGCGCAGCCCCGCACCACGATCGGCAGGGTGATCAGGAAGAACACCCCGAGCGCGGTGTACAGGCCGATCCGGGCGGTGGTCGAGTCGCCCAGGCCGAGCAACTGCGCCAGGTCCTGGTCGCCCTCGCCATCGGCCCGGGGCAGGGCCCAGTCGTACGCCCAGTAGAGCGAGCCGGCGATCGCCGCCGCCCACCAGGCCAGCGTCACCACGAAGGTGCCCACTGCCGCGATCAGCCGCAGGATGCCGTGTGCCAGGTCGAGCCAGGACTGGGCGTCCCGCATCGGCACGAAGATCCGCCGCCAGGCGTTCGCGCCCACCTCGGGCAGCCGGTAGTGCGGCCGGATCCGGGGTTGGTGGAGCACCGCGGGCAGCCGCAGCCGCTCGACGTCGGCCAGCCCTCGGGCGGCGTAGAGAGTGCCGCTGAGGATCGGCAGGCCGATCACCGTGACCACCAGGCCGATGCCGACCGCGAGGCCGACGATGAGGACGACGAAGCTGGCCACCGCCAGGGGCAGACCGAGCACCACGTACCCGGAGTCGACGAAGAGCTGGCGGGGGATGCTCGGTGCCAGCGTCGGTCGGTCGCTGGTGGCGGCAACGGCGGTCATGCTCAAAGGCTAGGCATCTGGGCTCGGTGTCCCCATCCCGAAACCCCGCCTCTCCTCCGTAGTGCTGTCCCTACCACCGCTGGCGCCGCCTCTACCACCGCCGGGACAACCCCTGGGCGGGGTCGGCGCGGGATTGGTCAGAGAAGTCGGGATTGAGCAATAATCGCCCTGGCGGTGAGCGGACCAGGCCGTTCAATCGATCTTGTGGAATGGAGGGGCTGGTGAGGTCGCGCCACGCAGCGACAAGATCGCGATTTGTGCACGTCTTCACAAGCGCCTACGCTGTGACTCCGACGCGCCCTGCTAGCACAGCCGGCAACCTCGGTCGCCAGCGGGAGTCCACAAACGGCCGACCAGCGGAGTTGGCCGAGGATCGCACCGCACGGAGTCTCATGAGTCAGCACCGTCACCCAGGCGCGCCCGGCCGCGCCGGTGCCGTACCGGCGCTCCCGGATCTGCCCGAGGCGACCGTCGCTCGGCTCCCGGAGTACCTGCGCGCGCTGCACAACCTCGCCGACGCCGGGCACGAGACGGTCTCCAGCGAGGGTCTCTCCGCCGCCGCCGGGGTCAACTCCGCCAAGCTCCGCAAGGACCTCTCCCACCTCGGCTCGTACGGCACCCGGGGCGTCGGCTACGACGTCGCGCTGCTGATCGAGCAGATCGAGTATGTGCTCGGGCTCACCCAACGCCGGGCGGTCGCCCTGGTCGGCGTGGGTAATCTCGGTCACGCTCTGGCCGGCTACGACGGCTTCGCCAGCCGGGGCTTCCGGATCGCCGCACTGCTCGACGCCGATCCCTCTCGAGTCGGTGAGGAGATCAACGGCCTGGTGGTCCGGCATGTTGACGACCTGCCGACGGTCGCCGCGGAGGAATCCCTCGCGATCGGCGTGATCGCCACCCCGGCCGCCGCCGCCCAGCAGGTCGCCGACCAACTGGTCGCCGTGGGCGTGACGAGCATCCTCAACTTCGCGCCGTGCGTACTCTCGGTTCCGGAGGGGGTCGACGTGCGCAAGGTCGACCTCGCCATCGAGCTGCAGATTCTGTCCTTCCACGAGCACCGCAAGGCGTCGCTGACCGCGCTGCCCGCCACCGGCGGCACCGCTCTCACCGCCCTGCCGGGCGGGTTCGCGGCCACCGACACCCAGGAGGCGATCGGCACGTGAAACTGCTCGTCGTCGGCGCGTCCTACCGGACCGCCCCGGTCGCCACGCTGGAGCAGCTGGCCGTGCCCCCCGCCGACCTGACCCGAACACTGGACCGCCTGGTCGCCCAGCCGTACGTTTCCGAGGCGGTGATCGTCTCCACCTGCAACCGGGTGGAGGTGTACGCCGCCGTGTCCGGTTTCCACGGTGGGCTCGGCGACGTCTGCGCCGTGCTGGCCGAGCAGGCCGGCAGCTCGCCGACCGCGCTCGCCAGCCACCTGTACGTGCACTACGACACCGCGGCTGTGGATCACGTCTTCCGGGTCGCCACCGGTCTGGACTCGATGGTGGTGGGCGAGGCACAGATCCTCGGCCAGTTGCGTGACGCGTACCACTGGGCCACCGGCGCCGACTCGGCCGGCCGGCTCCTGCACGAGCTGATGCAGCAGGCGCTGCGGGTCGGCAAGCGGGCCCACGCCGAGACCGGCATCGACCGGGCCGGCCAGAGCGTCGTCACCGCCGCCCTGGAGCTGGCCGCCGGGCACCTCGACGGCGACCTCGTCGGCCACCCGGCCCTGGTGGTCGGCGCCGGTGCGATGGGTTCGCTCGGGGTAGCCACGCTGTCCCGGCTGGGCGCCGGGCCGCTCACAGTCAGCAATCGGGGCGCCGACCGGGCCGTCCGGCTCGCCGAGTCGTACGGGGCGACTGCAGCGCCGATGACCGAGCTGGCCGACACCCTCTCCACAGTGGACATCGTAGTGGCCGCCACCGCGTCCACCGAACCGGTCCTCACCCGGTCGGTGGTCACCGCGGCGCTGGCCGACCGCGACCAGTCCCGGGGTCCGCTGGTCCTGCTCGACCTTGCCGTTCCGCGCGACGTCGAGGAGGGCGTCGCCGAGCTGCCCGGCGTCGAGGTGATCGACATCGACCGGATGGCGACGCTGCTCGCCGACGGTCCGGCGGCTGCCGACGCCGCAGCTGTCGAACGCATCGTCCTCGGCGAGGTGGAGGGCTTCCTCACCTGGCTGCGCGGCGCCGACGTGGCACCCACCGTGGCCGCGCTGCGCGGCCGGGCCGACGACGTGGTCACCGCGGAGCTGCGCCGACTGGCCCAGCGTCGCCCCGACCTCGGCGACGACCTGCGGGCCGAGGTGGCCCGCACTGTGCACCGGGTCGTGCAGCGGCTGCTGCACCAGCCCACCGTCAAGGTCCGCCAGTTGGCCGCGGAGCCCGGCGGCGACCAGTACGCGGCACTGCTGCGCGAGCTTTTCGACCTCGAAGTGCCGCAGACCTCGCCGGTGGACACCGTCCCGGACGTGCTGACCCCCGACCTCGGCATGGCGTTCCCCGGCACCGACCCGGTGTCCGGAGCCGACGCCGCCGAGCCCACCCCACCCACCGGAGGTGCGCGATGACCGCCCCCCTGCGCCTCGGCACCCGGGGCAGCGCCCTGGCGATGGCCCAGTCCGGCCAGGTCGCCGAGGCGGTGACCGCCGCCACCGGCCGCCCCGTCGAGCTGGTCGAGGTGGTCACCGCGGGCGACCGCTCCAACGCGCCGGTGCACCGGCTGGGCGTCGGGGTGTTCGTCTCCGCCCTGCGTGACGCGCTGACCGCCGGGACGATCGACTTCGCGGTGCACTCGTACAAGGATCTGCCCACGGCCGCCGCCGGTGGGCTGCACATCGCGGCGGTACCGGCCCGGCAGGACCCGCGCGACGCGTTGGTGGCCCGCGACGGCCGAACGCTCGCCGAGCTGCCGCCCGGGGCCACCGTGGGCACCGGAGCGCTGCGTCGGATCGCCCAGTTGCACGCCCTCGGCCTGCAACTGGAGGTCACCCCGATCCGCGGCAACGTCGACACCCGCCTGGGGCGGGTGCTCGGCCCCGAGGCCGACCTGGACGCCGTCGTCCTGGCCCGGGCCGGTCTGGCCCGACTCGGCCGGCTCGACGTGATCACCGAGTCGCTGGACCCGATGCTCATGCTGCCCGCTCCCGCTCAGGGTGCGTTGGCAGTGGAGTGCCGGGTCGACGACCAGGACCTGGTCGAGCTGCTCGCCGTGCTCGACCACGCACCGTCGCGTGCCGCGGTCACCGCGGAACGTGCGTTTCTGGCAACCCTGGAGGCCGGGTGCAGCGCACCCGTCGCCGCCTATGCCGAACTCGCCGAAGGCGAGACCGGCGATGAGATCTACCTGCGCGGGGCGGTGATCAGCCCGGACGGCACTCGTGACCTCCGGCTGTCCCGCACCGGAACGCCCGCCGACGCGGCGGAGATCGGTAAGGCACTCGCCGCCGAACTCCTCGACCTCGGCGCCGACTCGATCCTCGGCCACGAAGGACACACCGGCCCGGGGACCCAGCAATTTGGGAGCACAGAATGACCCGCACCCGTAAGCCCGTCGGCCGTATCGCGTTCGTCGGGGCTGGCCCCGGCGACCCGGGCCTGCTGACCCGTCGGGCCCACGACGCCCTGGTCGACGCCGACCAGGTGATCTACGACCGGGGAGTCCCGGAGTCGTTGCTCACCGTCGTTCGCGCCGAGGCCAGGGAAGATGCCGAGTTCACCCCGGCCGAGGGCGCGCCGGGGGACGTGGCGAAGGTGCTGATCTCCGCGGCCCGCTCCGGGCTCAACGCGGTGCACCTGGTCGCCGGCGACCCGTTCGGGCACGACTCGGTGGTCAAGGAGGTGCAGGCGGTGGCCCGCACCGCCGCCCACTTCGAGGTGGTGCCCGGCGTCGGCCAGGCCGAGGGTGTGGCCACCTACGCCGGGGTCCCGCTGCCGGGTGTGCGTACGGCCGCCGACGTCGAGGACGTCAGTGCGCTGGACTTCGAGGCGTTGGCCACGGCCGTCGGCCGGGGTTCGCTCGCGCTCGCCGTGGACGCCGGTGACCTCGCCGCCGTCCGCGACGGGCTGCTCGCCGCCGGGGTCGACGGCACCACCGGCGTCGGGGTGACCGGCGACGGCACCGGCGAGACCCAGTACACGACCACGTCGACCGTTGACAGCTTCGTGGCCGCCGCGCTCGGTTTCACCGGCCGGGTGGTGCTCACCGTCGGTGTCGGCGTGGGGCAGCGCGACAAGCTGAGCTGGTGGGAGAACCGCCCGCTGTACGGCTGGAAGGTGCTCGTACCCCGGACCAAGGAGCAGGCCGGCGCGATGAGCGCGCGGCTGCGCGCGTACGGGGCGATCCCGTGCGAGGTGCCGACCATCGCGGTCGAGCCGCCGCGCACCCCGGCGCAGATGGAGCGGGCGGTCAAGGGCCTGGTCGACGGCCGGTACGCCTGGGTCATCTTCACGTCGGTGAACGCGGTCCGCGCGGTCTGGGAGAAGTTCGCCGAGCACGGCCTCGACGCCCGGCACTTCGGCGGCGTCAAGATCGCCTGCATCGGTGAGGCCACCGCGGACGCGGTCCGCGCGTTCGGCATCCAGCCGGAGCTGATCCCCGCCGGGGAGCAGTCCTCGGACGGTCTGCTGGCCGAGTTCTCGCCGCACGACGAGATCCTCGACCCGGTGGGCCGGGTGCTGCTGCCGCGCGCCGACATCGCCACCGAGACGCTCGCCGCCGGGCTCACCGAGCGCGGCTGGGAGGTCGACGACGTGACCGCGTACCGGACGGTGCGGGCCGCTCCGCCGCCCGCCGAGATCCGCGACGCGATCAAGTCGGGCGGGTTCGACGCGGTGCTCTTCACCTCGTCCTCCACCGTGCGCAACCTGGTCGGCATCGCCGGGAAGCCGCACGCCCGGACCGTTGTTGCCGTCATTGGGCCCAAGACGGCGGAGACCGCGACGGAGTTCGGCCTGCGCGTCGACGTCCAGCCGCCGCACGCCTCGGTGCCCGACCTGGTGGAGGCGCTCGCCGCCTACGCCGTCGAGCTGCGGGAGAAGCTGGCAGCGATGCCGGCCAAGCAGCGCCGTGGCTCGAAGGTGCAGGGCCCGACCGCTCTGCGCTTCCGGTAGTCGTTCGAGGAGGGCCTGCCATGTCGTACCCCGAGATCCGGCCCCGCCGGCTGCGCCGCAACCCGGCGGTCCGCCGGCTGGTGTCCGAGACCCGGGTCGACCCGGCCGAACTGGTCGTGCCGATGTTCGTCAAGGAGGGGCTCACCGAGCCCCGCGCCATCGGGTCGCTCCCGGGGGTGCTCCAGCACTCCCGGGACTCGCTGCGCAAGGCGGCGGTCGAGGCGGTCCAGGCCGGTGTCGGCGGGATCATGCTCTTCGGCGTGCCGGAGCAGCGGGACCCGACCGGCTTCGGCGGCATCGACCCGAACGGCATCCTCAACGTCGCCGTCCGTGACGTGGTGGCCGAGGTGGGCGACGCCACGGTGGTGATGAGCGACCTGTGCCTCGACGAGTTCACCTCGCACGGGCACTGTGGGCTGCTCACCCCCGACGGTGAGGTCGACAACGACTCCACCCTGGCCGCGTACGCCGAGATGGCGGTGGCCCAGGCCGCCGCCGGGGTCGGCATGGTCGGGCCGTCCGGGATGATGGACGGCCAGGTCGGCGTGGTACGCCGGGCCCTCGACGACGCCGGCTACCAGGACGTCTCCGTGCTGGCGTACGCGGTGAAGTACGCGTCCGCCTTCTACGGCCCGTTCCGGGAGGCGGTGGAGTCGGCGCTGGAGGGCGACCGACGCACCTACCAGCAGGACCCGGCCAATCTGCGGGAGTCACTGCGCGAGGTCGCGCTCGACGTCGCCGAGGGCGCCGACCTGGTGATGGTCAAGCCGGCACTGCCCTACCTCGACGTGGTGTCGGCGGTGCGGGCCGCGGTGGACGTCCCGGTCGCCGCCTACCAGGTCTCCGGGGAGTACGCGATGGTCGAGGCGGCCGCCGCGAACGGCTGGATCGACCGCGAGCGGGTGATGCTGGAGACGCTCACCTCGATCAAGCGGGCTGGTGCGCAGGTCATCCTCACCTACTGGGCCGTCGAGGCCGCCGGCCTGCTCCGCCAGCGCTACTGACGATCGCTGCCCGGCGGCCATCGGTTCCCTGGGCCCGACGCCGCCTTGCGTGGCGGTTCCGTGGGCCCGACGCCGCCTTGCGTGGCGGTTCCCTGGGTCCCACGCCGCCTCGCGTGGCGGACGCTGGGCCCGACGCCTCCATGCTTGCCTTTGCTCTGCACCCGCGGATGCGACGGCTACGGACCGCGACCGGTGCTTATCGGGGTGCAGAGCAAAGGGGAAGGGCCAGGGGTTGGCCCCCTGCTCGTCCGCGGTGAGGACGTGCTGCTCAATGCCCACGATTTCGGCGACGTGCGAGAGCCACGTTTCCCGCGGTGACGGACGCCCGGTTGTCCACAGGTCCTTCCGTTGTCCACAGGCCTGCCAAACGGGACTGCGAGGAACGGGGCGAGCCGGGACGGTGGCGGTATGGCCGACTCACCGACACCCCTGGGCGCAGGAGCAACCAGCGCCGGCAACTGGATCCCCGACGGTTCGAGCCCCAGCATCGCGCAGCGCAAAGTCATACTCAGCGAGCCCTCCGACACCCCATGGCCGGTCGTTGGCATCGTCCGGGCGGTCCGTCGTCACGCCGACCTGAGTCAACGTGAGCTGGCCCGGTGGGCGAGGGTGCACCACGCGACCATCGGCCGCATCGAGGCCGGTCGGACTGTTCCGAGCATTGAGCTGCTCCGCCGGATAGTCGGGGTCGTCGGATGTCGGCTGGCCGTCGCCGACGAGTTCGGCCGGGTGCTCAGGCCGATGCGGGACTGGGAAGACACGCGCGACGGTGCGGGGCGCCGCTACCCGTCGCATCTGGACACCATCCTCGACCCCGAGCCGGGGGAGTGGTGGGCGGACATCTACGGGCTGGCCCGCCCGCCCGAGACGTTCTACCGCAATCGGGAGGTCCGGGACGCGATGCGTCGGCGCAGCCAATGGGAGGTGCGGGTAGCCAGGCACCGCGGCGATCCACCGCCGCCACAGCTCTGGCGGTACCGCTGAGGAGGAGAGACGAGGGCCCGCCGTCCCGAGCGGGTCCGGCGGGCCATCGTCGACCACGTTCCGTGATCAGTCGTCGTTGGTGATCGTTCCGGTCGCGAGTGGATCAGCCAACCGCAGGCCGGGCACGCCGGCCACCAGCAGCGTCAACTTCTCGTCCGCCTCCCGCTTGCGGTCACCGCGTACCGACACCGGGAATGCCACCGACGTCTGCCCGGCGGGCAACACCTTGCAGCCGGCGTACGGTTCGAAGTCCGAGCCTGCCTGCGCCGTGAGGCCGACGGTGGCGGCGCAGAGCAGCACCGACTGGGACAGCGGCCGAGACACGGTGGCGGTGAAGGTGAGCTGCCGGGTGCCCTGGTTGCCCTCGGCCACCGCCGTGTCGGCCACGGTCAACGACGCTCGGGACCGGAACCTGGCCACCTGCGGGTCGTGGTCACTGGAACCGCGTGACCCGTCACCGGCGAACTCTGCCGGCCAGTCGGCGTTGATGTGCGCCGCCCGCACCTGCACCAGGTCGCCGTAGAACGCGTCGTTCACGAACAGGTGGTCGAGTGTCTGCGCCTGCCCCTCGAAGCTGTACGAGTAGGCCGAGGCCGGCACGTCCGCCACGAGGTTGTCCCACAGGTTGTGCAGGCCCGCCTCGTAGAGCGGGGCGAGCTGGTCCGACGGCGTGGGCTGGTCACCCGTCGCAATGGGGTCGTCCGGGCGGGGGAACACGTTCAGGTCCCCGCCGTAGACCACCCGGGCGGTCTGGTCGGCCGCCTCGATCGCGGTGACGATGGCCGCGCCGTAACGCGCCTGCTCCCGCCGCTGACCGACCCGGCTGTCCGGGCCGGAGGAGTAGTGGTTGCTGAGGGCGTACAGGGTGAACCGCTCGGTCGCGCCGGGCGCCGCGGCCACGCTGAACTTGCCCAACTGCGGAGCACGGGTGAAGACGTTGCTCCCGTCCCGACCGGTCGAGGTGTCCACATCCGCCGGCAACACCGCGTTGAGGGCCTTCGGGTTCTGCACGTCGGCGTTGGACGGCAGCCCCGCAGCCCGATACTGAACGGTCGGTGCCGACCCCAGCAGCGGGTCCGCCGCCGTCGCGGCCGCCAGCGACACCCGGTCCGTGCGGTACAGGAAGGCTGCGGTGATACCGCGGGCGTCCGCGCCGGTCCGGTCATAGGCGGCGGCGTACGCGGGCCCACCGGCCGCCGCGACCGTCAGCGCCAACTCCTGGATGCTGTCCGGAGCGCCATCGGCGTTGTTGGTGTCGCCGCAGCTCAGCGCCGCCCCGGAGATCGTGCAGATGTCCTGGTCCTCGGCCTCCTGCACCAGGATCACGTCCGGTGCGTGCAGGTCCTTGACGATCTGGTCGGCGAGCGCGGCCAGTTGCTCGCGGTACTCCGCCTCGCTGCCCGGGACGTAGTCGAACGGCGGGGAGACGCCCACGCAGCCGTCGTTACCGGCGAAGTCGCAGCCGTCGAACGGGTCGTCGCGGTAGTCGTACAGGTTCTCCACGTTGTAGGTGGCCACGGCCGCCTCCTGCGACCGCTCGGCCGGCTTGGGCGGGTTGTTCTTCGACGGGTCGGCCCCGGCGGCGAACTCCGCCCGCTCGACCTGGACGCCGTACTTCTCGAACGAGTAGTAGACCCCGCCCACCGCGTCCGCCCGCAGCGTGTCGAAGGTGTGCGCCGGTGGGAGCAGCGCGGCGCTGTCCCCGGCGGTGGCCTTCACGCCCATGCTGCCGAGCAGCGTCCGCTGACCGTTGCCGTCGTCGAAGCGGCGGGTCGGGTCGTTGTCCAGTGGGTGCGAATCGCGGAAGACCCGCCGGGAGTACGGGTCGGCGCGGTCCAGCAGCGGGTCGTCGCGGTCGACCACCCACAGCTCCGCGTCGGCCGTGGAGGAGAAGACGTCCCGGCCGCTCACCGCGCCGCTGCCAGCGCGTACCCGCATCCGGGAACCCTCGTGCCGCTCCCAGAAGCGCTGCGCGTCGGTCAGCACGGCCGGCGGCACCGCGTCGGTCACCGCGACCGCGGTGTCCACGACCAGCCCACCGCCGATCCGGCGGACCAGCGACGCGCCGGAGAGCTGAGTGAAGTTGTAGTACTCCGACACCCGGGCCCGCAGCACGACCTCGTCGCCGACCGTCGGCACGTAACCGCCGATCAGCGAGGTGAACGTGCCCATGAACACGAAGATGCCGTCGGAGCTGGTCGGGTCGCCGTCGGTGTCACCAACGCGGCTCTGCAGGAAGAAGCCGTGCTGCTCCGCCCCGGCCGAGGTGCGGGCCAGGGTCAACTGGGTGATCACGCCGCGTACGTCGTACAGCGTGCTGCTCGTGCCGTTGCCGCTCGCCGGTGCGAGCGGTGACCGGTCGCTCGGACCGGACTCGGTGTCGGTGGTCGGACCCTGCACCTCGCCGACGGTCAGCTCCCGGGTCACCTGCACGGCCAGCGCGCAGCTCGCGGTGCCACCGCCCGCGTCGGTCGCGGTGAGGGTGACGGTGTACGCCCCGGCGGCGAGGTCGGCGCTCACGCCGACCGTGGCGCGGGCGGTGCCGCCCACCCCGTCGGCGGGGGTGAACGCGGTACGGGTGATCGAGCCGGAGGTCGGGCTCGGGCTGATCGCGGTCACCGCCAGGTCGACGATCGTGTCGTCGGGGTCGGCGGCGCTCACCTCGCGGCTCGCGGCCGTGCCGGCGGCGGTGACCAGCGGCCCGCCACACGTCAGCGTGGCCGGCACGTCGACCGGGCCACCGCCGTCCACGGTGTGCGCGCCCAGCCCGTCGAACGTGTCGACGGGGAAGCCGGCCCACTGCGTGGCGGGGTCGAACGCGTCCGAAGGGTCGGTGTCACCGGCGGTCACGTTCGGCAGTCGGCGCAGGGTGTTGTCCGCGGTGCTGGTGACGCCGGCGCCCCACTCGGTGCCCGGGTCGACGCCCACCTGGCCGATCGAGTCGAGCACCGTGGTGCCCCGGCGCAGCACGATCGCGTCGTCACCGTTGAAGAGGCTCGCCCCGCTGGTCTGGTCGGCCTGGGCGAGGATGGCGGCCCCGGCCGAGGCGCTGGCGAACACGAACGCGTCGCCGGCCGCCACGCTGCCGGTCAAGGCGATCGTGGTGGCCGTGGTGGAGCCGTTGAAGTAGAGCTGCAACTGGTAGCCACCGGCCGTCAGGTCGACGGCGGCGCCCGTGCCGTTGAACAGCTCGATCGCCTTGTTGTTCGACGAACCCTCGACGTACTCCGAGATGAACAGGTCGGTGGGTGCGGCGCTGGCCGCGGTGGGTGCGACGCCGAGCGCCGTGACGGTCACGGCGGCGGTGGCGGTCGCGAGCGCGGCGATAGAGCGGCGCGGGCGCATAGGGCCTCCACGATGGGTGGATGGGGGTCAACGCACGTTAAGGTGCGCGACTGTCCACCGTCCATCCCCTAATGGACACTTTCGTGAATTTCTCAGCGCGGCGGATCGAGGCGGTGCACCAGCTCAGCGACGTCGACGCTGTATTCGCACCAGTCCCGGTCGGGGCGGTAGCCCAGCTCCGCGTTGACCTTCAACATCGCCTCGTTGGCCTGCGCGTTCCAGGTCTGCACCTCGATCAGCTCCGGTTCGGCGGAGCGCAGCTCCAGCAGCATCCGGGCCTTGATCGCCCGATCGATGCCGTAACCCCGGTGATCCTGCGCGACGATCGTGTCGTACTGGTCGGCGCGGGTCGGGTGCTGCGCCGGCACCACCACCTCGGTCAGACCGGCCACCTCGCCGCTCTGCTCGTGCCGGGCGAGAACGATGTACGGCTTCATGCCCCGCCGGTGCAGCGTGTCGAGGCTGTCCCGCAGCCGCTCCGGGTCGTAGGAGCTGGGGCGCAGCTCACCGTCGTCGACGTCGCGCACCTCGGCCTTGGCCCGCGCGTACGCATCGATCAGGTCGTCCGGCGGCCCGCCCGGGAAGAACTCCAGCTGGTAGCCCGCGCTGATGCCGGTGGCCATCTCGGCCAGCTCGGCCCAGTCCACCGCGGTCAGGTCGAGCACGCTGCGCGTCTCCACGTACTCCCGGGTGAAGCCGAGCGACTCGTAGAACCCGACCGCCGGCGTGTCGCCGACAACCTCGACCCCGATCGACCGGAAGCCCTCCTGGTAGACCCGGCGCGCGGCGCGCAGCACCAGGTCACGGCCGAGGCCGGTGCGCCGGGCGGACGGGTGCACCAGCACCTCGAGCACGCCGATGTCACCCAGAAGGAGTACGTGCACCTGGCCGATCACCGCGCCCGGGTCGCCCGGGTCGGTCGGCTCGGCCTGGGCGATCCAGGAGATCCGCCGCTCGCCGGGCATCACCTCGGCGAGGTACTCCCGCAGCGAAGCCTCCCGCCAGGGCGGATCCTGCGGCAGATCGGCCGCCAGGACCGCGTTCAGCGTGGCCAACAGCGACGCGATCTCGGCGGACGACGCGGTCCTGGGGTCCCACTCGCGCACCATCACCCGTCTAGCTTGCCGCTAACAGAGGCCCGGGGGAAGTGTCCAGTTCTCCAACGTATCGAGACGATCACTTCATGGCCGACTGGCCCGTCCGTACCGGTTCGCGGTGTCGTAGACGTTCTGGGCGTACCGCCGTACGTCGTTGTAGGAGAGGATCGCGTTCCACCAGTCGCCCGCAATGCTCAGGTTCCGGCCGCCCTTGCAGAGGTAGTTTCCCGCTGCCAGGGCGGCGTCGTCCAGGTCGTGCGGGTCCTTGCGGCCGTCGTTGTCCGCGTCCGCGCCGATCTCCTGCCAGGTGGTCGGGATGAACTGCATCGGCCCGATGGCGCGGTCGAGGGTTGCGTCCCCGTCGAGCGCCCCACGGTCGGTGTCGATGATCCGCATCCGACCGTCCTTGCCGTCCAGCGGCTGCCCGAAGATGTTGGGTACCGCCTTGCCGTCCTGCCCCAACCGCGCCCCGTTGGTCGAGCCGTGATCCGATTCGACCTTTCCGATCGCGGCCAGCGTGGTCCAGCTCAGCGCACAGCTGCGGTTGGTCTGGGCGAGCACCAGCTCGGCGTAGCCGTACGCCTGCATGGCGACCGCCGGGACGCCGACCTTGGCACCGACCTGCTGCGCCCAGCCGGCCAGGGCGTCCGACGGTCGGCCACCGATCACCGACCCGGTCGGCAGCCCGTTGCCGGGCAACCCGCCGGTGGGCAGCGGGAGGGTCGGCAGCGGCCCGGTGGGCAGCGGGCTGGTCGGCAGGCCGGACGGCACCCCCGGCGGTGCGACCCCGGTCGGCGAGGCCGAGGCATCGACCGCGACCGGGCGCGGTGAGCGGATCGCGGCCGGTACGAGCAGCGCTCCCGCCGCGGCGGTCGCGGCCACCAGCGCCAGCAGGAAGACGCCGGGCAGGGTCAGCCGACCGCTGGGCCGGCGCGCCCAGGCGCGGGTCGCCTGGGCCGCGGCGGCCGCTGCCCGGCGCGGTGGCAGACGTACCGCGTGCGCGAACTGCACCCGCCGCCGGCGGCGGACCGGGTAGGACGCCGGCACGGCCGGGATCTCATCCACAGTGGTCTTCGCCGGACCTGCGGCATCGGTCTTCGCGTCGTCGGCTGGCGTGTCGGCGCTCGACGCGCCGGCTGACTTCGGCGCGCCCGGGTCACTGGCGCTGCCATCCGCCTTCGGGTCCTCGGCTTTCGTGGCGTCGGCCTCCGCGGCGTCGGCCTCCGCGGCGTCGGCCTCCGCGGCGTCGGCCTCCGCGGCGTCGGCCTTCTGATCCTCGGGTTTCGCAGCGTCGGCCGTGAGGTCCTCGGCTTTACCGGTCTCGGCCTTCGCGGCCTCGGCCGTGGGTGCCTCGGTCTGGGGGGCGGTCGCTGGGCCAGCGGTTGGGACGGGTTCGGCTGGGATTTTCGTGCCGGTGGCGCTCGCGTCCGGTTCGGACCCGGCGGCGTCGGCCGCGGTGGGCTTGGCCGCGGGCGGAGCTGGCGTGGTGGCCGGTGGCGTGGTCGGCGCACCCGCGGAACGCCCGCTCAGCCAGGGGCGGCGGGGGCGGGGCAGCTTGCGCACCGGGTCGGGCGCGGCCCCTGAGCCTTCGAGCGGCCCGTCCAGCGGCGCGGCCGGTCGTAACGGTTGCACACGCGTGTCGTCCTCGCCGTCCACCACCTGTCGAGTATCACCCATGCTCCGCGAACCGCCAGATCCACGTACCCTGGGTGCCATGCCCCGGTACGAGTTCCGCTGCCGCGCCTGCGGCGACACCTTCGAGGTCAACCGTTCGATGGCGGCGGCAGGTGAGCCGGCCAGCTGCCCTCAGGGACACGCCGACACGGTCAAGCTTCTTTCCGCGGTCGCGGTCACCGGCCGCAGCGGTGGTGCCCCGGCACCCGCCGCTGGTGGTGGTGGCTGCTGCGGCGGCGCCTGCGGCTGCTGATCGGGCCAATTCGCCGCCGCATGGTGGGCCAGCCTTGCCGGGAGCGGGTCCGAGTGGCACGTTGAGGCGGCACTTGCCCAGCCGTTCTCACGATGTGTGATCGCTCGGACTCAGGCAGCATGAACCCGACGTCACGGGCGGAGGTTCCTCGCATGTCGCCACGGATCCAGCTCCCGAGCGGTTGGGTGACCTTCGTATTCACCGATATCGAGGGCTCGACCCGGCTGGCTCAGCTGCTCGGCCCGGACTACCGCCCGGTGCTCGCTGAGCATCGACGGCTCCTGCGCTGCACGCTGGCCAGCACGGGTGGCGCGGAGCTGCTGACCGAGGGCGACTCGTTCTTCCTGGCCTTCGAGGAAGCGGCCGCGGCGATGACCGCGTGCCTGACCGCCCAGCGAGCACTGTCCAGCCACGACTGGCCCACCTCCGAGGCCGCGCCCCGGGTTCGGATGGGCCTGCACACCGGCTATGCCGAGCCACGCGACGGCGAGTACGCCAGCCCCGAGGTGCACCGGGCTGCCCGGGTGGCGGCCGCCGCGCACGGCGGGCAGGTGCTCTGCACAGCGTCCACCGCACGTCGGGCCGAGCCAATGCCGCCGGGTGCGACCCTGCTCGACCTGGGCCTGCACCGACTGCGCGGCTTCGATGACCGGGAACGACTGTTCCAACTGGTCGCCCCGGGTCTGGAGCGGCAGTTCCCCCGGCCCCGCACCGCTGACGCGGTGGCGCACAACCTGCCCACCCAGGTGACCTCGTTCGTCGGCCGGCAGGCCGAGCGCATCGAGTTGGGCCTGCTGGTGCGTCAGCACCGCCTGGTCACCGTGCTGGGCGCGGGCGGCGCGGGCAAGACCCGGCTCGCGGTGGAGTTGGCCAGCGGAGTTGTCGAGGCGTACCCGGACGGGGTCTGGTTCGTCGACATCGCTTCGGTGACCGACCCGGGGTTGGTGGCGTTCGCCATCGCCGCCGTGCTCGGCCTGCGTCCCGAGCCCGGCCGACCGATGCTGGACACCCTCGTCGAGTACGCGGCCGGCCGCCGGATGTTGGTCGTACTGGACACCTGCGACACCCAACCGGCCGCCTGCGCGGAGGTGATCGCGCGGCTGTTGTCCGGCGGGGGTGGCGTACGGGTGCTGGCCACCAGTCGTGAGTCGTTCAGCCTGCCCGGCGAGGTGGTGTGGCGGATTCCGCCGCTCTCGGTGGACCCGCGCGCGGACGGTGCGGAGAGCGACGCGGTGGCGCTGCTGCTGGACCGTACGGCGGCGGCGCGCGGTGGTCGACAGCCCGACCCGGCCGAGTCCGCCGACCTGCGTCGGGTCGTGCAGCGGTTGGACGGTCTGCCGCTCGCCATCGAGCTGGCCGCCGCCCGGCTGCGGGTGCTCTCCGTCGGCCAGCTCGCCGAGCGGCTGGACGATGTCCTCGGCACCCTGGACGCCGGCCGGGAGGACCCGGATCCGCCGCCGGTGGAGCGGGGCTGGTCCGGCAACCAGCAGGACACCGTGGACCTGGTGGCCGCGGCGGCCGGGGCGTCACCGCCCACGCCGGCGAGCCGAGCGGTGCAGCGCTCGGCCACCGAACGGCATCTGACCATGCAGGCCACCGTCACCTGGTCCTACCGGACGCTGGGGCCCCGGGCCGCCCGCCTGCTGCGGTGGTTGGCGGTCTTCGCCGGCCCGGTGGATCTGGCGACTGTGGAGTGGCTGCTGGGTGACGATCCGCTGGACCCGCTCTCGGTCCTGGTGGACAAGTCGATGGTGTTGGCCGAGCCGCGTGCCTCCGGCAGCACCTACCGGATGCTCGACCCCATCCGGGCGTACGCGGCGCGGCGGTTGGCCGAGGCGGGCGAGGAGCAGGCCGCTCGGGACCGGCACGTGGCCTGGTCGGCGCACGCGTTGGACCGGGCCCACCTGGGCCAGGACGGCCGGCCGGTGACGCTGTCGTTGTATGCCCTCGATCCACTGGCCGGGGAGCTGCGCGCCGCGCTGCGGTGGTGCGCCACCGGAGGCAGCGCCCGAGCCGGTCTCGGTCTGGCGGGTGGGCTGGACCAGTGGTGGCTGGAGCGGGGCCTGGCCCGCGAGGGGCGGCTGTGGCTGTTCCGGCTGTACGGACGGATCGCCGAGACGGGGGAGCGGATCCCGGAGGCGGAGATGGCGGCGGCGTACCACATGCATTCGCTGCATGCCAGCGCCGACGGCGAGTTCGCCGAGGAGCTGCGCTACTCCCAGCGGGCGGAGGCGGCGGCGCGGCAGGCCGGCGACGCCGGGTTGCTGGCCCGGGTGCTCGCCGGCAGGGCCGCGCCGCTCGTGGACATGGGGCAGTTCGTCGAGGCCGAGCGGGTGTGCCGGGAGGTCATCGACTGGGCGCACGGGCAGGACGTGGTCGGCGAGGCGCTGTTCGCGGTGTTCAGCCTGGCCGAGCTGCTCTGGCGGCGGGGCGCCCTGGAGGAGGCGGCGGAACTGCTGGGCGCGGTCCGTCCGGTGGAGGCGGCCCGTCCCGTGGAGCGGGGTCGGCGTTCGGTGGACATGCTGCTCGGCATGGTCGCGTTGGCCCGCGGCGACGTGATCGCCGCACACGAGCATCTGCTGGTGGCGCTGCGCTCCCGGATGGGCCACGGCTACCACGGGCGGGCGTGCGACACCTTGAACGCGGTCGCGGTGCGCTGCGCGATCGGCGGGGAGCGGTTGACCGCCGCCCGCCTGTTCGGGGCAGCGCAGGCCACCCGGGCGAGCATGCGTGCCACGCCTGGCATCTTCGGCGGTTACTGGGCCGAGCAGCAGGGGGAGTTGCGCGCGGTGCTGGGCGACGCGGCCTTCGACGACGCGTACGGCGAGGGTGCGGAGCTGGGGCTGGACGAGGCCGCGGCGCTGGCACTCGACGTGGAACATCCGGACCTGGCGGCGGACTCGACCCGCTTCAGCACCGGCCTGTCCCAACCGACCCCCCGCCGTCCCGCCGACCCCGACCGCCACCCAGCCACCCGAACCGAACGCGCCTAACCCCCCCACCCCCGCGCCCAGCGCGCCCTCCCCCCTCCCCGCCCCGCCCCGCCCCAGCCCCCCTGCCCCAGCCCCCCTGCCCCAGCGATCTTGCACTTTCTGCGGTGAGATAACGGTGCCAAAGCGGCAAACCGGCAACCGAAAGTGCAAGATCGCGTGGGCTTGGGCTTGGGCTTGGGCTTGGTGGGGTGGGGTGGGGTGGGGTTAGTGGGTTGCTGCGGCGTTGGCTTCGGCTTGGGCCTTCATTCGGGCGGCGCGGTCGATGTCGGCCTGCTGGACGGCCGCTACCGAACCGAAGATGCTGACCGCCTGGTAATAGGTCCAGGCCAGGCTGTAGCAGGCCGGTCGGACGACCGAGTTGTACGTGGTGCAGACGCGCTTCAGGTCCTCGTAGAAGGCGCTGTCGAGGCGGGACTTGTTGGCGGAGAACTGGCCGACCGCCTTGTAGTTGCGGTAGCCGAAGTCGTGCCGGTAGCAGCCCAGGTTGAAGGTGAACCCGAGCGGGTTGTCCGGGCTGGACGAGCAGTAGTCGGTGGACCAGTTGAAGTTGTACTCGGCCCAGGGTGCCCGGTTGACCCGGGCGTTGTTCCACGAGTTGTAGCTGGACGCGCTGGTCTGGGTCCAGCTGGACAGTACGGAGAGCTTCTGGGCGGGGGTGACGGCGGCGGCGGGGGAGGCGATGGCGAGGGTGGCGAGCAGCGCTAACGCGCCCGAGGCGATCAGGGTGGCGAGACGTCGGGGCACGGGTTACCTCCGCGGGGGTGAGCGGGTGGGACGGAAGTTACCGGCGGGTTACCGGATGTCGATGAGTGTCGATCAGCTGATCAACTAGGCGGTATGCGCATCGCCAACTATTGGTGACATACGTCGAAACAGACGAATGCCCCGGACGCGCGAGGCGTCCGGGGCATCCAGAGAGACGGTCAGCGCAGGACGAATGCCGGCGGGCTGGCGGGGCTCTCGTTGGCCGACCGGTCCACTGCGGTCAGCTGGTAGGTGTAGCGCCGACCGGGCTCGGCCGAGGTGTCCACCCAGGACTGGGTGTTGCCGGGCGTGGCCCGGACGGTGTCGACCAGGTGCGCGGCGTCGGCCGTGGCGCACCGGCCGGGCAGCGTGGTGCCGTCGAACCGGTAGATCGCGTACGAGGTGGCGGTGCCGAGCGGGCCGACGCCGTCGGCGGGCTGGCGCCAGGTGAGCCGGACACCGTCGGCCTGCCGGGTCGCCTTGGTGACCACCGGGAAGAGCAGCGGCCGCGCCGGGAGGTGGGGCATGGCCGGCGCCAGCGCCGGGCGGGAGTAGTGCTCGGCCGCGTAGATGTCGGTGGCGCCGAGCCGGTTGGCGCGCACCTGCACGGCGGAGAAGTGCACGTTGCCCTGCACCTCCGGGTACGACCGGTTGAGCGTCAGGTGGTCGGACAGCTCACGCGGGTTCTGCCAGTACGGCCCGTACGCCGGATCGCCGCTCTTGTAGTCGGCCTGGCCGATGTAGAGCTGCACGCGGGTGCCGCGCACCGTCTCGGCCCACCACGGCACGAGGCGCGCGTAGTCGGCGGCCGGGTACTGGCCGATGTACCAGTAGAGCTGCGGCACCACGTAGTCGATCCACTCCTGCTTGATCCACTTGCGGGTGTCGGCGGAGATGATGTCGTACGACTGGCTGCCGGTGGTGTCCGAACCGAGCGGGTCGGCGGTTTTGTTGCGCCAGATGCCGAACGGGCTGACACCGAACTTCACCCACGGCTTCGCCGCCTTGATCTTGCCGTTCATCTCCTGGATCAGCAGGTTGATGTTGTCCCGCCGCCAGTCGGCCCGGTCGGTGAAGCCCCGGTTGTGGGCCGCGAAGGTCGCGTCGTCCGGCACCTGGTAGGTGCCGCTGGGGTAGGGGTAGAAGTAGTCGTCGAAGTGGACACCGTCGATGTCGTACCGCTTGACGGCGTCCATCATGGCGGTCTGGACGAACTCGCGGACCTCGGGAATCCCGGGGTTGTAGTAGAGCCGGCTGCCGGCCACGCCGGCCGGTGGGTAGGCGAAGGTCCAGTCGGGGTGCTGCTGGGCCGGGTGGCCCGGGGCGAGCTGGGTCAGGTCCGCGCCGGCGCCGCCGGGGGCCGGCATGGAGACGCGGTACGGGTTGAACCAGGCGTGGAATTCCAGGTTGCGCTTGTGCGACTCGTCGACCAGGAAGGCCAGTGGGTCCCAGCCCGGGTCCTGGCCGCGTATCCCGGTCAGGTATTCCGACCAGGGCTCGTACGGCGAGGGCCAGAGCGCGTCGGCGGTGGGCCGGACCTGCACCACGACGGCGTTGTGGTGCAGTCGCCCGGCCAGGTCGAGCAGTTCGCGGTACTCGGCCTGCTGGGCCGCGATGCGGTCCGGGTTGGTCTGGGACGCCTTGCTGGGCCAGTCGATGTTGACCACCGAGGAGATCCACATGGCCCGGAACTGCCGTTTCGGGGTGGCCGGGTCGGTGGCGCAGGTGGCGGTGCTGGTGGTGTCGGCCGCGCTGGGTGCGGCGCTCGCGGGGGTGGCGCTGACGAACGTGCCGAGCAGGGCTGCGACCAGCCCGGCGACTCCGAGTCGGGTGGCTTTCATGCGGTCTGTCCCTCCGTTGGGGCTCCCGGATGTTTCACACGGTGCACGGCAAGATTCGCCGTCGATGTCCGCGTTGCTGGTAGGAAATTTTCACAGTCTGGCCATCGCCGCAAGAGTTCGTGGTTGATCAATCGCACCGGTGGGTAGCAACGGCGGTCACCGGCCGCCACGGAGGTGGTCGCACGGTGGGAGGGGTGACCGGGTGTCCGTGCTGCGCACAAAACCAATCAAGGACGTGATAGCCCAGGGTGAGGCGGACGGCAGCGACGGCCAGTTGGGGCTGAAGCGACGGCTCGGCGCGACCGACCTCACCGGCTTCGGCATCGGCATCGTGATCGGCACCGGCATCTTCACGCTCACCGGGATCGAGGCCCGGGACAGCGCCGGGCCGGGCGTGGTGATCTCCTTCGCCATCGCCGGCGTGGTGGCCCTGCTCGCCGCCCTCTGCTACGCCGAGTTGGCCTCCAGCGTGCCGACCGCCGGCAGCGCCTACACCTACGCGTACGCCACGATGGGCGAGATCGTCGCCTGGATCATCGGCTGGGACCTGCTGCTGGAGTTCGCGCTCGGCGCCGCCGTGGTGGCCCGAGGCTGGTCCGGCTACCTTGCCGAACTGCTCGACCTGCCGACCCGCTGGTTCGGTGAGGAGGGCAGCACGGTCAACGTGGGCGCCATCGCCATCGTGCTGATCCTCGGCATCGTGGCGATCGTCGGTATCCGGGAATCCGCGCGGATCACCAACCTGCTGGTGCTGGTCAAGGTGGCCATCTGCGTCTTCGTGGTGGTGGCCGGGCTGTTCTTCGTCAAGGCCGCCAACCTCACCCCGTTCATCCCGCCGGCCGAGCCCGCCGGGAGCGGCGACGACGGCATCAAGCAGCCGGTCACGCAGGCGCTCTTCGGGCTGGAGCCGTCGGTCTTCGGCTTCGTCGGGGTGCTCAGCGCCGCCGCCGTGGTCTTCTTCGCGTACACCGGCTTCGAGGCCGTGGCCAACCTGGGCGAGGAGACGAGGAAGCCCAAGCGGGACCTCACCCTGGGTCTGCTCGGCACGCTGCTGATCTCCACGGTGCTCTACATCGGCGTCTCGCTGGTGGTGGTCGGGATGGTGCCGTACACCGAGATCGACCGGGGCGCCCCGATCGCGTCGGCCTTCGAGTCGGTCGGCGCGGGCTGGGCGGCCGTGCTGGTCTCCATCGCCGCGGTCGCGGGCCTGACCAGCGTCATCCTGGTCGACCTGGTGGCGATGGGCCGGATCGGCTTCGCCATCGCCCGGGACGGGTTGATCCCGCCCTCGATCGCGAAGGTGCACCCGCGCTGGGGCACCCCGTACCGGATCTCGGCGATCATGACGGTGGCGGTCGCGCTGCTGGCCGGCTTCCTGCCGCTGTCCGCGCTGGCGGACCTGGTCAGCATCGGCGCGCTCTGCGCGTTCGTCCTCGTGTCGGTGGCGGTGCCGATCCTGCGCCGCAAGCGGCCGGACCTGGAGCGGCCGTTCCGGGTGCCGTTCTCACCGGTGTTGCCGATCGTCTCGGCGTTGGCCTGCTTCTACCTGATGCTCAACCTGTCGGTGGAGACCTGGCTGCGGTTCCTGGCCTGGATGCTGCTCGGCGCGTTGATCTACTTCGGCTACGGCCACCGCCGTAACCGGCTGGCCCAGCACGAGCCCGCCGTCGCCCCGGCGCCTCGGGAGCCGAGCGCCGACAGCTGATCCGACGGGATGGAGGAAGGGCCCCTTGCGACCGCAGGGGCCCTTCCTCCATCGCTTGTGCGCCGTCGCAGAGAAGTTGCTGACGGTATGGTGCGCCCGTCACCTCGGGGAGGTTGCGGCGTGCGACACAGACTCAAGGACGTGGCCGAACGGGCCGGCGTCTCCGTCAAGACCGTCTCCAACGTCGTGAACGGCCACGTGCACGTGCGACCGGACACCCGTGCCCGGGTCGAGGAGGCGATCGTCGAACTCAACTACCGGCCCAACCTCTCCGCCCGTCACCTCCGCAAGGGACGCACCGGCGTGATCGCGCTGGCGGTTCCGGAACTGGACATCCCGTACTTCGCCGAGCTGGCCCGTCACGTGGTCAGCGCCGCCGCCGAGCACGGCTGGACGGTGCTGGTCGACCAGACCGGCGGCCGGCGTGACCAGGAACGGGTGCTCGCCTCCGGTATCACCGACCACCTGATCGACGGGCTCATCCTCAGTCCGTTGGCGCTCACCGCGGCGGACCTGGCCGGTCTGGACGGCACCCCGATGGTGCTGCTCGGCGAGCGGATCGAACACTGCCGGGCGGATCGAGTGGTGATCGACAACGTGGCAGCGGCCGGGGAGATCACCAGCCACCTGATCCAGTTGGGCCGCCGCCGGATCGCGGCCGTCGGCGCGCAGCGCACCGACGAGGGTGCCAGCGCCCGGCTGCGCCTGGCCGGCTACCGCGACGCGCTGCGCGCCGCCGGCCTCGGCTACGACCAGACCCTGGTGGCGTCCGCGTCGGCCTGGCACCGCGCCGACGGCGCGGCCGCGGTGCGGGGCCTGCTCACCTCCGGCGTACGCCCCGACGCCGTCTTCTGCTTCAACGACACGCTGGCCCTCGGTGCCCTGCGGGCGCTGCACGAGGCCGGCCTGAGGGTGCCCGAGGACGTGGCGGTGGCCGGCTTCGACGACATCGAGGACGGCAGGTTCGCCACCCCGACCCTGAGCACCGTCGCCCCGGACAAGGAGCAGGTCGCCCGCCTGGCCATCCAACTCCTCGCCGACCGCCTGGGCGGTGACCCCACCGTCCCCGCCCGGGAACTCCGGGCTCCCTACCGCCTGGTGTTCCGCGAGTCCACCCAGACCCGCTAGTCGAAGAAGCGGGCCAGGTGGGACTGGGGTGCGGGGTCGGCGTCCGGGGGGAGGGGCGTCAGGTCGGCGAAGATCGAGGCGCCGTCGCAGCCCGCGTGCAGTGGGTACCAACGAGGCGTGCCCGGTGGCCGCAGCTGGCAGATCCCCTTGAACGTCTGCACGTCCATCAGCCGGACGTGGGTCGGGTCGGCCACCGCGTTCACATGCCCCCACCAGGGGCTCATCACGTGCAGCACCCCACCGGGGCGGAGCACCCGATGACACTCGTCGACCAGCGGCAGGAAGTCGATCAGGTGCTCCAGGATGTGCACCGCGAAGAGGACGTCCACCGAGTTGTCGGCGAGCGGCAGCGAGCCGGAGAGGTCCGCCACGGCGTTCACGCCGGGCGCCGGGTAGATGTCCAGCCCCAGGTTGCTCGACCACTGCTTGGTCGGCCCACAACCGAGGTCCACCACCACGGGCGCCCGCCCGCCGATGCCGACCCGGCACCAGACGCCGTAGACCCCGGCCAGCCGCCCCACCAGGTCCCGCACCAGCCGTAGCTGGGCGGGATCGGCCACGTCGCCGCTCAGATGGGCCACCCCCCGGTCGAACCGCACCTCGACCGCCAGGTCCCGCAACCGATCATCGTGGCGGACCTGGTCCGCCCACGCCTGCGCGAGGAAATCGTCGATCGCCCGCAGCCGGTCGGCTGAGGGCGGAGTCTGTGTCAAAGCGACCATCCGGGCCACCTCCCGCCGCGCGATACCCGCAATCGCGCCCGGTATGCCCCGCTCGTCCGCCTCGTCGCCTGCTCCGGCGCGGCGGGCCATGGGCGTGTCGCAGGATGCGAAGCAGGATCGCAATCGTCGTGATGCCACACAGGCATCAAGATGACTGTGTGGCATCACGCTCGAAGTGAACACCGCCGGCACGGGCCGAGCCGCGAACGGCCGCCAGCCTCGTCGTCACGGCACCGCGCCGGATCGGGTCGGGTCAGCCCGAGAGGGTACGGCGGCCACCGCGCATCCGCTGACGGGGTGGCGGGTCGGCGGGCTTCGGCCGCTTGAGGTGATAGCGGTGCAGTTCGTGGTTGCCGGGCAGGGACGGGTCCTCGCTCATCGCGACCAACTCCCAGCCCTGGTCACCGGCCCGGTTCAGGTGGGCCAGCGAGGTGTCGCCGTACGGCGTCACGTCGACCATCGAGCCGTCCGGGCCGTACCAGACGAAGACGACCTCCCAGCCGAGGTCGTTGGTCGCGGCCTGGCGGCGGCGGACCAGCAGGGCGTACTCCCACTTGAGCATGGCGTCATTCTCACCCCGCGCCGACCCGCGGGCACGGATCAATCCTCGGCGATCCGCCCGGCGTCGACCCGCAGTCGCCGGTTGGTCTCGATGGCGGCCAGCATCCGCCGGTCGTGGGTGACCAGCAGCAGCGTTCCGGGATAGCTGGCCAGTGCCGATTCGAGCTGCTCGATGGCGGGCAGGTCCAGGTGGTTGGTGGGCTCGTCCAGCACCAGCAGATTGACCCCACGGCCCTGGAGCAGGGCCAGCGCGGCCCGGGTCCGCTCACCGGGCGAGAGGGTGGCCGCCGGTCGGGGCACGTGCGCCGCCCGCAGTCCGAACTTGGCCAGCAGGGTCCGCGCGTCCGCCGGCGACAGGTGGGGTACGGCCGCCTCGAACGCGTCGATCAGCGGTACGTCGCCGAGGAACAGCCCGCGGGCCTGATCCACCTCGCCGACCACCACGCCGGGCCCGAGCGAGGCGGTGCCGGCGTCCAGCGGCAGCCGGCCCAGCAGCGCGGCCAACAGGGTGGACTTACCCGAGCCGTTCGCCCCGGTCACCGCGACCCGGTCCGCCCAGTCGATCTGGAGGTCGACCGGGCCGAGGGTGAAGCCACCACGGCGTACCACGGCTCCCCGCAGCGTGGCCACGACGGCACCGGCGCGGGGCGCGGCGGCGATCTCCATCCGCAGCTCCCACTCCTTGCGGGGCTCCTCGACCACGTCGAGCCGTTCGATCAGCCGTTCGGTCTGCTTGGCCTTGGCGGCCTGCTTCTCGCTCGACTCGCTGCGGAACTTGCGGCCGATCTTGTCGTTGTCGGTGGCCTTGCGGCGGGCGTTGCGCACGCCCTTCTCCATCCATCCACGCTGGGTGCGTGCCCGAGCCTCCAGCCCGGCCTTGGTGTCGGCGTACTCCTCGAAGTCCGCGCGGGCGTGCCGGCGGGCCACGTCGCGCTCCTCCAGGTAGGCCGCGTACCCGCCGCCGAAGTGATTGACCTGCTGCTGCGGCAGGTCCAGCTCCAGCACCCGGGTCACCGTTCGGGTGAGGAACTCCCGGTCGTGGCTGACCAGCACCGTGCCGGCCCGCAGCCCGGTGACGAACTCCTCCAGCCGCTCCAACCCGGCCAGGTCCAGGTCGTTGGTCGGCTCGTCGAGCAGGAACACGTCGTACCGGCTGAGCAGCAGCGACGCGAGCCCGGCCCGGGCCGCCTGACCGCCGGAGAGCCCGGTCGTCGGGTGGTCCAGGTCGACCGCGAGCCCCAGGTCGGCGCTCACCTGCTCGGCGCGCTCGTCGAGGTCCGCGCCGCCGAGGGCGAGCCAGCGCTCCAGCGCGTCGCCGTACGCGTCGTCGGCGCCCGCCGCACCGGCGGTCAGCGCCTCGGTCGCCGCGTCCAACGCCGCCTGCGCGGCGGTCACCCCGGTCCTGCGGGCCAGGAAGTCCCGTACCGTCTCGCCCGGCCGCCGCTCCGGCTCCTGCGGCAGGTGTCCGACGCTCGCGGTGGGCGGGCTGAGCCGCACGCTGCCGGCCTCGACCGGCAACAACCCGGCGAGGGTACGCAGCAGCGTCGACTTGCCGGCCCCGTTCGGCCCGACCAGCCCGACCACGTCGCCGGGGGCGACCACCAGGTCCAATCCGGCGAAGAGCGGGCGGTCGCCGTGTCCGGCGGCCAGGTCCTTGACGATCATCGTGGCGCTCATCAGGACGGCAGCCTATCCGGCCGCCCGCATACGACCGGCCAGCAGCGGGCAGACTCAACGACGTGGTGACCACACTGGCGATCGACTGTGGCGGCGGGGGCATCAAGGCGTCCGTGCTCGACGAGGCGGGAACGATGCGGGCCCGGCCGTTGCGGGTGCCCACCCCGTACCCGTTGCCGCCCGCGCTGTTTGTCCGGACCCTGCTGGATCTCGGCGGGCGCCTGCCAACGGCGGACCGGCTCACGGTCGGCGTACCCGGGATGATCCGGCACGGAGTGGTAGTGAGCACGCCCCACTACGTGACCCGCAGCGGCCCCCGCAGTCGGGTCGATCCCGACCTGCTCGCCGAGTGGTCCGGCTGGGACGCGCGCGGCGCGCTCGCCGACGCGTTCGGGGTGCCGGCGCTGGTGCTCAACGACGCCGAGGTGCACGGGGCCGGCGTCGTCGCCGGCACCGGCTGCGAGCTGGTGCTGACCCTGGGGACGGGGCTGGGCAGCGCGCTCTTCGACGGCGGGGTGCTCGCACCGCACCTGGAGTTGTCGCACGCGCCGGTGCGCTGGGGCACGACCTACGACACGTACGTCGGCGAGCCGGAGCGGCGGCGGCTCGGCGACGCCTTCTGGTCCCGCCGGATCCGGCAGGTGGTGGACGGGCTTCGCCCGGTGTTCCGCTGGGACCGGCTCTACCTGGGTGGGGGCAACTCCCGACTGATCCGGCCCGAGCAACTGGCCCGGATGGGCGACGACGTGGTGGTGGTGCCGAACACCGCCGGAATCGTCGGCGGTGTCCGCGCCTGGGAACTTTCCGCCGGACGCCGGAACGCCCGCACCTGACCGTTCGACGCCTCTTCGGCGGCCTTCGCCGGCCGGAAGTGACCTGATCTCGACCCCGGGAACAGTCGCCAAACTTCCGGTGTTGTGCCAGCGTCGGAACAGGTGACGGTGCGACCCGAGGAGGTGGCAGATGGATCTTCTGGCGGACTACCGGCGGGCGACCATGTTCTTCGAAACCGGTGACCCCAGTGGGGCAGCCCGACTGCTGGAGCCGATCATCGACGCCGAGCCCGGCAACGCGGCGGTCCGGCAACTGCTGGCCCGGGCGTACTTCCAGTCGGCCCAGCTCAACCGGGCCGAGGAGCATCTGCGCGAGCTGGTCGAGCGGGACCCGAGCGACCACTACGCGCACCACGTGCTCGGTCGGACCCTGGAGCGGCTGAACCGACACACCGACGCGCTGCGGCACCTGCGGATCGCCGCCGCGATGTACGCGGCCAACGACGACTACCGGACCGCGCTGGAGCGGGTGGAGACCCGCCTCGGCGGCAGGCGCTGAGCCTGACCCGGTGACGTGTGCGGGGCGGCCCTTCGGGGCCGCCCCTTCGTCGTCTGGCGGGCGACCTGCCGGACATGCCTAGGATGGCGGACATGGGACCTGACCGGCCGGGGGCTGCGGCATGAAGCTCAAGCTGGACCTGCACGAGATCTTCAACAAGGGCCAGGACATCGACCGGGCGTTGCGCGGGATCATGGACGAGGCGGTGGCGAAGAAGGCCACCCTCGTCGAGATCATCCCCGGCAAGGGGTCTGGCCAGCTCAAGAAGCGGGTGCTGCGGTTCCTCGACCAGAAGGACGTCAAGCAGCTCTACCACCGGGTCGAGAAGGACTCGAAGAACTTCGGCCGCCTCTTCGTCCACTTCCGTTGGAAGTAGCGCCCGACAGGCCTTGACCTGCCGTCTGGAGCTGAATCTTCGTGTCGAGGCCCAGCAATGCGTCCGTGCCAGTGGTCGGATACTGGGTGGGTGACGGAGGAGCAGGTTACCGAGTCGACGCGGTGGACGATTCACGGTGAGCGGGTGGTGGACGGCAGCCGGCGGGCGCGGTTGAGCATCGCCGACGTGGAGCTGCCGGACGGGGTCCGTTTCGAGCAGTACGTGATCCGGGCGCCCCGGTCAGCCATGGTCGCCGTGCTTGACGAGCAGGAGCGCCTGCTGCTGATGCGGCGGCACCGGTTCGTGTTCGACAGGTGGGTGTGGGAGTTGCCCGGGGGTTATGTCGATGACGGCGAGCAGCCGGCGAGCTGTGCGGTCCGGGAGGTCGAGGAGGAGACCGGGTGGCGTCCGGGTGCGGTGGAGCCGATGCTGTCGTTCCAGCCGTGGGTGGCGACCGCGGACGCCGAGAATCTTTTGTTCCTTGCGCGCGAGGCGACACATATCGGTTCGCCGATGGACGTCAACGAGGCCGAGCGAGTGGTCTGGATGCCGTTGACGGAAGCGCGGGACCTCGTATCTCGGGGTGAGATCGTGGGATCCGGCACGGTGATCGCGGTGTTGGAACTGGTCGCGCGCAAAGCCCGGGGTGAGCTGTAGTCAGCGGCGTTGACCGAGGGTCACGTCGACATGGTTGATGAAGTGCCGAACGGCTGGCCGGCGGCGGTGCGCTGTGAGTTCGGTTTGCAGGTCGCGTAGGTACCGGACGGCTCGGGCTGATCGCAGTTGAGAGGTCAGCGTGAGGGCTTTGGCCCCGATGACGCTGGCGCGATCGGGCTCGCCGTTATGGGCGTGGATGGACGCGAGGAGAGCGAGATTGAAGGCCTTTCCCGCTGCCGCCCTCCGGGACGAAATCCTCGGCGCTGATTGTCAGTCCCGCCTGTTGCAGCCAAAAGCGGTAACTGGAGGCGTCGGCTTGGCTCCACCACATGGTCACGGGGCCATCGAGCCAGTTGTCCTCGGTGCATGTCGGTTCATGCATCGCGGTGCGGGGCTTCGCCCTGCCAGCGGTAGAGGTCGCGCAGTAGGGAGATCTCGGCGCCGTGATGGATCAGCTCCCTGTTGACGTGCAGGACGATGCCCTCCATCGGGAACCGCTCGGGACCCACCGCAGGCGGATTTTCCAGGTCGGCGTCGGAAAGCTCGCGGACCCCGGCGTTCCATCTCCCATACATCTCATCGAGCTGGTTCAGTGCCTCGTCGGCGGTTCCCGCGTAGGCGAATGTCTGGGAGTCGACGTCCTGGCCGCCGAAGTGCCATCCGACCCGATAGCCCAGGCAGGAAACGATGATGTGTGCCAGCCGCCAGGCAATCGTGGTCACCGGCGCCGGCACCGGGTCAGGGGACGCGGAGTCCATCGTCCATTCCCCCGAACCCGCCGACATCGGTGCGGCCGACGTGCCCCGTGGGCGGATGCTCCAGCAGCCACGCACCGGCTCCCAGAAGTACTCCTCATCGGCAAGACCGTGCAGCCGCGAACGCAGGTTCTTCTGCCAGTGCCGATCCAGTTGGTCCGCGATGCGCTCGCTCCTTGTCATTCCCGCACGCTACATACAGCGGAGGACCGCGGTGACCCGCAGGAGCGGTCAGCGTGCGGAGGTGCACCACGACTCGCGGGCGTCGACGGTGATCGCTGACCCGTAGGGTGTCCTGATGTCTACGGTTAACCTGCGGCGATCGGCGCGTGCGATCGTCGTCGATGAGGACGACCGTGTTCTGTTGCTACGACTCGCCATTCCCGATCCGGCTGGCACGATCGTTGTGTGGATCACTCCCGGGGGTGGCCTCGAAGACGGCGAGACACCGCTGGCAGCCCTACGGCGAGAGCTGCACGAAGAGGCCGGTCTTGCTCTCGATGTCGACCCGCCTCAGGTCTGGCGCCAAGAGATTGTCGCCCCCGGGCACGCGCCCGGCCACGATGGCGTCGTGAACGACTACTTCCTCGTTCGGACCGCGTCGTTCACGCCACGCGGTGCGATGAGCGATGAGGAACTCGCCGCCGAGCACGTCACCGGCTGGCGTTGGTGGTCGCTGCCGGAGATCAGGGAGTACGTCGGCCCGGAACTGTTCTCGCCCCGCGACCTCGCCACGCCGTTGGCCGCATTGATCGCTGACGGAGTGCCAACCCAACCCGTCCCGCTCGCCCTGTGAACACTGTCGTGATCATGTGATGGAAAGTAGGTCCCGGGACCGCTCGCAACCTACTTTTCAGCACTTGATCACTGAGGGTGCGCCGGAGGGGGTCAGGGTCAGCCCGTGAGGGCGTCGGCGCGGGTGCCGTGGCCGGCGGGGCGTCGGGACCAGCACTGTGGGCGTTGCCGGACGGAGAGCTCCAAGGCCTGATGGTCGGACTCGATCATTTCCCGGGCTATTCGACGCGCCATTTCCAGGCGGTCGACGTGCATGTCAAGATCCGTCGGGCCGGCGCCTGCCATCTCGAACTCCTTGTCAGCGTTCGAACTAGTCGCATCATGCGTCACGCCGAGAATCGTCACCATTCCCTGATCGGTGGAAAGGTTCCGCCGTACGGTTCGGTGTCGCGTACCCCGGTTGCGCCGATGGTAGCGGTGGCCGTGCCAACTCGCCCGGAACTGTGGATACCTCGCCTTGCCTGCGGTTTGTACATTGCACGGTGCGCGGATCGGGGGCGCGACAAGTCCGGTGAGGGATCTTCGTTACGGGAGGACCGCCGTGCAGCATTCGAGCAGGACCGATCCCTTGTTCGTCGCCGTCGAATCAGAATCGATCACCCGAGCGGACGTCGCCGGGCTCATCGCGGGGCGGCTGGCCGCCGTCCGGGTGCCGGGGTTGCTCTCCGCGGCCCGCTGCCAGGCGATCACCGCCGCCCTCGCCAACGCGCCGATGGACCGCTACGACGAGAGCCGGGTCTTTCCCGTCGTCGCCAAGTTCGGCCCGGCCATCAACGATCATCGGTCCGCCGGCGAACTCCGCGAGGACTACTGGGACGCGGCCGGCGCGGCCGAGAAGAGCTGGTCCACGCTGGGCCTGTCGGACTCACCCCGGGACCTGTGCCTGGCCGCGTTCCGCGGTGCCTGGCCCGATGTGGCACCCGGGCGGCGGCAGGGTCGGGAGATGCACGTCGGCGTCGTCCGCGAGATCAACGCGGGGCTCCAGGTGCACTTCGACGACGCGGTACGGGAGTACGCGGGCCGGCTGCTCGACGGCGAGGTGGTGGCCCAGTTGGCGTTCAACATCTACATCCTGGTGCCACCGGCCGGCGGTGAGACCGTGCTGTGGCGGCGGCGCTGGCAGCCGGACGACGAGCCGCTGCGGATCCCCGGCGGGTACGGCTTCGACGAGGCGGTGGCCGCCGGCACGCAGTCTTTGACGTTGCGCCCCACGCTCGGGGAGGGCTTTCTGTTCGATCCGCGGCACTATCACACGGTGCGTCAGGCGTCGGATGGTCGACGGATCTCCATAGGATGTTTTGTCGGGCTCACCGACGATGGCCGACTGGCCCTCTGGTCGTAGTGAAGGGCGTTTCCCCATGGTGGACAGAAGCGACGTCGAGGCGGCTGCGGCACTCGTCGAGGGGCGGGTCCGGGAAACCCCGGTCATCGCCGTCGACGGTGCCGATCTGGGTGTGCCTGGGCAGCTCAGCCTCAAGTTGGAGCTGCACCAGCACACCGGCTCGTTCAAGCCGCGCGGCGCGTTCAACCGGATGCTCCAAGGGGCGTTGCCGTCGGCCGGGGTGATCGCCGCGTCGGGTGGCAACCATGGCCTCGCGGTCGCGTATGCCGCCCGGTCGTTGGGGGTGCCGGCGGAGGTCTTCGTGCCGGTCACCGCCTCACCGGTGAAGGTGCAGCGGTTGGCCGGGTTGGGCGCCCAGGTGCGCCAGGTCGGCCAGCACTACGCCGAGGCCCTGGCCGCGAGCACCCAGCGGGCCGCAGAGACCGGCGCGCTGGTCGTGCACGCGTACGACCAGCCGGAGGTGGTGGCCGGTCAGGGCACCGTCGGCCGGGAGCTGGAGCGGCAGGTGGACGGGATCGACACCGTGCTGGTGGCGGTCGGCGGCGGCGGGTTGGTGTCCGGCATCGCCAGTTGGTTCGGTGGGTCGGTACGCGTCGTGGCGGTCGAACCCGAGCAGATCCCCACCCTGCATTCGGCCTTGAAGGCGGGCCGGCCGGTCGACATCGAGGTGGGTGGCATCGCCACCGATTCGCTGGGTGCCCGGCGGATCGGTGAGATCGCCTTCGACACCGCCCGCCGGACCGAGGTGGTGTCCGTGCTGGTCCGCGACGAGGACCTGGTGCGGGCGCGCCGGTTGCTCTGGTCGGAGCTGCGGGTCGCGGCCGAGTTGGGTGGCGCGGCCGCGCTGGCCGCGCTGGTCGGCGGCGCGTACGTGCCGCAGCCGGGGGAGCGGGTAGCCGTGATCATCTGCGGTGGCAACACCGACCCGAGTGACCTGGGCCCGGCCGCGCCGCACTGATCAGCCGCACCGCCGGCCGCGTCGGACTGACCGTTCAGTCGCCGTTTCGCAGCCGGCGCAGCGCGTGCTCCACCTGGAGGGTGTCCAGGTGGGTGTCGCCGAGGAGTCGCCGGCGGTCGGCCAGCAACTGCTCGTACACCTCGATCGCCGCGTCGACCTGCTCCTCGAGCAGCAGCACCAGGCCCAGGGTGGACCGGATGGCGAGCACCTCGCTGCGGTCGGCGTGCCGGGGTTCCACGGTGGCCAGGGTGGCCCGCAGTTCGGCCTCCGCCTCGGCGAGCCGGCCCTGCGCCTGCATGCAGCGGGCCAGCGTGTGCCGAGCCTGCCAGGTCTCCGGTTGGTTGAGTGGCCACAACCGGTAGCGGACCTCCAGGATGGCGTGCAGCATCTCCTCGGCCTCGGGCGCCCGTTGCTGGGCCAGCACCGCCAGCGCCAGGCTGTGCCGCACGATCATGGTGTCCCAGTGTTCCGGGCCGCGTACCTGGTCCTCGGCGGCGACGATCTGCCGCAGCTCCAACTCGGCCTCGGGCCACTGCCGCTGCGCCATGATCGCCTTGGTGAGCTTGTGGCGGCTGGCGAGGGTGTCGGCATCGTCGCTGCCCAGCACCCTGGTGCGGTCCGCGATCACCTCACGGAGCACCCGGTCGGCCATCTCCGGCTGGTTGCGCTCCAACCAGGTGCGCCCCAGCTCGTGGCGCAGCGCCAGCACCTGCGGTCGGTCCAGGTCGTGGTCGTACGCGGCGCAACCGCGCACGATCGGGTCGAGGATGTCGAAGGCCGAGCCGGGTAGGCCGACCGCGATGAGGTAGCGGGCGGTGAGTCGGGTCAGCTCCAGCGCGCGGCGTACCGTCTCGGGGTCGTGCTTGTGTTTCTGCGGCACGAGGTATTCCCGCACGGCCTCGACCAGGTGCGGCACCAGCACGTCCCAGTTGGTCCAGGCTGCGGAGTCGTCCGGGTTCTGCCCCTCGGTGGCGGCGAGCAGCAGCTTCATGACCAGCCCGTGGTATTCGGCGATCTGCTCACGCACCTCGTCGCGGTCGCGGAACATCGCGTGCACCAGCGGGTGCAGCGAGAGCACGTGCGCGAACGCCGGGTCGGTGACCTCCTCCTGGACGTCGAAGTCGACCAGGGCCAGGTTGCCGATGCCCTCCAGTACCTTTACCCGCTGCCGGCTGGTGAGTCCCTTGAAGAGTGGTGACTCGGCCAGGATGGCCGGCTTGAGCACCACCTCGTAGGGCACCGGGGAGACGCTCAGGCAGGCCAGCACGTTGAGCAGTGGCCGGCTCTGTTGGAGCTGGCGGCGGGCCAGCAGGTCCAGTGAGATGTCGTCGACCTCGCGGACGATCTCCAGGCCGAGGGACTCGTCGAGGTCCACGTCGGCGGCGTCGCGCGGTGATCGGAACCGACGCTGCACCGCCGTCCGGTAGTCGGCGAAGGTGGTGATGGTGGACGAGCCGCGCCAGACCGGGCTGGCGTTGACCGACCGCAGGTAGTTACCGGCGGCGCGCAGGGCGAGGGGCAGCCCGCCCAACTCGCGGGCGAGCTCCCGGGCGTCGGCCAGGCCGCCGGCCTGGTCGCCGGCGCGGTCGATCAGCACCTGCGCGCCAGCGTCGGCGTCGAGTGGACGCACCTGGTGCAGCCTCGACCAGGTGCCCCAGGTGGCCCGGTTGCCGTCCCGGCTGGTCACGATGACCATGCCGTCGTCGGCTTCCGGGCTGCGCAGCCAGCCGGTGCCGTCGGCGAGCACTCCGTCGGTGGGGCCGAGGCTGGCGGGCTCGTCCGCACTGTCGAAGATCAACAACCAGGGTTGCGCGGCCTGGTTGAGGTAGCGCCACACCAGGTCGGTGGCGCTGATCATCCCAGCCCACGCCTGGTCGACCTGGGTCTCCGACGCGCCCAGTTGGCTGACCACCTCCCGCATCCCGGAGTTGAGCCGCCCGGCCTGCACCCACCAGACCGTCCGGCCGTCGGCCCGGCCCCGGCGGGCGATCTCCAGCGCGACGTGGCTCTTGCCGGAGCCGCCCATGCCGCACAGGATGTGCACCGAGGGCCGGCCCCCGGCAGTTTCCCCCGGCTGGACGATCTCGTCGATCAGGTCGTCGCGCCCGTGCAGCGGGCTGTCCAGTCGCCCGAGCGGTGGGTCGACGGAGACACGACTCGGCCGGTCGTAGGCAGGCCGAGTCACGCCGGCATCCTCGGGTGGAACGTCCGCAGTCAATGCGGTCCCCCTTCGGTGGCGAATTCACAATGGGGCGGCGGCGAAAGATCCTGTCCATCTGATGGACAGTCGGAGGGATTGCCGCCCGCACCATGTCGACCGCAAGCGTATCCATCCCGTACCGGGTTGCACACTCTCCGTTTAGGCTGCCCGGCTGACCAAAATCAGTGCCGGAATTCCCAATTCGCTGCTGATTCCGGCCGATCCGCCGTGCGCGGCACTCGACACGGGGATCCACGATGGACCTATGAACTGGTCGCCAATCCAGGACGTCGTCGACTGGGGTTCCGTGCCGGACTGGTTCGGCGCGGTCGGCTCAATAGCCAGCGTGCTCTTCGTCTACCTCGGATTGCGGCGGGAAATCCGCGCCCGCCGCAACGACGATCTACGGGTCCGGGCCACCCAGGCTCGGCTGGTCTCGGCGGTGGCCGAGATTCGCGGCACCTCGGTGCTGCGGGTCGCAGTGGCCAACGAGAGCGACGCCCCGGTGCTGGACGTGGTGGTGCTGGCTCGACTCGCCCCGCCCGAGGACCCGGACGCCCCGCCGGTCGGGCTGGCCCCGGCGAAACAGGTCCGGCGGATCCCCGGCCGCGACGTGCACGACCTCTTCGTCACCGTCGCGGCGGAGCACCGGCTCCGCCCGGCCGACACCGTTCTGGTGGACCTCACCTTCACCGACCACGACGGCAATCGCTGGCATCGGATCGGTTCCGGCCAACCCGAACCGGTGGGCTGACCGGAAAGGGTGGTCCGGCGGAAGAACGCTCCCGCCGGACCACCCTTCTCACCTCAGAGGGGATAGGTGCGGGCGACCGCCAGCATCTCCGAGCTGTGCGATCCGACGACACCGACGGCCGGCGGCCGGGGGCGGAAGCCGGGCAGCGCGTCCAGCCCGTCACTGGCGTCCATCGCCCGCAGCGCCACCTGCCCGGCGATCGGCCGCACTGTCAACGTGACCTCGATGCCCTCGGCCGGCGGGGCGTGGAACACCAGCCCGAAGCCCCACTTGCCGTCCCGGGGCTCCACCGGCACCGACCGGCCCGCCACCTCGGCGCGCAGCACCGTGGCGGTCGACGTGTCGACGTGCAGTGTGGCGATCCGGGCGACCCGCTGCGGGGTGAGCCGCAGCCGCAGTGTGCGTTCGCCACCGGCGGTGGCGTCGGCCACCACCTCCAGCTTCGGTGCCGGAAGGTTCGCCGCCTGCGCGGGGCCGGCTCGCAGCTCAGCGTCGCCGAGCCCGGGGAAGTCGTCGCCGACGTCGGTGACCCCGTCCACGTAACCGTCGGTCCACGGCTGCGGGTCGCTCTCGTGGCTGAGCCAACGGGCCTGGCCGGTGCCGGCGTCCATGGCGTACATCAGGTGGGTCGGCACCGGGTGGGCGGCGTCGAAGCGGTCGACACCCAGGCCGACTCCGGCGAGCACCACCGCCGCCACGGCGGTGGCGCCGGCCGGCAGCACCGCGAGCCGCCGGGCCCGCAGCGCGAGCAGACCACGCTGGCCGCCGGCCTGCGGGTGCAGCAGGTCGACCACCGGCAGGGCGACCAGGCCGAGCAGCACCGCTACCAGCGCGGCCACCCCGCCCATGGCCATCCCCAGCGCGGGGAAGAGCAGCACCACGGTGGGCAGCAGGATGACCACACCCACGGCCGCGGCGGCCGTCACCGCCACCACCGGCCACGGTCCGGTCTGCCGGGTACGCAGCGCGACCAGCCCGCCGAGGGCACCGGCCAGCGCCGGCAGTGTGGTGAGGTACGCCCCACCCGGCACCGCCACGGCGAGCAGCACCCCGAGCAGCGCCAGCCAGGCCAGCCCGCCGACGGCGAGCGCGGCCGGGCCGATCCGGCGGCGGGTCAGCGCGTACCAGGTGAACAGGATGGCGGTGGCGAGCGCCAGGACGGCCAGCCGGTACCAGATCGGCCGGTACGGGTCGAGCAGCTCCGCGTACCCCGGTCGGATCGTGGTGATGGCCAGCCAGAGCAGTTGGGCGGCGACCGGCGCGGCGACGATCGGCACCAGGGCCAGCGCGAAGCCGGCGGCCAGCCGGCCGGTGCTGGCCCGGCCGCTCCGGCGGGTCAGCCAGCCCAGGGCGGCAACCAGGGCCACCGCGAGCAGGGCCAGCGGCAGGGTTAGCCAGCCCGGGTAGCGGACCAGCCCGCCGGGGACGGGGAAGTAGGTGGCGTCGTGCCCGGAGCGCAGGTCGGTCAGGTCGGTGCCACCGAACTCCCGGGCCAGGCCCAATGCGTTGTCTCCGTGCTGCTGGAGGCTGCCCCGGTCCATGGCGGCCGGGGTGTCCAACGGCGTGTGGTAGATCGCGCCCCCGTCGATGTACGCCGAGTTCAGCCCGACGAACTTCTGATCGAGGAAGGCGGTGAAATCGGTGTCGTTGGGCAGCGCGCGATAGATCTCCACCGCGAACGAGGTGCCAACCGGGTGTGGGGCGGCCCGGCCGAAGATGTCCACCAACTTCGCGTTGTTCCGGGACGTCTCGAACATGATCACCGGCCCGGTGGATCCCCGCGCCTCCAGGTTGAGCACCACACCGCCGTCGGCGGCCAGCGGATGGCTGGCGGCGAACGCAGCGGCGCCGCAGAGGCACGCCTCCTCGGCGTCGGTCAGCACGAAGACGATGTCGTTGCGCGGCCGGGGGCCGGTGCTCAGCGCGCGGGCCACCTCCAGGATGGTCGACGTGCCGGCCGCGTCGTCGTTGCCGCCAGGCCCGGTCTGTACCGAGTCGTAGTGGGAAACCAGGAAGACCCGACCCGTCGAGTCGGTGCCGGGTAGCCGGGCCACCACGTTGCGGACCCGGGCCACTGTCGCCCCGCCCGCCGCCCCGCTGAGCTGACCGGCCTCCGGTGCCACCGTGTCCTGCACCTCGGTCTCCAGGCCCAGCCCCCGCAACTGCTGCTCCAGGTGCGCGCGGACCTGTTCGTTGGCCGGGCTGCCGGCGACGTGCGACCGGGCGGCGATCACCTGGACGTCCTCGTACGCGCGGCCGGCGCTGAACGCGTCGGCTGGCGCGTCGGCCGGCTTCGGTGCCGGGGTGCGCAGGTCGAGCAGACTGCCGGCGCCGACCGCGGCCAGCGCGACCAGCGCCGCCGCGGCGGCCACGAGCCGCCGACGCGGCCGGGTCAGCGCGCGGCTGGCAGGGTGTACGCCCGGAATCGGACGGGGCGGCGTGCCCGTCGTGGCCGGGGTGGTGGGTGCGCCCACGGGAACTCCTCGGGGGGTGGTGGGGCCTGGGGTGGGATCATCCTGCCCGTCGGGGGCCGCGGATGGGATGGCCGGTACGTCCCGCCTCCATCAGCCGCCCGGTTTGTCCACGGCCGAGCAGTGATGCGCCCCATCCCCGCCCGCGCCGCAGGCATCGTGTTGTGTGCGACCGTTGTCTAATACAGGATCAGCAGGGCACTCGGAAGGAGCCCGACATCACCAGCGAACTCCCGCGTCTGGCGGCGGTGACCCGGCCGCACCGGGGGGCCGGCTTGGCCGGTTCCCCAGTTGTGCCGTACCCGCACGGTGGCCTGGCGCGGCACGCCAACCTGCCGCCGGGCGAGCGGCTGCGGGTGCTGCTGGTCGAGGACGACGAGGGCGACGCCTTCCTGGTCGGTGAGCTGCTCGCCGAGACGAACTCGATGATCGACCTGCTGGTCGCCACCAGCCTCCGGGAGGCGCGGCAGCGGATCAGCGACGTCGACTGCGTCCTTCTCGATCTAGGCCTGCCCGACGCGCAGGGGCTGGACGGGCTGCGCCAGGTGTTGGAGATGTCCAGCGGCGCCGCGGTCTGTGTGCTGACCGGCCGCACGGACGAGCACCTGGGCGTCGTGGCGGTCGCCGAGGGTGCCCAGGACTACCTGGTCAAGGGCCAGGTCGACGGGGTGCTGCTGACCCGGGCGCTGCGCTACGCCGTGGAGCGTAAGCGCGCCGACGAGAACGCCCGCCGGTTGCGCGAGGTCGAGCTGCGCCAGGCCGAGTCGGCCCGACTCGAACGCGGCCTGCTGCCCCAACCGCTGATGACGACCGACCAGGTCGCGGTGCACACCTTCTACCGGCCGGGCCGGCACGCCGCGTTGATCGGCGGAGACTTCTTCGACGTGGTGCAGACCCACCCGGACCGCCTCGACCTGATCGTCGGCGACGTCTGTGGGCACGGGGTGGACGAGGCCGCGCTCGGGGTCGAGCTGCGGGTGGCCTGGCGCGCCCTGGTGCTCGCCCGGGTGCCGGACGACGAGGTGCTGCCCGCCCTGGAGCAGGTGCTGATGAGTGAGCGCCGCCTCCAGGAGATCTTCGCGACGGTGGCCTCCGTCAGACTGGACCTGGACGCCAACCGGGCCACCGTTCGACTGGCCGGGCACCCGCCACCGCTGCTGCTCTCCGGCGGCCGGGTCGCCCCGGTGCCCGCGCCCGGCGGCCTGCTGCTGGGCGTACGACCTCGCCGGCCGATCGCCTACGACCTGGAGTTCGACACCGATGACTGGTCCCTGTTGATGTACACCGACGGCCTGATCGAGGGGCGGGTGGGTGCCGGCAACGAACGGCTCGACGTGCCGGGCCTCAGCGGCTTGCTGGACGAGCCGGCCAACCGCTCGGTGTCGCTGCCCGAGCTGCCGGCCTGGCTGGTCGGGCGGGCCGAGCGGCTCAACGGTGGCCCGCTCGCCGACGACGTGGCCATGCTGCTGGTCAGCCGGGGCGGTGGCCGGTGAGGCCGGTGGTCGGCGGCTGGAGTCTTCGCCGCCGGGTGATCACCCTGCTCACCGTCGTGGGCTTCCTGCTGATCGGGCTGGCCGCCGCGGAAGCGGCGGTGGCCGCCCGCAACCGCACCCAGATCGACGCGGTCCTGAACGAGACCGGCCCGTTGCGGGTGCAGTCCCAGGAACTGCTCAACGCGCTGCTCGACCAGGAGACGGCGATCCGCGGGTACGCGGTCAGCGGTGACCAGGACGACCTGAACCCCTACCAGGAAGGGCTGGCCCAGGAGCAGAGCGTCATCGCCTCGATGCGGACGCTGCTCGACGACTATCCAGCGATCAGCCAGGAGCTGCGGACCGTCGAGGAGCGTGTCACGCAGTGGCGACGGTCGGTCGCGGAGCCGGTGATCGCCACCACCGAGCAGAGCGGCACCGCCGCCGGCCAGGCGTTGGTGACCGAAGCGGCCCGGCAACAGTTCGACGAGGTGCGCTCGGCGGTGAACGACCTCCAGGCGGAGGTCCTGGCCGCCCGGGAGCAGACCGCCACCAACGTGCGTACCAGCAGCAACGTGCTGGTCGTCCTGCTGATCGTGGCCGCCCTGGTGGTGGTCGTGGCCGGTACGGTGCTGCTGCTCTCGCTGGACCGGATGGTGGTTCGGCCACTGACCGGCCTCGCCAACCAGGTCCGCGAGGTCGCCGAGGGCGACTACCAGCACCGCATCGCCACCGTCGGCCCGCCGGAGTTCATCCGGCTCGGCGAGGACGTGGACGCGATGCGGCAGAAGATCGCCGCCGACCTGGCCGAGGTCCGGGCCGCCCGCGAGCGCATCGAGTGGGTCAACAGCCAGCTCCAGAAGCAGGCCGAGGAGCTGACCCGGTCCAACCGTGACCTGGAGCAGTTCGCGTACGTGGCCTCGCACGACCTGCAGGAGCCGTTGCGTAAGGTCGCCAGCTTCTGCCAGCTGCTCCAGCGCCGTTACGCCGGGCAGCTCGACGAGCGGGCCGATCAGTACATCGCCTTCGCGGTGGACGGCGCGCAACGGATGCAGCGCCTGATCAACGACCTGCTCGCGTTCTCCCGGATCGGGCGGCTCACCACCGGCTTCGTCGAGGTCGATCTCAACAAGGTGATGGGCGACGTGGCCGGCCAGACCGAGGCCGCCCGGCAGTACGCGGACGCCGAGTTGACCTGGGACGAGCTGCCGGTGATCTCGGGTGAGGAACCGCTGCTCACCAACCTGCTGGCCAACCTGGTCAGCAACTCGATCAAATTCCGCCGCCCGGACGTGCCGTCGAAGGTGCACGTCTCGGCCCGTCTGGTGGGCGCCGAGTGGGAGATCACCTGCCAGGACAACGGCATCGGGATCGAGCCGGAGTTCGCCGACAAGATCTTCGTGATCTTCCAGCGGCTGCACTCGAAGGACGCGTACCCGGGAACCGGCATCGGGTTGGCGATCGTCAAGAAGATCGTCGAGTACCACGGCGGCCGCGTCTGGGTGGACACCGACGTGCCGGAGGGCACCGCGATCCGGTTCACCCTGCCGGCACTTCCCGAGGACGTCGCGGCGGCTGCCGCCGCCGATTCCGGGGAGGAGCCGAACGCGCCGACCGTGGGCGACACGACGCCTTCGACCGAGGCTCCGGCAGCGCTGACGGAACAGGCCGACGGGCCGGACCAGCCGGACCGGGCCGACGAGACGCTGGAAAGCGGTAGAACGGGTGACATGAGGGAGACGGTGGGATGACCGCGCCGGCGGATGGCAAGAGCCCGATCGAGGTCCTGCTCGTCGAGGACGACCCGGGTGACGTGCTGATGACCCAGGAGGCGTTCGAGGAACACAAGCTGCGGAACCGGCTGACCGTCGTCTCCGACGGCGCCGAGGCGCTCGCCTACCTGCGGCAGGAGGGCCAGTACGCCGACGCGGTGCCACCGGATCTGATCCTGCTCGACCTCAACCTGCCCCGCCGCGACGGCCGGGAGGTGCTGGAAGAGATCAAGAAGGACGAGGCCCTGCGCCGGATCCCGGTGGTGGTGCTCACCACCTCGCAGGCCGACGAGGACATTCTGCGCAGCTACCAGTTGCACGCGAACGCCTACGTGACCAAGCCAGTGGACTTCGAGCGCTTCATCTCGGTGGTCCGTCAGATCGACGAGTTCTTCGTCAGCGTGGTCAAGCTGCCGCCGCGTGGCTGACACCCTGTTGGACGACGTCGGCGGCCTGCTCTGGGAGGCAGCCGACCAGGTCGTGCTGCCGCTGTTCCGCAAGCTCGACGACGATGACGTGTCGGAGAAGGCGCCCGGCGAGGTGGTCACTGTCGCCGACCGCCGGGCCGAGGAGCTGCTCTCGGCGGGGCTGCGCCGGCTGCGGCCGGGCTCGATGGTGGTCGGCGAGGAGGGTGTCGCCGACGATCCGGGGTTGCTGCGGCACCTACGCGACAGCGGGGACGTCTGGCTGGTCGACCCGGTCGACGGGACCGCCAACTTCGCCGCCGGTCGCCGGCCGTTCGCCCTGATGGTGTCGCTGCTGACCGACGGCCGGCTGACCGCCGGCTGGATCCTCGACCCGCTCGCCGGCACTCTCGCCGCCGGCTCGGCGGACGAGGGCACCCTGCTCAACGGTGGACCGGTGGACGGCTCCGGCTCGGTGCCGCCACTCGGCGAGCTGCGCGGCGCGGCGATGACCCGGTTCCTGCCGCCGGAGACCCGCGACCAGGTCCGCGCCGGCGGGCGGCGGCTCGGTGAGCTACTGCCCGGCCAGCACTGCGCCGGTCGGGAGTACCTGGACATCCTCACCGGCGAGCAGCAGTTCGCCCTCTTCTGGCGCACCCTGCCCTGGGACCACGCCCCGGGCACCGTGCTGGTCCGTGCCGCCGGGGGTGTCGCTCGCCGGTTCGACGGCATCGACTACCACCCCGCCGACGACGGGCGCGGTCTGCTCGTCGCGGCCAACGAGCAGGTCTGGGCCGAGGTGCGCGACGCGCTCCTGAGCACCTGATCCGCGCGCTGCGCGACCACGTCGGGACGCTCCGTCGACATCCAGGCAGCCCGAGGGCCAGCGGGCTGGTCACCGGCCCACGATCCGGTATCGTGACCGGCGGTCTCCGCCAGCAGGCCGCCGACCGGCGCCGCCGTGCAGTGTTCATCGGGGGCCGGCGGTCGACGGAAGGACGCTTTCGTGCCCAGGACCAGGCTCAGCCCGCGGCTCGGTCGCCGCGCTCTGTTCGCCCTGCTCGCCGCCGTCGCGCTGGTGCTCGGCGGTGCCGCCGTGCCCGCGTACGCGGAGCCTGGCGAGGGCGGCAGCAAGAAGTTGCAGGACGCGCTGGAGCTGACCGCCAAGGGTCACATCGAGGCCAAGGCCAAGCTGGACAACTCCAAGCGTCGCCAGACGGCGCTGACCGGCGAGCTGACGACGCTGGAGGGTCGGCTGGTCGGGCTCAGCAGCCAGGTGGGCGAGGTGGCCGCCCAGTCGTACCGGGTGGGTCGGCTGAGCGCGGTCTCGATGCTGCTCAACACCGCCACGCCGGAGGCGTTCCTGCAACGCGCGGGCGACCTCGACCTGATGGCCCAGCGGGACAGCAAGCGGCTGCGTGACCTCACCGAAGCCCGGCAGCAGGCGCAGCAGGCCAAGGTCGCCATCGACGCCGAGGTCCGCGAGCAGCAGAAGCAACTCGCCGTGATGGCGAAGAAGAAGAAGGAAGCCGAGGCCGCGTTGGCCGAGGTCAGCTCCGGCGGCAGCAACGGTTTCAGCGGTGGCAGCTCCACCTCGGCGAAGCCGGCGCCGCGTAACTCCGACGGGTCGTGGCCGTCGGAATCCTGCTCGGTGAAGGACCCGACCACCTCCGGGTGCATCACTCCGCGCACCCTCAACGCGCTCAAGCAGACCCAGGCCGCCGGCTACAAGCGGCACGTCTCCTGCAAGCGCAGCGGTGGCAGCGGCGAGCATCCGAAGGGCCGGGCCTGCGACTTCTCGGCCGCCACGAACGGCTTCGAGGACAAGAACGCGACCGGCGGCGACAAGGCGTACGGGGACAGCCTGGCCGCCTGGCACGTGCGCAACGCCGACCGGCTGGGCGTGCTCTACGTGATCTGGTACCGGCAGATCTGGCATCCCGGCACCGGTTGGCGCTCGTACAGTGGAAGCGGCTCTCCGGCGGCGTCCCACACGAACCATGTTCATCTCTCGATGTACTGACCCGAAGCACCAGCTTCGCTGCGTACCATCGCGACGATGAGCTCCCCACCGTCCGACGTAGCGGCCCTACCGGCACCCCCGGCCCCGCCCGTGCCGGTCACCGGCCGGGCGCTGCCCAACGGCCTGGCCGCCTTCCTCGTCTTCTTCTCCAGCGGTGCCGTGCTGGTGCTGGAGACCGTCGCGCTCCGCCTGGTCGGCCCGTACGTCGGGGTGACCCTTCAGGTGACCAGCTCGGTGATCGGCATCGCGCTCGCCGCGATCGCGTACGGGGCGTGGTCCGGTGGTTGGCTGGCCGACCGGCGCAACCCGCGGGGCCTGCTGGCACCGGCGTTGGTGCTGGCCGGCATCGCCACCGCGGTCACCCTGCCCGTCGTCCGGTACGCCGGTGAGGTGCTGCGCGGCGGTGCGGCCAGCGGCATCCTGCTGCTGGTCGCGTTGGCGGTGTTCGTGCCGGCCGCGCTGCTGGCCGCGGTCACCCCGTTGGTCGTGAAACTCCAGCTTGCCGACCTGCGCCGCACCGGCCAGGTGGTCGGTCGACTCTCCGGGATCGGCACCCTGGGCGGCATCACCGCAACCCTGCTCACCGGGTTCGTGCTGGTCGCCGCGCTGCGCAGCACCGTCATCCTGCTGGCCCTGGCGCTCGCGCTCGGGCTGGTCGGCATCGGCCTCGGCTGGTACCTGCGCCGGCAGGAGCCCACCGAGCTGCCCGGTCCGGCCCGGGCCCGGGCCGCGCTGGCAGTGCTCGGCCTGGCCGGGGCGGGGCTGACCACAGTGGCGCCCAACCCGTGCGACATCGAGACGGCGTACCACTGCGCCCGCGTCACCGCGGATCCCGCCCGGCCCAGCGGGCGGACGCTGTTGCTCAACTCCGCACAGCACTCGTACGTGGACCTCGCCGACCCGAAACACCTGGAGTACGCGTACACGAAGTGGATCGGCGCGGTCAGCGACGTCGCCGCGCCGGCCGGTCAGCGCCTGGACGCGCTGCACCTGGGCGGCGGTGGGTTCACCGTGCCGCGCTACCTGACCGCGACCCGGCCGGGCACCGACAACCTGGTGTTCGAGATCGACGGCGGGCTGGTCGAGTTGGGTGAGCAGGAGTTGGGCGTACGGCCGGGGGCGGACCTGCGGGCGGTGGTGGGTGACGCCCGGATGCTGGTCGCCGGTGAGCCGACCGACAGCCGTGACCTGGTGGTCGGTGATGCGTTCGGGCACCTGGTGGTGCCCTGGCACCTGGCCACCCGGGAGATGGCGGCCGACGTCCGGCGGGTGACCCGCCCCGGCGGCGTGTACGTGCAGAACGTGATCGACTACCCGCCGCTGCGGTTCATCCGCGCCGAGTTGGCCACGGTGGCCGCCGAGTTCGGGCACGTCGCGTTGATCGCGCCGCCGGAAGCGCTCGCCGAGGAGCAGGGCTCCAACTTCCTCATCGTCGGCTCCGACGCGCCGTTGCCGCTGGAAGCCGTCCGGGCCCGGCTGGCCGAGGTGGACCCGAAGGTCAGCCTGCTGTCCGGTGCGGCGCTGACGGACTTCGTCGGCGGGGCGATGGTGTTGACCGACGACTACGCCCCGGTGGACCAACTGCTGGCCACCGCCTGATCGGGTGACAATTCTGACCGATTCCGATCCCCCAGGTGTAGGCGGGCCGTTCCTGGGCAACATCGCTCACCATGGGTGGAGGGGACCGAAACGGCGCGCAACTGCTCGATGAGCGGTACCGGCTCATCGAGCAGCTCGGCGCGGGCGGCATGTCAGTGGTCTGGCGTGGCTACGACGAGGTGCTCGGCCGCCAGGTCGCGGTGAAGGTGCTGGCCTCCCGGCTGGCCAGTGACCGGGCTTTCCGCCACCGCATCCGGATCGAGGCGCAGGCCGCCGCGCGGCTCTGCCACCCCAACATCACCAACGTGTACGACTACGGCGAGTCCGAGCAGGTCGGTCTGACCGTGCCGTACGTGGTGATGGAGCTGGTCGACGGCGCTTCGCTGGCCAGCCGGTTGGGTCGGGAGACCCGGCTGCCATGGCGGGAGGCGGTGACCATCGGCGCCGAGGTCAGCTCGGCGCTGGCCACCGCGCACGCTCGCGGGGTGGTGCACCGCGACGTCACCCCGGGCAACGTCATGCTTACCTCGACCGGGGTCAAGGTGGTCGACTTCGGCATCTCCGCGCTCGTCGGGGAGAGTGAGAAAGGCCCGGACGGCACGCTGTTGGGCACTCCCGCGTACCTCGCCCCGGAGCGGCTGGACAACGGCCAGGTCTCCCCGGCCACCGACGTGTACGCCGTTGGGCTGCTGCTCTACCGGATGCTCACCGGCCGACTGCCGTGGCTGGCCAGCACGACCACCCAGATGCTGCGCGCCCACATGTACAACGACCCGGAGCCGATGCCCACCGTCCCGGGGCTGCCCGACGCTGTGGCCGACCTGATCGGACGCTGCCTGGCCAAGCGGCCCGCCGACCGGCCAGCCACCGCCGAGCTGACCCGGACGCTCGCCGAGGCGGCCGGCATGCTCGCGGCGGTGCCGGTCTCCCCGGCCGCCGGGCCGCTGGACGCGGCCACGCTCGGCAGTGCGCGTACCACGATCCTGCCCTGGTCGGCGGCGACCGACGCGTTGCCGCTGTCGCGGACCCGCAACCGGGACCGTCGGACGCAGCAGCGGATGACCCGGCGTCGGCGGGTCGAGGCCGGAGTGGCCGCCGTCGGGCTGATCGCGGTCACCGGGGCGATGTGGGGGTTCACCTCGCGCAGCCCGGCCAGTGGCGGGGACCGGCCGACGACCGAGGCTCGGATGGGGCTGCCGGCGGCGGCGCCCTGCGAGGTGGCGTACGCATTGCGCACCGACTCCGGCACCGAGTTCGCCGCCGAACTGACTTTGACCAACACCGGTGGTCGTGAGCTGCGGGACTGGGCGATGAGCTTCACCTTCCCCGGGCAGCAGAAGGTGACGAAGGCCGAGCCCGCGCCGGTGCACCAGCAGGGGAGCACGGTGCTGATCCGACCGGCGGCCCAGCGCGCCACGCTGGCCCCCGGTGCGGCCGAGAAGGTGACCCTCACGGGTAAGTACAGCGGGGCGAACCCGTTGCCTGTCGAGTTCCGACTCGGCGAGGCGACCTGCGGGGTCCGGGTTTCCGGCGTCGCCGGCAGCGTGCCGTCCACGGCACCGCCGAGCAAGGCCGCCACGGTGAAGGCCCCGCCGAAGAAGACGACGGCACGCGGCGGCTCCGGCGCGGGCGGCGGCGCGTCGAAGGCCAAGCCGCCGAAGCCTGCGAAGGCCCCGGCGAAGCCCGCGAAGGCCGCCGGTGGTGGTCCGGGAAAAGTGGGAAGGTGACCAAGGGGCCGCATGGTCACCGGAAGTGAGCAGGCCACACCGTGGCGCCATGCTTCGGGGCCGTCGGACCAGTTGGTCCGGCGGCCCCTATCGATCTCGCCCCTGCGGAGCAGGTCAGCGCATCCCCGCGAATTGCTGCACCTGGTCGATCCCACCCTCGACGATGAGCACCCCGCCCTGGGGAAGCGTGGTGTCGTCGGAGGTGTACCGGAAGCGTTCGCCCGGCAGCTTTGCGCCGACCACGCGTACCCCGAAGCGCTCCTCCGGTTTCAGGTCGAGCAGGGTGCGCCCGACCAGGGACTCCGGCACCCGGACGGTGGCGATGGCGAAGTCGTTGTCGAACTCGATGAAGTCGAGCAACCGGCTGACGATCAGGTGCGCGACCCGGTCCCCGGTCTCCGCCTCCGGGAAGATCACGTGGTGCGCGCCCACCGACGCCAGGATCTTGGCGTGCTTCTGCGAGGTGGCCCGCGCCCAGATCTCGGGTACACCCAGCTCGACCAGTGCCAACACGGTGAGCACACTCGCCTCCACCGAAGCCCCGATGGCCACCACCGCCCGCCCGAAGCTGGTGATGCCCAGCTGCCGCAGCGCCCCCTCCTCGGTCGCGTCGGCCTGAACCACCCGGTCGAGCTGCGCCGACCAGCGCTGCACCTTCGCCGGGCTGCGGTCGATGGCCAACACCTCGCGGTTCATCCGGGCCAGCGACCCGGCCAGGTGGCAACCGAATCGACCCAGCCCGATCACCACGATGCCGCCGCTGTCTGCCCGTCTAGCCGACACCTCGGCCCTCCCTGCTTCCAAGGACGTGTCTCCGACGTGCGGGCCGGCCGACACTTCCGAAACACGCCCTAGCCGACAATGGGTTGCTCCTGGGGATAGCGGTAAAGCCGGCGTCGGGTGTTCAGTGCGATCGCCGACCCCAGGGTGAGCGTCCCGACCCGACCGATGAACATCAGCACGGTCAGCACCAGTTGGCCGCCGGCCGGCAGTTCGGCGGCCAGACCGATGGTCAGACCGGTGGTGCTGAACGCCGAGGTGATCTCGAACAGGGCCGCGACGAAGCGGACGCCCTCGGTGAGCAGCAGCAACAGCATGGTCCCGGCCGCCACCAGCGCGACGCTGAGCAGCGCCACGGTGACCGCCTGCCGCTGGCTCGCGGTGGCCACCCGCCGGTGCCCGATCGTCACGTCGGGCTCGCCCCGCAACTCCGCCCAGATGGTGAACGCCAGCAGGAAGAACGTGGAGACCTTGATGCCACCGGCCGTGCTGGCGCTGCCGCCGCCGATGAACATCAGCACGATCAACAGGGGATAGCTCTCCTCCTGGAGGGCGGCGATGTTCAGGACGCTGAAGCCGCCGGTGCGGCTCAGCGCGATCTGGGTGAACGACGCGAGGATCTTGCCGGGTACGTCGTACTGGCCGATCGTGCTCACGTTGGTCCACTCGGCGGCGAGCAGGCCGGCGAAGCCGACCAGCAGCAGCGCCGCGCTGCCCCAGATGGTCAACTTCGTCGCCACCGCCCAGCGGGTGGGCTGCCGCCACTCGCGGACCGCCTCGAAGAGCGCGGGAAACCCGAGACCGCCGATGATCGCGCCGATCGCCAGGGGCAGCGACACCCACGGGTCACGGCTGAAGGCCAGCAGGCCGTCGGTGTAGAGCGCGAAGCCGCCGTTGTTGAACGCCTGCACGGCGTGGAAGACGCCCGACCAGAGGGCCCGTCCGAAGGGGTAGTCGTAGGTCAGCCAGAGCCGACCGGCGACCAGCACTGTCATCACCGCCTCGCAGGCGAAGACGGTCAGCGCGATCCGGCGGAGCAACCGGCCCACGTCACCGATGCCGAACTCCCCCGTCTCGGCCTGCACCAGCAACCGGTTGCGCAACCCGAGCTGGCTGGAGACCACCAGGATGACCAACGCCGCGACGGTGAGGATGCCGAGGCCGCCGAGCTGGGTGAGCAGGGTGATCACCAGCAGTCCCCAGCCGGACCAGTAGTTCGGCGTGTCGGTGATGGCCATGCCGGTGACCGACACGGCCGAGGTGGAGGTGAAGAGCGCGGTGACCACGGGTGGGCGTACGTGTTCAGTGGTCGCCCAGCGCGTCATGAGCAGCCCGGCACCGAGCAGGATCGGTACCAGGAACGCGAACGGCACCAGCCGCACGGGATTGCGGAAAAACCGGCGCACCAGACAATCTTCCTGTCCGCCCGCGGCCCTGGAGTGGGAACGGGCATTCCGGAGATTCAGCCGCCGGCCGGCCATCGACCAACTCCTGATCGCACTCGATCCAGGAAGTAGTGGTGTCGCGCCCGTCCGAGGCCACTACAACCAGGATCGAGCACGATCTTGAAGGGGTGGCCCTGACCGAACCGGGCGAATGGTGCGGGGCGACACACCGCTCGGGCGGTCCGTGGGGGTTCGGGCCATCGAGGGCGTGGGCTCCCGGCTGGTAGTGCGGCCCGTTGTAACCTCCGGCCACCTCATTCCTGTTACTTGTGTGTTTCCGCCACATAGCTCGTGGGTGACGTCACTTCTAGCGTGAGCCGTCACGAAGAAGTTCTCTCCCTCTGAGTCCTCATGTGGAGTCGCAATGACGGTCCGGACGACGCGGCGGGCGTTCCTCTCCGCCGCCACGATGATGGCCGCGGCGCTGGCCGCCACGGCCTGTGGCAGCCCGCAGGACACCGCCACCGGCGGCGGCGACAGTGCCGCGCCGGTCAAGGTCGGCCTGGTGTACTCCCAGTCGGGAGCCCTGGCCAGCTATGGAAAGCAGTACATCGAGGGGTTCAAGGCGGGGCTGGACTTCGCCACCAAGGGCACCGGCAAGGTCGGTGACCGGAAGATCGAGCTGACCGAGGTCGACGACGCGGGCGACCCGGCCAAGGCGGTCTCCGCGGCGAAGGACCTGATCGGCAAGGGCACGAAGATCATCGCCGGCTCCACCGCCTCCGGTGTGGCGCTCCAGGTGGCGCCGATCGCGGCGCAGAACAAGGTGCTGTTCATCTCCGGCCCGGCCGCCACGGACGCGGTGACCGGCGCGAACAAGTACACCTTCCGCTCCGGTCGGCAGTCCTACCAGGATGTGGTGACCGCCAAGTCGTTCATCGGAGACCCCAGCGGCAAGAAGGTCGTGGTCTTCGCCCAGGACGGCGCGTTCGGAGACGCCAACGAGGCCGCCGTCAAGGCTGTCATCGGCAGTGCGGGCGCGACCGTGAGCAGCGTCCGGGCCCCGGCCAGTGCCACCGAGTTCACCCCGTTCGCCAGCCAGATCAAGGCCGCCAAGCCGGACCTGCTCTTCGTGGCGTGGGCGGGAACGACCGCCCCGGCCATGTGGCAGACCCTCGACCAGCAGGGCGTCCTCTCGTCCACCACTGTCGTCACCGGCCTGGACATCCGCGCCTCGTGGCCGACCTTCGGTGCTGCCGGCGCGAAGATCTCCTTCCTGTCGCACTACTTCGACGGTGCCAGCGACACCGAGGCCAGCAAGGCGCTGAAGGCCAAGGTCAACACCATCGACCTGTTCCACCCGGACGGCTTCGCCGCCGCGCAGATGGTGGTTCGGGCCGCGCAGGAGGGTGGGGACGACGTCGACAAGATGGTCACCGCCCTGGAGGGCTGGAGCTTCGACGGGGTCAAGGGCAAGATGACCATCCGGGCCGCCGACCACGCGCTGCTCCAGCCGATGTTCCAGGCCAAGCTGGCCGGCAGCGGCACCGCGTTCACCGCGACCGCGCAGAAGAGCCTCACCGGTGACGAGACCGCGCCGCCGGCCGTGGCCATGAAGGGCTGACCATGCTCGCCACCCGCGGTCTGACCTGGCGGATCGGTGAGGTCGCCATCGTCGACAGCGTCTACCTCGATCTGGCGCCCGGGGAGTTCCTGGGCGTCATCGGGCCCAACGGCGCCGGTAAGACCTCACTGTTCAACCTGATCACCGGCCTGCGTCGGGCCACCGAGGGCCGGATCGTCCTGGACGGGCAGGACATCGGGGACCTCCCGCCGCACCGGCGGGCCCGCCTCGGTCTGGGCCGTACCTTCCAGGCGTCCTCGGTCTTCGGCTCGCTCAGCGTGCGGGAGAACGTCCGGCTCGCCGTGCAGGCGCACCGCGGGGGCTCGATGGCGCTGTGGCGGCGGGCGGCGGCCGACCGGGAGGTCGCCGCCGCCGCCGACGCGGCGCTCGACCGGGTCGGCCTCGCCCACCGGGGTGGGGCCCTCGCCGGCACCCTGGCCCACGGCGAGAAACGCAAGCTGGAGATCGCCCTGCTGCTCGCCGGTGAACCGCGGGTGATGCTGCTGGACGAGCCGATGGCCGGGGTCAGCGCCGAGGACGTGCCGGAGCTGGTCGCCGTCATCAAGTCGTTGACCGGCGACAGCGGCCGGGCGGTGCTGATGGTCGAACACCACATGGACGTCATCCTGGAGCTGGCCGACCGCATCGCCGTCATGCACCACGGCGCGCTGCTGGCCTGCGACACCCCGGAGACGGTGATGGCCAACCCCACGGTGCAAGAGGCCTACCTGGGGGAGTCGCTGTGAGCGCGAGGAGTGAGCCGGGTTTGCGAGCCCCGCAGTCGCGATCGGAAGCGGCTCAGCTGGAACCCATTCTCACGGTGGAGGAGCTGTCGGTCCGGATCTCCGGGCTGCACATCCTCCAGGGGGTGTCCTTCACGGTCGCCCCGACCGGCGTGACCGTCCTGCTCGGTCGCAACGGCGTCGGCAAGACCACCACGCTGCGCGCGATCGTCGGCCTCACCCCGCCCGCCGGGGAGGTCCGCGGCACCATCCGGATGGGCGCGCAGAGTCTGCTGGCCCGGCCGACGCACCGGCTGGTCCGCGGCGGGCTCGGCTACGTGCCCGAGGACCGCTGCGTGTTCGCCGGGCTCACCGTCGCGGAGAACCTGCGGCTCGCCGAGCGACGCGGCACCACCCCGGCGTACGACAAGGTCTTCGCGCTCTTTCCAGAGCTGGACCGGCGCGGACGGCAACGGGCCGGTTCGCTCTCGGGTGGGCAGCAGCAGATGCTCGCCATCGGTCGGGTGCTGCTCAACGACAACCGGCTGCTGCTCGTCGACGAGCCGACCAAGGGGTTGGCGCCGAAGGTGGTGACCGAGGTGGCCGAGGTGTTGGAACGGGTCGCGGAGTCGGTGCCGGTGCTGCTGGTCGAGCAGAACCTGGCAGTGGTCAGGCGGCTCGCCAAGGATGCGGTGGTGCTGGCCGCAGGCAAGGTGGCCTGGACCGGTGACGCCCGTGAGTTGCTGCTGGAGACGGCGCTGACCAAGTCGCTGCTCGGCGTCGGCACCGGCGAGTCGCACCACCCGGTCGAGCCGGGCCGGGCCGCCACGGCGGGGAAGGACCAGCTCTGATGGGCACCGTGATCCTGTTGGCGTTGACCGGGCTCGGCCTGGCGGCGCTGTACTTCCTGGTCGCCTCCGGCCTGTCCCTGGTCTTCGGCCTGGCCGACGTGCTCAACTTCGCGCACGGGCTGTTCCTCGGCGTCGGCGCGTACGGCACCTGGTGGGCGGCGGGCAACCTGCCGGGCGCCGGCCCGGACGGGTTCGGCTTCGTGTTCGCTGTCGCCTTCGGGGTGGCCGCCGGCACGCTGGTCGCGATCCTGGTCGAGCTGGTGCTGATCCGCCCGCTGTACTCCCGCACCATCGAGCAGGTGCTGGTCACCGTCGGGCTGTCGCTGGCCGGGGTGGCGTTGCTCCAGGCCACCTGGGGTGCGGACGCCCGGCCGTTCCCGCGTCCGGACTGGACCCGGCAGGTGACCGGGATCTTCGGCGCGCAGGTGCCCAACGGCGGCCTGCTGCTGATCATCGCGGCAGTGCTGGTGCTCGGCGCGATCCTGGCGTTCCTGCGGTGGACCCGGTACGGCCTGGTGATCCGGGCCGGGGTGGAGAACCGGGAGATGGTGACCGCGCTGGGCATCGACGTCCGCAAGGCGTTCACCCTGGTCTTCGCGATCGGTGGGGCGGCCGCCGCGCTCGCCGGCGCGCTCGGCGGGGTCTACTTCGGCACCGTCTCGCCCGGGCAGGGCGGCTCGCTGCTGATCTTCGCGTTCATCGTGGTGGTGATCGGCGGGATGGGCTCGGTGGTCGGCTCCGCGTACGCGGCGGTCGTGGTGGGGCTGGTGCAGCAGTTCGTCAACTACTACGGCACGTCCGGGCTGGGCGACATCTGCGTGGTCGGGCTGCTGGCCGTGGTGCTGCTGCTGCGCCCGCAGGGCATCGCCGGAAAGGTGGCAACGGCATGACGGTGATCGACGCGCCTCGCGCACAGGTGCCCGACGAACTGAGTCCGCAACGGGGGCGGTGGCACCGGGTCCGCCCGTTCCTGCCGCTGGTCGCACTGGTCGTGCTGGCGATCCTGCCGTACTCGACGATCTCCCTGCCGGGGATCTTCGAGGGGCCGGTCAACTCACCGGGAACCCTGCAGATCCTCGCCATCTGCCTGATCTTCGGTGGGCTGGCGGCCGGGTACGACCTGCTCTTCGGCCGGACCGGGATGCTCTCCTTCGGACACGCGCTGTACTTCGCCGCCGGTGTCTACGGCACCGACATCCTGGTCACCCGGGCCGGTCTGCCGCTGTGGCAGGCGGCGCTGCTGACCATCACCGGCGGCACCATCCTCGCCGCGCTGCTCGGCGCGGTGGCGCTGCGGACGGTGGGCATCGCGTTCGCCATGGTCACGCTGGCCTTCGCCCAGGTGGGCGCGATCCTGGTGGCCCGGGACTTCGGAGGGCTCACCGGTGGCGAGGAGGGCCTGCCGCTGGACGTGTCGGGGCTGCCCGCCGGGCTGGTGGGGGTCACCAACACGGTCAACCTGTACTGGTTGGCGCTGGCGTACCTGACCCTGGTGATCTTCGTGGTGCACCGGGTGAGCGGGTCACCGACCGGTCGGGTGCTCGCCGGGCTGCGCGACGACGAGCGGCGGATCGGCGTGCTCGGGTTGGACCCGTACCGCTACAAGCTGGTGGCGTTCACCCTGGCCGGCGGGTTGGCGTCGGCGGGCGGGGTGGTCTACGTCCTGATCGTCGGCGGCGCGTCGCCGCACATCACGTCCTCCGAGCTGACCCTGTCGCTGCTGGTCATGGTGGTGCTCGGCGGACCGGGTACCCGGTGGGGTCCGGTGCTCGGTGGTGTCCTCTACATGTACCTGGATCACCGGCTGACCGCGTTCGGCACGAGCGACGCGGTGGACAACCTGCCGGCCGTCCTCAGCCGTCCGCTGAGCCAGCCGTTGTTCGTCCTGGGCACTGTCTTCATCCTGGCCGTCTACTTCTTCCCCGGAGGCCTGACCAGCCTGGCCCCCCGCCTGTCCCACCTGACCCGCGCCCTCCGCCCGCCACGCCGCTGACGTCACCCGACACCCCCGTCGATCATGAAGTTGTTGCCACGACACGCCATGCCGGTCGGCGACAACTTCATGATCGACGGGGGTAGGGGGGCGCGGCCCCCCGTGTGGCCGCGACCCCCTGGTGATCAGCCGTTGAGCATGTCGTAGGCCGCCTTCGGCGCCTCCTGCGCCGCGCTCCCGGAAGGCGCGGCGAGCTTTGGCGCCGAGCCGTAGTCGGCGTACTTCACCAGGTACTTCCAGGCCTTTGCCTTGCCGGCGGCGGGGATGGCCAGGGTGAGCGAGGCGAGGTTGCCGTCGGGGCCGACGACGGCCGTGAACGGGACCTGCCCGGCCGCCGCACCCAGGGCCGCCACCTCCTCCTCGCCGACGGCCTCGCCGGCCTGGCCCTTGGTCAGGTCGACGACTCCCGTGTACGTCCGGTCGTCCTTCGCCTCGACCGAGGTGGCGGCCTCGATGATCGGGCCGGCGTTGCCGACGTCAGCGCCCTCGTACGTCGGCGCCGTTTCCCCATCGGTCAGCTTGGCGCGGTCCAGTTCCATCCAGCGGTTCGGCAGCTTCGGCAGCCCGGTCAGCCCCTCGGTGCCGGTGAACTTGACCTTCAGCCAGAGCTGCTCCTTCACCAGGAGGAACGACATCCGGGTGGTGAACCCGTGCTCCGGGTCCTTGTACGCGGCGGTGAGGTCCATGCCCTTCGCGGCCGGGTCCACCACACCCGAGATGTCCGAGCTGGAGTCTTTGCCGGTGAACCGGAATGCACCCTCGGTGCCGTCCGGCACCGCGGCGAGCAGTGCCTCCTTCGGCGTCGGCGTGGGGGTTGGGCTCGGGCTGCCGCCAGCGGCGGGACCGGACGCATCCGGGCCGCAGCCGGCCAGCAGAGTGGTCGCGGCGATGACGCCAACCAGGGTGCTGAACTTCCGCCGGGTGGTGCCGGTGTGGCCGGTTCCGTTCGTCATCACAGAATCTCTTTCCTTGACGGTGCTTGGCTTCTGCCGGGAGAGATGCTGCCGGGCGGTACGGCCGAACCACTGCCGATATGCTGCGGTTCGACGGCGGTGCACTGACGGGGCGCCGGCAGTGGGGGGTCAGGAGCGGGAACTCGCATGTCAGGTGAGCTGCGCTTCGAGATTCTCGGGCCCCAGCGGGCCTGGCACGGCGATCGGGATCTCGACCTGGGGGCCGGCAAGCAACGGGCCGTCCTGGCCGTGCTCCTGCTCTCTGGCGGCCGTCCGGTCACCACCACGCAGATCGTGGATGCCGTGTGGCCCGAGGAGCCGCCGGCCAACGGTGCGAACGTGGTGCAGAAATATGTCGCTGGGCTGCGTCGGGTGCTGGAGCCCGAGCGCACTCCGCGTAGCCCCGGTCAGGTGCTGACGCTCACCGACGCCGGTTATCAGCTCCGGCTCGGGCCGGACGCGGTCGACGCCCTCAGATTCGAGCGGGGGATCCGTCGGGCCGAGCGGCTCCGCGCCGAGGGTCGGATGGCCGAGGCGGTGACCGAGCTGAAGACCACATTGGAGTTGTGGAAGGGCGAGCCGTTCAGCGGCTTCGCCGGGCCGTTCTTCGACTCCGCCCGACAGCGTTGGCTGGAGTTGCGGGCCACCGCGCTGGAGAGCTGGGCCGACCTGGAGCTACGCCTGGGCGGGCACGGGGAGATGGTCGGTGAGCTGCGGGAGTTGACCGCCGAGTTTCCGCTGCGCGAGCGGCTGCGTTACCAGTTGATGTTGGCACTGCATCGCAGCGGGCGGCAGGCCGAGGCGCTGGCCGAGTACCGGGACTTTCGTGGCCTGTTGTCCGACGAGTACGGCATCGAGCCTGGCGATGTTCTTCAGGACCTGCACCGCCGCGTCCTGCGGGCCGATCCGGCGCTACTGCCGCCCACTGCCGTGTCACTGCCGTCGACGGCCGTCGAACCAACCAGGCCCAGCTCCGGGCCACCGGCCCTCCCCACATCGCCCGCCGCCGGGCCACCCACCGGGTTGCCGACGACAGTGCCAGCGCGACCGGACGATCCGTCGACCAGGGCGCTGCCGCCGCCGCTCACAGCGGAAGCTGCGGCCGTGCCGCCGCAGGCCGGCCCGCCACCCGTCAGCTCGCCGCCGCTGTCGACTCACGCCCCGGAGCCGTTCCCGGTGTACGGCCCCCCGCCGAACCTGTCGACCCTGGTTACCGCACCGCCGTCCCCGGATGGCGGGAAGCGCGCCAGGATGTCGCCGCCGCGCTGGGCGAGCCGGGCTGCCACGATCGTCGGTACGGCACTCGTCCTGCTCTCCGGAGGCTGCCTCACCTGGGTCGTGATCCTCGCGTACGCGGTCTGGCGGCGTAGCTGGCGCCTCGCCATCGCCGGCGTCGGCTACCTGGCCCTGATCACCGTCGAGGTGAACCTCCTCAACGTCGAGGACCCGGAGGCCGAGGTTCCGGGCGTCACGGCGTTCTCGTTCTTCGGCCTGGCGCTGATCACCTGGGTCGTCGGCGCGGTGCACGTGATCCTGCTCAGTCGAGGCCTCTGGGCGGCGATCACCGGCAGCCAGCGGGTGAACGCGGACGATCAGGTCGACGTCGAGCGGCGCGTCCGTCGGGAACACGCCCGCTACCTGCTGTACCACTACCCGGCGGCGCGCGGTGAGCTCAGCATCGGCCGACCCGACCTGGCCCGGAGCTTCGACGACGGCGGCCTGATCGATGTCAACGCCGTCCCGGAGCAGGTGCTCGCCACGCTGCCCGGCCTGACCGAGCACCAGTGCCGGCAGATCGTGGTGGACCGTTGGATGCGCGGCCCGTACGCCTCGATGGAAGAGTTCGCGGGCCGTTGTCTGCTGCCTCCGAACACCACCGAACCCCTCCGTGAGCTGCTGGTCTTCCTGCCCCCGACGTCGGTGCCCGTTTCGCCGCCACCGGTGGGATCGTGACCCGAACCTCCCGCGGGTACCGGGGGATAAGCGTCCAGCGCTGGTAGAAATGCCGGGTGGAGACAGCAGAGCGGGCAGCGGTACGGGAACGGGCCGAGGCGGTGCTGCGCCGGCTGGCCGGTGACCACGCCCGGCTGCGCGAGGATCAGTGGCGTGCCATCGAGGCGCTGGTCGTCGACCGGCGGCGGGTGCTCTGCGTCCAGCGCACCGGTTGGGGCAAGTCGGCTGTCTACTTCGTGGCCACCGCCCTGCTCCGGGACCGCGAGCAGGGCCACCAGGCCGGGCCGACCGTCATCGTCTCGCCGCTGCTGGCGTTGATGCGCAACCAGGTCGAGGCCGCCGCGCGAGCCGGCATCCGGGCCCGCACGATCAACTCGGCGAACCTCGACGAGTGGGACGAGATCACCGCCGAGATCCAGACCGGCGGGGTGGACGTGCTGCTGATCAGCCCGGAACGCCTCAACAACCCGGACTTCCGCGACGGCGTCCTACCGAAGTTGGCCGCGACCACCGGCCTGCTGGTGGTCGACGAGGCGCACTGCGTCTCCGACTGGGGGCACGACTTCCGGCCGGACTACCGGCGGCTGCGGACGTTCCTCGCCGAGTTGCCCGAGCGCACGCCCGTGCTGGCGACCACCGCCACCGCCAACGCCCGGGTCACCCAGGACGTCGCCGAGCAGCTGGGCGACGCCCTCATCCTGCGCGGCACCCTGGACCGCGAGTCGCTGCGCCTCGGGGTGCTCGACCTGCCCAGCCCGGCGCACCGGTTGGCCTGGCTCGCCGACCACCTGGACCAGCTGCCCGGCTCGGGCATCGTCTACACGCTGACCGTGGCGGCAGCGGGGGAGACGGCCGAGTTCCTGCGCTCCCGGGGCTACCCGGTCGCCTCGTACAGCGGGCAGTCCGACGACGCCGACCGGCGGGCCGCCGAACAGGACCTGCTCGACAACAAGATCAAGGCGTTGGTCGCCACCAGCGCCCTCGGCATGGGCTTCGACAAGCCCGACCTGGGCTTCGTCGTCCACCTCGGCGCGCCACCCTCGCCGATCGCGTACTACCAGCAGGTCGGCCGCGCGGGCCGCGCCGTCGAGCACGCCGAGGTGCTGCTGCTACCCGGCGTCGAGGACGCCGCGATCTGGCGTTACTTCGCCTCGCTGGCGTTCCCACCGGAGCAGCAGGTCCGGGCCGTGCTGGCCGCCCTGCACACCGACCGCCCGCTCTCCACCCAGGCCCTCGAACCCCTCGTCGACCTGCGCCGGGCCCGGTTGGAGCTGATGCTCAAGGTGCTCGACGTGGACGGCGCGGTCCGCCGGGTGCGCGGTGGTTGGCTTGCCACCGGCGAGCCGTGGGTCTACGACGAGGCCCGGTTGCGCCGCGTCGCCGAGGCGCGCACCGTCGAGCAACAGGCCATGCGGGAGTACGCGACGACGTCCGACTGCCGGATGCGGTATCTACGGGAACGCCTGGACGACACCGAGGCGGCTGACTGCGGCCGATGCGACAGGTGCGCCGACCCACTCTTCGCCGCGGACGTGTCGACGGCCGCGCTCGCCGCCGCGCAGACCTTCCTGGGTCGACCCGGCGTGGAGATCGCGCCGAAGAAGCTCTGGCCGACCGGGCTCGACGCGGTGGGCGTACCCCTCAAGGGCCGGATCGCCCCCGCGGAGCAGGCCCTGCCGGGCCGGGCCGTCGGGCGCCTCTCCGACCTGGGCTGGGGTGGCCGGCTGCGCGCTCTCGTCGGCCCGGAAGCGCCGGACGCGCCGGTGCCCGACGACGTCGCCGACGCGGTCGTGGAGGTGCTGAAGGCGTGGGCGCACGGCGACTCCCCGTGGCCCCGTCGGCCGGTGGCGGTGGTCGCGGTCGGTTCCCGGCGGCGGCCCCGGCTGCTCGGCTCGCTGGCCGAGCGGATCGCCACCGTGGGCCGGCTGCCGTTGCTCGGCGAGGTCACCGCGGCCGGCCCCGACGGCCCGACCGGGCCGCGCGGCAACAGCGCCCAACGGGTACGCGCGCTGCACGACACCTTCACCGTGCCGACCGACCTGGCGGAGGCCCTGGCCGGGCTGGACGGCCCGGTGCTGCTCGTCGACGACCTGATCGACTCGGGCTGGACGATGACGCTGGTGGCCCGTGCCCTGCGCCGGGCCGGCGCGACCGACGTGCTCCCGCTCGCCCTCGCCGTGGCCGGCTGACCCGCTGCCCTCACGCTGCTCCTCGGCGCTGCTCGGGTCCGCGCCGCCGTCCGTGCCGTCGCCCGGCGCTGCGGCGCGCTCTACGCCGGTCGGGTGGGAAAGTTCCCGGGCGGTGTCGAGTGCGATCGTCGCCACGCTGTCCGGGCGTCGGCCTGACCCGGCCGGGCGCGGCGGTACCGTGGGCGGCATGACCGACCAGCAGCCCGTCACCCGTGCGCGCACCGTTGCGGGCAGGACCGCTGGCGGCGAGGCCGGCCAGGCGCGGGGCGTCGGCCATGGCTGACCAGGGCCCCGCCGAGCCGGACCGGAGCACTCTCCGGCTGGCGCTGGTCGTCGGAGGGCTGGTGCTGGCGGTGCTGCTCGGCTTCGGCCTCGGCCGGTTGAACACCACAGGCGCCGCCACCGGCAGCCCGTCGTTGGCCGCCGAGCACACCGACCCACCGGGCGTCGCTCCGCACAACCACGGCAGTGCCATCACCACCGATCAGGGCGCGCCCACCGAGCCGGGCGGTCTGGCGGTCAGCTCGGCCGGGTTCACCCTGACGCCCCTGACCAGCGAGTTCACGGCGGGTCGCCCTGGTCAGCTCCGCTTCCAGGTGCGCGACGCGCAACGTCGGCCGGTGACCCGGTTCGCCATCGTGCACGACAAGCCGATGCACCTCATCGTCGTCCGGCGGGACCTGACCGGTTACCAGCATCTGCACCCGACCATGGCGGCGGACGGCACCTGGTCGGTGCCGCTGACCCTCGGGCAGCCCGGCCTCTGGCGCGCGTACGCCGATTTCACAGTGGTCGCCGACAACGGCGCGCAGACCGCGGTGACCCTCGGCACGGACCTGGTGGCACCCGGCGACTACCGGCCCCGTCCACTGCCGGGGCCGGCCACCTCGACGACCGTGGACGGCTTCACCGTCGGCTACCAGGGCACCCCGCAGCCGGGGGCGACCGTGCCGCTGACCTTCCGGGTCGACGGTGCTGGCGGCGCAGCCCCGCTGGAGCGGTACCTCGGGGCGTACGGGCATCTGGTGGCGTTGCGCGAGGGCGACCTCGGCTATCTGCACGTGCACCCGGAGACCGAGCTGGTGGACGGTCAGATCAAGTTCTGGTTGACCACCCCCGGCCCGGGCCGCTACCGCCTCTATCTCGACTTCCAGGTGAACGCCGAAGTCCGAACCGCCGAGTTCACCCTGACCGTCTCCTAGGCCTCGGCCCCGGCCCCCCGGTCGTCATGAAGCTATTGCCGCTCGGGAGGATGCCAGTCGGTCGCGGCGCCGCCGGCGCCGCTGCACAGGTAGGTTGCGCCCGCGGCTCGGTAGAAGAAGATCTCGATGCGGCGTGGCCGGCCGGTGCGACGCCCCAGCGTCGTGATGTCGATGATCCGTTCCCTGGTGCCCGCGGCGGGTGTGATCTCGACGGCTCGCCGGATCGGATCGGGCAGGTGGGACAAAGGCGCGTCGGACTCGTTCGATCCGGTCGTGTCTGGAGTGCTCATGCGGCCTCGCTCTGGAGAGCGGGACCGAGGAGGAGCCCACCGTCGATGACGTACTCGGAACCGGTGATGAACGACGCGTCCGATGACGTGAGGAAGAGGAGAAGACGGGTGACGTCGGTCGGCTCGCCGAGGCGGGGGATGGCGAACGGCTCGGGTGAGTAGAAGTCGGCGATCGCCGCGGTGGCGCCAGCCGCCGGTTCAAGGACGAAGGGTGTCGAGATCACGCCGGGGTGGATGGTGTTCACACGGATGTGGTCGCGGCCGAGTTCGAGCGCTGCCGTCCGGGTGAGTCCTCGTACGGCCCATTTGCTGGCGACGTAGGGCGCGTAGTGAGCCGTGCCGCCCAGGCCCATGGTCGAGGCGATGTTGACGATGGCTCCCCCTGCGGCGCGGCGCAGAGCCGGGGCGGCGACCTTGATGCCGAGGAAGGTCCCCGTGAGGTTGATGTCGAGGATGCGGGACCACGTTGCCTGTTCCGTGTTCTCGATCGGCACCGGCGGGTTCTGGACACCCGCATTGTTGACAAGCACGTTCAGGCCGCCGAAGGCGCCTTCGGCGGCCAGCACAGCGGCGGACCACGAGCTCTCGTCGGTGACGTCGAGGCGGGTGAAGCGAGCACGGGGCCCGAGTTCGTCGGCGAGAGCGGCGCCGCGCTCGGCGTCGATGTCGCCGATCACCACGTTCGCTCCCTCTGCGTGAAAAGCGCGTACGTGGCTCGAGCCCTGGCCGCCGGTCCCGCCGGTCACGAGCACGGTCTGGTTGTCGAAGCGGTTCATCAGATGTTCCTTCGGCACGGGGGGTGTCCGACCGGGATCATCGGCGATGAACGCCGGCCGATGGTGAGCCGAGCGACTCACCACTGCCCGCTACGCCGGCGGCAATGGTGAGTCAAGCCACTCACCTCGTATGCTCGGTGCATGAGCAGGGTTGTGACGACGTACCACCAGCGCGTCGCCCAGGAGAAGCGCGCGCTGATCGTGGCGGCCGCGACCGCACTGTTCCTCGAGTTGGGCTACGACCGGACGTCGCTGGCGCGGATAGCGGAGCGCTCGGGCGTTTCGCGGGCCACCTTGTTCAAGCAGTTCCCGAGCAAGGCCGCGCTGTTCGACGCCATCGTCACCGAGTCCTGGTCAACCGCTGACGAGGGGGAGCCTCCGCCGGCCGGCAACGTCGTTGACGGGCTCGGCGCCATCGGTCGCCGTTACGCCGAGCTGTTGAGCCGACCCCAGATGACCGACCTGTTCCGGATCGTCATCGCCGAGCTGCCACGGTTCCCCGAACTGGCCCACGCGCAGTTCTCGCACGGGAAGATGCCCTACTTCGAGTCCGTACGCGGCTACCTCCTCGCCGAGCACGAGGCGGGAACGGTGCGGATTGAGGACGTGGACGTCGCAGCCACCCAGTTCCTGGGCATGATCTCCAACTACGTCTTCTGGCCGAAGCTCCTCGTGCCGGGCTGGGAGGTGAGCGCCGTACGCATCGCGCAGGTGGTCGACGAGGCAGTCAAGACCATCGCCGCACGGTACGGCGCGACCGGCGCATCGGGCGAATGACGTTCCCGGCGCCTCTCGTCGACGATCGGCCGCTGCCAGATCGGCAGGACACGCCTTAGCCGGCTCGGCGGATGGGGCGGCGGGCCAGGTAGCGGAGCAGGTCGCGGATGTGGTGCTTCTCCTCGGCGGGGACCGTGGGGTCGGCCAGCCGGTCCAGGATGGCCCGGACGTCGGCCTCGACCGGGCCGTCGTCGTGGCGGCGGCGGGGCATGGGGCCGGCGTCGGGCAGCCCGAGCGCGCGGAACGCGGCGGCGACCGGCAGATCCAGTGCGGCGCAGAAGCCGCGCACCTTGGCCAACTCGGGATAGTCCTGCCAGTCACCGGCCAGCCAGCGGAAGACGGTGGAGCGGCCCACGCCCGTGTGCGAGGCAAGATCAGTCACGGTCCAGCCACGTTCGTCGCGAGCGTCATCGATGGCGCGCCGGACGAAGCGGGCGAAGGCCATCTGCGGTGATACGTCGGCGGATCCCATCCCTGTGTGTCTTCCCCTCCCACCGGAGCACCGGGACGATGCGCCTTCCGAGGGTAGTACGCCCGGAGCTGTAAACAATTGACTGACCGCACAAACTGTCCCGTGGGCGAGACTTTCTCCGGAAGCATGTGTGCAGAACGAAAATTGCATTTAGCGATCTTCATCGTTCTTCCATTAAGCTCGGTGCCGGTCCCGACATCGCGTCTGTCGCCTGCCGCCTGCCGCCTCCGACCGGATCACTGCCGAGGAGCACCATGGCCGAATCGAGCCGCCCCCAGCCGTACCTGCCCGGTGCGGTGAGCCTCTTCTTCGTCGCCAACGCCGGCGTCTTCGCCGCCGCGTTCTGGATCTGGTTGCTGGTCCTGGTGCTCCGCACCGACTCCGCGACCGGTCTCGAGGTGCTGGTCGCCACCGGCACCATCACCACCACGCTCGTCGCGGTCCTGCTCGGCGCCCGGATGGCGTTGCAACACAACGCCGCCATCCGGCACGCCGAGGTGAAGAAGCTGCTGGTCGACATCTCCTGGAACGCGTTCGTGGCGGCCGGCAACGCCGAGACCGAGGGCAAGGTCGTACCATTCCCGGCCGCACCCGGGCGACGGTGAGTGGGCCGCCCAGCGGCCCGCCCCCGACCGGGTGTCGGTCCTCGACCGTGGTGCCAGCGAGCGCAACGGTGGCCACGCCAGCTAGGAGACGGGCGTCTCTCCGATGGCCAGCAGGGTCTCCAGCCGGGGAGTGACCTGCCACTGGTCCACCAGCTCGCGGTACTCCGCGCGCTGTGGCTCGGTCGCCTCGGCACCGGTACGACGGGCGCGGATCAGCAGGTTGCGCGGGGTGTGCTGCGAGTCCACGAACTCCACCACCTCGGTCCGGTACCCGTGCACCCGCAGCAGCCCGGCGCGCAGCGCGTCGGTGAGTACGTCGGCGAAGCGCTCGCGCAGGATGCCCTGTCGGGTCAGCAGCTCGTACGGGGCCGGGGCGGGGTGGGCGCGGAGCTGCTTCGCCAGATCGTGGTGGCAGCACGGCGCGGCCAGCACCCAGCGGGCCTCCCAGCGCACCGCGCGGGCCAGCGCCTCGTCGGTGGCGGTGTCGCAGGCGTGCAGCGCCAGCACCAGGTCGGGGGCGGGGTCGACGATGGCGTCGGCGATCGTCCCGGCCACGAAGCTGACCTGGTCGGCCCAGCCCAGCCGTTGCGCCAGCTCGGTGTTGCGCCGCCGCTGGTCCTCCCGGACGTCCACGCCGACCAGCTGGACGTCGAGCCCCCGACTCGTCAGGTAGCGGTACGCGGCGAACGTCAGGTAGGCGTTGCCGCAGCCGAGGTCGACCACCCGTAGCGGACCGGTCAGGTCGTCGGGCAGGGTGGCGGCCAGGGCCCGCAGGAACGCGTCCACCTGGCGGCGCTTGGCCGCCGAACCGCCGATCTCGGCGAAGATCGGGTCGCCGGGGTCGAGCAGGTATTCCTTCGTCCGGTCGTTCCCGGTGGGCGTCGCCGCCGGACGGGACGTCGCGGCCCGGTGCACCTGCGCCTCGCCGGACTTGGTCACCCGCAGTTGGAGGGTCGCGTCGGCCGTCTCGACGTGCCAGTTGCCGAACGGCTCGGCGAGCAGTTCGTCGATCGCCGCAGCGGCTTCCGGACCGGAGGCGAGGTTGCGGGTGTAGGGGCGAGCACCGTCGGACGTGGTGATCTGCATCCGGGGCCCGGCCTTGAGCCGCACCGGCCGCAGCTCGGCCCGCTCAACGGTGGGTCGGCGACCGCGTCGACGTCCGGCGGCGACCGCCCGGGTCAGCGCGGGGTCGAGCAGCAGCGCCCGAACCTCGGTCAGGGCGGCGTCCAGTGGTTGCGGCATCGTTCCATCTTCGGCAGGTGGGGTGGGAGAAGGGAACATCCCCCGCGCCGCGCGAGGCGGTGCGGGGGATGTCAGGTGTGGCTGGTGGTCAGTCCGCGGTCGCCTCGGCGGGGGCGTCCGCACCGGAACCGCCACCACGGCGGCGGCGTCGGCGGCGCGGCTTGGACGCCTCGCCGTCGGATGCGGTGGCCGGCTCGGAGGGGCCGGCGTCGGCGGAGATCACCGCGGTCGCCTCGGCCGCGACCGCCTCGCCGGCCCGGCGGCGACGCCGGCGGCGGGGGGTACGGGTGCCTTCGTCGGCGGCGTCGACCGCGGGTGCCTCGGCGACGGCCGGCGTGCCGGCGTCGGAGCGGTCGCGGCGGCCATCGCCCCGGCCCCGGCGCTCGCCGCGACCCTCACCACGGCTCTCGCCGCGTCGGGGGCCCCGACCACCGCTGTCGCCCCGGCGGGAGCGGGTCGTCCCACCCAGATCCTCTTCGATCTCGGCGGACAGCCCGGCCCGGGTGCGCTCGGCCGTGGGCAGGGTGCCGCTGACCTCGGTGGAGATGTGCAGGTCGGTGTAGAGGTGCGGCGACGTGTGGTACGTCTCCGGCGGCTCCGGCATCTCCAGACCGAGGGTCTTGTCGATGATCCGCCAGCGCGGCATGTCGTCCCAGTCGACGAAGGTCACCGCGACACCCGTCGCGCCGGCCCGGCCGGTACGACCGATCCGGTGGGTGTAGGTGTCCTGGTCTTCCGGGCAGTCGTAGTTGATGACGTGGGTGACGCCGGTGACGTCCAGCCCACGCGCCGCCACGTCGGTGGCGACCAGGATGTCGATCTTGCCGGCCCGGAAGGCCCGCAGAGCCCGCTCGCGGGCGCCCTGGCCGAGGTCACCGTGCACCGCGGCGACCGCGAACCCGCGGAAGTCGAGGTCCTCGGCGACCCGGTCGGCGGCCCGCTTGGTACGCGTGAAGATCATGGTCAGCCCACGCCCCTCCGCCTGGAGGATGCGCGCCACCACCTCGACCTTGTTCATCGAGTGGGTGCGGTAGACCAACTGCTGCGTCTGCGGCGACGGGCCGGTCTCGGCGGTGTGCCCGGCGTGGATCGTCATCGGCTGGCGCAGGAAGCGTCGCGACAGGGTGACGATCGGGTCCGGCATGGTGGCCGAGAAGAGCATCGTCTGCCGGTCTTCCGGAAGCATCGCCAGGATCTTCTCGACGTCGTCGAGGAAGCCCAGGTCGAGCATCCGGTCGGCCTCGTCGAGGACGAGTGCGTGCACCCGGTCGAGCCGGAGGTGCTTCTGCTTCTGCAGGTCCATCAGTCGGCCGGGCGTGCCGACCAGGATCTCGACGCCCTTGCGCAGCGCGTCGATCTGCGGCTCGTACGCCACGCCGCCGTAGATCGGCAGCACCCGGACGCCACGCGTCCGGCCTGCGGCGGCCAGATCCTTGGCGACCTGGATGCCCAGCTCACGGGTGGGGACGACGACCAGCGCCTGGGGGACGCCGTCGCTGCCCTCGCCCGGGGCGAAGACCCGGTCGAGCAGCGGTACGCCGAAGCCGAGGGTCTTGCCGGTGCCGGTGGGCGCCTGACCGATCAGGTCGACGCCGCGCAGCGCGATCGGGATCGCGTACTCCTGGATGGCGAAGGCGCGGGTGATGCCGGCCGAGGCCAGGGCCTCGACGGTCTCGGCGCGGGCGCCGAGTGCGGCGAACGTGGGGGCCTCCGGTCGAACCGGGGCGGTGGGGGCCAGTTCCTGGCCGTCCAGCAAATCTTGAGTCAGGTCGCTCATGTGGATGTGGGGGTGCCCTCTCGTGGGTGCGCCCGTCATGTCCTCAGGGCGCGTTCGGTATGACGCGGGCCACACGGTCGGCGGCAGATTGCCGAGCCGGACCGGGCCGCACGCGCGCCGCGGGCTGAGCTTCGATCAGATCGGCGCCCACGGCAACTGCTCCATGTTACCTGAACAGGCATGCCCCCGTCCCGATTCCCTGCCCGTCACCAGCCACGCGGGGCAAGTAAATGTGACCTACGCCACACCTATTGTGCGCCATTCACCCCGTCGACCTTGACGGTGGAGTTGGGCCGGGGGGCGAAGTGCGCGGGACACGCGCGAGGGCCGGCACACGATAGCCTGCCGCTCGTGTCCGCCTCCGGTTCCGCGTACGCCGACCTGCTGGGTCTGGTCGCCTTCGGTGAGCTGCTCGCCTTCGAGCGGATGGCGGGCGATGCCCGGCTCGCTCCGGACCTGCGCCGCCGGGCCGCACTGAACGAGATGGCCGCTGCCGAAATCGCCAACTACCGGCGCCTCGCCGACCGGCTCACCGCGTTGGGCGTACCGCCGGAGGATGCGATGGCGCCCTATGTCGAGCCGTTGCAGGCGTACCACGATTCGACCGAGCCACGGGACTGGGCGGAAGTGGTCACCAAGGCGTACGTGGGCGACGCGATCACCGACGACTTCGTTCGCGAGATCGCCGATGCGCTGGAGGAACCGGACCGGGCGCTGGTGCTGGACGTCCTGCACGACTCCCGGTACGCGGACTTCGCCGCGGCGGAGATCCGGGTGGCCGTCGCCGACGACCCCCGGGTGGCCGGTCGGCTATCGATGTGGGCCCGCCGGCTGGTCGGCGAGGCGCTGTCCCAGGCCGGCCGCGTCGCCGCCGAGCGGGCCACCCTCACCGCGCTGATCGCACGCGACGGCCGGGTCGACGTGTCGGGGCTTTTCGGCAGGCTCACCACCGCGCACACCGCGCGGATGGCCGCCGCCGGGCTGAACAACTGACCACCCGGGCGGGTCGGCCGGTGCCGGCCTGCGGCAGGTGGGCCGATTGCCGACCTGCCGCGATGGCCGGACCGGTCAGCGGACGGTGAACCCGACCGCCCGGGACGACGCCTCGGCGATCTCGACGTAGGCGACCTTCTCGACCGGAACGATGACCCGCCGGCCCTTCTCGTCGGTCAGGGAGAGCGTGCCGCCGTTGCCGGCGAAGGCGTCGGTCACGATCTGCTCGATCTCGGCCGGCGACTGCGCGCTGTCCACTACCAGCTCGCGTGGCGCGTACTGCACGCCGATCTTGACCTCCACTGTGCCTCCTCAACTGGGGCGAAAGAACCGCCCTGCGAAGGCTATCCGATCACGGGGCCGGCGGTCAGGCTGACTCACCTTGCAGCGGGAAGCTCGCGATGCCCCGCCACGACAGCGCGGCCACCAACGCCTCGGCCTCGGCCTTCGGCACCTGCCGGCCGCCGGCCAGCCAGAACTGCGCGGCCGTCTCCGCCGCGCCGACCAGCCCGGAGGCGAGCAGCTCGGCGTGCGCCCGGCTCACCCCGGTGTCGGAGATGATGGTGTCGGTGATCGCCGCGATGCAGCCCTGCTCGACCCGCTCCACCCGCTGCCGCACGGCCGGGTCGTTGCGCAGATCCGACTCGAAGACGAGCCGGAACGCCTCGCTCTCGTGGTCGACGAAGTCGAAGTACGCCCGTACCGACGCGCTGACCCGCTCCTTGTTGTCGCTGGTACCGCGCATCGCGTCCTGCACCTGAGCGACGATGGCGTCACAGTGCGTGTCGAGCAGCGCCAGGTAGAGATCCATCTTTCCGGGAAAGTGTTGGTAGAGCACCGGCTTCGAGACCCCGGCCCGCTCGGCGATGTCGTCCATCGCGGCGGCGTGGTAGCCCTGCGCGACGAACACCTCCTGCGCCGCAGCGAGAAGCTGCTTACGACGCGCGGAGCGGGGCAGGCGGGTGGGCCGGCCAGCGGTCTGTGCACCGTTCCCCGCAGCGGTCATGGGATCCTCCGAGTTCTCCGTACGAGCCGGCATTTTCCCCCCAGACCGGGCGAGGCCCGTGACCTCGGTCGTGGAAATGGCCCGCCGCTGTAACTTATCGCCACTCTCGGCACACGGTAGCCTCAGCGGGGGCGACCAAGGAGCGCGCGGTGAGTGAAACAGGGCAACCCGGAGCCGCCACCCCGGGAGAGCACGGTGACGGAGCGGGTCAGCACGACGACCCGAGCCGTTCCGTCAGTGGGTGGGCGCCTCCGGCGGGTGGGTGGCCTCGAGCCGCCGACCGCGAGGACGCCCGGGATGAGGCGCCGCGCTGGCAGCCCGACCCCGCGTCGGGCTGGCGGACCTCCTCGACACGGCACGGCGATCTGCCATCGCCGCTGGTCGGGCGCTCGGGTGACCCCGAGTCGCCGGCCCGCACCAACGGCCACCACGTCAACGGCGCGCACCACCCGGACGACGTCAACGGCTTCCACCACCCCGGTCTCGAAGCGCCCGCGGGCCGCGCCACGCCGGTGAGCGCCCCGCCCGGGCTGCCCGCCGAGGGTCGCCCCGGGGCGGCCGGCGACCGGCTCGTGGTGCCCGCCCAACGTCCCGCACCGCCGACGGAGCAGGCTGCCGTCGAGCCCGATCCGGGCCCCGCCCCACACTCCACCGTCGATCCGGCCGCCGCGCACCGTGCCCGCTGGGCCGAACCCGGGTTGCCCACCTCGGCCCCGCCGGCCGTCCAGGTGCCGCCCGTCGGCACCGCGGCGTCGGGTTTCGAGGTGCCGCCCGGTTTCCACGCGCCGACCGGCGAGCGGCTGGCCGCCGACGAGAGTCCGACCGCGCCACGCGACTGGCGGGACCCGCTCGCGCCCGAGCCCGCGGCGACCTCGGGACGCACCCCGGGCCCGGCCGCGTCCGCCGACGAGGGCGAGCCCGGTCGCGCTGCCGAAGGTTCCCGGCCGGCAGAGGCACATCGCAGCGATGACGCGCACCGTCCCGGCGAAACGCACCGGGCCGGGGAGTCGACGGCCAGCGAGCCCGACTGGTCGGGGCCGAGCTGGAACCGTCCGAGCTGGGGTGGCGGGTGGGCCCCGCCCTGGTCCCGCCAGGACGACGAGCCGGCTGGCCCGACAGCACGGGACGAGTCGGCACCGGACTGGGTCGGCGAACCCCACCAGCCGTACGAGCCGGTGCGCGCCGAGGTGCCGCGCCCGTACGAGCCGGTACGCGCCGATCCGCCCCGGGCGTACGAACCCGGCCGGGGCGAATCCGAGTCCACCCCGGAACGCCCCGCAAAACCGACCAGTGCACCACCGGCCGACCGTCCGTCGTGGGCGGGTGGTGCGACGCCGACCAGTGGTCCGCCCGCTGACCGTCCGTCGTGGGCGGGGTCCGGGGCGACCGGCGGACCCCGGCCCGACCGTCCGTCCTGGGCTGGCGGCGCCGATCCCGACCCCACCAGTGCATCGCCCGCGCGGCCCTCCTGGGCCGGAGGTTCCGATCCGACGCCGACCAGCGTGCCCCCGGTGCGGCCGTCCTGGGCCGGCGGGTCCGAGGCGGCGACCAGCGTGCCGCCGGTGCGGCCGTCCTGGGCCGGCGGGTCCGAACCGCCCGCGACCAGCGCGGCGTCGACGCGACCGTCCTGGGCCGCCGGTGCCGATCCGGCACCGGCCAGCTCCCCGCCGACACGGCCCTCGTGGGCCTCCAGCCCGGCGTCGGCCGACCCGCCCGCACCGGCCGAGGCGATACCGCCGGCACCCGCTGGCCCGCCTCCGGCTCCGGCCGGGCCACCTCCCACGCTGACCGACACGCCACCGGCTCCGGCAGGCCCCCCGTTGGTCGCCGAGCGCTCGTCCTGGACCGGCGGTTCGCCGACGGCGAGCAGTTCCCAGGCCGAGCGGCCGGACTGGTCCGAGGGCCGGCTCCCGGCCACCCCGGTGGAGCGCCCGTCATGGCCGGCCAGCCGGTCGGCCAGCGCCGGCGGGGGCGACGGAGGCGAGACGCCCGGCCGGTCCCGGCCCGACGTCCGACCGACCGCACCGTTCCGGCTCAGGCCGGCGACACCCGAGCCCGGTCCGTCACCCGTCGAGCCGCCCCCACCGGCCGCTCCGGTCAACGGCTTGCCATCGACTGACGCCACCGCAGCGGTCCCGCCCACCGCCACGAAGGGTTCCGGCCGCCGCGATCAGCCCGCACCGGTGTCCGCCTCCGCCTACGCGGCGCGCCGATCCGCACCCGACGCGACGTCGCCGGCCGACGATGGCCGGCCGTCGGCTGCGAGCGCGGTGGTGCTGCCGCAGCGCGTCCCCGCGGAACCGGACGTGCCCGTCGTGCCGGAGCCGCCAGCCGTGGAGCCGCCAGCCGAAACCCCGGAACTCGCCCGCATCGCGACTCACCTGCGCCGGGACGACGAGCCAGCCCCCCTGCGCGAGCGCCCCGAGGGGTTCGATGTCAACGCCATCCTGGATGCCGTCCGGGAGGTGGCCGGTGTCCGCGACGCGGCTCTGCGCCGTACGCCGGCGGGAGCGCACAGTCTGCGACTGGACCTGGCCGACGGCGCCGACCCGGCCGAGGTGAGCCGGCAGGTGGCCCGGCTGCTCCAGGAGCGGATGGGGTTGGCAGCGGCCCCGCAGAACGTGCCCGGCCTGCCCAGCACTCCACCCCCACCGGTTCGCCGTCGCGCGGCCGAGCCCGTCGAGCGGCGTACCCCGGAGACTCGAAACGCGGCTTCGCGCGATCCCGGCGAGGTTCGGTCGGCCGAGCCGCCGACGGTCGCCCGCCCGACCGGCGGCCGGGTCGAGTCCCCGCCGGCCGGCCCGGAGCAGCGGACCGGCACGGACCCGACGCGCCGTCGCCGGTCGAACGCTCCGCACCGGGGGCGCGCCACGGTGGAGGAACCCGGGTCGGTCTCGTCCGCGCCGACCGGCGCCGCGACCGGTAGCCCGGCGACGCTGGGCACGTCGTACTCCGGTGGTCAGGTGACCACGACGGAGTCGGCGCCGTCCCGGCCACTGGAGACCGGCGGTACGCCGGGGCCCCGAGTGGTGATCGACCATGTGCAGGTCAGCACCTTCGGCCTGGACGCGAACGTGGAGGTCCGGCTGCTGGCCGGGGGCGACAGCGCCTCCGGGTACGCCACCGGGCCGGCGGTGGACGGCTACGTGTTGCGGCTCTGCGCGGTGGCGGCGGCGGCCGCGGTGGACGAGTTGCTGCGCGGTACCGAGAACGCCGAGCGGGGGCGCTGTTTCGTCGAACACGCAGCCGTGGTGCCGTTCGGCAATTGCGAGGTGGCCACCGTGGTGGCGCTGTTGGTCTGCGAGGGCTGGGTCGAGCAGCTCGCCGGGTCGGCCCTGGTCGCGGGTGATCCGCGTCAGGCGGTGGTCCGGGCGACGCTGGCGGCGGTCAACCGTCGGCTGGAGGCGCTGCTGTCCTGAGTGGTTCGAGGCAGACTGGAGCAATGAGACGCGCCACCCTCTGGCCGGACCACCTGCTCCCCGACAATCGCGTTCCGCCGCCGTGGCCGGGCCGGGAAGTCCGCCTCGACGGCCGCGTCACGTACGTCCGGGACACCCCGGCCACCGCCGCCGGGGCGGAGCCGGCGCTGTACGTGCACGGGTTGGGCGGGTCGTCGCAGAACTGGACCGACCTGGCCGGGCTGCTCGCCGACCGGCTGGACGGTCAGGCCATCGACCTGCCCGGCTTCGGCCGTAGCGAGCCGGGCCCGAGCTACACCATTCCGGCCTTCGCGGATCTGGTCGTCCGCTGGATCGAGCATTCCGGTCGAGGGCCTGTGCATTTGTTCGGCAACTCGCTGGGTGGCGCGGTCGCGGTCCAGGTCGCCGGGCTCCGGCCGGATCTGGTCCGCACCCTCACCCTGATCTCCCCGGCGCTGCCGTTCCTGGATTTCCGGCGCTCGTTGCAGGGGCGGATGCTGCCGGTGCTCGCCATTCCCCGAGGTGAGCGGCTGGTCGCCCGGCACCTCACCCAGCTTGCTCCCGAGGTGATGGCCCAGCAGGTGCTGGAGGCCTGCGTCGCCGACCTCAGCCGGATCTGCGACCAGCGCCGGGCCGAGGCGCTGGAGGAGATCCGGGTGCGGTACGAGGCCGAGCACTACGCCGCCGCGTACGTCCGGACGTTCCGTGGGCTGGTCTCCAGTTTCCTGCGGGCGTACCTGCCGGGGCCGGGGTCGCTGTGGCGCCTCGCCGAGGCGGTACGCGCACCGACCCTGGTGGTGGGTGGTCTGCAGGACCGTCTGGTCGACGTGCGGGTCGCGCCGCAGACCGCCCGGGTCATTCCGGACAGCCGATTGATGATGCTCGAGGGCGTCGGCCATGTGGCGCAGTTGGAGGTTCCCCGGCTGGTTGCCCGCGCGGTGGTCGGCCTGCTCGCCGAAACGGAGGACGCCGCGGGGCGGTCTGATCTGGCAGGCTGACCTGGATGCCCAGCTCAGCCCGCCATCCTGCTCGCCGTCGGCGACGTTTCGCACTGTTCGCCCAACTGGTGGCGGTGGTGGTGGCCGTCGGCTCGGCGGTGACCGTCATCGCCGAGGGGCCGGGTGGGCATCCCGGCGCTGACCGGTTGGCCGCGGAGGAGATCAGCGCGCCGCCGCTGGTGGCCGGGCCGCTGCCGCCCGACCCTTCGCCCTCTGCCGCGGTGCCGTCCAGCCCGCCTCCGGTGTTGCGGGTGCCCGGCGCGGTTCCGAGCGCCGGCACAGGCGGGTTCGGCTACGACGCCCGCTCCGGCCCGGTGCTGGGTCGGGCGGGTGAGCTGCGGCGTTACCGGGTCGCGGTGGAGTCGGGCAGCGCCGAGGACGTCACCGAGTTCGCCCAGGCGGTTGAGGTGGCGCTCGCCGGGCCGGGCAGTTGGGTCGACAGCGGCAGGTTGCGGCTACAGCAGGTGCCGGGGGCTGCGCCTCGGGACTTCACCGTCTACCTGGCCACCGCCCGCACCGCGGGTCGGATGTGCGCGAAGGGTGGGGTGGACATCCGGATCGACGGTCGTCCGTACACGTCCTGTCGGGCGCCCGGTCAGGTGATCATCAACCTGGATCGGTGGCGGTTGTCCGTGCCGCACTTCGTCTCGGCCGACGTGCCGTTGACGGTCTACCGGACGTACGTGGTCAACCACGAGGTGGGTCACCAACTCGGGCATCGGCACGAGCGCTGCCCCGGCGCGGGCCGGCCGGCACCGGTGATGATGCAGCAGACGCTCTTCCTCAACGGCTGCCGGGTCAACCCGTGGCCGTACCTGAACGGGCGTCGATACAGCGGTCCCGCTCGCTGAGTTGATCGGCCTGACACGCCGGCCATTGACCCCTCCATCAGGCGTCTTGCGTCAATAGCGATAAAAACGGGGAAATGCCCGAATAATCTGGCAGGCTTGATCCTATGACGCCGTCGTCCCCTTACGGCCCGCCCCGGCCGCCCGAGCCCCGGTCGGCGTTGCCGGGCGTGCGTCCCGCGCTCGTCCGGATGCACCGGCGTCGTCGTCGCACCATGCTGCTCGGCGTGCTCGTGCTTGCGGTCGCCATCGCGGTGACGGTGAGCCGGGGCGGCGAGCCGCCGGCCGAGCCTCCGGCCACCACCCAGGGCGGCATGGGCCACGGAGGTGGGGTGGCCGCGCACCCGGCGCCCACCGGCTATCCGTCGGTCGGAGCGGGACGCTTCACGGCAGCCGACGGCGAGACACCCGTGCACGGCACGGACGGGCCGCTGCACCGATACCGGGTCGTCGTCGAACGAGGCACCGGCCAGGACGTCGACGTGTTCGCCGCCAGGGTCGACGAGGTGCTGGCCGACCCGCGCAGTTGGATCGCGTCCGATGAGCTGCGGGTGCAAAGGGTGGCCGACGCCGGGGCCGCCGACTTCACCATCTACCTGGCCACCCCGGTCACGTCCGAGCGGATGTGCGCCGAGGGTGGGTTGACCACCGAGCGCTACACCTCCTGTCGCCTGCCCGGTCAGGTCATCATCAACCTGGCCCGCTGGATGGAGGCGGTCCCCGACTACGGCGCTTCGCTGGACACCTACCGGACCTACGTCATCAACCACGAGGTGGGCCACGAGTTCGGCGAGGAGCACGAGGCGTGCCCCGGCCCGGAGGAGCCCGCCCCGGTGATGCAGCAGCAGACGTACGGGCTTCAGGGCTGCGTCGCCAACGCCTGGCCGTACCTCGACGGTCGTCGCTACGCGGGGGACATCGTCCCCTGATCGACCGGGTCGTCGGTTATTCCCGCTCCCGCATACCGGACCACGTGTCGTCCCTCATGGCCGAGGAGGGCTCCCGCGAGCAACAATGGCGCGGTCACACCGCCGATCCCGGGGAGTCCACCGTGTCGTTGCCCCCGCTCGTCGAGCCCGCCGCCGAGCTGACCGTAGACGAGATCCGCCGCTACTCACGTCACTTGATCATTCCGGACGTCGGGGTGACCGGCCAGAAGCGGCTGAAGAACGCCCGGGTGCTCTGTGTCGGTGCCGGTGGCCTCGGGTCGCCCGCCCTGCTGTACCTCGCCGCGGCCGGGGTCGGCACGCTCGGCATCATCGACTTCGACACCGTCGACGAGTCGAACCTCCAGCGCCAGGTCATCCACGGCGTCTCCGACATCGGCCGGTCCAAGGCCGAGTCGGCCGCCGCGTCGATCCGCGAGATCAACCCCCTGGTCAACGTGGAGATCCACAACACCGCGCTGGACCGCGAGAACGTCCGCGAGATCTTCGCCCAGTACGACCTGATCGTCGACGGCACCGACAACTTCGCCACCCGCTACATGGTGAACGACGCGGCGGTGCTGCTGGGTAAGCCGTACGTCTGGGGGTCGATCTACCGCTTCGACGGCCAGGCGTCGGTGTTCTGGGCCGAGCACGGCCCCTGCTACCGCTGCCTCTACCCGGAGCCGCCGCCGCCCGGCATGGTTCCCTCCTGCGCCGAGGGTGGCGTGCTCGGGGTGCTCTGCGCGTCGATCGGTTCGATCCAGGTGAACGAGGCGATCAAGCTGCTCACCGGCATCGGTGAGCCGCTGGTCGGCCGTCTCATGGTCTACGACGCCCTGGAGATGGAATACCGCAAGATCAAGGTCCGCAATGACCCGAACTGCGCGCTCTGCGGCGACAACCCGACGGTCACCGACCTGCTGGAAGACTACGAGGACTTCTGCGGCGCGGTCTCCGAGGAGGCCCAGGAGGCGACGCTCGACTCGACCATCACCGCCCTGGAGCTCAAGGAGTGGCAGGACGCCGGCAAGGACATCTTCCTCGTCGACGTCCGCGAGCCGGCCGAGTACGAGATCGTCCAGATCCCCGGCGCCACCCTGATCCCCAAGGGCGACATCATCTCCGGTGAGGCCCTCGCGAAGCTGCCGCAGGACCGGCAGATCGTGCTGCACTGCAAGTCCGGCGTCCGCTCGGCGGAGGCGCTCGCCGCGCTCAAGGCGGCCGGATTCAAGGATGCCGTGCACGTGCAGGGCGGGGTGCTCTCCTGGATCAAGCAGATCGACCCGTCGCTGCCCGCGTACTGACCGATCGAGCCGGGGTGGCCCACGCGGCTGCCCCGGCAAATCGACGCAGATGACGCCGAGCGGCCGTCCGGCCGGAGCGACGCAGCCATTCCGGGCTGGCCGATTCTCTGAGGCGGCATCGCGTCTGCGCAGGTAGCGTCTCCGCCGTGGTCGACTTGGAAGCCGCGATCGGGTTCGTCGTGGCGCACGGGGATGCGGTGGAACGCGCCCGCCTCTCCTGGCTCCGCAACGGCACCGCCGTGCCCGCCGAGTTGCTGGAGACTGCCGAGGTCGGCCAGTCACCGGACGGCGGTTGGCCGGCCACCTGGGGCGGTGAGGTCGCCTCGATCGACGCCACCTGCTTCCGGCTCGTCGAGCTGGACGACCTGGGTGCGCTCGGCCGTCCCGCCGCCCGCCGCGCTCTGGACTGGCTGGCCTCCCGGCAGCAGGCCGACGGCGGTTGGGAAGAGGACGCGTCGCTGGCCGACTCGGCACCGGAGTGGGCCCGTCCCGGCGACCCGGAGGCCGGATTCCTCGTGTCGGCCAACGCCGGCTTCTGGCTCACCGTCGCTGGCCTGGACGCCCGGGCCTCGGGTCCGCTGGACCATCGGGTCGGTGGGGCGTACGCCGGGGTGGTGCAGGCGGCGGCCCACTCGCTCGCCGCGCGGCTGCGCCCGGACGGTAGCTGGCCGTCGTACCTCGCCGCCGGTTGGCTGAGCGCGGCCGTGCTGCACCGGCAGGAGATGTTCCAGGAGTCCGCCCGGATCCAGGTGGTGCTCGCCGAGCGGATGCCGAAGATGTCCTCCGGGGACGTGGCGTGGCTGGCGGCCACGTTGCGCCGCGCCGGCGTCGACCCACAGGACTGGATCATGGTGCGGGCGCTGCGCCGGCTGACCGAGACCCAGCGCAGCGACGGCGGCTGGGAGAGCGACGACGGCCACCAGTTCGACGTGCACGCCACGCTGGCCGCGATCCGCGCCGCCCGCCCCGCACCACCCAGCTGAGCCGCCCGGCCCCCGCCCTGCCCCCGGGGCCCCGCCCTCGCCCCGGCCCGACCTCGGCGATCTTGCAGTTTCTGTCGCGGATACGCGAATAAATGCCCCTTATGTCGGGACAGAAACTGCAAGATCGCGGGAGGGGGAGGGGGCGCGGCCAGAGCCTCAGCGCACGTGACCGTCGCCGGTGACGACGTACTTGGTGCTGGTCAGCTCGGGCAGGCCCATCGGGCCGCGGGCGTGCAGCTTCTGGGTGGAGATGCCGATCTCCGCACCGAAGCCGAACTCGCCGCCGTCGGTGAACCGGGTCGAAGCGTTCACCATCACCGCCGCCGCGTCCACTCTCGCGACGAAGTCGCGGGCCGCGCTCGCCGAGTCCGTGATGATCGCCTCGGTGTGCCCGGTGCCGAAGCGGCGGATGTGCGCGACCGCCGCGTCCAGCGAGTCGACCACCGCCACCGAGATGTCGGCGGACAGGTACTCGGTGGCGTAGTCCTCCTCGGTCGCCGGGACCACGGCGGCGGAGTGGGCGGCCACCTCGGGTGAGCCGTGCACTGTCACCCCCGCCTCGGCGAACGCGGCCAGCACCGGCGGCAGGAACGCATCGGCGATGCCTGCGTGCACGAGCAGCGACTCGGCGGTGTTGCAGGTGGACAGGCGTTGCGTCTTGGCGTTCAGCGTCACCGCGACGGCCTTCGCCAGGTCGGCGGCGGCGTCGACGTAGACGTGGCAGTTGCCCACCCCGGTCTCGATCACCGGCACTGTCGACTCCTCGACCACGGTACGGATCAGCGACGCGCCACCGCGCGGAATGAGCACGTCGACGAGACCCCGGGCGCGCATCAGCTCCTTGACCGAGTCACGGGAGCTGGCGTCGAGCAACTGCACCGCGTCGGCGGGCAGACCGGCCCCGGCGACCGCGTCACGCAGCACCGCTACCAGCGCGGCGTTCGAGTGCGCAGCCGACGACGACCCGCGCAGCAGCGCCGCGTTACCGGACTTGAGGCAGATTCCGGCGGCGTCCACCGTCACGTTGGGCCGCGCCTCGTAGATGATGCCGACCACCCCGAACGGCACCCGGATCTGGCGCAGCTCCAGGCCGTTGGGCAGGGTGGACCCGCGGACCACCTCGCCGACCGGGTCGGGCAACGCGGCCATCTCACGCAGCGCGTCGGCGATGCCGGCCACCCGACCCGCGTCGAGCGCGAGCCGGTCCAGCACGGCCGCGCTCAGCCCGGCCTCACGGCCGGCCGCCAGGTCCGTCTCGTTCGCGGTCAGGATCTCCGGGGTACGCGACACCAGCGCCTCGGCCATCGCCACCAGCGCGGCGTCCTTGACCGTACGCGTGGCCACGGCCAACTCCGCGGCGGCGTCCCTCGCCCGTCGCGCCTGCTCGGTCACGCTCATGCCGGCACTCCGCTGCGCTGCGTGCCGCCCTGAGGCACCACCGCGCTGATTCGATGATTCGCTCGCTGACGCTCACTCATTGTCGACTCCTTAGAGCAGCACCAGGTCGTCGCGGTGGACGACCTCTCGTTCGTACGCCGGGCCGAGCGCCGCGGCGAGTTCGGACGTGGAGCGGCCGAGCAGCCCGGGTAGCTCCACCGCGTCGTAGTTGACCAGCCCTCGGGCGACCGATGCGCCGTCGGTGTCCACCAGGTCCACCGGGTCGCCGGCCGTGAACGTGCCGTCCACGGCGGTGATGCCGGCCGGGAGCAGCGACTTGCGCCGCCCGACGACGGCGGCCACCGCGCCCGGGTCGAGGTGCAGCCGCCCCCGGGGCGAGGTGGCGTGGGCCAGCCAGAACAGCCGGGCCGTCGGGCGTCGCCGCTGCGGGTGGAAGAGCGTGCCGACAGGTTCGCCGGCCAGCGCCGGCGTGGCCAGGTCGGCGGCGGTGAGCACCACAGGGATGCCGAAGCCGGTGGCGATCCGGGCGGCCTCGACCTTGGTCACCATGCCACCGGTGCCGACGCCGGACCGGCCGGCCCCGCCGATGGTGATGCCGGCGAGGTCCGTGTCGTCGCGCACCTCGGCGATCCGGGTCGAGCGCGGGTTGGTGGGGTCACCGGTCCAGAGCGCGTCCACGTCGGAGAGGAGCACCAGCAGGTCGGCGTGCACCAGCGCGGCCACCAGGGCGGCCAGCCGATCGTTGTCGCCGAACCGGATCTCCTGGGTGGCCACCGTGTCGTTCTCGTTGACGATCGGCACCGCCCGCAGGTCGAGCAGCTTGCGCAGCGTCCGGTACGCGTTGCGGTAGTGCGCTCGCCGGGTCACGTCGTCCACGGTGAGCAGCACCTGCCCGACGGTGCGGCCGTGGCGGGCGAAGCTGGCCGCGTACCGGCCGATCAGTAGCCCCTGCCCGACGCTGGCGGCGGCCTGCTGGGTGGCCAGGTCGCGCGGGCGTCGGGACAGCCCGAGCGGGGCGAGCCCGGCGGCGATGGCGCCGGAGGAGACCAGCACCACCTCGCGCCCTTCGGCGGTGAGCCGACCGAGGGTGTCGACCAGCGTGTCGACGCGCTCGTCGGCCAACCCGCCGGTGGCGGTGGTCAACGAGGAGGATCCGATCTTGACGACGACCCGCCGGGCCGTCGTGACTGCGTCGCGCACCCGACCATTCTGCGTGGTCACGGCCGCACCGCCCGGCGACGTTCCCATATGGTGGCCGATTGTGACTCCAGACGAGTACGTCGAGGCGGTGCTCGACCTGGTCGAGCGGATCCCGGAGGGCCGGGTCATGTCGTACGGCGGGGTGGCCGACGCCCTGTCCGAACGCTCGGGGCGTGCCTCGGCCCGGTTGGTCGGCAACATCATGGCCCGGCACGGTGGCTCGGTGCCCTGGCATCGAGTGGTGACCGCGGGTGGTCGACTGCCGCCGGGGCACGAGCGGGAGGCCCGGGCCCGACTGCGGGCCGAGGGGGTGCCGCTGCGCGGCGAGGGAGTGGACATCGCGGCGGCGGGCTGGTCGCCTGACGAGGGGTTGTGATCACCGACGGGCGTGATCGTGATGGCCGGGACGTGCCCCCGCACCGACGGTGCCCCGCCCCGGCAGGGATCGGGGCGAGGCACCGTGCGGTCGTTCAGAGTGGGAGTGGGGACGACACCTCGTTGTCGTTCCGTTTCAGGTCGGGCCAATGGCGGTCCTGTGCGTCGCAGTGAACGACGAGGAACCTCCGGGTGATCGCGTCAGGCCCCGGCCGGCCGGGCACCAACTGGACGAACGTGTAGCGACGCGATTCACCGACCGGCACCCCGGGCAGCAGGCACGACGGTTGATCGGCCTGCGGCGCCGGGTTCGGGTCGCACCGGGACCAGTCCCCGCCGGCCCGCTCGCCGCCCTCGATGGAGTGGAAGGCGACCTGGGCCGCGTCGACCGGCCCGGCGTTGGTCACTGTGAAGACCGTGGTGAGTTTGCGTCGGGTGTCCGCCCCCGGAACGTCGACGAGCTGGTGCGTCATGGTCATCCGTAGGTCGGTGAGTCGGGGGTCCTTGCCGAATGCCGTGGGGCCGTCGGTCTGACCGAATCGCTGCCCGTCCCACCGGTACGTCCGTACCTGCTCTCGCCGCAGGTAGCTCGGTGTGCCACAGCACGGCACGATGTCGGCCACGCGCACCTCGACCGACCCGTTCCGGTTGATTTCCACCGCGCGAATGTCGTCGAACCCGTCGCCGGTCCGGACAACACGGCCCAGCGTCACGATGTGGCCGTCGCGATCCCGGTCGAAGGCCACCACCTGCTTCGCCGACGCCTCGCCGTACCGGCAGGCCACGACGGCGATGGTCTCGACGGCCCTGTCACCGTCGACGTCACCGTGTTCGAACGCGTCGTCGGTGAGCATCGACACGTAGGTGTCCGTCGTGTCGGTCTTGAGCCGAACCTTCGAGGTGGTGCAGCCGCCCTCCATCTCACCCGGCGGCCAGTTCGGCAGGTCGACCCGGGTGGCGAGCAGTTGGGCCCGACTGATCTGTCCGTCCGGGGCGTTCGGGGTGCTCGTGGTCGCCGACGGCGGCGTGGTCGGTGTGGGCGTCGGCGGTGCCGAGGTCGGCGGGGTGGTCGGTTGCACGGACTCCGCCGGCACCGGCGGGTTCCGGTCACCGCGTAGCGCGGCGTTGGCGACGACCGGAGCCACCACCAGCACGACAGCCGCGGCGGCCACGGCCACCGCCGTCATCCGCCGCCGTCGGCGCAGCAGCTGCCGGGCCTCGTCGGGACCGGGACCGGCGACATGGCTGATCACGTCATTGCGGTACGCGCCGAGCCGCTGGCGCAGTCGCGGGTCGAGGTCAGACATCGCACACCCCCTCGGTGTTCTCGTCGAGCAGCCCGGCCAGGGCCGTCCGACCTCGGTGCAACCAGGACTTCACGGTGCCCTCGGCCACTCCTTCCTGGGCGGCGATCTGGTTGACCGACAGGTCGGCCAGGTAGTGCAGGATGACCGCCCGGCGGTGGTTGGCGGGCAGTTGGGCCAGCGCCGCGTCGATGGCAACCCGGTCGGGTGTCGGGCCGGCCACCTCGGCCTCGGTGCGCCGTTGCCGCAGCAGGTGGTTGCGGGCGGTGCGCAGGCGTCGCCAGCGGCTTCGGGCCAGGTTCCAGGCGACCTGCCGGACCCAGGCGACCGGGTCGTCGTAGCGGATCAGCCGGTCCCAGCGGGCGAGCGCTCGGTAGAACGCCTCCTGGGCCAGGTCCTGGGCATGGCCCAGGTCTCCGGTGTACGCGCACAGTTGGGCGGTCACGCTGCCGAAGTGCGCGTGGTAGAAGTCGTCGAAGGTGATCGTCTCCTCGACCACCGCACCGGCCGTCCGGGCCGCCGGTGGCTCGTTGGCGCGGGCCCCCATCATCGCTGTCACTGCCCCTCCCCCGTCAGCGCCGGGCTGGAGTGCCCTTGGCGCCGGTAACACTCCGAGACTGCGGAGGTGGTTGCGGGGTCCGCTGCCGGTTACCCGACTGTGCGGTTGTCCGGGACGGGCCGGTGGGTTGGTCACCGGATGAGGGGATGTGACCCCCGACTCAACGTGAGTAACATTCGGGCCCATGAAAACGCCGCCGGGCCCCGGCTCGCTGCCTCGACGGGTGCACGCCGGCTATGCGCTCGGCTCCCTGGCGACCGGCGCGTTCGGCACCGTGCCCGGTCTGCTGCTGCTGCCGTACCTGACCGACACGCTGGGCGTGGCCGCCGGGCTGGCCGCCCTGCTGGTGCTGCTGCCCAAGGCCTGGGACGTGCTGGTCAACCCGGTCGCCGGGCGGATCTCCGACCGCACCCGGTCGCGGTGGGGCGCCCGCCGGCCGTACCTGATCGTCGCCGGCCTCGCGCTCGCCGTGCTGTTCGCGTCGATCTTCGCCGCGCCCTTCGGTAACGGTCCGGGCGCCGCGGCGTACGTGGCGTTCGCCTTCCTCGCCACCGCCACCGCGTTCGCCTTCTTCCAGGTGCCGTACGTGGCGATGCCGGCAGAGCTGACCGACGACTACGCCGAGCGCACCCGGTTGATGACCTGGCGGATCGCGGTGCTGGCGTTGGCCATCCTGGTCTCCGGCGCGGTCGCGCCGCTGGTGGTGAGCGCCGGTGGTGACGGTGTGGCCGGGCACCGCTGGATGGGCCTGTTCGTGGCGGTGCTGATCGCCCTCGGCGCCCTCGGCGCGTTCCTGGGCACCCGGTCCGCGCCGACCGGCACGGTGGGCGAGAGTGAGCCGACGCTGCGCGCCCAGCTCGCCGTGGCCGGTGCCAACCGCCCGTTCCGGGCACTGCTGATCTGCTTCGTGGTGCAGTCCGCCGGGGTGGCGACGATCCTGGCCGGGGTCAACTACTTCGCCGGGCAGATCCTGCGCGACGAGGAGAGCGGACCGACCCTGCTCTTCGTCTGCTTCGTCGGGCCGGCGCTGCTGGTGATGCCGATCTGGAGCCGGATCGGTGCCCGGCTGGGCAAGCGCACCGCCCTGGTGGTCGCCTCGCTGATCCTTGCCGTCGGGGCCTTCGCCCTGGTCGCCGCGCCGGTGCTGCCGGCGGTCGCCGTCTATCTCCTGGTCGCGCTGATCGGCGTGGGGTACGCCGGACAGCAGGTCTTCGCACTGGCGATGTTGCCGGACTGCATCGCGCACGAGACGGCGCGCACCGGCCGACGGCAGGCGGGCGTCTTCACCGGGCTGTGGACCGCCGGGGAGACCTTCGGCCTGGCGCTCGGCCCCGGTATCTACGGACTGGTGCTCCAGCTCTCCGGCTACGTGTCCTCCGACACCGGCTCGGCGGCGGCCCAGTCCGACACGGCGAGGCTGGGCGTCCTCCTCGGTTTCACGCTGATCCCGGCCCTGCTGATCGCCCCGCCGATCCTCCTGCTCCGCCAGTACACCCTCACCGCCCACAGCGACCTGGTCGATCCTGGAGTTGTGCTGGGGGACGACAGCGTTGACCGCCACGAGAAGGGCACCGTTACCCCATGATCGACGAGAGCAGGGTTGAGGCTGGAGCGCTTTCCGCCACCGGGGTTTCGGCGGAACGGGTTCTGGAAGAGGTGCGGAAGCTGCGGGCGAGTGACGCGCCCACCCACGGGGGACGGCTGTTCGCGTACGTCTACGACCCGGCGGTGCCCGGGCTGGACGAGCTGGCCGCCGCCGCCCACCAGGAGAGCGCGCACGTCAACGGGTTGGACCCGACCGCGTTCCCGTCCCTGCTGGCCATGGAGAACGCGCTGGTCGGCGCCGCCGGCCGGGTGCTGGGCGCCGGCCCCGGGACCACCGCCCCGGACGTCGTCGGCAGCGTCACCAGCGGCGGCACCGAGTCACTGATCCTCGCCGTCAAGACGGCCCGGGACGCCCACCCCGAGATCGCCGCACCCCGAATCGTGGTGCCGTCGAGCGCGCACGCGGCATTCGCCAAGGCAGCGCACTACCTACGGGTGGCGCTGGACGTCGTGCCCGTCTCCCCGGAGACGCTGCGTCCCGACCCGGCCGCGATGGCCGCCGCGATCCGCCCGGAGACGGTGCTGGTCGCCTGCTCCGCGCCGTCGTACGCGCACGGGGTGGTGGACCCGGTCACGCAGATCGCGGCAGCCGCGGCCGAAGCCGGGGTGCGCTGCCACGTGGACGCCTGCTTCGGCGGCTGGACCCTGCCGTACCTGCGTCGGCTCGGGGAGCCGGTGCCGCCGTTCGACTTCGCGGTGCCCGGGGTCACCTCCATCTCGGTCGACCTGCACAAGTACGCGTACGCGCCGAAGGGGGTGTCAGTGCTGCTGCACCGCGACGCCTCGCTGCGCGCCCCGCAGTACTTCGCGTACGCCGACTGGCCCGGCTACACCATGATCAACCCAGTGATCGCCTCCACCCGCTCGGGCGGCCCGATCGCCGCCGCGTACGCCACGTTGCGGCACCTCGGCGACGAGGGTTACCTGCGGCTGACCGCCATCACCCGGGACGCGGTGGCCGGGCTGGCCGATGCGGTTCGCGCCGTCGAGGGGCTGCGGCTGATGGCCGAGCCGGAGTCGACAGTCGTCTGCTTCACCGCCACAGAGGGGGGCCCCGACCTGTTCGTCCTGGTCGACGAGCTGACCGCGCGGGGCTGGCACACCCAACCCCAGCTGTCGTACGACGGTCTGCCCGCCAGCGTGCACCTCACGGTGACCGCCGCGGTAGCGCCCCGGGTCGCCGAGTTCGGGCCGGACCTGACCGACGCGGTGGCCGCAGCCCAGGCGGTCGGTCCGGTCGCCCTTCCACCGGAACTGACGGCGCTGGCGGCGTCGCTGACCCCGGACGCGCTGACCCCGGAACTGGTCGCGGGCCTGGCCGCCGGGCTGGGCATGGGCGGCGAGACCGATGGCGCGCCGCTGCCGGAGCGGATGGCGATGGTGAACACGCTGCTCGACGCCGCGCCGCCGGCGCTGCGGGAGCGCCTGCTGGTCGAGTTCGTCGGGCTGCTGCAACGTCCCACCTGGTGACCGGAGCGCCGGCCGCGTCGTACGCCCCCGTGGCGTACGACGCAGCCGGCGACCGTCAGCCGTAGGTCAACCTCATCTGAACCAGGTTGTCGGCTCTGTTGACGTCCGGCAGGACGTCACGTTCGCTGTCCATCGGCTCGACCTCCACGTCTGCCTTGTTCGTGCTCAGCGTGATCCCTTCGAGCACCCGGAAGTCCAGGTCCAGCCGCATCTCCGCCCCGGCGGCCAGCTGACCCAGGCGGCAGGTGATCGGTTCGACGCTGTCGTGGACGCCCGCGCACGTGCCCCACCCGTCGACGTCCGCGCGCACCACCGCGGGCACGCCCAACCGCAGCACCACGTGGGCGACCGGGCCCGTGCCCCGGTTACGAATCCGCACCGTGGCCGTACCCGTCCGGGAGCCGTCGTCGGCCGTTCTCAGCACGAGGTCACCGGTGGTGACGGCGACGTCGGCCAGGTTCGGGTTCGGACCGAAGCTCGTTGGCCCGGAGACCTGGCTGAAGGCGTCACCCTTCCAGCGGTAGCCCCGCCACTGCCGTTGTGACCACTTGGCGTTCCAGCCACCCCCGGGAGCGATGTCACCGACCTGGACGCGAACCGTGCCGTCGCCCACGACATCCAGCGCGAACAGCCACTCCGGCTTGTCGATGGTGGTCGTGACCACCCGGCCGACCGTCGTCACCTTTCCTTCCTTGTCGCGGTCGAAGGCGACCACCTGCATCGGCCCGCGGGTGCCGAGCACGCACTGCACAAGCGCCACCGTCTCCACCGCGCCGTCCCCGTCGATGTCGCCGTGGTCGAGCGCCAAGAGCGAGTTCGCGCCCTCCCGGGCATCGGCGGTGAGCCGCGTCTGCGACGTCGGGCAGCCTGGTCCGGCCCGCCATGCCGGCAGGGTCACCGGCACCCCCAGCAGTTGGGCCCGGCTGAACCGGCCGTCCGGCACCGTGGTGGTCGGGCTGGAACTGGTCCCGGCAGCGCTGGGGGTTGGCGTTGGCGTCGGCGGCGGCGTCGGCGACGCCGACACGCTCGGCGTCGGCTCCACCGGACCGGGCCGGTGGTCCGGGCCGCTCATCGCCGCGTATCCGAGGGCAGACCCGCCGAACAGGGCGAGTGCCGTCGTGGCGGTGGCAGCCAGCCGACGCCGGCTGCGGCCTCGTACGGTCCGTCGAACGGCGGCGGGTCCCGGCGCCTCGACCTCCGCCAGCGCGGTACGGCGGTAGCGGGCGAACTCTTCGGCGAGGTCAAGGGTCTCCTGCTCAGACATCCCGCACCTCCTCATTGGTGTCGCGTAGGTGGGTGGCGAGCGCGGTTCGGCCCCGGTGCAGCCAGGACTTGACCGTCCCTTCGGCGACCTGTTCCTGAGCGGCGATCTCCGCAACCGTCAGGTCGGCGAGATAGTGAAGTACGACGGCCCGCCGCTGCTTCGGCGGCAACTTCGCCAACGCGGCGTCGACGGCGACCCGGTCCGGGCTCGGCTCCGCAACGTGTGTCTCCCGCTGCCGCAGCAGCCACAGCTGGGCGGTCCGCAGCCGCCGCCAGCGGTTGTGGCCGAGATTCCAGGCGACCTTACGGACCCAGGCCAGGGGGTCCTGGTATCCGGCGAGCCGGTCCCAGCGGGCGTACGCACGACAGAACGCCTCCTGAACCAGCTCCTGCGCCTGCCCACGGTCGCCTGTGTACGCGGTCAGCTGCACCACCAGGCCGCGGAAGTGGGCGTGGTAGAAGTCGTCGAAGAGCAGCTCTGCCGGCGTGGAGGTTGCGGTTCCCGGTGGGTCCGGCGGGGGGCCACCCACCCGCACATCTCGTGTCACAAGCACTCGTCCTCCCCGTGGCGACTGCGGGCGTCGTGTTCGCCAGCACCGGTCACACAAGCGAGCGCGCCGGTAGGTTGCGCGTCAGTCGCTGCCGATCCTTGTCGGCTCCGGGACAGTTGGTGGGCCGCTCGCGCCGATCACTGCCGGACCGCACAGACACCGCCTGTGATTCACTGTCGGTGAGGAGAGGGGGCGGTCGTGCAGCTGCCGGCAGTGCTCGGTGAGCCGATCCGGTTCGTGCTGAACTGGGGGCGCCGCTACTCGCTCTGGGTCTTCAACTTCGGTCTGGCCTGCTGTGCCATCGAGTTCATCGCCACCAGCATGGGTCGGCACGACTTCATCCGACTCGGCGTGATCCCGTTCGCCCACGGCCCCCGCCAGGCCGACCTGATGGTGGTCTCCGGCACGGTGACCGACAAGATGGCCCCGGCGATCAAGCGGCTCTACGACCAGATGCCTGAGCCGAAGTACGTCATCTCGTTCGGTGCCTGCTCCAACTGCGGCGGCCCCTACTGGGATTCGTACTCGGTGACCAAGGGCGTCGACCAGCTCATCCCGGTCGACGTGTACGTGCCCGGCTGCCCGCCCCGGCCGGAGGCGCTGCTGCACGGCATCCTGCGCCTGCAGGAGAAGATCGCCGCCGAGCAGTCCGGCATCGGGGGTGTGCCGCAACGCGACGTGCTGGCCGCACCGTTGGACGCCCCGCCCCGCGAGGCCGCCGCCCCACGCTCGGTCGACTCGCTCACTGCCCCACCGGTACGCCCACCCGCCGCGAGCTGAGGGCGGTGGGCCGCCACCCGGAGTTGATCCGGGCGGCGGCCGTCCGCGGGTTGGTCAGCTGGTCGACAGGGCCAGGTTGAACGTGACGGTGTTGTCGCTCGGGTCGACGTCGGGAACAATCTCGTTCCAGTAGTGCGTCGCCAACTCCACGGTGATCGGGGTCGACTCGTCCGCCGGGTCGGTTGGCCGGCTGAGTGAGAACGTGGGAGCGTCGGCGGAGGCCGACGGTGCGGCAGCGGCCGGTCCGGCCCCGCCGATCGTCGCCGTCAGGCCGAGCAGTGCGGCGGTGAGCAGGGTCCCCGTTTTGTGAAGCATCTGTATCTGGTCCTCCGTGGTCGACGCCCGGCGAGGGACCTGTCGCCCGCGCTTGGCAGCGACGCGATCGACCGACGTGACCGTGGTGTCCGGGCCCCCGCGCCGTGACCCAGGCAGCATGATCGATGGATGTGCCGTTCGCCACCCCGTTGTGGACCCGCCGCACTAGCCTGCGCACTATGAGCAGCTCAGCGGACCAGCGGTCCACCAACATCGTCGACGTGCTCACCGAGGAGTTCGGCGCGTCGATGGCGATCGACCCGGCCGCCTTCCGCCGCAAGTTCCGCAAGATGGCGGCTTCGCCGTTCGCCTTCTACCGGGGCAGCGCCGCGCTGTTCTACGCCGACCAGCTCGGCGACTTCGCCGACGACCGGTTCCTGAACGAGCAGACCAGCCGGGTGTGGATCCACGGTGACCTGCACGCGGAGAACTTCGGCACCTACATGAACGCCTCCGGGCAGCTGGTGTTCAACGTCAACGACTTCGACGAGGCGTACGTCGGGCCGTTCACCTGGGACCTGCGCCGGCTCGCGGCCAGCGTGGCGCTGCTCGGCTACGGCAAGGCGCTCTCCGACACGGCCATCGGGGAGCTGGTGGCGGGGTTCGCCCGGTCGTACCTGACCGAGCTGCGGGCCATCGCCGCCGGTGGTGACGACGCGATCGGCTCGATCACCCTGGACAACGCCGACGGGGTGCTGCGCCGGGTGCTCCAACGGGCCCGGCTCAACACCCGCGTCGACCTGCTCGCCGCGCAGACGACCATCGACAACTACGAGCGACGTTTCTCCATCGGCGACGGGGTCTTCGAAATCGACGACGCCACCCGGGACCTGGTCAGCGCCGCCTTCCAGGACTACCTGGGCACCCTGCCAACCGCCTCGATCCAGCTGCGCCCGGTGGCGGCGCGGATCAAGGACGTGGTGCTGCGCAAGGGGGTGGGCATCGGCTCGGCCGGGCTGCCGTCGTACAACCTGCTGCTGGAGGGGCACACCCAGGCGCTGGAGAACGACGTCGTCATCTACATGAAGCAGGCGCAGGTGCCGGCCGTGGCGCGGTACGTCACCGACGAGTCGGTCCGCGGCTACTTCCAGCACCAGGGGCACCGGACCGCCGAGTCGCAGCGGGCGTTGCAGGCGCACGCCGACCCGTGGTTGGGCTTCACCCAGCTGAACGGGGCCGGTCAGCTGGTCGCCGAGGTCTCCCCGTACGCCGCCGATCTGGACTGGTCGGACGTGAACGAGCCGGAGGAGCTGACCGGGGTTCTCGTCGACCTTGGCCGGGCGGTGGCCCGGATGCACTCGGTCGCCGACGACGAATCCAGTCACGACCTGGTGGACTACTCCACCGAGGAGGCGATCGTCGCGGCGGTGGACGCCGACGAAGCTGGATTTGTCGCCCACCTGGTGGATTTCGCGCACGCGTACGGGGTGCGCGCCCGCCAGGACCATCAGCTCTTCGTCGACCTGTTCCGCAACGGTCGACTGCCGGGCATCTGATCGGGCGCGGCGTCGCTCAGGACGCGAACTCCAGCACCACCTTGATGTCGTCCGGCCCAGGGGTGTACGCGTCGGCGTAGCGGTTCACCGGCACCCGCCGGGTGATCAGCGATTCGAGCCAGACCTGGTCGGCGCGGACGAGCGCCTCCGCGGCCATGGTCCAGTGCCGCCGGTTGGCGTTCACCGACCCGAACACCACGTTGTTTTCCAGCACCAACGCCCGGTTGAGAGCCCCGGCGTCGAAGTCGATGATCCGGCCACCGCTGGACACCCCGGCCAGGCAGACGATCCCGGTCGGGGCCGCCTTGCACATGACGTCGAGGACCACGGTGGGAGCGCCGGTGCACTCGATCACCACGTCCGGTTCGAAGGGCAGGTCGTTGACCGGCACCGTGTGGTAGGTGGCGCCGAGCCCGGCGACCAGCTCCGGCTTCGGCCCCTCGGTGTTCCGGTCCAGCACGTGGACGGTGAGCCCACGCTGGGTGCCGAGCAACGCGGCCAGCAGACCGATCGGCCCGGCCCCGGTCACCAGGACGGTCTGCGGCTGCCACTCGGCCCGGTGCCCGATCCTCTCGATGTGGTCCCAGGCCTTCGCCACCACACTGGTCGGCTCCAACAGCACGCCGACCTGGGCCAGTGTCGGGTCGAGCGCGACCGCGAACTGCGGCTCGACCCGCCAGCGGTCGCGGGCGAACCCGGCCAGTCCCTTGATGCCGTGTTCGGTGTACTGGCCGTTGCGGCACATGTCCCACTCGCCGACCGCGCAGTTCGGGCAGGGCACCGGATCGGGATGCCGGACGATCCCGGCCACCAGGTCGCCAGGTTGCAGGGTGCCGCTCGGGTCCTCGATCACCCGGCCCAGTGACTCGTGCCCGATGACCAGGCGGTCGGCACCCGGTGGCGCCTCGCCGTACTCCCCGGCGATGATCTCGTGGTCGGTGCCGCAGATCCCCACCGCCAGCGCCTCGACCAGGACAGAGCCCTCCTCGGCAGCCGGCTCCGGCTGATCCTCGACGAGGTTCAGCGAATTGGCGACCCCGGGTCTCACCGTCACAGCGCGCACGCCCCCATCTTTCCCCGCCGAGGCGTGCGCCGCGCCCGAAGCTGGCAGATCGCTGGGCATCGGCGGCGGCCAGGTGCTGGCCCGGCCGGCACTAGGATCAGCGGCATGACTCCCGAAGAGGTCGGCGCTCGACTGGTCGCGCTGCTCGCGCCGGTTGAGGCGACCCCGTCGGTCTCCGGCGGGCAACGTTTCGCCCGGGCCACCGTCGATGTGCCGCCCGCGAGTTGGCTGACCGCGATTTCCGCCGCCCGTGACGACGCCGAGCTGGCCTGCGACTTCTTCGACTGGCTCTCCGCTGTCGACGAGTTGGCCGAGGGCTTCGACGTGGTGGCGCACCTCTGGTCGACGCGACTGCGTCACGGCCTGCTGCTGCGTACCCGGTTGCCGCGCGGCGCGCCCACGGTCGCCTCGGTGGTCGACGTCTATCCCGGTGCCGCCTGGCACGAGCGGGAGACGCACGAGATGTTCGGCATCGACTTCGCCGGGCATGGGGAGCTGCTGCCGCTGCTGCTGCCGCCGGAGTTCGAGGGTCACCCGCTGCGCAAGGAGTTCGTGCTGGCTTCCCGGGTGGCGAAGCCCTGGCCGGGTGCGAAGGAGCCGGGCGAGTCTGAGGCCGGCGGCGGACGTCGGCCGATCCGCCCGCCTGGCGTTCCCGCTCCGGGCGAGTGGGGGCCCACGCCCACTCCGGCCGGCGCCGGCGGGGTGGGGGAGGGCCCGCGCGGCGGCACCCCGGCCAGACCGGCCCGTGAGCGTCCGGCACGGCCCGCCCCGGGGGCCCGTCCGGCGCGTACTCCCCGGCCGGGCGGAGCCACCGACGGCCCGATCCCTGCCGACCAGCCCGCGCCCGGTGCTGGCCCGGCCGCCAAGCCCGCGCCCGGCGCCGCGTCGGACAAGCCGGGCGAGGGCCCGGCCGCGTCGGATGGCGAGCCGATCGCGGACCGGCCGGGCCGCGATGGCCGGAGCGACCACGACGGGGGTACGGCCTGATGCCGCTCTGGGTGGAGTTGGTGCTCCGGATCGGCGGTGTGGTGGTCGCGTTCCTCACCCTGCCGTTGCTTGTCGGCCAGGCCGAGCACAAGGTGATGGCGCACATGCAGGGCCGGCTCGGCCCGATGTACGCGGGCGGCTTCCACGGCTGGGCGCAGCTGGTGGCCGACGGGGTCAAGTTCGTGCAGAAGGAGGACATCACCCCGCGCGAGGCGGACCGGGCGGTGTTCCGGTTGGCGCCGGCGGTGGCCCTGGTGCCCTACCTGCTGGTGTTGCTCGTCATTCCGCTCGGTCCGAACGACCTGGTCGGGCAACCGTTGGACATCGGCCTCTTCTTCGTGCTGGCCGTGGTCGGCGTCGGGGTGGTGGCGGTGCTGATGTCGGCGTGGGCGTCGGCCAACAAGTACAGCCTGCTGGGCGGGTTGCGCGGGGCGGCCCAGTTGCTCGGTTACGAGCTGCCGCTGGTGCTGGCCGCCGCGTCGGTGGCGATGGCGGCCGGCACGCTCAGCCTGTCGGGCATCGTCGAGGCGTGGCAGCCGTGGTGGCTGCTCTGGCAGGCACCCGCGATGATCATCTTTTTCGTCGCCGGGCTGGCCGAGATCCGTCGGCCACCGTTCGACATGCCGGTGGCCGACTCGGAGCTGGTCTTCGGCTACATGACCGAGTACACCGGTCTGCGGTTCGCGTTCTTCCTGCTCGCCGAGTACGTCGGCATCGTGGTGATCGCCGCGCTGACCACTGTGTTGTTCCTGGGTGGTTGGCAGGGCCCGTTCGCCGACGACCAACTGGGCTGGCTCTGGACGCTACTCAAGATCTTCGCGGTGTCCTTCGTGATCATCTGGCTCCGGGTGTCCTACCCCCGGCTACGCGAGGACCAACTGCAACGCCTCTGCTGGCTGGTGCTGGTCCCCGCGTCCCTGGCCCAACTGGTCCTCACGGCGGCCGTCCGCATCGCCCTGTAGACGGCGGCCCCACGGGGTCGGCTCGGGTGCCGGCAGAGTATCCGCCAGCGCGACGCTCTCGAGCTGGGTCGGCGCGGGCGCTGGTCGAGTTGGTCCCGGAAGACGCTTTCGAGCTGATGTCATAAACGAATCGGTGGCCGGCCGGCCGGCCCCGCCGCAGCCGAGATCACACCTGATGTCACAAACGATTCAGCTCGAAAGCGTCGTACGCCCGCCCCGGTCGCCCACCTCGGCCGCCAGCCACCGCCGGCCGCCAGCCACCGCCGGCCGCCAGCCACCGCCGGCCGCCAGCCACCGCCGGCCGCCAGCCACCGCCGGCCGCCAGCCACCGCCGGGAAGGGCGTGCCGGCGCGGCGTTGGAACAGGACCGCTCAGCGCGGCGGGGTGTGCGCGGGGTCGACCGGCTCGGCGGGGGGTGGCGGTGGGGTGCCGTCGCCGAAGGGGCGGCCACCGAGGGACTCCCGACCGTGCGGGGTGAGCCAGTTGGACAGATCGGGACCGAGCGGAACGATCCCCGTCGGGTTGATGTCGCGGTGCACCTCGTAGTAGTGCCGCTTGATGTGGTCGAAGTCGACCGTGTCGCCGAACCCGGGGGTCTGGAACAGGTCCCGGGCGTACGCCCACAGCACCGGCATCTCGCTCAGCTTCTGCCGGTTGCACTTGAAGTGGCCGTGGTAGACCGGATCGAAGCGGACCAGCGTGGTGAACAGCCGCACGTCGGCCTCGGTGATGGTGTCGCCGACCAGGTAGCGCTGGTCGGTCAACCGTTCGGTGAGCCAGTCCAGCCGGTCGAAGAGCTGGTGGTACGCCTTGTCGTACGCCTCCTGGCTGCCCGCGAAACCGCACCGGTAGACGCCGTTGTTGACGTCCCGGAACACCACCGCGTTGACCTCGTCGATCTGCTCCCGCAGGTGCTCGGGGTAGAGCTGCGGGGCGCCCTCGCGGTGGTACGCGCCCCACTGCGTGGACAGGTCCAGGCTCATCTGCGCGTAGTCGTTGGTCACCACCTGCCCGGTCGGCACGTCCACGATCGCCGGCACGGTGATGCCGCGCTCGTAGCCGGGGAAGCGCTTGAAGTAGGCCTCCTGGATGCGTTCGATGCCGAGCACCGGGTCCCGGCCGTCCGGGTCGAGGTCGAAGGTCCAGCTCCGGGCGTCGTGGGTCGGGCCGGCCACCGCCATCGAGATGGCGTCCTCCAGACCGAGCAACCGCCGCACGATGATCAGTCGGTTGGCCCACGGGCAGGCCCGGCTGACCGCCAGCCGGTACCGGCCCGGCTCCACCGGATATCCGTCGCGCCCGTCCTGCGTGATCCGGGTGGCGATGTACCGCTGGTCGCGGGTGAACTCGCTCCCCGGCTCGACGTACTTGCCGCCTTTTTCCTCGCCCACGTCACCCTCCCGGTCCGGATCAGTGTGTCTCTACCCCATCCTTACGGATCTACGGCTCAACAGCGGTCCCGGATACCCTGCCGGCATGACGGATGTGGAGGCGGCGGCCCGGCGGTTCATCGCCGACGTGTGGAATGCCCGCCAGGAGGAGTCGGCGTACGAGTTGGTCGCCGAGGAGTGCCCGGGGCTGGGCGGCACCGGGCCGGAGGCCACCCTCGCCTGGCACCGTGAGCGCCGGGCGGCCTTCCCGGACCTGCGCTACAAGATCGTCGACGTGGTCGCGGCCGGCGAGCGGGTGGCCGTGCACTGGCGGGCCGCCGGCACCCACGTCGGGCAGTTCGGTCCGGTGCCGCCGACCGGTCAGGTGGTCAGCTACTCGGGGGCGACGTTCCTGCGCTTCGACGCGGCGGGCCGGATCGTCGAGGTCTGGAGCTGCAACGAGCTGTTCCAGTTGCTGCAACAGCTCGGCGTCGAGATGCTCCCACCGGCTGTCGTCAGCGGACCCGGGGCGTGATCCGGCTGATGGGCAGATTGATCGGAAACGGCTCGCCGGTGTCGACGAACTTCGTCCACCGCCCGGTCTCGGCGTAGACCTCGTTCACCGCGTCGATCCGGTGGGTGACGACCTCCAGCGCGTCACCCTCCGTCTCGATCCGCCAGTAGTAGGGGATCCCGGCCTGGGCGTACAGCGCCGGCTTCAGTACCCGGTCGATCGAGCGGGTGCTCGGTGAGACGATCTCGATGGCCAGGACCACCTCGTGCGGCTCGTACTTCGACGGCTCGCGAGCCGCCGCGGTGGACGTGGTGATCAGCACGTCGGGGATGAAGGACCGGGTGCGGTTGATTCGCACCTCGACCCCCTGGGTCACGTCGTAGCCGTCCGGACAGTCTTCGTCGAGCGCGGCCATCAGATGGCCAGCGATGGTCTGGTGGGTACGGGTGGGGGAGGGGGACATCAGCAGCACTCCATCGAGCAGTTCCCGGCGGCGGCCATCCTCGGGCAGCGCATCCAGATCGTCAGTCGTCCACTCGCTCTCGGGCGGGTGGTCGCTCTGCAGCGCGGCGGTCATGGCAGGTCCTTCCAGGTGCGTTCGTTCTCCCCGCGACCACGGTACCGCCCTGGACCTGTGGGTGGTGGTCGCGCGCGCCGTGGCCACAGGGCAGGATGGTCGACATGAGCGACCCCGGCGAGCGCGGTGACACCAGCGAACGCGGCCTCCCCGGCGCGGGCCTGGTGAAGGGGCTGGCGGTCACCCTCAAGACGATGACCAGCCGTTCGACCACCCAGCAGTACCCGGACGTGGCCCCCGACCTGCCGCCCCGCTCGCGTGGCGTGATCGCCCTGTCCGAGGAGAACTGCACGGTCTGCATGCTCTGCGCCCGCGAGTGTCCGGACTGGTGCATCTACATCGACTCGCACAAGGAGGAGGTGGCGGTGCCTGGCGCCGCCCGCCCCCGCCAGCGCAACGTGCTCGACAAGTTCGACATCGACTTCTCGCTCTGCATGTACTGCGGCATCTGCATCGAGGTCTGCCCGTTCGACGCGCTCTACTGGTCGCCGGAGTTCGAGTACGCCGAGTACGACATCAAGGACCTGCTGCACGACAAGGACCACCTCGGTCAGTGGATGGCCACCGTTCCGCCGCCGCCCGCGCACGACCCGAACGGCGAGCCGGCCAAGGAGGAGACGTCCGCCGCCCGCAAGGCGGCCGCGGCCCGTCCCGCTCCGCCAGCGGTACGCCCCGACGCCGACCAGGACCCGGCGTCGTGAGGGCCCGAGCCGGAAGGGCGCCCCGGTGACCGGCGCGGACGTGCTGCTGCTCGCCCTCGGCGCGGTGGCGGTCGGTGCCGGCGTGCTGGTGGTGACCACGAAACACCTGGTCCGGGCCGGGCTCTACCTGGTGGTGTGCCTGGGCGCGTTGGCCGGTGACTTCCTGGTGCTCAGCGCCGAGCTGGTGGCCTGGGTGCAGGTGTTGATCTACGTGGGCGCGGTGGTGGTCCTGCTGCTGTTCGCGGTGATGCTGACCCGGGCCCCGATCGGCGCCTCCGACGACCTGGACCGGCCCGGTTGGCCGGCCGCGCTGATCGGTGGCGGCGCCGGGCTGGGGCTGACCGCCCTGCTGGTCGACGCGTACCGCTGGAGCACCGTCACGCTGCCGCACGCCGGCACCGCCGAGCGGTTGGGTGAGCAGATCTTCCAATCCTGGGTGCTGCCGTTCGAGGTGCTCTCGGTGCTGCTGCTCTCCGCCCTGGTGGGCGCGATCGTGCTGTCCCGCCCGGACATCGGCCGAGCCGCCCCGCGACGCGACAGCACGGAAGGCGACCTGGTCGACAGCGAGCCCGGGGGGCGCCGGTGAGGCCGGTCATCCCGTACGTCACCGCCGCGCTGCTGTTCGGCCTCGGCGTGTACGGCGTACTGCGCCGCCGCAACGCGGTGCTGGTGCTGATGTCGGTCGAGTTGATGCTCAACGCGGTCAACCTGATCCTGGTCACCGCTGACACCACCGCCCGCGCCGTGCTCCCGCACTCGGGGCAGGTCTTCGCGCTGTTCGTCATCGTCCTCGCCGCCGCCGAGATCGGGGTGGGGCTGGCGATCGTCCTTCAGCTCTACCGGCTGCGGGCGACCGTCGCCGTGGACGACGTGCCGCTGACCGAGTCGCCGGACCCCGTCACCGGGCGCGAGCCGGCCGTCGTGGACTCGGAGGCGGGCCGGTGACCGGGCTGCTCGGGGCGCTGCTGCCCGCCGTACCGCTGGTCGCCGGCCTGCTCGGTCTGCTGCTGCCACCGGCCCCTCGGCGCGACAGCGCGACCGGCGGTGACCGGGCCCGGACGGCCGCCGTGACGCTCGGCGTCGCCGGTGCGGCCGGTGCGCTGGCGCTGGCCGTCGCCTTGCTGCTCACTGTCGACGGGCCGACGGAGACGTCGGCCACCTGGGTCGACTTCGGCGGGCTGGCGGTGACCCTCGGCGTACGGCTGGACGGTGCCGCCGCGCTGGTCGCGGTGGCGGTCACCGCGGTCGCCCTGGCCGTGCAGGTCTACTCGATCGGCTACCTGCGGCGCGGTCCCCACGACGACGTCGACGTGGACCACCGCTACCCGCCCTACGCCGCCCAGATCAGCCTCTTCACCGGTGCCATGCTGCTGGTGGTGGTCGCCGGTGACCTGATCATGCTGTTGGTCGGCTGGGAGGTGATGGGCCTCTGCTCGTACCTCCTGATCGCCCACGACCGCCGACTGGCCGGCGCGCCCGCCGCCGCCATGAAGGCGTTCCTGGTGACCCGGGTCGGTGACGTCGGGTTCCTGCTCGGCATCGCGCTGCTGGGCGTGTCGACGGGCAGCTTCCGGATCGCCGACGTGCTCGCCCACGAGCACTCCGGCGCGACGTTGACCGCCGCGGGCCTGCTGCTGCTCGCCGGTGTGGCCGGCAAGAGCGCGCAGTTCCCGCTGCACACCTGGCTGCCGGACGCGATGGCCGGTCCGACCCCGATCTCCGCGCTGATCCACGCCGCGACGATGGTCGCCGCCGGGGTGTACGCGGTGGCCCGGCTCTACCCGCTGTTCACGGCCGCGCCGGTGACGCTGACCGTGCTGGGCGTGCTCGGTGCGATCACGCTGCTGCTCGGCGCGCTCGCCGCCACCGCCCAGGACGACATCAAACGCGTGCTGGCCTGGTCGACAGTGTCCCAACTGGGCTACATGACCGGCGCGCTGGCGGTCGGTTCACCGTCGGCCGCACTGTTCCACCTGCTCACCCATGCCGCCTTCAAGGCGCTGCTGTTCCTCGCCGCCGGCGCGGTGATCCACGCCGTCGGCACCACCCTCATGTCGGAGATGGGCGGGCTGCGGCGCAGCATGCCGGTGACGTTCTGGTGCACGGTGGTGGGCCTGGGCGCGCTGGCCGGGGTGCCGCCGCTGGCCGGTTTCTGGAGCAAGGACGGCGTACTGACGGTCGCCGAGTCGGCCGCGCTGGAGGGCACCGGCCCGGCCCCGTCCTGGGTGGGCTGGATCGTCTGGATCGCCGGGCTGGTCGGCGTGGCGATCACCGCCTGGTACGCGGGTCGGCTGCTGCTGCGCGCCTTCTTCGGCACCCCGCGCCTGCCCCTGGTCCAGCCGCACGACCCGCCGGCCGTGCTGCGTTGGCCGGTGCTGCTGCTGGCCGTGCCGGCCGCGCTGCTCGGTCTGGCCGGGTTCGTCGGGGCGTTCGCCGACCGCCTGCGGTTCCCCACCGTCCCGGTGGCGGGCTCCGAAGACGGTCTGGTCCACCTGGGGTCGGGGGTGCTGCTGCCGCTCGCGTTCCTACTGCTCGGCGCCGCGCTGGTGACGCTGGGCTGGCGGCGCGACCCGGCCGCCGACCCGGCCGCGGCGCTGGGTCCGCTGCGGCCGGTCTTCGCCCGCGCGTTCCGGCTCGACGACGTCCAGCACACACTTGTCGTACGCCCCGTCCGTGCGCTGGCCCGCGCCGCGCGCGCCGGCGACGAGGTGGTGGTGGACGGCGCGGTCGAGGGCAGCGGGCGAGCCGCGTCCGGTCTGGGCGCGGGGCTGGCCGCGCTGCACCGCGCGGCGCTGCCCCGGGCCGCCGCCGGTGTACTGGCCGGCGCGCTGCTGATCGGCCTGGCCGCCGCCCTGGTTGGAGCCAACCAGTGAGCGTGCGGAGTGAGCCGGGTCTGCGAGCCCCGCAGTCGCGAACAGAGGCGGTCCAATGACGTTGGGGCAGGTGTTGCTGGTCGCGGTGCTGGCGGTGCCGGCGCTGGGTGCGGTAGCGGTGGCGGCGACGCCCCGGGACCGGGCGGCCCGGCTGGTCGGCACGATCGCGGCGGCGTTGACCCTGCTGGCCGCGGTGCCGCTGGTGTTCGGCGGTCGAGGCTGGGTCGCCTGGACGGCGGACGCGCCGGCGGTGCGCCCGTGGCACCAACTGGACCTGCCCTGGGTGCCCGGTCTGGAGTTGCGCTTCCACCTCGGCGTCGACGGCATCTCCTGGCCGCTCGTGGTGTTGACCGCGCTGCTCACGTTGCTCTGCTGCGCGTACACGATGTGGCGGGTGCCGGACGGCGGCAGCGGCCGGGCGCTCGTCGCGTTGCTGCTGGTGGTCGAGGTGGGCATCCTGGGCACCTTCCTTGCCCTGGACCTGGTGTTGTTCTTCCTCTTCTTCGAGGTCGTCCTGCTGCCGATGTACGCGATCATCGCCGGCTGGGGTGGCACGGACCGGCGTCGGGCGGCCCGGAAGTTCGCCCTCTACACGCTGTTCGGCTCGGTGTTGCTGCTGGTCGGCGTGTACGTCGTGGTCGCCGCCGCCGGCACCGCCGACCTGGTGACACTGACCGGTGGCGCGGGGATGTCCCGGGGCACCCAGTTGGCCGCGTTCACACTGCTCGCGTTGGCGTTCGCGGTGAAGAGCCCGCTGTGGCCGTTGCACTCCTGGCTGCCCGACGCGCACACCCAGGCACCCACGGTGGGCAGTGTCGTGTTGGCCGGTGTGCTGCTCAAGATGGGCACGTACGGCCTGATCCGGGTCGCGGTGGGGGTGGCGCCGGAGGGCGCCCGTTGGGCCGCGCCGGTGCTCGGCGTGCTCGCCGTCGCCGCGATCCTGATCGGTTCGCTGGTCTGCCTGGCCCAGTCGGACGTGAAGCGGCTCATCGCGTACTCCAGCGTGGGGCACATGGGCTTCGTGCTGCTGGGCGTCGCCACGCTGACCGCCACCGGCATCCAGGCGGCGTTGATCGGCAACGTCGCGCACGGTGTGATCACCGGCCTGCTGTTCTTCCTGGCCGGGGCGGTGAAGGACCGTACCGGCACGGGCACCCTCGCCGAGCTGTCCGGGCTGCGGGAGACCGCGCCCCGGTTGGCGGGTCTGCTCGCGTTCGCGGCGATCGCGTCACTGGGCCTGCCCGGGCTGGCCGGTTTCTGGGGCGAGGCGTTCGCGGTGATCGCCGCCGTGCAGGTGGGCGGCCCGCTCTGGACCACCCTCGGTGTGCTGGCGGCGGTCGGTGGGGCGCTCACCGCCGCGTACTTCCTGCGGTTGCTGCGCCAGGTCACCCACAACCGGCCGAGCCCCGCCGTCGGTCAGGTCGGCCCCGGCCTGGCCGGTGCGGAGTTGACCGCCTGGGTGCCGCTGGTGCTGCTCGCGTTGGCCATCGGGTTGGCGCCGACGCTGGTCCTCGGCGTCGCCGAGGCCCCCGTCGACGCCCTGATCGGAGTGGTTTCCCGGTGAGCGCGAGGAGTGCAGCGGAGCGGAGCCCCGCAGTCGCGAACGAAGGCGAGCCCCGATGAACGTCGTGCAGAGCGTGGACAGCGTCGCGCTGCTGCCGGCCTACCTGGCCGCCGGCACGGCCGTACTCGTGCTCATCACCGATCTGCTCGTGGCCCGGCCACGGGCCACCATCGCCGTGGCCGCGCTCGGCGCGCTCGGCACCGCCGTCGGCTCCGCGCTGGTCGGGGCGGGTGCGGAACGGCGCACGTTCTGCGTGGGAGCCGACTGCTCCTGGATCTTCGGCGGTCGCGCGGCCCTGGTCGCCGTGGTGGTCGGGCTGATCACGGTGGGCGTGCTCGGGCTGTCGGTGCCCGCGCTGCGGTCCGGACGGTCACCGGTCGGGGAGTACGCCTTCCTGTTGGCCTGCTCGATGACCGGCGGCGTCGTGCTCGGCGCGGCCGGTGACCTGATCACGCTGATTGTCGCCCTGGAGACGCTGACCCTGCCGCTGTACGTGCTGGTCGGCCTGCGCCGGGGGAGCCTCGCGAGCGCCGAGGCGGCGGTGACCTTCTTCGTGGTCAGCGTGGTGGCGACCACGCTGACCCTGCTCGGCGCGGCACTGCTGTACGCGGTGACCGGTGGGCTGCACCTGGACCGGCTCGGCGCGTTGCTCGCCGAGCAGCCGGAGCTGCGGGACCTGCCGTTGACCACCGCCGCGGTGGCGGTGCTGCTGGTCGGCCTGGCCTTCAAGGTGGCGGCGGTGCCGTTCCACGCCTGGGCGCCGTCCACCTACGACGGCGCGCCGCTGCCGGTGGCCGCGTACCTGTCCACCGCGTCGAAGCTGGGCGGCCTGGTCGCCCTGCTCGCCGTCGTGCAACGGGCGCTGCCGGCGGACCAGACCGGTCCGGTGCTCGCCCTGCTCGCCGTGCTCACCATGACCGTCGGCAACCTGGTCGCGCTGCGTCAGCGGCGGACCGTCCGGCTGCTCGCCTGGTCGTCCGTCGCGCAGGCCGGGTACATTCTCGCCCCGCTGGGAGCGTTGGCGCTGGCCGCCGGACGCACGGACGAGGCACGGTCCGCCGCGTACGCCGCCGCCATGGCGTACGCCGTCTTCTTCGTGGTGTTGGAGCTGGCCGCGTTCGCCGGAGTGACCGCGCTGCGGCCGGCGGGTGCGGACGGCGGCACGCTGGACGACCTGCGCGGGGCAGCCCGCCGGCACCCGTGGCGGGCTGCGGCGTTCGGTCTCGCGCTGGTGGGTCTGGCTGGTTTGCCGCCGGGTCTGGCCGGCCTGTTCGCGAAGGTGACAGTGGTCCGGGCGCTGCTGGACGGTGGCGCGGCCTGGCTGGCGCTGGTGGTGGCGCTGAACGCCGTGATCGGGCTCGCCTACTACCTGCGGGTGACCGCCGCGCTCTGGGCACCGACGCCCCTCGCCGCCCCGAACGTCGGCGGTGCCGCGGCCGTACCCGTGGTGGGTGTGGTGGGGGTGGTGCTGGCGGTGGTGACGGTGGCCACCGTGGTGCTGGGCGTCGCCCCGCAGCTGGTGCTCGACCTGGCCGGCCGTTGACCTGACCTGCGACTTCGGTCTCAGTGAACTCTCAGCGTTGTAACGGATGGTTGGCGGGTACCGGGTTGTTGAACCGGTCAGCGGATCCCGGCGATCCGTGCACCGAAGGAGACATCGTGCACCACAACCGTCTGAAGACCGCAGCGCTGCTCGGCCTGCTCAGCGCCCTGATCCTGGCGGTGGGCTACTGGTTCGGCGGCAGCGGCGGTCTGGTCATCGCCGTCGTCGTGTCTCTGGTCATGAACGGCGTCACCTACTTCTACTCCGACAAGCTCGCACTGCGCTCGATGGGGGCGCAACCGGTCACCGAGGCACAGTTCCCCGAGCTGTACCGGATGGTCCGGGAGCTGGCCACCGACGCCCGGCAGCCGATGCCGCGGCTCTACGTCAGCCCCACCGCGCAGCCCAACGCGTTCGCCACCGGTCGTAACCCGCAGCACGCGGCCGTCTGCGTGACGCAGGGCATCACCGAGATCCTCGACTACCGTGAGCTGCGCGGCGTGATCGGGCACGAGTTGTCCCACGTCTACAACCGGGACATCCTGATCTCCAGCGTGGCGGCCGGCCTGGCCAGCATCATCACCCTGCTGGCGAACCTCGCCTTCTTCATCCCACTGGGCGGCGGGGACGACGAGGACCGACCCAACCCGGCTGTGCTGCTGCTCACCCTGATCCTGGGCCCGATCGCGGCCACGGTGATCCAGTTGGCGATCAGCCGGAGCCGCGAGTTCCAGGCGGACGCCTCCGGCGCCGAGCTGAGCCGCGACCCGCTGGCCCTGGCCAGCGCGCTCCGCAAGATCGACGCGGTGGCCCGACGTCGGCCGTTGCCGGCCCAGGGCCAGCTCACCAGCACCGCTCACCTCATGATCGCCAACCCGTTCCGGGGCGGCGGCATGGCGGCGCTCTTCTCCACGCACCCGAAGATGGAGGACCGCGTCGCCCGGCTGGAGCAGATGGCCCGCAACTCGGGGCCGGTGCAGTTCCAGCGCTGACCCGCTGATCCACCGCATCCGCCCGTACCCGGCCAGCGCCGGGTACGGGCGGAGTGCTGTATGTCCGTTGTCTGCCGGCCGGGCGCTGGCGTTAGGGTCGTAACGGCTCACGCTCATTACATCCTCGGAGGTTCACGGTGACCGCGCTGCGTCAGTACCTGGGTGTCTGGCGGATCCCCGGCGCGCCCATGCTGCTGATCACCGGCATCATCGGGCGGCTCGGAATCGGCATGACCCCGCTGGCGCTGCTCCTGGTCGTCGAGCAGGTGACCGGGCGCTACTCACTGGCCGCCGTCGCCGGCGGCATCTACGCCCTCGCCGGTGCAGCGCTCAGCCCGGTGGCCGGACGGATCGCCGACCGGGTCGGCCCCAGCCCCGTCCTGCTGCTCACCGCCGTCGCCCACCCCCTGGCGCTCATCGGGCTGCTGCTGGCCAGCCGCTCCGGCGACGACGCGCTCCCCGTCATCTACCTCGCCGCAGGCGTGGCCGGCGCCACCTACCCGCCGCTCAGCGCCGCCATCCGAGGCGCCTGGAACGACCTGACCGGCCCCAACTCCGGCCGATACCACCTCCGCAACACGGCTCTGGCCGCCGAGACCACGCTGTTCGAAATCGTCTTCGTCCTCGGTCCACTGCTCGTCGCCGGGTTCGTCCTCGTCGCCGACGCGGCGGCCGCGCTGATCGGTGCGGCCGTGGTCACCCTGGTCGGCACGACCGCCGTGGCCCTCGGCCGGGTCATGCGCGGCTGGCGTCCGCACCCGCAGGAACACCACGCCCGTGGGCTCGGCCCGCTACGGGTCTCCGGCTTCCCAGCCCTGCTGATCTGCGTCGCCGGCCTGGGCATCGCATTCGGGGCCGCCGGTGTGATCGTGCCGGCATTCGCGAGCGACCACGCCACCGGCGACCCGGAGAGCCTCGCGGGCGTCCTGCTCGCGGTCTGGGGGGTCGGCAGTGCCATCGGTGGACTCTGGTTCGGCGTCCGCAAGCCAGCACCGAACATGACCCGGCAGTTCGCCCTGCTGCTCGCCGCGCTGGCCGCCACCTTCGCCGTGTTCGCGGTGATGCCCACCCCGCTCGCGCTGGGTGTCGCGCTGGTCGCCGGCGGGGCCACCATCGCGCCCGCGCTGACCCTGGAGAACACCCTGGTCGGCCGGATCGCCCCGACCGGCATGTTGAACGAGGCGTACACCTGGGTGGTCACCGTCGCGGTGGCGTCGAGCGCCGCCGGCGGCTCGGTGGCCGGCGTGATCGTGGACCACGCCGGCGGCGTCCGCTGGGCGTTCCTGTTCGCCGGGGCGGCGGTCGCCGTCGGGGCCGCGGTCGCCGCACTACCCGCCGGGCCCATCGCCCGCGCGGAAACCACAGCGGTACGCGCCGAACACCCCGTCCCCGTCTGACCTGCTGGCTTCTGGCTGTCTTCGCTGCGGCTTCGTGTCGGCTTGATCCGCGCGGCTTCGTGTCGGCTTGACCCGCGCGGGTTCGTGTCGGCTTGATCTGCGCGGGTTCGTGTCGGCTTGATCTGCGCGGGTTCGTGTCGGCTTGATCCGCGCGGGTTCGTGCCGGCTTGATCCGCGCGGCTTCCTGGAAGTCGGGGTGTCCCTGCGCGGCGGACACCCCGACTTCCAGGAACCCGGGTTCCGCCCGCCTACCCTGGGTCCATGGCCAAGCTTCTATATTCGGCGACGGCGTCGCTCGACGGCTACATCGCCGGCCCCGGCGGCGACATGTCGTGGCTGACCGACCACCTGGGCGGCGACAACCCGACGGCGGGGCGCCTACTCAACAGCGTCGGCGCGATCCTGGCCGGCAACGGCACATTCGGCGGCGACGACCCCAACCGTGGCACCGACAGCGAAGGCGCCTTCGGCGGCCAGTACCACGGGCCGGTGTTCGTCCTCACCCACCGGCCACCGGCCGAGCCACCCGCGGACGTCACGTTCGTTGGTGACCTGCACACCGCCGTCGCCCAGGCCAAGGAGGCCGCCGGGGACAGGTACGTCAACATCCTCGGCGCCAACGTCGCCAAGCAGTGCATCGAGGCCGGGCTGCTCGACGAGGTCCTCATGTTCTTCGCCCCGGTGCTGCTCGGCGACGGGGTGCGCATGTTCGACCACCCCGGCGGCACCAAAGTGCGGTTGGAGTCGCTGCCCGGCGAGACCGAGCACTGGTATCGCGTCGTCTACTGAGCTCGCGCAGACAAATGGGAGCTGGCTGCCCAGTGCGCCGCACGGGGCCGCGGTCGCCAGCAGCGTGGGCCACGAGCAGGAGGCGACCGTGCTGTGCTCTGTCCACGCACTCGTGGTCGACGGACTCCCTGCGGAATCAGCCTGACCGGCGGGGTGAGTCGACGCCGACCTGGATGGGTCGACGCCGACTCGGGCGGGTGACTTCCTCAGCTTCAGTGGGCCTGATGCCTGCTCACCGGGTGGCGTCCCCGGTTCGTCTGGGCTTGACGCCTGCTCGGCGGGTGGCGTCCCTGGTTCGGGGGGTTGAGTCCGGCTCGGGTAGGTCAAAGAGGGCCGCCGAGGTCCGTCGTGAGTGACGAACGACGGCTGCTCGGCTGGCCGCATGCCGACGGCCCGATCGCTCCGCCGGCCGGAAGTCCCTACCTGTAGTTGTTGAACTGGAGGGCGACGCCGAAGTCCTCGCCCTTGAGCAGAGAGATGACCGCCTGGAGGTCGTCCCTCTTCTTGCCGGTGACCCGCAGTTGGTCGCCCTGGATCTGCGCCTGCACGCCCTTGGGGCCCTCTTCGCGGATCTTCTTGCTGATCGCCTTGGCCTTGTCCGTCTCGATGCCCTGGATCACCTTGCAGTCGATCTTAAAGATCTTGCCCGACGGACGCGGCTCCCCAGCATCCAGCGACTTCAGCGAGATGTTCCGCTTGACGAGCTTCTCCTTGAACACATCCAGCGCGGCGCGGACGCGCTCCTCGGTCTCCGCCTGAAGGCCGATCGCCTCCTCGCCAGACCAGGAGATCTCAGCGCCGGTGCCGCGGAAGTCGAACCGCGTCGCAAGCTCCTTCTCCGCCTGCCGAAGGGCGTTGTCGACCTCCTGACGGTCAACCTTGCTCACGATGTCGAACGACGGGTTCGCTGCCATGTATCTGCTCCTGCTGTCCGGCGGTCTGGGCCTGCCGTCGGCCGCCGACCAGCGGCACGACCCCCTGACCGTACCCGGTTGCGTAGGCGCCGGGGGGAGCCGCTATCCTTGCTTCCGCCGCCGCGTTACGACGCGGTGGGGTGCCCTGGCGGGTTGCCCGAGCGGCCAATGGGAGCGGACTGTAAATCCGTCGCGAAAGCTTCAGAGGTTCGAATCCTCTACCCGCCACCAGGTGCAGACACGGCCCCTGACCAGCAGAGATGCTGATCGGGGGCCGTTGCCGTTTGTCTGGGCGAGTCCGGCTGGGTCCAGCCGTTGACGACTGGTTGTGGGCAGATGGTGGGCAGGTCGATCTTGCCTCTCAGGGCTCTCCTGGGGCTGCCAACGCTCGTGCTTCCGAGAGAGGTCGGCCCGGCGCGAACACGCCTGGAGTGACCTGTTGAGGCTGCCGCGGGGCTTGCCTGGCTGCGGAGGTAGGTCGGGGGCAAGCCAGTCCCGGGGTTGGACTGGCGCGGCAGTCGGAAGCCCTGGCCCTCGATCAGGTCGACCTGCCGGCTTCCGTGTCGCCTGGCCGTGGTCGTCCTGCCTCTGGATCAGTGGAGTTCGGGGCGGCGGTCCGGCGGCAGTCGGTGGCTCTCCGCCCCGGCGCCGGAGGCGGCCGGGGCGGCTTGCCGCCGGCCGGCTCACCGCCCGCGCCGCGCGGAGCGCGGCGCCTTGATCCAAAACAGAGGAAATCGGCAGCATGGACCGTCGCATCAGCGAGTGAGGGCTGACCGACGACTCGGCGATATGACCCGTGCGGTGTTCGTAGGTGCCCAAGACCGCCGGTGCTAGGCCTAGCCGTACCACCGGCCAAACCCCCGCTACGGAGTCGCGTATGCGTCGGCTTCCCATTCAGTGATGCAGCTCTCGACCTCGACAAGTTGCATGCTGCCCAGGACCAGTTCCCCCGTGCCGACCATCTCGAACTTGCCGGAGACTTCTGCGTCGCCCTGCAACTCGTCCAGGCCATAACCGTCCGAGCTGTCCTGCACGAGCGAAGACGAAAAGCTTCCCTCGAAGCTTCCTGTGAAGGTGAACACTAGCCACTCGTCGGAGCGCTCGAAGTCGACCGAGTCGAACTCCACGGTCAGGTAGTGGTTCTCGGGCGGCCCCGAGTAGGACTGCCCGGCAGGGGCTTCTATTGCCTCGAGTTCCGTCTGCACGGCACGGTCCAGATGCGTCACGAGGTTGCGTGTTCCCTCCTCCAGCACTCGAGCCGCAGGACAGCCGCAGACCTCTTCGAGTACCGTTAACGCCATCCGGCCGCGCGCATTGAGGGACAGGCCCATAGTTAACGGGCGATCGTGGATCTCTATATCAATGGTTCGAAGTACGAGGAAGTCCGCTTTTTCTTCGCCAAGAAGGGCTAGCTTCTGGACGATCGCCGGCGCATGGTCCTCAAAGGCCCGCCGTGCCCGCGGATCGCTCAGGTCGGTTTCGTTTGCCTTAATTAGGTTCTCGGCTGTTTTTCTCGAATTACCAAATGTCTGCACTTGCTTCACAACTTTGGGGCGAAGCCTTTCAGCCCGCCTGAGGTTGCTGAGTACCACCGGTTTGTTGCTGAGATCTTCGCCGCCCTTGCCCGCAGGGCCGTTGCATGACGAGCAGATGGGTGCGAGGTTGGCGGGGTCGTGGATGTCAAAGTCCATGGGCAACCCGCAAGCTCGTATCAACTCTTTTGTACGCGCTGTCTCAATCGACTGAGGGATTATGTGGTCTATGTCGACATCGGTATAGTCCTTTGGCCTGTGGCACCAGTAGCACTTGCGCCCCCACTGGTTGTAGAGGACAAGTCGCAGCACTGAGTTGTCGCCGGAGCCGTATCTAACGCTCTTGATCAACGCTCCCTGCCTCCGTTGACTTGCGTGGCTGCGCTTTTGGTGAAGCACGCAGTCAGCTCCAGCTCCCGCCTTCGAACATCACCGACTCTGCCGTACGCGTCTGACACCCACTCGTAGAAGCAGGGGCCAGTTTGCCCCCTGTCCGCGATCGAGGCGGCGCCGGTAGCTGATCACCGCAATAGCCATGCCACTGGAGTTAGCTGTGTGGATCTTCGAATAGGGCGTCCTCATCAAGGGAGACTTCGTCTGCCCGAAGGCTAATGCCAGAGGCCTCTACTCTTTCGAGGAAATCGCGGTGTGCTCGTTTAGTGAAATCCAGCAGTTCGTGCCACGTGCGGTGGGATACGCGAGTGTCGGAATTCAAGGACGAGAGGGAGACAGGACTGAGTCTGTCGGTGTAGTCCGAGACGAAAGTTAGTCTTCGGATAGGGAATTGATCGCCAAGCTCTTTGTTGGCGTCAAGGAACTTGGTTAATGCAACAAGGTAGCCGAACCCACGTTGGTACTCTTCGTCGGTCAAATGGTACTCAAGGCGCTTGATTTCGACGATCCAGAGGACTCCGGCGTCGTTGAGCATGACGAAGTCAGGCTCCTTCCGCTCGTTGTCTATAGCAGACGTAACGACGGGCTTCCGGAATACTTTCTCATACCAACTTTCGAAGCTCGCTCGTACCCGCTTCAGAGACTCGTTCATTCCGAGGGGCGTCCACTCTGGGGCCAGCAACCAAGGCGCCTGCTCGATGAGTTCTTGCAGCGGCCTTTCGAGGGTCGCCCCGTTGGCAATTAGTTCTTCCAACTTCGCAATTACGTCAAGCCGCTCCTCGGCCACTTGGCCGAGTGAGTACATCTCAACCATCCTTGCCCTGTGGAAGAGCGCCATGACGGCATCAACGGTTGTTGCAGTTGTCTCGGAGACTTCCCTAAGGGTGCCGAGCAGAGTCTGGTGTGGACCGATGGAGAATGCGAGATCGGTAAGGCGGTTGACATGGTCTTGATCTTCAAGAGCCTCCGGATCGATATCCTTGACAAGCAGCTTTGCCGCCTCCGTCACGGAGTTCTTCAGCTCTGGCTCATTAGGTGCTGTTTCGTCGAGGCGTTTTTTGAGATCAGACTTCTTCTCGAATTCCGCCCACTTCTCCTTCTTCATCGCACTAGCGCCGCGTTTAGCGAGAACCTTGATCAACTTCTGTCCCCAGGTCCGCAGCGCCTCACCTTGATCCGTATGCCAGATGATGTCTTGACGGTCAGAGCGCACCAAGTCATCCTCTTGGTCTAGCCATTCAGCATGAATTTCGCCTACTAGGTATGACCTAAGGGTGTATTCGCCAGTGAAGCCCGCACCGATATCAAAGTCACGTGTCTGGGCAACGATCTTGCCTCGCGCATATATCCGGACACCAGCCATGGCGGGGTCCTTATATGGCTTCTTCGAGTAGGCTACAAAGCCTGTAACAGGTAGGAAGTTCTCCTCGAACTTCACTGGCGTGTCGGAAACATCTGTATAGGTGTCGTCCATGAAGTCGATCTTTAGGGTGCCCAGCTCGAAGGACTGATCGACTTGCAGCGAGTTGACGACTCTGACGAGCCAGTCGGTTCGACTGAGGCCGAATCGAGCGGACAGTTGCCTGTCAAGTTCGTCCCGACTGGGGACGCGCTTTCTAAAAAAATCTCTGAGCTTAACGGTAGTGCCCGGATCATTTGCGTAAGTAGCGTCAAACTCGCCCGGTTGCGGATTGTATTCGTCGTCGGTGTCAGCAAGCATTTCTGACAGTCGCATTATGATGTGCGATACCCGGTAGCCCTGCGGCGTTCGGTCACCGCCAGCGGTTATCACCTCGACGGTGCCGCAAATTCCGAACGGGGCAAGCTTGCCGATTCCCTTGCGGCCCATCACTGGTCGATGACGGGAGCGGGATTTGTCGCTGCCCGTTCGCTTCCGGCGGTCGGCGCCAACCGAAAGATAGTGCTTGTTTAGCTCCTCGGCAGTCATACCGTGGCCGTCGTCTACAATGAGAATTTCGTGCCCGTGCCCGTGTCCATTCACTCCACCTGCTTGATCACTGCTAAGGAGCGATCCCTGCGGGTCGGATAGTTTGGCCGTTACAGCGGTACCGTCGCCGCCATCGGCGAGCTTGACGTGTTCGCCAGGACCGGACTTGCCCGTGCGGGCCAGCAGCGTTCCCCAAGGCAGGGCGATGGTGACGGTCTCCGCGTCGGCGTCATAGGAGTTCGCGATGAGCTCGGCAAGCACGGCGGTGACCCGGTCATAGAGCTTGATGCCTAGTTTGTCGATCGTAAGCCGACTGATCTTCATGGTGTACTTAGGCGCGGCAGGTGCCTGGTCAGGCGCGGTGCGCGCAGACGGTACCTGCCGGCTAGCTAAGGCTTCGGTGGCTCCGTCTGGTTGCATGGAGCCATCTCTGCCGTCAGCCTCTCCAGGTTGATAGATCTCGCCCACTAGACCTCCTTGCCGTCGGACCATGCATCCTGTCCGATCAGGAGCTTGGCCGCTACCCCTCTGTGCACTGTCCACTACGGCGCGTGGGGGGTACACCTCCTGTCCTTGATCAGGTAGCATGCGCCCGTGACCCGCTTGACATGTATCGACTTGTTCGCGGGTGCCGGCGGCGCCACTGAGGGTCTTCGGTCGGCCGGATTCAACGTCATTGGGGCTGTAGAGGTCGATCCCGATGCTGCTGCGTCTTATAAAGCAAATCACCCCGACGTCAGGCTTTGGGATCGTGACATTCGACTGCTTACTGCGGCGGGCATGCTCCGTGACCTGGGCCTAGAGGTTGGGGAGCTGACACTCCTGAAGGCGTGTCCGCCCTGTCAAGGATTCTCGACACTAGGTCCCGGTGGCGAATCGGATCAAGCAACCAACCGAAATGACCTGGTGCTCGATGTTATTCGCTTCGTGCGAGCCTTCAGGCCTTCCGCTGTGTTGTTAGAAAACGTACCCGGGCTTGAGAGGGACGCGCGATTTAGCCGCGTTCAGGAGGCTCTCCGAAAACTTGGCTATCAAATCAAGACCTTCCGTCTCGACGCTGCTTGGGTCGGTGTGCCTCAGCGGAGACGTCGGCTCATCATGCTGGCAATCCGCGGTCGCCGCACTGTTCTCCCCGAACGTCTCCCTGATCTCCTTGGTGAGTGGTTCGTGCAAGAGCCCGCGACCGTGCGGACCGCACTGGAGCAGCTGTCTGCCAAACGCGAAGTAGGCAACCACCTGGATAAGCATCGCGCTCATTCGGCAAAGGTCCTTGCACGTATTAAAGCGGTCCCTGTAGGCGGTAACCGTTTCGATCTCCCACCGGAGCATCGGTTGGCCTGCCACGATAATCTGCGTGTCAGGAACGCAACTGCGTCTTATGGCCGGGTGCGCCTAGACGAGCCCGCCCCCACAATGACTACGAGATGCGCGACGCCGGCCTGTGGTTCCTTCATCCATCCAACAGAGCATCGTGGCCTTACGCTTCGAGAGGCGGCAGCGTTCCAAACGTTCCCGTCGACATACACGTTCAAAGGCAACTTTGGCTCGATCGAACGGCAGATAGGAAATGCAGTTCCGGTTCGTATGGCCGAGGCGCTAGGGGCGACTGTTCTTCGCCTGCTGCAAGCAGGTCCCGATCCGCTAGTCGGAGAGTCGACACAGCTGCAGCTTGGCGAGACCCGGTCCGTCTGCCTCAACTTGGCGTCTGGCAGCGACCCCCTTGCTTCGCCCCTGAGTTAGCTTGCCCAGTTGCCTTGTGCGGGCCCAGCCGAAGCGTCAGCGACCGCCTCCGGTGATTTACTAAGGTCGGTCGCAGTGCGTGAGGCCCGTGGCGGACGTCCGAAAGCTCGTAATGGCGTTCGCGATGCTCTATACCACCTGCGTTGGCAGATGGTAGATCCTGGTAACTGACTCGACTGCTTCATGCCTCCGCGCAATGGTTTCGCGTTCAAGCAACGGAGTATCGACATCGACCCCGAATAGCCTCGCCAGCTCGGTGCTGGCGGCCACTGTTCGTTGGCGGGTTTCTATCTCCAGACCCTCAGGCAAGGGATTGTCGATGGAGCGCATTTGCGCAACAGTTCCTCGGCCGTGCTCCGTTGCGACCAGCCCATCATCTCGTAGTGCAGCTATTGCCTGGCGGACGGTGCCTCGGCTTGTTCTGTACTCGGCAGTGAGTGCGCTCTCAGTTGGCAGGAGGGAGCCAGGCGGGATGGCACCGCTCTCGATGCGCTCCCGTAGATCACTGGCAATGAAGCGGTACCGCGGCTGTCCGTAGTGCGGGGTGGGCACCTGTTCACCGTACCTGGCACTTGTCTTACCAAGTGCCAACCAAGTGATCCGTTTCGACGTCTAGACAACTCGTCCACTTGTAGATACGTTTCCTTATGTGCGGTTGGGGCGACGGCTCGTGTCAGGGGTGGTCTCGCGCTGACCCTGGTCGCACCTGATGCGCGGCGTCCTGTCGGACCGGTTGCGGTAGCCGCGCATACAAGTTGGCTCGGCGATACCCGACCCGTCCGGCGTCGGACGGTGCGCCGTGCCTTCATCCGGGCCGGTGGCCGGCGGCATTCCCCCGCGGCTGGCCACCGGTCCCCGCCTACTTGTGGAGGTGCGATGTCCGGCTCCCATCGTCGACACCATTGGCTCTCGTCCTGGTGGTCTCGGAGACGCCCATCTGCCCGGAGTGCCACCAGCAACGTTCCGTCGAGTCCGCGCCTGGCTTCTACGACCTCCTCGCCGTGGTGGTCGACGGGCACCACTCGTGGATTGCCTGCGCTCCGGTATGCGCCCTTGATGACGCGGGCCCAGCTCTACCGAGGTAACGGCGGGCGGTGGCCGCGATGAGTCGTACGAACAAGCCGGGCGCCGTCACGAGCCATCCGGACTGGTGCGCCCCGGATCGCTGCGGCTATCTGGTGCCACCAGTGATGACGCACATGGCTCGCCGTCATCGCGGCCCAATGCAACGGGCCGGCGACAGTCGGGCAGGCGGGCTCGTCGTCACGTACCTCATCAGCAGTGAGGCTCTGGGCGGTCCCATGGTCGGTGTTCACATAGCGTGCCGGGCCGGGAACGCCTGGGCGGAGTTGTCCCTGCCGCAGGCGGCCCAACTGGTCGAGCAACTTCGCGGATCGCTGGCCCAGGCCACCGGGCAGCAGGGGGCCGGCGATGAGTGAGGGTGCTGCCATCCCAGAGAGGGCGTCCCCGTCGTCGATTGCGCCGGTCGTGTGCCCGGTGTGGTGTCGAGGCTGTGGACCGAACGACCCGATGCACCGCGGGCTTCTCTCCACCATTGGACGGGAGCGGACCGGCTGGGTCACCGTCCAACTGGTCGTTGACCGGTTCGCCCGCCGGGACCTGGCCGTGAAGCTCGACGCGACCCGTTACGGCGCGACGCAGACCGTACTCCTGTCGCCCGCGCAGGTGGATCGGCTCATTGACGAGCTGGTCTACGCCCAGCTGGAGATGCTGACACCGGCGGATGGCGGCGAGCGGGCCGGAGAGACGCGGTGAACGCCAACACCCGTCGGGGCTCAGCCGTTCCTCGTACTCCTGGTCTGCGCGCTGTACGTCCACCGCGAGCAGCGGTAGCCGTACCGCCGGTTCCTGAGCGGCCCGCCGGCGGGACCACCTGGCAGACGTTGGAACGTCTAGGGGGTACGGTGACCGGTGTGCAAGGCCGGGACTGGCGCCCTCGCTACCTGCAACTCGCCGAAGAGTTGCGGGCGAAGATCGTGAGCGGCGAACTGGCCCCCGGCACTCTGATGCCCAGCGAGACCGAGCTGGCCGACACCTCGGGCCTGTCGCGCACAAGCGTCCGCAACGCCATCCGGCAGCTCCGGGAGTGGGGCCTGGTTCGTGCGGAGCAGGGGCGCGGCACCTACGTGCGGGCACCCCGCCAGCGGGTACGACGTCGCAACACCGAGCGGTACCAGTGGGAGAAGGATCGCGTCCTGCTCGACGAGGACGAGCGGCTGAAGACCGGTGCCACCGAGCACGACACCGGCCTGACCGTCGACGACCTGAAGTTCCACGCCGAATACTCCCGGGTCGAAGCTGACGCGGAGATGGCGGCGGCCCTGCAAGTCGAGCCGGGCACTTCCCTGCTGCGCCGGGTCTACTGGACGTCGTCTCGGCACGAGAACGCGCCGCTGACCGTGTCGTACTCCTACCTGCCTTATGACCTGGTGGCCGCGAACCCGGACCTGCTCGACGCAGGCAAGGAGCCGTGGCCGGGCGGGACGCAACACCAGCTCCACACGCTCGGCATTGAGTTGGACCGGATCGACGACGAGATCCGCGCCCGCCCGCCGTCGCCCGATGAGGCCGAGTTGCTGGACATCGACCCGGGCGTCTCCGTGCTCACCGTGCGGAAGACCTCGACCGACACCACGGGCCGGGTCGTCGAGGTCGCCGACGTGGTGATGCCGGGCGACCGCACCGAGCTTGTCTACTCCCACAAACTCCAGCGGTGGAAAATTTGACGCAGCTCGTCTCGGTCATCACCCCGGTTCACGCGCCCAGCATCGAGCATCTAGCTGGCGCCTACGAGTCGTTGGTTAAGCAGGAGATGCCGGCCGGGTGGGACTGGGAATGGCTCGTCCAAGAGGACGGGCAGACCGGCGCCCTGGTCGACGCGTTGCCTGAAGATCCCCGGGTCAGTCTGGGCACGGGCCGACCTGGTGGGCCTGGTGTTGCCCGTACCCTCGCTCTTTCCCGAGTCTCCGGGCAACTCATCAAGGTGCTGGACGCCGACGACCAGTTGACCCCCGGCGCACTCGCCCGGGACATCGCCGCGTTCAATGCGCACCCGCAGATCGGCTGGACCACCTCGCGGGTACTCGACCTGCTCCCCGACGGATCGACCGCCGGATGGGACAAGGACCCGGCCGGCGGCGTTATCGACCGCGGTTCGGTCCTGACGTTCTGGCAGGCCAACGACTACCGAGCATCGGTGCACCCGGCGACCCTGTGCCTGCGGCGGGATCTCGTCTTCGCCCTGGGCGGCTGGATGGCCCTACCAGCCTCGGAGGACACCGGCCTTTTGCTCGCCGCCAACGCGGTCATGCCGGGCTACTTCACCCGGGAGTACGGCCTGCTCTACCGCAAGTGGCCCGGCCAGGTCACCAGCCAGGCCGCACACCGGGAACCAGCCGAGTACCTGGCACGGATGCGGATCATCGAGGCCCGAGCCAACGCCCTGACCTCGATGATCCCAAACGGCTTTGACGGCACCGCTACGGCGTAGCCTCGTGCCCCGGCATCCCGTGGGTGCGCCGCCGCTCCTTCATCTCCGCCTCGAAGATGTGCCGCCGGCCGCCGGCCAGCTTCTCCCGCGCGTCCCGCTCGATCTCCTGGAACGCGGCGTAGTAGCCGTCGTCGAACTCCTCCACGATCTGGAACGTCCACCGCCCGGGTAGCACGTTGCGCCCCAACAGCTCGTGCTCGACTCGGTCGGCCATCTCGTCGTGCCCGGCCTCGCGGAGCAGCTTCACCACCCGGTCAAGGGTGAGATCTGCGCCGCCGACGAGCTGGTGCGCCGAGTACAGGTGACCACGCACGCGGTGGATTGTCTCCAACGCTTTGCTCAGTTCGCCCAACGCCTCGATCGTCTTGTTGTCTAGCCCGTCAGGCCTTGAATGCTTCTCGTCAACTGCGGGAAGCTCTGGATGGGATGCCATAAGGTGCTTATACCCCATCCAGAGCTTCCAGCCTACTTGTGGATCTGGTCAAGAGCAGGATGCGCTCGCGTCATGCCTGGTTGCCAACGCGAGCTGCTATGCATCCACCAATTCTTGCAGATAAGACGACCTTGAAACGAATCCTGATAATGATGACTATGGTCAGGACCGCCAGGCCGCCTGTTGGAAGGCTGACCATAAGGTCGAGGGCGAAGCGAATAATGGAAATTAGGAATGTGTCCCAGTTGCTTAGAAAGTAGGGCATAGTAATTACGGATCTCCTTGATGTGATCTTCGGGAAACGCGGACATGCGTCCGTCGATGCGTAAAGCCTAGCCTCGGAAGAGAGCTGGTGACAACGGTGGCGCAAGCCCGCTCAGGGGGTGGCAGAGGGCTGGAGGAGGGCTTGGAATAGGGGGGTGCCGGTCAATTCATTCCAGGGCCTTGTACTTCAATTAATTTTGAAATCCCACGCTTTCTCTATTAAGCGCATGGCTCGATGCAGTTTCCGGGACTTGTAATTAGGACTTAACGGACTGCCCGTCTCGGCCGCGGGCGACCTCGCAGGCGCCGAGGTGGCGGCGGGTCGCGCGGGTGGATGCCTCTGGGCTGCTGCGCCTGGTCGCTGGCCGCGCATCGGCCAGCACCTCGCTGTGCGGCACTACGGCACTCGGGCCTACCAGCATTCGCCTCACTGCGGTTGTTGACTTGTCTGCCAAGTGCCGTCTAACTTGGACGCAACTTGGCAGACAAGTTAACAAGTTGGAGGTTGAGCGATGGCTCTGCGTGGCGGCACGAGGTTCGCGGTGCGGTGTGAGGACGTGTTCCCGGCGGGGTGCGCGTTGGTGCCCGAATCTCTGGGCGAGGTTGAGGACTACGACGAGAAGACCGGGCGGCGTAGCCCGGCGAAGGACAAGTTGACCGGCCAGCGGGTGTGGCAGGTCCGGGTGATGGACCTGGACCCGGAGCTGGGGAAGCGGTCGCGAGAGACGACGGTGAAGATCTCGGCGGACTACCAGCCGGTGCCGCCGACGGGTGGCCTGTTCGAGGCGGTGGAGTTCGACGGCATGACCGTCACGCCGTACGTGGGCAACAACGGTCGGATGGCGTATTCGCTGCGGGCGACCGGGATGCGTGCCCCGGCAGGCGTGGCGACGAAGGCGGCGCAGTAGCCGCATCTGGTGGGGGCGGGGCTGTCAGGTCTTGGCGGACGGCAGCCCCGCCCTCTGTCTCTTTCCCCTGCTCTGTCGAGAGAGGTAGTGACGTGTCCAAGCGTATGCCTGCCGTCCTGCGGCGGCCCACAGTGGCGGGTGCGCGATGATCCGCCGGCCGCGCGGCGAGGTCGTGATGACCACCGCCGGGGACCTGATGGTGATCCGGCCGCGTCGCCTGGAGCTGCCGGTCTGGCTGATCGCGCTCGGCCTGGTGCTGCGGTGGTTGTGGCGGGGCCTGTGGTGGTGTCTTCGCCACCCGATCGCCGTCGGCCTGCTCGTGGCCGGGGTGAGCCTCTACCGCGAGTTCGGCCGGGCCGGCGTGATCGTGCCCGTGGTCCTGGCCGCTGCCGTGTCGGCGCTGTGGCGGTGGCGGCACGAATCGTCCTGGTGGACCTGGTGCGCCGGGCCGATCCTCGGCCGATTCCGTCAACTCTTCGTCTACCGGCGAGCGTGGCGCGAAGCGATGACCCTCTGCGGCCTGGCCAAGGTGTACGACCATCGCACTGTCCTGCCGGAGCTGCTGAGGGTCCGCTCGGATCAGGCGCTCGACGTGCTGACCATCCGCATGGTCCGCGGCCAGACCCCGGAGGAATTCCAGAAAGCGACGGCGAACCTGGCGTACGCCTTCGGCCGGCGCCACGCCCGGGTCTACTCCGAGCGCCCCGATGACCCGCCGATCCGGTCGGGCTACTGGGCACTGGTCCTGGGCGCGGTGGACCGGCTGCGGTTCCGGGACCGGCCGTCGGTGGTCTACCTGGTGGTGGTCCGTACGGATGCGCTGCGCACCCTGGTCGACCCGTTCGACGTCCCGTCGGTACCCGACTTCACCGCGCTCCCGCTCGCGCGACGGGAAGACCTGCGGCATTGGTGCCTGCACCTGCTCGCCACGCACGTCCTCATTGGCGGCGCCACCCGCTCCGGAAAGGGCTCGGTGCTGTGGTCGCTGGTCCGCGTCCTAGCCGGTGGGATCTCCTCCGGGCTGGTTCGGCTGTGGGTGATCGATCCCAAGGGCGGCATGGAGTTCGCGATGGGGCGGCCGTTGTTCGCGCGGTTCGCCTGCAAGTCGTTCGAGGCCATGGCCGACCTGCTCGACGAGGCCGTCACGGTGATGCGGGAGCGGCAGACCCGCCTTGCCGGCGCGGTGCGGGTCCACACTCCGACCCTGGCTGACCCCCTGGTCGTGGTCGTCATCGACGAGATGGCGGCACTGACCGCGTACCTCCAGGACGTCGACCTACGTAAGCGCATCGCCGGGTCGCTCGGGTTGCTGCTGTCGCAGGGTGCCGGCGTTGGTGTCCTGGTGGTGGCCGCGTTGCAGGACCCCCGTAAGGAGGTGCTGCCGTTCCGGGACCTGTTCCCGACCCGAATCGCGCTCGGCCTGACCGAGGCCGCTCAGGTCGACCTCGTGTTGGGCGACGGTGCCCGCAACCGGGGTGCCCTCGCCGACCAGATGCCCCGCTGGGCCAAGGGCGTCGGCTACGTGATCCTCGACGGCACCCCCGAACCGGCCCGGGTCCGCTTCTCCTACATCTCCGACGACCACATTCGGGAGCTGGCCGCCGAGTACCCGGCTCCGGCCGACGCGGCGGACATCCTCGCCCAGGTTGGCCGGGAGACCGCCACCGAACCGACCCGGCCTCCTCTGCCCCGGCAGCGTCGCGGACCGCTGCTGCCTGACTCGCTGCTGAACATCCTCGACCGGGACGCCGACGGGGGTGAGCCGCGGTGACCGCCCCGACCGACGGCCGAACCTTCTACCGGCTGCGCGCACCCGGAACCGACGGTGCCAGCAGCACGGCTGTGTCCGTGCGCGTCGACCCTGCCCGGCCCGACGCGTACCCGGTCTATCTCGCCGTCGGCGGCGGCCGACGCCGCATGTACCTGACCCCCGACGAGGCGTGGGCCCTGTGGCGCTGCCTCTCCGAAGCGGTGGCCTCCCTCGGCGAGCCACCCGACCACATCCGTACTCGCGTCGCTCCGGCCCGGAGGTAACCGATGTCCCTCAAGAGCTTTTTCCTCGGCACCCACCGCCTCAAGCCGTTGCACATCGAACTCAACGGCTCCCCGGACCGGCTCGCCGGTGCTCTGCACGGCCTGGCGCACATGGTCAACCGCCGCCGCGACCTCAACGGCCAGCAGATCTGCATCATCCTGACCATCCGCGACAACGGCAGCGGCCGATGATCCGCGAACGCGCCGAGTCCGGCGTCCGGGTGCTGATCCTGCTCGCCATCGGCACCATGGCCGGCGCCGCCGCCTTCACCCACGTCCACGACCTGACCGTCGCCCACGGCCAACCCGACTGGATCGGCTGGGCCAACGCCGTAGCCGTCGAGCTGATGGCCATCTACCTCGGCCTGGAAATCCGCGCCCGCCGCCGCGTCGGCCGACCTGTCGGCCTGGTCGGCGTGCTCCTGATCGCGTTCGCGCTGCTCTCCCTCGCCGCCCAGGTCGCCGAAGCCGAACCGTCCGTCTGGGGCTGGATCGTCGCGGCGGTGCCGTCGCTGGCCTTCCTCGCCCTGGTGAAGGTTGTCCTGTCCAGTGCACCCACCGTCCCGCCGGCTCCTGAACCCGATCAGCCGCAGGGCGATTGGTACGACGAGGCGCAGCCTGTCGAACCCGCCCCGCCGGTTCCGGTGATGCCGCCGGCATCAGCCGCGGTGCTGCCTCCGATCAAGGCCATCCAGCCCAACCGGCCCCAGGTCGTCGGGATCATCCGATGACGGCACCAACCCTGCCCGGTCTCGAACCCGCCCCGACCCCGGTTGCTCCTCGGCCGGGGTCGCGGGCGGCCCGCATGGCGCTACCCCGCTCGATCGACGTGCTCAAGGACATCGCCATCGAGTACGGCGTCTGCGTCCGCCCGCTCGCCATGCGCCGTACCGACCTTGACACCGGCCTGACCGAAGTCATCGACCTGCCTTGCGGGGCCACCCGCGAGGACAAGTGCGCGCCGTGCGCCAAGAAGAACCGCCGCCTTCGGCAGGCCCAGATCCGCGAGGGCTGGCACCGCGACGACGAACCGCTGCCCGGTCCGGAACCCGCAACCGAGGCGCAGAAGTCCCTGATCCTGTTCCGCGCGCACCTGGAGTTCTCCCGCGACGAGGCGGTGAGGGCGGCCCAGTGGGACCAGGTGGCCGACCTCGACGAGGCTATCCGCGAGGTAGAGGAAGCCATCGCCGCTGAGGGCCTGCGCGGGCGCGTCGGGCCACCGCACGCCAGCGACGACGAGGACCAGGACGACGAGCCCGGCCCACGGCGCAAGCGCTCCACCAAACGGCGCCAAGATGCCCCCGAACTGCCCCGGCGCAAGGTCGAGCGCCGCACCGTCGGCAAGACCTACACCGCCCCGGACGGCTCCACCTACCAACCGTCCATGTGGCTGACCCTCACCCTCGACTCGTACGGCCCGGTCCGCCCCGATGGCACCCCGGTCAACCCGGCCCGCTACGACTACCGCCGCGCCGCCTGGGACGCCGTGCACTTCCCTCGGCTCCTCGACCGGTTCTGGCAGAACCTTCGGCGGTGCGAGGGCTGGAACGTCCAGTACGCCGGTTGCGTCGAGCCGCAACGTCGACTCGCCCCACACGCTCACTTCGCCATCCGGGGCACCATCCCCCGGGACGTCTTGCGCACGGTGGCGGCGGCGACCTACCACCAGGTGTGGTGGCCCGCGGTCGACGTCCAGCGCTACACCCTCGACCGGCTCCCAATCTGGGACGAGCAGGCGGCGACATGGGTAGACCCGGCCAGCCGCGAGCCGCTGACCACCTGGACGGAAGCCCTCGACACCATCGATGACGACCCGGACGCCGAGCCTGTGCACGTCGTGCGCTTCGGCGCCCAGGTCGACGCCCGCGGCGTCATGCCCGGCACCGAGGACGCCGAGCGGACCATCCGGTACGTCACGAAATACATCACCAAGCACACCGGCGACTGCCACAAGGCCACCACTGACCGGCAACGCAAGCACCTCGACCGGCTCTGGCAGCAACTCCAGCTGACCCCCTGCACCGACCGGTGCGCCAACTGGCTGCTCTACGGCGTCCAGCCGAAAAAGGCACACGCCAAGCTCAAGCCGGGCCGCTGCAGGGGCAAGGTCCACCAGCGCGACACCCTCGGCATCGGCGGCCGGCGCATCCTCATCTCCCGCGACTGGTCCGGCAAGACCCTCGCCGACCACAAGCACGACGCGCGGGCCTGGGTCCGAGCGCTGCTCGGCGTCACCACCGACGGCACGCAGCTCGTCGACGACCAGGGCGACACCACCGAACGAGTCCGGCACGCCTGGGAACTCGCCCGACCCGATGACCCCGATGTCGGCCCGATGACCCACCGGCTCATGCGGTCGATCAGCGAACGCGCGCGCTGGCGGTCCGAACTGCTCGCCGCCAAGGACCGGGCCGCGCAGGGATCTCCAGATCTTTCGGCAACTCAGCACAGCGCACAGCACGACGGGGAGGAAACGCAGTGAACGAGGAGTTGTTGACCGTGCCGGAAGTGCTCGCCGAACTTCGCGTACCGCGCTCGACCTGGTTCTACTGGCGGCAGACCGGCAAGGGACCACGGGTGATCAAGCTCCCGAACGGGCAGCTGCGGGTCCGCCGGTCGGCGCTCGGTCGGTGGCTCGGCGACCTGGAGCAGGACGCCGCATGAAGAGCTACGAGGTCCAGATATGGGAAATCGGTAAGCGCGCTGACCGGAAGGCTCGGCCGTGGCGGGTCCGCTGGGCGGTGAGCGGCCAACGCTTCGAGGACATGTTCCGTACCAAGGCCCTGGCGCACTCGTTCCGCGCCGAGCTGGTCCAGGCGGCCAACGCGGGGGAGCCCTTCGACCCGGCCACCGGGCGCCCGGTGGCCGAAGCCAGAACCAAGAACCCAACCACTTGGTACGCGCACAGCCGCGCGTACGTCGAGATGAAGTGGCCCCGGGCGGCGGCCAAGACCCGGCGCTCGATCGTCGAAGCGCTGACCTCGATCACGGTGACACTGACCCGTCCGACAAAGCGGGGCCGACCGACTGACGCGCTGCTCCGTGAGGCGCTGTACCTCTACGGCCTCAACCCACGCCGCTGGTCCGACGAGATCCCGCCCGAACACGCAGCGGCGCTCGCCTGGCTGGAAACCGCGTCCCTCCCAGTCGTCGAGCTGGACTCGCCCGCGATGGTCCGCCGTGTTCTCGACAGCCTGTGCGTACGCCTCGACGGCAAGCCCGCGGCTGCCTCCACCGTCCAGCGGAAGCGGGCAACCTTCTACAACGTGCTCGGGTACGCGGTCGAGCTGGAGCTGGTCGCCTCCAACCCGGTCGACCGGGTCCAGTGGACCGCGCCCGAGGTTGCACAGTCGATCGACCGGCGGGTGGTGGCGAACCCGGCCCAGGTCTCCACGCTGCTGGAGGCGGTGAAATCTCTCGGCAAACGGGCTGACAAGGTCACGGCCTTCTTCGGCTGTCTCTACTACGCAGGGATGCGGCCCTCGGAAGCGGCAGACCTGCGGCGAGAAGACTGCGACCTAGCCGGCCGGTGCGCCGACTGCGGGGCCGACTTCGACGACCTGGCGGCGGTCAAGCCTTCCCGGTCCTGCGACCACGAGAAGATCGAATATCGCTGGGGCCGTCTGGTGCTCGCCGGCACCTCGCCGCGCGCCGGGTCGCACTGGACCGATGATGGCGGCTCCCACGAGCGGCGGGGACTCAAGCACCGGGGGAGGGCTGAGACTCGTACGGTCCCGATCCCGCCCCGGCTCGTCGAGCTGCTGTGCGCGCACGTCGAGAATCACGGGGTCGGCCCGGACGGTCGCTTCTTCCGGGGCCTGCACGGTGGACCGCTCTCCGAGTCGGTCTACGACCGGTGGTGGAAGCTCGCCCGCGAACGGGCGCTGACCGAATCACAGGTCGCCTCGCCGCTCGTCCGCCGGCCCTACGACCTGCGGCACGCGGCGGCCTCGCTCTGGCTGAATGCCGGCGTCCCGCCGACCGAGGTCGCCCGGCGCCTGGGACACGGCGTCGCCGTTCTGCTTCGGGTCTATGCCAACTGCATCGATGGCGGCGACGACACCATGAACGACAAGATCGGCGACGCGCTCGGATGATGGGCCCGCCGGATGCCGTAAACGAACGGGGCGTTCAAGCGCCTTCTTCGAGGTTGCGGAGCCGAGGGAGCATTCCGAAGTAGAGGCCTGAGGGCCTACGGTGGTGGGCGTCGGGCGGGAGAGGGGTCATGGGTTGTACGAGGACGCGGCGCGGATGCGCGCGACCGAGGCGAGGCATTTGGCCGACGGGGGTCACCTGTGTGGCGCCCTGTATCTAGCCGGCTACGTCATCGAGTGCAAGTTAAAAGATCTCCTCAGCCGGTCCAGCAGGCCGTTCCCGCGGTCAGGGCAAGCCGGACATGACCTTCGCGGATTGTGGGACGCGGCCGGTCTTCGTCGAGAAGACCTCGTCGGGCACAAGCGCGCGTTCCTCGACTACTGGAGCACGAGCATCAGATATACCTGCGTGGTGGAATCGCCGCATGCGCCGACGGATTTGCTAAAGGGAGCGATCGAGCTGGCGGGCATGGTGACCCACCGGGTTAGGTACGCTCGCCCGCTTCGACATGGCGGAAGGAAGTCATGAATTCCGAACAGCTCGATGCGGACGCCGTGAAGCGAGCACTAGAGGAGAATGCAGCCCGTAATAACGTGACTGATCTTCGTGTGCATGTGACGCGGGGGATGGAGCAGGGGTGGCGGATCCGAGTGGTCAGCGATGCCCTGACAGGCCGATCGGATGTCGAGCGGCGCAGCCTTCTGTTGTCAGGGCTGGAGGGTTGGATCGAAGATGCGGAGCTCCTCACCTCTGCTGAAGAGGAGTGGTACGGCCCTCCGCCGCGCGAGGTCGAAGGCGCGCTGCCGGTTTGGTCCGACGCTCTTAACCAGTCATCCAGCCAACCGCTCCTCTTCGCCAGCGACCTGGACGAAGATATTGACGCACCCGCAGTGGTCACCTTCTACAGCCTCCGCGGCGGCGTCGGGCGAACTACCGCGCTGGCTGCTGCCGCTCGGATCCTGGCGGCTCGAGGGCGGCGAGTGCTCTGTATCGACATGGACTTCGAGGCACCCGGGCTGCACCATCTGCTTCGCCTTGGCGAGCCTAGCTCCGATCAGGGCGTGCTCCCGCTGCTGCTAGCTCTTGAGCGGGGGGACCCTGTAGATATCAGGGAGCATGTACAGCGGGTCAATGATGCCGAAGAGCTCTACTGCTTGCCCTCTGGCCGACTGGGGGTTGACTACGCGGAACGCCTACGGCTGTTGGAACCGGAGAACTGGTACCTTGAGGAACGGAACCCGCTGCGGGGGTTATTCGATTTAGCGTCCGCCTCCTCCATTCAGCCAGAACTCATCCTGGTCGACTCTCGCACCGGCATATCCCCCATTAGTGCGCCGCTGCTTTTCGATATTTCCGATCTGGCTGTTGTCTGCTTCTTTCCGCACCCACAGGCGCACCTTGGCACGGAACTGTTGGTGCAGTCGCTTTTGGCTGCCAGAACGAGGCGGTCCACTAATGAGCGTGTGATTTCGCCGGAGCCCAGATTTCTTGTGTCGCCTGTCCCGCCTGGACCTTCGGCTATTAAGGTGCACGAGCGTGCCTTGTCATGGATTGACACGTGGCTCGAAAAAGCTGCTGACCGGCGCGTCCCCGAAGTTGGACCCTTGCAGTCCGATGAGCTGAGCCACACGGTGGGGTATTCAGCTGATATGGCCTTCAAAGACTTCATGGAGGTCTCCTCGGCCGTAAACGACACTTATGGCCCGGTTGCTGATTGGTTAGAGCAGTTATTGCCGCAACCTTCACGCCAAACCGCTGTCCGCTCTGGTAGTAAGCGGGAGGCTCTGAGTGAGCTGAACTTCTCGCGTGGGCAGGCAGAGGTGCAGGAGAATCTTCTCGACGACTTCGTCAAGACACGTGTCGCACTCCAGGCAGCGGATCCGCAGTATCCACTTGTGATAGGTCGTAAGGGAACAGGAAAGACCGCAGTATTCCGATGGCTATTGGACCGTCCGGGGGGAGACCCGCCGGTCGTGGTAATGTGCCCGAACACGTTTCGCAAAAGATTCCCATGGGTGCTTGGGGCGGAAGGGTTCGCAGCAATCGACGAGGCGCTGGCTGCACGGGGTGCGGCCTGGTCGCGTTTCTGGGCTTGTTATGCAGCGCTGGCGGCGTTTTTGACGCTCCCAAAGCAGGCTGAAACTGCGCCGCCGCCGAGATTCAATTTGGACTTGAGCGAGTTCAGCCATCCGGAGCGGACAGACGAATTGTTCGTCGTTGACGCCGTCATCAAGATGATCGAGGACCCTCAGGCTGGGTTGCTCGCTGCCCGATGGCTTCGAGACCTCGATAAAAGCCTGCCGGGAGCGAGGTTCCTCCTATTTGACGGCCTGGACACCGGCTTTGGAAACGATGTGGCCAGTCGCGACCGAAGGACTTCGGCAGTTGCGGGACTGTTTACCTTCCTTACCGAGGCCGAGACGCGGCTGGATAACCTATCTTTCAAGGTGTTACTACGGCTAGATATCTGGCAGCAGTTGTTGTTTGAAAATAAAAGCCACCTGTTTGGTCGTTACGTCCAGCTACTGTGGAGGGATCAGGCGGACTATTTCAAGACCGTGCTCAAGCAGGCGGCTCGTAGTCAGGCCTTTCAGGTAATGTTGACCGACATTGGCATTGGACACCAAGTTGATTCCTGGCGTTCAGAGGAGGTGTTCCAGGCGTGGAACCTTCTCATCGGCGAACGCATGAAGGGTGCCAAAACTACCTTTACCCGGAACTGGGTATGGAACAGGCTTGCCGACGGCCAGGGGGACCATAGTCCTCGGACGCTCTCTCAACTGTTTGCCACTGCCGTGGAGTGGGAGACGCGGGAACGTAGCGCCTACGACCAAAGTGTGATTCGCCCGCGCGCGCTCGTTCCAAGCCTGGAGCAGGTGAGTATTGAGGCGATCGGAGCGCTGCACGAGGAATTCCCGGAACTGAAAGCGATGGTCGATGCGTTGGAGTTGGTCGGCCGGACACCTCTCGTGCCCACCGACATCGAGGGCGTGAACCCGCAGGCGTTGGAGCAACTTGACCTAGCGCTGGAGGTTGGCCTGATAGCGGTTCATGAGGGCACCCAGGAAGAGGTTCGCCGGTACCGAGTGCCGGACCTCTACCGGCATGCCTTGGGAATGACCCGCAGGGGTCAGGCGTGAGGTCTAGCTTCCAACGCCCGCTGTGGGCGGACCGTGGGCGGCATCCGCGGCTGTCATGATCACTTTTGAAGAAATGGCTGGTCAACACCGACCTTCCGACCGAGGTCGTCGCCCACTGTAAATCCGTCGCGAAAGCTTCAGAGGTTCGAATCCTCTACCCGCCACCAGGGAACGGCGAGGCCTCTTACCTGCGGAAACACAGGTTGGGGGCCTTTGTCGTCTCCTGCTGCTGTTGACCGCGAGTGCCCCCGGTTTACTGGCTGATCGGGCACGCAACGGGCACGTAGGCGAGTTGTCGGTGAGGTGCGCAGAAGCGCCGGCACGGTGGGGAGGCACGATTTGACTGTCAGTGCCGCTCACTCTGCTGCGTTCAGGAGCGAGGCTCCTGCTGCCGGGCGTGTTTGGACCCTCCTAGAGGATGACGGCTCCTACATCGCGCCCCACAAGCCCGATGGGAGCCGGGCGATGCCCTTCTGGTCGCTGCGGTCACGAGCGCAACGTGTGGTCGAACAGGTGCCCGCTTACAACGGGCTCGAGATCGTCTCCATGCCGTTCGATCAGTGGCTGCGCGATTTTGTGCCCTGGTTGGCGGAGCAGGGAGTCCTGATCGGCGTCAACTGGAGCGGGGAACGAGCCACCGGCTACGACGTGAGCCCTCAAGACATGCTCGGCTGGTTCACCGGGCTTGAAGGCAGCTCATCGCCTACAGCTGCGATTGATTGACCGCCAGGCTGCCCCCATCCCTCTCGGGTTCGGCAGGCGTACCGGCTGCTGTCGCAGATCATGGCCTCGGCCGTCGACAACGGGCTGATCCCGGTGACCCCGGGTCGGGGAGTCAAGCTGCCTCGGCTACCTGAGCCGAGTCCGTCGCCCAGCTCCCCGGGGCCCGGTCATCGACACCCCGAAGAGTCACCAGCGCCGGGAGTTCGCCCTGCCGGCCTTCGTGGTCGATCGGCTTCGACAGTACTTAGCCGAGCTGCCCGATGACCCAGACCCTTCCTCTTCCCCGGCCGGCAGCAGCGGACCGCCGGACGCCCGCAGAGCTACAACGGCTGGAAGTACCGATTTGACCGGGCGGTCGAGCGGGCTGGCCTGACCGACCTGATCCGGCACGACCTTCGGGCGGCGCACGGTTGCTGGATTCAGGCAGATCGGTCCTGGGCGTCTCTCGACGGCGTACCGGCGTGGGGCGGCCTTGGTAGGTATGTGCGGGCCGGCAGCGGGACGCTCGGGGCAAGCCAGTCCCGTTTCTTGGACTGGTGCGGCAGTCGGAAGCCCAGACCTCGACGGCGGCCCGGCTTCCGTAACGCCTTGCGGTGGTCTAGTTCGTCGGCTGCGGAGTCTGGTCACTCCCGGGCATGGGACGTCGGCGGACCGGCAGGATAGCCCGGTGGAGCGAGACACCCTGATCATCCTTCTTAGTGCTGAGGACGGCGACATCTACGAGTCATGTCGCGACGCTCTGCGAGCGGGCTACGACTTCAAGGTCTTCGACGGGGCGGCACCGGTTGGGGCCCTGGTGACCGCCTACCGGCGTCGAGAGCATCACACCCGTACGCGTGGCATCCGGACGCTCGGCTTCGTCCAGGCGGTGAATCGGCTGATCTCGGCCGAAGAACTGGGAGAGTTGCTGATCGGTCAGGTCGGCGGCGCCGAGACGCCCTGGTTTTTCCAGCTCTTCCTCGCACCTGACGCCTCCCGCGTCGTCGCTTGCCTCGCGGTTAGTCAGGACAGGGAAGACGCTTCACGCCCGTAGCCAGCGGATCGACTGCCACACCTCGGCGCGGGGGCGGCTGCCCGACGGTATTCGGTGGCTTCCCGTCCCGGCCGCGTAGCGGTCCGGGGCGGCCTGCCGTCACTGCAGCCTTGCTCCGTGGGGCGCGTACCTCTACGGTCTCAACCCCCACCACTGGTCCGAGAGATCCCGGCCGAGCACGCGGCGGCGCTTGCCTGGCTGGAAACCGCGTCCCTTCCGGTCGTCGAGCTGGACTCGCCCGGGATGGTCCGCCGCGTCCTGAACAGCCTCTGCCGGTCTCGGTCCCGTCGGCTTCACCACGTCCCCGGCGAGGTCTGGGCCGCTCCGCGGAACTGGGCCGAAACGGTCTAGCCGGCCTCAGTACTTCAACGAGGTTGACCGCGGCGGCCACCTCGCGGCCTGGGACGAGCCTTGTGGGGCTCGCCGATCGGTCGCGAAGGCTACAGAGTCTCGAACCATCCTCCGTCGGCGGTGATAATCGAGAGACTCCGATCCTATGGATCCGAGGGGATTGTTGTGTTCAACTGGTCACCGGTTGCCAATTGCCGACCGGCGCCCGTCGTTCTGGGGGTGTTCCGGTTGTGGAGAGGTTCCGGTGCCGCCCCCCCACGCTTGCCGGCTTTGGGTTTCAGGCGGGCTTTGCAACCGGAAGTGGCATCCATGACGTAGATCCAAATTGTGGCTATAACTTGAACATGCATCATCTGCGCGTCTCCTGGGGCGAGCCAACGACCTTGCTGGGCATCCGTCGTTGAAGCGCTCGGGCCGACTGGACGGCCTGCGCTGCTCAGCCGTCCGACCGCTTTGCGGGCTGCCCCCGGTGTGGCACCATCGTGGAATCTTGCCTTCCCGACACCCCTGCCACGAGGAGCACGCGATGTCTGGTCAAAGGCTGGCCCGGCGGGTCGGCATGGTGTTCGCAGTTCTGGCCCTCGCCGTGATGGCTGGCGGAGCTTCCGGTTACGGAGAGTTCCAAGCCTTCGATTTCGTTTGGACGGCACCACTCCGCTAGGTCGGGCAGGCGGCCAACACCGTGATCGGCGTTGTCCGCCAGCTTCGTTCGCCGGCCGTGCATGGTTCTGTGGCAGTGACCGGTAAGGAGTGGTATGGCCGAGCGTCGGCCCGCAGCGGGTGGCTCAGGGTCTCCTAGCCGCCCTGCCCAATACGCCTGGTTCATCACCGGGCCGTTGGCGTTCGCGGCCGCAATCTTCTCGACGGCTATCGGGTTGGCCAGTCAGGACCATCTCCGATCCTGGGGGCTCGCCGCCGTCCTGTTGGCCGTGATGGTGATCGCCGGCCTACCGATGCTCAACTTCGTCATCGGACGCCAGTCCTTCGGGTCGCGGCTGACCGAGATCCCACTCGTGTTGGCGTTCTTCTTCCTGCCACCGTTGATGGTGGTCGCGGCGTACACGCTCTCGACGCTGATCACCCATCTGCGGTACCGGTTCGGCCTCGCGAAACTGGCCTTCAACGTCGCGAACGCCTCTGCCGCCGCATCGCTGGCCGGGCTCGTGCTGCTGGCGCTCCCGCCCATTCAGGGGGAGGTCGGGCCACGGACGTGGGCCGTGCTCTTCGTCGCGGTCAGCACGATCCTCATCTCGACGTTGGCTGGTGTGGCCGGCGTCATCGCGATCATGCACGGCTGGCAGGCGGCACTGGGCGTGCTGCGCAACGCGTTGCCGCCCCTGCTGACCTCCGGTGTCAACATCGTCGTCGGGCTGGTCGTCCTGATCGCGGTGCGGACGACCTGGTGGTCGTCCGTGCTGATCGTCGTGCTTGCGGCCGCGCTCGCGAAGGTCTACCGGTCGTACGAGCAGTTCTTCCGTCAGCACCGGACGCTCGGCGACATGTACGAACTCACCAAGGCGATGACCGCCAACGGGCAGAGCGGCAACCTGGCTGACGTCCTCCTCGGTCGGATCCGGGGGCTCATGCAGGCCGAGTACGCGACGTTGTGGCTGCCGGCCCAGGGGCGTCACCCGGAGGTGATGCTGACGGCGCGGGTCGACGACGCCGGCCTTTTGGACACGTCGCCGACGCCGGTGGTCGTTCGCGAGGAGGCCCGCCGTCAGCGCCGCAGTCTGGCCATGGGTGTTCGCCTCGGGGACGAGGAGAGCCTGCGGAGCTCGCTGCGCGCCACCGGTGTGAAGGACATCATCGTGGTGCCGCTCTACTCGGGGCAGGCGGTGATCGGCACGCTCGAGGTGGTCAACCGGCTCAGCGACGTCGGTCATTTCACGCCCGGTGACATCCCCGTCTTCGAGACGGTCGCCGCGCACGCGGCCGTGGCCCTGGAGAATTCGCGGCTGGTCGACCGGCTCCGGCACGACGCACACCACGACACGTTGACCCGACTGCCCAACCGGCGGCGGATCACCGGAGCGCTGGACGAGTCGGTCAAGATCCGCGCGCCGGGCGAGGTGGTGGCGCTGCTGCTCTTCGACGTCGACGGGCTGCGCCAGGTCAACGAGTCCCTGGGGCACGCGGCCGGGGACAAGGTCCTCACCGAGGTCGCCAATCGGTTGCGGGCCAGCGCGCCGTCGTCGGCTCTGGTTGGCCGTGCCGGCGGGGACGAGTTCCTGGTGACGCTGCGGTTGGAGAGCGCTGAGGCCGCGCTCGAGCTGGCCGCCCAACTGCGCGACCAGATCCGCGACGAGATGGTCTTCGACGCGCTCACCCTCGACGTGGACACCGCCGTCGGGGTGGCCGTACACCCGGATCATGGCAGCGACGCGGCGACCCTGCTGCTCCGGGTCGACCTCGCCGCCACCGCGGCCAAGTCGGTGCCGGGCAGCGTGCAGCTGTTCAATCCCGCGCTGGAGTCCCGTTCACTGCGCCGGTTGGGTCTGGCCGGCGATCTGCGCCGAGCACTGGACCAGGACGAACTGGAGGTCTACTTCCAGCCCAAGGTGACTCTGCGGGACCGGCGCCTGGTGGGTGTGGAGTGTCTGGCCCGCTGGGAACACCCGGCGCACGGCACGGTCGCGCCCGAGGACTTCGTGGCGGTGGCCGAGCACACCGGCCAGTTGAGCCGGCTCACCGAGGTGGTGCTCCGGGAGGGCCTCCGGCGCAGCCGGGACTGGGCGCTGGCCGACCAGCCGCTGCCCATCGCGGTCAACCTCTCGGCTCGTACGCTCATCGACCAGCACTTCCCGGACCGGGTCCAGGAGCTGTTGACCGAGTACAAGGTGCCGGCACAGCGCCTCACCCTGGAGATCACCGAGTCGGGGGTGCTGGACGGCACGGACCGGCCGATCCCCACCCTGCAACGGCTGCGGGATCTCGGCGTACGGCTGTCGGTGGACGACTTCGGCACGGGTGACTCGTCCCTGGCGCACCTGCGCCGGCTGCCGGTGCACGAGGTGAAGGTGGACCGCTCCTTCGTGCAGGGCATGGCGACCGATCCGGGGGACCTGGCGATCGTCAACGCGGTGGTCACCCTTTCCCAGCAGTTCGGCCTGGCGGTGGTGGCCGAGGGGGTGGAGAGCGAGCTGACCCTGGAGCTTCTCCAGGACATCGGCTGCGAGATCGGGCAGGGTTTCCTGTTCAGCAGGCCGCTGCCGTACGAGCGGTTGGCTGCCTGGTTCGGTGCCCAGGTCGAGCCGGAGACGGTCGCCAACGGGGAGCTTCCGCGCCTGCGTGTCGTGCCCTGAGCAGGGCGCGGACGATCACGGGGGATCCGATTTCACCTGCCGAGCCGGGCCGTGTACTCTTACTCCTGCGCGCCCCACGGGGAGATCGCGCAGGCCCCCTTAGCTCAGTCGGCAGAGCGTCTCCATGGTAAGGAGAAGGTCTACGGTTCGATTCCGTAAGGGGGCTCGAGGGTTCAGCTGGACCCATCGCAGCGGTGTAGCTCAGATGGTAGAGCAAGCGGCTCATAATCGCTGTGTCGCCGGTTCAAGTCCGGCCACCGCTACTCTCGTCTTCCGGGCTCCGTTGCCGGTGGTCGTAAGAAAATGGGCGCTTCCGGCGCCCACTTTGCATGTCCGCGCTGTCAGCGTCTAGGCTGGCGCGTCGTAGTTGTTTCCGTTAGCGAGGAAGGCACTCCGCCGTGGCGAAGGCTACCGATGTCCGGCCGAAGATCACTTTGGCGTGTGTGGAGTGCAAGGAGCGCAACTACATCACGCGCAAGAACCGGCGCAACGACCCCGACCGCATCGAGCTGAAGAAGTTCTGCCCGCGTGACGGTCGGCACACGGTCCACCGCGAGACCCGCTGACTGCTGGCCGGCCTCAGGGCCGGCCGTTGTCGAAGCTTTCCGATCGCCGATCTGACCGGTTTGGTGCGGCTCCGCCGCCTACCGATCAGGTCGGCGATTGGGCTTTCCGTGTAGGTTCGCGGCATGCCTCTGGACCCTTCCTTCGTCGGCCGGACGTATCCGCCGACCGCCCCCTACCAGGTGGGCCGAGAAAAGATCCGCGAGTTCGCCAGTGCCATCGGCGCCACCGACCCGGCCCACCACGACCCGGAGGCCGCGCGGGCGCTGGGCCACCCCGACGTGGTGGCCCCGCCGACCTTTCCGGTGATCGTGACGATGGCCGCGAGCAGCCAGATCATCGAGGACCCGGCCCTGGGTGTCGACTACGGCCGCCTGGTGCACGGCGACCAGCGGTTCGCGTACACCCGGCCGGTCGTCGCCGGCGACGAGCTGGTCTGCACCAACACCATCGAGGACGTCAGCACCAGGGGCGGGCACGGCTTCCTGACCACGCGCACCGACGTGAGCACCGTCGGCGGCGAACCCGTGGTCGCGGTCTGGGCCAGGTATGTCATTCGCGGGGAGGCGTGAGATGGAGTTGCCAGCACAGACGTTTCAGGTGACCCGCGCGGACCTGGTCCGCTACGCCGGCGCCTCGGGCGACTTCAACCCGATCCACTGGAGCGACCGGGTCGCCACCAAGGTGGGTCTGCCCGGGGTGATCGCCCACGGCATGTTCACCATGGCGCTGGTCGGGCGGGCGGTCACCGAGTGGGCCGGGTCGCCGGACGCCGTGGTCGAGTACGGCGTGCGTTTCACCCGGCCGGTGGTGGTCCCCGACGACGACCAGGGGACCGAGATCGAGGTGACCGCGCGGGTCCGCGAGGTGACCGAGGACGGTCTCACCCGACTCGAGGTGACCGCCACCTGCCTTGGTGAAAAGGTGCTGTCGCAGGCGCGGGCAACCATCCGGACGGCACGCTGAACCGAGCCCGCCACGCGTGGCGGAGAGACCGGTTGGGAAAGTCGGGCGGCTACCCGTACACTGGTCCGCCGTGGGGCAAGTGACCCCTGCTCGGCCGTCTGTGGCCGCGTGGGGCGAGTGTTGCCACATAGGGGTGTAGCTCAATTGGCAGAGCAGCGGTCTCCAAAACCGCAGGCTGCAGGTTCAAGTCCTGTCACCCCTGCGCCTCAGGCCTGACCGTTCCCGTGGGTCGCGCCGCCAACTTGGCGGCGTCCGGCCCGTGGTGGTGGCATCGGCGGGGTGGCTCCGAGGCAATCGGGCCCTCCTGGTGATCCACCGGCCGCGGCCCGTCGCGGGACGGTTGGGTCCGGCCGGCGTGACCAGCGCCGCGTACGCCACTCGGCGTGCGACCCCAGATTCCGCGACGGAGGGCGAAGTGGCCGACAACAAGCGGCGCGACGACGACGGCGACGATCGTCTGGACGACGAGGTCGTCGACGACGTGGCCGACGACGACGCCTCCGGCGCGGACGAGCCGGTTTCCCGGGGAGGCACCGCCACGCGGTCCCGTGCCCGGGCGGAGTCGGCGGACAGCCGGCCGACCACGCGGTCGGAAACGGGTCGGGTGGGCGTCTTCGGCCGCATCGCGCGGTTCTTCCGCGAGGTCGTAGCCGAACTGCGTAAGGTCATCTGGCCGACCCGCAAGGAGTTGCTGACCTACACCGCCGTGGTGGTGGCGTTCGTCGCGGTGATGCTGACGATCGTGGGTGTGCTGGACTTCGGCTTCGCCAAGGTCGTGTTGTTTGTCTTTGGCAACTCGGACTGACCGGCTGCCTCCAGCCATAGTGACGGAAGTGAGCGAGCGTGCCTGAGTACGACGAGACCGCCGGACCGGTGGACGAGCAGTCCACGGTCGCGACGGCGGCTGGTGACGAGTCGGTTGAGGCCGCCAGCGAGCCGGAGTTCCCAACGACCGAGCCCGCACCGGACGAGGACTACGACCCCGTCGCGGAGCTGAGGCAGAAGCTGCGCTACGCCCCGGGTGACTGGTACGTGGTGCACTCGTACGCCGGCTACGAGAACAAGGTCAAGACCAACCTCGAGACCCGGATCACGAGCCTCGACATGGAGGACTTCATCTACCAGGTCGAGGTGCCGACCCGGGAAGAGGTCGAGGTCAAGAACGGTAAGCGTTCGCAGATCCAGGCCAAGGTCTTCCCGGGCTACATCCTGGTCCGGATGGAGTTGACCGCCGAGTCCTACTCCTGTGTCCGGAACACCCCTGGTGTGACCGGCTTCGTCGGCGCGACCGACCGGGCCGACCGGCCCGCTCCGCTCTCGCTCGACGAGGTGCTGAAGTGGCTGGCGCCGGCGGTCGAGACCGAGCAGAAGAAGGCGAAGCCGGAGATCAAGGTCCTCGACTTCGAGGTGGGCGACTCCGTCACCGTCACCGACGGCGCGTTCGCGTCGCTGCCGGCCACGATCAGCGAGATCAACGCCGACCAGCAGAAGCTCAAGGTGCTGGTGTCGATCTTCGGTCGTGAGACTCCGGTGGAGCTCAACTTCAACCAGGTCGCCAAGATCTGATTGGTCGTCGGCGGCGGGCCCGACCCGCCGCCGACGTCGGCGTACGCGCTCTCGCTCGACCTCGGCGGACGAGTGGGCTGCGGCCTGCGCTACTCTTGAATGTCGCCGCTGTCGCACCGCGCTGACCGTGCGCGCCCGAGGGCGGCGACAGCCGCATTTTCCCAGCTCCAAGCCCCAGGAAGTGACATGCCTCCGAAGAAGAAGCTCGTCAAGACGTTCACGCTTCAGTTGCCGGCGGGCCAGGCCACGCCGGCGCCGCCGGTCGGCCCCGCGCTCGGCCAGCACGGCGTGAACATCATGGAGTTCTGCAAGTCCTACAACGCGCAGACCGAGTCTCAGCGGGGCGACATCGTCCCCGCCGAGATCAGCGTGTTCGAGGACCGGTCCTTCACGTTCGTGCTGAAGACCCCGCCCGCTGCCCGGCTGCTGATCAAGGCTGCCGGTGTGCAGAAGGGTTCGGGTGTTCCGCAGTCCGAGAAGGTCGGCTCGGTCAGCCGCGCCCAGCTGCGTGAGATCGCCGAGAAGAAGATGGCCGACCTCAACGCCAACGACATCGCCCAGGCCGAGAAGATCATCGCCGGCACCGCCCGGTCGATGGGCATCACCGTCAACGACTGACGTCGGCCCCGGCCTTCGTTCCGACCGTGGGAGGGTTCGCGCCGAGCGGCCCGCCAGAGACCACAGGAGTAATAAGCAATGCAGCGCAGCAAGAGCTACCGCAAGGCCGCCGATGTCATCGACCGGTCGAAGCTCTACACCCCCACCGAGGCCGTGAAGCTGGCCAAGGAGACCACCAACGTCAAGTTCGACGCCACGGTCGAGGTCGCCATGCGCCTCGGCGTCGACCCCCGCAAGGCGGACCAGATGGTCCGCGGCACGGTCAACCTGCCGCACGGCACCGGTAAGACCGCCCGCGTGATCGTGTTCGCCAGCGGCGCGAAGGCCGAAGAGGCCGCCGCCGCGGGTGCGGACGAGGTGGGCACCGATGAGCTGGTCGCCCGCATCCAGGGTGGTTGGCTCGACTTCGACGCGGCGATCGCCACGCCGGACCAGATGGCCAAGATCGGCCGGATCGCGCGGATCCTGGGCCCGCGCGGTCTCATGCCGAACCCGAAGACCGGCACGGTGACCATGGATGTCACCAAGGCGGTGTCGGACATCAAGGGCGGCAAGATCACCTTCCGGGTGGACAAGCACTCCAACCTGCACCTGATCATCGGCAAGGCCTCCTTCACGGAGACCCAGTTGGTGGACAACTACGCTGCGGTGCTCGACGAGGTGCTGCGTGCCAAGCCGTCCGCGGCCAAGGGCAAGTACCTTCGCAAGGTCATCCTGACCACCACGATGGGCCCGGGCGTCCCGGTCGACCCGAACCTGGTGAAGAACCTTCGGGAGGACCAGGCTGACGCCTGAGTCGACAGATCGCTCCGCCGGGGCGCCGCCACGACCGTGGCGGCGCCCCGGCGCGTTCCAGGTGTGGCAGGCTCGACGCCATGCGGCTGGAGAACGTCTGGTTGCGGTACCACCGGCGGGGGCCGTGGGTGCTGCAGGGCATCGACGTGCGGATCGGTCCCGGCGAGGTGGCGATCGTGCTGGGCCGCAACGGGGTGGGCAAGTCGACACTGCTCCAGGTGGCAGCGGGGGTCCTCCGCCCGGGCCGGGGCCGGGTCACCGACCGGCCGGCACGGGTGGGCTGGGTGCCGGAGCGGTTCCCCGCGGACCAACCGTTCACGGTGACCCGCTATCTGACCGGGATGGCCCGGGTGGCAGGGCTGGGCAGGGCTGCGGCCGACGAGGCGGTGACCTCCTGGACGCACCGGCTCGGGCTGTCCGCCTTCCGCTCGGTCCGGTTGCCGGAGCTGTCCAAGGGCACCGCGCAGAAGGTCGGCCTCGCCCAGGCGCTGCTGCGCCCACCGGGCCTGCTGGTGCTCGACGAGCCGTGGGAGGGGCTGGACGCCGCCACCCGTGAGTTGGTGCCCGAGCTGATCGCCGAGGTGCTCGCCGCCGACGGGTCCGTCCTGGTCAGCGACCACCGCGGCGAGACGGTCCGGCTCCCGGCCGCGCGCCGCTGGTTGGTGGCCGACGGCTCGCTCTCCGAGGAGACGTCGTCGACGGACGAGACGATCGCGGTGGTCGAGGTCGCCGTGCCGGCCGCGCGGGTCGCCGGCACCGTCGCCCGGTTGCGCGCCGAGGGCCACCAGGTGCTGCGGGTACGCCCCGACGCCTCCACCGTCGCATCCCAGGCCCTACCCGTCGAGCCGCCCCGGTCGACCGGGGCCGCCCGACCCGCCGAGCCGCCGCTCGGGATGGCCGGAGAGTTGACAGCGGAGCAGCCGGAGGCCGCTGACGCCGCGGTCGAGTCGGCGGCGGGGGAGGCCCGGTGAGCGCCCTGGTCCGGATGCGGTTGGCCGGTTTCCTGCGCACCGGCCGGGCGTTGGCACCGTTGCTCGCCGGCCTGATCACGCTCGGCACCCTCTATGGCGGTGGCCGCGCCCAGCCCGCGGAGGCGTACGGCGTCTCCGCAGTGGTGCTCTTCCCGGTGCTCGCCTGGCAGACCAAGATCCTGTTGGACGTCGAGCCGGACGTGCAACGTCGGCTGGCGCAGGTGACGGTAGGGGTGGCGCGGGAGCGGTCGGCCGGGCTGCTCGCCGCCGCAGTGGCGGCGCTGGTGACGGTGGCAGTCGCGCTGCTCTTTCCGTGGCTGGTCGGCGGGGTGTCCGGCCCGGTCGACCCGGGGGACCGGTCGATTCCGGTCGGGCTGGCCCTGGGGTTGTGGGCGCACCTGCTGGTCGTACCCGCTGCGGTTGCTCTTGGGGCGCTGGCCAGCCGTGCCTCCGTGGGCGGCGCGGGGTACGGCGTCGCGGTGTTGGCCCTCGGCGGGGTCGGCGCGGTGGTGTTCGGCCTGACCGGCTCGGTGGCCCCCTGGCTGGCACCGCCGATCATGGCGGCCGCCCGCACCACCGCCGGCGACGCGGCCGCGCTGACCCTGCTGGCGCTGAGCGGGTGGGCGATGGCCTGGAGCGCCGCGGTCGTCGGCGGCTACCTGTGGCGCCGGCGGGCCCAGGGCTGACCGGCTCCGGTACGGGTGACGCGGCTCACCGGGCGCGATTTGGCGCTGCTGGTCGGGGCGCGTACTCTTCAACCGTCATCCGTGTTCTCATGGATGAGGAACCACCCAGAGACCGCTGGTCGCCGTGCTTCGGCACGGTCGAAGGTCCCGCGACAACGGGCGACCCGCGTAGGGCGGCAAGCGTAACTCGGCAGTGAGCGTGGTCCGCCGACCATGACGATCCGCCGGCCCTCGCCCCGTGCGCCCTGCGCCGGGGCTTTTCGTTGTCGCGCTGCCTCCGCCCCCGTTCCGGCTTCGGCCGAGACGGGGACCAGCCTCGAGTAACGAGAGAGGAGGGACATGGCGGACAAGCCGATCCGGGCCGACAAGGCCACGGCCGTCGCTGAGCTGACCGAGAGCTTCCGCAGCTCGGGCGCCACCGTGCTGACCGAGTACCGCGGTCTGACGGTTTCCCAGCTCACCCAGCTTCGGCGCTCGCTCGGCGCCGATACCAGCTACACGGTCGCGAAGAACACGCTGGCCAAGCGTGCTGCGACGGACGCGGGCATCACCGGCCTCGACGAGCTGTTCACCGGTCCTACCGCGCTGACTTTCGTTTCGGGCGACGTCGTCGAGGCGGCGAAGGGGCTTCGCGACTTCGCGAAGGCCAACCCGAAGCTCGTCATCAAGGGCGGTGTCTTCGAGGGCAAGGCCATCACCGCGGCCGAGGTCACGAAGCTCGCCGACCTGGAGTCCCGCGAGGTGCTGCTGGCCAAGCTGGCCGGCGCGATGAAGGGCAACCTGAGCAAGGCCGCGGCCCTGTTCCAGGCCCCGCTGTCGAAGACCGCCCGTCTGGCGGCTGCACTGCAGGACAAGCGCGAGAAGGAGGGCGCCGAGGCGGCCTGAGGCCCCCACGGCGCACCAGTTCTTACTTAACAGAATCAGGAAAGGACGCCAGATATGGCGAAGCTCAGCACCGACGAGCTGCTCGACGCGTTCAAGGAGATGACGCTGATCGAGCTCTCTGAGTTCGTGAAGCAGTTCGAGACGACCTTCGAGGTCACCGCTGCCGCTCCGGTCGCGATCGCCCAGGGTGGCGGCGGCGGCGGCGCTGCGGCCGAGGCCGAGCCGGAGCAGGACGAGTTCGACGTCATCCTCGAGGCTGACGGTGGCAAGAAGATCCAGGTCATCAAGGTCGTGCGTGAGCTGACCGGCCTGGGCCTCAAGGAGGCCAAGGACGCGGTCGAGTCCGCGCCGAAGGCCATCCTGGAGAAGGTCAACAAGGAGACCGCCGACAAGGCGAAGGCCAAGCTCGAGGGTGAAGGCGCCAAGGTCACCCTCAAGTGACCTGACGTTCCACCAACGCGTACCCGGCTCGTGAGCTGGGACACCATCGCGTCACGGCGGGCGGTGATCCGACACGGATCACCGCCCGCCGTGTTGGTAGATCTGGCTGCGACCGGTCCTGAGCTGGGCTCCAACCATGGGTACCCTTGACCCGAGCGAGCGTGGCGGGTCGCCCTCCAGTGGGAAACAAGGGACAACCCGGATACCGGCCCTTGACGCGGCCCGGGGCTGCCAGGCACGCTGACACCAGCAAGACACCGCGCTTGCGACGGCCACGACGTGGGTATGACAGCGGCGGCACCATCGGCCGCTGTAACCCGAGCGGCCCAGTGGGGAGTTGCGTTCTGAGCGGCCCGGCAGACCCCGGTTGACGGGGGCCGAGGCGCGCTCCGCAAACAACCTGCGGGGTGGGCTGGACAGCGGTTAGCCTCTCGGCTACACTGCTAGTTTGCGCTGCCTTCCGACTTGACCCCTGCTCGGAAATGTCCGTTTACGGATATTTCTGGTGGGGTCATTGGAGTGCACGCGTACCAGCCGTTCTGCAGCACCGGTCCTCGGAAGGACGCATCTTGGCAGCTTCCCGCCCTGCGAAGACCAGTCGTACGTCGAGCGCATTCGCTCCCCGCCGAGTTTCATTCGGCAGGATCACCGAACACCTCGAGGTCCCCAACCTCCTTGCCATTCAGAACGAGTCCTTCGACTGGCTCGTCGGCAACGAGGCTTGGCAGGGCCGGTCGGCGGACGACCCGCACGCACGATCGGGTCTCGCGGAGATCCTTGAAGAGATCAGTCCCATTGAGGACTTCTCCGGCACCATGTCGCTCTCCTTCTCAGCGCCGCGCTTCGACGAGGTCAAGGCCTCGATCGAGGAGTGCAAGGAGAAGGACCTGACCTACTGCGCTCCGCTCTTCGTGACCGCGGAGTTCACCAACAACACCACTGGCGAGATCAAGAGCCAGACGGTGTTCATGGGTGACTTCCCGATGATGACGCCCAAGGGCACCTTCGTCATCAACGGCACCGAGCGCGTCGTGGTCAGCCAGCTCGTCCGGTCTCCGGGCGTGTACTTCGACAAGCAGCCGGACAAGACCTCCGACCGCGACCTCTCCAGCGTCAAGGTCATCCCGAGTCGGGGTGCCTGGCTGGAGTTCGACATCGATAAGCGCGACACGGTCGGTGTACGTATCGACCGCAAGCGTCGGCAGGCCGTCACTGTCCTGCTCAAGGCCATCGGATGGTCGGCCGAGCGGATCCGTGAGAAGTTCGGCTGGTCCGAGCTGATGATGACCACGCTCGAGAAGGACCACATCGCCGGCGCCGACGAGGCTCTGCTCGACATCTACCGCAAGCTGCGCCCTGGCGAGCCGCCGACGCGCGAGAACGCCCAGACCCTGCTCGACAACCTCTTCTTCAACCCGAAGAGGTACGACGTCGCCAAGGTCGGGCGCTACAAGTTCAACAAGAAGCTCGAAGTTGGTGTGCCGATCACCACCGGCACGCTGACCGAGGACGACATCGTCGCCACCGTGGAGTACCTGTGCCGGCTGCACGCCGGTGAGGACGGCTACGAGGCCGACGACATCGACCACTTCGGCAACCGGCGCCTCCGTACCGTGGGCGAGCTGATCCAGAACCAGGTTCGGGTCGGCCTGTCCCGGATGGAGCGTGTCGTCCGCGAGCGGATGACCACGCAGGACGTCGAGGCGATCACCCCGCAGACCCTGATCAACATCCGCCCGGTGGTGGCGGCGATCAAGGAGTTCTTCGGGACGTCCCAGCTGTCCCAGTTCATGGACCAGACCAACCCGCTGGCGGGCCTGACCCACCGGCGTCGGCTGAGCGCGCTCGGCCCGGGTGGTCTGTCCCGGGAACGGGCCGGCTTCGAGGTCCGCGACGTGCACCCGTCCCACTACGGCCGGATGTGCCCGATCGAGACGCCGGAAGGCCCGAACATCGGCCTGATCGGCGCGCTGTCCACCTTCGCCCGGGTCAACCCGTTCGGCTTCATCGAGACGCCGTACCGGAAGGTCGTCGAGGGTCGGGTCACCGACCAGATCGACTACCTGACCGCGGACGAGGAGGACCGGTTCGTCAAGGCCCAGGCCAACGCGCGCCTGAAGGCTGACGGCACGTTCGCCGAGGACCGGGTGCTCTGCCGTCGTAAGGGCGGCGAGACCGAGGACGTCGTCCCCGGTGCCGTCGACTACATGGACGTCTCGCCCCGGCAGATGACCTCGGTCGCGACCGCCATGATCCCGTTCCTCGAGCACGACGACGCCAACCGGGCACTGATGGGCGCGAACATGCAGCGCCAGGCGGTGCCGCTGGTCAAGGCCGAGGCGCCGCTCGTGGGTACGGGCATGGAGTACCGGGCCGCTGTCGACGCTGGCGACGTGGTGGTCGCCGAGGTCGGCGGCGTGATCGAGGATCTCTGCGCCGACTACGTCACCATCCACCAGGATGACGGCCACCGCCGGACGTACCTGCTGCACAAGTTCCGCCGCTCCAACGCCGGCTCCTGCGTCAACCAGAAGCCGGTCGTCTTCGAGGGCGACCGCGTCGAGGCCGGTCAGGTCATCGCCGACGGTCCGTGCACCGACGAGGGCGAGATGGCACTCGGACGCAACCTGCTGGTGGCGTTCATGTGCTGGGAGGGCCACAACTACGAGGACGCGATCATCCTGTCGCAGCGCCTCGTGCAGCAGGACGTGCTCACCTCGATCCACATCGAGGAGCACGAGGTCGACGCCCGGGACACCAAGCTCGGTCCGGAGGAGATCACCCGCGACATCCCGAACGTCAGCGAGGAAATGCTCGCTGACCTCGACGAGCGCGGCATCATCCGGATCGGCGCCGAGGTCGTCCCCGGTGACATCCTGGTCGGCAAGGTCACGCCCAAGGGCGAGACCGAGCTGACCCCGGAGGAGCGTCTGCTCCGCGCGATCTTCGGTGAGAAGGCGCGCGAGGTTCGGGACACCTCGCTGAAGGTGCCGCACGGCGAGACCGGCACGGTCATCGGTGTGCGCACGTTCTCCCGCGAGGACGGCGACGAGTTGCCGCCGGGTGTCAACGAGCTGGTCCGGGTCTACGTCGCCCAGAAGCGCAAGATCCAGGACGGCGACAAGCTCGCCGGCCGGCACGGCAACAAGGGTGTCATCTCGAAGATCCTGCCGATCGAGGACATGCCGTTCCTTGAGGACGGCACCCCGGTCGACATCGTGCTCAACCCGCTCGGTGTGCCGAGCCGGATGAACATCGGCCAGGTGCTGGAGACCCACCTCGGTTGGGTCGCCAAGACCGGTTGGAAGGTCGAGGGCGACGACGCCGACTGGAAGCGCCAGCTGCGCTCGATCGACGCGCACGAGTCCGAGGGCGACACCAACGTGGCCACCCCGGTCTTCGACGGTGCCCGCGAGGAGGAGATCTCCGGTCTGCTCGAGTCGACCCTGCCCAACCGGGACGGCAAGCAGCTGATCGGTCGTACCGGCAAGGCGCAGCTGTTCGATGGTCGTTCCGGCGAGCCACTGCCGGACCCGATCGCGGTCGGCTACGTCTACATCCTGAAGCTCAACCACCTGGTCGACGACAAGATCCACGCTCGTTCGACCGGTCCGTACTCGATGATCACGCAGCAGCCGCTGGGTGGTAAGGCGCAGTTCGGTGGTCAGCGTTTCGGTGAGATGGAGTGCTGGGCGATGCAGGCGTACGGCGCTGCCTACGCCCTGCAGGAGCTGCTCACGATCAAGTCCGACGACGTGCTCGGCCGAGTGAAGGTCTACGAGGCCATCGTCAAGGGCGAGAACATCCCGGAGCCGGGCATCCCGGAGTCGTTCAAGGTGCTGCTCAAGGAGCTGCAGTCGCTGTGCCTCAACGTTGAGGTGCTCTCCAGCGACGGTGTGGCCCTGGAAATGCGCGAGACCGACGACGAGGTGTTCCGGGCCGCTGAGGAGCTGGGCATCGACCTGTCCCGGCGCGAGCCGAGCTCGGTCGAAGAGGTCTGAGGTGAGCGGTCGGGGGGGGGGGGGGGGGGGGGCCCGCCCCCCCCCCCCCCCGCCCGGGGCCCAAAACACAAGTAAAGCAACAATATAAGAAAGTCAAAAATAACAAAG
>NZ_JBIALC010000005.1:108664-432359 GCF_042873195.1 Micromonospora arida | reverse complement strand
GACCACGGGTGACTTCAACGGTGACGGTCGTGACGACGCCGGGATGCTCTACCGCTACAACGACGAGTCGATCGAGTTGTTCACCTCGCTGGGCAGCACCAGCGGCGGGTTCGGCACGTTCACCGGCAGCTACAAGCTCCCGGCGAACTCGTGGAAGTGGAACTCGTTCAAGACGATCACCGGTGACCACAACGGTGACGGCCGCACCGACCTCGCGGCGATGTACTGCCAGGCGGACGGGTCGATCACCATGCACACCGCGCTGGCGAACGACCGTGGCGGGTTCGGGGCCTTCACCGGCAGCCTGACCGTGCCGGCCAGCGCGTCCTGGCAGTGGGACGCCATCCGACTTCTCTGAGCGCCGTCGATCGGTGTGGGAGGGTTCCCCGAGAACCCTCCCACACCGCTGTCGTCGCGGGCCACCGCTCCGGCGGCCGGTACGACGTACGGCACCTGCGGTTAGCATGACGGGACTATGGCGAGTGAGCGTAAGGCGACCGCGGACCCGGCCCGCAGCCTGGCCCTTCTCTGGCGCACCCGGGAGCCGACCAGCCGCAGCGCCGGTCCGGCGCTCAGCGTCGACCGGATCGTCCGGGTCGCGATCGACATCGCCGACGCCGAAGGGCTCGACGCGCTGACCATGCGCCGGGTCGGTGAGGCGCTGGGGGTCGGCACGATGTCGGTCTACACCTACGTGCCGGGCAAGGCCGAACTCGTCGCCGTCATGATCGACACCGCGTACGGCGAGATGCCGCGCCCCGCCGTCGAGGGCGACTGGCGGACCCGGCTGGAACGGATCGCCCGCGACAATCTGGCGCTCTACCAGCGGCATCCGTGGATGCTGCGGGCCGAGACGACCCGACCGGTGCTCGGTCCGCAGCTGATGGCCAAGTACGACTACGAGCTGAGTGCCATCGTCGACATCGGGCTCACCGACGTCGAGGTCGACGCGGTGCTCACCCTCGTGCTGGGTCACGTGAAGAGCGCCGCCCGGGCCGCCTCCGAGGTGGTTGACCTGGAGCGCGAGACCGGCATGACCGACGGTCAGTGGTGGCAGTCGCACTCGCCCTGGCTGGAGACCTTCCTGAAGCCCGGCGCCTACCCGACCGCGTCCCGGGTCGGCACCGCCGCCGGCCAGCAGCACGGCGCCGCGTACGGCCCGGAGTACGCGTTCGAGTTCGGTCTGCAACGCGTCCTCGACGGGATCTCGGTGGTGGTCGCCGAGCGGGCGGCCAACCGGTAGCCGGCCCGCTTCGGGAACGGCGACCTAGCGTGGTGCCGCCTGTCGAGCCAGCCGGGCCAGCGAGCGCGCCGACGGGCTGCCCGGCTCGGCGTGATAGACGACCAGCGACTGCGTGGTGCCGCTGATCGCGAGCTTCTCGTAGCGCAGCGCCAACTCGCCCAGCTCCGGGTGCTGGAACACCCGCACCCCGCCGCCCGCACGGACCGCGACGTCGTGCCGGGCCCACAACCGTCGAAACCGCTCGCTGCCGGCCGTCAGCTCCTCCACCAGCTCGATGAGGCGGGGGTCGTCCACCTCGGGGCCGACCTGTGCGCGCAGGCCGGCCACCGCGTTGGCCGCGACCGCGGTCAGAGCCGGGTAGAGCGCCGGCACGCTCGGGTCCAGGAAGACCGCGCGCAGCAGGTTCACCCCGGCGGTGAAGATCGGCGCCAGCGCGGTCGCCGCGGGGTTGGCGAAGAGCACGTCCAGGTGTCGACCGTGCACGAAGGCGGGCGTCTCGGCCCACGAACCGACCAACTGCCGGATGCCCACCGGCACCCGCTCCGAGGGTCGTGCCGCCCGGCGGGCCGGAACCGGCCGGGCCAGGCCGTGCAGGTGTGCCGCGGCGTCCGCGTCCAGCCTCAGCGCGCGGGCCAGCGCCTCGACCACCTGCGTCGACGGGTGCCGGTCACGCCCCTGCTCCAACCGCAGGTAGTAGTCGGCGCTGATGCCGGCGAGCAGGGCCGCCTCCTCGCGCCGCAGGCCGGGCACCCGCCGACGGCCGTGCGCGGGCAAGCCGACGTCACCCGGCCCGATCAGCTCGCGCCGGGCACGCAGGTATTCGCCCAGCGGGCCGGCCGTGCTCACCCGCCCATCGTAGGAGCCGCCACCGCCCGCCCAGCCTGGTCCTGCCACTACCAGGAAAAGCAGGGAACCGGCTGGCGGCTGCCACCGGGGTGACAGTGTCGGAGTAAGGGTGATCGAAAGACGGGACAGCAATGACAGAGCGCATCACGACCCCCTTCGGTTTCGCCTCGACCGCCGACCAGGTCATCGCCGGGGTGGACCTGAGCGGCAAGCGGGCCATCATCACCGGCGGCGCTGCCGGTATCGGCATCGAGACGGCCCGTTCGCTCGCCGCCGCCGGCGCCGAGGTCGTGCTCGGGGTCCGCCGGGTCGCGGCGGGTGAGCAGGCCGCCGCCGACATCGCGGCCAGCATCGGCGCGCAGCGGGTCACCGTCCGCGCGCTGGACCTGGCCGACCAGACCTCGGTACGCCAGTTCGTCGGCGGCTGGGACCAGCCGCTGCACATCCTGGTCAACAACGCGGGCATCATGGCGCTGCCCGAGCTGGAGCACACCGCCGAGGGCTGGGAGATGCAGTTCGCCACCAACTTCATGGGGCACTTCGCGTTGACCGTCGGCCTGCACGACGCCCTCGCGGCGGCCGGCGGCGCCCGGGTGGTGTCGGTCAGCTCCAGCGGCAACCTCTTCTCCCCGGTGATCTTCGACGACCTGCACTTCGCGTTCCGGCCGTACGACCCGTTGCTGGCCTACGGGCAGTCCAAGAGCGCCGAGGCCCTGCTGGCAGTCGAGGTGACGCGCCGCTGGTCCGGCGAGGGCATCTACTCCAACGCGCTGAACCCGGGCGCGATCGCCACCGGCTTGCAGAAGCACACCGGTGGGCTCAAGTCGCCCAAGGAGACGCACAAGACCCCGCAACAGGGCGCCGCCACCTCAGTGCTGCTCGCGGCGTCCCCGTTGCTGGACGGGGTCGGCGGTCGCTATTTCGAGGACTGCGCCGAGGCCCCGGTCGTCACCGAACGGCCCGCCGACTACAGCGGCGTGGCCGTGTACGCGGTCGACCCGGACAACGCCGAGCGGCTCTGGACCGTGGCGTCCGACCTGATCGCCTAGCGCGTCGTCACCGCGGCCACCGACGACGCCCGGCTCGCCGGAACCGACCCGGGCCCGGCAGCCCAGGTGGTACGACTGGGGCGGCGGTGGCAGCTGCGGGCCGGGGAAGGATGGCGATGGCGGGCAGGCTTCCGGGTCAGCTGCTGCTTCGGCGGGAGAACCTGGGCAAGGCGTCGTTCCTGGAACTCTTCTTCGACCTGGCGTTCATCTTCGCGCTGACCCGGCTCTGGGTGATCGTCCTCTTCGACGCGATGCCGCGACTGTGGCGGTTCATCCGCCAGGCCAGCGAGAGCCACCCGGCCGACCAGCGGCTGGCTGGATAGCTGACCCGATGCCGCAGGGACGAGCGCAGCACGGCGATCAACCGCGACGACACGACGTGGTGGAGTTGCGGGTGCACGGCGTGTCCGGGGCGGACCCCACCGTCATCCTCGACCAGCCGCAGGTCCGGCAGGTCGCCGGCGACGGCAGCGGGGGCTTCCACCGTGCCGCCCGGTCGGACGGCGTCGGCCCGGACGGGCTGACGCTGGAGGCGTACCGCTGGGGTGACCTGCCCTCGGGCACCGTCGGGCGGACCCTTGCCATGGTCTTCCTGCTGCCGTTCATGCTCAGCAACGTGGCCGTGTGGATGCGCCCCACCGGCCGCCGCCGCGCCGTCGCGGTCAGCGTGCTGTGCCGGCTGCTCGCGCTCAACCTCACCGTGCTGTACGTGGTGTCCATCGCCGGAGTCGCCCTCGACCTGCTCGCCTGGCGGTGTCTCGGTGCGGCTCGCTGCCGCCCGCCCTTCGACACGATGGCCGGGCTCGACGGCCGGCACGTCGGGCAGCGGCTGGCCGTGCTGGCGCTCCTGCCGATCGCCGCCATCGCGGTCCTGCGCCTCCTCGGCGCCCGTCGGTCCGGTCCGGCCGACAACCCACTGTGGGCCGTGGAGCCACTGGTGCACCGGCTGCGCGCGATCCACGTGGCCGCCGCGCTCGCCGTACTCAATGTCGTGCTGCTCACGGCCCGTCGCGCCAGCGGCGCGACGTTCTCCACGACGCTGCTGCTGGCGCTCAGTGCGGCGGTGTTGCTGGCCTGCGTCGGTCTGCTCGCCGCTCCGGGGATGATCGACCGGGCGGCGACCGCCCGAACGGCGACCTGGACCGCCCGCACGGCGGGCGCGGTGTCCGCCGTCCTGAGCGTGGCGACCCTCGTCACCGTGGGGAGCGACCGGCGCGGCTGGTCGTCGGCAGTCGGGCTTCCCGGCTACGGCGGGATCGCGGGTTGGGCGCTGTTGGGCCAGATGGTGTTGCTGGTGGTCCTCAGCGTGGTGGTGCTGTGGCAGCGCGGTCGGGTGGGCGGCCGGTCCGCGCTGCCGGGTGGCCTGGGCGCGGCGGTCCTCGCCGCCCTCGCTGTCGGCCTGACCGGCGCGCTCTCCGCCGGCCTCGTCTACCAGACGGGGGAGTTGCTCGGCGGTTACCGCGGTGACGGCGGGCCACCGTTGCCGTACCGCTGGACGCTGCTGGCCTTCTTCCTGCACGTGGTCGTGGCGGTGCTGCTGTGCGGCGCGATGACCGTCGTGTCGCGGCGGCGCCGGCTGCGTGCGGCGGCGGCGATCACCGCCCGTGACTTCCCGGTCGTGCCACCGGAGGCGGTCGGCCGGCTACGGCTGACGACGAAGACCATCGCCCGGGCGCGGTTCACCGAGTGGCTGGGACTGCTGGCCGCCACGTACGCGGCGCTCGCGGTGGTCGGGCTGACCACGAGTCTGGTGGGGCGTACCGGGCGCGAACCGGAGGAGTTGACCCGGCAACTGCTCGGGCTGCCGGGCGAAGCCGTCCAGATGGGGCTCAGCGGGGGCAGCTATCTTCTCGCCGCGTTGCTGCTCGCGCTGGTGACCAGTGGCGTGTTCGCCTATCGGACCGCGTGGTTTCGCCGGCACGTCGGCATCCTGTGGGACCTGGGCACCTTCTGGCCCCGGGCCGCGCATCCGTTCGCCCCGCCGAGCTACGCCGACCGCGCGGTGCCGGAACTGGCCGACCGGATCAGCCAACTGGCCGAGCGGCACGTCGGGGTTCTGCTCTGTGGGCACAGCCACGGGTCGGCGCTGCTCGCTCTCGCGGTGCTGCGGCTGCCCTCGCGCGTACGTCAACGGGTCGCGCTGCTCACCTACGGGTCACCGCTGGACCGCCTGTACGCCCGGCTCTTTCCGGCCTACCTCAACGAGGAGGTGCTGCGTGAGGTGGGGGAGCGGGTCGAGTGGCGGTGGCTCAACCTCTGGCGGGACACCGACCCGGTCGGCGGCTGGGTCTTCGCCGCACACCGCCCCGGCGATCCACCCCCGGACCCGGTCGATCCGTCGGGCCAGGTCGATCGACGGTTGCGGGACCCACCGGACCTGCTGCCGGCGCCGGGGGAGCGCTCGGCGCCACCGCTACGGGGGCACCATCCGGGCGAAACCGACCCCGAGTTCCGGGCGGCGGTGCGCGAACTCGCCGAACGCCTCCGTGGTGCCGGCTGAGCCGGCCGATCGTGGGGCGGGCGGTGTGGGGACCCCACCGCGGTCAACGGTCCATCTCAGGAATCCGGTCCGACTCCGCCACCGTCGCGCGGACCTTGCGCAGCGTGGCGTCGGGGGCGCGGATCGCGGCACGCCAGCGGTCCAGTGTCCGGGTGAGCACCCGGACCACGAACTGCAACTGGTTGACCTGTTCGCGGAGCGTGCCCAACTCGGACCGGGCGCTGAACGCCTCGCCCTCCAGTTGGGTGATCCGCGTCTGCAATGGCTGCACGAGCGTGAGGGCGGCCTCGGTGAGGGTGTCGGCGGCATCGGCCTTGAACTTGCCCCGCTGCACTATGACGGTGGCAATAGCGGCGAGGCCGGTGCCTCCGCCGAGGATGCCGAGCACGCTGAGCGCCACCTGCACCCAGTGCGGTGCAGCCGGTGCGGGTGCGGTGATCACGTAACACCTGCCTGCAACTGTTCGTATGTCACAAATTCGCACGCTCGGGCCAGGCGACGAAGGTCGATGGCGATCTGCGCGGCCCGCCAGAGCGACCCGACCGTCACCGCCATCACGAACGACGTCGCGACGATGGAGCTTCGGCCCGACATGACCAACACGGCTACCGCGTACATGCCGGTGATCGTGCCGAGCACCAGCACCGACGCGAGTTCGAGGCCGAGCCCGGTGGAGAGCCGGCCGGGCCACAGGATGCCCAGTAGTCCACCCACGCCCACCACGATCAGACCCAGTTCCCAGGCGACCTGGATGGGCTCCGGCATCGACGTCTGAACGGACGTCGGCCGGACATTCAGAGTCATCATCAGGATGCCGCAGAGCGGCGCTGCGGCCAGGACAGCGATCTCGTACGGCTGGTGGCGGGACCGGATTCGTAGGTTTCCCACGGCAACTCCTTGGTCGAGGACCGGCGTCCGGCAGCGCCCGGTGGACCAGTGCCGTTCGGTGGGTCGCGACTGTCGAGCGGCGGCCCGTGCGGCGAAGCCCAGGGGTGCGTTGCCTGTGGACGGTCGTTGGGCGAGAAAACGGAGCGACTCGGCGTCGTTGGCTGCCGGTATCTGCCTGTTTATCACCGATGGCGGGTTGCCGTCCACCTCGCGCAACATCGCATTACCGCAGGTCAAGGCCCATTGATGGCTGGTTTGTGGGCTGTGGGACCGTTGTGGCGCGGCGACCCGGCCGTACAGCCACCCGGTGACAGCTAGTGTCGGATATCTTGCCCAGGGTGACAGTGGTGGCCGGGTTGCCGATCGATCAACGGGCGAGCAGGGCGCGCAGCGCCCGGAGCACCTCGGCCGGGGCCTCCTCCGCCATGAAGTGCCCGCAGGTGACCGTCTGGTGGTCCAGGTCCGGCGCCCAGGCCCGCCACACCGCCGCCGCGTCGTAGCCCAGCGCCGCGCCCCAGTCCTGCTGGAGCACCGTCACCGGCATCCGCAGCTGGTTGCCGGCCGCCCGGTCAGCGGCGTCGTGGGCCACGTCGATCCCGGCGGACGCCCGATAGTCGGCGACGATCGAGGGAACGGCGTCGCGGGACGCGCGCAGGTACGCGGCCCGCACCTCCGCCGGCAGGGCCTCCGGATCACGGGTCCAGACGTCCAGGAAGTGACCGAAGAAGGCGTCCGGGCTGCCGGCGATCAGCTCCTCGGGCAGGCCGGGCGGCTGCGCCATCAGGTACAGGTGAAACGCCACAGCGGCGCTGGCGCCGTGCAGCACATCCCACATGTCCAGGGTGGGTAGCACGTCGAGCAGGGCCAGTTGACTGACCGCCGTCGGATGGTCGAGGCCGGCGCGGAACGCGACCAGGGCGCCCCGGTCGTGCCCGGCCAACGCGAACCGATCGTGACCGAGCGCGCCGGCCAGCGCCACGATGTCGGCGGCCATGGTGCGCTTGGCGTACACGGCGCCGTCGGTGTCGAGGGGCTTGTCGCTGTCGCCGTAGCCACGCAGGTCGGGGCAGATGACCGTGTGGTCGGCGGCCAGATCGGCGGCGACGTGCCGCCACATGAGGTGGGTCTGCGGAAAGCCGTGCAACAGCACGATCGCCGGCCCGGAACCGCCCACGACGGCGTTGAGCGTCACCCCGTTGGCGACGGTGACGCGTCGGTAGTCGAATCCGTTGATCTTCGGGTCCACGGGGAACCTTCCTGGTGAGCAGTGCCGGCGAGGGCGGTGGCCCGTCGCCGTCGTACCTCAACGAGCCTGCCCGGCGGTGATCAGCAGCCGGTCAGCGTCGGATCAGTGCCGGCCGGGCCACGGGCCTAGATTGGTGCCATGACCAGGCAGCTGACGGCGCCCGTCGCGGTGACCTTCGGCGTACTCGGGCCGGTGATCGCCGCGACCGAGCGCGGCCCGGTCCCCCTGCGGGGACACCGGCAGCGCCTGGTGCTGGGCCGGCTGTTGATCGCCCACGGTCGGGTGGTGCCGGTGGACCGTCTCGTCGACGACCTGTGGGAGGTCGCACCGGACGGCGCGGTTGGCGCGATCCGGACCTTCGTCGCCGACCTGCGCCGGGCCCTGGAGCCCGACAGACCACCCCGGCAGCCGCCCCGGATCCTGGTCACCGAGCCGCCCGGGTACGCCCTGAAGGCCGCCCCCGACGCGGTCGACGCCGGACAGTTCGAGGCGGCCGTCGGCGAGGCGGCCCGGCTGCTGGCGGCCCGGCGTCCCGCGCCGGCCCTGGCCGCACTGGAGTCGGCGCTCGGGCTCTGGCGCGGGCCCGCGTACGCCGACTGCGCCAACGAGTCCTGGGCGGTCGCGGAGATCAACCGGCTGGACGAGCTGCGGATGCTCGCCGTCGAGCGGCGGGCCGAGGCGCTCCTGGCGGTGGGCCGACCGGACGAGGCCGCCGCGGACCTACCGGCACACCTGGCCAACCATCCGCTGCGCGAGGACGCCTGGCGGCTGCTCGCGACTGCCCGGTACCGCGCCGGCCGGCAGGGCGACGCGCTGGCCGCGCTGCGGGAGGCCCGCCACGTCCTGGTGACCGAGCTGGGCGTGGACCCGGGGCCCGAGCTGCGACGGCTGGAAGCCGACATCCTGGCCCAGGCGCCGCACCTCGCCCCGACCCTCGACCGGGCCGTCACCCCCGGGCTCGGGGAACCGGCTCGACCCGTTCAGGCGGAGCAGCGCCCGTTCGTCGGCCGCGACGCGGAGCTGGAGCGGCTGCGGCGCGCCGCCGAGGCCGCGTCCCGCCGCCGCCAGCCCACGCTCGCCCTGCTCAGCGGCGACCCGGGCGCCGGCAAGACGGCGCTGGCCGAGGCCCTGACCCGGCGACTCGCCGCCGAGGGCTGGACCACCGTGTGGGGACGCAGCCCGGAGTACGAGGGCGCTCCGCCAGCATGGCCGTGGACCCAGATCACCGACGCGCTCGCCGGGCCGGCCGCCGCCGTCGCCCCCGCCCCCGCCCCCGTCGCCGTTGACCCGGCTGACGGTTCGGCTGACCCCGCCACCGTGCGATTCCGTCGACACCGCGCGGTGGCCTCGCTGATCTCGGCGGTCGCCGACCGGGAGCCGGTCCTGCTGGTCCTCGACGACCTGCACCGCGCCGACGGCGACACCCTGGACCTGCTGACCGCACTGCTCACCGGCCCGCAGCCGGCCGGCGGGCCGGTGCTGATCCTCGGCACCTACCGGGCCACCGAGATCAGCCCGGAGTTGACCGCCACCCTGGCCCGCGCCGCCGGGCTGGAGCCGGTCCGGGAGTATCTTGCCGGCCTGCCCGCGCCGGCGACCGGCGAGCTGGCCGGCGCCATCGTCGGAGCGGAACTGGACCAGGCCACCGCCCGCTCGATTCACCAGCGCAGCGGCGGTAACCCGTTCTTCGTCCGCGAACTGGCCCAGCTGTACGCGAGCACGGGGCAGGCGGGGTTGGCCGCCGTGCCGCCCGGGGTACGCGACGTGATCCGGCACCGGTTGGCGCAGCTGCCGGCCTCGACCCGTACCGTGCTGCGGCAGGCGGCCGTGCTCGGTCGGGACCTCGACCCGGACGTGCTGGGCGTGTTGGCCGGTGACCCGACGACAGCGCTGGACGCCGTGGACCGCGCCCTGGCGGCCGGGTTCCTCACCGAACGGGAGTCCGACGGGCGGCTGCGCTTCACCCACATCCTGGTCCGCGACACGCTCTACGCCGACCTGTCCGCGCCGCGCCGCGCCGCCTGGCACGCGGCCGTCGCCGACGTGCTGCGACAGCGGGAACCCGTCGAGCCGGCGGCCCTCGCGTACCACCTGCTGCGCGCCGGCGGGCAGGTTCACGCCGCCGAGGCGTCGACGTACGCCCAGGTGGCGGCCGAGCGGGCCGAACGGGGCGGCAACCCCCACGAGGCGGCCCGCCTGTGGGGCCAGGCGATCGACGCGTACGACCGCGCTGGCGGGGTCGAGCCGCGTGGGCGGGTGACCGCGCTGCTCGGCCTGGGGCGGGCGCTGGCCGTGACGGGCCGGCTGGCCGAGGCGCGGCTACGGCGTGCCGAGGCGATCACCGTCGCCGAATCCACCGGCGACCCCCTGCTGATCCAGGAGGCGCTGGCGGGCTTCGACGTGCCCGCCAGTTGGACGCGCAACGACGACGACCTGCTCTCCGGGCACATCGTCCGGGCCGCCGAACACGCCCTGACCGCGCTCGGCCCGATCGGCTCGACGCAGCGCAGCCGGCTGCTGAGCACCCTCGCGCTGGAGCTGCGCGGCACCACCACCGATCGTGGCCGCCGCGCGGCCGTCGAGGCCGAGACGATCGCTCGCGACATCGGCGATCCCGGGCTGTTGGCCTTCGCGCTCAACGCCCGTTTCATGCACGCCTTCCACCGCGTCGGTCTGGCCGACGCGCGGGCCCGGATCGGCGTGGAACTGGTCGAGCTGGCCGCACGGCACCACCTGGTGACCTTCGAGGTGCTGGGCCACCTCGTCCTGGTCCAGGCCAACTGTGCGCTGGCCGACCGGCCCGCCGCCGACGGGCACGCCCGCGCCGCCGACCGTCTCGCCGAACGGTACGAGCTGCCGTTGGTCGGTGTCTTCACCCGGTGGTACGCCGCACTGCGCCTGGCACTCGACGGCGAGTCGGACGCGGCGGCGCAGGCGTACCGCTCGGCGGCCGAGGGCGTGAGCGCCGACGGCATGCCGGGGCTGACCCAGGGGCTGCTCCCACTGGCCCTACTCGGCCTGCGGCTGGCCGACACCGTCGGGGCCGACCGGCCGACCACCGGGCCCGGCGGGGCCGACCCGCCGACCATCGGGCTCGTCGGTGCCGACCCGCCGACCCTCGGGCTTGGCGCGGACGACTGGGCGGACCTGGACTGGGGTCCGTACGAACCGTGGGTCCGGCCGTTGCTGCTGCTCGCCGCCGGCGACCGGGACGCCGCCGCGGCCGCCCTGCTGGCGCTTCCCGAGGGGCCGCACGATCTGCTGCGTGAGGTACGGCTCTGCCTCGTCGGTCGGGCGGCGCGCGCCCTCGACGACCGGGCCACGATGGCCCGGGTCCACGCCGAGCTGCTGCCGGCCGCCGACGAGCTGGCCGCCGGCAGCGGGGTGCTCACCGTCGGCCCGGTGGCCGGGCACCTCGCCGACCTGGCCACCGCGCTGGGCCGGCCCGAGGAGGCGGCCGAACACCGTCGTAGGGCCCGTGCGGTGACAGCGCGCGCCCGCGCCACCGCCTGACCCTCGCCCGCGGGCACCGCGACTTGCCGGTTTCCGCTGGAACCCACCGGCCGGTGGGGTCAGATGGAACCACCGGCGCGTCCACCGTCGGCATGGTCCGAGGGGGGTGTACGCGTGGAGGCGCTCATCCTGATCGTGGCGCTCGGCATCACCGTCCTCGTCGGCACCACCCTCGGCGGCCGGTACCGGGTCGCCCCGCCGGTCCTGCTCATCGCGTTGGGCGTGCTGCTCGGGCTCACGCCGCCGCTGTCCGAGGTCACCCTGGAACCCGACCTGGTCCTGCTGATCTTCCTGCCGGCGATCCTGTACCGGGAGAGCCTCACCATCAGCCTGCGGGAGATCCGGGCCAACCTGCCGGTGATCGGGCTGCTCGCCGTGGTGCTGGTGGTGCTCACCATGGTCACTGTGTCGTTCGCCGCGCAGGCGTTCGGGGTGAACCCTGCGGCGGCCTGGGTGCTCGGCGCGGTCCTCGCGCCGACGGACGCCGCCGCGGTCACCGGCCTGGCCAAGCGGCTGCCCCGGAAGCTGCTCACCACCCTGCACGCGGAGAGCCTGATCAACGACGGCACCGCGCTGGTGATCTTCGCGGTGGCGGTGGGTCTGCTCAGCCAGAGCGCCGAGCCGGGCGTGCTGGGCATCGGCGAGGAGTTCGTCGGCGCCAGTGTCGGCGGCGTGGTCGCCGGTCTGCTGGTGGGGGCGGCCGTGGTGCTGATCCGCAAGCGGCTCGACGATCCGCTGCGCGAGGGCGCGTTGAGCGTCCTGACACCGTTCGGCGCCTTCCTGCTCGCCGACTCGGTGCACGCGAGTGGCGTACTGGCGGTGGTGGTTGCCGGCCTGGTGCTGGCCTACGCCGGCCCTCGGGTGATCCGGGCCCGGTCCCGGGTGCTGGCGTATGCGTTCTGGGACCTGACCACCTTCCTGATCAACGGCGGATTGTTCGTGCTGCTCGGCACGCAGATTCCCCGCGCGGTGCGGGGCATCACCAGCACATCACCCGGGCGGGCTCTGCTGATCGTGGTGGTGGTGACCCTGGTCGTGATCGGTACCAGGCTGCTCTTCGTCTACCTGACCTCGCAGACCGCGAGGCTGCGGCGGCGTCGCATCATGGACCCGAGCCAGGGGCCGTCGAGTTGGCGGGTGGGGACCGTCGCGGGCTGGTCCGGTTTCCGGGGCGCGGTGTCGCTCGCCGCCGCCCTGGCCGTGCCGACGATGACGGCGGGTGGTCGACCGGTGGTCGAACGCGATCTGATCATCTTCGTTACCGCACTGGTCATCGTGCTGATCATGCTCTTGCAGGGCACCACCCTGCCGTTGGTCGTGCGCTGGGCCCGGCTGAGCGGCGACCCGGAACGCGTGGACGAGGCGCGGCATGCCCGGCGGCGGGCCACCGAGGCGGGCCTGGCCGCGCTTCCCCAGGTCGCCGCCGAGGTCGGTGCCCAGGATGACTCGGTGCGCCGGCTGGAGGCCGAGTACCAGCGGCATCTGGAGGACCTCAACGAGAGCGGCGGGAGCACCGCCGAGGAACGCCGCCTGGAGCGGCAGCTGCGCCTTCGCGTCCTGGCCCACAAACGCCGAGAGGTGACCCGCCTGCGCGACAGCCGGGAGATCGACGACCTGGTGCTGCAGGAGCTCCAGGCCGCGTTGGACAACGAGGAGATCCGGCTGCTGGGGCGCGGACCCAACGAGTGATCGTCGCGTCGGTCCGACCGGCGCGGCTCAGAGCACCTGGTCGAGGAACCGGCGCAGTCGCGGATGCTCGGCCCGCTCGAAGATGGCCTCGGGCGGGCCGGCCTCCAGCACCACACCCCGGTCCATGAAGGCGACGGTGTCGGCGACCTGCCGCGCGAAGCCCATCTCGTGGGTCACCACCACCATGGTCATGCCGGCGGCGGACAGGTCGGCCATCACCCCGAGGACGCCCTTGACCAGCTCCGGGTCGAGCGCCGAGGTGGCCTCGTCGAAGAGCATCACCTCGGGCCGCAGCGCCAGCGCGCGGGCGATCGCCACCCGCTGCTGCTGACCGCCGGAGAGCTGCGCCGGTCGGGAATTCGCCTTGCCGGCCAGCCCCACCAGCTCCAACTGGGCCCGGGCGACAGTTTCCGCCTCGTCGGCATCAAGCTTGCGGAGCCGGCGCAGTGCCAGCGTGACGTTGCGCAGCACGCTCATGTGCGGAAAGAGGTTGAACTGCTGGAACACCATGCCCACCCGCTGCCGCAGCGCGTCCGGGTCGTCGCCCAGCACGCTGCGCCCGTCCAGCAGCACGTCGCCCCGGTCCGGTTCGATCAGCCGGTTGATGGTGCGCAGCAATGTGGACTTGCCCGACCCGGACGGGCCGATGACACAGGCCGTCGCGCCGCGCGGCACCGAGAGGTCGACACCGCGCAGCACCCGGTTCGGTCCGAAGGCGAGGTGCACGTCGCGTACGTCGAGGCTGACCGAGGTGGTGGTGGCGCTGGTCATCGCCGATCTCCTTCCGTCGCGGCGTACGACGCGGTGTCGTCGTCGTCCTCTTCGGTCGACGCGGTGGCCGGCCGACCGTTGCGCAGCCGCCTGTCGATCCAGTTGACGACGTGCGTCAGCGGGACTGTCAACGCCAGGTAGCAGAGCCCCGCCAGCAGCAGCGCCGACTCGTTGCCGGTGGTGGCCGCGTAGTCCTGCCCGATCCGGAACAGCTCCCGCTGGCTGGCCACCAGGCCGAGGAAGTAGACCAGGCTGGAGTCCTTGATCAGCGCGATGAGCTGGTTCACCCAGGCCGGCAGCACCCGCCGGATGCCCTGCGGGATGATCACCAGCCGCATCGCGTCGGCCCAGGAGAAGCCGAGCGCCCGGGCGCCCTCCAACTGGGCGGCCTCCACCGACTGGATGCCCGAGCGGAAGATCTCTCCGATGTACGCGGCGGCGATGAGCGACAGCGCCAGGATGCCCAACGGGTAGGGATCCGGGCCCCAGACCTGCATGCCCAGCGGAGCCAGTCCGACGCCGATCAGCAGGATCGTCGCCGCGGCCGGCAGCCCTCGGAACACGTCGGTGTAGACCCGCGCCGGCCAGCGCAACCAGCGGCTGCGGGAGATCCCGGCGACGGCCAGCAGCAGGCCCAGCACCGAGCCGAGCAGGGCGGCGGAGACCGCCAGGATCAGCGTGTTGGGCAACCCGACGGTCAGCATCTCGGGCAGCGCCTCGCGCATCGCGTCCCAGTCGAAGAAGGTCTCCCACAGGGTGCTCAACGGATCCATCGGTCGCTCCTCCTACCGCCCTGCTCGTTCGTCACCGGCTCAGGACGCGGTCGACGCGGACGCCGACGGCACGGCTGTAGCGGACGCCGACGGCACGGCCGACGCGGACGGGGCCTTCACCGTGCCGCTGCCCGGCGTGAAGTCCGCCGGGATCGGTCGGCCCGGGTAGTACTGCGCCTGCAACCGGGTCCAGGTGCCGTCGGCGATGACCTCGTCGAGGGCCTTGTTCAGCGCCTCGCGCAGCTTGTCGTTGCCCTTGGCCACGGCGTACGCGGTAGGTGCCGGGCTGAGCTGCTTGGCCGCCACGGTGATCTTGCCGTTGCTGTCGGTGGCCGACTTCTCGCCGATCTCAGCCGGGGCGATCCAGGCGTCGGCGGTGCCCGCCTTGAGCTGGTTGATCGCGCCGTTGTAGTCGGGCACCCGCACCGGGTTGAGCTGCTTGCCGGTGGCGTAGTCGTCCTGGACGGTGCCCTGCACCACCACGACCCGCTTGCCGGCGAGTTGGTCGAAGCCGGTGATCGGCGAGCCGGTCGGGACGTCCAGGCCGAAGTAGCCGAAGTCGTAGCCGTTGCCGAAGTCGACGGTCTTCCTGCGGGCCTCGGTGATGGTGATCGAGGAGCTGCCCACGTCGAACTTGCGGTTGTTGACCTGGCTGAGCAGCGCGGAGAAGTCGGTGCCGACGAACTCGACAGTGAGACCGAGCTTCCCGGCCACGGCGGTCAGCAGGTCGTTGTCGAAGCCGGTGAACTTGCCGTCCTTGAGGTACACGTTCGGCGGGGCGTCGGTCAGCGTTCCGGCGCGCAGCACGCCCGACCGGGCCAGGCCGTACGGGTTGGCGGTGGCGTCGGACGAGCTGTCGTCGCCGCAAGCGGTGAGGGCGGTGGCGGCCAGGATCGTGGCCGCGCCCAGGGCGGCGGCGCGGGTCAGGGCAGGAAGGAATCGCACTGGTGTCTCCGAAGGGTGATGTCTCGGCGCGCACGGACGTGCGCCACCGACGGCGCGCCCGATGGGCGTACCGGTGGGAGAGGAGCTCGGGAAGGGGGTGCTAGAGCGCGGTGCCGCGACGACAGGCGGCGCTGCACATTCGCATCATGTCCACGTGCCGTCGCCGGATCAGTGCGGGCGAGGGTCGACCGGTGCGGGAGTCCGCGACGTCGGTCGGTGGGGTGGTGCTGAGGATGCGCATGGTTCTCCCGGGTCTGTGCTGACCTGGGTGCCAGGCCACGCTTGCACCGACGTCCTGCCGGTGCCTGGTCTTCACCCGGGGCACCCCACCGCGGAGGAGGGTTGCCGGCCAGCGAGCCGGGGCTTCGCGCTGGCACTCATGACCTGCGCCGAGGCTAGCAGCAGGAACGGGTGGATCGTCCAGTCGTTATGACGACGCTCACGGTGCGCGACGGACTGTCGGCTCGCAGGTCAGCCGGCGTGCACGTGCGGTCGACGGTGCGGGTCGGGCTCGTGACGGCGCAGGATCTCCCGGGTCACCGAGGCGATGGCGCCCTGTCCGAACGCCAGGTAGCGCAGGAAGTTGCGGCTTGGACCGCCCTCGGACCACTCGAAGTAGATGTGAGGGCGCCGACGGCTGCGGTCGCGGATCTCCAGCAGCAGGGCGGCGAGCGCGCTGGGCACCGACGAACTGGCCAGGCTGAGCACCGGGAAGCGACCGTCGACCACGTCGCCGCGGACCAGCAGTTCGGTCTCGAAGTCGGACGGGTCGGTGACCGTGACCTCGACGAAGATGACGTCGCTGTCGTCGGGGAAGTCGTTGTCCGCCATGGTCTGGGCCAGCTTGGCGCGGTACTCCGCCTCGTCGCGTCGGTCGGGTTCGTGCGCGATCAGGCGGATCCGACGTCCGGCGCGTTCGTCGATCATCCGGGCCGCGGCGGGGTCCAGTTCGACGTGTTCGACGCGCAGCTCGTAGGCCCGCATCAGCCGGGACAGCACCGACACCAGGATGATCCCGCCGATGAAACAGGCCGCGATCTTGACGCCGCTCGGGCGCTCCACGACGTTCGCCAGCGTGGTGTAGACGAAGATCACCGTGATGACTCCGAACGCGATGGTGCGACCGCGCTGATGCTGCCGGAGCGCCGCGAGCGTCACCGCCGTCGCGGCCGAGGTGATCAACACCAACACCCCGGTGGCGTACGCGCCGCCCTGCGCGTCCACGCTGGCGTCGAAGACGATCGTGATCAGGAACGCCACCGCGGTGAAGACCAGCACCAGCGGCCGGACGGCTCGCGCCCAGGTCGGGGCCATGCCGTAGCGGGGCAGGTAGCGCGGAACGAGGTTGAGCAGACCAGCCATCGCCGATGCCCCGGCGAACCAGAGGATTCCGATGGTGGACAGGTCGTAGACGGTGCCGAACACCTCGCCGAGGTGGGCGTGCGCCAGGTAGGCCAGCGCCCGCCCGTTCGCCGGCCCACCCGGCTGGAACGCCTCCGGCGGGATGAGCACCGTGGTCGTCACGCTGCTGGTGATCAGGAAGACGCTCATGATCAGCGCTGCGGTGGTGAGCAGCCGGCGCGCGCCACGGATCCGGCCCAGCGGACGTGCCTCCGAGTCCTGTGGGTCACCCCGAACGCTCGGCATGACCGCCACTCCGGTCTCGAAGCCGGACAGACCCAACGCCAGCTTCGGAAAGACCAGCAGCGACAGCCCGACCACCAACCACGGATCGCCGTGCCGGGTGGTCAGCATGGTGGTCCAGTCGCCGACCGCGCTCGGATGCGTCGCCACCCGCCACAGCGCGTCGGCCACCACCACCGCGTTCAGCGTCAGGTAGACCGCGACCAGGACGACGGCGATCCCGATGGCCTCGGTGAATCCCTTGAGGAACACCGCGCCCAGCAGCGACACCAGCAGCAGCGTGATCAGCACCTCGTGCCCCTTGAGCCCGCTCGGCCAGAACGGGTTCTCGTCGATGTGCGCCGTCGCGTCGGCGGCCGAGAGAGTGATGGTGATGATGAAGTCGGTGGCCACGAAACCGAGCAGCACCAGCACCAGCAGCTTGCCCGGCCAGTAGCTCAGCAGGCGTACCAGCATCGCGATGGAACCCTCACCGTGCGGGCTCTCCACCGCCACCCGCCGGTAGACCGGCAGCGCCCCCAACAGGGTCACCAGCACCAGCACCAGGGTCGCCACCGGTGAGAGCGCCCCGGCGGCCAGCGCCGCGATGCCCGGCTGGTAACCCAGCGTGGAGAAGTAGTCGACCCCGGTCAGGCACATCACCTTCCACCACGGGTGGTGCCGGCGCTCCGGCGGGCGCCCGTGCGGCCCCGGGTGCTGCACGGCCTGGTCCGAGCCGGCGTCGAGCAGCCACCCCCGCAACCGGCCGGCCCGTCTGTCGACCTTCACCGGCGCGTCCCCCGTCATCCCGCTCACGGTCACCGTGAGTATCCGCCCGACGGGCCGGCCCCGTCCGCCGGTGCGCGGATCCCAGCTGACGCCACGGCGGGTTTCAGGGCCCAGGACAAGGGGGAAGCAGCGCCCCGCGCTGGATGGGACGGCACCGGGGAGGGGACAGGGCATGGTCGGCGGCCGTCGCTTCCGTCCGGGTGGTGGCTTCGGCCGCCAACTCGACGAGTACGAGACGAGGGTCGGTGTGGCGCCGCCCGCGGAGTCGCCCGCCGCGTCCCACGGCGGCCTGGTGGACAGCGCGGTCTACATCCGGGGGCACCGGTTCGCCTCGCCGTCCGGCCTCGCCGAGACGTACCGCTGCCTCCAGGAGCAGGACGGCGCGATGGCCTGGATCGGGTTGTACCGGCCGGACATCGAGCAGATCACCTCGCTGGCCCGGGAGTTTCGGCTGCACGACCTGGCGGTCGAGGACGCGATCAACGCCCACCAGCGGCCCAAGCTCGAGCGGTACGGGCACACCCTGTTCGTGGTGCTGCGCGCCGCCCGCTACAACGACCTCCGGGAGGACGTCGAGTTCTCCGAGCTGCACCTGTTCATCGGGCCGGGCTTCGTGGTCACCGTCCGGCACGGCGAGGCGCCCGACCTGGCCGCGGTGCGGCGGCGGCTGGAGACCGAGGCGCAGATGCTCGCCCGAGGGCCGGAGGCGGTCCTGTACGCGATCCTCGACCAGGTCGTCGACGGGTACGCGCCGGTGGTGGCCGGACTGGAGAACGACATCGACGAGATCGAGACCCAGGTGTTCGGTGGCGACCCGAACGCCAGCCGCCGCATCTACGGGCTCAGCCGCGAGGTCATCCAGTTCCAGCGGGCCGCCCGCCCGCTGCTCAGCGTGCTCGACGCGCTGGCCGACGGCGCCGGCAGCGCCAGCGCCGACGAGGAGTTGCGCCGCTATCTGCGCGACGTGACCGACCACCTGACCCAGGTGGTGGAGCGGGTGGATGGTTTCCGGCACCTGTTGCAGAACATCCTCACCGTCAACGCCACTCTCGTCTCGCAGCAGCAGAACGAGGAGATGCGCAGCCTCACCGCGGCCAGCTACAGCCAGAACGAGGAGCTGAAGAAGGTCTCCTCCTGGGCGGCGATCCTCTTCGCTCCCACGCTCATCGGCACCGTGTACGGCATGAACTTCGTCCACATGCCGGAGCTGAACTGGCGCTTCGGCTACCTCTTCGCGCTGCTGTTGATGCTGCTGGTCTGCGGCACCCTCTATGTGATCTTCAAGCGACGCGGCTGGCTCTGAGCCGCGCGGCCGGGATTCACTCGATGCCGCGCAGGATGTGCCGTTCGTCCTCGACGTCGTCGTCGCCGGCACCGATACGGCCAAGCAGTACGGCGGCCGCCCAGATCGTCAGTGGCGTGGCCGCCCCGGTCATTCCGCCGCCGGTCCGGTCGTCCCGGGTCTGGCTCCGCTCCGCGCGCGGTGGCCTGCGCTGAGCCTGCATGGGCCCTGCCTCTCCTCGTTGAAGCCGCCGTGGGTGGCGCGGGGTGACCTCGCGCCACACCGGCCGGGCGGACCGCCTGTGAGCAGCCCACCGCCGGTACGACAGCCACTCGAACCTTCCCACGCCCGGCCGCATCCGCACCGCTTGTTTTCGGGTTTCCGACTGTCGCCCGCCAAACCGGACATTACGCCTCGACGGTCGAGGCGTGGTCAAGGCAGCGGGTGGGCGATGCCGCGCGCGTGGTCGGTGAGCGCCGCGCCGACCACTGTCGCGGCCAGCGGCAACACCTCCAGGCAGCGGCGCACCGCGGCGGCCATCAGCGTGTTCGGCACCCGCATGGAGAGCGTGCAGTGCGGCACCCACCGCCCCGGCTGGTAGTGCTCGGCGAGGGCGATGCCGGCGGCGGTGAGCCGGTCGTGCACCAGCCGGTGGTGCGCCAGCAACTCCGGGGTGGGCGCCGGGCCGAGCCAGAGGACCCGACCGACGAACTGGCCGGCGTGCTGGAAGTCGAGCCGCAGTGGGGCGGCCACCACCGTCCCTCTCAGCGCCTCGGCGACCTGCTCCGGGTCGAAACGGGGCGCCACCATGAGCGAGACGTGCGGACGGTGGCGCTGCTCCAGCAGCGAGCGCATGCTCTGCACCCCCTCGGCCTCCAGCGCGTCCCAGAGCACCCGGATCCGGCGGGTGGCGTCCGGGTCCAGGTACAACTCCACCGCGGCGACCATTCGATCACCGTAGCGGCCGAGGTTTGCGCGCCCTGGTCCGGCGGTACCTGTTCGGAAACCGACCAGGAAGGCGTACCCGTGGACGTGAGTGACCTGCTGACCGAGGCGTACGACCGGCTGCCCGACCTCGTCCGCGCGGCCGTCGACGGCCTCAGCCCCGAGCAACTGCGCCACCAGCCCGTGCCGGGCGCCAACTCGGTCGGCTGGCTGGTCTGGCACCTCACCCGGGTGCAGGACCACCACGTCGCCGACCTGCTCGACGCCGAGCAGATCTGGGTGAGCGGCGACTGGGCGGGTCGGTTCGGGCTCGCCGCCGACCCCGACAACACCGGCTACGGACACTCGCCCGCTCAGGTCGCCGCGGTGCGGCCGGAGAGCGCGCAGGCGCTGATCGACTACTACCAGGCGGTCGCGGCGCGTACCGGAACCTTCCTGGCCGGCCTGGGCCCGGCGGACCTGGACCGCGTGGTCGACGAAACGTGGGACCCGCCGGTCACCCTCGGCGTCCGGTTGGTCAGCATCGTCGACGACGACCTGCAACACGTGGGCCAGGCCGCCTACGTGCGCGGCCTCATCCAGGCCGACTGACCGCCGGGCTCACGGCACGATCACCGCCCGGCCCTCCAGGGTCCCGTCGCGCAACTGGCGGTACGCGTCCAGAGCGTCGCCCAGCGCGAAGGTGGTGGTCTTCGGACGGACCAGGCCCCGGGCACCCAGGTCGAGCACCTCCACCAGCTCGGGGCGGCTGCCCCAGTAGGTGGTCGCGATACTCACCTCGTAGGGCACGGAGAAGAACGACACCCCCACGGTGCCGCCGCCGATCCCCACGATGGTCAGGTCGCCCACGGTGCGGGCCGCCGCCACGCCGAGCGCCAGGGTGGTGTCCGTGCCGACGAAGTCCAGCACCACGTCGGCGCCCCGTCCTCCGGTGGCGTCCCGGATCTCCTCGGCGGCGGTCGGTCCGGAGGTCACGGTGCGCTCGGCGCCGCACTCCTCGGCCAGCCGCAGCGCCTCAGCGCGGGTGTCCACGGCGATCACTCGCGCGGCTGTGGTGGCCTTGAGGATCTGCACACCCACATGGCCCAGCCCGCCGACTCCGATCACCACGGCCGTGCTGCCCGGCGGCAGCTTCGGCCAGGAGCGCCGGATGGCGTGGTACGGGGTGAGCCCCGCGTCGGTCAGCGGCGCGGCCTGTACCGGATCCAGACCCTCCGGAAGAGGCACGACGTGCCGCGCGTCCGGGACCAGCTCGAACTCGGCCATGCCGCCGTCCAGTCCGAGTCCGCCGCCGCCGCTCGGTACCGGCGCAGCGGACGGGTTCTCGCAGTACGGGTCGATCCCGACCCGGCATCGGGCGCAGGTGCCGCAGCCCCACGCGCCGAAGACGGCGACCGGTTGGCCGACGGACAGCCCGGTCACCCCGGCGCCGAGGGCGTGCACCCAGCCGGCGTTCTCGTGCCCGAGGGTGAAAGGTGGGTTCCAGGGCATGCTGCCGGGCTCGAACTCGTCCATCAGGTGCAGGTCGGAATGGCAGGCGCCGGCACCGCCGATCCGGACCACCACCTGACCCGGCCCCGGTGTCGGATCGGGAACCTCGACCAGCTCGGGTTCCGACTTCCACTCCCGCAACCGCAGCGCGCGCATACCGGTGCTCCCGTCCGTCTCGGCTGAACCACTGGCCTGCCCACCTCGTCCCAGAGCAAACGGGCCGACACCACCGCAGATCTGGCACCTCACCTGTTTGGGGTGAACCGGGCTCACCCCGAAGCGGGTGATCCTGCGGGAAACCGTGGGGAGGGGACCCGATGGGCGCAACGGCGGAGCAGTACCTGCGACAGCTCGACACCGGTCGGCGGCCCGACCTGCCGGAGACCACAGCGGGGACGCTGCGGCTGGACGTCCGCGACGACGGCAGCACCGATCACTGGTACCTGACCATCGCCGACCAACAGGTCCGGGTGACCCGCTCGGCCGACGACGCCGACCTGGTGGTGCGGGCTGACCGGGCGGTCTTCGACCGGATGACCCGCGGCGAGCTGCACCCCGGCGCGGGCATGCTGCGCAACGAGCTGACCGTGCAGGGCAACATGCAACTGCTGATGCTGCTGCGGCGGATCTTCTCCGGGCCGGACGGCGCCCGTCACCCGCACGAGCTGGGCCGGGCCGCGTTGGTTGGCCGGGCCGCGACGGCCGCTCGGAATGAGCGGTCGTGAAGCAGGAACTGGTGCACATCATCGCCGGCAACCTGTTCGCGATCAGCGACGCCCAGGGCGACATCGAGACCGATCCGCAGGCCCCGCTCGGACTCTTCGCGTACGACACCCGGTTCCTGTCCCACTGGGTGCTCAGGATCGACGGTGAACGGATCAACGCGCTCTCCCGCGACGACCTCACCTACTTCGAAACCCGGTTCTTCCTGGTCCCCGGTGCGGCGAGTCACTACGTCGACGCCGACGTGTCGATCATCAGGCACCGCTCGGTGCACGACTGCTTCCACGAGAACATCACAGTGCTCAACCACTCGTCGCAGCCCGCCGAGTTCACCGTCCGGGTGGAGATGGCCAGCGACTTCACCGACATCGTCGAGGTCGGGCAGCTCCGGCAGCGGGCCGTCGAGGTCAGCGCCGACTCGGCGAACCAGCAACTCGTGCTGCGCTACCAGCGGGACCGGTTCGTCCGGGAGACCACCGTACGCAGCACCGTCCCCGCCGAGGTGGACGAGCGGGGGATGACGTTCCGGATCCGGATCGCTCCCGACGGCAAGTGGGAGACCGACCTGCACGTCAGCGTGACCATGGGCGGCGAGGACGGCCGGGATCTCCGCGCCGACCTCCAGTCGCACCAGCAGATCGTGCGGACGGGAATGCAGGAGGACCTGGTGCAGTGGCTGGACCGGGCACCGCAGTTGGTGGCCGAACGCAAGGGCCTGGAGGAGCTCTACCAGGGCAGCCTCGCGGACCTGGCGGCGCTGCGCTACAGGCCGCTGTCGTACCGCGAGCGGGTGCCGATCGGTGGTCTGCCGTGGGCGATGGGGTTGTGTGGACGGGATGCCCTGATCACCTGCCTCCAGACGATGGCCTTCACCCCCGAACTGGCTCCCGCGACGCTACGGATGCTGGCGCTCATGCAGGGCGGCCAACTCGACGACGCGCTGGACGAGGAGCCCGGCAAGATCCTGGCCCAGCTCCGGTACGGCGAGACGGGGGCGTTCAGCGACCGGACGAGCGCGTTGTACTACGGCGCGGCGGACACCACCCCGCTCTTCGTCGTGCTGCTCGACGAGTATGAGCGCTGGTCCGGTGACGCGGACCTGGTCCGCGAACTGCGCCACCCGGCCCGGATGGCGCTGGACTGGATCGACGAGTACGGCGACCTGACCGGGGACGGCTACCTGCGTTACCAGCGCCGCAACGAGCGCGACGGCACGATCAACCAGTGCTGGAAGGACTCCCCGGACGCCATCGTCGACGCCCACGGTCGGCAACCCGCCTTCCCCCGCGCCACCTGCGAGTTGCAGGGCTACGCGTACGACGCGAAGCGGCGTGGCGCCCGGCTGGCCCGGGAGTTCTGGGGTGACCCCGCGTACGCCGACCGGTTGGAACGGGAGGCGGCAGCGCTGAAGGAGCGCTTCAACCGGGACTTCTGGCTGCCGCACCGGGAGCACTACGCGTTGGCGCTCGACCCGTACGGCGAACCGGTCGACGCGTTGGCCTCCAACATCGGGCATCTGCTCTGGAGCGGGATCGTCGCGGACGACCGTGCGGAGGCGGTCGCCGAGCACCTGGTCGGGCCGCGACTGTTCAGCGGGTGGGGAGTACGCACGTTCGCCACCGGGCAGCGTGCGTACAACCCGGTGGGCACGCACCTGGGCGCGGTGTGGCCGTCGGACAACGCGCTGATCGCCGCCGGGTTGCGCCGCTACCGCCTCGACGTGCAGGCGGCCCGGATCGCGGACGGCATCTTCGACATGGCGCAGACGCTCGGTGGCGCGACGCCGGGAGTGATCGCCGGCTACGAGCGCGACCTGACGACCTACCCCGTCCAGTTGACGACGAGCTGCCGCCCGCAGGCGTGGTCGTCAGGAGCGATGCTGATGCTGCTCGGCACCATGCTGGGCCTGCGACCCACCGGCGACAACCTGTTGGTGAACCCGGCGGTGCCGGAGGGGTTCGGTCGGCTGGAACTGCTGGACATCCCGGGCCGTTGGGGCCACTCCGACGCCTACGCGAGAGACCGGACCACCGAACGCCGGCACCGCCTGCACTGAGGCGGTGCCGCAGCGCTCGGCCCGGCGACGGTCGACGTCGGAGTCAGCCCATCGTCTTGGCGCCGTCGATCGACTCCCGCAGGATGTCGGCGTGCCCGGCGTGCTGGGCCGTCTCGGCGATCAGGTGCAGCAGCACCCGGCGGACCGTCCAACTCGCCCCCGGCTCGAACCACGGCGCCTGCGGCAGCGGGTGCGCCGCGTCCAGGTCGAGGGTGGCGACCAACTCGTCGGTCTGGGCGGCCACCTCCTGGAAGCGCCCGACCAGCCCGGCGAGGGTCTCGCCCGGCAACATCTGGAACTGACCGACCCAGTCGATCTCCTCGCGGCCCATCGCCTCCGCGCCGCCGACGGCGAAGAGCATCCACCGGTGCTCGACGACGGACACGTGCTTGATGAGGCCGCCGAGGCAGAGCTCGCTGACCGTGGGGCGGCTGGCCGCCTGCTCGTCGGTGAGCCCGTCGACGGTCTGCAGGAGGAACCCGCGGTGCCCGCGGAGCGCCTGCAAGAGATCGGCGCGCTCACCGGTGAGCTGCTCAGTGCTGGTCATGCCGCCACCCCTCGTTGATGTCCATCCGAGGCCACCGTACGGCGAGGCACCGACACTTTCCGGTCACCGCGCGGCGTCGACGGAAGACCCGCCAGCGGTTGCCTATCCGCGCCGGTGGCGGTCCACTGAATGACATGGCTGTGATTAAGGTGGGCACGTCGTCCTGGGCGGACCAGTCCCTGCTGCGCTCCGGGTGGTACCCGCGCTCGGCCAGCACACCGGCCCGTCGACTGGGCTTCTACGCCAGCCAGTTCCCGATGGTCGAGGTGGACACGTCCTACTACGCCATCCCGGTGCCGGAGACGACTCAGGGCTGGGTGGACGCCACACCTGACGACTTCACCTTCGACGTCAAGGCGTTCAGCCTCTTCACCGGTCACCCGACACCGGTCGCCGTGCTGCCCCGGGACCTGCGACCGGCCAGCGGCCCGAGCCGGATCCGCCGCCGGGACCTGCCGGAGCCGGCGTACGACGAGTTGTGGGCCCGGTTCCGCGCGGCCCTCGACCCGATCGCGGCGGCCGGCAAGCTCGGTGTGGTGATGTTGCAGTTCCCGCCGTGGTTGGTGCGCAGCCCCGCGGCCGAACGCCGGATCGTCGAGCTGGCGCAGCGCTGCCGGCCGTGGCGGGTCGCTGTGGAGCTGCGGCACGGCTCCTGGTTGGACGACGACGCCGCAGCGGACACTCTGGACCTGCTACGCGCCCACGACCTGTCCCTGGTCTGCGTCGACATGCCACAGGGGCACCCGTCGTCGGTGCCACCGATCCTGACCATGACGGCGGAACCGGCGATCGTCCGGTTCCACGGTCACAGCGACGCCTGGGGCGAGGGCGACAAGCAGGAGAAGTTCCGCTACGCGTACGCCGAGGACGAGCTCCGGCACTGGGCCGGACGGCTGGCCGAGTTCGCCGATCTCCCCGACGAGCTGCACGTGCTGTTCAACAACTGCTGCGCCGGGCAGGCCCAGCGCGACGCCACCCGGCTGGCGCAACTGCTCGCCGAGACGATGATCGTCGAGCAGGCTGTCCCGGCGACCGGCTGATCGCGGCACGGGCCACCCGGTCGGGCGCCGGTCAGCTCAGGACCGTCGTCCCCGGCTGCGCAGGGCGTCCTGGGTCGACTCGCCGATGTCCGCGTCGTCGGGGAAGCTCCGGCCGCTGGGGGCGGGATCGGGCGGGGCACCCGGTCCGGCCATCGTCGTACGGGTCGGCTCGACGGAGCCGAAGCCGTGTCGTCCCGCCGGGTCCGACCGACCCGCCGGAGCACCGGCGCGTCGCTCGCCGCGCCGTCCCTCGGGCACCGCGGTCTCCTCGCTGCCCTCGTCCATCGGCGAGTCGTCGGCCGTGCCCCAGGGCGCGTCGGCGTCGAAGCCGTCGCCGGTGCCCCACGGCTTGGTCGCCTCCGGCTCCAGCCGGTCGTTGTCCCCGCTGCGTCCCTTGTGCGCCGTCATGGCCACCCCGCTCGTCGGTCCGCCGCCAGCGGCGGACGATGTGCCGTCCTCGGGCCGGGACCGCCCGCCCGAGTGCGGCGTACGACATGTCGCCGGCACGCCGCCGCGCGTGGGACCCGTCATCGCTTCGGTGCGCGCGTAGGGCCGGCCGGCGCCCCGCCGTCGAGGTGGCGGCGGGACGCCGGCCGGCCCGACGTTTAGCGTCCGGCCATCGCCATCGGCCGCTTGCCGTTGCTCATTCCCATCTTGATCATGCTCTTCGAGGCGCCCTTCATCCCACCGGCGCGACCGAGCATGCCGCGGAACACCTGGCCGGGCTTCTGCTGCTCACCCATGTACGCGGTGACCACGACCAGGGTCCCGGTCAGCGCCGGGATGGCCCACTGGAGCAGCTTCATCTGCCGCTGCGATGAGGCCACACTGGACGGCGTCTGGTGGTTCGGCTCGGTGGCACCGCTCACCGACGGACCGCCCGCCTTCTCCAGCCGCATGCCGACCAACCGGCTGTAGCCGGTGACCGCCAGCGCGCCGATCGTCAACGCGGTCTTGATGGCGCTGGCCCGGGCGACGCCGGACTGGGCCGCCACCCGTGGGCTCTCGGTCACCAGCTCGCCGACGGCGCCGGCCAGGTGGGCGCCGATCGCGGCCGCGTTGACCGGTGTCCACTTGGACCATCCGGCCGAGGCGATCGGGAGCCGCTGGGTCGAGTCGCTGATTTTCGCCGCTGCGCCGTTGACGCCGAAGGCACCCATGAGGGAGCCGCCAAACCAGGCCGCCAGGCCCAGATCGTGCATCGAGCGCAGTGCGGTATGCCGTTCGGACATGTGATCCCCTTCCGCCGTGTCGGGCGGTGCGGCTTACCCGCCGGTCGGGCGGCTAACCCCGCCCCGGGCGGGCCGATCCGCGCCGTGGAGGGCCGCTACCGGACATCCCTGGCGTCGGCGGGTCGACCTGCCCCGAGCAGGAGTCGTTCGCCCGGTGGTGGGTAGATCCCGAGCGACGCCGACGAGAGGGGAACGCGATGTCGCAGCCGGACGAGAGCCGGGAGAAAACCCCCAAAACAGACGCGGTGCTCATGCACCCCGACAACGACCCGCACCGGAACACCGCAGAGGTCGCACCCCGCAAGGAGCACGCCGAGATCCAGGTGGAGCGGGACGGTGAACTGGTGCCGCTGGACCAGGACGAGTGAGCCGACCGGCCGGTACGGCTCAGCGGGGCGGCAGGTCGCCGACGAAACCGGCGATCCGCCGCGCCAGCGGGACGCTGGCGCGAACCCAGGTGAAGTGGTCCAACGTCGTACCGGCCTGCGCCACTGTGTACCGCTCCCGGGTCACCGGCGCGTCGGCGAGCTTCGCGCAGAGGTGGTCCATGGTCTCGTGCGGGGTGAACTGGTCGTCGTCCACACTGACGGCCAGCACCGGGGTCCGCACCGCGCGGACGGCGGCCTCGGTGTCCGTACCGTCGAGCCGGGGGAATCGGCCGGTCCGCGCGGTGTGGGCCCAGTCGCGGATCACGCCGCGTGCCTGCCGACCGCCGAAGCCCCAGCCCGGCCAGACCCCGAGCAGGGCCGCCGTGGCGGCGATTCCCTGGGTGTAGGGCAGTACGCCGAGGCCGCGACGGCCCGGGTAGCTCCGCCAGTACGGGATGCCGACCGCCACCAGCGCCAACCCGTCCACCTCGCCGCTGCCGTGCAGGGCGAGGTGCAGCAGCGCGGCCTGCCCGCCGAGGGAGTGCCCGAGAAGCAGTCGGGTGCGTCCGTCCAGACGTGGCTTGAGGGCGGCCAGGACGGCGCCAACGTCGTCGGCCAGTTCGGCGTAACCGTGCCGGTCCGCCCGACTCGGCGCCGGCGTGCTCGCCCCGGTGCCGCGCAGATCGGCCACGACCACTGCCAGTCCGGCGGCGCGCAGCGCGGCGGCGAAGGGCCGGTAGTACCGGGCCCGGACCCCCATCGCGGGCCAGATCACGACCACCGGCGCGCCCGGCAACCCGGCCGGTTCCGGATAGACCTGCACACCCAACCGGCCACCGTCGACGTCGACGTACTCCTGCGCGTACTCCGGGTCCCCGTTCATCGGCCCAGACTACGGCCTGACGTTACCGGCGGGTAGCAGCAGGCCGTCGGGTCCACGGCAGCAGTGGGCGCGCTCGACGGACGCGACGGAGGGCCCCGCCGAATGGCGGAGCCCTCCGAATGGCGCTGCGGTCAGGAGACCGAGATTGCCCCGTTGCTGGCCCGCACGCAGGCCACCGAACGGGCGCTGGTGGAGGCCGCGCCGCTCAGGCACTGGCCGAGGACCTGGTGCCCGGTGGCGTTCGGGTGCCACGACTCCTGGCAGGTCTGGAAGTAGGTGACGCAGGTGTTGGCGATGCGCTGGATGGCGATCTTGTCCTTGCCGGCGAGGCTGGTGACGAAGGTGCCGGTCGCGCCGTCCTGAAGCCGGATCGGAGTGGCCAGCGAGCCGCTCGGGCTGCTGGTCTGCTCGCAGAGCCGGGCGCCGTTGAAGGCCTGCTGCACGTTCAGGTACACCAGCTCGTCGGCGGGGAACTCGGCTGCGAGAGTGTCCCGGGTGGACTTCACGATGCTGCCCAGACCCTGGGAGAAGCGGTGCCCCGGCGCCAGGCTGGCCCGGTGGATCGGGCAACCGCCCGCGTACCGCTCGGCACCCAGGTCACGGAACTTGTCCCGGGTGTCGTCCCGGCTGTCCTCCTCGTGGAACTGCGGGTTCAGGTCCAGCGGCAGCGGGTTCGTGTAGTCCTGGAACACCACCCGGTGCTGCCCGTCCGCGTCGACCTGGTCGAGGGTGGTCAGGATCTGGCGTACGGCCGCGGTGGTCTCCGCGGTCGCGGCGCTGAGCTGCGCGGCGGTGGCCAGGTCGGCGTCGCTGCACGGCTTCTGCTCCACCGGCCCGTTCAGGTACGCCCAGAACTCCCACCAGCCGGTCCAGGCATCGGCGATGAACCGGTTGGCGCACTTCTCCGCGACGCTGCCGAAGGTGAACGAGCTGTTGTTGGAACCGAGGCCGACCAGCACCAGGTCGATGTCCTGGGTCTGCGCGACGGCGCGCAGCTGACTCAGCTGTGAGGCGACGGTACGACCGTTGGTCCGCGCCTGGGAGGCGTTGGCGATGTCGTGGGGCTGACCACCGGAGCAGGCCAGGTTGAACCGGTTCTGGATGCCCGGCAGGTTGGCCTGGTTGAGCGAGGCGTTGGCCGAGCGGTGGCAGAAGAACGCGTTGTTGTTCGCCGCGGTCCAACCGGGGAAGCCCTGGCTGACTCCGTTGGCGTCGACGACAGGGGTGTACGCCCCGGCGCCCTCGCCACTGATGAAGCTGTCCCCGAGTGCCACCGCGGCGGTGGGCAACGCGGCGGACGCGGGTGCGGGCAGCGCGACGGCGGTCGACAACGCGGCCATGGCGATCGTTAGTCCCGCGGCGAGCGCGGTACGCCGGAACCTGGGCATGGGGCCCCCAACCATCGAAAGATGAAAGATTCTCTGAGGGCGCGATCAGATCACCTCGCCGCGATGGGCGTCAATGGCCCGTAACAGATTCGTTCGACGAAAGACATGCGCCCGTAGGCATGACGGGCTACCGGTCGGCGGCATCCACCGCCGCGACCAGCGCCCCGGCGGCCAGCAGCCCCGCCGCCAGGGTGCCCACCAACAGCCACCGTCGGGCCGGCGTGCCGAGGGAGCGCCGCAGCGCGTCTCGTCCACCTCGACCGCCTCGTGATCTCCTCGACCCGGACCGGCGTGCACCCCGCGCTCAACCGGCCGCGATTCTGGGTGGGCGTACCGGTGGCCGTGTCTCTGCGTGGCCCCATGATCACTAGGCAGCTGTTCGTTGGCTCACGTCCGGAGGACCACGCGCGGCGGGTCGCGTAGGTCCTCCGGTGGTTGTCCTAGCCTCGGGCTAGGCTCGCTGCGGCGCGCCACGCCGGCTGATGTCGCCGGTGACCGGCAGCACACCGCCGAGACCGGGGAGTACGACCAGTTGACCGCAGAGCCTGACACCCTGTACGGGGCCGATGACCTCACCCACCTTGAGGGGCTGGACGCTGTCCGCAAGCGGCCCGGCATGTACATCGGTTCCACCGACAGCCGTGGCGTGGGTCACCTCGTCAACGAGATCCTCGACAACTCCACCGACGAGGGTGTCGCCGGTCACGCCAGCCACGTCGAGGTGATCCTGCACGCCGACGGCTCGGTGCAGGTCGACGACGACGGCCGCGGCATCCCCACCGACGTGCACGCCAAGTCCGGCATCTCCGGCGTCGAGCTGGTGCTGACCCGGCTGCACGCCGGCGGCAAGTTCGGCGGCTCCGGCTACAAGACCTCCGGCGGTCTGCACGGCGTCGGCGCATCGGCGGTCAACGCGCTGTCCCGCCGCTTCGACGTGACCGTCCGCCGGGCCGGCAAGATCCACGCGATGTCGTTCCGGCACGGCGTCCCGGGCATCTTCGACGGCGACGGGCCGGACGCCCCGTTCACCGCCGGCCCCGGGCTCCAGGTGACCGGCGGGATGAAGCGCGGCCAGCGCACCGGCACCTCGATCCGCTGGTGGCACGACGCCCGCTACTTCGAGACCGGCGCCGCGCTCGACGTCGACGCCGTCCGGATGAAGCTGCGCAACACCGCGTTCCTGGTCCCCGGCGTGACCTACCTGCTGCGCGACCTGACCGGCGAGGCGCCCGCCGAGGAGCGGTTCCACTACCCCAACGGGCTCAGTGACATGGTGGAGTTCCTCGCCCCGGCCGGAGACCGGCCCGTCTCTGGCACCCTGCTGGTCAACGGCGAGGGCACCTACCGGGAGAACGCCGCCGACGCCAACGGCGTCATGCAGTCCAACGTGCAGCGGCGCGCCGAGGTCGAGGTGGCGTTCCGGTGGGGCACCGGTTACGAGCGCACCGTCGAATGCTTCACCAACACCATCCGCAACGCGCACGGCGGCACCCACCGCAAGGGTTTCGAGCGGGCCCTCGTCCGCGCGCTCGCCGACGCGATCCGCAACACCCGCGGTCTGCTCAAGGCCAAGGAGGAGCCTCCCACCCTGGACGACGTCCTGGAGGGGATGACGGCGGTGGTGCACGTGCGGATCCCCGAGCCGCAGTTCACCTCGCAGACCAAGGACGAGCTCTCCACCACCGGCATCACCAAGGTTCTCCAGTCCCTGGTCGACGCGCACATCAAGGCCTGGCTTGAGGACCGGCGCACCAAGGCCGAGGCGCGCACCGTCCTGCAGAAGATCGTCGACGCCGCCCGGGTGCGACTCACCCAGAAGCAACAGAAGGACGCCGCCCGGCGCAAGACCGCCCTGGAGGGCGCGTCCATGCCGCCGAAGCTGGTCGACTGCCGGGCCACCGGCATCGATCGCAGCGAGCTGTTCATCGTCGAGGGTGACAGCGCGCTGGGTACGAGCCGGATGGCCCGTTCCTCGGAATACCAGGCGCTGCTGCCGATCCGCGGCAAGATCCTCAATGTGCAGAAGGCCAACCTCCAGCAGGTTCTGGACAATGCCGAGTGCGCGGCCATCGTGCAGGTCCTCGGCGCCGGCTCGGGGCGCACCTTCGACCTCTCCGCGCTGCGCTACGGCCGTGTGCTGATCATGGCCGACGCCGACGTGGACGGCGCCCACATCCGTACGCTGCTGATCACCCTGTTCGCCCGGTACATGCGACCGCTGATCGAGGCCGGTCGGCTCTACGCCGCGATGCCGCCCCTGCACAAGATCACCACCAAGGGGCGCAGCCCGCAGACCGTCTACACCTACACCCAGGCCGAGATGGAGACGACGGTCCGCAAGCTGGAGAAGGCCGGCAAGCAGATCGTCACGCCCATCCCACGGTTCAAGGGTCTCGGTGAGATGGACGCCGACGAGCTGTGGGACACCACGATGAACCCGGCCACCCGGGCCGTCCGCCGGATCACCCTCGACGACGTCGACGCCGCCGAACGCATCCTCGAACTGCTGATGGGCGAGAAGGTCGAGCCGCGTCGCAACTGGCTCATCGACTCCGCCGACCGCGTCGACCGGGATGCGATCGACGCATGAGCGCCCGTTCCGTTCCAGTTCCAGTTCCAGTGGAGAGCTGAGTCATGGCACGCCGTAAGGAAAACAAGGTCGACCTCTCCTCGTTCGACCAGGCCGGCGCGCGGGTGTTCGACAACCCACTGGTCACCGAGGTCTCCGACTCCTACCTGGAGTACGCGTTCTCGGTCATCCACTCCCGCGCCCTGCCCGACGCCCGCGACGGCCTCAAGCCCGTGCACCGGCGCATCCTCTGGTCGATGTACGAGCAGGGCTACCGGCCGGACCGCGGGCATGTGAAGTCTGCCCGAATTGTCGGGGATACAATGGGTAAGTACCATCCGCACGGTGACACGGCGATCTACGACGCCATGGTCCGCCTCGCCCAGGACTTCTCCCTCAACGTGCCGCTCATCGACGGGCACGGCAACTTCGGCAGCCCCGACGACGGCCCGGCCGCCTCGCGTTACTGCGTTACGGGAGACACCCGTATTCGACTTGCTGACGGCACCAGCCCTCGAATTGCTGACCTGGTAAGCCTCGCTGCGGACAGCGAAGCCGATGTCGACTTCGAGGTGCTCGACAAAGACGGTAAAGCTGTTCAGGTCGACAAGGTGTTCAACTCCGGCGTCCATCCGACGGTCCGGATCGGCACGGATGCCGGTTTCTCGCTTCGGGGCAGCGAAAATCACCTGGTGCTCTGTCTTGAGTCGCCGATGGGCGTCCCCAATTTCCAGTGGCGACGGCTCGACGAGCTTGCGGTCGGCTCGACCGTCTGTGTGGCACGCAACGCCTGGTCCCAGGTCATACCCACAGCTCGCGAATACTCGCTGGGCATTCTCGGTGGCGCGTGGGCGTCCGAGGGCTTCGCGAGTGAGACAAGGGCCGGTTTCAACAACACCGACGAGCACTTCTTCAATGAGGTTCTGCATGCGTACGACCAAGTGGTTGGTGGTCGGCGTTACGTCAGCGAGCGACAGACCCGTCGCGACCGGAAGCGCGTCCAGGAAATCGATGTCCAAATCTATGCCGGCGGTATGGATGCTTTCCGGGCAAGCCCAATGGTGGAGTTCATCGGGCATCAGGCCCGGGACAAGTTCATCCCGCAATTCGTCTGGAACGGTGGCTGGGGCGTCAAGCGCGCCTTCCTCATGGCCCTTTTCGAAGGCGACGGCGGGGTGCGGGTCGCCAAGGACAGCTTCACGATCCAGTACACGAGTTACAGCGAGCGGCTTACCAGGGATGTCCAAGAGCTACTCACCGAATTCGGTGTCGTCGCCTGCTGGCGCCGTTACACGCGTCCCAGCGGCTCGGTCGAGCACCGCTTGGTGATTTCCGGTCTGCGTAACATCAAGGCATTCGCCAATCGGGTGGGCTTCCTCCGCACCAAACAGGCAAAGCTGAACAAGGTTCTGCGACACGCGCCGTTGCGTCCGCATCGGCTGAGCAAGGACCACGTTCCGTTCGTTGCCACATACGTGCGTGACGCCTTGGACTTTGACCGTCGTGGTAGCGGCGGCAAGTGGCTGACGACGCACAACTTCGATCGCGTCGAGCGATGGGAGACCGAGCGCCTTCGCATCATCGATCGCATCAAAGAGCCGGAACTTCTGGCGACGATTCTCCCGATCATGGATTCTGGGTACCGGTTCGAGCGCGTCACCGAGGTGACGCCCTGCGAGCCGGCGGAGGTCTACTCGGTCCGGGTCAAGTCGGAGGACCATTCCTTCCTCGCCGGCGGATTCGTCAACCACAACACCGAAGCGCGGATGTCCCGCGAGGCCATGCTGCTCGTCGGTGAGCTGGGCGAGGACACCGTCGACGTCGAGCCCAACTACGACGGGTCGCTGACCCAGCCGACCGTGCTGCCGGCGGCCTTCCCCAACCTGCTGGTCAACGGCGCGTCCGGGATCGCGGTCGGCATGGCCACCAACATGATCCCGCACAACCTGGCCGAGGTCGTCTCCGCGGCCCGCTGGTTGATCAACCACCCGGACGCCACTCTGGACAAACTCATGGAGTTCGTCCCCGGCCCCGACCTGCCCACCGGTGGGGTGCTGCTCGGCCTGGACGAGGTGCGCCGGGCGTACGAGACCGGGCGTGGCGTGGTGCGGATGCGCGGCAAGGTGGAGATCGGCCCGATCGAGGGCAGCCGGGGCCGACAGGCGATCACCGTGGTCGAGTTGCCCTACGGTGTCGGCGCGGAGAAGGTCATCGCCGCGATCACCAACGAGGTCACCAAGACCAAGCGGCTCACCGGCATCGCCGACGTCAAGGACCTCACCGACCGGGAGAGCGGCACCCGGCTCGTCGTCGAGTGCAAGGTCGGGGTCAACCCGCAGGCGCTGCTCGCCGACCTCTACCGGCTGACCCCGCTGGAGCAGTCGTTCGGCGTCAACAACCTGGTCCTGGTCGACGGGCAGCCGCGCACGCTGGGCCTCAAGGCGCTGCTGGAGGTCTTCCTGGCCCACCGGTACGAGGTGGTCACCCGGCGCACCTCGTACCGTCGACGCAAGCGTCAGGAGCGGTTGCACCTGGTCGACGGTCTGCTGATCGCGCTGCTGGACATCGACGAGGTGGTCCGGCTGATCCGGGGCAGCGACGACGCGCAGGCCGCGAAGGACGGGCTGATGAGCCGGTTCGGCCTCTCCGACATCCAGGCCACGTACATCCTGGACACTCCGTTGCGCCGGCTGACCAAGTTCGACCGGATCGAGCTGGAGGCCGAGCAGGAGCGGCTGCGCGCCGAAATCGCCGAGCTGAGCAAGATCCTCGACGACGAGCGTGTGCTCCGGAAGGTGGTCTCCGACGAGCTGGCGGCCGTGGTCAAGCAGTTCAGCACCGAACGTCGTACGACGCTTGTCGACGGTGACCTGAAGGAGGTGCTGGCCGCGTCCGCGCCGGCCGGCCCGCTGGAGGTCGCCGACGACCCGTGCCAGGTGATCCTTTCCGCGACCGGGCTGGTCGCCCGGACCGCTGCCGAGTCGGAGGAGAGCTCCGAGGGGCGCCGACGCAACGGCCGGGTCAAGCACGACACGGTACGCGCCATCGCGCACTCCACCGCCCGTGGTCGGGTGCTGCTGTTGACCAGCGCCGGTCGGGCGTTCAAGGTCGACGTTCTGCCGCTGCCGGTGCTGCCCGAGCAGGCGGGCACCGTGTCACTGCGTGGCGGTATGTCCGCGGCCGAGCTGGTGCCGTTGGCGGCGGGGGAGACCGTCGTCGGCCTGGCCCCGCTGGGAGGGCAGGCGGAGGGCTCACCAGGGCTGGCATTGGGCACCCGGCAGGGCGCGGTGAAGATCTGCTCGCCGGAGTGGCCGGTGCGCTCCGACGAGTTCGAGGTGATCGGTCTGCGCGACGGTGACGAGGTGGTCGGGGCGACCTGGCTGACCGACGGCACCGAGACGCTGACCTTCGTCACCTCGGAGGCGTCGCTGTTGCGCTTCCCCGCAGGGTTGGTCCGGCCGCAGGGCCTCAAGGGCGGCGGTATGGCCGGCATCAACCTGCCGGCCGGGGCGCGGGTCGCGTTCTTCGGCGCGGTACGCACCGACGACCCGGGGCATGGCGAGCCGATGGTGGTCACCTCCACCGGCGCGACGGTCAAGGTGACGCCGTTCAAGGCGTACCCGGCAAAGGGCCGGGCGACCGGCGGTGTGCGCGCGCACCGCTTCCTCAAGGGTGAGACGGACGTGGCCGTCGCCTGGGTGGGCCCGCGACCGGTCGGCGCGACCGCCACCGGCGACCCGGTGGAACTGCCCACCGCGGACCCACGCCGCGACGGCAGCGGCTTCGCGGTGATGCTCGGCCCGACGGTGGTAGGCCATCTGATCGAACGCGACTGACCCCACCCGCGCTGCCGGACCGTCCCCGGGGGACGGTCCGGCACCTGCGGGGTGGGGCGTCCGCCTGCGCGGTATGGTGGTGCCCTCTGTTGTCGGTGAGGGTCCGGGTGCACCGCGAAGCGCCCCTCAACATGATTTCTTCTCTGTCCGGCGGAGTCGCCGGCGCGGCGTGAGCGCCGCCATCCGGGTCCGGCCGAGGCGTGAGCTACGCGCCGCCCGCCGTCCCCGGCCACACCGCTGTTGGGGTCACCTGATCGCCGCGCCACTCTGGCCGATGCACGGCGCGAACCTGGGCACCCTGTTGCGTACGTGCGACGCGGTCGGCGCCTGCCTCGCCGTGCCACCGTTCCGCTGGGTGGACGAGGCCGTGGCCCGGGGCAACACGCTGCGGCGGCCGGGCTGCGTCCACCGGGTCGGCAGTCCGCTGCAATGGCTGGCCGCCGAACGGGCCGCCGGCACCCGGGTCCTCGGGGTGGAACTGGCCGACGAGGCCGTCCGGCTCGGTGATCTGCCCGCCGCTCGGGGCCGTACCGTCGTGCTGCTGGGCCACGAGGCGACCGGCATCCCGCCCGAGGCGCTCGACCAGCTGGACGCGGCGGTGGAGATTCCGATGGTCGGCCACGGCCACAGCCTGAACGTCGCGGTAGCCGGCTCCCTGGTCCTCTACAAACTCGCCGGCCTCCTCTAGCACGCGCCCGGTCGCCGCTGGATCAATGGCGGTCAGGCCGGAGAACCGCAAGGTAGGTCCGGACAACCGGTCCCGTCGTGTCCGGACCTACCTTGCGAGTCGCTGGCCACCGCGTGGGAATCGGGCTGCTCGCGATGATGCTCAGTTGGCCAGACCGCCGGGTTGGAGTAGGCCTTGCGCCAGAACGCGTGTGGACAGACGGTCCCCGTTTGGCCTCGCGCCATCGTCGTGCAACCAGGCCTGGCGATTGGTGCTCTTGGATGAGACGGTGAGGACGGTAGAACCATCCTCACCGCCCCGGTCCCCCCATGGAGAAGGTACGGTGGGGCCGGTACAACCGCCGCACAACTCACGCACAGCTCATCTGCTCGCCCGCTTGTCCGGGTGCTGTACGCGTGGCGGCACATGGCAGCGCCCACACGTGAGGTGCCTGGTTGCGTTTCGAACTCCTTGGCCCGTTCCGGGTGTACCGCGACGGCCGGTCGGTTCCACTGGGCTCGGTGAAGCAGCGTCTCCTGCTGGCGACCCTGCTGCTGCGCCCGAATGAGGTCGTCGGCACCAACGAGCTGGCCGCGATGCTGTGGGGCGACGACGAGCCGGCGTCGGCTGCCGCGAATCTGCGCACCTATGTGCGCGGGCTGCGGCGGTCGCTGGGCGGTGGGACGACCTGGGATGGGATAACCGCTGCGGCCGGCGGCTACCTGCTGCGGGTGGGCCCAGACGAACGGGACCTGGACCTGTTCGACGCCGCGGCGGCGCGGGGCCGCGAGGCGCTCGCCGTTGCCGATCTGGACCGGGCCGAGGCCGAACTCTCCGCCGCGGTGCGCCTGTGGCGTGGTGCGCCGCTGTCCGACCTGCCGCTGCGCTCGACGCTGGCTCGGCGGGTGGCGCAGTTGGAGGAGCGCCGGCTGCTCGTCGAGGAGGACTACGCCGAGGCCGTGCTGGCCCTCGGCGCGTCGGCCGACGTCGTGCACCGGTTGCGTGGCCTGCTCGACCGGCATCCGTTGCGGCAGCGGGCGTGGGGCCAGCTGATGGTGGGCCTGTACCGCATCGGAGACGTGGCCGGCGCACTGGATGCTTTCCGGCAGGCCCGACAGACGCTGGCGGAGGAGACCGGCCTCGATCCCGCTCCGGAGCTCGTCACGCTGTACGACGACATCCTGCATCACCGCCCGGGCCTGACGACGCAACCGCCAACGGGGCCGGACCGGCGGGCGCCGGAGACGGCAGTCGGGCCGCTCATCCAGCGCCCCGAGCAACTGCCGCGTGCGGTGCCGGAGTTCGTCGGACGCAGCGTCGAGCTGGCGGGCCTCGACGGGCTTCTGCATGGCGGGGCTGAGGGGTCGACGAGCGGGGCGATCTCTGTGGTGTCCGGCATGGCCGGAGTCGGCAAGACGGCCCTGGCGTTGCACTGGGCGCACCGGGTTGCCGACCGCTTCCCGGACGGCCAGCTCTATGTGAACCTTCGCGGTTACGACGAAGCTGGCGCGGTGTCCCCGCCCGACGCCCTGTCCGGCTTCCTCGAGGCGCTCGGCGTGCCCCACGCCCGGATACCCTCCGACATGGAGGCCCGGACTGGTCTCTACCGCAGCCTGCTGGCCTCCCGCCGGATGCTCCTGGTGCTCGACAACGCTCGCGACTCCGCCCAGGTGCGCGCCCTGCTGCCCGGTGCGGGCCGCTGCATGGTCGTGGTCACCAGCCGTGACCGGCTCGGCGGCCTGATCGCCGCCGAGTGTGCCACGCCGTTGACACTGGACGTGCTCACGGCGGAGGAGTCGAGGAGTCTGCTCGCCAGACGTCTCGGGGTCAGCCGGCTCGCCTCCGAGTCGGTGGCGGTGGCCGACATCATCGAGGCCGCAGGCCGGCTTCCACTGGCACTGTCGATAGTGGCGGCGCGTGTCGCGACCCATCCCAGGTTCCCGCTCAGCGCGATCGCCGCCGAACTGCACTCGGCCGAGGCGAGGCTGGACGCCTTGGCCGACGGCGACGTCCGGCGCGTCTTCTCGTGGTCGTTCCTGGCCCTGGGGGTGGACGCCGCCCGGCTGTTCACTCTGCTGGGGCTGCATCCGGGCCCGGACCTGACCACCGCCGCGGCGTCGGCTCTCGCCGGTGTGTCACCCGCGGCCGTTACGCCGGTCCTGCGGGAACTGACCCGGCTCCACCTGCTGGCGGAGCACGCGCCCGGCCGGTTCGCCTTCCACGATCTTCTGCGCGCCTACGCGGCCGAGCTCGCACAGTCGTCGGAGCGCGGCGACGAACACGTCGCAGCCCGACAGCGCCTGTACGACCACTATCTGCACGCCGCCTATCCGGCCGCCCGGCTACTCCAGCCGCAGTGGCCCCCGATCGAGCCGATGCCGCCGCTGCCCGTGCCCGCCAGGCGGTCGGTGACCGATCACGACGGCGCGCTCGCCTGGTTCACGGCAGAGCATCGAGTGCTGGTCCGGGTGGTCCGACAGGCCGCCGAGAACGGCTTCGAGACGTACGCCTGGCAGATCGCGTGGGCGCTGACCACCTTTGTGGCGCCGCGCGGCCTCTGGCAGGACCAGCTCGCCATCCAAGAGGTCGCGCTGGGCGCCGCAGAGAAGATCGACGACTTCGCCGGTCAGGCCGTCGCCAATCGGCTGGTCTCTCGCGCGCTGACCCGACTGGGCGATCGCACCACTGCCGAGCACCGGCTCAGGCGCGCGCTTGAGCTGCACGAACGTCTCGGCGACCCGATCGGTCAGGCCCAGACGCTGCACAACTACTGCGAACTCTGCTACCTGGACGGCCGGCTCGACGAGGCGCTCGCACACGGTCGCGAGGCGCTGCGGCTCTACCGGCTGGTCGGCAATCACGCGGGCGAAGCCCGGACGCTCAACGCGATCGGTTGGCTGCTCGCCACCACCGGCGACTATGTCCAGGCCATCGCCAGCTGCACCGAGGCCCTCGACCAGCAACGACGGACCGACGACCGCAACGGTCAGGCCGCGACGCTGGACAGCCTCGGCTTCGCCTACGACCGCCTCGGTGAACGCGACCGCGCGGCCAACTGCTACGAGCAGGCGATCGAGCTCTTTCGCGACTCCGCGGACCGGTATCACGAGGCGGAGACCCTCATCCGACTCGGAGACACCCGGGAAGGGATGGGTGACCGGAACGCTGCCGCTGCCGCTTGGCGCCTGGCCGCGCGGATCTATGAGGACGTGGGCGACCCCGCAGCCGAGGAGGTCCGCCGCCGCCTCGAACGTCTGATGCCGTCCTAGAGCAGGCCCACAGTCAGGCGACGTTGTGGGGGCGGAACTGGACGCTCACCCGAGGGCCCACGGGGCGGGTGGTCTTGGGGATGGCGTGCTCCCAGGTGCGTTGGCAGGAGCCGCCCATCACGATCAGGTCACCGTGGCCCACCGGGAAGCGCAGGCTCTCGCCGCCGCCGCGTGGGCGCAGCAGCAGCGGTCGCGGTGCTCCGAACGACACGATCGCGACGATCGTGTCGGTGTGCGCCGATCGGCCGATGGTGTCGCCGTGCCAGGCCACGCTGTCGCGCCCGGACCGGTAGAGGCACATGCCGGCGGTGACGAAGGGCTCGCCCAACTCGGGCGCGTAGTGCGCGGTGAGCGCGGCCCGCGCGGCGGTGAGCACGGGGTGGGGGAGCTGCCTCGCGCCGTCGTACCAGCAGAGCAGTCGGGGCACGTCGACCTCGGCGTCAAACATGGTGCGCCGTTCGGCACGCCAGGGCACCTCGGTGAGCAGGGTGTCGAGGACCGTGTCGGAGCCGCGCACCCAGCCGGGGAGGTGGTCGACCCAGGCGCCCCGGCTGAGCTGGTGCCGGCGGATCTGGCCGGGCAGCGGCCCCAGGGTCGGCCCGGCGTCGGCCAGGTCGAGCATCGACGGCTGGTAGGCGGCCTGCGTCATACGGCCACCCTAGCAGCATTTTCGTACACCCGTGCTAGCGCGAACGATGCCGGCCCGTTGCCACTCGGCAAGATCGTGCTCGATCCTGGATGTAGTGGCCTCCCGCGCGTTCGAGGGGACTGTTTCCAGGATCGAGCATGACCTTGACCTTGATCTGCCGCGGTCAGCCGGGGACGGTGGCGGCGCGTACGGCGTCGAACACCGCGTCCACCACCCGTGCCCGGCCCTGCCCGTCGACGGTGGACCAGGCGCGCGCGGCCAGCATCGCGCGCCGCTGCGGCGAGCTGAGCAGCCCGTGCAGGGTCCGTGCCGCCGTCGCGCGGGCGGCTCGTCCGGCGACGCCACCGGCGGTCAGCTCCGGCAGCTCACCGAGGCCGGCGGCCAGGCCGTGCCGCACCACCCGGGTGTACGACTCACGTTGGTTGTCGACCACGCAGACCAGTGCGCCGGGTGCGCCGAGGCAGCAGAGTTCCCAGGTGGACGTGCCGGCGGCGCTGACCACCAGGTCCGCTTCGGTGATCAGTGCCGGCAGCGAGGTGGTGGGCGGGACCGGTCGGATGGTCTGCCCCCGACCGGGGGCGACATCGTCGACCTCCGCCTCGATCTCGGGTCGACCGACGATGACCGTGAGGTCCATCGGATGACCGGTGGCCACCAGCACCCGGGTCAGGAGCGGCGCCGCGCCGACCGCGTCGGTGCCGCCGAAGAAGGCCAGCACCCGGGGGCGGCTGACCGCCGTGGCGGGCGGGGCGACCGGTGGCCGGGCGTTGATCACGGTGTCGCGCAGCAGCGCGTACCCGCTCCCGGCGAGAAGCCGACCGGGCAGCTCCGCCCCAAGACCCGACCCCAGCTCCGGCCCGGACTCCAGCCCTGGTAGCTCCGGCGCGGACCTCAGCCCCGGCCGGTCCGGCCCGGACCTCAGCCCCGGCAGGTCCGCCCCGAAACCTGACCCCAGCGCCGGCAGCTCCGCTCCGAAGTTCTGGTCGAGGTAGAGGTCCGCGACCTGGCCCCGGCTGTCGCCGTCGATGATGGCGAGGGTGTAGACGCCGGCGGCGCGCAGGGCGCCGGCTCCGGCCGGGTCCAGTTCGTAGGAGTCGAGGACGAACACGTCCAGGTGGTGTCGGCGGGCCACCTCGACCAGTTCGGCAGCCGAGTCCGGGCCGGGGAGCAGCGGGATGCCCCGCGCGGCCAGCTCAGCGGTTGCCCAGTCGAGCCGTTCGACGGTGCCGAACACTGTGACGTCGGCGCCCCGCGCGAGGAACTCCTCGGCGAGCGCCAGGCAGCGGACGAGGTGGCCGACGCCGCGCCGTGGCCCGGCGTCGCAGCGCAACCCGACCCTCGGGGTGCTCAGGACTCCTCCAGGTGCTTCTGTCGTACGTCGGCGTTGAGCGCCCGCAGCCGGGGCTGACCGTCGAGCCAGTCGGCGAGCTTGGCCAGCGGCACGCTGACGTCACCGAAGTGGTCGATGATCGCGCTGACCAGCGTCCAGTCCTGCTCGGTGTCGAGGGTGAGCCGCAGCGCGGAGCGGTCCGGGGTGAGCGTTACCCCGAGCACCCGGAACAGCTCCGGATGGGTGTACGCGTACGAGGTCACGTGCACCCGGTGGTGGTCGGTGGCGAGCCGGCCCAGCGTGCGCAGCGTCTCCGCTCGGATGATCTCGACGTCCAGCCCTCGGGGCAGGGTCCGGGCGATCGACGTGCTGGCGTAGTCCAGCCCGGGGACCGCGCGGTACACCGACGCGACCAGGGTGATGATCTCCGGGTCGAGCAGGGGGCAGTCGGCGGTGAACCGCATGACGGCGTCCCCCGGGTGCGCCGCGAGTGCGCCCACGAACCGGTCCAGCACGTCGTCGACCGGCCCGCGGTGGCACGGCACGTCGAGCCGCGCGCACTCGGCGGCCACCGCGTCGTCGACCGCGTCGGTGCTGGTGGCGACCACCAGGTCGGCAAGGACGCCGCTGTCGGAGGCGGCGCGTACGACCCGGCCCAGCACGGAGCGTCCGGCGAGCGGGCGGAGCACCTTGCCGGGCAGCCGGGACGAACCCATCCGCGCCTGCACGATGCCGACGATCCGTGGCCCCGCGTCGTCCGCGGGCACCGGTACGCCGGTCACTGCTGCTCCTCCTGCTTGGGGGCCAGCACCGCGGTGGCCCGACGTTTGGCGGCGCGGGCACCCCGCTTGGCCAGCCGGGCCGGGGTGATGGCGAGCCGGCCCACCCGGTAGCTGAGCGACCCGCTGAGCAGGCCGATCGTCGTCTCGGCCCGGCGCAGCGCCCGTTCCCGCGAGGTGAGCAACTCCTCGGTCCACGCGGTCAGCGCCGCCAACCGGGTGAGTTCCTCGCGCTGGCGCAGCCACGCCTCGCGTAGCTGCTGGTAGCTGTGCCCGCCCATCGGCGGGTCGGTCGGCGCGACGGCGTGCAGCTCGGTGGCGAGGCCGACAGTGCCGTCGGCGTCCAGCCCGTGCAGTGCTGCGGCGATGGCCGCCTCGGCCTCGACCGCGTCGCTGACGGTCGCGCGGTCGAGGTCGTGACCGGCGAGTCCGCCGAGCACCACGGTCAGGCCCGCGACGTCGAGAGTGGACGACCACGGGTGGGCGTACCCGCCGGTGAGCAGGCCCGCGGCGAAGCGCCACAGCCCGCGGGCGAGCACCACGTCGGCGGGCAGCGCGGCGGTGGCCCGCCAACTGGGGTCGAGCACCGCGTACCGCTCGCCCTCGACCACCACGTTGTCGGTGGCGGCCAGCGCCGCCGCGCCGGCGATCCGGCCGTCGGCGTCGGCCTGGTCGGCGAGCCAGCCCGCGTACCCGCGCAGCAGCGCGCGCAGGGTGGCCAGGTCGCGGCGCAGGGCCGCGTCGAGCAGCAGGGTACGCAGCAGCCCGCCGGACGGCACCGGTCCGGACAGCGCGTCCGCGTCCCGGTACGCGGCCTCGCGGCTGGCGAACGGCGCGATGGCCGGCGTCGTCGCTTCGGTGGCCGGGATGAGCCCCCAGCACCGACCGGAGGGGGCCTGCAGCACCTCCAGCACGCCGATCCCGGGGCTACCGGTCTGCACGAGGGCCACCGGCAGGTCCCGGTCGACGGTCGGCGTGGTCGGGTCGGCGGGCCGGTGGGCGAGCGTCAACCAGCCCGGTGCGAGGTCGGCGGCGCGCCCGGCGTGCAGTGCGTCCACCGCGAGCCGGGCCGGGTCCTGGAGCACCATGGCGCTGGTGAAACCTCCGGCGCAGGCGCCGTGCAGCACCGCGTCGAACAGGCCGGAGCCCGCGCCCCGGTCGAGGTGGTCGGCGTCCAGCAGCGCCGTCGGGGTGCTGACACCGGGGTACGCGGCCCAGCACGCGGTCGGCCGCAGCCCCGCGGCGCCGAGCCGCTCGCGCAGTTGGTCCCGGTTGGCCGGGTGGGCCCGGTCCAGCACGCCGCCGATCATCCAGGCGGAGTCGTCGCGGCGGGCGTACCAGGGGGTGGTGTCGACCAGCCGGTGCAGGCCCAGGGGGTTGTCCAGGCGCAGCAGCAACGCGCCACCCGGTCGCACCGCGGCGACGAGTCGTGCCAGCACACCGTCCCAGCCGAGCGGGGTGCCCTCCACCGACTCCACCGGGTCCAGCCCGGCAGCGGCGATCACCACGTCGTACGTCTCGTCGTCGGGCAGCCCGGCCGGGCCACCCACCACCACCCGGGCGGCCCGGTGCGCCAGCGCCACCGCGTCCGGGTGGCTGCGCAGCAGGCAGGTCACCTCGGCGTGGGTGAGCTGGTCGAGTAGCGCCGGGTCGTGTGGACCGGCCACCAGGACGCGGGCGCCGGGCGGCACCAACCGGGCGGCCAGCGCGGCGAGCGGCCCACCGCCTGCCAGCCGTTCCTGCGGCAGGTCCGACCAGGCCAGCATCTCGCCGCCCGGCAGGGTGATCCGGTCGGCGGGTGCCGTCTCAGTCGTCACGGTCTTCCTCTTCCTCCTGGAGGTGCGCCCAACCGAGCAGCTCGCGGAGCTCGGCTGGCGTGCAGCGGTGGTCGGTGCCCAGCTCGGCGCGGGCGATCTCGACCGCGGTGGGCAGGTCGACACTGGTGCCGTGCAGCTGCGGCCACTGCCGTCGGATCCGGGCGGTGCCGCCGAAGGTGGGGTCCTCGTTGGACAGGACCATCGGGTCGCCGTAGACCGCGGGCTCGCACCCCGCCGCGATGCCGTAGAAGATCGCGCTGGTCAGCCGGTTGGACGCCACTCGGCGGTGACGGCGCAGCTCGGTGAGCTGTCGGTCGAGGAACTCCGGGTCGGTGTCCTTCCACCAGTGTCCCCGGTAGCCGTGGCAGATCACCCGGAACCCGGCACGTTCGTAGAGCCGGCGCACGTTGCGCATCCGGTACTCGTGCCAGTAGAGGCAGACCGTGACGGGGCCGGGCTCGGTGTCCTGGATGAGGGCGATCAGTTTGCGGTGGTCGCCCTTGACGTGTTGTCCCTCCCAGCCGTGGAACGGGTACCAGATGGTGCCCTCCCGGTCCTCGGCCGGTGGTTCGTCGGGGCGCAGAGCCTGCAGGTAGACGAACGGCGCGCCGATGACGACCACGTTGCGTCGCCCCACCGACCAGGCCCGGCGGCGGGTCTGCTCCGACCAGAGCAGGCTGGGGGTGCGGTCGGCGTACGGGTGGCCGGGGGCCAGGCCGTCACCGATGTTCCAGCCATGCTGTACGTACCCGTTGATCCGGGGTGGGTGCCGGTCGCCGAGGCCGGCGTAGCGGGCCAGCACGTGGGCGTGGCCGTAGAAGTGGTTGGCGTGGTGCATCAGGTTCCCATCAGGCGGCGGAACGCACCGAGCTGCCCCGCACCGCGGCGGTCAGCGCGTCGATGACGCGGTCCTGGTCGGCGTCGCTGAGCCCCGGGTAGAGCGGCAGCGACAGCTGCTGGGAGTAGAACGACTCGGCGACCGGGCAGGATCCGCGCCGGTAGCCCAGGTCGGCGAAGGCCGGGTGCCAGTGCACCGGGATGTAGTTGACCTGGACGCCGATGCCGGCGGCGCGCATCCGGTCGTACACCTCGCGGCGACGCCCGTCGAGCACCCGGATCGGGTAGAGGTGCCAGGCCGGGTCGGCCCACGACCTGCGGTTGGGCGGAAGCACGCCGTCCAGGTCGGCCAGCGCCTCGTCGTAGCGGGCGACCAGGGCGCTGCGGCGGGCGGTGAACGCGCCGAGCCGACGCAGTTGGCTGCGGCCCAGGGCACAGAGCACGTCCGGCAGTCGGTAGTTCAGCCCGAACTCGTGCACCTCCTGGTGCCAGCCGCCCTCGTCCGGGAAACGCAGGTCGTCGTGTTCGCGGACCATGCCGACGCCGCGGAACCGGCGGGCCCGCTTCAGGATCTCCGGGTCCAGCGCCGCGACGGCGCCGCCCTCGGCGGTGGTCAGGTTCTTCGTGGGGAAGAACGAGAACGTGGTCAGGTCGGCGAGCGAACCGACCGGCCGACCGTGGTACGTCCCGCCGATCGAGTGCGCCGCGTCGGCGAGCAGCAGCGCGTCGCTGCCGTCGACCGACTTGCGCAGCGCGTCGTAGTCGGCGGGGTGGCCGGCGTAGTCGACAGCGGCGACGACAGCCGTCCGCGAGGTGACCGCGGCGGCGGCCGCAGCCGGGTCGAGGCAGAACGTCTCGTCGTCGACATCGGCAAAGACGATCTTCGCGCCGAGGGCGACCGCGCTGCTGGCGGTCGCCACGAACGTCATCGGCGAAACGACCACCTCGTCGCCCGGCCCCACCCCGGCCGCCGCGTACGCCACGTGCAGCGCCGCGGTGCCGTTGGAGACGGCGGCGACACCGACTCCGCCGGTCCACCGGGCGAGGTCGGCCTCGAAGGCGTCGACCTGCGGACCGGTGGTGAGCCAGTCGCCGCGCAGCACGTCGGCGACGGCTGCGATGTCGTCCTCGCTGATCGACTGCCGGCCGTACGGGAGCATCCCCGTCATCCGTTGATGCCGAGCATGTCGCGCAACTGCTCGACGGTGAGCCACTCGTCGTTGGTGTCCGACTGGTAGGCGAAGCCGTCCGGCACCGGGTCGCAGTCGGCCGGCGGCTGGTAGCCCCAGGTGGCGATGGTGGGCTGGACGATGAACCGGCCGTCGGCGCGCAGCGTCCGCCGGCTGTCGTCGGGCGCGATCATCTCCTCGTGCAGCTTCTCGCCCGGCCGGATTCCGACCTCGTGGGTGGTGGCGTCCGGGGCCACGGCCTCGACCAGGTCGAGGATGCGCATGCTCGGGATACGCGGCACGAACAGTTCGCCGCCCTGCATCTGGTCGAACGAGTCCATGACGAACTGCACGGCCTGGTCCAGGGTGATCCAGAAGCGGGTCATCCGCTTGTCGGTGATCGGCAGGCTCTTGCCCTCGGCGGCCAGCCGGCGGAACAGCGGGACCACCGAGCCGCGGCTGCCCACCACGTTGCCGTAGCGCACCACGGCGAACCGGGTGGGGTGCTGGGCGGCGTAGTGGTTGGCCGAGACGAACAGCTTGTCGCCGACCAGCTTCGTCGCGCCGTACAGGTTGATCGGGCTGGACGCCTTGTCGGTGGAGAGCGCGATGACCTTCCTGACGCCGGCCTCGATCGCCGCGTCGACGACGTGCTGCGAGCCGGTGATGTTGGTGGCGATGTACTCCGAGGGGTTGTACTCCGCGGTGTCCACCTGCTTCAGCGCGGCGGCGTGCACCACGTGGTCGACCCCGTGCATGGCCCGGGTGAGGCGGTGCCGGTCCCGGATGTCGCCGATGAACCAGCGCAGCCGCGGGTCGTCGCCGAGTTGCTGGCGCAGCTCGTACTGCTTGAGCTCGTCGCGGGAGAACACCACCACGCGGGCGGGGTCGGCCTCGTTGAGGATGTGCCGGAGGAACGTCCTGCCGAAGGAACCAGTTCCCCCGGTGATCAGAATGGACGATCCATTCAACTCACTCAATGTGGTGCTCCCGTGTTCGTGGATGAACGAGCCGCCCTGGGCCGGCCGACCGGGGTGACACGCTAGCCATGGCGGGTTAACTCCCCGGCGCTCGCGGGTGAACCACAACCTCTGCTCCCGTGAATGCCGAACACCGCGTAGGCGAACACTTCCGACCGCCCCGAATGTGGGCTGACCTGGCCGGATCGGGCCGCTACAGTGACCGCGCGAACGACCCGGCGGCCCGGCGCGCAGCCGGGTCCCACGTTCACCCGACATCCACACCGGCTCGGTGCGAGCGGGCCATCCCCGGGCGTCACCGACGCCGGTCGACGGGCCTGTCGGATCAGCGCGGGCCGGTCCGGCCGGCAATTCTGGAGGCGTTCATGGCACCCGGTAGTGACGTGATCGAACGGCCGGTCGTGGTGGCCGGGACGCCGAGTGGCCCGGCCACCCGACGTTGGCTGGTGCCGCTGCTGCTGGTCGTCGGCTGGGTGCTCAGCGTGGCCTGGCGGATGTGGTGGTCCCGGCACATCGTGCTGCCCATCGCGCACACCGACGAGGACAGTTACCTGAACACCGCCCGCGCGTTGGCCGGCGGCCCGGGGGGCTTCAGCAGCGAGAACGACCTGCTGCGCCGGGTCGGCTACCCGATGCTGATCTCGCCGGCGTTCCTCGGGGACCGGGACTTCACCGACAGCTACCGGATCGTCCAGCTGATCAACGCGATGGTGAATTCGACGCTGCTGCCGCTGGCGTACCTGTTCGGTCGCCGCCTGTTCCAGCTGCGCCGCTCGTACGCGCTGCTCGGCGCGGTCGCGGCGGCGACCCTGCCGGCCACCGCCTTCTACGCGGGCATCGCCATGATCGACGCGGTGATGGCGCCGCTTGTCGTCGCCTGGCTGCTCGCCGTGCACCGCTGGATCACCCGGCCCGGCCCGCTCGCCGCCGCCACCGTGGGCCTGCTGGTCGGCGGGTTTCACCTGCTGCACTCCCGCGGCCTGGTGATCGTGGCCGTGCACGCCGGGCTGGTGCTGCTGCTGTTCGTCCGCCGCCGGATCAGCCCGCCTGTGGTGCTCGCGGCGATGCTGCCGGTGCTCGCCATGGCGCTCGTCAACGAGGCCGCCATCCGCTACCTCGGCGGCAAGGTCTATCTGCTCGGCAGCACCCCCGGCGGCGGCACGTTCGAGGCGGTCACCTCCGCCCAGGGGATGGTCCGGGTGAGCGCCGCGGTCACCACCCAGCTCTGGTACCTCGTGGTGATCACGTTCGGAATGGCCGGGGTGGCCTGGGCCGGCGCGGTGCGCGAGCTGTGGCGCCCACGGCACGGCGACGCGGCCCGCTGGACGATGGGCGTGGCGCTGGTGGTGACCGTCGGGGTGGCCGGCGGCGCGTCGGTGATCCTGTCCGGCATCACCGGCAAGCCGCTGGACGCGATCTACGGCCGCTACGTGCAGATGCTGGCGCCGCTCTGGCTGCTGGTCGGGCTGGGGGTGCTGTTCACCGCCGGCTGGCGGGTGGTGCTGCGCCGGGCGGCGGTCGCGGTGGCGCTGCTGATCGGTGGCGGCGCGCTGGTCGCGGCCCGACTCGCGTACGTGGCCAGCCAGGGCCACCGGTTGCGCTACGGCGGGTTCAGCGCACCGGACCTGGCGGCGTTGACCGAGGGCTGGCGGGAGCTGAGACCGGTGGTCGGGTCGCTGGTCGGCATCGCCGGCTGCGTGCTGCTCGTCGCCACGGTCCGGATGCCCCGCCTGCGGCTGCCCGTCCTCGGCGTCGTCGTGGTGGTCAACCTCGTCACCATGCAGGTGATCGACCAACGAATCGTGCGACCGACCGCCGCGAGCACCGCGCCGACGCCCCGGGTTGCCGACGTCGGCGTACGCCCCGGCGAGCGGGTGTGGGCGTCGACCGACGTGCACTACACCCTCCGGTTCAACCTCAGCCACCAGGTGACCTGGGCCGACGTCCGGTGGTTCGGCGACAGGCAGCCGCCGGCCGCGGCGCAGGTCGTGTTCGCCCGCTGGGCACCGGGGCAGGTCGACGACTGGGACGGCGCGGCGTACGGCTTCGTCCGACTCGGCGGCAACCCGGAGCAGCACTGGGCCGCCTGGCGGCGGGCCTGACCCACCGCGCTTCGGTGGACTCCGCTATCCGTGAACGGCGGATGTCCACCGGGAGCACGGCCGATTAATGCTTCCTGTCCATTGCAGGAAATGGTCCGGCAATCAGCGTTGGCGGCGGTCTGCCCGAGCCAGGGAAATCGGGATGACGGTGATTGCCCGGCCGTCGGACAGCTCCTGTCGCGGGGTTCCCTCGACGAATCGGAAACGCCGGTTCATCTGTCGTACGACGGTATTGTGGCCGAGCACCTCCCCATCGAGTCGGTCCAGGTGCAGCCCGTCGAAGGCGTACTCGACGGCCTCCCGCATGACCCCCAGCCAGGCCGGCAGTGTCTCGCCCCGCCCGTCCAGCCCGTCGGCGTCGAGATAGAAGCCCCACGCGCCGGTACGGGGGCCGTCCAATCGCAGGTCGAAGAAGGTGACCACACCGCAGGGCCGGTCGTCGCGGACGTACACCAGCACTCGCCGGGACGGGTCGCCGCGGACCGCCGACCACCATCGGGCGTGCTCCTCGGCGGTGATCTCGTGACTGGTCTTGCTGACCTGTCGATTGGTTTCCTGATTACGCCAGGACAACATCAGATGAACGTCGTCCGTCGTCGCTTCGCGCAGCACGTGCGTCTCGCTTTCCTGGCCGTTCACGTCGGGTTCCGGCACCTTACCCGGGCCTACCGGGAAATCAGATATGCATTCGTTGGGTTGTAGACTGCGGCGCATGAACGAATTGAGTCGCGCGCAGATCCGCGACCTCATGGCTCAGGTGCTGAAGAATCAGGACAAGGAGCTGCCCGCGGACGACGCGGCGCAGTTGCGGGAGATCGGCTTCCGGTCGCTCGACTTCTCCGAGCTGGCCCTGCGGGTGGAGGACGAGACGGGGGAGGAGCTCAACTTCGACGCCCCCGGGCTGCGTCGCATCGCCACCGTCGGGGACGTCCTCGACTTCCTCGTCGAGCTTCAACACCAGTGACCGTCGCGACGTCGCGCCACCTGACCCCCGCCGGCCCGGAGCCAGCCGGTGCCGACAACCGGCTCGTCGTCGGTGGCGGGGCGCTGACCTGGCGTTCGCTGCCGACGCCCACCCTGCCCGACCCGGCGGCGGTGCTCGCCCGCTCGGCCGTGCACGCGCTCACCGCGGCGCGGCAGCACGCAGTGCACGGCACCGAACTGCTGCTCAGCACCGCGAGTCGGGTCGACGCGGTGATGCGCACCGAGCTGCTGACGGCCGGGTTCACCGTCGGCGTCCTCGACGACGACGGCGTCCACCCGAGCGCACCGGCTCGGCCGCGAGCCGCCGAGCCGGGCCGGCTCTGGCTGCTGACCTCGGGGTCCACCGGGCGTCCGAAGCGGGTCGGGCACACCCTCGACACGCTGACCACGGTGCGGGCCGACCAGCCTGAGCGGACCTGGCTCTGCCCGTACGCACCGGGCACGTACGCCTGGTGGCAGGTGGTCACCCTGTCGCTGACCCAGCCCGGCCAGCACCTGGTGGTGGTCGAGCCCGACGAGTTGGACGACTGGCCCACGGTCGCGGCCACCCACGGGGTGGACGCGGCCTCCGGCACTCCGACCTTCTGGCGGCGCACCCTCTACCGCGACGCCGAGGCGCTGGCCCGGGTGCCGCTGCGCCAGATCACGCTCGGCGGGGAACCGGTGGACCAGGCGATCCTGGACCAGCTGCGGGAGGTCTTCCCGACCGCCCGGATCTCCTGGATCTACGCGTCCTCCGAGGCGGGTGCGTCCATTGTGGTGCACGACGGGCGGGCCGGGTTCCCGGTCGACTGGCTGGACCGGGACACCCCTGGCCGGCCGACGCTCTCGGTCCGCGACGACGAGCTGGTGGTCACCTCCCCGTACCACGGGGCCGGTCTCGCCGGCCCGATCCGCACCGGGGACCGGGTGCAGGTGCTCGACGGCCGGGTGCTGATCACCGGCCGACTGGACTCCGACGAGATCAACGTCGGTGGCAGCAAGGTCTCCGCAGGTGTGGTCCGCGGCGTACTCACCGGTCATCCGGCGGTGGCCTGGGCCCGGGTGACCGGCCGCCGCGCCCCGGTGCTCGGGCGGATGGTGGTCGCCGAGGTGGTCCTGGCCGCTGCCGACCCGTCCGCCGCTGACACCGGTGTGCCGGACGAGGCCGCGCTGGTCCGCTGGTGCGCCGACCGGCTCCCCGAGCACGCGGTGCCGCGCCGCATTCGCGTCCTGACCGACATTCCCGTCAAGGAGACCCTGAAGAGCGATGTCTGAGCCAGCCGACACCCAGCTCGTCCCGCCCAGCTCCGTGGTTCTCGTCTCCGGCGGTTCCCGTGGTCTGGGCCTGGCCATCGTCACCGACCTGCTCGACGCGGGCGTACGCGTGGCCGCGTTCGCCCGCACCATCACCCCGGAGTTGGAGAAGCTCGCCGCCGAGCACCCCGATCGGCTGCACGTCGGCTCGGTGGACGTCACCGACCTGCGCGCCGCGCAGAGCTTCGTCCGCGACGTGGAACAGCGCCTCGGCCCGATCGACGGGATCGTCAACAACGCCGCCATGGGGCAGGACTCCCTGCACGCCCACACCGCCGCCGGCGACATCGCCCGGATCATCGAGACCAACCTGACGGCCCCGCTACAGCTGACCCGGCTGGTGATCCGCCGGATGCTCGCCAAGGGGCTGCGCGGGCGGATCGTCAACATCACCTCGATCTGCGGGCAGCGCGGTTTCCCCGGCCTCGTCGCGTACTCGGCCACCAAGGGCGGCATGGACGCCGCCACCCGCTCGCTCGCCCGCGAACTGGGCGGCCGGATGCTGGTCAACTCGGTCGCGCCCGGGTTCTTCGCCTCGGAGATGTCCGCCGTGCTCGGTCCGACCCAGCTCGACCAGATCGTGCGCCGCACCCCGACCGGTCACCTGACCGAGCCGGTGGAGGTCACCCCGGTCGTGCGGATGCTGCTGCGGGAGCACACCAACATCAACGGCCAGGTCATCGTGGTGGACGGTGCCGCCGCCATCTGACCTGCGGCCGGTTCCCCTGCCGGTGCGGCCAGCACGGCACGGCAGGGCGGTCGTGCCGCGTCCGGTGCCGGGGCTGCTCGTCGCCGCCGAGCAGCATCTGCGCATCGGGTCGCCGGCCGCGATGGCCGACGCGGTGACCCGCAGTCACCTCGACGATGGACGGTGCGTCGGCTGGTACGGCCCACCGGCGCCCGGCTGGCGGGTGGCCGTCGACGCGGAGCGCGCCGACGCCCCGGTGCCCCCGGCGCTGGCCCGCCGGTTCGGCACGGCGGACTTCTGGGCCCGCTGGACCCGGGCCGAATGCTGGTGCAAGTTGGCCGATGTGTCGGTGGCGGCCTGGTGGCGGCGCCATGGTCTGGGTACGCCGGCCGACGGGTCGGCGATCTGGCGGACCCTCTGGGTGGACGACCTGGTGGTCACCGTCGGCTTCGCCCCGACCCCCACCCCCAACCCCGCACCAACGGCGTAACCAAACCACCGACGCGCCCCCACCCCACCCCCACCCACGCCGCCGATCTTGCAGTTTGTGTTGGTTGGATGTCCCTAAAGCGCTGTTTGTCGGGACAGAAAGTGCAAGATCGGCGGCGTGGGCGTGGGGCGCGGGGGCGCGTGGGGCGCGTGGGGCGGGGGGTGGGTGGGGCGGGGGTTAGATCTGGTCCCAGCTCAGGGGGGTGCCGCGCGGGACGTCGGTGGCGAAGGTACGGCCCAGGACCCGGTCGATCTCCACGGGCGCCAGCCCGCCGGCCGGCCGGATCGAGCGGACGTTGTGCGCGGTCACCGGATCACCGGCCCGGACGTCCTCGACCACGAAGAGCGACCGGCGGAACCGTAGCCCCTCCCGCTCGGCGGGGGTCGGTCCGATCGCGGTGCCGCCCAGCGCCTCGTACGCGCGACCGGCCTCGGCAACCAGGGCCGTGAGTTCCGCCGGGTTCAGGGAGAAGTCCGAGTCAACGCCGCCGTCGGCCCGGTCCAGCGTCACGTGCTTCTCGATGAAGCAGGCGCCGAGCGCCACCGAGGCGAGGGCCACCCCGATGCCGGGGGTGTGGTCGGAGAGCCCGACCGGCACGTCGAAGGCGCCGGCCAGCACGGGCAACCGGCGCAGGTTGCTGTCGGCCGGCGGCGCCGGGTAGGACGCGGTGCAGGCCAGCAGGACGATGCCCGCCGCGCCGCCGGCCCGGGCGGTGCGTACGGCGGCGTCGATCTCGGCGACCGTCGCCATTCCGGTGGAGATCACCATCGGCTTGCCGGTGCTGGCCACCAGTCGGATCAGCGGCAGGTCGACCAGCTCCGACGAGGCGATCTTGTACGCGGGGGCGTCCAGCGACTCCAACAGCTCCACGGCGGTCGCGTCGAACGGCGACGAGAAGACGGTCAGGCCCCGCTCGCGGGCCCGTTCGAAGATCGGGGCGTGCCACTCGTACGGGGTGTGCGCGCGTTCGTAGAGGCGGTACAGGTTCTCCCCGCCCCACAGCTCGTGCCCGCTGGAGATCCGGAACGCCGGGGTGTCGACGTCGATGGTGATGGTGTCCGGCCGGTACGTCTGGAGCTTGAGCGCGTGCGCCCCGCTCGCGGCCACCGCGTCGACGATGGCCAGCGCACGGTTCAGATCGCCGTTGTGGTTGCCGGACATCTCGGCGACCACGAACGGTCGCTCCCCGGCACCGACCGCGTGCGGTCCGATCTTGATTGTCGCCGTCATTCCGACCTCTGCTCAGGTACGTCCGCACCGGGGTGCGGTGGTGCTGTCGTCGTCCACCCGGCGGGCGGACGACCTGGAAAACGAGGGCGCCGGGAGCCGCCCCGGCTCCCGGCGTGCTGCGGGGTGGGGTCGATCACGGCAGCCGGCCGACGGCCAGCGCGTCGCGCCGCTCCGGCGCGAGCCCACCGTCGCGCGTCGGCCCGGCGCTCGCCCCTCGCCTCGGGTCCTCGTCGGCGGCGAGTGAACCGCCGTCGGCGCCGACCGCCGGGCCGGGTCGACGCAGGCGACCAGCGACCCGGTGGGCCTGGCGCAGCGCCGAGTACGCGACCCAGTCACCGCGCCCGACGAGGCGGTGCTTGAGCCCGGTCACCCCCGGGGGCAGCGGGTAGCCGCCGGTGGGCAGGTAGCGACGGTAGTGCGCGGCGGCCCGGTGGAAGAAGTCGCGCCGCAGGTGTGGGTGCAGCCGGCCGTCGTTGCCCACCACCACCAGGTAGTGGCTGATCATCAGCTCGAACAGCTCGGCCTGCAACCGCTCGTCCGGGTGCTTCCGGGCGACCCAGTCCATCAGCCGCTCGTACTGGGCGAAGGCGTCGAAGTGCCGGCCGCTGCGGGTGGAGGTGATCGCGCCCTGGCGGCCCTGCCGGTACAGGTAGCAGACCCGGTCCAGCACGGAGATCTTCTCGGCCCCGATCAGCAGGGGATGGCTGAACGGGATGTCCTCGTACCAGCCGGGGAAGAACCGCAGCTCCAGCTCGTCCATGAAGTCCCGGCGGACCACCTTGTTCCAGGCGGTGTGCTGTACCCGCAGCAGCTGCGGTTGGTCGGCCAACCGGGTCACGCCGGTGATCCCGCGCAGCAGCGCGCTGCTCGCGTCGACCTCCCGCCGGCCGTCCTCGTGCATCCGCAGGTGGTCGAGCATCAGCACGTCGGGCTGGTGCTGGCGCAGCCGGTCCAGCACCGCCGCGATCGTGCCCGGTGATAACCAGTCGTCGCTGTCGACGAACCAGACGTACCGGCCGGTGGCCACGTCGAGCCCGGCGTTGCGGGCCAGCCCCAGACCCACGTTGCTGCTCAGGTGCACGACGCGCACGCCGTCGCGGCTGACCGCGTACGAGCGGAGCATGTCGCCGCAGCCGTCCGGGGAGGCGTCGTCGACGGCGATCAGCTCGACCGCGTCCGACTCGCCCGCCGGGATGTCGGCCCGGATCGACTCGAGGCACTGGTACAGGTACGCCTCGACGCCGTACACGGGCACGACGATGCTCAGCAGCGGTGCGGGCGTCGGCTCATTGACCACGTCCGCCACCTTCGACGACCCGGGTGGCCGGCCCCGGAACCTGACGTTGCCGCCGATGGTGGACTCTCTGAACTCCCGCCCAGCGGAGGGTTAACGCCGGCCAGCGGGCGGTTTCCGGGTCGGGGATCGCGGGCTCGTGGGGCGGGTGGGATGCGTCCGGTTCACCCGGGAGTGACCCGGTAGGGTGCCTCGGTGCGGCCCTGCCGGGTCGTCGTGGGCGTCGCCGTCGCGCCGTCCGACGCCGCGACGAGGAGGCTACGACCGTGCTGGTGACCCTGCCGAGCGCCGGGATCCCGGCATGACGAGCGTCGCCGCGACGTCGGCTGCCCGGCCCGCACCCGCCCCGCCCCGGCTGCCCTCGCTGACCGGGCTGCGTTGGATCGCCGCGCTGCTGGTCTTCGGCTTTCACGCCGGCACCATGCGGATCATCGCCGAGCCGGACTACAAGGCCGTCATCGACGCGTTGTTCACCCTCGGCCTCTCCGGGGTGCAGTTCTTCTTCATCCTCAGCGGTTTCGTGCTGGTCTGGTCGGCCCGCGAGGGGGACTCCCGGCTCACCTTCTGGCGGCGACGGATCGCCAAGATCTACCCGAACCACCTGGTGCTGTTCGCGGCGACGCTGGCGGTCGCCTGGTGGTTCGCCGACCCGGTCCTGCCGGCGGCGGCGTTGGAGAACCTGCTGTTGTTGCAGGCGTGGGACCCCCGGCCGGGCTGGTTCTACAGCATCAACACCGTCAGCTGGTCGCTGTCCTGCGAGTTCTTCTTCTACCTCTGTCTGCCGCTGGCGCTGCCACTGCTGCGCCGGGCCCGGCCGAAGCTGCTCTGGGCGCTGATCGTCGCGCTACCGCTGCTGATCCTCGCGCTCTGGCCGGCGCAGGAGTTGGTGCCGGAGGTGAGCCGCTGGTGGTTCACCCAGATCTTCCCGCCGGTGCGGTCGCTGGAGTTCTGGTTGGGCGCGGTGGCGGCCGAGTTGATGCGCCGGGGGCTCTGGCGCGGTCCCGGTCTGACAGTGGCCAGCGGGATCTTCCTGGTCACCTGGGTGGCGGCCGCGCAGTGGATCCGTGCCGAGCTGTGGACCACGCTGCTCGCGGTCGCGTACCTGTTGGTGATCACCGCGGCCGCGGACGCGGACGTGCGGGGTCGGCGCTCGCCGTGGCGGTCCCGGCCGGTGGTCTGGCTCGGTGAGGTCTCGTTCGCCTTCTACCTGGTGCACGTGCTGGTGATGACGAGCGTGCTGCGCTGGAGCGGCACCTGGGGGATCGGCTTCGCGGGCTGGCGTGGCCCGGCCGTGGTGCTCGGCTTCCTGGCGGCGAACCTGATCCTTGCCGGGCTGCTGCACCGCTTCGTCGAAACCCCGATGATGCGCCGGCTCGCGCCGCGCCGTGCGGCCCCTCCAGCGCCCCTCCCCCGACAACGCGCGGCCGGCGACGACGACGCACGAGACCCCGCGAGCAGCGCCCGCGGCGAGGTCGACGGACCTGCCGACGAGGTCGGTCGGTCCGACGGTCGATCAACGTACGTCGACCTGCGCTGACAACGTCCACCCTGGTCAACGGGGTCGGCGCGGCGTGATCCGACACGCCCGTGGTCGGTGCGCCCGGGTCGGCGCGACGGTAGCCTGGGGACGTGCTTCCGGTCGCGTTCACCTGTCCGCTGTGGTGGGTGGCGCGCTGGGCGACTCGGGTGCTGACCAGCCTCGCCGTCGTCGCGGCCCTGGCGCTCGGCGCAGGCCCGGCCACGGCCGCCACGCCAACACCCGGCCCGGTGCCGACGTCGAGCGCGGTGCCGGCCTCGGTCGCCGTCGGGTCTCTGGCGGTCTCCTACCGGCACTCCGAGGCGCACAGTGCGGCCCGCCCGGCCCCGGCGATTCCGCCGGAGGCCGCCGAGGGGTCGGTCCCGACATGGTCGGTCGACACGCTGATGGCGTTCCCCGGCGATCAAGGCACCATCGCGGCCGGCGTGCTGCCGGCCCGCACGGCCGAATCCGACCGGCTGTCCCTCGTCGACGCAGCTGGCGGTCGGGCTTCCCGGGCCCCACCCGGGCGCTGAGCCACCGGGACGACCGTCCCGGCACCGCGCCCTGTCGACCCACCCGCTCCCTGACCCGCCGCCCCTTGGCCCGCCATGGCCCGCCGGTCGGCGCGGCTCCCCATCGCACTGCTCTCTCCCCGAGGTGCCGACCATGGAGACCGTCGTCTTCTACCAGTTCGTGACCGAGGTGCCGCAAGCCGCCGCCATCTGGTCGACGCTGTTCCTGCTGACCCTGGGCCTGCTCGCCGTGCTGGCCGCCCGCCCCGAACGGGACCGGCCCACGGACGACCCGCTCCCGGCCGGGCCCACTCCTCGGGAGGTGGCCGCCGCCGAGGCCGTCGACCTGCGCCGCTACGCCGAGGAGGTGGCCGTCGCCGCGGCCGGCGCGGCCACCACCGCCAAACGCTGGCGTGCCGCCTGGCTGACTGCTCAGGAGCAGCTGGAGCAGGCATGGATCGGGTACGACGAGGCGGATGCCGTCGCGCGTCGCTTCGCTGGGGCCGGGGCGCTGCCCACCCCGCAGACCCCGCACACCCCCGCCGAGTACGCCGCCCGGGAACGCTATCTGCACCGGGCGGCGATGGCGGCGTACTGGCGGGGCGACCTGACCATGGCGCAGCTCGGCGACGTGTTCGGGCACCGGCGCGGCTGGGATCCCCGGCGACACCCGGTTGAACAGGAGGTGCTGATCAGCCGGGTGGTCCGGGATGCGCGGCTGGCCGACTACCAGGTGGCCGCCGACCGTGAGCGGGCCGCCTGGCGCGACGCGGAGTTGGCCGCCGAGTCGGCTCGTGCCCTCGCCGAGGAGGCGTACGCGGCGGCGGCCCGGCTCCGCCCGACCCTGGTGCCGGCGCGCCGCACGGTGGCCGGAGCGTTGCGTCCCGCCGTCGTGGCACGGTGGCGCCCGGCCCGGGTGGGTTGAGCCCAATCCGTGATGTGAGGCCGGTCACCCAATTGCGAAATCGGACGTCCGACGCGATCGGCAGGATTGTTCCCGCGATTGTGGCCGCGTTTTTTGCGGCCTGTCCGGTTGTCGCCCGCAGGCGTCGCCGTAACCGGTTGTCCCATCGAGTCACATCATCGGCAATACGCGCAGAAATTGTCGCGCCGATTGGGGTTTACGCAGGTGAACCTGGCTTGGCAGGGCGTTGAGACGCCAGTAGTGTCGTCCCGTCCGGTGCGGTAACCGATCGCAAGACGCGACGCCGCGCCGACCCGCTTAATCGTGATCAACGAACCGGGGACCCACCAGTAAGTCCGGGGTGAATCCGCGAGCCACGGCCCGCGGTAGGGCGTCTTCCCGCCCGAATCCGTCAGCTAACCCGGTAGGCGGTGTCGGAAGGAGTCCCATCCTCGTGCAGCACCTTTCCACCCCTCGGCTGTTCCCTCGCCTCCACGGCGCGGCGGTGCACCCGCTCAATCGTCGCGTGACGGTGAGCTGACCCCCCGGGTCATCGCCTTCCCCGCCCGGCCGCGCCGGGCGTTCCCCTGAGCGGTTCACCATCCGCGGACCACGGTCCGCGCGCTGGCGCCTGCCCGGATACCGGTCCGGCCCCGGTGTGCCGCTCACCCCCCGATCCGTGGAGGACCCCGTGAAGCACACCCTGCAGCGTCAGCTCCGCCGCCTCGCCACCCAGCGCCCGTACCAGATCGTCGTCGCCTCCGCCGCGGCCCTCGCGATCGCCACCACCACCGGCGCCCTGCTCACCACTGCCGACGACGCCCCGGCCGGCCAGCGCACCGCGACAACGGTCGCCGAGATGCGCAGCGACGTCGCCGCCTCCCGCGGCGAGGCGCGGGACGCGTCCCCCTCCGCCAGCGCCGCGCCGACCACGGCCGCCCCGGCCACCAGCGCCGCCTCGCCCGCCGCCAAGGCCAAGAGCAACCCCGACCTCACCCGTAAGCCGACGCCGCCGAAGCCCCCCGCGACGAAGGTGCTCGACTACGACTACGAGGCGCAGAACACCTACTACAACTGCGGCCCGGCGGCCACCCGCAACGCGCTCAGCGCCGCCGGGATCGACCGCACCCAGAGTGAGCTCGGCGCCGAGCTGGGCACCACCGAGATGGGCACCAACTCGGCCCTGGACACCACCCGGGTGCTCAACGCCGAGGTGAAGGGCTCCCCGTACCGGACCCGGATGTTCGCCGGCGCGCCCAGCCCGGCCCAGATGGACCAGCTCCAGGCCGACGTCGTCAAGGCCATCACCGACGGCCGTGGCGTGGTCGCCAACGTCGTCGGCGACGCCACCGACACTGCCGGCGGCTGGCACTCCTACGGTGGCGGTCACTACATCGCCGTCGTGGGTTACAAGGACAACGGCCGCACCGTGCGGATCGCCGACTCGGCGAACCCGGCCGACGCGTCGTACTGGATCACCACGATCAACCTGGCCAACTGGATCGCCAGCCGGGGCTACTCCGCCTGACCCAGGCAACGCTGGACCGCCGCGGGCGCCGTCCCCTACAAGGGGCCGGCGCCCGCGGCGTTTGTCCACGCGGTCCGTCATCGACGGCTCTCGTACCCGACCGTGAACCGTGGGAGACTGCGGCCGTGGTGGAGAAGACGGGTGGTGACGCCGGCCGCAGGCCGGTCCTGCTGCTGCTGCACGGCATGGGAGCGACCGGGGACGTGTGGTTGTCCTGGGCGCCCTACCTTGAGCAGCACTGGCCCGGGCGGTGGCTGGCACCGGACCTCGCCGGCCACGGCTGGGCGTCGCCGCTGCCGTCGTACTCCTTCGCGGGCTTCGCCCAGCAGATCGCGCAGGCCCTCGCCCCCGACGACCGGCTGGTCGTGCTCGGGCACTCGCTGGGTGGGGTGGTCGGCCTGGCGCTGGCCGCCCGCGACGCCGGGACGCCGGTGGACGCGGTGGTCGGGCTGGGCATCAAGGCACTCTGGTCACCCGCCGAGCTGACCCGTGCCGCCGAGGTCGCCGCCCGACCGGTGAGCTGGTTCGCCAGCCGCACCGAGGCGGCTCGCCGCTACCTGCGGGTCTCCGGGCTGGTCGGCCTGGTCTCGCCGGACCACCCGGTGGTGGACGCCGGGCTGCGCCAGGTCGACGGTCGGTGGCGCCTCGCCATGGACCCGACCGCCTTCGCCGTCGGCGAGCCCGACCTGGCCGCGCTGCTGGCGGCGACCGACGTGCCGGTGGTGCTGGCGCGCGGGGAGGACGATCCGATGGTCACCGACGAACAGCTCAAGGAGTACGGCGTACCGGTCGCCACGCTGCCCGGTCTCGGGCACAACGCGCACGTGGAGGACCCGTCGGCGGTGCTGGCGCTGCTCGACCCGTACCGCTGAGCGGTTACGCCGGTGTGGACGCGGTCAGTGCCTCAGCCGGTGCCAGCTCTCGGCGGGCCGCGCTCAGAAACGCCTCGGCGTACGCCTCGGCGGGGAAGTCGCCAAGGTAACGGCGACGGGTGGCCCAGCGCTCGGCAGCCAGCGGGTCGGTGTCCAGCAGGGCGGTCAGCACTTCGTCCACGTTGGACATGTCCCGCCGCAGCACGTAACCCGAACCGGCCAGCGGGAACCGCTCCACGAACCGGTCGCCCTCGTCGCCCATGTCGGTGACCGCGTACGGCTTGCCGGAGTAGAGGAAGTCCGAAATCACGCCGGACACGTCGGAGACCAGCGCGTCGGCGGCGTTGACGCACTCGGTCAGGCTCAGCTCCCGAGCCGCCGCGCCGACCACGTGCTGGCGGCCGGTGCGGGCCCGGTCGGCGACGAGCAGCTCGGTCAGGCGGCCCAGTTGGCGGGCCGATGCCGGGTTCTGCGTGGTGTACGGGTGGGCCCGCAGGATCACCGTCGCGCCGCGCTCCAACAGTCGGCGCAGCAGGCTCTCGGCCACCGGCAGCGAGCAGTAGTCGGCGTCGGCGTGGTGCCCGGTCCAGGTCGGCGTGTAGAGCACCGTCGGGTGCGCCAACCCTCGCGCGGGCTCCGGGCGTACCTCGATCGACTCGACCTGTGGGCGACCCACCACCACGAACTTGTCCGCCGGGATCTGCACTCCGGCGCGGGCGTACCGGTCGATCGCCGCCTGCCCGGCCACGAAGATCCGGTCGAAGATCCCCGACACCGGGTTGGCGCTCGGCGCCTTGTCGCTGTCGCCGTGGTGCAGCTGGATGTGGGTGAGCTGGGTGAAGCGGACACAGTGGCTGTTCTTCGCACCGTGGTTGACGTAGAACGCCGCCCGCAGGCTCGGCACCAACGCCTCGTCCATCGCCCCCAGGGTGGGGCAGTAGACCACCGGCGCGTCGGTGGCCGCCGCGATCGGGGTCAGGAACTCCGGCTCACGCAGCACGACCAGGAACGGCCGGCCGATCCGTTCCAGGTACGGCAGCCACATGGTGACCTGGTATTCCGAGCCGGGAGGCGCGGAGAAGTAGAGCAGGAACTCCGGCTGGTGCCGGCGCAGCGCGGCGGCCACCGACCCGCCACCGGCCCGCGGCCGGAACCGTCGCCGGGCCAGGTCCAGCGCGACCGCACCGGCGCCTGCCCCGACCAGCAGGCTGGCGGCCAGGGCCACACCGGCCGGCAGGGCGAGCGCGGCGGCGAGCGCCAGGGCGGCGAGCAGCCCGAGCAGGGCCGTGCCGAGCCGGTCGGCGATCAGCGGCGTCCAGGCGCGTACCGGCAGATTGGCCGTCCGGATCTCCAGACCGCCGGCGGTGCGCAGCGGCCCCACCAGCAGCACCAGCCCCAGCAGGACCAGCCCGGTGGCGACCAGCGCGAGGTTGAGCCCCTCGTCCAACCGCCGGGAGTAACCGACCAGGATCGCCGCGGCGATCAACGCGGTCTCCGCCACCAGCTCGGCGCCGGGCCGGATCCGCTGCTCGGCGGCCGAGGCGGCCAGCGCGGCGACGGCCAACGCCAGCCCCCAGCCGGTGGCGCCGGTGAGCGCCAGCACGACAAAGGCCAGCACGGCCAACCCGGTGGTCAGGCACCGGGCGGCCAGCTTTCGGACCAGGTCGCCGCGCATGTCGCTCCGTTCGTGGTTCCGCCGCCGTCGGCGTCAGTTCGCGGACGTCGCGCCGGCCGGCGTCTCGACCCGACCCGACCCGGACTGCGCCGGCACGCTCGGCGTGGGCCCGTCACCGGGTGCCCGGCGTACGTCGATCACCTGGCCGGTCAGATCGGAGATCAGCACGTCCAGCGACGACTGGGCGACGGCCTCCGCGGCGAGCAGGGTGTGCTCCGGCTCCTCGCCGAAGGCCCGCGTCCGCATCGGGGTGGCGGTGCGCTCCGGGTTGATGCAGTTGACGCGGACACCGACGTCGGCCCACTCGTCGGCGAGCGCCTGGGTGAGGTTGACCAGGGCGGCCTTGGTGGCCGAGTAGAGCGCGTAGCGGGCCCGGCCCCGGGTGTAGGAGCTGGAGGTGTAGAGCAGCAACTGGCCCTTGGTCTGCTGGAGGTACGGGAGGGCCTGGCGGGCGATGGTCACCGGGCCGACGAAGTTGACCTGGAGCAGCCGGTCCATGGTCTCCTCGTCCATCTCGGCGAGGGCGCCCTTCTCCAGGATGCCGGCGGTGACCACCACGTGGTCGATCCGGCCGGTGGCCTCGAAGGCGGTCGTCAGCGCGGCCTCGACGTCCTCGGCCCGCTCCACGTGGGTGCCCGTGCTGGAACGGCTGAACGGGAAGACCTGGGCGCCGTAGCGCCGGGCCAGCTCGGTCAACTCGTGGCCGATGCCGTAGCTGCCGCCGAACACCACGATGGTCCGGCCGGTCAGCTCCTCGCTGTAGCTGCGGTGGTCGGTCAGTCGGGGCGCCTGCGCGGCGGCGAGCTGGAAGAGCTTGTCCGCCAGGTGCACGTCGACCGGGTGGGTGACCTTGATGTTCTCGTCCGAACCGTCGATCACCTTGATCGGGGTGCCGGGAAGGTAGCGCAGCACCACGCCGCAGTCGTCGGTGGCGGCGAAGTCCGGGTCGTCCTCGGCGATCTGGTACGCCGCCCGGATCGTGGGGGAGCGGAACGCCTGCGGGGTCTGACCCCGGCGCAGCCGGGAGCGCACCGGGATGTCGGTGATGCAGTCGTTGTCGTCGACCTGGATGATCGTGTCCGCGGAGGGGATGGCCACGTCCACGGCGTCGTAGCTCCAGAGCGCGTTGACGCACTCGCGCACGATCCGGCCGCTGAGCAGCGGGCGCACCGCGTCGTGGAAGAGGATGTTGCAGTCTTCCGGGCCGACCGCGTCCAGGGCGATCCGGGTGGTGGCGTTGCGGGTGTCACCGCCCTCGATCACCTTGGTGACCTTGCGCAGGCCGGCCTTCTCGACGATCTGCCGGGCGTCCTCGACGTGGCCGGTGGCCATCAGCACGATGATCTCGTCGATCTCCGGTGCCGCCTCGAAGACCGCCAGGGTGTGCTCGATGATCGGCTTACCGGCGATCTTCAGCAGCTGCTTCGGGATGCCGAGGCCCAGGCGGGTCCCGGTGCCGCCGGCCAGAACCACCGCCACTGTCCGTGAGGGCCGCCATGGCGTCGGGGTCTCCGCTTCGGCGTCCGGGCCAGGGGTCTGGTCCTGCGTCATTGCCGGATCCTCACTCTCAGGGATGCGTTAACGGAAGTTTCCGCCCGAGCGGCGACGGAATGAACCTTAACGCGCGGACCGCGTCGCCCCAACGCGGGCGACGCGGTCCTCAAGTGCATGTCGATGCCGGACGTTCGCTGGAACTCTACTTGCTGTTCGCGTACGCCTCGTAAGCCCGGATGACCTCGTCGGTGGGGCCATCCATCCGGATGACGCCCGATTCCAGCCAGATCGTCCGTTCGCAGGTGTCCCGTACGGAGGAGAGCTGGTGGCTGACCAGGAACACCGTCCCCGCGCCCTCCCGCAGCTCCCGCACCCGCTGCTCGCTGCGCTTGCGGAAGCCCTTGTCGCCGGTGGCGAGCGCCTCGTCGATGAGCAGCACGTCGTGCTTCTTGGCGGCGGCGATGGAGAACCGCAGCCGGGCCGCCATGCCCGACGAGTACGTCCGCATCGGCAGGCTGGCGAAGTCACCCCGCTCGTTGATCCCGGAGAAGTCGATGATCCCGGCGGCCTGCTTGGCCACGTCATCGGGGTGCATGCCCATGGCCAGGCACCCGAGGACGACGTTGCGTTCCCCGGAGAGGTCGTTGAGCAGGGCGGCGTTGACGCCCAGCAGCGACGGCTGACCCTGGGTGTGGATGGCGCCCCGGTTCACCGGCAGCAGACCGGCGATGGCCCGCAGGATGGTGGACTTGCCGGAGCCGTTGCTGCCGATCAGCCCGATCGCCTCGCCCCGGTACGCGGTGAACGAGATGCCCTTGACCGCGTGCACCTCCCGGACGTTCGGCGCATGGGTGCGCTTGACCAGCCGGCGCAGCGCGGCCACCGGCGTGGTGCCGCCAGCGGCGCCCTGGTGCACCCGGTAGATGATGTGCGCGTCGTCCACGACCACGGTCGGGATGCGCTCCTGGGTTCGGGTCATCGTCGCGCTCGCCTCGGTGGGGGCGTCGAAGTGCTCAACCACGGCCGTACTCCTGTTCGCCGCGCCAGAAGTAGATGAACCCGCCGATGCCGGCCACCAGCGCCCAACCGGCGCCGACCAGCCAGAGCTGGGTCAGCGACTCGTTGAGCAGCGGCGCCTCCTCGAGCAGCGCGTACCGCGCCAGCTCGATGTAGACCAGCAGCGGGTTGTACTGCACCACTGTCGTCGCCCAGCCGGGCAGCCGGTCGAAGAGGGTGACGCTGTAGAGGACGCCGGAGCCGTACATCCAGGTTCGCATGATGAACGGCATGACCTGCTTCAGGTCGCTCGACTTGGCGCCCAGTCGGGCCACCAGCAGCACCACGCCGGCGTTGAACACGGCCTGCAGCAGCAGCGCGGGCACCATCAGCAACCACTCCCAGGTGAGCGGCTCGCCGGTGACCAGCACGATGCCGACCAGCACCACCATCGAGGCCAGCAGTTGCTGGAACTGGGTGATCGTGGTGGACAGCGGCAGGCTGGCCCGGGGGAAGTGCAGCGCCCGGATCAGCCCCAGGTTGCTGCTGATCGACTGGGTGCCGGCCAGCACCGCGCTCTGGGTGAAGTTGAAGATGAACAACCCGGTGGTCAGGTAGGCGATGAAGTTCGGGATGCTGTTCTGTGCGAGCACCACCCCGAAGATCAGGTAGTAGACCGCCGCGTTGGTGAGCGGGGTGAGCACCTGCCAGAGCTGACCCAGCTTGGCGTTGCTGTACGAGGCGACGAGCTTGGCATTGGCGTACGCGGCGATGAAGTGCCGGTAGGCCCAGAGTCGGCGGCTGTACTCGACGAGGCTGGGTCGCTCACCGGCGACCCGTAGCCCGTGCCGAGCGGCCAGCTGCGCCTGGGTCAGGCCCGTGTCGGGGTCGACCAGCGCGGTGGTGGCCATGGAAATGGCGCTCCGATCTTTCGTGCAGACGGGGGTTGCTCGCGACGATCGAATCCTAGTGGGAAATTTGCGCGGGGCGCCGCCTCGTCGCTGCGAGGACAGTAGTCCGAAACACGTCGGGACGCAACCGTACCGTCGTTGCGCTACGCTGTCCGGCGTGACCTGCGATAAGAGCCCTCGATGACCACCGAAAAGAGGCGGGCACCGGCCGGCGCGGCGGTGCTGCGCGACGAGATCACCACGGCGATCCGCCGGGCGCTGATGCAGGAGCTCGCCGCGGTCGGCTACGGCCGGCTCTCCATCGAGGCGGTGGCCCGGCGGGCCGGCGTCAGCAAGACGGCAATCTACCGACGGTGGAGCTCGAAGCTCGACCTGGTGCTGGAGGTCGTCGCCGCTGCGGCACACGGCAAGCTCCCCGCACTGGACACCGGCACGCTGCGCGGTGACCTCGCGCTGCTCTTCCAGGTGGTGGCGCACGCACTGCGGCACCCACTGGCGTCGCAGATCATCCCGGACCTGCTGGCGGAGGCCGCCCGCAACCCCAGCATCGACGCGACCCTGCGTCAGGTGCTGCACGCCCGGCAGCAGGAGATCGGCGGTCACCTGGTCACCCGTGCCGTGCAGCGTGGCGAACTGCCCGCCGACACGGAGCTGGACGCCGCCGTCGACCTCATCGTGGGGCCGCTCTACTGGCGGCTCGCCATCGCCCGTCTCCCACTCACCGACGGCTACCTCGACAATCTGGTCGAATCCGTGGCGGCCGGGCTCGGCGCCGCCAGCGTGCTGCCCCGTCCCCGGGCGGCCCCGATCTCCGGCTGACCAGCCCTCCGACACCCGGTCGCCGGCAGCACCGGCCTCCCCGCCCGATTCCGCTACGCTGCCCCCTTGACACCCGGCCGTCACCGTGCCGATGCCCCTCATCCGCCTGACGAGTAAGGACGCCCGTGGCCAACGTCGACAGCATCGCCGTAGCGCCCGCCGAACCGGATCCGACGCCGCGGACCGGGCAGGCATCCCGACCCGTCGGCGCTCGCGCGGCGCTGTCCCGGGTACGCGCGCTGGTGGCCGCCGCCCCGGCGATGCTCACCGACGGCGCGGTGATCGCGTTCGCGCTCTTCACGGTGCTCTACCACCTGGCCTTCCTGGGAGACCTGCGTCCGTCGGTGACCTTCCGGATCTGGCTGGTGGCCTGTGTGGTGCTCGCGGTAGTGGCCGTGCTGCGCGCCCGCCGCCGCGCCCGGACCGGCAGCGCCCCGGCCGACGACGTGCCGGCCGCTGCCGAGGAGCCCGTCAGCGCACGGCCCGCCACCGACCGTCGCCTGCTGATCGGGGTTCTGGTCGCCGCCACTGTGGCCGCCGTGTCCGCCGGGGTGGCCGGGACCAGCGTCAACCTCTCCTGGTGGATCCCGGCGGTGGCCGGCCTGCTCGCCGCCGTCGGTGGCCTCCTGCTGGTGCGCCAGGCCTGGCTGAACGGCCCCGCGCCCGCCCCGGCCGCCCCGGCGCCCACCCCGGCGCAGTCGGCGTACGCGCTGGTCGTCTCGGCCCTGGTCGGCATCTCCTCGTTCTTCATGGCCCGCAACACCCCGGACGACGTCTACTACGTCGGCAAGTCGGTGTGGATCGCCGAGCGCGACCTGATCCCGCTCAACGACTTCCTGTTCTCCGATAACGTCCTGCCGGCGATGGGCTCGCAACCGCCCATCCCGTCGATCGAGGTGTTCGACGGCGCGTTCGCCAACGTCGTCGGCATCCACGCCAGCTCGGCCCTCTGGTACGTGCTACTGCCGATCATGGCGGTGATCGCGGCGCTGGCCCTGTGGCGGCTGACGCACCGGTGGGCCCCGCGCCGTCCGCTGCTCGCCTTCACGGTGGCGATCGCGTACCTCTACCTCGTCGCCGGTGACGACGCCGCACTGGGCACGTTCCACCTGCTGCGGTTGCACGAGGGCAAGGGCATGTTCGTCTCGGCGGTCATCCCGCTGATGTGGCTGTACCTGACCGAGTGGTTCGACAACCGGTCGCGGCGCAGCCTGCTGCTCATCGTGGCACTCTCGATCACCGCGATCGGCCTCACCAACACCGCGGCGATCATCCTGCCGATGCTGGTCGGCGCCGCCGGGTTCGCCATGCTGCTGGTCGGCCGCTGGAAGGCGGCCGTGGTCGCGGCGGTCGCCGCACTCGCGTACCCGATCGGCTCGCTCGTGGTCTCCCGGCTGGTGCTCGGCGGGATGACCGCGACCGGTGCGGACGACGCCTTCTTCGACGCGGCGTACACCTACAAGCGGACACTGCTGTTCGGCGTGGTCGGGGTCATCAGCGGTCTGGCGCTGTGGTGCGGCGCGTTGCTCGCCCGTCGGCGTACGCCGGCCCTGCTCGCCGCCGGCGCCGCCCTTGCGCTGAGCGTGCTGTTCGTGCCCGGAGTGCTGGAGTTGCTGAGCGCGTTGAGCGGCATCTCGGTGGTGCTCTGGCGCGTGCCGTGGCTGCTCGCCCTGCCGACGCTGATCGGTCTGCTCTGCACCGTGCGCGTGCCGGCACCGACCCCGGCGCTGCGCCGGGCGGCGTCCGGGGGCATCGCGGTGCTGCTGGTCGCCTCGTTCGCGCTGTTCGCCACCCCGATGTGGTCGTCGAAGAGCTGGGTCGAGGTGCACCCCCGCCCCACCTGGAAGCTCCCGCAGCAGCGTCAGGCGATCGCGTTCTGGATCAAGGGTCTGGACCGTCCGCAGGGTCTGCTGCTCGCCCCGAAGACGATCATGCGCACCACGCCGATCGTCACCAGCGAGGTCCGGGTCGTCCTGCCCCGCGACTTCTACCTCGTCGAGTACGACCTCAACTCCCAGTTCGCCAAGGATCGACTGCTGCTCTCCGACTTCGCCGACGGCACCGCCAGCCCGACGCCGGCCGAGCTGACGCCGGCACTGGACCGCCTCGACGTGGGCACCATCTGCGTCTACAACGGCAACCAGTACGCCCGCGACACCGCCTCGCGGCTGGGCTACCAGGAGTTCGCCAAGCGCAAGGCACCCGGTGCGATGACCTGCTTCCGGCGGCTCGGCTGAGCGCTTCACCCGCGCCGAGCGCCGACCCCCGTCATGGGGGCGGGCGCGCCCCGGTGCGGAACTTTGCCCGAAATGGTGCCGGATACCCGAGCGACACCGAGCTGTCCCCTCGCGTTAAGGTCGCAGTCACACGCAGCCGGCCGCGACTGAGCCGCTGTGCGACGGGGGAGTGACGTCGGTCCATCACGGGCACTGCCCGCAACGAAACCTTGTAGGGAGCGAACTCGTTTGTTCGGCACGTTGACAGGACGCCTCGGGGTGGCCGCCCAGAGTGCGCTACTGGTACTGGCCTACCTGGTCATGCTCGTCGGTGGCGTATTCGGCTGGGTCGGCCTGTTCGCCGTCGCCGGGTTGGCCGCCATCATCGGCGAGTTCGCCGTCGCCCGCTGGTCACCTCCGTCGCAGTTGCTGTTGGAGAAGGTGGGCCTGCACTGGTCGTACCGACAGCTGACCCGCGACCTGGCCGCCGTGTTGCTGGTCGTCGCCGAGGTGCGGCTCAACGGCGGCGAGCTGACCCTGCTGCTCGTTCTGCCGGCGGCGGTGTGGGTCGTGTCGGTCTTCGCCGGTGCGCTCTCCACCATGATCGAGCGTCGTAACCCGCTCTCCGCCATGGTGCGCAACATCGATCTGGGCCCACTGTCCAGCGCCCCCCAGCCGCCCGTCTGGGCGGCGGCGGTAGCCGGTGACCGGATGCCCCTGCTCAACCTGCTGCTGGTGCCGGCCGGTGTGGCCGCCGCGGTGCAGCACGATCCGACGCCGTTCTTCGTGGCCGGCGCGGTGGCGGTCGTGGCGACCGGTCTGGTGGGCGCCATCATCGCGCTGACCTGGCTGCGGGGTCGGGGCGCGGGGCAGGGTCCGCTGCTACCGGCGGTTCAGCGTTGGCTGGACAGCTACCGGCCGGAGGTGGCGCTCTACTTCGCCGGCCCGGCGAAGGACGTCTACCAGGCGAACATGTGGCTCGCCCCGACCGAGGCGCTCCAGCAGCGCGCGGTCGTGCTCATGCGCAGTCGGGAGGCCTTCCTGGAGCTGGCCGACACCCGGCTGCCGGTGATCTGCGTACCGGCCGGGGTCGACTTCATGAACCTCGACCTGGGCGGCATCCGCGCGGCCCTCTACTCCGCAAACGTCGGCGCGAACATCCACATGCTCCGCGAGCCGGGTACGAAGCACGTCTTCGTCGGGCACGGCGACAGCGACAAGCAGGCCAGCGTCAACCCCTACAGCAAGGTGTACGACGAGGTCTGGGTCGCCGGCCTTGCCGGCCGGGAGCGCTACGCGCGGGCCGGCGTGGGGGTGCTCGACTCGGACATCGTCGAGATCGGCCGGCCGCAGCTCGCCGGGGTGCACACCTTCGGCGCCGAGTCGGTGGACCGGCCGTTCACGGTGCTCTACGCGCCCACCTGGGAGGGTTGGCTCGACGACGACCCGTACCACACCTCGCTGGTGCTGATGGGTGAGCGGATCGTCAAGGGGCTGCTCGCCACGAACCCCCGGGTCCGCCTGATCTACAAGCCGCACCCGCTCACCGGGTCGCGGTCCAGGGCGGCGAAGGTCGTGCACGAGCGGGTCGTCACGGCGATCCGCGCGGCCGGCGGCAACCCGGACGCGTCCTCGCTGGACGGCACCGCGCACCTGGTGGTCACCGGCCGCACGCCGGCGTTGTTCGACTGCTTCAACCAGACCGACCTGCTGATCAGCGACGTCTCCAGTGTGGTGTCCGACTTCGTGCAGAGCCAGCGGCCGTACGTGGTGGCCAACCCGGCCGGCCTGTCCGAGGACGATTTCCGCCGCGAGTACCCGACGGCGCGGGCCGCCTACCTGCTCTCCAAGGACTGCGGCGAGTTGGAGAAGATCGTGTCGGTCACCCGGGCCGGTGACGACCCGATGACCGAGGCCCGCCGGGAGCTGAAGACCTACCTGCTCGGCCCCGCCGAGGAGAACCCGATGGACCGGTTCCAGCAGGAGATCGACCGGCTCTGCCACTGAGCCCCGCCACTACGGCATCGTGCCCGACCCGACACTGTCGGGTCGGGCGCGTCCGTGTCAGCCAGTAGAGCGGCCCTCGGGTCAGCCCAGCAGAGCGGCCCCCGGGTCAGCCCAGCAGAGCGGCCACCGCGTCGGCGGCCGGAAGGTCCGCCGGCAACGCCCGTGCCGCCACCACCGCCGCGACCGGCAGCGGGCCGTACACGTGCGGGAAGAGCTGCCCGCCGCGCGACGGCTCCCACCGCAGCGCGTCGCCCAGTCGCTCCTCCTCGACGCTGAGCACTGTCAACCCGGTCGCACCGGTGAAGTACCGCCGCGCCGTCTCGACCACCTGGTCGGCGCCGGAGAGATGAATGAACCCGTCCTGCCGGTCCACCGCGGAGCCGGTGAAGGCGCCGGTGGCGAGGGCGTCGTCCCATTCGGCGCTCGACAGCAGTTTGTAGATCACCACAGCAGCGTACGGGGCCGTGGCCGGCGCGCCCGCCCGGTTTTCGTCGGTACCGCCGCGCCCGTCGCCTCCCGCCGGGCATGCTCAGGTCAAGGGCCGCGGAGGGATGGGCGATGCAGAGCTACGACGATGACTGGACCGACAGCCAGCGCGCGTTGTACGACGAGTGCTACCAGGCCGGCAGCGATTGGGTCGACGACCCGGACACGTCGTCCGACGACGTGCAGCACGTGATCAACCTGGCCGAGGCGGACGATGACGCCTTCCAGGATGGCGAAATCGACTATCCGGCCCTGGTCGACGCGGTCACCCAGGCCACCGGGGTCAGCGTCACCAGCGTGCCGGCCAGCCACGAGGACCCGGGCTTCCGCGGGTTCACCGACGGCGTTCGGGACGCCACCGCCGACGACACCTTCGGCCTTTAGGGCGTGTGTCGAAGCCCCTGGCCGGCCGCCGCCCGGCCGCCGCCCGGCCGCCGCCTCGGCTCGACCGAGGACTTCGACAAACGCCCGAAGCGGCCGGTAGCCCGCCCAGCGCGGGTGGGCGGCCTCCCGGTCCGCGCGCACTTCTGCCACCATTCGCAGAACAGCGCTGCGAGGGACGGGGGCACGGGTGCGGATCCTGCTGGTGGAGGACGACCGCCGGGTGGCCGCTGCGCTGTCCTCCGCCCTCACCCGCCGAGGGTACGAGGTCGAGCACGCCGCCACCGTCGCCGCCGCGCTCTCCGCCGCGCCCTGTGACCTGGTGCTGCTCGACCTGACCCTGCCCGACGGGGACGGCACGGACCTGTGCCGGGAGCTGCGTCGGCGCAGCAGTCAGCTCGGCATCATCGCGGTGACCGCCCGGGGTGAGGAACGTGACCGGGTGCTCGGTCTGCGCCTGGGAGCGGACGACTACGTGGTCAAGCCGTTCTCGATGGTGGAGTTGCAGGCCCGGATCGAGGCGGTGTTGCGCCGTGCCGCGAACGCCGCGCCCGAGCGGCACCTCATCGAGGCCGGGCCGGTCCGCATCGACGTGGCCGCGCGGACGGTGACCGTCGACGGCCGTGCCGTCACGTTGACCCGCAAGGAGTTCGACGTGCTGCTCTCGCTGGCCCGCCAGCCCGGGGTGGCGGTGCCCCGCGATCGGATCCTGCTCGACGCCTGGGGCACCACCTGGGCCGACCGGCACACCGTCGAGGTGCACGTCGGGTCGCTGCGCGGCAAGCTCGGTGACGCCCGCCTGGTGGAGACCGTACGCGGCGTCGGCTACCGGCTGCGCGACGCGTGAGGAGCTGACGTGCGCCGTCGCCTGGTGATCAGCTATCTGCTGCTGATGGTCCTCGTCCTCATCGCGTTGGAGACCCCACTGGCCGCCACCATGGCCAGCCGTGAGACCGAACGGGTCCGCGCGGACCGGCTCGCCGACGCCACCCGGTTCGCCTCGCTGGCCGGCCCGGCGTTGCGTGACGGCGGGCCCGGCCCGATCGAGTCGGAACTGACCAGCTACGACGACCTGTACGCGATCAGCGCCGCGATCGTCGACCGGGACCGGAACATCCCGGTCTCGTCGCCGAGGTGGCAGGCCAGCCCGGGGACCGCGACGGTGCTGGACGTCGCGCTGTCCGGGCAGCAGACCAGCGCCCCCGAGTCGGTCTGGCCCTGGACGACCGACCCGGTGGTGGTGGCGGTGCCGATCAACGACGGCGGTGAGGTGCTCGGCGCGGTGGTGATCGTGACCCCGGCCGGCCCGATCCGGCGAGCCGTCGTCGTGTGGTGGCTGCTGCTCGCCCTGGCCGGTCTGCTCGCCGTGCTGGCCTGCGTGCTCACCGCGTTCGGGCTGGCCGGTTGGGTGCTGCGCCCGGTCACCGAACTGGACGCGGTCACCCACGAGATCGCCGAGGGCGACCGGGGCGCCCGGGTGCAGCACCGGCTGGGGCCGCCGGAGCTGCGCCGCCTCGCGGCCAGCTTCAACCACATGGCCGACGTGGTCTCCGACGTGATGGACCGGCAGCGTGCCTTCGTCGCGCACGCCAGCCACCAACTACGCAACCCGCTCACCGCGCTGCGGCTGCGGGTGGAGGAGTTGGGGCCCAGCCTCACCGACCCGGACGGTCGGTCCGAGCACCGGCTGGCCCTGGAGGAGACCGACCGGCTCGCGCTGGTGCTCGACGCGCTGCTCACCCTCGCCCGGGCCGAACGCGAGGAGAACGAGCGCGTCACCGTGGACGCCGCCGCGGTGGCCGCCTCGCGGGTGGCCGCGTGGGCGCCGCTGGCCCGGCACCGGTCGGTCGCGTTGCGGCTGGCCACGACCGACGCCCCGGCGTACGCCCAGACCGTGCCGACCGCCGTCGACCAGGCGCTGGACGCGCTCATCGACAACGCGGTGAAGTTCAGCGGGGCGGGCGGAGCGGTGACGGTGACGGTGGCCCGCCGCGACGGCGGGGTGGCGCTGGAGGTTCGCGACTCTGGCCCCGGCATGACCGAGAGTCAGCTCGGGCAGGCGACCGAGCGGTTCTGGCGGGCCCCGGACGCGCAGAACGTGGACGGCGCGGGGCTCGGTCTGACCATCGCCGCCGTGCTGGTGGACGCCTCGGACGGGCGGCTCACCATGCGCCCGGGGGAGTCGCGGGGGCTGATCGCCGCCCTGTGGTTCCCGACGCCGACCCTTCCGGTGGAGCCGGCGGAGGAGGAACCGGCCGCCGACCTGCGGCCCTCCCCTGCGCGGTGAGGCCCGGCCGTCACGGTTTGGTGGCGCGGTACCAGGACGCGGCGCCGGGGTGCAGCGACAGCGGCGCGGTGACGATCGCCGAGCGAGGGCTCATCCGTCCCGCCGCCGGATGGGCGGCGGCCAGCTCGGCCCGGCGGTCCATCAGCAGCCGGGTCACCTCACGGACCAACGGCTCCGGCAGGTTGGCCCGGACGATCAGGTAGTTCGGGTTGGCCACGGTGGTCACCGCGTCCACCCCGTACACGGAGCGGGGGATGTCCCGGGAGACGTAGACCTGGCCGTAGCGTGAGCGCAGCGGCTCGGTCCACTCGCTGAGGTCCACGATCCGGATGGCGCTGGTGTCGGCCAACTCCTCGATGCCCCGGACCGGCAGTCCACCGGAGAAGAAGAACGCATCGATCCGCCCGGAGCGCAGCGCTGCCACCGAGTCGTCCAGTCCGAGCCGTTCCCGACGCACCTCGTCACCACGGAGGCGGGCCACCTCCAGCAGCCGGGTCGCGGTGATCTCGGTGCCCGAGCCGGCCGCGCCGACGGAGACTCGCCGGCCGCGCAGGTCGGCGACCGTGCGGACCGGGCCGCCGCTCGTGGTGACCAGGTGCAGTTGGTCGTCGTACACCCGGGCGATGGCGTCGACCGCTGGGCTTCCCGCCGTGCTGGTGGGCAGCACGTCGGCCTGGGTGAAGCCCAACTCGGCCCCGCCGGAGCCGACGAGCTGGACGTTCTCCGCCGAGGCGGCGGTGATCACCACGCTGGCCCGTACGTCGGGGAGTTCCCGGTTGAGGATGGCCGCCAGGGACTGCCCGAACGCGTAGTAGACGGCGGTGGGACTACCGGTGGCGATCCGGATCGACGTCGGCTCGGTCGGGGCGTCCCGGCAACTGGCGACGGCCAGGTTCGCGATCAGCAGCACCGCCGACAGGGTGGCCAGGCCGGCGCGGCGCGACGAGGTACGACTCACGCGGTGCACTGTGCGCCGTCGGGCGGGCGCGCGCAAGCTCGGGGTCGACGGCGTGCCGGACGGTCGGAACCCGATCAGCAGGCCGCGCGACCCGCCGGCGCCACGCCCGCACCCCGCGCCGACGCCGGGGTCACCCCGCGCGCCGTCGCCGTCCCGGGTTCCACCACCGGGCCGCGCGCCGGCTCCAACGCCGCACTGCGCAGGATCCGCTGCCGGTCCGGGCCGTCGGCCACGCTGACCAGGAAGCAACCGGTGCCGGGGCGGAGCCGGGCCGGCACGTCGAGCACGGCCGCACCCCGGATCAGCACCGCGGCCAGCTCCCGGTCGGTGAGCCGGACACCGAGGATGTGCCGGCGGACGTGCCGCCCGGCGGCCAGCAACGCCGAGCGCCAGGCTGCCTCGGCCAGGCGGGTCACCAACCGTCGGCGGGCCGGTGAGGCGCCGGGCAGCGGCCCGCCGAGCAGCTCGCGTCGCCCCTGCCACCAGCCCGCGTCCAACATCCGGGTGTACGCCCCCTGGTGTTCCCGGGGCACCCACAGCCGGTGCAGCTCGTAGCGGCGGCGCAGGCCGCCGACGGCCACCTCGTGGGTGACCGGGATGTCCAGCCGGTTGAGTAGTTGCCGCATCCGCTGCGCGGCGTCCTCCCGGTTGAACTCCACCCCGGCGGTGTGCTCGGCCCGGACCGCGCTGGGCCGGGCGGCGGTCGGTGGCGGCGTGCAACGCAGCAGGCAGGCAGCCTCGAACGCGTCGCCCAGTGTCAGCCAGCCCAGCGGGGATGGGGTGGTCGGGGTGTGGGGCCGGTCGAGCAGGGCGGGTTCGTGGGTCAACGGAGGCTCCCTTGTCGGAGTCTGGGTTGCCCTACCGTGGCCCCTGGCACGCCGTTACGGAACTCCTCCGGCCCAGCCTTGAGCAAATCTTGCGGCTGCGGTGCCGCTAAAGGTCGGTGACCACCAGATCCACCTGGCGCACCCGGCTCGCGGCGGTGGCCTGCTCCAGCACTGTGTGCTTCAACTCCCGCAGGGTGCCCACCAGCTCCGCAGCGGTGCGCGGCCGGGCGCCGGCGACGAGCAGGTCCCGGACCAGACGCCCCTTGGTCGCCTTGTTGAAGTGGCTGACCACCGAGCGGACCGGCACGCCGTCGACCTCCCGCTCGTGCAGAACCCGCACGGTGACAGTGCGCTCGGCCAGCTCACCGCGCGGCGTCCAGGTGGCGGCGTACGCGCCGGAGCGCAGGTCCAGCACCGGGCCGCGCCCGGCGGCGCCGTCCACCGCCGGCGTCAGCTCCCTGCGCCAGTACGTCGACAGCGCTCCGACGTCGGGCAGGCGGGCGCCGATCGGGCAGCGGTACGGCGGGATCCGGTCGGCCAGTCGAACCGCGCCCCACAACCCGGAGCTGATCAGGATCGACCGGCGGGCCGCCCGTTGCGCCGTGGCCGGCAACGAGGCCAGGTCCAACGCCTCGTAGAGCACCCCGGTGTAGAGCCGCTCGGCCGGCGCGGTGGCCGCCTCCCGCAGTCGGGCGTTGCGCCGCAGCTCGCCCCGCTGGCCTTCGCTGAGGCCGAGCGCCGCCCGTGCGGCCTCCTCGTCCGGCCCGGCGCTCAGCGCCACCAGGGCGTCCAGCACCCGCTCGCGGGCCGGGTTCAGCTCGGGCAGCGAGAGCCGGTCCGGGGCCCAGCGCCGTCCGGTGCCGGCGTCGGCCTTCCCCTCCGAGGGCGGCAACAGGATGAGCATGGGTCTCCTCGACGGGCGAAACGGCGGCGCCCCACGCGCCGGCCCGGCCAGCGTACGACCAGCCCCTACCGCCAGGGCCGCACCGGGGTGTCGGGGTGGTACACGCGATAGCCGCCGACCTCCCGCACCGGCGCGGCGTCGGCCCGGTCGGCGAGCAACCGGCGCAACCGCCGGTCCATCGGTGAGTCGACTTCCACCACGTAACCCGGCCGCTCGGCCCGCCCCACCTGCCGCCAGTACGGTCGGTAGCGGTTCTGCCCCGGCGACAGGTTTCCGTCGAGCACCCCGCAGACCACCGACTCATCCGTGTTGAAGATCAATCGGTTGCAGGTCCAGTAGTCCCCGTACACCTCGTGGGGTCCGTCGGCGCGCAGCGCGGCGGCCAACTCCCGGGCCTGGCGCTCCTCGGTCCGCGACGCCGCGGTGCCGGTGGCCGCGAACAGCACGGTGGTCACCAGGGCGGTCACGGTCAGCGCGGCCAGCACGGCGGCGGACAGCGCGCCGGTGAACCGCCCCAGCACGCTGTTGGTGCCCCGCCAGGCGGTCAGCGCCGCCACCCAGAGCGGCCAGAGCACCGCTGGCAGCGACAGTTGCAGCAGCGACAGGTACCGGGCGTTGTCCAGCGGGCTGGTCGCGGCGAGCGGACTGCGCACGTACGACAGCAGCGTCAACGCCGCGCCGGCGATCAGCGCGAGCTGCACGACCGGCCCGACCCGTTCCCCGCGCAGCCCTTCGGCCCCGCGTCCGACCCGCTCCCCACGCGGCGCTCCGGCGGCGCGACGGTACGCGAGCACCGCGAGTGCCGCGCCGGCCAGCAGCAGCACCGGGTACAGCACGCCGAACCACTGTTGCCAGCGTCCGCAGCCGTCCACCGGGCAGAGCCCGTGCGCCAGCGGCACTCCCTCCAGCAGGCCGCCCCGGATCCGGTCGGACAACGGCGGCTGAGGCCCGGCCTTGGTGCTGACCTCCCGGAACACCGACAGCGAGTCCTCACCGGGCCCGGCCCGCAGGTTGTCCACGATCATCGGGGCCACGCCGACGACCGCCCCCGCCACCAGCAGCAGACCGGACCAGCCGAGCAACTCCCGCCGTACCGCCCAGACCAGGGCCAACCCGGCCACCGCGAGGTACGGCAGGATCAGCCAGTCCGACCAGACGGCCAGGCCGACGAGCAGCCCGAACAGGCCGATCGCGAGCCGTCGGCGGTGGACCGTGCCGGTCGCCAACCCCACGGTGATCAGCAGCATCAGCAGCACCGCCGCCTTCACCTCCGGCCGCCCACCGACGACGGTGAGCTGGTCGCGCACCACCCGCTCCGGCCCGAGCGCGAGCAGACCCACCACGAAGGCGGCGAACCACGGGGTGCCGAGCCGGCGGGTCAACCGGTGGATCAGGTAGAGGAAGATCGCGTACAGCGCGAGCATCGGCAGGCGCAGCACCGGCCAGCTCGGCCCGGCCACCGCCACCAGGGGGGCGGCCAGGTACGACTCCAACATCCCCATGTAGTGCTGGCCGTAGAGGAAGACCGGGCGTTCCCGGCCCTGCCCGATGTGCAGCGCGGCGAGGCCGAAGGTCGCCTCGTCGCTGTTCGACACCGGCACCGTGAACAGCGTCAGGACCAGCCGGTAGACGACACCGGCGAGCCCGAACAGCAGCGCGACGAGCGCCGGCCGATCGAGTCGCGGGCGCCATCGCCCACGGTGCTGCTCTGGATGCGACACGACCAGCGCCCCCGTCGTCGTCCCGACCGGAGTGTTTCACGTTCGGCCGGGTCACCGAGGTGGATCAGCGCAGCCGGGGTGGGGCCGGATCGGCTCTGCGGCAGCCGGGCGGAGCGGCGCGGCCGGGGTCGGCTCGCGTGGCCGTGGCTGTCGACGTGTGGCAGGGTTGGCGGGTGCCACCCACTCCCGCCGGCCAACTGGCCGTTCCGAACCTGCACCGGGCTGCGCGCATCGAGGACGCCGTGCACCAGCTCGTCGAGCGTCGGCTGCGGCGCACCGGCTGGCGGGTCAACATCGTCGCGTACACCGGCTACGGCGCGCCGGGTTGGGTGCGGGTGATGTGTCGGGTGCTGCTGGGCCGTCCGGACACCCGCCAGCGGGGTCGGCTGGACAAGGTCCGCGGCTGGCGCAGCTTCACGACGCTGCCCAACAAGCACGTCACGGTGACCATCGAGGCCGGCGGGGTGCGCCACGAGACGCAGGCCGACCGCAGCGGCTTCGTCGACACCCTGGTCGAGGCGGATCTCCCGCCCGGTTGGGGTACGGTCCGGCTCAGTGTCCCGGACGCCGAGCCGGTCGACGCCCCGGTGCGCATCCTCGACCCGGAGGTCAAGTTCGGCATCATCTCCGACATCGACGACACGGTGATGGTGACCGCGCTGCCCCGGCCGCTTCTCGCCGCATGGAACACGTTCGTGCTCGACGAGCATGCCCGCAACGCCGTTCCCGGTATGGCGGTGCTCTACGAGCGGCTCGTCACCGCGCACCCCGGCGCCCCGGTCTTCTACCTCTCCACGGGCGCCTGGAACGTGGCACCGACGCTGACCCGGTTTCTGTCCCGGCACCTCTACCCGGCCGGGCCGTTGCTGTTGACCGACTGGGGTCCGACCGCCGACCGGTGGTTCCGCAGCGGGCGGGAGCACAAGCGGGTCACCCTGGCCCGGATGGCCAAGGAATTTCCCGACGTGAAGTGGCTGCTGGTCGGCGACGACGGGCAGCACGACCAGGAGATCTACCGCGAATTCGCCGCCGCCCACCCGCAGAACGTGGCCGGGGTGGCGATCCGTCGGCTCTCGCCCACGCAGTCGGTGCTGGCCGGCAGCCTGCCCGCCCCGGCGGGCTCGTCGTCGGCGGGACCGGTGGGGCAGAAGTGGCTGTCCGCCCCGGACGGCGCCGGCCTGTGGCAGCTGCTGCGCGACGCTGGCCTGGTCTGATCCTGTGACGCCCGCTGCCGGCAGCGTCTCGCGCCAAGAGCGGCCCGTGGGCGTCGCGTCCCGAACGGTTAGTGGCTGACCTCGAAGAGTGAAATCTGTGAAGGATACTTGCGTGGCAGTCCTGCAGCACTGAACATATTTTCGTGCGTAGAGACTTTCATCGATCCCTTCCCGGGCTGGCGCTGGTAGCGGCGCTGACGCTCGGCGCGGCCCTCCCCACGGCCGCCCCTCCCTCCCCAACCACGTCGCCGGGCACCGTGCCGGTGGCCGCCCAGACAGCCTGCGTGACAGATCCGGCCACCCCGAAACGGCAGTTCCGGGGCATGTGGATCGCCAGCGTGGCCAACATCGACTGGCCCAGCCGCACCGGGCTCACCGCCGCCGCCCAACAGGCGGAGTACCGGGGTTGGCTCGACCTGGCCAAGCAGCGTCGGATGAACGCCGTCGTCGTGCAGGTCCGTCCCGCCGCCGACGCCTTCTGGCCGTCGACGTACGAGCCGTGGTCGCAGTGGCTCACCGGAACCCAGGGAGGCAATCCCGGCTACGACCCGATGGCCTTCATGGTGGCCGAGGCGCACGCCCGCAACCTGGAGTTCCACGCCTGGTTCAACCCGTACCGGGTCGCGACCCACACCGACCTCACCAAGCTGGCCGCCAGCCACCCGGCCCGCAAGAACCCGGGCTGGGCGGTCGCCTACAACGGCCAGCTCTACTACAACCCCGGCATCCCCGCCGTCCGGGCCTTCGTGCAGACCGCGATGATGGACGCCGTCAGCCGCTACGACATCGACGCGGTGCACTGGGACGACTACTTCTACCCGTACCCGGGCAGCGGTGGGGGTTTCCCCGACCAGGCCACGTACGCCCAGTACGGCGCCGGCTTCAGCACCATCGCCGACTGGCGGCGCAACAACGTCAACCTGCTGGTGCAGGAGATGAGTGCCAAGATTCGGGCCGCGAAGCCGTGGGTGAAGCTCGGCGTGAGCCCGTTCGGCATCTGGCGCAACGCCGGCACCGACCCGCTCGGCTCGCGCACCACCGGCCTCCAGTCGTACGACGCGATCTACGCCGACACCCGACGTTGGGTGAAGCAGGGCTGGATCGACTACATCGCCCCGCAGATCTACTGGCAGATCGGCCACCCCGCGGCCGACTACGCGGAACTGGTCCGCTGGTGGTCGGAGACCGTCAACGGCACCACCGTGCAGTTGCTCGTCGGGCAGGCCACCTACCGCGCCGGGGCCTCCGGGCAGGATGCCGCCTGGCAGGACCCGGCCGAACTCACCGACCACCTGACCCTCAACCGCGCCTACCCCCGGATCCTTGGCGACATCCACTTCAGCGCCAAGGACGTACGCGCCGACCGCATCGGTGCCGTCTCCCGGGTGACGACCGACCACTACCGCCGGCCCGCCCTGGCACCGGCCGGGGTGGGCGGTGCCGCGCCCGCCGCGCCGAACCTCACCTCGGCGGTACGCGGCACCGGCGGGGTGACGCTGAACTGGCAGCGTGGCGCCGCCGGCAGCACGGCCTCGTACGCCGTGTACCGACTGCCCGGCGACGGCTCGGTCGACCCCTGCGACCTGGCCGATGCCCGCAACCTGCTCGGCACGGTGCGTGCCTCAGGGAGCACCGGGACGTTCACCGACGCCACCGCCGCGGCCGGCTCGACCTACCGGTACCTGGTGACCGCTCTGGACCGGCTGCACCACGAGAGCCCGGCCAGCAACGCGCGGGTGGTCACCGGCACCGGCGGCACGTTCAGCGTGATCGTGGACAACACCACCACTGGTGGCTTCACCGCCGCCGCCACCTGGGGCACCTCGTCGTACCTCACCGCGCGGTACGGCACGAACTACCGGTTCGCCGAGCCGCAGGCGGTCAGTGACCCGGCCTGGTTCAGCGCCACGCTGCCCGCCGCCGGCTCGTACCGGGTCGAGGTCTGGTACCCGGCCGACCCCGGCTACAACAGCGCCACGCCGCACCTGGTGGCCACCGCGAACGGGACCGTGACGGCCTCCGTCGACCAGCGCAGCGGCGGCGGCCAGTGGCGGGTGCTGGGCACCTACGACTTCGCCGCGGGGACGCGCCAGGTCGTCGGGGTCAGCCGCTGGACCAGCACCCAGGGGTACGTCGTAGCCGACGCCGTCCGGCTCACCCGCCTCTGAGCCGCGTCTGTTCCCCCGGAGCGTCTCGACGCTTCGGGGGAACGGTCCCGCTCACCCGTCAGCCCTGGCGGAGCCAGACGGCACCGAGCGGCGGCACCTGGAGGGCCGCCGAGGCGACCATTCCGTGCCACGGCACGTTCTCGGCCCGTACCTCGCCCAGGTTGCCCACCCCCGACCCGCCGTAGTGGTGGGCGTCGGTGTTGAGCACCTCCTGCCAGGTGCCGCCGGCCGGCAGGCCGATCCGGTAGTCGTGCAGCGGCGACGCGGAGAAGTTCGCCACGCACACCAGCGTCGAGCCGTCCGGGGCGATCCGGACGAACGACACGGTGTTGTTGGCGACGTCGTCGCCGGCGATCCAGCGGAACCCGGCCGGCTCGGTGTCCTGTGCCCAGAGCGCCGGGGTGTCCCGGTAGACCCGGTTGAGGTCACCGACGAGTCGTTGCACACCCGCGCGGGCCGGGTCGTGCAGCAGGTACCAGTCGAGGCCGCGCTCCTCGCTCCACTCCCGGTCGTCGGCCATTTCGGAGCCCATGAAGAGCAGTTGCTTGCCGGGGTGCGCCCACATGTACGCCAACAGCGCGCGGACGTTCGCCAGCCGCTGCCAGGTGTCGCCGGGCATCTTGCCGGCCAGTGAGCCCTTGCCGTGCACCACCTCGTCGTGGCTGATCGGCAGCACGTAGTTCTCGCTCCAGGCGTACGCCAGGGAGAAGGTGAGCTGGTGGTGGTGGTGCTGGCGGTAGATCGGGTCCTTCGAGGTGTAGAGCAGGGTGTCGTGCATCCAGCCCATGTTCCACTTGAACCCGAAGCCCAGCCCGCCGTCGGCGGTGGGGCGGGTGACGCCCGGCCAGGCGGTCGACTCCTCGGCGATCATGACGACGCCGGCGTGGTGCTTGTAGACGGTCGCGTTCACCTCCTGCATGAGCGCGATGGCCTCCAGGTTCTCCCGGCCGCCGTACTTGTTCGGGGCCCACTCGCCGTGGTTGCGGGAGTAGTCCAGGTAGAGCATCGAGGCGACCGCGTCGACCCGCAGCCCGTCGACGTGGAACTGGTCGCACCAGTAGAGCGCGTTGGCGACCAGGAAGTTGCGCACCTCGTTGCGGCCGAAGTCGAAGACGTACGTGCCCCAGTCGGGGTGCTCGCCGCGCCGCGGGTCGGGGTGCTCGTAGAGCGGCGTGCCGTCGAACCGCGCGAGGGCCCACTCGTCCTTCGGGAAGTGCGCGGGCACCCAGTCCAGGAGTACGCCGATGCCGGCGGCGTGCAGCCGGTCGACGAGGTGGCGGAACTCGTCCGGGTCGCCGAACCGGGAGGTCGGCGCGTAGTAGCCGGTCACCTGGTAGCCCCAGGAGCCGCCGAACGGGTGCTCCATCACCGGCAGGAACTCCACGTGCGTGAAGCCCAGCTCGGTGACGTACGCGGTGAGTTGTTCGGCCAGTTCGCGGTAGCTCAGGCCGGGCCGCCACGAGCCGAGGTGCACCTCGTAGACGCTCATCGGTTCCTGGTGCGGCTGCCGTTCGGCCCGCCGGGCCAGCCAGTCCGCGTCGTCCCACCGGTACGTCGAGTGGTGCACCACCGAGGCGGTGGCCGGCGGCACCTCGGCGTACGCCGCGAGGGGATCGGCCTTGTCCCGCCACTGCCCGTCGGCACCCAGCACCCGGTACTTGTAGCGGGCTCCGGCCCGGGCGTTGGGGACGAACAGCTCCCACACCCCGCTGGAGCCGAGCGACCGCATCGGCCAGCCGTCGTCGGCGCCCCAGCCGGTGAAGTCGCCAACCACCCGCACGCCCTGGGCGTTGGGCGCCCAGACGCTGAACGCCACGCCCTCGTCGAAGACCCGGGCGCCGAGCGCCTCCCACAGTCGCTCGTGCCGGCCCTCGCGGATCAGGTGCAGGTCCAGCTCACCGAGGGTCGGCGGGTAGCGGTACGGGTCGTCGTGCGCGGTGCCGTCGACCTCCACCCGGTAGTCGAGCACGACGCCGTCGACCTGCGCCTCGAAGACACCCACGTCGTGCACCCGCTTCATCGGGTACCGCTCGTCGCCGACGAGCAGCGCGACGTCGCCGGCGCCCCGGCGCATCGTGCGGATCGTGGTGGAGGACTCGGCGGGGTGCGCGCCGAGCAGCGCGTGCGGGTCGTGCGTCGCGCCGGAGATCAGCTGGTCCATCGGTCGTCCTTCGGGGCGGGAGCGGTCGGCGCGGAACGGGACGAGCGGGCGGCGGCCGAACGGGCGGCGGACAGCCGGGACGCCACCGTGGCCGGAGTCGTGGTGGCCGGAGTCACCGTGGCCGGGGTCGTCGTGGCCGGAGTCGTGGTGGCCGGGGTCGTCGGCGCGGTGCCGCTGGAGAGGTCGTCCGGCACCTCGGCGACGGTGAGGCCGGCCGGCTCGGCGCCCGCCGGCTGCGGCTGGGTCGGCGGGGTCGGGCGACGCACTGTCAACACGTGCGCGGGTTGCAGGTACGGGTCGAGCCGTACCGCGTTGCGCTGACCCCAGTCGTAGCTGGTGCCGGTCAGCTCGTCGTGCACCGTGAACCGTTCGTGCCAGTCGAAGCCGAGCTCCGGCATGTCGAGCGTCGTGTTGCCCCATTGCACGGTGCGCGGGTCGAACGAGCAGATCACGATGACCGTGTTGCCGGTCTCCGGGTCGTGCTTGGACCAGCAGAGCAGCGCCGGGTTGTCGATCTCGTGGAAGCGCAGGTTGCGGAGCTGGTGCAGGGCAGGGTTGTCCCGGCGTACCCGGTTGAGGGTGGTCAGGAACGGTGCCAGCGAACGGCCCTGCGCCTCCGCGGCGGCCCAGTCCCGGGGGCGCAGCTCGTACTTCTCGTTGTCCAGGTACTCCTCGGCGCCCGGCCGGGCCACGTGCTCGAACAGCTCGAAACCGGCGTACATGCCCCAGGAGGGGGAGAGCAGCGCGGCCAGCACCGCCCGGATCTTGAACATCGGCGGGCCGCCGTGCTGCAACGACTCGTGCAGGATGTCCGGGGTGTTCGGCCAGAAGTTCGGCCGCATGTAGTCGGCCGCCTCGATCAGCTCCTCGCAGTACGCCCGCATCTCGGCCGCCGTCGTGCGCCAGGTGAAATAGGTGTACGACTGCGTGAAGCCGATCTTGCCGAGGCCGTGCATGATCGCCGGCCGGGTGAATGCCTCGGCCAGGAACAGCACGTCCGGATCGGCCGCCTTCACCTCGGCGATCAGCCAGTGCCAGAAGTCGAACGGCTTGGTGTGCGGGTTGTCCACCCGGAAGATCCGGATGCCCTCGCCGACCCAGTGCAGCACCACCCGCAGCACCTCGGCCCGGATGCCCTCCGGGTCGTTGTCGAAGTTGACCGGGTAGATGTCCTGGTACTTCTTCGGCGGGTTCTCCGCGTACGCGATGCTGCCGTCGGCCCGGGTGGTGAACCACTCCGGGTGCTCGGTGACCCACGGGTGGTCCGGCGCGCACTGCAACGCCAGGTCCATCGCCACTTCCAGGCCCTGTGCCGCCGCCGCCTGGATGAAGGCCCGGAAGTCCGCCGGCGTACCCAGATCGGGGTGGATCGTGTCGTGGCCGCCCTCGGCGGCGCCGATCGCCCACGGCGAGCCCACGTCGGTCGGCCCGGCGGTGAGCGCGTTGTTCGGGCCCTTACGGTTGACCCGGCCGATCGGGTGGATCGGCGGCAGGTAGAGCACGTCGAAGCCCATCGCGGCCACCCCCGGCAGCCGCTCGGTGGCGGTCGCGAAGGTGCCGGACCGACCGCCTACCGCCCCTTCGGAGCGGGGGAAGAACTCGTACCAGGCCGAGTAGAGCGCCCGCTTGCGGTCAACCCAGATCGTGTACGTGTCACCGGCGGTGACCAGCTCCCGGACCGGGTGCTCCCAGAGCAGGTCGGCCAGCGCCAGCGCCGGGTCGACCCGCTGCGCCAGCGGCAGGTCGGTGTCGACCAGCGCGGTGAGCGCGTCGGCGACCCGGGGCCGGTCGGCGGTCGGGACGAGATTCCGGGCGGCGGCGAGCACCCGCGCACCCTCGGCCAGGTCGTTGGCCAGGTCCTCCGGCCCCTGCCCGGCGGCGATCTTCTTGGTCACCGCGTTCTGCCAGGTCAGGTACGGGTCCTGGAAGGCCTCCACGGAGAAGGTCCACGAGCCGACGGCGTCCGGCGTGATGGTGGCGTGCCAGCGGTCCTGGCCGGGCTCGCCGGGGCGCATCCGGGTGAACGGCCGGCTCGCGCCGGCCGGACCAGCCCACACCACGTTGCAGCCCAGCGCGTCGTGCCCCTCCCGGTAGGCGCGCGCCGACACCGGAACCGGCTCGTCGACCACCGCCTTGGCCGGGTATCGCCCGCACGAGACGACGGGGGAGACGTCTTCGATCGGGAACCGTCCAGTCACCCCGCCAACCTACTGCGCGAGATCCGTTCGCGCGCGGCCAAGCCCCGGACGCTGGCGGGTACGGGAAACTGGGCGGCGCGAAGCGGTCACGGTGGCCGACCCGCAGGCCGCAAGATCGCGCAACATCCTGGTTGTAGTGGTATCAGCGCGCCGGCGATGCCACTACATCCTGGTTCGAGCGTGACCTTGACGGCGGTGTGCACCCCGAGCCCGGGTTCCGGTCTCGGGCGGCGCTCGTCGTCAAGATTCGCGCAGTATCAGAGACGTTGTGGATCTCCGTCTGGCATGACCGTCGCGCGTGACCCCGCAGAGTCAGGCGGGCGGGTTCGGTGCCACGAACGAGCCCTTGCCCTGGTGCACCTCGATCCAGCCCCGCTCATCCAAGATCCAGAGAGCCCGCTTGATCGGGTTGTCGGACGAGTTGTACTGGCGGGCGAGTTCAGCGATGGTCGGCAACTTGTCGCCGGGCTTGAGGGTGCCGCTTCGGATTGACGTTGTGACGTCATCGACGACCTGCTCGTAGACAGGCTTGCGGGGCATGGTGGGACCACCTCTCGTCAGCCTGTACAGGGTCTCACCACTCGCGACACGGTCTGGACCCTGTGTTGACTCTGGCTACTTAGGGTCCTAAGTTGTGTTCTAGGTCCTCTCGTCAGCAGCGGAGTTCCTCAGCAGACGGGGTGAGTCCCCGTGCCTACCGCCCCTGACCCGCATCCCCATCACTTGCAGCACCCACCACCTCCATCAGCCACCATTCCGTCGCGCCGCTAGGAGGCACAGTTGGACGAGCGTTTGCCGGACGGGTCGTTGCCGCCCGCGTACCCCACTGCCGGTGCGCGGCCTCCGCAGCCGGACGGGGATCGGGTGCCCTGTTCGCCAATTCCGGAGCGGGCGCCGCTCACCCGGCGGCAGTACGCCTACGGACTCGTGATCGCTGTGGTCGTACTCGTGCTGTTTGTGGTTGGGGTCCTGCGGTGAGCGCGACGGGCCGGCGGTGAACGAGCTGCCGGTGGGTCGCCGGGTCGCACAGTGGCGGGTACGGCGGAACATGACGCAGCAGCAGTTCGCCGACCGGCTCGGCAAGTCGAAGAGTTGGGTGGACAAGGTCGAGCGTGGGGTACGCCGGCTGGAGCGTGTGTCCAACCTGCGGGAGGTCGCCGAGACGCTGCGAATCGACGTGGAGGTGCTGCTGGCGGCCCGGCCCGTGCGGCCGACTCCGGTCGCCGCCGGGGTGGACGGGGTCCGGACGGCGCTGGCCCGGTACCACCTACCGGACGCGGACCGCCCGCCGCTGGTCGAGGAGTTGCGGGCCCGGCTGGAGCATGCCGAGCAGAGCTACCGGCACGCCCGGTACCCGGCGTTGCTGGCCCTGCTGCCCGGCCTACTCGACGCCGCCCGCGAAGCGAACGCCGCCCGCCCCGGCGCGACGGACGCGCTGCTGGTGTCGGTGTACGCACTCATCGCGCTGGTACTGGTCAAGGTCGACCAGGGGGAGTTGGCCTGGCTGGCCGCCGACCGTGGAATGACCGTCGCCCTCGCGACCCAGGATCCGCAGGTGGCCGGCATCGCCACCGTGTCACTGAGTCAGGCCCTGCGGTCTCGTGGTCGGCGGCGGTCCGCCCTGGACGCCGCGCTCGTCGCAGCTGACCGCATCGGCGCGCACGGTAGCTCCTCGGCGAACGTGGCGCTGCGCGGGACGCTGCTCCTTCAGGCCGCCCTCGCCGCCGCAGGCGGGGGAGACGAACGCCTCACCCGCCAGTCACTCGCCCAGGCGGCCGCGATCGCGCAGGACGTCGGGCCGGACGGTGGCTGGGGTGGCAGCGGAGCCAGCACCGGCGGGGCTTCGAGTGGCGCTGGCCCCGGTGGCTCGGGTGGCGCTGGCCCCGGTGGCGAGGACTCAGGTGATGGGAGGTCTGGCAGTGCGGGCTGTGGCGGTACGGCCCTCGGTGTCGGGGGTTTCGGCCGGTCGGCGGTCGAGGCGGCCCAGGTGGTTGCCGACGCGGCCCTCGGCGATGTCACCACGGCGACGGCCCGGCATGAGCGGCTGGTAGCCGGCGGCGAGTGGCGGTGGCTGCCACCCGAGCACCGGGCCGCGTACCTGCTTGATGTAGCCCGCGCGTACGCCCTCGCCGGTGACATGCGCCGCGCGGGCCAGGCGGTCCTCGACGCGGAACGCATCGCCCACAGTGAGGTGCACGAACGGCCGGCGGCCCGGAAGCTGGTCGCGGTCGTGTGGCGGTCCGCCGATGCGCCGGTCGGCCTGGCCCAGCTCGCCGCAACCCTCCGCGTCACCTGACGCACGTCCCGTCGATTGGGCTGCGCGCGTTGTCCGTGCCGCGTTTATTCAGCGCAGCAGGCACGTGATGCGGGCGCCCCACGAACGGGCCAGCTCGACAACACAATCCAGCAGCGGGCAGCGGGCAGCGGGCAGCGGGCAGCGGGCAGCGGGCAGCGGGCAGCGGGCAGCTCCGTCTTCGGCTATGTGCGTGGGTGGTACTGGTTGCGGCGGGGGACCTGTTCGGGGTCGAGCCAGGCCGGTGGGATGAACTCCGGATGCCCGTCGCCGCCAAGCCGGACGGCCCAGTCGCCGTGGTGAAGGTGCCGGTGGTGGTGGCCGCAGAGGAGCACGGCGTTGTCGAGGCTGGTGTCGCCGCCGTCGGCCCAGTGCCGGATGTGGTGGCCGTCGCACCAACGTGGTGGGCGGTCGCAGCCGGGGAACGCGCAGCCGCGGTCGCGCAGCACCAGGGCGCGGCGCAGCGGGCCGGTGATGAGTCGGCGTTGCCGGCCGACGTCGAGTGGTTGACCGCTGCCGCCGAGCACGGCCGGCAGGATGCTCGCGTCGCAGGCCAGGCGGCGCACGGCCTCGGGGGTGAGGTGCGGGCCGATGTCGAGAGCGCCGGCGCCCAACTGCCGCGCCAACCCGTCGTAGCTGGTGGTGACGACGACCTGGGCGAGGTCGCCGCCGTTCTCGGGTAGCTCACCGCTGCGAAGGGCGAGCCGGCACACGTCGGCCAGGGCGTCGTGGCGGCGTTGCCCCGGGGTGCGGGTGTCGTCGGGCCCGGTGGGCGTGGTGAGCGGGTCGATGGCGGCGCGCAACACGGCGGCGGCTTCGGTGTCGAGGATGCCGGCGAGGCGTAGCCGACCGTCGGTCTGCTCGCTGATGGTGATGTGCCGGTCTCGGGCGGCCCGCGACTCCTGCGCTCGCAGCGCCGCCTCGGCGGCGGCGTCGGCGACGTCCGGGGCGACGTGGTCGAGGATCCGGGTGCCGAGCCTGCGCAGCAGGGCGGCGTCGAACTGCGTCGCCCAGCCGACGAGGACACCGACGGCCTTGTCGGCGGCCTCCGCGCCGGCGGCGGCGTGAACGGTCTCGACCGTCTCGGCGATGACCCGGACCTGCCCCACGTCGACCGCCCCACCGGCCAATGCGTCCCGCACCCCGGCCGGGGCTGCGTCGAGCGTCGCGGCCAGCTCGACCAGGCGGCGGGCAGCACCGACCCCGAGTCGCAACCGGTCGCGGAGCCACACCGCCGTCGAGGACGCGCCCTGCGCCGTCGCGGTGCCGCGACCGTCCAACTCGCGCACGAGACTCAGCTTGACCGCTGCCAGGCGCTGCTCCAGGCGATGCGTGGCATCCAAAGCTGCTACGAGATCGTGCTCGCTGACAGCCCAGGCGGCCGTGTCGAAGCAGGCCGCCACCGCAGCCTCCGCCTGCTCCAACGCATCGATCACGAGCAAAGACTAGAACAGGTGTACGACACCTTCCGGTGTTGGCGGGGGCACATCACCGAGCCGAGGGTGACGTAGCCTCCGGCCATGATCGAACGGGTGAAAGTCGCGGTTGTCGGGGTCGGTAACAACACGTCGGCACTGGTGCAGGGGCTTGCTCTCTACCGCCAGAGCGGCAGCCTGGTCGGGATCCGCCGGCCGATGATCGACGGGCTCGGGGTGGGGGACATCGACGTCGTGGCGGCCTTCGCCACCTCCGAGGAGAAGATCGGTCGGGACCTGACCGAGGCGATCTTCCTGGCGCCCAACAACTTCCCCCGGCTGGACTGCGACCTGCCCAGAGCGGGTGTGCCGGTCACGAAGGGCCTCGTCGACGCGAGCGAGGTGCAGCGGGTGGCGACGGCGCTGGCCGGTGCGGAGGTGCTGCTCTACTCGGCGCCGAGTGGCCGGCCGGAGATCGCCCAGGCGTACGCCGCGGCAGCTCACACGGCCGGTGTCGCCTTCATCAACACCACCTCCGACCCGGTCGCCCGTGATCCGCAGGTGATGAGCAGCTTCGAAGCTGCCGGTCTGCCGCTGCTCGGAGATGACCTGGCCAGCCAGTTCGGCACCTCGGTGCTGCACAACGCGCTGCTGCGGCTACTGAAGGAGCGGGGCCTCACCCTGGTCAGCTCCTACCAGGTCAATCTCGGCGGCACCGAGGACTTCCGCAACCTGGTCGAGAACCCCAACACCAAGAAGCAGTCCAAGCTCAACGCTTTGTCGGGGGCTGACAGCGTTGAGGTGGCTCCGCTCGGCTACCTGCCGCATCTCGCGTCGCAGAAGGTGGCTCACCTCAACCTTGAGGCGCAGGGTTGGGGTGAGACAGCGGTGAGTCTCGACGTGAAGCTGAAGGTGCACGATCCGAGCGGTGCCGCCGGCGTCAACATCGACCTCATTCGCATCGCGGCCAGCGCGCTACGGAACGGACGTGGTGGTCATTGCGCCGACGCGACGTCGTTGCTGAAATCTCCGCCTGGAACGGCGATCTGAGCACGTGCAGACCGCGTCAGGACGGGGTGGGGGTCGACCGTACGAGTGAGGCTTTTGCCAGCCGGCGAGGTGGCGGCGGACGACGGTGAGTGAATGGGCGAATGACAATCCTCGCGATCGTCGTCGGCGGTGGCATCGGTGCCACCCTGCGTTACCTGTTGGGGTTGGGCCTCGCGCCGTCCACGCCACCTGATTTCCCCTGGGTCACCTTCATGATCAACATGGTGGGCGCCTTCGCTCTCGGCGCGGTGATGACGCTGCTCGCGGCGCACCGGCTGCCCGGCCCGTGGGGCAAGCCGTTCCTCTCGACCGGACTCATCGGCGGGTTCACGACCTGGTCGCACTTCATCGTCGAGAGCGATCAGCTGATCGGGGCGCGACGCAGCGGAGTGGGCATCATCTACCTCGTCCTGTCCATCATCGTCGGAGTGATCGCGGCGGCGCTCGGTGCCCGCCTCGCGGAACTGCGGGTGGGGCGTCCGGCGGGACGGAGCGCCTGATGTGGGTGGGAATCGGGGTGTTCCTGGCCGGCGGGCTCGGGGCACTGAGCCGCGCCGGGGTCGACGCGCTGGTGAAGCCGTGGTGGAGCCGGCGGGTCACCGGCTCCAGCAAGGCCTTCCCGGCGAGCACCTTCCTGATCAATGTCTCCGGTGCCTTCGTGCTCGGCATCGTCACCGGCTACGCGGTAAAACACACCGCCGGAGGCGCGCAGGACTTCAACGCGATCGTCGGCGTCGGCTTCCTGGGCGCCTACACCACCTTCTCTACCGAGGAATGGCACACCCTGGGACTGCTGCGCAAGAACGCCTCTGTCGAGGCCTTCAACGTGCTCGGCAGCCTCTGCGCCAGCCTCGTACTGGCGGCGCTCGGCCTGTGGATCGGCAGCCTGCTCTAGCCCGCGCCAACCTGACCACCGCAGCGCGCCCGGGCGATGGACGACACCGACACGTCGTCAGTTGCCGATCTTGTCCAGGTCGACGAGGTCCTCGCCGGAGAGCGACAGGCCCGCGCCGGCGACGTTCTCGCGCAGGTGCGCGACTGACGACGTACCCGGAATGAGCAGGATGTTCGGCGAGCGCCGCAGCAGCCAGGCCAGGGCGACCGACATCGGCGTGGTGGCCAACCTGGCCGCCACGGCGGACAGGGCCGCGGACTGTAGCGGGCTGAAGCCGCCGAGCGGGAAGTAGGGCACATAGGCGACGCCCTGTTCGGCGAGCGTGTCGATCAGCTCGTCGTCCTGGCGGAAGGCCAGGTTGTACATGTTCTGCACGCACACGATCGGCGCGATCGCCTGCGCCTCGGCGACCTGCTGCGCCGTCGCGGTGCTCACACCCAGGTGCCGGATCAGGCCCTGCCGCTGAAGGTCGACGAGCGTCTCGAACGGTTCGGCGAGCGAGCCGGGTTGCGGGCCCTCGGCGTTACCGAGCCGTAGGTTGACCAGGTCGAGCACCTCGACACCGAGGTTCTCCAGGTTCTCGTGGACTGCCCGGCGGAGGTCGTCGGGATTCCGGGCGGGGGGCCAACCGCCCTGCTGGTCGCGGGTGGCGCCGACCTTGGTGACGATGTGCAGCGATTCGGGGTACGGGTGCAGAGCCTCCCGGATCAGCTTGTTGGTGATGTGTGGCCCGTAGGCGTCGCTGGTGTCGATGTGGGTGATGCCGAGCTCGACGACCTCGCGCAGGACGGCGAGCGCGCCGTCGGGGTCGGCGGGCGGCCCCATGACCCAGGGGCCGGCGAGTTGCATGGCGCCGTAGCCGAAGCGGGTGACGCTCAGGTCGCCCAGCATCCAGGTGCCCCCGGGAAGGGAAGGGGTGCCGCCGGAAAAGGTGCGGGCGTCGTCGGGAAGGGAGGTGGAGCGCATGGTCAGACCTCGGATTTCAGGTGGAGTGCGGCGCGATCGGCACCCCTCAGGTGCCTGCTTCACTATGGTCAGGTAACTTCCTGACAGGAAGTAGGCACTTTCAAGTGCGTAACACACCGACCGGTGGGAGCGGCGCGGATGGTGACGACGACGGCGGCCCAACAGAGAGCACAGACCAAGGCGGAGTACGACGCCTTCCTGGCCGGGTGCCCCAGCCGCAAACTGCTCGACCGGATCTCCGACAAGTGGGTCACGTTGATCCTGGCCGCGCTGGGCAGCGACGGCTCCCACCGGTTCGGCGCCGACTGCGCCGGCGAACCCCGCCCGCTGCGCTACTCCGAGCTGTCGCGCCTACTGGCCGGCGTCAGTCAGAAGATGCTCACCCAGACGCTGCGCGCCCTGGAACGCGACGGCCTGATCACCCGCACGGCGACACCGACCGTGCCCGTCACCGTCACCTACGAGCTGACCGCTCTCGGCCTCTCGCTGCACCAGATGATGCGCGGCCTCAAGGGCTGGGCCGAGACGCACATGGACGAGGTGCTCGGCAACCGCGCGACGTACGACACCCGCGCCTCGGCAGATTGACAGGGCGGGTCAGCCCGCCGCGCGGACCGAGCGGTACACGTCCAGGGTCTGCCGGGCGATGGCGTCCCAGGAGAAGTGCTCCACCGCGCGCCGCCGGCCGGCCAGGCCGAACCGCTCGGTGCGCGCCGGGTCCGCGAGCAGCGTGTTGATCGCGGCCGCCAGGTCGGCCACGAAGCGGTCCGGGTCCAGTGGGGTGCCGGAGCCGTCGGTGGCCTGCTCGATGGGCACCAGCAGACCGGTCTCGCCGTCGGCCACCACCTCGGGGATGCCGCCGGTGGCGGTCGCCACCACCGCCGTCTCGCAGGCCATCGCCTCCAGGTTGACGATGCCCATCGGCTCGTAGACCGACGGGCAGGCGAAGACCGTGGCGTGCGTGAGCACCTGGATCACGTCGGGCTTGGGCAGCATCTCGGCCACCCAGACCACGCCGGAGCGGTTGGCCCGCAGCTCGGCGACCAGCGCCTCCACCTCGGCGGCGATCTCGGCCGTGTCCGGCGCGCCGGCGAGCAGGACGAGCTGCGTGTCCGCCGGCAACTCCCGGGCGGCCCGCAGCAGGTACGGGAGACCCTTCTGCCGGGTGATCCTGCCCACGTAGACCACGCTGGGGCGGGAGGGGTCGACGCCGAGCCGGTCGAGCACGTCGGTGCCCTGATCCGGGGCGTACTGGATGGTGTCGATGCCGTTGTAGACCACCCGGACCCGGTCGGGGTTGATCTGCGGGTACGCGGTGAGCACGTCGTTGCGCATCCCGCCGCTGACCGCGATCACCGCGTCGGCGGCCTCCATCGCGGTGCGCTCGATCCAGGAGGAGAGCGCGTAACCGCCGCCGAGCTGTTCGGCCTTCCACGGCCGCAGCGGCTCCAGGCTGTGCGCGGTCACCACGTGCGGCACCCCGTGCAGCAGCTTCGCGGTGTGGCCGGCCAGGTTCGCGTACCAGGTGTGGCTGTGCACCACGTCGGTGCCGGCCGCGCCGGCGGCCATCTCCAGGTCCACGCCCATCGTGCGCAGCGCGGCGTTCGCGCCGGTCAGGCCCGGCGGTTCGGCGTACGCGGTGACCCCCGGCTCGGTGCGCGGCAGGCCGAAGCAGTGCACCCGTACGTCGGCGAGGCGGCGCAACTCCCGAGCCAGGTACTCGACGTGCACGCCCGCGCCGCCGTAGACCTCCGGTGGGTACTCGCGGGTGAGCAGATCGACGCGCAGCGGGGTGGGTGCGTTCATGACCCCGCACCCTAGTGCAGAAGACTCCCCGTACGAGTGGTGAAGTGGGACGCGGGTGGATAGCGTCGGGGCATGGCTGCCAAGGTGCTCGCGATCGTCCTGGCGGGTGGGGAGGGCAAGCGCCTGATGCCACTCACCACGGATCGGGCCAAGCCGGCCGTCCCGTTCGGCGGGATGTACCGCATGGTCGACTTCGTCCTCTCCAACCTGGCCAACGCCGGCTATCTCAAGATCGTCGTGCTGACCCAGTACAAGTCCCACTCCCTCGACCGACACATCACCAAGACCTGGCGGATGTCCACGCTGCTCGGCAACTACGTCACCCCGGTGCCCGCGCAGCAGCGTCGTGGCCCGTGGTGGTTCGCCGGCTCGGCCGACGCCATCTACCAGAGCTTCAACCTGATAAACGACGAGCAGCCCGACTACGTGATCGTCTTCGGCGCCGACCACATCTACCGGATGGACCCGCGGCAGATGGTCGAGGACCACATCGCCTCCGGCGCGGCGGTGACCGTCGCCGGCATCCGCCAGCCGCTGTCGACCGCCGACCAGTTCGGCGTCATTGAGGTCGGCGAGGACGGCAAGCGGATCCGGGCGTTCCGCGAGAAGCCCACCGACGCGGTCGGTCTGCCCGACGCACCGGACGAGATCTACGCCTCGATGGGCAACTACGTCTTCACCACCCGGGCGCTCTGTGAGGCGGTCGAGCGCGACGCCGAAGACAAGTCCAGCAAGCACGACATGGGCGGCAGCATCATCCCGATGCTCGTCGAACGCGGCGAGGCCAACGTCTACGACTTCCGCGACAACGAGGTGCCGGGCAGCACCGACCGTGATCGCGGCTACTGGCGGGACGTGGGGACGCTCGACTCGTTCTACGACGCGCACATGGATCTGATCAACGTGCACCCCGTCTTCAACATGTACAACTTCGACTGGCCGATCTACACCGAGCAACCGCCGTGGCCGCCGGCGAAGTTCGTCCACCAGTGGGGTGAGCGGGTCGGCCGCGCGGTCGGCTCGATGGTCTCCCCGGGTGTGGTGATCTCCGGCTCGCTGGTGGAGAACTCGATCGTCTCGCCGAAGGTGCGGGTGCACTCCTGGGCGCACGTCGAGGGCTCGGTGCTCATGGAGGGTGTGGAGATCGGCCGGCACGCCGTGGTCCGGCGGGCCATCCTGGACAAGAACGTGTTCGTCCCGGAGGGCGTCGAGATCGGCGTCGACCTGGAGAAGGACCGGCAGCGCTACACCGTTTCCGACAACGGCATCGTGGTGATCGGCAAGGGCCAGAAGGTCGTGCCGTGACCGACAGGCACTCCCCGAGGAGGATCCCGCAGTGACCCACCCCCGTGCCGGCCAGCCCGCCGAGCCCGCCGACCTGGTCGACGTGCCGCGCCTGGTGACCGCCTACTACGCCGAGCATCCGGATCCCGCGGACCCGGCCCAGCAGGTCTCCTTCGGCACCTCCGGCCACCGCGGCTCCAGCCTGCGCAACGCGTTCAACTCCGACCACATCCTCGCGATCACCCAGGCGCTCTGTGACTACCGGCGCGAGCAGGGGCTGGACGGGCCGCTCTTCCTCGCCCGGGACACCCACGCGCTCTCCGCGCCGGCCGCGGTGGACGCCCTGGAGGTGCTCGCCGCCAACGGGGTCACCGTGCTGGTGGACAGCCGCGACGGCTACACCCCGACCCCGGCGCTGTCGCACGCGATCCTCACGCACAACCGCGGGCGGACCAGCGGGCTCGCCGACGGCATCGTGATCACCCCGTCGCACAACCCGCCCGACGACGGCGGTTTCAAGTACAACCCCACCAACGGTGGGCCGGCCGACACCGACGTGACCCGGTGGATCCAGGACCGGGCCAACGCCATCCTCGCCGCAGGGCTCAAGGAGGTCCGCCGGATCACCTACGCGCGGGCGCGGGCCGCCGACACCACCGGGGAGTACGACTTCCTCGCCAACTACGTCGACGACCTGCCGGCCGCGATCGACATCGACGCCATCCGCGACGCGGGGATCCGCATCGGCGCGGACCCGCTGGGCGGGGCGAGCGTGGCGTACTGGGGTGAGATCGCCGACCGGCACCGCCTGGACCTGACCGTAATCAACCCGACGGTCGACCCGACCTGGCGGTTCATGACCCTGGACGGCGACGGCAAGATCCGGATGGACTGCTCCTCGCCGAACGCGATGGCGTCGCTGATCGCCGCGCGGGCCGACTACCAGATCTCCACGGGCAACGACGCCGACGCCGACCGGCACGGCATCGTCACCCCGGACGCCGGGCTGATGAACCCCAACCACTACCTGGCGGTGGCGATCGGTCACCTCTTCCGTACCCGCACCGAGTGGGGGCCGGCCGCCGCGGTGGGCAAGACCCTGGTCTCCTCGTCGATGATCGACCGGGTCGCCGCCGACCTGGGTCGCCCGCTGCTGGAGGTGCCGGTCGGCTTCAAGTGGTTCGTACCCGGCCTGCTGGACGGCGCGGTCGGCTTCGGTGGCGAGGAGAGCGCCGGGGCGTCGTTCCTGCGGCGCGACGGCTCGACCTGGACCACCGACAAGGACGGCCTGCTGCTCTGCCTGCTCGCCGCCGAGATCCAGGCCACCACCGGCCGCAGCCCGAGCGAGCACTGGGCCGAGTTGGCCGAGCGTTTCGGCGCGCCCGCGTACGCCCGGATCGACGCCCCGGCCACCCGGGAGCAGAAGGCCGTGCTCGGCAAGCTCTCCCCGGAGCAGGTCACCGCCACCGAGCTGGCCGGTGAGCCGATCACCGCGACGCTGACCACCGCCCCCGGTAACGGCGCGGCGATCGGCGGCCTCAAGGTCAGCACCGAGTCCGGCTGGTTCGCCGCGAGGCCCTCCGGCACCGAGGACGTCTACAAGATCTACGCCGAGTCCTTCCAGGGCCCCGACCACCTCAAGAAGATCCAAGAGGAAGCCAAAGCCCTGGTAGACCAAGCCCTGACCCAGTAACCCGCCCCCGAACGCCCGCCTTGATCATGAGGTTGTTGCCCTCCGCCTCGGCGTGTCGCAGCAACAACCTCATGATCGACGGCGACAGGACGGGCGAGCGGGGTGGGTGTGGTCAGCAGGGTGGGGGGATTTCCTGTTGGGCTCGTCGGCGTAGTTCCTCGGGGAGCAGCTCACGGAGCTGCTCGGGGAGGAACGGCAGGTCGAGCAGGGTCATCTTCAACTGGTTGCGCTCCTGGTAGCGCAGCGGGTCGAAGCGGACCACCAGGCCGGCCTTGCGGCGGTACGTGATGTCCACGGCCCCCTCCGTCGCCGCGTCGCGGAACACCAGCCCGTCCATCTCCACCACGACCGGCGACGAGTCGGGTCGGAGCTCCAACCGGATGTTCTCGTCCGGCGAGAGCACCACCGACCGGGAGATGCCGGCCATCGGCGCTGACGGCGTGATCACCACCGAGTCGGCGGCGGGGGAGATCAGTGGGCCGCCCGCGGCGTAGCTGTAGGCCGTCGAGCCGATCGGGGTGCTGACCACAACGGCGTCACTGCGGTAGTAGCCGTACTGCTGGCCGTCGATGGCGAGGGTGACGCTGACGAAGCCGGAGCCGGGCTGGCGCACCAGCGCGATGTCGTTGAACGCCACGACGTCGTCACCGCACACGTCGCAGGCCAGGCAGGCGTGCGACTCGATGGTGAAGTCCTTCGACAGCAGCCGGCTCAACGCGTCGGGCAGCTCCGGCGGCTCGATCTCGACGAGAAACCCCAGATGACCCAGGTGTACGCCGAGCACCGGCTTCGGGTCGCGGATGGCGGAGCGCAGCGCACCCAACATGGTGCCGTCGCCGCCGATGCTGATCAAGGCGTCGGCGCGGGTCGCCACCTCGTCCGCCGGCACCGGCACGATGCAGGACGAGACGCGGTGCTGGTCCTCCTCGCGCACCATCAGCGTCTTGTGGTGACGCTTCGCCCACCGTTCGATGATGCCGACCACCTCGGTGACATCCCGGGTGGGGTGCAGCACAAGTCCCAGCCCCGACACCCGTACAGCTCACCACATCGGCGGCGACCGTACCCGCCGTACACCGAAGGTGCGCCGACGGTCCGCGGACCGTCGGCGCACCTCGCCGCGTCAGGGGCGGGGCTGCCCGGTGAGGTGGGTCAGCGAGCGGGCGACCAGGTCGTCGCGGTCCGCCGGAGGCAGACCCTCCAACCCGAAGCCCAGGTACACCGTGTCCCCGGTGACCACCACCGAGCCCTCCTCGAACGCCTGCTGGCTGCGCGACCAGTCGTTGGCGTTGCCAGCGGAGCCGGGCGGTGGGCCGGCCACCGTCCAGCCACCCAGGTCGGCCGACTCGAACGAGGTCTCCGCCACGGTCGACCCGTCGACCAGCACCCGGGCGTCGTCCAGGAAGACGCCGAGACCCTGGGTGCCCCAGTCCGAGGCGTACGTGATCGACACCTCGACCTGCTTACCGGCGTAGCCCGACAGGTCGACCACGAACTCCTTCCAACCGCCCGACGACCCGCTCGCCGCGTTCCAGCTGCCGGTGCTCCCGGTGGGGGAGCAGTCCGCGCCCTGGTAGTGCGCAAGGAACGGATGCAACTGCTCCACCCAACCCTCGACGCAGCTGTCCCCGGTGACCGTGCTGGTCTTGCCGTTGGCGTCCGGCAGGGTCGTCCAGTCGTCGCTACCCACCTCGTGCGCCTCGACGAACATGAAGTCCCAGTCCTGCTCGATCTCGTAGGAGGTGAAGAAGCGCAACTCTCCGCTGCTCGCCCCGGTGAGATCCACCGTGCGCGTGAGCCGCTTGTACGACTCGTCGGTCTGCCCGCTGTACAGGTACCACTCACCCGTACGCGGATCGAACGGCGCGCCGCCCGGTCGGGTCCAGCCCACCGGCGCGGAACTGGCGAACTGCGGGAACTCGTCCGGCGGCAGGAAGCTCGACGTGGTCAGGAACGACGCGGTGTGCGCCTGGTTCTCCGCCGAGCCGGAGGCGTTCAGCTGCCCGTCGAAGCCGGTGAACGCCGCGTCGGTCCCGACGACCGGGAACGGCTCCCCGTCCGGGCTGGTTCCGCCGTCGCTCACGTAGGTGTGCGCGCCCAGCCAGTACTGCTGGAAGTCGTTCAACAGCGGCAGACAGCTGGCGGCCTCGGCGTCGGTGCACTCCGGTGGCGCGTCCGGGTGATAGACGTACGACCCGTTGGCGCCCTGTGCGAACAACGCGTACTGGCCGCTGACCAGCAGTTTGCCGCCCTCGTTCAGGTAGTCCCGAACGGCCAGCTCGGTTTCCAGTGCCGCCCTGGCCGTCGTGCCGGCCACCTGACCGGGGGAGCGCATGATCACGTCGTCGCCGGTTTCCCAGACCACCGCCTGGTAGTGCGACAGCACGCCGAGCGGGTGCGGCGCCCTGCGGCCCATCGCGTCGAAGTCGTACACGTCGCTGCTGCGCCCGGCGGCGCTCAGCGATGCCGCGACCTCGTCGGCGTACTTCGCGGTGGTGCCGGTCTGCGCCGGGCTGAGGCCGGTGACATCCTCCGCGGCGAGGACCAGCACGTCCCCTCCGACGTCGGTGTGCACCCGATAGGTGAAGTGTTCGCTGGCGACCACCCCGGACCGGGGTTTGTTGCCGGTGAACCAGACCTCCACCCGGTCGCCCGGCTTCGTGCCGCCCACCCTGCCGCGAAGCTCCGCGTAGTAGTCGTCGTGCGTGCCGCCGTACCGCTCACCGCCGCGCCACTCCCGGACCTCGACGGTCTTCGGCCGCCCGCCGTTGACCGTGTAGTGCATCTTGACGTTCTTCAGCGCCCGCCGGGTGATCGCGGCGACCTGCTGGGTGCGCCCGTACGAGGTGTCGAAGGCGTCCACCACGAAGTCCGGGGTGCTCCGTCCGACGACCGAGACCGGCTCGTCCGGGTCCGCCGCCGACTTGGCCACGGCCAGCGCGAAGGGCAGGTTCTTGCCCACCTCCCCAGCGATCAACTCCTCGTCGTCGGGGAAGATGAAGCCGCTGACGCAGTCCTCCGGGCGCCACTCGTCGTCGGGGTCGACCGCCGAGGCGGCCTCACACGTGGACATCTCCGGGGTGAAGCCCAGCGTGCCGTACCGAACGGTGGCGTGGCTGTCGGTGTCACCGTTCGTGGTGTACAGCTCGGCGGAGATGTCCGGGTCGTAGCCGGGCACCGCCGGGTGCGCGTCGTCACCGGCCATCGCCTTGTAGATCTCGTCGTCCGGGGTGGGAGTGCTCACCTGCCAACCGAGGCCGTAGAGCAGCAGCTCGGCCGCCGAGTGGTAGTTGACGAAGAACTCGAACCCGACCCGCTTGAAGAGCCGGTCCAGCGCCTTGGTCTCCGGCTCCGAGTTGGGGCCCGGGCCCCGGTAGGTCTCGCTGTTCGGCTCCGGTGACGAACCCTCGTTGTCGTACCCCCACTTGTAGCTGAAGTTGCGGTTGAGGTCGACGCCGTCGCCGGAGCCGACCTGCCCGTCGCCGTTGTTGTCCCGCAGGTTCTTGCGCCACAGTCGGTTGCCGGGGGTGAACGTGAAGTCGTAGCCGTCCGGGTTGGCCACCGGCAGGAACCACAGCTCGGTCGTGTCCAGCAGTCGGGTGATCTCCCGGTCGGTGCCGTAGCTGTCCAGCACGTGATGCATCAGCCGGCGGGTCATCTCCGGCGTGATCCACTCGCGGGCGTGCTGCGCGCCGGCGTAGAGCACGGCGGGCCGCTTCCCGTCCGCGACGGTCCGCGCGTTCTTGGTGACCTTCACGGCGACGATCGGCTGCCCCTGCTGGCTGCGACCGATCGTCTCCACCTTGGTCAGCTTGGGATACCGGGCCGCGGTGGCGTTCAGCTCGTCTCGCAGGCCGCCCGGCTCACCATAGGGACGGAAACTCGTCCAGCCGGCCGCGGCCTGCTCCCGCAGCGCCTGCGACGCGTCCTTGCCTCGCACCTTCTTCACCGACAGCGGTACGCCCTTGTCGGTCAACCGCTTCGCCTGCCGTCGGCTGAGGACCGTCTCGACCGTCGTCCGGCCGGCCGAGTCCGTCTTCGCGTCGTGGCCGAGGTCGACCCCCGCCGCGCGCAGCTGCTCCCGCTGTTTCGCGTCGACAGTGCCGACGTACACCTCCAGGCCGTCGCGGACGCCCGGGTCGGACGGCGGCCGCGCGCTGGCCGGTGGGGTCAGTGCCAGTGCGCCGAGCAGGGTGACCACGCCGGCGATCGCCAGTCGTCTCGGTCTCATCGCGCCTCCTTGGGTGAAGGACCTGTAGGCGCGAGCCTTCGGTGCGGCGTTATCGATGTCAATAGTTCGATGGGCGCAAGGTCGCTGCCCGTGTCGACGCGGCTGCCACACGTGACGGCTGCGGGCGATGCGGGTTGTCCGCCGCAAGATGCCTGCGCGGTGACCGAAGTCTGCCGGTCGTCGGGAAACGCTCATTACCACATCAAACCGACAAATAGCCCGTACGCTCGCTCGTGTCCGAAGTGGTGTCGCCGCAATCAGGCGAGGGAAGGGTTCGATGCGTCAGATCCACAATGTGGTCCAGCGGGAAGCGGTCGTTACTGGGCGGTGTAGCGCCTGATGCGCGTGTCGTCGCACCGCCCCGCGCGTGTGGTCGTGGGGGTCGCCCGTCTTCTGGACCTGATCTGGGTCAGCGGCATGCGGGTTCGCAGGGCCGTCCGCGGCCTGGCGAGCGCCGGCCGCTTCGCCGCCCGGGGTGACAACTTCACCTTCGACCCGGACGGCATCTACACCTACGAGACGATCGAGGTCGGCCGCAACGTCGACCTCGGTCACCGTCCGGTCATCATGGCCGCTCGATCCCGGATCCGGATCGGCGACAACGTCATGTTCGGGCCCGAGGTCACCATCCGGGGCGGCAATCATCGGATCGACCGGGTCGGCGCCCCGATGATCTCCGTCGAGAAGGCTCCCTCGGACGCGGCTCTGGACCGGGGAGTGACGATCGGCGACGACGTGTGGGTGGGCACCCGTGCCGTCATCCTGCACGGAGTGACGATCGGTCGGGGTGCGGTGATCGGGGCAGGCGCTGTGGTGACGCGTCCGGTGCCGCCCTACGCGGTCGCCGCCGGCAACCCGGCGCGAGTGATCCGGCTGCGCTGGCCGGTGGAGACGATCATCTCGCACGAACAGCAGCTCTACCCGCCGGAACGCCGGCTGGCCCCGGGGGAGCTGGCGGCGTTGTCGGACCTTCCGGGGTCTGAAGCCCGGCCAGTCTCGTCCGCAGCTGCCGGTCGCTGATGTCGCTCAGCCGGCCCGTCAGCATCAACTCGTAGTCGCACAATGACGAAGCGTGACGGCCGCTGTCGAGAGTCGTTGGACCGGATGACCACTCAACGGGGCGTGAAGGCGGGACGAATGCGACTACTCATCACCGGCGGCGCGGGATTCATCGGCTCGAATCTGGCCCGCGCGGCGGTCCTGCGGCGCACCGTCTCCGACATCCGGATCCTCGACGATCTCGCAACGGGGCAGATGAGCAACCTCGATGGTCTCGACGTCGACACCACTCCGGGTTCGATGCTCGACGACGAGGCGCTGGACCGGGCGATGACCGGCCGGGACGCGGTGGTGCACCTGGCGGCGCTGCCCAGCGTGCCGCGTTCGCTACGTGATCCGATCGCGTCACACCACGCCAACGCCACCGGCACACTGCGGGTGCTGGAGGCCGCTCGCCGGCATGAAGTGAACCACGTCATCGTCGCTTCGTCCTCCTCGGTCTACGGCGCGAACCCGGTGCTGCCCAAGACCGAACTCGCCTGGACCCGCCCGCTCAGTCCGTACGCGGTGAGCAAACTGGCCACCGAGGCCTACGCACTTGCTTACCAGGCGTCCTTCGGCCTGCCTACGCTCGCGTTCCGTTTCTTCAACGTCTACGGCCCGGCCCAGCGGCACGATCACGGCTACGCGGCTGTCATCCCCCGCTTCGTCTACGCGGCACTGCGCGGTGAGCCCGTCGAACTCCACGGGGACGGTCGGCAGTCACGCGACTTCACCTATGTCGAGACTGTCTGCGCGGTACTGCTCGACGCGGTGGAGCGTTCGGTCTCCCATCCGCAGCCGGTCAATCTCGCATTTGGCGCCCGGGCGGAGCTGCACACCGTGGTGTCCGAACTGGAGCGCATCATCGGCCGCCCGATCACCCGGCGGCACGTGGCGCCGCGCCCTGGGGACGTCCGGCATTCCGAGGCCGACAACAGGGTGCTCCGCTCGCTCTTTCCCGACGTGGTGCCGACCCCTCGCATCGACGGTCTACGGGCCACCGTGGAGTGGTTCGAGGCGCATGTGTTGAAGCAGCAGGCCTGATGGTCGACCGGCCTCCGGCCGCCGGTGCGGCCCCGACCGTCCTGGTCGGCGGCACCACCGCTGAAACCCCTCCAGAGGTACCGGCCGCGACGGCGGGGCCGGAGTTACACGAGGGCGACACGTCGATGGCGCGGCGGTCGCGTGGTCGCGCGCTGGTCGCCGGCATCGCCTCTTCGCTCGCCGGCAAGGCTGTCGGCCTGGTCGCGCCACTGCTGATCACCCCGATAGCCTTCGGCTATCTCGGGGCCGAGCGGTACGGCATGTGGATGGCCATCACCTCACTGACCGCGATGGCGCTGTTCGCCGACTTCGGACTCGGAAACGGCCTACTCACCAGGCTCTCTCGGTTGTACGCCACCGGTGAACGGCGCGCGGCAGCCCGGGAAATCGCTAGTGCCTACGCCGTACTTGGTGCACTGGCGATGGCCCTGCTGCTGGTGTTGCTGGTCACTGTCCGGCTGGTTCCCTGGTCGGCGCTGCTGAACGTCGCGGACCCTGTGGTGGCTCGGGATGCCCGAGCTGTGGTGTTGCTCTGCTTCGGCGCATTCCTGGTCAACATTCCGTTGGCACTCATCCAGCGGGTGCAGTACGCCCACCAGCAGATTGCGCAGAGCAACCTCTGGCAGGCCGCTGGCAGTCTTGGTTCGGCGGGCCTGGTGGTGGCAGCTGTCGCCACGGACGCCAGTCCGGCTCTGGTGATCGCGGCCGCGGTGCTCGCCGTGCCCCTGATGAACCTGGCGAACTCGATCTGCTACTTCGGTTGGCAGCAACCCGCCTTCCGACCACGCGTCAAGGATGTGCGTGCGCCGGTAGCGCGTGGACTGCTCAGGCTGGGTTCCCGCTTCTTCGGGCTCTCCTTGTTGAGTTCCATCGCCCTCAACCTCGACGGCTTCCTGGTCGGTCGGGTGCTCGGTCTGCACGCGGCCGCCAACTACGCGGTGATATTGCGGATGTTCGCGGTACTGGCCCTGTTCGTGACCCTGGTCAACCTGCCGCTGTGGCCAGCCAACGGCGAGGCGCTCGCTCGGGGCGATGTGGGATGGGTCCGGCGCAACACCCGACGGATGGTCTACCTGTCTGCCGCGGCGGTGACTCTGCCCGCGCTGTGCCTCGTCCTGAGCGGCAACGACATTCTGCAGTTCTGGGTACGGTCGGACGACCTCGAACAGGTGCCGACACCGCTCTTCGCCGCGCTCGCCGTGTGGTCGATTCTCGTTGCCGTCGCGGCTCCGCTGTTCATGGTGCAGAACAGCATCGGACTGCTGGGGCCGCAGTTCGTCGGTTGGGCGGCCTGCCTGGTCGTCGCCGTGCCGCTGAAGATCCTCCTGGCGGGCCGGGGTGGCCTGTCGGGTGTCGCGCTCGCCTCGGCGCTGTCGTACGGGGTCACCGTACTTCCAGCCGCCGTCGTCGGGTATCGCAAGGCGTTGGCCAGCGTTCCAGCGAAAAGGTCGAATTCGATCGAGATGGAGCATGATGTTGAGTACAGTCCGCGGCATCGTCGCAGCCCTGCGTGATCGGCGAGCGGCGGCCCGTGATCCGGAAGAGTTCGCGCGTTCGATCGGGGTGAACATGCGCGGACGGGTGCGCTTCTACGGCGTCAACCGGAGCATGTTCGGCTCTGAGCCATGGCTGATCACCTTGGGCGACAATGTCTACATCACGGCCGGAGTGCAGTTCCTCACTCACGACGGCGGAACTCTCATTCTGCGCAGAGAGCATCCCGATCTTGAGTGGACCGCTCCGATCAGCGTCGGTGACGACGTCTACATAGGCGTCCGGTCCATCATCATGCCGGGTGTGCGGATCGGGAATCGGTGCATCATCGGGGCTGGCTCGGTCGTGACCCGTGACGTTCCGGACGGCAGCGTCGCCGCAGGCGTACCCGCCCGCGTTCTCCGAAGCACGGACGAGTACCTCGCCGCGATGAAGGCCAAGTCACTCGGCTGTGGCCACCTGCCGGCTCAGGAGAAGGCTGCCGTGATCCGCGAGATCTACGGCGTATCGGGCCCGCGCGACCACCGGACGGTGCCGGCGACACCGAGGGGCGGCAACGGGACGCGCAGACCGCCGGCTCCAGCCGAGCCGACGGTCTGATCGTGCTGTGTTACTCACCGCTCCGTCGTGGAGCGACGGCCGGTTGGCCGCCCGCGTGGTCCTGGCCGCTCCGGACAGTGGCGCGACCGGTCACGAACGCGCTGACCGTCGGTGCCCAGGCGCGATAGTCGAACGCTGAGGCCCGTTCACGGGCGGAGTGGCTCATCTGCCACCACTGTGCGTCATCCAGGGCGAGTGCCCGGCGGAGTCCCTCCCGGACGTCATCGGCGCCCGGCCCCGCCAGCACGATGCCTTCTCGGCCATCGCTGATGTACGTCGCCAGATCGCTGGTGTGGTTGAGTAGAACCGGGCAGCCGGCGGCCAGGCTCTCTGGAACCTTCGACGGAAAGCCCGCCTCCGCGTAGCCCCCAGGGGGCCGGATCAGCACCGAGAAGTGCGCCGCGCGCAGTTCGGCGAGAACCCGGTCGCGCGACACCCGGCCCAGAAAGACGAGTTGGTCGCCGAGGTCCGCCACCGCCTTGTCGTCCAGGTCGGACACGGCGGTGGCCTGCTCCTGGGTCATTCCGGCTATTGTCAGCCGCACCCGTCGACGATCCGTCTCCGGCAGCCGACGGATGCCCTCCAGCACGCCCGCGAGATGGTCCTTGGACCCCGCGGTGCCGGCGTACAGCAACCGCAGACCGCCCTGCAGTGACGACGGCGCCGGCTGGTCGTAGTCGGCGCAGTCGACCTGGGGCGGAACGACCAGGGTGGCGCGATTCGGCCGTGCGAAGCGTCGTTGCAGTGTCGTGGAGATCGCGATGACCCGATCCGCCAAGCGCGCAGCGAGAAACGAGTGCCACCGGTGCCGGATGAAGTAGGGCGTCAGTCGCCCGTGGCGAAACTGTGCCGGGTCGTGCCGTTCGAGCACGTCAACCGTCAACGGGCAGCGCAGCGTCAGCCGCAGCACGGTCCAGGTGCTCAGGTTCCACAACCCCAGTGGAATGCAGACCCCGGTGAGATCGCCGGTGGGTATCCCCGCTTGTCGCAGGGCCCTGAGCACGCGCAGGGGGCGGCTCTGTCGGTGCGCCCATCGACGGAATCGGCCGCCTCCGCCGGCAGCGGAGAGCGTGATCAGCCGCAGCTCGGGTGGCAGGGCGACCGATTCCGGCTGGCGGTCGTTCCCGGGCCAGTCATTGATGATCAGGGTTGACGCACCTGGAGGGGTGGCGGAGCGGGCCAACTGGAGCAGTCGGTTCGACATCGCGTCACCGTGCGGGAACCGATACGCCGCCAGCATGACGACTCGTGGAACGGGCTCCATCGGGGCAATGGTCGGCTGAGCTGCAGAGGTGAGGGTCTCGTAGCTTTTCATGCTTTCCATTCGTATAAAGCGTGTCTCAGGCTTTTAGCGACTAATGCCGGTGTTACTGTACGCACCGAGACGGTTACGGAGGTCGGGGCGCGCCGCCGATGGCCCCTGGTCGACGATGGAGTGTCAGTGAAACCAGCCAGGCGGATCGACCAGAGCCCGAACGCGCGGCCCGTGCGGGCACGGCCGATCGTTGTGCAGCATTCGGCCGGCACGCCTGGTGCCAACGGGCCACTGACCGCCGTGCGGCGGGTGCTTGACTCGGCGTTGAGTGAGCAGTACGAGTTCGTCCGCATGCATCAGGTCGGCGGCAACGGTGGCCTCAACGTGCCCCTGTTGCGTCAATGGACCCAACTCCTGCGCCGGGTACGTCCCGATCTGGTGCACGTGCGCGGCCTGCAGAACGAGGGACTTCACGGGGTGCTCGCCGCCCGGATGGCCGGCTGCCCACGGATCCTGGTCACCGTGCACGGCACCGTGCGGGACCTGAAACACGGCGGCCGCACGTGGCGTCGCGCGATGCTGGCCCACGGTGCTGAGCCGTCCACTCTGCGGATGGCCAGCCACTTCGCCACCGTGTGTGAATATGCAGCGGGCCGGAGTTTCCTGCGGGCGTACGAGGACAAGTTCGTCGGCGTGATTCCCAACGGGGTTCCACTACCCGCCCATGTGGATGCAGATGCGAGGAACAGCCGACGCGCCAACCTCGGCCTGGCCCACGACGACCTGGTCATGATCGCGGTAGCGCGGCTGAACTGGGATAAGGGATTCGGGGTCCTGGCGGACGCGCTGCGCCGACTGCCGCCTCAGACTGGCCCCCGGGTCCTGCTGGTCGCCGGCGACGGGCCGGACCGGGTCGGGATCACCCAGGCCCTGGCCGGCGTGCCCGGTACCGAGGTACGGCTGCTCGGCAATCGGCTCGACGTGCCGGACCTTCTCTCGGTCGCTGATGTTTTCGTCTTCCCCACCCTGCACGAGAACCTGTCCAACGCCTTGTTGGAGGCAATGGCGCACGCGCTGCCCGTCGTGGCCTCGGCCGTTGGTGGCAACGTCGAGGTGCTCCGTCAGGGCGGTGGTCACCTCGTCAGGGCCGGAGATCCGGAGGCGTTCGCCGGAGCCCTCGGGCCGTTGCTCTCCGACGCTGCCGAACGTCGACACGTGGGGGAGACGGGCCGCAAGGTGGTGCAGGACGCATACAGCCTGCCGGTCATGCTCAGGTCTCTCGATGGCGTCTATCGGCGCATCCTGGAAGGAGCCGTGTGACCGACGAGCCGCATCCCCACGTACTGCTGCTGGGTTTTACCGTTGCGGACGACCTCTTCCAGCACATCGTGGCCCGAGACGTCGTCCTGCCTACCCAGACTCACACGTTCGCCTGGGCCCTGGTCGAGAGCGTTCGCGCGGCAGGATGTCCGGTACGACTGCTCTCCGCGGCCCCCGCGTCGACCTTTCCACGGAATCGGCAGATCCGCTTCAGGTCAGGGCGGTTCGAGCAGGCCGGCGTGCAGGGAGAGTTGCTGGGCTTCGTCAATCTGCTCGGCCTGAAACACGTGACGCGGTTCCTGGCGGCCGTACGTGCAGGTTCGCGCGCGTTACGCCAGCACGGCGACGACGTCCTGCTCATCCACGGCGTCCACACGCCTTTCCTGTGGTTCGGTGCCCTGGTCGCATGGCGAGGCTCCGCACGGGTTGTACCCGTCCTGACCGATCCCCCCGGGGTGGTACTCCCCGATGACGGCCGGATCGTCCGGGCGCTGCGCCGGCTGGATCACTCGTTGGTCCGCATGGCGCTGCGTCGGTGTTCCGGCGTCGTGGTGCTCACCGCCGCGCTTGCCGAGGATTTCGCGCCTTCGCTTCCGCGTCTTGTCATGGAGGGAATCTGCAACCCGCCGGCTGCCCAGGCAGCACCGTCTGACCCCGCTGGTTCGCTCGACACGGACGGGCCGTTGGTGGCGAGTCGAGCGCCGGTAGCTGGCTTCCGGGACGTGGTGTATGCCGGCGGCCTCACTCGGGCCTACGGCGTCGACCGCCTGGTCGAGGCGTTCCGCGGCATGGACGATCCCGATCTGCGTCTGTTCCTGTTCGGTAGGGGAGAACTGGAGGAGTGGCTGCGGACGCAGGCGAAGGCAGACCCCCGTATAGCCCCACCCGAGCTGCTTGACCGCGGTGGGTTGGTGCGGCGCCTCGCTCGCGCCTCGGTTCTGGTGAATCCGAGGCCGGTGGATCAATCGTTCGTCCGGTACTCGTTTCCGTCGAAGCTCATCGAGTACCTGTCCACCGGCATTCCGGTTGTGACCACCAGGCTGCCCGGCATCCCGGCCGACTACGATCCGTATCTCTGCTTTGCTGAGTCCGACACGGCCAAGGGTCTGCGCGACGCCCTGCTCCGGGTGCTCGCCATGTCTCCTGCGGACAGGGGCGCTCTCGGCAGCGCCGGAGCCGCATTCGTACGACAGACGCGGGGGCCTGCGGCACAGGGCGAGCGGATTCGGTCCTTCCTGGTCGAACTGATGACCGCTACCCACCGTCATGGCCGCGTGTCGACGGGGAAGGGTGAGCTACCGCAGCACCCGCTCGGGCGGCGCTGAGCCCTTCACGCTCCGGGTGAGTGCGGTCCACAGGTAAAGGAACAGCAGAGTGGCGAGACCGATCACCGCCGGGCGCGACATGCCGAGTTGGTTGTTCGCGGGAATGTAGGCGACGAGCAGACACATCTGAACGAAGATCAAGGTCGGCAGGATGCCGCCCGCGAGGTTCACCTCGCGCCAGAGCCGGGCGAAGAACCAACCCAGGAAGGCCATGAAGAGCACGGTTCCCGGGAAGGTGAGATCTGAGGCCAACCAGGGATAGATCGTCGACCAGTACATGCCTGCGGGCCATCCCGTCCGGCCCTCGGTGCGGACCGGGTAGGCCGGGTACTGGTCGGCCTCGATGCCGAGGTACTGGCTGCCGTACGAGGTGATCGCCGGAGTGCTGCCCAGCCCGTGGGACCAAACGAACGGCGTTTCGAGGTTGTACGCGAGGCCGAGATAGCCATGGGTTGGGTAGATCACCAGCGCGGCGAGACCCGTCGCGACCTGTTCACCGGCAACCCGCTCAACTGTCGGATTGGCACGGACGCGGTCGTGGGTGCCGAACTGGTCGACCCGATCGGCCTGACTGCTCATCATGTAGGCGCAGAAGAGCGCGAACACGACTGCCGCCAGCACTGTCGCACGCCGCCGCTTCACCCTCTGTGCGGCGCGGTCGCGATTTCGCGACGAGGCGATGAGCAGCCCGGCAGCAATCATCAGGACGAAGTCCCCGAGGCCCTTGAGTGTGCCGATGTAGAGAAAGAAGAGACTGTAGACCCCGATGCCGGCCAGCCCGACCAGTCGCAGACCACCCGACAGCCGTCGCCAGTGGACGACCAGCAGTGGGACAAGCGCGGTGCCGAGAACGCCGAGCAGGGTCAGTACCTGGATGACCGGGTTCGTCCGTCCGTTATCCTCCTGCTGCTGGTAGACAGTGAATTTGTTGAGGTACGCACCTGCGGGGTCTTGCAGGCTGGCGATGATGCTGCCCGGGCCGGTCGCCCCGTATTCGAACAACAGGGCCAGGCCGAAGAGCACGTAGTAGATGCCGCCAGCCAGGACCAGCCGACGCGCCCGCAGCACGTCGGTGGATCGCGTCGTGCTGGCCCTCGGCCGAAAATCGCTGCGGAAGAGCTGGGCGACATAACCGACGGCAAAGGCGCCGGTAGCGCTCATCACGAACAGCCACAGCGTGCCGGGGTTTGGTACCTCCTGCGCCAATGCCCCGGCCCAGAAGAGGCCGAATGTCCCCAGCATCCAACCGCCAGCCAGCAGCAGTGGCAGCCAGGCTCGTAAGGAGCCACGGAACAGGGCCAGCGGATTGTGGTTTGGTCCTGGCAACGCCGACGGCGGCGCGAATCGCCGTTTGGTGAGGTCTGGTGTTGTCGTGCTCATCCAGCTGTGCTCCCGCGTCAGTGGTCCGCTCCGCCGGGTGCCTCCCGGTAGTGGTCGTTCCGCTCGTCGCCGCTGTGCGCCGCCAGGCTCGCCGTCCGTGGGCACACGCAAAGACCAACGACGTGTCGCCTCTGGGGTAGGCCAGGTCGCAAACGGGGGCGTACCGGATGGGGCGTCGCCAGTGCGTAAGGGTGTTATAGCAAGGGTCGGTCCGTTACTTCGGATGTTTCATGAATTGGACGTCAGTTGGGCCGCCAGTAAAGGGGCGGTCGTTTCTTCTTTGTCATACTTTACGACGACTTAGCGGAGACGCGCGTATCTGTTGAGCCGACATGTCGTTGTCCCCGGTGCTGCAACCGGCCGAGACGGCCCTTGCTCCGGACGGATGCGTGGGCGATGCCCCGGCTCCTTTGTCGAGTCGTCGGGTAGCGGACCGGCGAATCGACGACACGGGAGGACCAATGACTTTCGCGACCACCGGACGCCGCGTGCTCATCACCGGCGGTACGGGTTCCTTCGGCCAGACCATGGTTCGCCGGCTCCTCGCACGCGGCGTCGGCGAGGTGCGGGTGCTCAGCCGCGACGAGGCCAAGCAGGACGCGATGCGTCGGCTGCTGGGTGACGAGCGGGTCCGCTACTACGTCGGGGACATCCGGGACTACGACTCGGTGCTCAAGGCGAGCCGGGGTATCGACTACATCTTCCACGCGGCCGCTCTCAAGCAGGTGCCGTCGTGTGAGTTCTTCCCACTTGAGGCGGTACGGACGAACGTGCTGGGCAGCAGCAATGTCGTCGAGGCCGCCGAGCGTAACGGTGTCGGCTCGGTGGTGGTCCTCAGCACCGACAAGGCCGTCTACCCGGTGAACGCGATGGGCATGAGCAAGGCGATGATGGAGAAGGTCGCCCAGGCGCACGCCCGGAACAACCCGAACAGCGCCACCACGGTCTCCTGCGTGCGGTACGGCAATGTCATGTACTCGCGTGGCTCGGTGATCCCGCTCTTCATCGAGCAGATCAAGGCGGGCCGGGCGCCCACCGTGACCGACCCGGGAATGACCCGGTTCGTCATGTCGTTGGCCGACTCCGTCGAGCTGGTCGAGCATGCGTTCCAGCACGCCCGTACCGGTGACATCTTCATTCGTAAGGCGGCGGCCTGCACCGTCGGCGACCTGGCCGAGGCGGTGTGTCAGCTCTTCGACGTGCCCGCCAAGCTCGATGTGATCGGCGTACGGCACGGTGAGAAGCAGGCCGAGACGCTGGCTAGCCGGGAGGAACTCATCCAGGCCGAGGACTTCGGGGACTTTCTCCGGGTGCCGCTGGACGGTCGCGACCTCAACTACGCGCTCTACGTTTCCGAGGGAGAGTTCGGCGACGGGCTGACCGAAGACTTCAACTCGTCGAACGCGCCGCAGCTCGGCGTACCCGAGATTGTCGAGTTGCTCAAGACGCTGCCCGAGGTGCGGGCGGAGCTGGCCCTGCGGGACCCGGTGTTGGCGTGCTGAGGCTCGCCGTCACGGGTGGCGGCGGCTTTCTCGGCTGGCACGTCCGGGTGCTGCTGCGCGTGCTCGGCTGGCCGGAGCCGACAGTGCTCAGCCGCGCCGATCTGGCCGACCCCGGCGTGACCGCGGCGAAGATCGCCGGCCACGACCGTCTGCTGCATCTGGCCGGCGTCAACCGTGGAGAGCCGGCCGAGGTCGCCGCCGGCAACATCCAGCTCGCCACCCAGCTCGCCGACGGGCTCAAGCACTGCGCGGACCCGCCGGCGCGGGTGGTCTACGCCAACTCGGTGCAGTCCGGCAACGGCACACCGTACGGCGACGCCAAGGCCGCTGCCGCCCGGGTGCTGGCGGACACCGGCGTCGACCTCGACGACGTGTTGCTGCCGAACCTGTACGGCGAGCACGGTCGGCCTTACTACAACTCGGCGGTGGCGACCTTCTGCCGGCTGCTCGCCGAGGGTGGGCGGCCCGAGGTGCACGCCGATCGCGAGCTGAGCCTGGTGCACGTCACCGACGCCGCGGCGCGTCTCATCGGGGTGCCAGGCGGCGGATCGTGGGATCCGGCCATGCCGGCGCTGCGCATCGGCGTCCAGGCTCTCGCGGACCGACTCACCGGGATGGCCGCGACGTACCGGACCGGGGAGATCCCGTCCCTGCTGAGCCGGCACGACGTACGGCTGTTCAACACGTACCGGTCGCACTGCTTCCCGGCGCATTACCCGATCACACTGCCCCGGCGGGCCGATGCCCGTGGCGAACTGGTCGAGACGGTGAAGGCACACGGCGGGGCGGGGCAGACGTTCTGCTCCACCACCCGTCCGGGGATCACCCGGGGTGAACACTTCCACCTGGCGAAGGTGGAACGGTTCGTGGTGCTGCGCGGCTCGGCCGAGATCAGCCTGCGCCGGGTCGGCGACTCCGAGGTGCTGCGGTTCCCGGTGAGCGGTGCCGAGCCGGCCCTCATCGACATGCCCACGATGTGGGTGCACAAGCTGGTGAACACCGGCACGGACGAACTGGTGACGATGTTCTGGACCAACGAGCTCTTCGACCCGGACCGGCCGGACACCTGGGCCGAGACGGTGGAGGCGGCCGCGTCGGCGCCACTGACGGTCAGCGCGTGAGGTCGACCGCTCACGTGACAGCAGAGAGAGGACGGGCATGACCCGGATCATGACGGTGGTCGGCACCCGACCCGAGATCATCAGGCTCTCCCGGGTGATCGCTCGACTCGACGACACGGTGGATCACACGCTGGTGCACACCGGGCAGAACTGGGACAGCACCCTGTCCGACGTGTTCTTCAAGGAGTTGCGCCTGCGGGAGCCGGATCGGTTCCTCCGCGTCGACACCTCATCACTGGGCCGGGTCCTCGGCGGGGTGCTTGTCGGCATGGAGGCGGCGATCGCCGAGGTGCGGCCGGACGCGCTGCTGGTGCTCGGTGACACCAACAGCTGCATCGCCGCACTGATGGCCCGCCGGATGCGGGTGCCGGTCTACCACATGGAGGCCGGCAACCGGTGCTTCGACCTGAACGTGCCGGAGGAGACCAACCGGCGCCTGGTCGACCATGTGGCCGACTTCAACCTCGTCTACACCGAACACGCACGGCGAAACCTGCTCGCCGAAGGGTTGCACCCGCGCCGGATCCTGCACACCGGCTCGCCGATGCGGGAGGTGTTGGAGCACTACCGGACGCCGATCGCCAGCTCGACCATCCTGAGTCAACTGGAACTCGCCCAGGGCCGCTACTTCCTCGTCAGCGCGCACCGGGAGGAGAACGTCGATCGCCCCGACCGGCTCCAGCGGCTGCTGGACTGCCTTGTCGCGGTTCGCGACCGGTGGGGCTTCCCGGTGCTGGTCTCCACCCACCCGCGCACCCGTAAGCGGCTGGAGGCACTGGCCCCGGATGCCACCGGACTCGACGGCATCGCCTTCCACGACCCGTTCGGGCTGCTCGACTACGTACATCTGCAGACGAAGGCCTACTGCACCCTCTCGGACAGCGGCACGATCAGCGAGGAGGCCGCCATCCTGGGCTTCCCCGCGGTGACGCTGCGCGAGTCGATCGAACGCCCCGAGGCGCTCGACGCCGGCGGCATCATCATGACCGGCCTGGACCCGCAGGGCGTGGTCGAGGCTGTCGAGGTGATGGTGGCGCAGGTCGCCGCGGAGGGGGTGCCCTGCCCGGTCGACTACCAGGTGCGCGACACCTCCCGACGCGTGGTCGACTTCATCCTCTCCACCGTGCGCCGACACCACGACTGGGCGGGCATCCGCCGCTGACCAGCAGCACCGACACCAGGGCCGGCCACCACGAACCTGTGGTCGCCGGCCCTGGTGTCGGTGCGCCTGGTCCCGGCCCGCGCGCACGGGGTGCGGTGACCGCGGGGCCCTTCAGCCAACGGAACGGGGTGACGCCGCCGCGGCGTCACCCCGTGCACCGCCGCCGCTGCGGCGGGGTCGATCAGTGCGATTGCAGGGGTACGCCCAGCGGACCCTTCGCCATCGGACCGACCGGCTGGGCGCAGAGCAGCGCGAGATGCTCGACGATCTTCGCCGTGTCGTCGTACGGGTCGAGCCCGCTGACCTCTATCGGGTCGAGCGCCGGGACGGCCACGTGCGACACCAGCGGATGGAACGGCCGGGTGTCCACCTCGCCGGTGCCGAGGAGGTCTTCGTGCAGCTTCTCGCCGGGGCGAAGGCCGGTGTAGACGATCGGAACGGAACTGGACGCCTGGTCGGCCATCTGTCGGGCCAGGTCGGTGATACGGACCGGGTCACCCATGTCGAGCACCAGCGCCTCGCCGTCCTGACCGATCTCGGCGGCCTGGAGCACCAGGTGGACCGCCTCCTGGACGGTCATCAGGTAGCGGGTGACGTCGGGGTGGGTGACGGTCAGCGGCCGTCCGTCCTCGATCTGCCGTTGGAACGCGGTCACCACCGAGCCGCGGCTGCTCAGCACATTGCCGAACCGGACGCTGAGGAAGGTCCCCGGGAACCGGGACCCGGCGTGTGCGGTCAGTCGCTCGGTGATCCGTTTCGAGTAGCCGAGGACGCTGATCGGGTTGGCCGCCTTGTCGGTGGAGATGTTGACGAACTTCGCCACATCCTGGCAGGCGTCCAGCACCGACAGGGTGCCCCAGACGTTCGTCTTGACCGCCTCGCCCGGGTGCCGCTCCAGCAGGGTCAGGTGCTTGAGCGCCGCCGCGTGGAAGATGACCTCCGGTCGGCGCTCCCGGATGATCCGCCGAATGCCCTCGTCGTCCCGCAGGTCGGCGAGGATCAGCTCGGGGCCGTCCAACATGGCCCGCCCGACGAGCGACATCTGGAGGCTGTGCAGCGCCGACTCGTCCCGGTCCAGCATCATCAGCTCACCAGGGTTGGCCTTCATCACCTGGCGGCAGAGTTCGGAGCCGATGGACCCGCCGGCGCCGGTGACGAGGATCCGCCGCCCGGTCAGGCTGTTGGTGCTCAGCGGCAGGTCACCGACCACCTGACGGCGGCCGAGCAGATCGTCGATCTGCACGTCCCGGACGTCGGTGACGGTGATCCGGTGGTCGACCAGGTCCCGCACCGGGGGCAGCACCTTGAACACCGCGCCGGCGTCAAGGGTCGCCCCACGGATCTGGCGGATCAGCGCGGCGTCCGCGTTGGCCACCGAGAAGATGACGGCGGTGGCACCGGTACGCCGGACCGAGGTGGCGACATCGTTCCGTCCGCCCAGGACGCGGACCCGACCGATGCGCAGGTCGCGCTTGTCCGGGTCGTCGTCGAGGGCGCCGACCGGTAGGTACCGACCGCGCGGGTCGCTGAGCATGGCCCGGAGCAGCCCCTGGCCGGCATCTCCCATCCCGAACAGCAGCACCGGCGTCGACGACCGGACATCCGGCCGCATGGCGAGGTCGCGGCGGTGCCGGTACGCGAACCGGGCGCCGAGCATGAACAGCAGGGCGAGCGCGCCGCCGACCAGAGGGGTGCTCGCCGGAACCGGTCGCTCGCTGGACGGCAGCAGGCCGAGCAGCACGATCCCAGCCGTCGTGATGGTGGTGCCGGCGAGGCCTTGGACCTCCTGCAGGCTGCCCAGCGGGTGTCGTCCGGAGTAGAGCCGACGCAACGCCGCCACTGCCACGTGTATGACCGCAGCGGCCGTCCCGACCGCTGCGGCTCGGCCGAACTGGCCGGGAGGAAGCTGGAACTCGGATCGGGTCCAAGCGGCCGCGACTGAGCCGCCGACCCAGGCGGTGGTGTCGGCCGCGAGAAATCCGATGGCCCGGCGGCGAGCCCTGGCTCGCCGCGTCCGCTGGTCCAGCCGCTCCGTGTGCTCCGTGTCCTGGGGCATGTACTGGCTCCCTGTCCCGTCTTCCGACTACTTCCGCCGCCCGGCAGAAGGAGCTTTGCGCTCCTTGTCCTTGTTACAGGGCGAAGCGGCACTGTTGGCCGTTTTCGGGTTATCTGAGCCGAAGATCCGGCTATCCTTTTGGCCGCCCAGTGAGCCTGGCCGCTGTCACGGTCAGAGCCGCCGCCGTCCGGTTTCGCCCACCGGTGCTGCGGCGTGAGCTGCCGGGTTCGGCGGCGCCACCGGCGCGCCGGTCACCGATCGGACGGGACGTGGTCCCGGACCGCCTTCTCCAGGTGCCTGGCGAGGGCAACGCTGCCGACCCGTTCCGAGAGTCGTTCCAGGTAGAACTGCCGGCCGCTGCGGCCCAGCTCTTCACGTTTCTCGGCGCCCAACTCGTACATCCGACGGATCGCGTCGGCCAGGGCGTAAGGGTCGCCGGGGGGAGCGACGAATCCGGCGCCGGACTCGTCGACGAGCCGGGCCGCGTCACCCGCCAGGGCGGCGACGATGGGACGGCCGCACGCGAGGGTGCTCTGCACCTTGCTGGGCATGATCGAGCGGAGGAAGGGCTGATCGCGCAAAGAGATCAACTGGACGTCCGCGAGTGGCATCAGCTCGACCATCCGCTCGATCGGCTGCTGGCCGAGGAAGACCACCCGGCCGGGTGCGTACCGTGCGGCCGATTCGCGTAGCCGCCGCTCTTCCACGCCGCTGCCCGCGAACACGAGCGTCAGGTCCGGGATGTCGGCGAGGTACTCCAGTGCGTCGACGGCGACATCGAGCCCTTGGAGGTTCCCCATGCTTCCCGCGTACATGACGACGAAGCCCTGCAGCCCGAGGGAGGCAGCCATCTGCGGATCGGGTGTTCTCGGGCGGAAGACCCGCTCGTCGACCCAGTTGTAGACAACCGACAGTTTGTCTCGCGGGACTCCGCGGCTGTTCAGGATGTCGGCCATACCCGGCGCGATGACGGCAACCGACGATGCGTTCCGATGCGCCGAGTCGCAGAACCGGTTGAGCAACCGGATTATCAGGTCGGTGCGACGGCCAGGGCGGACGTAGTCGCTCTCCGCCAGGGTGTCCGGCCAGAGGTCCTCCATGAGGATCACGTACGGGCGTCCGTGCAGCCAACGGGCCATCATCGCGGGCAGCGCCACAGTCGCCGGCGAGGAGTAGACCAGCCACACGTCGACTTTGCGGAGCAGGTCCAACCGGGCCGCTGCCGAGGCCGCGAAGCTGAGATAGTTGGCAGCCCGTCTGACTGCTGACCGGTCGTGGCTGGGCACCAGCGGCACCCGGTGCACCGAGACTCCGTTCATCTTCTCGAACCGGTACGGACGGATCCGGTACCCCGGAGACAGTCGGCCGGACGGATAGTTCGGGAAGCCGGTGAGCACGTGCACCTCGTGCCCAAGTGCGACGAGCGACCGACTGATGATCCCCGGCAGAACGGCAGAGCCACCCTCCGGGTCGTACCACTGCGTGATGATCCCGATTCTCACCGCGGTGTCACCGCAGCCGGAGCAGCCAAGGAACCGATCAGGCCAGCCGAGCCCGACACGAGGGCGAGAGTCATGGAGAACCTTCCTGTTTGGGGGCGGAGCTACTTCGTCAGATACCGGTCGGCCCCGGCCGCTCCGCTGGTGTCCTGCGGTTGCGAGTCACCTGTTCTCGGTCGCGCGAGGGCCTCGGCGCTCGGTGACGAGGCGGGTGTCGGCCCGGTCCCGGCGGTTCTCAGCCGCTCCCATGCCTCGGGGCGCAGCTGCGGTGCCAGCCCCTGGTCGGCGAGCCAGCCCGGCACCTGTCGCTTGCCGAACAGGAGCATCTCCACGCGACGGGCATGCGCGTTGGCGTTCAGACTCGTCCGCCCGTACGCGGTGAAGCAGCGCGTCGCGTACCGCGCCACCCGCGGTGGAAGGTGCAGTGGCTCGCGACCACCGAGAAGGCGGAGCAGGAGCCCGGTCGTCATGCCGTTGTAGGGCTGGAGAACGATGGGCGGTACTGATCCGTCGACGAGCCCGAGATGGGTGATCGCCGCGGCGACATCGTCGATGAGGACCTGGGGCGTTGGTGCGGTGCCGTCCCCGGCGACGCAGCTCGCGCGCGACTGTGCGAGCCGGATGAGGGCACGGGTGTTCGGCCGATCCACGTCGTGTACCCAGGTCGACCGGTAGATGACAGTGTCGATGCAGTCCTCGCGCCGCAGCAGGCGTTCACCGATTGCCTTGGAACGCGAGTACGGCGAGAACGGCATCGTCCGTGCTGTCTCGTCGAGCGCCATCTGCCCCTGCGCTGCCGCGGAACTGACGTGGACCAGTCGCCTGGCGTTGACCAGAGCGCTGGCTCGGGCGACCAGTGTGGGTAGCAGGGTGTTTCCGCCGTACAACTCCGCGCTGTCCGGGGCGGACCCGTTCGGTAGTCCGGCCGTGTTGATCACGATCTGGGCGCCGTCGAGCTGCGCGGCGAGTGCGTCGACGACATCCTCGTAGAGATCTGCGGGCACCGAATCTGCGCGAAGAGCGTGGGTGAGCGGCCACGACAAGCGCGGCGCGGCGACGGGCTGGACCTTGACGCCCCGGTTGCCCAACTCGGCGACGACCGCTCGACCGACGAAGCCGCTGCTGCCGAGCACCGCGACCTTGTCGATCGGCAGGCTCCTCGGGAGGCCGGCGAGGTCACCGGCTCGTTGAGCTGACAGTTCTGGCATGGATCGTCCTTCCTTCCGACGAAGGCTGTCGTCGCTGGGCGGCGAGCCACCCCGGGGCAGCGAGGTAGGCGGCGAGGATCGCGAGGGCCGTGGCGTCCAGTGCGGCGCGGGTGATCGGTCCGCTGAAGGACGCGGCAACCAGGCAGCCGGCCACCGCCGCCCCGGCGACGGCCGTCGCCACGGTGACCCGCTGGTGTGACCACCCGCCGTCGGTCAGCCGCTGGTAGGCATGGTGGCGGTGCGGGTGGTACCAGGCCTCGCCGTTACGGATACGGCACAGGAGCGTCCAGCCCGTGTCGGCGAGATAGAGGGCGAGTGGCGCCACGGCCGCTTCGGGCGGGGTGCCGCGAACGACGGCGTACGCGGCGATCGTGGCGAGCGCGCCGCCGAGGGCGTACGACCCGACGTCACCGAGAAAGACCTTGGCGACCCAGGCGTTCCAGGGGAGGAATGTCAGGGATGCGGCGGCGATCAGACTGCCGGCCGCGGTCAGCAGCGGGAGGTCCGTGAGCACTCCCAGTACGGCGTACACCACTCCGCCGAGGATCGCGTGCACGGCCGAGATGCCGTTGATGCCGTCCATGAAGTTGAAGGCGTTCACATACGAGGTCAGCCAGGCCGCCAAGGCGAGTACCAGAAGCACGTGGACGTACAACGCCTGCCCACCGGGCACCAGGACCAGGGCCGTGCCCACCCCGGCGAGCAACTGCAGAAGCAGCCGGCTGCGGATCGGGACACCCCGGAGGTCTTCCAGGAGCCCGATCGCCGCGAAGAAGAGCAGCGGTACGGCGATGGATCGTGCGTGCTCGTTCAGGAGAAGTGCGAGCCCTGCCGCGGCGGCCACTCCCACGCCACCGCCGCGCGGGATCGGTGTGCTGTGCGAGGAACGCTCCGACGGTATGTCGAGAACCGCGGCTGCTCTCAGCAGGCGAAGGATCAGTGGCTGCAGCAGGGTGCCGACGGCGAGTGCGAGCACGATTCCGCCAGCGAGCGGAACACTCAGCATGGCGTGGTTCCTGCCGAAAAGAAGTGAGGATCCTCTTTAATATGTACGAGATTCACCACTTGCGCCTTTAGGTTGAACCGGTGATATAAGGATGAATCAATAATAGAAGTCGCTTCTATGAGTAAACGACCGTTCCCGGTATTCGGTGTGGAGCACGCAGCTGAAACTGCTCACGTTGCCGTGGAAGACGTCCGGCAGCCCGGTGCGGGCGCTGACCTCTTGGTCACCCTGCCGGCGGCGGCGGACGTGACGGTGGCCGCCTACCGAGTGCGGGACGAGGCGGCCGGCCTGCTCACCCTCGTGGTGCGGCAGGCATGGTGGTGGAGCCTGGCCCGCCGGGGCCGTCGTTCAGCAACCGGGTGAGCAGGGTCCGCAGCGGGATCGACTCACCGTCGCGACCCCCCGCTCCGACGACCAACGGCGCCGGGCTGGGCTGCGGGTCGACGCCGAACAGTCGGGCCCGCAGACCGCCCGGCACGGTCAGCAGGTGGAACCGGCCAGCCACGTCCACCGCGCGGGTTTCGGCCCGATCGACGTACCAGCCGGTCAGCCCCGTGCGGTAGCGCCCACGCCCGTCGTATCCCCGGGCGACCAGGCGCGTGGTGGGCAGCCCTCGCCGGGTCGCCTCGGCCACGAACCAGGCCACCAGCTCCGCCGCCTCCGCGTGCTCGGCGGCCCGCCGCCGCGCGTCCGCGTCGGCGTGCGCCCGCACCGCCTGCCGCTGCTGATCCCGCCACTCCCGGGCGTCTCGCTCACCCACGACGCCGACGGTACGCGAGCCGACTCAGACGAGCACGGCCCGCAGCGTCTGCCGGGCGATGCCGGCCATCACCGGATTGGTCTCGACGTAGTACGGCAGCGCGTTGATCGCCTGCTCCAGGGCCCAGCCGCGCCCCCGCTCCCACGTCGCGTCGTCCACGCCCAACGCCTGCCGGTACGTCTCGCGGGAACCCGCGTCGAACAGGTTCCACGCCGGCATCAGGTCCACCGCGGGGTCGCCCACGCCGACCGCGCCCAGATCGATGACGGCGGCCAGCCGGCCGTGGCGGACCAGAAGGTTGCCCGGCATCAGGTCGCCGTGGATCCACACGTCGGCGGGGTCGTCGCGGCGCGCGTCCCGGCACCGCTCCCACACCTCGCTGAGCGCGGTGGTGTCGGTGAGCGCGCCGCTGACCGCGAGCGCGGCCCGCACGCCGGCGTCCTCGGCTGCCAGCCGCCCGCCGCGCCCGTTACCGGACCAGATCCGCCCGCCGGTGTCGATGCCGCGCAGTGCCGTCACCACGCCGGCCAGGTCCCGCGCGAAGACGTCGAGGTCGGCGATCCGGTCGGGCTGGGCCGTCTGCCCCGGAATGAACTGGTACGCCGTCCACGGCCCGGGGTACCCGTCGCCCGGCTCGCCGAGGCCGAGCGGTTCGGGCACCGCGACCGGCAGGTGCCCGCCGAGCAGCACGGCGTGCTCCTGCTCGCGCCGCAGCTCGGCGCGCAGCTCGGGATCGGTCGAGGGGAGCAGCGGAAACCGCAGCACGATGTCCGGGCCGAGCCGGAACAGGGCGTTCACCGTGCCGGTCGAGGGGAGCGGCCGGACCGGCAGGCCCCGCCACCGCGGAAACTGCTCGGCCACCAGCGCGGACACCACGTCCACGCTCACGTCCACCTGATCGGCGTGCATCCTCACCGCGAGATCATCACCCCGAACCTCACGGCCACGCGAGCGGATTTCCCCGAGACCGCGCCGTCCGCTCCTACGGCCCTTCGCCTCCCGCTCCGGCTCCAACCCGCACTGCGCGCTTGCCGGAGGGCCGCGCGAACTGCTTCCCGGGCCGGTCCGCTTCCCGGGCCGGTCCGCTTGCCGCGCCGGTCCGCTTCCCGGGCCGGTCCGCTTCCCGGGCCGGTCCGCTTCCCGGGCCGGTCCGCTTCCCGGGCCGGTCCGCTTCCCGGGCCGGTCCGCTTCCGGCGCCGCCACTCGCCGCCGGAGCTAACCGGACGGCTCACCTCGATGGCCCGATGACTCCACGGCCCGATGGATCCAGATCTTGGACAGTTTCCGTTTCATACGAACGGAAGTTGTCCAAGATCTGCTGTGGCATGGGCGTTTCGGTCGCTCGCTCACGCCGGTTGACCGGGGTCAGGCCAATCCGGCGCGCCGCAGGGCTTCCGCCATCGCGTCGTTGGCCGGTGCCGGCGCGCCCTGCCGCTGCTGCCCGCCGCGACCGCCCTGCGGACCACCGGCTGCGCCCCGACCGCCCTGCGGATCACCGGCTGCGCCCCGACCGCCCTGCGGCGCGCGCTGCGCCGGGCCTCGACCGTCCTGACCGCTCCGGCTGCCGCCGCCACCACCGGCGGCGGGCTCGTCGTCCAGGCGCAGGGTCAGCGAGATCCGCTTTCGGGGTACGTCCACGTCGAGCACCCGGACCTTGACCACGTCGCCGGACTTCACCACCTCGCGGGGGTCCTTCACGAAGGTCCGGGACATCGCCGAGACGTGCACCAGACCGTCCTGGTGCACCCCGACGTCGACGAACGCGCCGAACGCGGCCACGTTGGTCACCACGCCCTCCAGCACCATCCCCGTCGTCAGGTCGCTGATCTTCTCCACCCCCTCGACGAAGGTGGCGGTGCGGAACTCCGGGCGGGGGTCCCGGCCCGGCTTCTCCAACTCGGCGAGAATGTCGGTGACGGTGGGGAGGCCGAACCGGTCGTCGACGAAGTCGGTGGCCCGCAGCCCGCGCAGGATGCCGCTCTTGCCGATCACCGAGCGCAGGTCCTGCCCGGTGGTGGAGAGGATGCGGCGTACCACCGGGTACGCCTCGGGGTGCACGCTGGAGGAGTCCAGCGGGTCGTCGCCACCGGGGATGCGCAGGAAGCCGGCGCACTGCTCGAACGCCTTTGGCCCGAGCCGGGCCACCTTCTTCAGTTCGGTACGCGTACGGAACGGCCCGTTGGCGTCCCGGTGCAGCACGATGTTCTCGGCCAGGCCGGCGCCGATCCCGGAGACCCGGGTCAGCAGAGGTGCGGAGGCGGTGTTGACGTCCACCCCGACCGCGTTCACGCAGTCCTCCACGACCGCGTCCAGCGACCGGGACAGCTTCACCTCGGACAGGTCGTGCTGGTACTGGCCGACGCCGATCGAGCGCGGGTCGATCTTGACCAGCTCCGCGAGGGGGTCCTGGAGGCGGCGGGCGATGGAGACCGCGCCGCGCAGCGACACGTCCATCCCGGGCAGCTCCTGCGAGGCGTACGCCGAGGCGGAGTAGACCGACGCGCCGGCCTCGGAGACCATCACCTTGGTCAGGTTGAGCTGCGGATGCCGGGCGATCAGATCACCGGCGAGCTTGTCGGTCTCGCGGGACGCCGTGCCGTTGCCGATCGCGATCAGCTCCACCCCGTGCGCCCCGGCCAGCCGGGCGAGGGTCTCCACCGACGCGTCCCACTGCCGGCGCGGCTCGTGCGGATAGATGGTGTCGGTGGCGACCACCTTGCCGGTGGCGTCCACAACGGCCACCTTCACGCCGGTCCGCAGGCCCGGGTCCAGGCCCATCGTGGGCCGGGTGCCGGCCGGCGCGGCGAGCAGCAGGTCCCGCAGGTTGGTGGCGAAGACCCGGACGGCTTCCTCCTCGGCCGCCTGCCACAGCCGCATCCGCAGGTCTGCGCCGAGGTGGATGAGGATCCGGGTACGCCACGCCCAGCGGACCGTGTCGGTCAGCCAACGGTCGGCCGGGCGGCCCGCGTCGGACACCCCGAACCGGCCGGCGATGGCCGCCTCGTACCGGGTCGGGCCGGTCGGTACGGCGTCCGCCTCGCCCGCCTCCTCCGACTCCATGGTCAGGTCGAGCACGCCCTCCTTCTCGCCCCGGAACATCGCCAGGATCCGGTGCGAGGGCAGCTTCGGGTACGGCTCGGAGAAGTCGAAGTAGTCGGCGAACTTCGCGCCGGCCGCCTCCTGGCCCTCGCGTACCCGGGAAACCAGCCGGCCCCGCGACCACATCTGCTCGCGCAGCGTGCCGATCAGGTCGGCGTCCTCCGCGAAGGTCTCGATGAGGATGGCCCGGGCGCCCTCCAGCGCGGCGGCGGCGTCGGCGACGCCCTTCTCCTCATCGACGAACCCGGCGGCGGTGGCACGGGGGTCCTGACCCGGGTCGGCCAGCAGCGTCTCGGCCAACGGCGCCAACCCGGCCTCGCGGGCGATCTGCGCGCGGGTCCGCCGCTTCGGCTTGTACGGGAGGTAGATGTCCTCCAGCCGGGACTTCGAGTCGGCGGCCATGATCTGCGCTTCCAGTGCCTCGTCCAACTTGCCCTGGCCGCGGATCGACTCCAGCACCGCGGCCCGCCGCTCGTCCAGCTCGCGCAGGTAGCGCAGCCGCTCCTCCAGGGTGCGCAGCTGGGTGTCGTCGAGCAGGCCGGTGGCCTCCTTGCGGTAGCGGGCGATGAACGGCACTGTGGCGCCGCCGTCGAGCAGCTCCACGGCCGCCCGCACCTGACGCTCGGCCACGCCGAGCTCGTCGGCGATCCGCTGATGAACAGACTGGGTCACGATCTCGATCCGCCTTCGACTCGATCCGCCTTCAAAGAGCGGGTACGCCTGCATTCTGCCGGGCGTGCCCCGGCGCTGTCGCCGCGCCCGGCCGGGGCGGGGGAGCGAACGACCGCGCCCGGCCGGGGTGACCGGCGGCGGTCCCGTCGGGCCTGCGCTAGCGTGGCGATCATGGAATCTGCTGCGGAGCCGCGCGCCCGGCGGCTCTTCGGCGGCAGCGCCCGAGCCCTCGGCGACCTCACGGCCAACCCGTTCCGTGCCGACCGGGACCGGATCGTCGGCTCGCCGTTCTTCGCCCGCCTCGGTGGTGTCACCCAGGTGATCAGCCCGGTCGGCTCCGGGCTGCTGGTGCACAACCGGCTCACCCACAGCCTGAAGGTCGCCCAGGTGGCCCGAGCGGTCGCCGAACGGTTGAGCGCCGACGAACGGTGGCGTGACCTGCTGGACAAGCTCGGCGGCTGCGACCCCGACGTGGTGGAGGCGGCGGCGCTCGCCCACGACCTCGGCCACCCACCGTTCGGGCACCTGGGGGAGCGGGTGCTGGACCGGCTGGCCCGCCAGCGTCTCGGCCTTCCCGACGGTTTCGAGGGCAACGCGCAGTCGTACCGCATCGTCACCAGCACCGAGATCCGCGGCGCGGCCACCACCGGGTTGGACCTGACCGCGGCGGTCCGCGCGGCCATGCTGAAATACCCGTGGACCCGCCTGGACCACCCCGACCCGCACCCGCGCACCATGGACCCGCCGCCGCGTGGCGCCACCCCTCCGCCGGACGACCCGGAGAGCGGCTCGTCGAAGTTCGGCGCGTACCGGACCGAGCTGGACGACCTGCGGCAGGCCCGGGCGCCGTTCGCCGGTCGCATCCCGGACTGGCAGCAGACCGTGGAGGCGTCCGTGATGGACACCGCCGACGACATCGCGTACGCCATCCACGACGTGGAGGACTTCTACCGGGTAGGGGTGCTCCAGCAGGGTTCGGTCTCGGCGGAGTTGATGGCCTGGCAGCGCGAGAGCGGGCAGCTGCGGGCGATCACCGACGCGGCGCTGGCCACGGCCGCCCGGCGACCCGGGGCGGCGATCGAGCGGCTACGCCGGCAACTGCACCGCAAGGACGCCTGGATCGCCGACGACGACGCGTTCGCCGCAGCCGTGGAGCACGTCCGCGAGGAGTTGGTGGACGGGCTGCTCGCGATGCCGTTCGACGGCTCGATCGAGGCCGAGCAGTACGTGGCCCGGTTCTCCGCCCGCTGGTCCACCCGCTTCGTCGAGGCGATCACGGTCACCGAACAGCCGTCGGTGCGCTCCGGGCACGTGCTGCTGGGCTGCGCGCAGTGGCACGAGGTGCAGGTGCTCAAGTTCGTCCACCACTGGTTCGTGCTGGCCCGCCCGGATCTCGCCCTGCACCAGCGCGGCCAGGCCCGGCTGCTGGGCACCCTGGTCGAGGCGCTCTGGGAGTGGCTGCTCGACCCGGAGGAGGAGTCCCGGCTGCCCCGGCGGCTGCACGACCTGGTCGAGCTGGCCGAGGCGGAGCTGCACCCGCGTACCCCGGACCGGATCGGGCGTGCCCGGGGCCGAGCCATCGTGGACTTCGTCGCGCAACTCACCGACGGTCAGGCGGTGGCCATGCTGGACGCGCTCTCCGGCCGGTCCGGCGCGCTCTGGACCGACGCCTTCGTGCTCTGACCCGACGTCAGGCGACGCTGCGACGGCCTGCCTCAGGCGATGCCTGCCTGGCCTGACTCAGGCGACGGCCTGCCTGGCCTGACTCAGGCGACGGCCTGCCACCAGCCGTCGACGGCGGGCGGGTCGTCGACCACCACCCGCTCGCCCGGCCGGGGGACGGCGAGCCGCACGTCGCGGGCCTTCGCTTCGGCCCACAGCCGGTCGACCGGCTCGGACCAGTCGTGCAGGGCCAGGTTGAACGTCGCCCAGTGCACCGGCACGAACAGCCCACCGCGCAGGTCGAGGTGGGCGCTGACCGCCTCCTCCGGGAACATGTGGATCGTCGGCCAGGCCCGGTCGTACGCGCCGATCTGCATCAGCGTCACGTCGAACGGCCCGTGCTCGGCGCCGATCTCGGCGTACCCGTCGAAGTAGCCGGAGTCGCCGGTGTAGAAGACCTTGCGGTGCGCCCCGGCCACCACCCACGAACTCCAGAGCGTGCCGTCGCGGCGCAGCCCTCGGCCGGAGAAGTGCTGGGCGGCGGTGGCGGTGATCTCCAAGCCGGCCACCTGGTGCGACTCGGACCAGTCCAGCTCGATGATCCGTTCGGCGGGTACGCCCCAGCGGTCCAGGTGTGCGCCCACGCCGAGCGGCACCAGGAACGGCGCGGACTGCCCGGCGAGCAGCGCCCGCACGGTGGCCATGTCGAGGTGGTCGTAGTGGTCGTGCGAGATCAGGATGGCGTCCAGCGGGGGCAGCTCGTCGATGCCCACCGGTGGCTCGTGCAGCCGGCGCGGGCCGACCAGGCCCGAGGGGGAGCACCGCTCGCTCCAGACCGGGTCGAGCAGCACCCGCCGGCCCTCGATCTCGATCAGGGTCGAGGCGTGGCCGTACCAGACGATGTTGAGCTCGTCGGTGGTGTCGGTGGCCTCCGGCCCGCCGGCGCTGGGGCGCAGCAGCGGGACGGCCACGGTCGGACGCCGCTTCTGCTTGCCGAAGATCAGCTCGCGGACCAGGTTGCGCCCCGGCTCGGCGATCATCGTGCGGGTGCCGGCCCGGTTGTGGAAGGTGCCCTCGCGGAACTGCGGCGAGCGGGCCGCCCGTTCGGCCCGCGCCCCGCTGAGCCGGCCACCCAGCGCCGCCGGCACATCCCGGGCGACCCACGCCAGGCCGGCCAGCGCGGCCAGGCCAGCGGCGCCCCGCATCCGCCGCCCGAGCGACCGTTCGACGTCCGTGTTCTGCGCTCGTGCCATTGCCGTCCCTCCGACGTGTCCGCCCTACACGGTAGTCACCCGGACCGACCCGTGCCTCGGTGGTCGCCACGCCGGGTCGGTCGCCGGCAGCGGCGACCGACCCGGGACGGACTCAGTGGGTGCCCTAGCCGCCGTTGCTGGGGCGTCGGGCGGTGATCCGGAACGTCCTGCCCACACCCGCGATCCGGTCCACCGCGGCCAGGAACTTCGGGCCCATGGCGGCCCGGGCCTGCACCGCCGGGTGGGTCGCGCCGAAGTCCTCCGGGTTGGCCTGCCCGTCGGCGAAGAGGGCGTAGGTGAGCACCGCCGCGCCGGAGCGGTCGAAGATCACGCCGGCCTCGTGCCGGGCGTCGGCGTACCAGCCGGCCTTGGTGGCGATCCGGGCCCGCTCGTCGGAGGACATGGTGCGCCGAATGCCGTCGGTGAACGCCACCGGGGAGCGCAGGATGCCCAACAGGTACGTCGTCGAGGCGGGGGAGAGCAGCGTGCCGGCGACCAGGGCGCGCAGCAGGTCGTGCGTCTCCCGGGGGGTGCTGGTGCCGAGGAAGAACCGGTTCGGGTTGGCCACCGGCTGGACCTGGGTGTTCGGGAAACCCTTGGCGACCAGGATGGAGTTGATCTCGGCGGCCGGGGCGACCAGCCCGCACAGCCGCACTGCCGTGTCGTCCGAGACGGTCAGCAGGTTGGCCAGCACATGCCCGATGGTCACCAGGCTCGGGTACGCGCCGTCCAGGCTGAAGATGCCGTCACCGCCCGGTACGACGATCGTCGAGCTCACCTCGACCTGCTGGTCCAGGGTGAGCAGCCCACGGTCGACCTTGTCGAGCACCGCCGTGGCGACGGCGATCTTGTTGACGCTGTACGCCTCGATCCGCCGGTCCGCGTCAGCCTCGACCGCTACCACCGGCGCACCGGCCGGGTCGGCGACGCTGACGTACGCCTGCCAGTTGCCGCCGGCCTCGGCGCTGTGCTTGGTGAAGACGGAGGCGACCCGGCGGGCGGCCCGAGCGGGGGTGGTCGGCGACGCCTCGGTGCTCTCGGCGGCGCTGGCCGGGGCGGCAGCGCCCAGCACCGTGCCGGCGGTGGCCACAGTGCCCAACCCGAGTGCCGTTCTGCGGTTCAGTCGCATGGTCAATCGTCTCCCCGATCGTGGTGTGCCAGAGCGCTTGCTGGCCCACCACCCTAGGCGAGTTGATCGATGCACGATGCCCCCGAATTTGTCCCGAACAGTCCCGAACAGGTCAACCGAACCGTCGACGCAGCGCGGCGCCCACCGCCACCACCGGCCCGGACACGAGTTGCCGCAGGTCTGGCAGGTGGCCGCCGCGTACCGCCTCGCCGGCCGGGTTCGCGGCGAAGACCGAGCCGTCGTGCGCGGCGACCGACCGTCCACTCAGGCCCGCCGCCCGCATCAACGGCCCGACGAGGACGTCGTAGATCCCCGGCAGTACGGTGAAGCCGGCCCGCAGCACCACGTTGAGCCGGCCCACCGACACCTCCCGGCGGGGCCGGTCCACACAGTCCACGATGGCCCGGGCCACCCGCTGCGGGCCGGCGACCGGCGGCGGAGGTCGCCCGATCCGGCCCAGGTAGTTGGCCGCCTGCTGGTACACCGGTGTGTCCACGCTGCCCGGGTTGACCAGACACAGCCGGATCTCCGGGCTGTCGCGCAACTCCTGCTGCACCGTCCGGGCCAGACCCTGCAACCCCCACTTGCTCGCCACGTACGCGCTCATGTACGGCGCGGTGATGTGTCCGAGCACCGAACCGGTGAGGATCACCGTGCCGGCCCCGGTGGCCCGGAAGTGCCGCAGTGCCACCCGCACCGAGCCGGCCGCGCCGAGCAGATCGGTCCGTACCACCTGGTCGAAGACCCGTTCCGGCAACTCGTCGAAGCGACCGTAGGCCATCACCGCCGCCGTGTGCACCCACACGTCGACGCGGCCGAAGCGGTCGATCGCGGCGCCCGCGAGCGCGTCCAGCGCGTCCGGCTCGGTCACGTCGGTCGGCACGGTCAGCACGTCGACGTCGGCGCACTCCTTGCGTACCTCGGCCAGGGTCGTGGTGGCGCGAGCGGCGAGGACCAGGCGGTCGCCGCGCTCGGCGAACGCCCGGGCCGTCGCCCGGCCGATCCCGCTGCTCGCGCCAACGATCACGACCACCCGGCTCACGGCACTCTCGCACTCATGGTTCGAGCACGACCTTGATGCAGCCGTCCTCCTTCTTCTGGAACATCTCGTACGCCTGCGGCGCCCGGGCCAGCGGCAACCGGTGGGTACGCAGGTCCTCCACGCCCAGCGGGTCGTCGTCGCCGGAGAGCAGCGGCAGGATCTCGTCGGTCCACCGGCGCACGTGGCACTGCCCCATCCGCAACTGGATACCCCGGTCGAACATCTCCATCAGCGGCATCGGGTCCGCCTCGCCGCCGTACACCCCGGACAGCGACACGGTGCCGCCACGGCGAACCGCCTTGAGCGCGGCGTGCAGGACGGACAGCCGGTCCACGCCCGCCCGGTCGGTCATCGTCTGGGCCAGTTTGTCCGGCAACAGCCCGGCGGCGGTCTGGGCCAACTTCCCCGCCGGCGAACCGTGCGCCTCCATCCCGACCGCGTCGATCACCGCGTCCGGGCCGCGGCCGTCGACCAGATCGATCAACGCGCCCGGCACGTCGGACAGCTGGCTCACGTCGAGCACCTCGATGCCGTGCCGGCGGGCCAACTCCAGCCGCTCGGGAACCAGGTCCAGCCCGATCACCCGGCCCGCGCCGAGGTGGCGGCCGATCCGCGCGCAGAACTGCCCGACCGGACCCAGGCCGAAGACGGCCAGGGTGCCGCCTTGTGGGGTGTCCGCGTACTTCACCGCCTGCCAGGCGGTGGGCAGAATGTCGGACAGGTAGAGGTAGCGCTCGTCCGCGCCGGTCTGCGGGATCTTGATCGGCCCGAACTGGGCCTGCGGGACGCGCAGGTACTCGGCCTGCCCGCCCGGCACCGAACCGTAGAGCGAGGTGTAGCCGAACAGGGACGCGCCCTTGCCCTCGCTGGTGACCTGGGTGGTCTCGCACTGCGCGTAGAGCTGGCGCGAGCACATCCAGCAACTGCCGCAGGCGATGTTGAACGGCACCACCACCCGGTCGCCCGGCTTGAGCCCGTTCACCTCCGACCCGACCTCCTCGACGACGCCCATCGGCTCGTGACCCAGGACGTCACCCGGCTTCAGGTACGGCCCGAGCACCTCGTAGAGGTGCAGGTCGGAACCGCAGATCGCGGTCGAGGTGATCTTCACGATCGCGTCGGTCGGCTCCTCGATCCGAGGGTCCGGCACCTCCTCGACCCGTACGTCCCGCTTGCCCTGCCAGGTGAGCGCCTTCATGTCCCTCATCCCCTTCACGCTGCCGTCTCGAAAGACTGCTACCCGCGCTCGGGCACTTGAACCGGCGGCCTGTCCCTGGCGTGTCTCTCGGGCTGGCCTCGGGCTTGGCGGTGGTTGCGGTGCGAGTCTGGGGGCGGCCGTCCCCGGTGCAGGGATCAAGCCTGACCGCCCGGAGCCGCGGACGGTCGCCCCAGCCCCCCACCGCGAGCAGAGACCGCCGTACCCCCGGGGAAAGCGGGATACGGCGGTCTGGCGTGGTACGGCGGACCCTCAGGAACCGGGGGTGTTGTTGGCTCCCTTGGCGGTGGCCGCGAGGTAGTCGCGGTTGAGCCGGCCGATGGTGTTCAGCGGGATGCCCTTCGGGCAGGCCGGGGTGCATTCACCCGCGTTGGTGCAGCCGCCGAAGCCGGCCTCGTCGTGCGCGTCGACCATGCCGATCACCCGGGTGTAGCGCTCGGGCTGGCCCTGTGGCAGCAGCGAGAGCTGGGTGAGCTTGGCGGCGGTGAAGAGCATGCCGGAGCCGTTCGGGCAGGCTGCCACGCAGGCGCCGCAGCCGATGCAGGCCGCCGACTCGAAGGCGGCGTCGGCGTTGGCCTTGGCCACCGGGGTGGAGTGGGCTTCGGGTGCGCTGCCGGTCGGCGCGGTGACGTAGCCGCCAGCCGCGATGATCTTGTCGAAGGCGCCCCGGTTGACGACCAGGTCCTTGACCACCGGGAAGGCGCTGGCCCGCCATGGCTCGATGTCGATCGTCTCGCCGTCCTTGAACTGCCGCATGTGCAGTTGGCACGCGGTGGTGCCGCGTTGCGGCCCGTGCGCGTCGCCGTTGATCATCAGGCCGCACATGCCGCAGATGCCCTCGCGGCAGTCGTGGTCGAACGCCACCGGGTCCTCGCCCGCGAGGATCAGCCGCTCGTTGAGCACGTCGAGCATCTCCAGGAACGACATGTCCGGGGACACGTCGTCGACCGGGTAGGTCACCATCCGACCCTTGTCCTCAGGGCCCTTCTGGCGCCAGATGCGCAGGGTCAGGTTCACTTGTAGCTCCGCTGCGTGGGGTGGACGTATTCGAACTTCAGGTCTTCCTTGTGCAGCACCGAGGGCTCGCCGTCGGCGGTGAACTCCCAGGCTGCCACGTACGCGAACCGGTCGTCGTCGCGCTGCGCCTCACCGTCGGGGGTCTGGTGCTCGGCCCGGAAGTGGCCGCCGCAGGACTCCTCGCGGTGCAGGGCGTCGATGCACATCAGCTCGGCCAGTTCGAAGAAGTCGGCCACCCGGCCGGCCTTCTCCAGCGACTGGTTGAGTTCCTCGCCGGTGCCGGACACCTTGACCCGCTGCCAGAACTGCTCGCGCAGGGCACGGATCTCGTCGATCGCCTTGCGCAGCCCGGCCTCGCTGCGCTCCATGCCGCAGTGTTCCCACATGATCTGGCCCAGTTCGCGGTGGAACGAGTCCACGGTCCGGTCGCCGTCGACAGCGAGCAGCCGCTGGACGCGGTCCTCGACGTCGGTGCGCGCCTCGACGGCCGCCGGGTGGCTGGCGTCGACCTTCTCCAGCGGACCGGAGGCCAGGTAGTTGGCGATGGTGGTGGGCAGCACGAAGTAGCCGTCGGCGAGGCCCTGCATCAGCGCCGAGGCGCCGAGCCGGTTCGCGCCGTGGTCGGAGAAGTTCGCCTCGCCGATCACGAACAGGCCGGGGATGTTCGACTGGAGGTCGTAGTCGACCCACAGGCCACCCATCGTGTAGTGCACGGCGGGGTAGATGCGCATCGGCACCTCGTACGGGTCCTCGCCGGTGATCCGCTCGTACATCTCGAAGAGGTTGCCGTACTTGGCCTCGATGGCCTTGCGGCCGAGCCGGCCGATCGCGTCGGCGAAGTCGAGGTAGACACCGAGCTTGGTCGGCCCGACGCCCCGACCCTCGTCGCACACGTTCTTCGCGGCGCGGGAGGCGATGTCGCGGGGGACCAGGTTGCCGAAGGAGGGGTAGATCCGCTCCAGGTAGTAGTCCCGCTCGTCCTCCGGGATGTCCTTCGGGCTGCGGTCGTCACCCTTGGTCTTCGGCACCCAGACCCGGCCGTCGTTGCGCAGCGACTCGCTCATCAGGGTCAGCTTCGACTGGTGGTCGCCGGAGACCGGGATGCAGGTCGGGTGGATCTGCGTGTAGCAGGGGTTGGCGAAGTACGCGCCCTTGCGGTGTGCCCGCCAGGTGGCGGTGACGTTGCAGCCCTTGGCGTTGGTGGAGAGGTAGAAGACGTTGCCGTAGCCGCCGGACGCGAGGACGACGGCGTCGGCCATCTCGGTGCTGATCTCGCCGGTGATCATGTCCCGGACGACGATGCCCCGGGCCTTGCCGTCCACCAGGACCAGCTCCAGCATCTCGTGCCGGGTGTTCATCTCCACGTTGCCCAGGCCGATCTGCCGCTCGAGGGCCTGGTACGCGCCGAGCAGCAGCTGCTGGCCCGTCTGGCCCCGGGCGTAGAAGGTGCGCTGCACCTGGGCGCCACCGAAGGAGCGGGTGTCCAGCAGGCCGCCGTACTCGCGGGCGAACGGCACCCCCTGGGCGACGCACTGGTCGATGATGTTGACGGACACCTCGGCGAGCCGGTGCACGTTCGATTCCCGGGAGCGGAAGTCGCCGCCCTTGACGGTGTCGTAGAAGAGCCGGTGCACGGAGTCGCCGTCGTTGCGGTAGTTCTTCGCCGCGTTGATGCCGCCCTGTGCCGCGATGGAGTGCGCACGCCGCGGGCTGTCCTGGTAGCAGTAGGACTTGACGTGGTAGCCCTGCTCGGCCAGGGTCGCGGCGGCGGAGCCGCCGGCCAGGCCGGTGCCGACCACGATCACCGTCATCTTGCGGCGGTTGGCGGGGTTGACCAGCTTGGCCTCGAAGCGCCGGGTCTCCCAACGCTTCTCGACCGGGCCGGCGGGAGCCTTGGTGTCGGCGATCGGGTCGCCCTCGGTGAAGAGTTCCATGTCAGGACACCAATCCGGTGAGTACGGCGAACGGGACCACCAGGTACCCGGCGCAGAGCAGCACGGCGAAGATCAGAGCCGCGGTACGAGCCCTGCGCTCGCCACGGGGCGTCTGCTGGCCGAGGCTGCGGAACGCGCTGAACGCGCCGTGGCGCAGGTGGAAGCCCACCGCGAGGATGGCGAGCGTGTAGAAGAGCGTGACGTACCAGCGCTCCGGGGCGAAGTCGGCGACGACGTTGCCGTACGGCTTGCTGGCGTCGCCGACCGGGTTCAGCGTGCCGGTGGTCAGGTCCAGCAGGTGGTAGATCACGAAGAGCAGGATGATCACGCCACCCCAGCGCATCGTGCGGGCCGCGTAGCTGCCGTTGACCTTCTTGCGGTGGGCGTACTTGACCGGGCGGGCGGCGCGGGCCCGCCGGGCCAGCACGGTGGCGGCCACGATGTGGGCGACGACCGCCACGACCAGCACGGTGCGCAGGATCCACAGGAACCAGACGCCGGGCAGCAGTGGCTTGCCGATGTCGCGCAGCCAGTGCGCGTAGTGGTCGAACGAGGTCTCCCCCGTGAACACCTTCAGGTTGCCGAGCATGTGGGCGATGAGGAACAGCGCCAGCAGGATGCCCGTCACCGCCATGACGGCCTTGAGGCCGACGTTCGAGCGGATGGGCGACCGAGTTTTCGTCATTACCACGCAACCGACGCTAGGAGCACTTCGATCAGTCGTCCAATGCATCAAACTCGCAGTGTTGATAGCCGTAGGCTATGTAGATGCAGCTCCATCAGCTCCGGTACTTCGTCGCGGTGGCCGAAGTACGACATTTCACCCAAGCCGCCGATCTCGTAGGCATCACTCAGCCTTCTCTCAGTAAGCAAATTCACGCTCTGGAGACCGACCTCGGGGCGCCCCTGTTCGAGCGGGTAAGGGGCAACATCGCGCTCACGGCGGCCGGTGAGGTGCTGCTGCCGTTGGCCACCCGGATCCTCGCCGACGTGGACACCGCCACCCGCGAGGTACAGGAACTGGTGGGGTTGCGCCGTGGCCGGGTCCGGCTCGGCGCCACCCCGAGCCTGGCCACCTCGCTCGCCCCGCCGGTGCTGCGCCGCTTCCGCGACGCGCACCCCACGGTGGACCTCAAGGTCGAGGAGGGTGGCTCCCAGGACCTGGTGCGCGACCTGCTCCGCGGCGACCTCGACCTGGCCCTCATCATCATGCCGGCGCAGGGGGCCGACCCCGGGCTGCGGGTCGACCCGATCCTGCGGGAGAGCCTGGTGGTGGCCTCGGTGGGGGAGGTGGCGACCGCGTCGCTGACCGGGGAGCTGCGGATCACCGACCTGCGGGACCAGCCGATGGTGATGTTCCGGGAGGGGTACGACCTGCGCGACGCGACCATCCAGGCGTGTCGGGAGGCGGGCTTCGAACCCACCTTCGCTGTGGACGGCGGCGAGATGGACGCGGTGCTCAGCTTCGTCGAGGCGGGGCTGGGCATCGCGCTGGTGCCGGGCATCGTCCTGGCCCGTCGCCCGGGCGTGCGGATCACCCCCCTCGCTCCGCCCGGGGTGCGGCGGACCATCGCGGTGGCCCGCCGACGCGACATCGTGCCCACCCACGCGGGACGGGAACTCCGGCGGATACTGCTGGACTACATCCAGTCGGCGATCGACCGGGGCGAGCTGCCCCCGGGCGTCGAGCCACTGACCTGACCCGCCGGGGCCCGGCACCGCGAAGAGGCCGGACGGGGGCCGCCGCCGCGAAGAGGTCGGCAGCGGCCCAGCCGTCGGCTCAGCGGCCCTCGGCGTCGTCCATCGCCCGGTAGATCCGCTGCTCAGAGACGGGGTACGGGGTGCCCAGCGCCTGGGCGAAGACGTTCACCCGCAACTCTTCGATCATCCAGCGGATCTGCCGGACGGCCGTCTCCTGGCGGCGGGCCGGCGACAGGTTGGCGAGCAGGTCGGCGTACTCCTTCTGCACCACAGCGATCCGGTCCTGCTGCTGGCGGTCCCGCTGCGGGTTGCCGCCCAGCCGCTCCAGCCGACGCTCGATGGCGGTGAGGTAGCGCAGCAGGTCGGGCAGGCGCGCGTACCCGGTCTCGGTGATGAAACCGGCGTGCACCAGCCCGGCGAGCTGGCTGCGGATGTCGGCCAGCGCCGCCACCACGGCGAGGTTGCGGGTCGCACCGAGCCGCTGCTCGACGGCGTACGCGGCGGCGAGGACCTTGCGGACCCGGTCCATCACCTCGACGACGGTGTCGACCAGGTCGGCGCGGACCTTCTCGCGCAGGGCCGCGAAGCCGTCGGCGTCCCACGCCGGCCCGCCGGCCACACCGATCAGCCGGTCGATGGCGGCGCCCGCCGCATCCTCGATCAGCTCCTGCACGCCGCCGTGCGGGTTGCGGCTCAACGCCAGCTTCGCCTCGTTGTCCAGCCGCCCCTGCAGGAACCGCGCCGGGGACGGCACGGTCAGCCGCAGCAGCCGGCGGATGCCGGCCCAGTGCGCCGCCTCCGCCTCGGCGGGGGAGTCGAACACCTTCACCCCGACCGTGGCGCCCTCGTCGACCAGCGCCGGGTACGCGGTAACCGCGTAACCGGCGCGGACCTGCTCGATGGTGCGGGGCAGCGTGCCGATGCTCCACTCGCGCAGGCCCGTCCGGGCCACCTCCGGTGCGGCGGCCGCCACCACCTGGCGTACCTCCTGGCGGAGTTGGCGTTGCAGGGCCGGCAGGTCCTTGCCCTCGGCGACCGGCTTCTCGTCGTCGCCGAGGACCCGGAAGGTCACCCGCAGGTGCGCCGGGAGCTTGCCCGGCTCCCAGGCGTCGCGGGGCACGGTCACCCCGGTCATCCGGCGCAGCTGCCGGGTGAGCGCGTCCAGCAGCGACTCCTCGCCGGGAGTGATCGCCGCCAGGGCGGCCCTGGCGTAGTCCGGCACCGGGACGAAGTTGCGGCGGATCGCCTTGGGCAGCGAGCGGATCAGCGCGATCACCGTCTCCTCGCGCAGCCCCGGCACCTGCCAGTCGAAGGTCTCCGCCGGCACCTGGTTGAGCAGCGGCAGCGGAATGTCCACCGTGACGCCGTCGTCCGGCGTGCCCGGCTCGAACCGGTAGGTCAGTGGCAGGCGCACTCCGTCGGCCTGCCACTCGTCCGGGTAGTCGTCCTCGTCCACCCCCGGTCGGCCGTCGTTGATCAGCAGGTCACGGGTGAAGGTGAGCAGGTCGGGTTGCTCGCGGCGGGTCTTCTTCCACCAGCTGTCGAAGTGCCGGCCGGAGGACACGTCGGCCGGGATCCGCTGGTCGTAGAAGCCGAAGATGGTCTCGTCGTCGACCAGGATGTCCCGGCGTCGGGCCCGGCTCTCCAACTCCTCGATTTCGGCGAGCAGCCGCTTGTTGTCCGCCCAGAACTGGTGGTGGGTCTGCCAGTCGCCCTCGACGAGGGCGTGCCGGATGAACAGCTCCCGGCTCAGCGTCGGGTCGATCCGCCCAAAGTTGACCTTGCGGGAGCTGACCAGCGGGACGCCGTACAGGGTGACCTTCTCGTAGGCCATCACCGCGGCCTGCTTCTTCTCCCAGTGCGGTTCGCTGTAGCTGCGCTTGACCAGGTGTTGCGCCAGCGGCTCGACCCACTCCGGCTCGACCCGGCCGGCGATGCGCCCCCACAGCCGGGAGGTCTCCACCAACTCGGCGGCCATCACCCAGCGCGGCGGCTTCTTGAACAACGCCGACCCGGGGAAGAGCGCGAACTTCGCTCCCCGCGCCCCCAGGTACTCGTGTTTCTGGGCGTCCTTCAGGCCGATGTGCGACAACAGGCCGGGCAGCAGCGACTGGTGCACCTTCGGGGTGTCGATCTCCTCCGGCAGGTCCGCGCCACCCCGGCGGCCCCGGCCGGCGTCCGCGTCGTCCGAGGTGTCGCGCGCCGGCCGCCCGCCACGCCGGTCGCCGTCGGACGGGGTACGCAGCACCTGGCGCAGTTGGCTGACGATGTCCTGCCACTCGCGGATGCGCAGGTAGTTCAGGTACTCCGCCTTGCACATCCGGCGGAATGCGCTGGAGGACAGCTCCCGCTGCTGCTCGCGCAGGTAGCGCCACAGGTTGAGGTACGCGACGAAGTCCGACTCCTTGTCGGCGAACCGGGCGTGCGCCTGGTCGGCCTGAGCCTGCTTCTCCGCCGGCCGCTCCCGGGGGTCCTGGATGGAGAGCGCGGCGGCGATCACCAGCACCTCGGTGGCGCAACCGTTGCGTTCGCCCTCGACCACCATCCGGGCCAGGCGCGGGTCGACCGGCAACTGGGCCAGCCGCCGGCCGAGCGAGGTGAGTCGCTTCGCCGGGTCGGCCTCGGTCGGGTCCAACGCGCCCAGCTCGTGCAGCAGGTTGACGCCGTCGGTGATGTTGCGCTTGTCCGGTGGGTCGATGAACGGGAACGCGGCGAGGTCGCCGAGCCCGATCGCGGTCATCTGGAGGATGACCGACGCCAGGTTGGTCCGCAGGATCTCCGGGTCGGTGAACTCGGGCCGGGAGAGGAAGTCCTGCTCGTCGTAGAGGCGGATGCAGATGCCGTCCGAGGTACGGCCACACCGGCCCTTGCGCTGGTTGGCCGACGCCTGGGAGATCGGCTCGATCGGCAGCCGCTGCACCTTGAGCCGGCTGGAGTAGCGGGAGATGCGGGCGGTGCCCGGGTCCACCACGTACTTGATGCCGGGCACGGTCAGCGAGGTCTCCGCGACGTTGGTGGCGAGCACCACCCGGCGCGAGGAGTGCGCGGCGAAGACCCGGTGCTGCTCGGCGGAGGAGAGCCGCGCGTACAACGGCAGGATCTCGGTGCCGAGGAGCGTTCGCTTCTTCTGCACCAGCTTGCCCAGCGCGTCGGCGGTGTCCCGGATCTCCCGCTCACCGCTGAGGAAGACCAGGATGTCGCCGGGGCCCTCGGCGGCCAACTCCTCGACGGCGTCACCGATCGCCTGGATCTGGTCGCGGACGGTCTCCTCGTCGCCGTCGCCGTCCTCCTCGCCCTCGGCGAGCTCGACGAGGGGCCGGTAGCGCACCTCCACCGGGTAGGTACGCCCCGAGACCTCGACCACCGGCGCGGGCACGCCCTCCGGCTCGTCGGCCGTGGGTGGCCCGGCGAAGTGCCGGGCGAACCGGTCGGTCTCGATGGTCGCCGAGGTGATGATCACCTTGAGGTCGGGTCGTCGGGGCAGCAGCTCCCGCAGGTACCCGAGGATGAAGTCGATGTTGAGGCTGCGCTCGTGCGCCTCGTCGATGATCAGCGTGTCGTACTGGCGCAACATCCGGTCGGTCTGCAACTCGGCCAGCAGGATGCCGTCGGTCATCAGCTTCACCAGGCTGCGCTCGCTGACCTGGTCGGTGAAGCGCACCTTGTAGCCGACCACGTCGCCCAACTCGGTGCCCAGCTCGTCGGCGATCCGGTCGGCCACCGTCCGGGCGGCCAACCGCCGGGGCTGGGTGTGCCCGATCAGGCCGTGCACCCCGCGCCCCAACTCCAGACAGATCTTGGGGATCTGGGTGGTCTTGCCGGAGCCGGTCTCGCCCGCCACGATCACCACCTGGTGATCGCGGATGGCAGCGGCGATGTCGTCCTTGCGCTCACTGACCGGCAAGCCCACCGGGTACGTGATCACGGGCACCGCCGCCTGCCGGGCGGCGAGCCGCTGCTCGGCCCGGACCAGGTCGGCGGTGATCTCGGTCAGCGCCGCCTCCCGACGCTGCGGGTCGCGCAGCTTGCGGGCACCATCCAGTCGCCGCTGGAGCCGGCGCTGGTCGCGGAACATCAGAGGTGTGAGGCGGCGGTGCAACTCGCGAACGGGGTCGGACGCGACGGAGGCGGTTGGATTCTGCATGTCGTGCCCAAGGATAGGCAGCCCGGCGGCGCACCGCCCCTGGGTTACCGAGCGGCCGGCTCCCCGACGGCCACCTCCGGTCCCTTGACGGCCACGAGCGGGCCCTAGAGTTGGCGGCCGACGTCGAGCGCTGGGGGAGCCGGATGGAGATGCGCGACACCGACCGCGCGTTGGTGCAGGCCGCAACGGCGGTCTCCAAGCTGCGCTGCCGTAGCCAGCACCACACGGTCGCGTCGGCGGCCCGGACCGCGGACGGGCGGGTCTTCACCGGCGTGAACGTCCAGCACGCCACCGGAGGGGCCTGCGCGGAACTTGTCGTGATCGGCACGGCCGCCACGCAGGGCGTCACCGCGCTGGAGACGATCGTCACGGTCGCCGACCGTGGCCGCGAGGTCGTCGCGCCCTGTGACCGGTGCCAGCAGGTGCTGCGGGACTACTTCCCGGAACTGCGGGTGGTCGTCGGCCCGATGGACGCCCTGCGGGTGGTCCCGCTCGATGAGGTGCCGGCGGAGACCGGCAGCGGCTCGGCCGGCTGACCGGGCCCGGGTCAGTCCCCGGAGGCTGCCTCCAGCATCGACTGCGGCACCGGCACGCCCTCGAAGCGCAGGGTGCCCTCCGGTAGCAGCCACGACGTGACCCGCGCGACCAGGCGACCGGCCCGCACGGCGGGGTCGTTGGCGAACAGCGCGCGTGCCTCGTCCGGGGCGATGGACAGCACCACGAAACCCCGTAGCTGCTCGTCGTCTGGGTGCAGGAACGGGCCGGCCGCGAGCACGAGCCCCTGCTGCACGAGGCCCGCCTGATGGGCCAGGTGCGTGTCCCGCAACCGGTCGATCGCGTCCTGCGGCAGCTCCGGCGGATCCGACGGCCGGGTCAGCAGGACGACCGTGTGCTGGTCGAATCGCATGCTCCCACCCTATGAGGCGAATGTCCCTCTTCTGGGTGTCATCCGCCATCTGTCCGTCCTGTGGTCGTCCGCGAATCTCATTCTCATATCGAGGTTCGGAGCGATTGGGAGGTGCGGCATGGTCACCAGACGTCGGCTGCTCGCGGCCGGTGCCACCGGCGGCGCGGCGGCGCTGATGCCGGCGGGCTGGGCGGCCTCGGGCCGGGCGCTCGCCGCGGCAGCGTCGCTGGACGCCCGTGACATCCCGAAGTACGTCACGCCGCTGCGGATCCCCCCGGCCATGCCGACGGCGGCGACCGATCCCGAGTGCGACACGTACGAGATCGCGGTGCGACAGTTCCGCCAGCAGATCCTGCCGCCCTCGTGGCCGCGCACCACAGTGTGGGGTTACGGCTCCACCGCCCACCCTGGCAGCTTCGGCTACCCGGCGCCCACCATCATGGCCCGGGTGGGCCGACCGGTCCGGGTGACCTGGGTCAACCAGCTCGTCGACGACCGGGGCGACCACCTGCCGCACCTGCTGCCGGTCGACCCCACCCTGCACTGGGCCAACCCGGCCGGTGGCATCGAGTACCGGGACCGTCATGGGCAGTGGGACGGCAGCCCGCAGGGGTATCGCGGGCCGGTGCCCCAGGTGGTGCATCTGCACGGCGCGCACAGCTCCCAGGAGAGCGATGGGCACTCCGAGGCGTGGTATTTGCCGGTCGCCCGCGACCTGCCGCCCGGCTTCGCCGTGTCCGGCAGCGCGTACCGGGAGTTCCGGGCCCGGTTCGCCGAGCGGTCCGGCCTGCGCTGGGCGCCGGGCTCGGCCACCTTCGAGTACGCGAACGACCAGCGGCCGTGCACCCTCTGGTACCACGACCACACGCTCGGGCTCACCCGGGAGAACGTCTACGCCGGGCCCGCCGGGTTCTACCTGCTCGGCGGCGACGACCTGGCGGACGGCGTACTGCCCGGCCCGACGCCGACCCGGGATGATCCGCCGAACGCCTCGTACCACGACATCCCGCTGATGATCCAGGACCGCAGCTTCACCGCGGACGGCGAGTTGCACTACCCGACTCGGTACTCCGGCGGCGAGGGGCCGCCGACCTGGGTGCCCGGGTTCTCCGGCTCCACCATGGTGGTCAACGGCCGTACCTGGCCCACGCTGACCGTGCAGCGCCGGCGCTACCGGTTCCGGCTGCTCAACGGCTGCAACAGCCGATTCCTCCTGCTCAGCGTGACCGCGAACGCCACCGCCCGGCCGGCCCGGCCGGTGCTGCCGGTCTGGCAGATCGGCAGCGACGGCGGCTTCCTGCCGGAGCCGGTGCCGCACGAACGCGTGTCACTCGGCCCCGCCCAGCGGGTCGACGCGATCGTCGACTTCACCGACGTTCCGGCCGGCACCGAGCTGTATCTCGTCAACGAAGGGCCGGACGGGATGTACGGCGGCGGTCGCCCCGGGGTGGACTTCCCGCCGGCCGACCCGCAGACCACCGGGCAGGTGCTGCGGTTCGTGGTCACCGACGCGACCGGCGCGGACCCGAGCGTCCCACCGGAGCAGCTACGGCTCCCGTCACACCCTCGGCTCGGAGCGGCTCAACGGGTACGCCGGTTGTCGCTCAACGAGCGCAGGTCCGGCGGGTCGACGGTCATGCTGCTCGGCGTCCTCGACGAGGGTGGTCGGGGTCTGCCGTTGCGCTGGAGCGACCCGGCGACCGAGCAGCCCACCCTCGGCGACACCGAGGTGTGGGAGGTGCGCAACTTCACCCACCACGTGCACCCGGTCCACCTGCACCAGGTCCAGTTCGAGCTGCTCGGGCGGGGGCACTCCGGCAGGGCGCAGCCGGGCCCCGGGGATCGGGGGTGGATGGACACGGTGCTCGCGTACCCGTGGGAGGTGACCCGCATCAAGGCGCACTTCGACCTCCCGGGTCGGTATGCCTGGCACTGCCACCTTCTGGAGCACGAGGACAACGAGATGATGCGACCGCTGAACGTGCTGCCGCGCGGTGGCGCGGCGGCCGGGGACGGTGGCTCGTCGGACGGGGCGGGGAGACCCGGGACGGCATCGACAGACGCCGGTTAGGCCCCTTTCTGCAGCTCGGCTAAGGTTAGGCGAACCTAAGCATGAACGTGCAGGAGACTCGTGACGACCCTCGCCGCCCGGCCGACCCCGGCCCGTAACCGGTCCGGCACCCGTACCGGCCGCCGGGTGGCCGTCACCGTCGGGGCCGCGCTGGTGCTGCTGCTCACCGTGCTGGCCAGCTTCGCGCTCGGCAGCCGGCAACTCGGCGTCGACCAGGTCTGGCACGCGCTCGTTGCGCCGGACGGCAGCGACGCCAGCACCATCGTCCGTGAGCTGCGGATGCCCCGGACCGCGCTCGGCCTCGCGGTCGGGCTCGCGCTCGCCGTGGCCGGGGTGCTGTTCCAGGCGCTCACCCGCAACCCCCTCGCCGAGCCGCGCATCCTCGGCATCAGCGCGGGCGCGTCGTTCGGTGTGGTGCTCGCGATCTCCGTCTTCGGCGTCGGCACGCTCGCCGGGTACGTCTGGTTCGGCATCGCCGGGGCCCTGATCGCCGGGCTGCTGGTCTTCGCCATCGCCACCCGCGCCCGCGAGGGCGCCAGCCCGGTCACCCTCGCGCTGGTCGGCGCGGCGCTCGACGCCAGCCTGGCCTCCGGGGTGTACGCGCTGCTCAGCATCGACGCCCGCACCTTCGAGGAGTACCGCTTCTGGGTCGTCGGCGGGCTGGCCGGACGGGACCTGTCGGTCGCCGCGCAGGTGCTGCCGTTCGTCCTCGTCGGGTTGGTGCTGGCCGCGCTGGTGGCCCGGGGCCTGGACGCGCTGGCCCTCGGCGACGACGTGGCCCGTGGTCTCGGCCACCGGATCGGTCTGGTCCGCCTCGGTGGTGGCCTCGCCGCCGTGCTGCTGACCGGTGCCGCGGTGGCCGCCGCCGGACCTGTCGCGTTCGTCGGGCTGGCCGTGCCGCACCTGGCCCGCGCCCTGGTCGGCGCGGACCACCGCTGGACCCTCGCCGTCTCCGCCCTGCTCGGGCCGGCGCTGCTGCTCGCCGCCGACATCGTCGGTCGGCTCGTCGCCCCGCCGGGTGAGATCCCGGCCGGGATCGTCACCGCGCTGATCGGCGCGCCACTGCTGGCCGTGCTGGTCCGCCGCGCCCGGGTGGTGACCGCGTGACCACCACCCAGCGCCTCCCGGACCCCACCGACCCGCCCCGCCCGTCGAGCCCGGACGGCTCTCCTGACCCGGCTGCCCGCGCTGGCTCGGTGCCGGCTGCGGTGTCCGGCGCTGGCTCGGCGCCGGCTGCGCTGTCCGGCCCGGCTGCGCTGTCCGGCCCGGCTGCGCTGTCCGGCCCGGTTGCGGAGTCCGGCCCGGCGGGTGCGGCCGGCCCGGTTGCGGAGTCCGGCCCGGCGGGTGCGGCCGGCCCGGTTGCGGAGTCCGGCCCGGCGGGTGCGGCCGGCTCCAGTGCGGTGTCCGGCCCGGCGGGTGCGGCCGGCTCCAGTGCGGTGTCCGGCCCGGCGGGTGCGGCCGGCTCCAGTGCGGTGTCCGGCCCGGCTGGGCTCGCCGAGCCGGCCGGGCAGGCCCGGCTCGCGGGGCGGTCGCTGCTGCGGGTCGGCCCGGTCAGCCTGCTGATCCGCCGTCGCGCGGTACTGGTGGCCGCCGTGCTGACCGTGCTGCTCCTGCTGGCCGTCGTGCTCAGCCTCTCGCTGGGCACCCCGTACGTCGCCCCGGCCGACGTGCTGCGCGCCCTCTCCGGAGCTGGCACCCCGTACGACCTCGTCGTCTTTGATCTTCGGTTGCCGCGGGTCGTGCTGGCGGCCGTGGCCGGCGCCGCCTTCGGCGTGGCCGGCACGCTGATCCAGAGCGTGGCCCGCAACCCACTCGCCAGCCCGGACGTCATCGGCATCACCCAGGGCGCCGGCCTCGCCGCGACCGTGGCCCTGACCAGCGGAATGGCCGCGGTGCTGGTGGCGCCCACCGCGCTGGTGGGCGGGCTGCTCGCGGCGGTGCTGCTGTTCGCTCTCGGTGCCCGGCACGGGCTGGCCGCGCAGCGGTTCGTGCTCGCCGGGGTGGCGGTCGCGTTCGGCTTCCGGGCGCTCACCGAGGTGGTCATGCTCACCGCCGACCCCATCGACGGACTGCGCGCGCAGATCTGGCTGATCGGCACCCTGGCCGGCAAGGGTTGGACCGAGGCCGCCTGGATCGCCGGCACGCTGCTGGTGCTGCTGCCGGTGCTGGCCTGGGCCGGCTGGGCGCTGAACAGCACCGCCCTGGACGACGACACCGCCCGGGGCGTCGGGCTGCGCCCGGTGGCCCGTCGGATCGGCCTCGCCGGCACCGGCGTACTCGTCGCCGCAATGGTCACCGCCCAGGTCGGCGCCGTCGACTTCGTGGCGCTGGTCGCCCCGCAGGTGGCCCGTCGCCTGGTACGCGCCGAACGACCACCGCTGGTCTGCGCGGCGCTGCTCGGCGCCCTCCTGCTGGTGCTGGCCGACCTGGCCGGCCGGCGCCTGTTCGCACCCACCCAACTACCCGCCGGTGTGCTGACCGCCGCGATCGGCGGCCCGTACCTGATCTTCCTGCTGCTGCGTGGCCGGCGGCGGTCGTCGTGACGCCTCAAGGAGTCGTGTGATGCTCTCCACCCGCGACCTGGTCGCCGGCTACGACGAGCGGACCGTGCTCGACGGGCTCGACCTCGACCTGCCCACCGACGCGTTCACCGTGATCGTCGGACCCAACGCGTGCGGCAAGTCCACCCTGCTGCGCACGATGGCCCGGCTGCTCACCCCCCGCCGCGGCACGGTGCTGCTGGACGGCACCGCCATCCGCGAGCTGCCGACCCGGGAGGTCGCCCGCCGCCTCGGCGTCCTGCCGCAGAGCCCGCTGGTGCCCGAGGGCGTCACCGTGGCGGACCTGGTCGGGCGCGGCCGACAGCCCTACCAGCGGTGGTGGCGGCAGTGGTCGTCGGAGGACGGCGCGGCGGTGGACCAGGCAATGGCCCTCGCCGACGTCACCGATCTGGCCGACCGGCCGGTGGACAGCCTCTCCGGCGGTCAGCGGCAACGAGTGTGGATCGCCATGACCCTCGCCCAGGACACCGACGCCCTGCTGCTGGACGAGCCGACCACCTTCCTCGACCTGGCCCACCAGGTGGAGGTGCTGGACCTCCTGCACCGGCTGCGCTCCGAGCGGGGCCGCACAGTGGTCGCCGTCCTGCACGACCTGAACCAGGCCGCCCGCTACGCCGACCACCTGGTCGCCATGCGCGCCGGCACGGTGGTCGCCGCCGGCCCGCCCCGGGAGATCCTCACCGCCGACCTGGTCCGCGACGTCTTCGGGCTGGCCTGCGTGGTCGTGCCCTGCCCGGTGACCGGCGCGCCGCTGGTGGTGCCCGCGTACACCGGTGGCAACGCTCCCGCTCCCGCTCCCGCTGCCGCGTCGGGCGGCCCGGTCGCTTCGCCCGGTGGTGCGGGCGGCCCGGTCGCCGCGTCCGGTGGTGCGGGCGCCGCTTCCGGTGGTGCGGGCGGCCCGGTCGCCGCGTCCGGTGGCGCGAAGGACCCCGATTCGTCGACGGCGTCCGTACCGGACGCCCGACCCGCCACCGGCGACGCGGCCAACCCGCTCGCCGGTTCGCACCCCTCGAAAGGACTCTGATGCGTCGTCTCGTCGCAGCTCTCGCCGCGGCCGTCGCCCTCGGCGCCGGCCTCACCGCCTGCGGTGAGAGCGACCCGGTCGCCGGCTCCACCACCGGGGACACCCGGGAGATCACCCACGCCATGGGCACCACCAAGGTCCCGGCCGAGCCCAAGCGCGTCGTCGTGCTGGACACCGACAAGATCGACACGGCGCTCTCGCTGGGCATCACGCCCGTCGGCGCGGCCACCGCCGGTGAGGCGAAGAGCTGGCCCACGTACTTCGGCGCGGACAAGCTCGCCGGCATCAAGGAGGTCGGGGTGCTCACCGAGCCCGACCTGGAGGCCATCAACGCCCTGAAGCCGGACCTCATCCTCGGCAGCAAGTTCCGCCAGGAGAAGTTCTACGACGAGCTGGCCGCCATCGCGCCGACCGTGTTCACCGACAAGGTGGGCATCACCTGGAAGGACAACCTCCTCCTCGACGGCAAGGCGCTCGGCCGCGAGCAGCAGGCCAAGGACCTGCTCGGCGCGTACGAGAAGCGGGCCAAGGACTTCGGCGCGACGCTCGGCGACGCCGCCGCGCGCAAGGTCTCCATCGTGCGGTTCCTGCCCGGCAACATCCGGGTGTACGGCCCGGACTCGTTCTCCGGCATCGTCATCGGCGACACCGGCCTGGGCCGCCCCGACCGGCAGCTGCTCGCCAGCAAGGAGGACAAGCGCTTCGACCTGGTCAGCCCCGAGCGGATCAACGAGGTCGACGGTGACGTCATCTTCGTGACCGCGTACGGCGACAAGGCCGCCGCCGAGCAGACCAAGGTCGCCGGCGGGACGCTGTGGAAGGGTCTCGGCGCGGTCAAGGCCGGCAAGGCGTACCCCGTCTCCGACGAGGTCTGGATGACCGGCATCGGCGTCGGCGCCGCCAACAAGATCCTCGACGACCTGACCAAGTACCTCCCCGCCGCCTGACACCCCGCCGGGCGCTGCCGCGCGAAGGCGCTCCCCCCGCGCCCTCGTGCGGGGCACGCCCCGGGCACTCGTGCGAGGCGCGCCCCGCGCCCCGCGCACCCCGCGCACCCCGCGCATCCCGCGCAGCCCCGCGCACCCCGCGCACTCGTGCGAGGCACGCCCCGCGCGCCCCGCGCACTCGTGCGCCGGCACATGATCGTGCTTGATCCAGGAAATAGTGGCCTCCCAAGACGGGGGAGGCCACTATTTCCATGTTCGAGCGCGATCATCGTCACCGGGGGGAGCGCGAGCGTGCTCGTAGGGCGGCTCGGACCTCGGCGAGGAACCCGTCGAAGTCGTCCCGGAGGCGCTTGGCGGTCAGGTGCAGCACGATCCAGTCGCCGCCGAGCAGTCGGTTGAGGCGTTGGCGGTCCCGATGGAACTGCTCGGGGTCGTCGTGCCAGAGTCCGTCGTACTCCACCGCGACCTTGAACTGCGGCCAGGCCAGGTCCAGGCGGGCCACGAACCGGCCCTGATCGGCCACGACCCACTGCGTCTCCGGCCTCGGCAGGCCGGCGAGCACCAGCCCGACCCGGGTGCGGGACTCCTGGGGGGACTCCGCACCCGCGTCGGCCAGGTCGACCGCGCGTAGCAGCGATCGCCAGCCGCGTCGACCGGCCCGGCTCAGCGCGTACTCGCGCAGGGCTGGTGCGGTCGTCAGCCTGTTGGCCAGCATGGCGTCGATGACAACCACCGCCTCGGTCACATCGAGCCAACGGGCCAGGTCCCAGCAGGTACGCGCCGGGCTGGTCACCGTGACCCCGGCCCGGTCCACGGTGTCGCCGGAATCGATCTCTCCGTGGTGGACCCGGATGCCGGCGGTCGGGCCGATCCGGGTGGCGGCGGGAACGAGAACGTCGACCGGCTCGCTCGCGCCGGGCTTCGCGCAGCCGTACAGGCCGGCGGCAGCGCGCCCTGCGATGGCCGCACCGGGTGGTACCAGCCAGCGTCCGATGGCGGTGCATCTCATGGTGTGGGTGACTGCGATCTGGGCATCGGCGTAGACGTCGCGGAAGAGCGGTCGCCACGCCGAGCTGCGTAGCTCGTTGCGGGTCAGTAGGCCTCGCGAGATGGCGGTCGAGCCACGGAAGATCCGACCCCGCAACTGCGGCGGCCGACGAGGAACTTTCGGCATGGCCTCAGGCTGGCCGAACCTCTTCGCGTCACGCTGCCCCTGTGGATAACCACAGTCACCACACCGGCGCCGATGCGCGTCGTTATCCCCATGATCGCGCTGGAACATGGATGTAGTGGCCTCCCGAGAAGCGGAGGCCACTACATCCAGGATCGAGCGCGATCTTGCCGGGCAGGCGCGTGGAGCGCGTGGGGCCTGAGTGCGTGGAGCGTGGAGCGTGGAGCGCGTGGCGCGTGGAGCGCGTGGCGCATGGGGCGCCTGGGGCGGGTGGGGCGGGTGGGTGGTGGAGGGCGTGGAGCGTCGAGGGTGCGGAGAGCGGGGGTGGGGTTAGGCGGCGGTGGACCAGATGGCGCGGAAGGCGGCGGCTTCGCCGGAGAGCCATCGTTCGATCTGGTCGGGCTTGGCGTCGGTGGGCATGCGGTGGGCCAGGCCGCGGCGGACGTCGACCAGGACCGGCTCGGCGTGCGGCAGCACCGCGTCCATGTGGCGGGCCATCAGGTGCAGGGTGGCGAGCACCGACTCCTCGCTCGGTGGGGCCTCGTCGAAGTGCAGGCGGACCGCTTCGGCGCGGCCGTCTGCGTGGCGTACCCCGAAGTGGGGGTTGATCTTGACGGGTAGGTCGCCCAGCATGGCCAGGGCGTCGCGGGTCTGGGCGAGATCGACGGCGGCTGGCTCGCCCAGGGAGTGCAGCCACGTCGTGGCGCCGGGGGTGAGCGCCTGGTAGAGCGGGCGCCATCGTGGCTTGACGATGTCGGCCACCCCGGCCAGGTGCGTGCCGCCGGTGTGGAAGGCGATGTCGGCCTTGAGCGCCTTGACGAACTGGCCGTGCGGGTTGAAGCCGGACCGGCTGGCGCGCTGCTTGCGCAGCCCGCCCACGAAGGTCGCCTTGGTGGGGCCGGTGCGGTCGACGTAGCGGGTGAAACCGAGCAGTGTGGCGTAGGGGGTGAGGGGCGTGGAGGCGGGCGCGGTCACGGGCGTCCTCCCAGGTCAGGAACTCGATTAGTACATACATTCTAATCGACGGGTCTGACGTTGCCCAGTGAAAGTAGGGGTACTGTCCTGTCTGCAGGCACCTGGCACGGTTCGGGATAACTGGCAGAATTGGTGGCACGAGCGTCCGGGCCAAGTGACACACTGTGTCCGTCTTGCTGCACCTCTGGCGGCCTACGGTCTCTTCACAAGGCCGGACGGCGGCCTGAGTTCATGCCTCACTGGCCGCCATGGCGCGCTCGACGGCAACCTCGACGGGTGGACCCCAACTCATCGAACGAAGTCCATGATCGCTGCACCTCGTCCACGGACAAGAACCTAGCCGCACGGGCAGGCCGCAGCCGGCAGTGCGCCGGTGCGGGGCCTGCGTTGGAACGCTTCCTCGATCTCGGTGAGCAGACGCTGCCGGGCCGCTGCGTCGATCAGCTCACCGCGGACGAACACACTGTCGATCCGGCTCACGTTGCTGATGTCGTGCATCGGGTCCGCGTCGAGCAGGACCAGATCGGCGATCTGGCCACGCGCGATTGCGCCCCGATCGCGCTGACCGAGGCTGCGGGCCGGCTCCAGCGTCGCCGCCCGCAACGCCTGCGCCGGGGTCAGACCGGCCCGGACCAGCAGACGCAGTTCGTCGTGCACGCTGAAGCCCGGCAACAGGTAGGCGGTGCCGAGGTCGCTGCCGGTCAGCAGTGGCACGCCGGCCCGGGCCAGCTCGCCGGCCAGCCGCAGGCGCCGCTCGAACAGCTCCTCGCGTTCGGCGCTCTCGCGGGGAGTGCGGCCCTTCAGATAAAAGTTCTCGGTCGCCCACTGCCAATACCCGAGCGTGTCCGCGCTGGCGTACCGGAAGCGTGGGTCGTTGTGCTGCACCTGCTGCGGCACATCGCAGGTCAGGTGTAGGACGAGGGTGGGCGTCACGTGAGTGTTGTTACGGGCCAGCCGCTCGAACACCCTGGCGGCTCGGTCCCGGCTGTAGCTGCGGGCTGCCGCGTACTCGACCGGGTGCAGGCCGGTGAACCATCCGGCGTAGTCGCCACCGGCCACCTTGATGCGGGAGATCTCCCGGCGCAGTCGCCGTTCGTCGTGGGAGGTGTCGTACCAGAATTCGAAGAGATGCTCGATGCTGTGCAGCCCGGCGTCGCTCGCCTCGGTGACCGGCACGAAGTCAGGGACGTGCCCTAGGAACGGCAGGTCGATGCGGCGAGCCTCGGCGGCGATCGCATGGAAGGACTCGCGGCTGAGCCGGGTGTAGGTCTTGAGGAAGTCAGCGCCGGATTCCTGGCGTACCGCGGCTCTGGCCTGGTCGGCGTCGGCCACCGCGACATAGGGAGGGCCGAGCCCTTCCCACAGTGAGGGTGCGCCGTCCAGTATCGCGCTGCCGATCAGGAACTGTGGCCCCAGCCGGGTGCCCGAGGAGATGTCGGCACGCCAGCCGCGGACAGCGTTGCTCGATGACATCTGCCGCACGGTTGTGACGCCGTTGACCACGTACATCTCCGGGTCGTACGGGTCGATTTCGGTGGCATGGGTATGCATGTCGGCGAGGCCCGGGATGAGGAACTTACCGCGGCCGTCGATGACCCGCGCGCGCTCCGGCACCGGCATCCTGCGGAGGTCGCCCACATCAAGGACGCGGTTCCCGCGGATCAGAACATTTTGCGTACGCCGAATGCCGTTGACGGCGTCGATCGTCGTCACTCCGGTCACAGCTGTAATGTCCGTCGACGCCGCTTCTGCCACCGCCGAGGCGCGGGTCGCGCCGAACAGACCTGCTGCGGTCCCGGCCAGCACCGTACGCCGGGAGATCGTCGTTGCCATGGAACCCTCCTGTAGGTCGAGGTTTGCTAATCCTCATCGAGGCGGAATCTCGGTGTCGGTAGTGCTGGCACCCCGGACCGGGGTAGGAAAATCCCCGAGGCGGTGCGTACCGCTGCTCGTTGCGAGTTGGCCGGCGTGCCCGTTGACTGGCCTGTCCCTTACCGAGTCGGAGGTAGTCCCGGGCGGCGGTCAGCCCAGGGCGTTCGGTGGAGCGGGTGGAAGGCTCATTCATGAATGTGCCGAGGCCGCGTGACGTTGATCCGGTATCGACACCATCGACTCAGGCCGCTGCCCCCAGGTGAGGGCGATCCGCCGTGAGGTGGCACCGTCCGGAGCGAGGCGGTTCAGCGTCGTAGGCGAGTATCAAATCTGTGGCGATCATGGAGCAGTTCGTGCTGGGCAAGTCCGGAGATCCGCACGTCTGCGAGGACTCAATCGTCGTGACCGAGAAGGACCCCTGGCGCGTGGCGGAGCTTGCCGGCACCAAGGCGATCTTGGGTGGCCACATCCAGCCGGTGTGGTGGCGGGGGAGAGGTCACCCCGGGCTCTCGGTCGAGGCTCCAGCAGGCGGTGCGTCGAGCGGCGCCATGATCCAGCGGCCGCCGGTCCACTCCACGTTGTGTCGCCAGGTCGTGCGACCGGACGGGCCATCGACGACCATTGACAGCGCGTACGCCCTCGGGGTCAGGGCGCTCCACGACACCTCGGACAGCGTCCAGCCTCTGCCGCCGTACGCCGTGATCCGCTCGGCCGAATCCCCTGGGTGCGCATCGTTGCCGAGGTGCTGGCGTAGCCCGGGCTCGTCCTTCGCCTGCAGCAGCGACACGTACGTCTCCGCATAGCCGCGGAGGGTCGCTGGGTCCGGATTCGACGACTCGTCCGGACCACCGCATCCGCCGAAGACGGCGGCAAGGAGAGTCAGAGCAACAATCCTCGCCGCCGTTCGGGAAATCAAAAGTGTCATGTACGTCCTGCGTAGTAGTTGGCGCTGCCCCAGTCGGCCAGCACCTGGTTCATGGATCGCCGGTAACGGTTAGTCGTGTGGTACGTCAGATAAGGCGTCCCGCCGCTAACATAGGACACCATCATGGTGTGATCCTTGCTGCCGTCCCTGGAACCGTCGACTTGTAGTACGTCGCCGATCCCCATGTACCAGACGTTGCTGAGGCTGGTGACGCGCCCGCTGTAGCTGTAGGCGAAGCTTGCCCAGGAGTTGACGTTGATCCAGGACCATGTCTCGTTCGCCGAGTTGTACCACCAATTTGCCGAGTCCCGGTACCACCCAAGGTCATCGGACCATCCACCTGCGCGCAGCGCCTGGCTCGCGAAGTTGGTGCAGTCACCGCCGACGTCGCTGAACGAGCGGTAGGCAGTGTTGTAGCTGGACCAGTAACGCTCCAGATAGGTCGCCATCGCGCCGTAATTGTATGCCAGCGCAACCATCCCGGAGCCCTTTGTCGGACCCATGACGGCGGGCCTGGCTGTCGCCGCTGGCGTTTCAGTCCCCATCGGGACCCTCGCAGCCGGGGCCGCTGGCGGCGAGCCTGCCTTCTGCGCGTCCCCATGGACGAACGTTTCGGCCGTCCGGAGTGGCAGCAGGCCAGTCGGTTCGAGCTGCCGGTCCTCGGTCAGTTGCCAGCGGCCCGCTGCGTCCTGGCGGAAGACGAAGGTGTGACGGGCGGTGTACCCGGTCGTCGGCGGCTCGTCGCCGCGGATCTTCGCGTAGGAGAGCATCGTCGTCTCGTTGGCGTCGATGGTGACGACATCACCTGATCGGCCGATCCGTTCCACGGCCAGCGACGTGTCCGCACCGGTGAATCCCTCGCCCACGGAACGTAGCCAGCTCCGGTGCGCGCGGATCGCCGTGGCCATGGTCTCTTCCCGCGCGGTCTGGCGGGCGTCGACGGCGACCATGCCGTCGGCGAGCGCGGCCGGCGCCATCGTCGCCGTGGAAGTCCCCACGATCGCGGTCGCCCGGTGCTCCAGCGACTGCTCTGCGGCACCAGCCAGGATGTCGGCGGTGGCGACATCGACCTGCGTGTCGATCGAGCCGGTGGTCGCGCCGGCGGCTGGCACGTGGAGCGCCGCCTCGGCCGTCACAAGGGTCAGTGTGCTGACCAATAACGCCGAAGCGCGCATGGCTTTCGATCTTCTCATCGGATCTCCCCGCTGTAGAGAATTGGATCGAAATCCATCGTGATAGAAGATGGTGGATCTGTAAACACAATTGTCATGGCGTCCCAGACTCTGACATGCAGCCGCCTGAAAAGCTGCTATCTGCCACCTTCGGATTGGTCATCACACGAGCGGTCCGCTATGCGAACATGGCCGACTGGTGTTCGAAGGTACGTTTCTTCGGCAGGGCGCGAGCGGACCTGGATTAGGTACTGCCATTACCGCTGAATTCGCCAACAATGCGAGCGCTCGTGACGTCGCGGGGAATTGACCTATTAGATGGTGAAAAAAGCTTCCGGATCGCCTGCACTATCCCAAGTGCTGGTCATGAAGCTGAGTTGCCGATCGTGGCGCGTCAGGCGGGTGGTTCGTCGGGACACCGTCGCGGTGCCCCGACGAACACGGTTGCTCAACTCCGTCGAGACCTTCCTAGAGCTGGCCGACGTCGGTGATCCGCACGACCGCCGCACCGACCTCGTCCGAGGCCACCAGGTCGATCTCGGCGCTGATGCCCCAGTCGTGGTCGCCGTCCGGGTCGTCGAAGATCTGCCGTACGGTCCACCGCTCCCGGCCCTGCTCGATCATCAGCAGCGCCGGACCGCGGGCGTCCGGCCCGACCCCGATCGAGTCGTACGCCTCGAAGTACGGCGCCAGGGCGTCGGCCCACGCGTCGTAGTCCCAGCCGTCCTCGGCGTCCAACTCGGCGAGCAGGTCCCAGCGGCGTAGCGCGGCCAACTCGACGCGTCGGAACAGCGCGTTGCGCACCAGCACCCGGAACGCCCGCGCGTTGCGGGTCACCGCCGGCGGCCGATCGGTCAGGGCGGCGTGCGCCTGGGTCACCTCGGCCACGTCGGACGGGTTGCGCAACCGCTCCCACTCGTCGATGAGACTGGAGTCGACCTGGCGGACCAGCTCGCCCAACCACTCGATGAGGTCGATCAGCTCCTCGGTCTTGGCGTCCTCGGGCACGGTCTGGCGCAGCGTCTTGTACGCGTCGGCCAGGTAGCGCAGGACGAGACCTTCCGAGCGGGTCAGCCCGTAGAACTGCACGTACTCGGTGAAGGTCATGGCCCGCTCGTACATGTCGCGGACGACGGCCTTGGGGGAGAGCTGGTGGTCGGCGACCCAGGGGTGCCCCTGCCGGTACATCTCGTACGCGGCCTCCAGCAGCTCGGCCAGGGGCTTCGGGTGGGTCACCTCGTCGAGCAGCTCCATGCGGGCCTCGTACTCGATGCCCTCGGCCTTCATGGCGGCGACCGCCTCGCCGCGCGCCTTGAACTGCTGCGCGGAGAGGATCTGCCGGGGGTCGTCGAGGATCGACTCGATCACGCTCAGCACGTCGAGGGCGTACGACGGGGACTCGGCGTCGAGCAGCTCGATGGTGGCCAGGGCCAGGGGGGAGAGCGGCTGGTTGAGGGCGAAGTCGAGCTGGAGGTCGACGGTGAGCCGGATCCGCCGGCCGGTCTCGTCCGGCTCGGGCAGCTCCTCGACGACACCGCCGGCCCGCAGGGCCCGGTAGATGGCGATCGCGCGGCGGATGTGTCGGCGTTGCGCGGCGGGTTCCTCGTGGTTGTCGGTGAGCAGGTGCCGCATCGCGGTGAACGCGTCCCCGGGCCGGCCGATGACGTTGAGCAGCATCGAGTGGCTGACCTGGAAGCTGGAGGTCAGTGGCTCCGGCTCGGCGTCGACGAGTCGGTCGAAGGTGGGCTGGCCCCAGCCGATCGAGCCCTCCGGCGGCTTCTTGCGGACCACCTTGCGCCGCTTCTTCGGGTCGTCGCCGGCCTTGGCGAGAGCCTTCTCGTTGTCGATGACGTGTTCCGGGGCCTGCACCACGACCCGGCCGATGGTGTCGTAGCCGGCCCGGCCGGCCCGCCCGGCGATCTGGTGGAACTCCCGGTTCTTCAGCAGCCGGGTACGGACCCCGTCGTACTTGGACAGGCCGGTGAACAGCACGGTCCGGATCGGCACGTTGATGCCGACGCCGAGGGTGTCGGTGCCGCAGATGACCTTGAGTAGGCCGGCCTGGGCGAGGGTCTCCACCAGGCGGCGGTACTTGGGCAGCATGCCGGCGTGGTGCACGCCGATGCCGTGCCGGACCAGCCGGGACAGCGTCTTGCCGAAGCCGGCGGTGAACCGGAAACCACCGATCGCCTCGGCGATCATGTCCTTCTCGGCGCGGGTGCAGACGTTGACGCTGGTCAGGGCCTGGGCGCGTTCCAGTGCGGCGGCCTGGGTGAAGTGCACCACGTACACCGGGGCCTGCTTGGTCTCCAGCAGCTCCTCAAGCGTCTCGTGCAGCGGCGTCATCGCGTACGAGAAGATGAGCGGGACCGGCCGCTCCGCCGTGCGCACGACGGCGGTGGGCCGCCCGGTGCGCCGGGTCAGGTCGTCGACGAAGCGGGTGGTGTCCCCCAGAGTGGCGGACATCAGGATGAACTGGGCCTGCGGCAGCTCGATGATCGGCACCTGCCACGCCCAGCCCCGGTCGGGTTCGGCGTAGAAGTGGAATTCGTCCATGATCACCTGACCGACGTCGGCCTTCGTGCCCTCGCGCAGCGCCAGGTTCGCCAGGATCTCCGCGGTGCAGCAGATGATCGGGGCGTCGGCGTTGACGCTGGCGTCGCCGGTGAGCATGCCGACGTTCTCGGCGCCGAAGACCTCGCAGAGCGCGAAGAACTTCTCCGACACCAAGGCCTTGATCGGTGCGGTGTAGAAGGTCGTCCGGCTGTCGGCGAGGGCCGCGAAGTGCGCGGCGATCGCCACCAGGCTCTTACCCGAGCCGGTGGGCGTGTTCATGATCAGGTTGGCGCCGGAGACGATCTCGATGACCGCCTCTTCCTGATGGGGGTAGAGGTCGAGGCCGCGCTCCTTCGCCCAGCCGGCGAACGCGTCGAAGAGGGTGTCGGGGTCGGCGCTTGTCGGCAGCGCGGCGGTGAGCGTCATAGCCTGTCCATGGTGCCTGGATCATGCCCCGGTACGCCAACCCGGCCTGCACCGGACCCCCGTCCGGGCATCCCGAACGCCCCGCCGCGTTCCGGTTCGGGCGTTTCGTCGGTCACCGTCGGCGGTACAGCAGGTCGGCGACCGGCCGACCGGCAGTGATCGCCCGCCGTTCGAACTTCGTCACCGGTCGGTGCGCCGGCCGCGGCGCGAAGCCGCCGTACGTGTCCACCAATTCCGGGTCCGCGTCGAGGGTCTCCCGCATCACGTCGGCGTACTCGGCCCAGTCGGTCGCGCAGTGCAGCATTCCGCCGGAGCGCAGCCGGGACCGCAGCAGCGCCACGTGCGTCGGCTGGATGATCCGCCGCTTGTGGTGGCGGGACTTCGGCCACGGGTCCGGGAAGAATACGTGCACGGCGTCCAACACACCCTCGGGCAAGCCGTTTACCAGGGACAACGCGTCGCCCTCAGCCACCCGTACGTTGCGCAGGCCATCGCGCTCCACCAGGTGCAGCAGGTTGGCGATTCCCGGCGTGTGCACCTCGACCGCCAGATAATCTCGATCCGGGTCGGCGGCAGCCATCGCAGCGGTGGTGTCGCCCATGCCCGAGCCGATCTCCAGCACCACGGGCGCCCGGCGACCGAACAGGTCGGCCAGGTCGACGGGCAGCACAGGCCCGTCCGGCACATCCAGGCCGTACGCGGGCCAGAGCCGGCTCAGCGCGTCGGTCTGCCGGTCGCTCATCCGACCCCGGCGGGGGTGGAACGTGCGGATCGTCCGGCTCGCGGGCGGGACGGCGGGGTCATGGTCGGTGGCGGTCACAGCGACCCGAGCGTACGCGACGCCGCCGGCGGATCGGATGTGATGTGCGACCGGAAATGAGAGGATCCAACTGGTACGGCAGGTCGGGTGCTCCACCGCCCGACCCGGCCGCACGGCGTCGAGAGGGGGCATCGTGACAGTGACCCGCGGCGTCGTGACCCTGTCGCTGGTGACCGTGCTGGCCGGCCCCCTGCTGGCCGCCACGCCCGCCCTCGCCGCGCCTGAGCCTGCCGCCGTTGCCCTTGCCGCATCCCAGCCCGCCGTCGCCGTCTTTGCCGTGTCCGAGCGGCCTGCTGCCGTTCTTGCCGTGCCCGAGCAGGCTGTTGCCGTTGCGCCAGCGTCCGAGTGGGCCGTCGCCGTCGCGCCCGCGTCCGAGTGGGCTGTTGCCGTCGCGCCCGCGCCGCAGCCCGAAGGGCCGCCCGGCGGAAGGCCTCAACCGACTCCGGCGGTGGACATCTTCGTCGAGGTGAGCCCCAGCACTGTGCAGCCCGGTTACCTGGTCGGCATTCGGGCCAGTTGTCGGGACAACTCGGTGGGCGCCACCGTGGTCTCCGACGCTTTCGGGGCGGTCGGCGTGCAGCCGCAGCGCGGGGTGCTCACCGCCGCGCCGATGGTCCGCGAGCGCACCCGCCCCGGCAACTACCGGGTCAAGCTGGAGTGCCGTGACGGCGAGACCGCCTCGACAATGCTCCAGGTGGTCAAGAAGGTCCCCGTCCAGCCCAGCCGTGGTCCGGCGACCGGCTTCGGTGGGAGCAGCGGCGGGATGACCGGCAAGCTGCTGCTGCCCGGCGGCGCGGCGCTGATCATCACCGGGCTGGTCCTCGCCGTGATGGCGCTGCGCCGCCCCCGAGCCGCCGCGCGTCGCTGAGGCCCGCCATGGAGATCTTCCGCCCCACGCCCCCGCCGGCCGGTTCACGCCCGCCGGCGCCTGGCCGTCCCGCGTCGCCGCCGGACGCTGCCCGCCAGCCGTTCGCCGGCCGTCCCGCGTCGCCGCCGGACGACGTTCGGCTGCCCTTGGACGACGGTTGGCCGGGCGACCGCCCGCCAAAACCTGACCGCCCGCCGGATCCAAGCCGCCCGCCGGATCCCGACCGCCCGTCGGTGGCCGCGCGTCCGCCGACCGCCGTTGCCCCCCGGCGTAGTCGTCCCTCGGGTCGCAGCCCCTGGTCCGTACCGTTGGCTGTGGTGTTGGTGTTGGCCGGGGTCTTCGCCACCGGGGCCGGGCTGGGCCGTTCGGTCGGCCCCTTCGACCTGGCCCCGACCGGCGGCGACCGGCCGGCCCGCAGTGAGTCGGTCGGGTTGTCGGCCAGTCGCCCGGTGCGCCTCTCGGTGCCGGCGATCAAGGTGGCCGCGCCGGTGGCGCCCGTCGGGCAGGCACGGGACGGCTCGATCGCCGTACCGCCGTTGGAGCGGCACAACGAGACCGGCTGGTACGACCGGGGGCCCACGCCCGGTGAGCCTGGCCCTGCGGTGATCGTCGGGCACGTGGACACGAAGACCGGCCCGTCGGTCTTCTACGACCTGGCCAAGCTGCACCCCGGCGACCTGATCGAGGTGGCTCGGGCGGACGAGTCGGTGGTGGTGTTCCGAATCGACACCGTCGAACACTTCCCGAAGGACCAGTTGCCCGCCGAGCGGATCTACGGCCACGACGGGCCACCCGGGCTGCGGTTGATCACGTGCGGTGGGCAGTTCATCGGGGGCCGTACCGGCTACGCCGACAACGTCATCGCCTTCGCCACCCTCCAGTCCTCCCGCAAGTCCTGAGGCCGACCCCGGCCAGGCCGGCGGGGCCGTCCGCTCGCCTGCTCGTCGGCCTGTCCGGTCGGCCGTTCCTCGGTCGCGGCCGTTGATCGACTCGGGATCATTGAAGTCGCGCTATCGGGCCGACCAGGACACCCCGGTTTCATTGAACCCGAGTGGATCAAGTCGGCGGGGGCGCCGGGCCAGCTACCGCTCGGGCCGCCTCGACGCTATCAACGGAGACAGCCGGTCCGGCGCGATTCGGCCGTGGTGCGGGCCTGAGTGCATCTGAGGGTATGGCGGCGCGGTTCCGACGTCCCCGTGAACTCCGCCATCGGTCTCCCAACCTCCCGCTTGACTTCAACCAATATTTAAGTCCTAGCGTCGTTGACACGAGGTGTCGAGGCGGAACCGAACCGTCGGACTGTGCTGATCGGAGACATGCGTGCGGGCGATTCAGGTTTCTCGGTACGGGGGTCCGGAGGTTCTGATCCCGGTGGACCTACCCGATCCGCAAGCCGGGGAGGGGGAGGTCATCGTTCGGGCCGAGGCTGTCGACACGATCTACCTGGAAACTCAGATCCGCGGTGGCTGGGGTGAGATGTTCGGTGTTACCCCGCCGTACGTACCGGGCGGCGCAGCGGCGGGAACGGTTGTTTCCACCGGTCCGGGTGTCTCTGCGTCCTGGCTCGGCCGCCAGGTCGTTGCGGGTGCCGGAACGCGGGGTTCATACGCTGAACTGGTTCGGGCCGGCGTCGACCGACTGGTGCCGGTCCCCGACGGCCTGGGCCTGCGGGAAGCGGCTGGTCTCGCACACGACGGCGTGACCGCCATGGGCATCATCGACGGCGTCGGCGTCAAGCCGGGCGACCGGGTGCTGATCCTGGGGGCTGCGGGCGGCATGGGAACGCTGCTCGTTCAGCTCGCACACCGTCTCGGTGCGCAGGTCGTGGGAGCGGCCCGTGGCGCTGACAAGCTCACACTGGTGCGACGGCTCGGCGCCGACGCTGTCGTCGACTACTCCGGTGATGGATGGACCGACGCGGTACGCGAAGCCCTTGGCGGTATGTCTGTCGATGTGCTGCTGGACGGCGTCGGGGGAGATCTGGGCAGCGACGCCTTTCCTCTGGTCGCCGACGGCGGGCGGGTCTCGGCCCATGGGGCGGCGAGTGGCGACTTCGCCAAGACCGACCTACAGGGTGCACAGGCGCGCGGCATCGATCTGTACGGCATCGCGGACGTTCAGTTCGAGGCACCGGAGATGGTGCAGCTCGCGAGCAGGGCCCTGACCGAGGCGGTGCAAGGGCGGATCCGCCCGGTGATCGCACGCGAGTACCCACTGTCCTCCGCGGCTGAAGCTCACCGCGCGATGGAGGCGCGCGCGATCCCGGGCAAGGCCCTCCTCATTCCGTGAGGCGGGTCGCGACCGCTGCGGTGAACCTCGGCGATCGCCGCCTGGCGTCACCGGCCGGTCGTCGCATGACCTCGACTGTCAAACCGGGCCGTTGCCCGCAGGTAGGTGGCTAGGGCTGGGGGACGTGCAGCGCCACCTCGAACTCCAGCAGGCTGGCGCCGGTGGAGACCGGTGGACGGGGCTTGTCGCCGGGGGCGGTGGCGTGGGCGGCGCGCGAGGGGCCGGCGGCCCACGCCTGGAACGCTTCTTCGCTCTCCCACTTCGTGTAGACGAAGTAGCGGGTCTCGCCGGCCACCGGGCGGAGGAGTTCGAAGCCGAGGAAGCCGGGGGAGTTCTCCACCGCTCCGGCCCGCGCGGCGAACCGCTTCTCCAGCTCCGCGCCGCCACCGGGCGGGACGTCGATTGCGTTGATCTTCACAACTGCCATCTGCCCACCCTAGCCACTCAGAACGTCTCGACCGCGGGCACCAGGTCCGCGTCGACCACGATCGGCGCGTGGTCGGAGGGGCCCTTGCCCTTGCGGGCCTCCCGGTCCACGTACGCGGAGCGGACCGCTCGGGCGAACGGCGCGGACGCGTACACCAGGTCGATTCTCATGCCCTTGTTCTGGTGGAACATGCCGGCCCGGTAGTCCCAGTAGGTGAAGGGGTGCGGGCCCTTCATCGGGGTGGGCACGACGTCACTGAGGCCCAGGTCGCGCAGCGCCGCGAGGGCTGCCCGTTCGGCCGGGGTGACGTGGGTGGAGTGGGTGAAGACCGCCGGGTCCCAGACGTCGGCGTCGGTCGGGGCGACGTTGAAGTCGCCGCAGACCGCCAGCGGCAACCCGCCGGCCAGCTCCGCGTCCAGCGCGTCGCGCAGCGCCGCGAACCAGGCCAACTTGTACGCGTAGTGCGGGTCGTCCGGCGTCCGGCCGTTGGGCACGTACACCGACCAGACCCGCACCCCGTCGCAGGTGGCGGAGATGGCCCGGGCCTCCGGTTCGGGAAAGCCGGGTTCACCGGCGAACCCGACCCGGACGTCGCCCAGCCCGACCCGGGACAGGATGGCCACCCCGTTCCACCGGCCGTCGCTGTGGCTGGCCACGGTGTAGCCCAGCGCGCCCACCTCGGTCACCGGGAAGGCGCCGTCCGGGCATTTGGTCTCCTGCAGGCAGACGACGTCCGGCCCGGTGTCGGCCAGCCACTCCAGCAGCCGGGGTAGGCGGGCCTTCACCGAGTTGACGTTCCAGGTCGCCAGGCGCATACCCCCAGCCTGCCGCATCCGCCGCCGCGACGCCGGGTCAGCTGCCCGGGGTGTCGCCGGGACGGGTCTGTTCGGCCAGGAACCGTTCCAGTTCGGCGCCGAGTTCGTCGGCCGTGGGCAGTGGGCCGGCATCCGGGGCGAGCAGGCTCTTCTCGCCCCGACCTCGGGCGAACGCGTCGTACTGCTCCTCCAGGGCCTGGACCAGGGCCGCGGCGTCCTCGGTCTGCGCGACCTGCCGGTCGATCTCCACCCGGACGACCTCGGCGGCCGAGCGCAGCCCGTCGCCGGGCAGCAGCAGCCCGGTGCTGCGCGACACCGAGGTGAGCAGCACCTCGGCGGCTGCCGGGTATTCGGTCTGCGCCACGTAGTGCGGCACGTGGGCGGCGAAGCCCAGCGCGTCGCGGCCCTGCTCACCGAGGCGGAACTCCAGCAGGTGACCGACGCTGCCGGGCACCTGGACGCGTTGCAGCCAGGGCTCGTAGCCGGCGATCAGTTCGGGGCGGGTGGCGTGTGCGGTCACCCCGGTCGGTCGCGTGTGCGGGACCGCCATCGGGATCGAGTTGAGTCCCACTGTGAGTCGGACGTCCAGCTGGGCGGCGAGCCCGGCCACGGCGGCCACGAAACGCTCCCACTGCAGGTCCGGTTCGGGGCCGGTGAGCAGCAGGAACGGGGTCTCGTCGTCGTCCCGCAGCAGGTGCAGCTCGAGCTTGGGCGCGTCGACGCTCTCCCAGTGGTCCTCGACGAAGGTCATCACCGGTCGTCGCGATCGGTAGTCGAAGAGCTGGTCGACGTCGAACGTGGCGATCGGCCGACCCTCCAGCGAGGTGAGTAGCTGCTCACGCGCCAGTCGGCTGGCGTTTCCGGCGTCCACGAACCCGGTGAGGGCCTGGATCAGGACCGGCTGCCCGAGGTCGGGCAGATCGTCGGTGAGCTGGTAGAGCTCGTGTGGGTCGAGCACCGGTGCGGACCTCCCTGAAATGTGCCTGCGGGGTGCCTCGCGACGAAGGGCACCCGTTCGGGCAACGTACCCGCCATCCTGGTGCATTCCTGCGTCGGGCGATCCGTTGGCCGGGTGGTGGGCGTGACCGGACTAATCGGCTGTTTACGCCACCAGGCCGAGCCTCGTGGCCGATCGGCCGAGGGGCGGTTCGGCCCAAAGGCCGAGTTTGTCGATCATGTCAGACTCGGGGGTGGAATGTTCGGTCCTGTCCGGGCGCGTGCCGGTCCGCGTGCGGCGCCAGCTTCATCCGGTACGCGAGGTCCGTTCCCCGGGCGGGTCACCCCGCCCAGGTCGTCCACCAGTACGGCTCCGATCTGTGTCGAGCGCCACGTGATCACCGTGCGTGATCAGGGTTTCCACCTGCCTAGCCTCGGTTGATGCGTGACGACGGCACCCTCGACGACCCGTACGCCCCGAGCAGGCCCACTGCCGATACGGAGGATGGCACCTCAACCGAACGGACAACCACCGCGAGCCGGCTCCGGGCGTACGCCCGGGACCTGACCGGTCGACGCCGGGCACAGGTGGCGCTGGCCACCGGTGTGGTGTGCTGCCTCGGTCTGACCGCCGTCGTCCAGGTTCGGAACGAGGACGCCGACGCGGCGACCAGGAGTGGATCGCTCTCCAGCTCCGAGTTGGCGCAGCGGGCCGAGCAGCAGCGCGCCTCCCGTTCCCTCGACCGCACGGCTGCCCCGAGCACCTCCGCCGCCGCCCAGTCCCCCGCGGCGAGCCCTGCCGACCCGGACACCAGCGCGCCGGCCCGTAAGGTCGCCCCGGCTCGCCCGACCGACCCGGCGCCCGTCGCCGGGCTGGACGAGGACCAGATGGAGAACGCCGAGGCGATCGTCAGTACCGGCCGCAAGATGGGTGTGCCGCGCCGGGGTCTGGTGATCGCGGTGGCCACCGCCATGCAGGAGAGCAATCTCTACAACGTGGCCAGCGGCGTGCTGCCCGAGTCGCAGGACTATCCGCACCAGGGCGTCGGCTGGGACCACGACTCGGTCGGGTTGTTCCAACAGCGCTCCAGCAGCGGCTGGGGCCCGGTGGGGCGGCTGATGGACCCCGAGTTCGCCACCCGGCAGTTCCTCAGCGCGCTGGAGCAGGTGCCCGGCTGGCAGCGGATGCGGCTCACCGACGCCGCCCAGGCGGTGCAGGTCTCCGCGTACCCCGAGCACTACCAGCAGCACGAGTGGCGGGCCACCAGGGTCGTTGACGCCATCGTTCCGGCGGGGCGGTAACCTACCGCCCACTATGGACGGTCAGGGTTGAGGCTGTCGCATCCCGGGTACATGTGTTGCGGGTTCGGGGTACACATGACTGCGGGACCATCGACAGGAGGACGCCATGTCACTGATGCAGCGGATCACCACATTCCTGAGATCGCCGAAGGGGCAGCAGTTGGTCGAGCGAGGTCGTCGAGAGATGGCCAAGCCGGGCAACCAGCAGAAGTTGAAGGGGTTGGCGGCTCGGCTGTCCAACCGCCGCCGCTGACCGCTCCATCGGCCGCCCTGTCCACCGTTTCCACCCCTGGGGAGACCTGGTGACCGACACCCCGCCCATCGGCGGCCAGCCCGCCGCCCCTACTCCGCAGCCGTCCGTCGACCTGCCGGCCGGGCCGGTGGACGCCCCCGAGGGCCCGCCGGCCCGGCTCTGGGACCGGATGCGTGACGACCCGCAGTACGCGCCGGAGCACCTTGCCCTGGAGGCGGTGCGCCGCCTCGGGCCGGAAGCCGTGCAGTGGGCCGCCCGTGCCCGGGCCGAACAGCCCGGGGTTTCCGCCGACGTCCTGGCCGACCAGGCGGCCCGCAAGTTCGTCAACCTGGCCCGGCTGTCCGGCGCGGTCTCCGGCGCGGCCGGGCTGCCCGGCGCCGTGATCGACGTGGGCGTGCTGGCCTGGACCCAGGCGCGGATGGTGCTGCACATCGCCGCCGCGTACGACGTCGACCCCCTGCACAATGACCGGGCCACCGACCTGCTGGTGCTCCAGCGGGTGCACAAGGTCGCCGAGAGCGCCCGGCTGGCGCTCGGCGTGGCCGCCGGCCGGGAACGCGCCGACGCGCTCTTCGGCCTGGGCGGCCAGCGTCCGCTCGGTCGGGTCATGCTGCAACTCGGCATCCGGCTGGCCCAGATGGCCGGCGTCCGGGCCGCGAAGCGGATGGTCGCCAAGATCGTCCCCGGTGCGGCCATCGTGCTCGGCACCTGGGCCAACTCGTCGGCCACGAAGGACCTCGCCCAGCGGTCCCGGGCCCTCTACGGCTCCCGCGGCAACGCCGTCCCGGAGCCGCGCCAACCCTGACGGCCCGTCCGGGGTCGTTCAGCTGGCCAGGCCGGAGGAGCGCCAGGTCACCTCGGCGATGCGGCCCTGGCCGGTGGCGTTGGGGTGGAACCAGTCCAGCGGGTTGAGCAGGTCCAGGGTGAACCGGACCTTGTGCAACGCGCCGCCGTCGTGCCGGCACCGTGCTCCGTACGCCCGGCAGGCCGCCTTCAGCTCGGCGTTGTACGCGTCGATCCGGTCCCGGACGGCGGCCCGGCGCGCCCGGTCGGCCGGTGCGGTCGAGGTCGCCTCGGCCAGCAGGGCGGGGCAGATGCCCCGCCGCCACGCGCGGGTCGCCCGGGCGTCGTCGTGCCCGACCTCCCAGAGCCGGTAAAGGTCCGGGATGCTCACCACCAGCACCCGGGCCTTCGGCCGGCCGGTCCGCAGAACCCGCAGCCCCCGGTCGACGTCGGCCCGGAACTGCGCCACCGGCGTCATCGCGTCCACCCCGCCCCGGCAGATGTCGTTGGCGCCGATCAGCACTGTGACGTAGTCGGCGCGGTCGCGTACCGCCGCCTGGGCCTGACCCTCCAGGGCGTCCGCGCGAGCGCCGGGACGGGCATGGTTGTACGTCCGGCCGCGGATCGCCGGGTTCTGTTCGAGCAACCGCCGGTAGTGGCTCTGCACCCGCAGCCCGTCCCCGGTCGACCAGGAGTTGCGCTCGCAGGAGGTGAGCACCAGGCAGGAGGCGAAGCCGGTGCTGATCGAGTCGCCGAGGGCGGCGATGCCGCCGGGCCCGCTCGACGGTCTGGCGCTCGTGGTGGGGCGGGGTGTCGCGGAGTTGCCGCCCTCGCAGGCCAGGGCGACCAGCGCCGCGAGACAGGCCAGTGCGGCGACCCAGCGTCGAGGCATGACGTCTCCCGTTCCCGCAGCACAGAGCGACAGCGCGGTAACTCTATGCGCAGGATGTGGTTCGCCGGGAAGTTGCTGTCGGGTATGCGGCAGAGTGCCGACGCGGAAGCCGTAGGGGTGCTAAGCGTCCCGCCACGGTGCCCGCTGACCGTGCAGCCACCAGTGCAACGCCCGGGTGATCCGGGGCAGCACCAGATAGGTCATCAGCGGGGTCAGGCAGAGCGTCATCAGCAGCACCCGGGCCGCCAGCGGCACCGCTTCGAGAAAGCGGCTCGTCAGCAGAGTGGCGGTCAGGCTCAGGGGGAAGAACGCCAGCCAGATCGTCACCGCCTGCTTCCAGCGGGGAGGCGATGCGGGCGGGGCCGGCTCCACCGGGTCCACCGAGTGCTCCAGCGGCCTGTCGAACCAACCCTCGATTCCGGTACGCCGCTCGACCCGCGTGTGCTCGACGATGCCCTGCGCCGAGCTGAGCCACCAGTGCCGCTGCGGCGACTCCTCCCACCGGCGCAGCGTCTCGGCGTCGGCGAAGCGGTAGAGCATGTGCCACTCCGGCGAACCGGGGCCGCTCTGCACCCAGCCGGCGCCGAGGAAGCCGGGGAACGCCTCGGCCAGCGCGGTGCCGGCCCGCATCCAGGCCACCATCTCGCTGGCCCGGCCGGGATCGACGCGGCGGGCGATGGAGACGGTCACCGGTACGGCGAGGGTCATTGACATGCGCCCATCCTGCGGTCGACGAGGCCGCGGCGCGAACGGATGTGCCGGAGCACACCGGCGGGTGCGGGTGTGCGGGCGCGCGCGGTACCGGTTAATCCGGCCGATCGGGGGTAGATCGGTGGGTATGACGAGATCGCAGCCCCGGCGCGCCCGTGGCACGGTCGGCCACGCGAACAGCGCGTTGAACCTTCGGCTCACCCTCGCCAGCTTCGGGCTGGTGATCATGGTGCTCTTCGCGGTGCTGGCGTTCTGGGCCGGCATCGCCTGGCTCGGCGTACTCTGCGCGATCTTCGCCGTGGTCGCCGTGGTCGACCTGGTCGTGATCCAGCGCCGCCGCGCCGCCCGCCGCCGCGAGGAGCCGGGCGTACGACACTCGTTGTTCGAGTGACAGGAGGACGCAATGCCCCACATCGCCACCACCAACCCCGCCACCGGACAGGTGCTCAAGACCTACGAGGCGATGTCCACCGAGCAACTCGACGACGCCATCGAGCGCACCGACCTCGCGTTCCACCAGCTGCGGGCGACGACCGTCGGCCAGCGCGCCCAGTGGATGAACGCCGCGGCCGACCTGCTGGACGCCGAGCGCGACGAAATCGCCCGGATCATGACCACGGAGATGGGCAAGACGTACGTCGCGGCGCAGGCCGAGGTGACCAAGTGCGCCAGCGCCGCCCGCTTCTACGCCGACAAGGCCCCCGCGTTCCTCGCCGACGAGCCCGCCGACGCCGACGCCGTGAAGGCCACCCGGGCGTTCATCCGCTACCAGCCGATCGGCGTGGTGCTCGCGGTGATGCCGTGGAACTTCCCGCTCTGGCAGGTGATGCGCTTCGCCGCCCCGGCGCTGATGGCCGGCAACACCGGCCTGCTCAAGCACGCCTCGAACGTGCCGCAGACCGCGCTGCTGCTGGAGGACGTGTTCCGGCGAGCAGGCTTCCCCGAGGGGGCCTTCACCACCGTGCTGGTCGACTCGGAGGCCGTCGACCACATCCTCAGCGACCCCCGGGTACGCGCCGCGACGCTCACCGGCAGCGAGCCCGCCGGCCGGTCCATCGCGCAGATCGCCGGGCGGGAGCTGAAGAAGACCGTCCTCGAACTCGGCGGCAGCGACCCCTTCGTGGTGATGCCCTCGGCCGACGTGGATCGGGCGGCCGAGGTCGCCACCACCGCCCGCTGCCAGAACAACGGCCAGTCCTGCATCGCGGCGAAGCGGTTCATCGTGCACACCGACGTGTTCGACGCCTTCGCCGAGAAGTTCGCCGCCAACATGGCCGCGCTGCGCGTCGGCGACCCGATGGACCCGAACACCGACGTCGGGCCGCTGGCCAGCGAGCGTGGCCGCGACGAGGTGCACGCCCAGGTCCGCGACGCGGTCGACAACGGCGCGACAGTGCTCTGCGGCGGCGAGCCGCCGAGCGGCGACGGCTGGTTCTACCCGCCGACCGTGGTCACCGACCTCACCCCGCGGATGCGGATGTGGTCCGAGGAGGTCTTCGGCCCGGTGGCCGGCCTGTTCCGGGTCTCGTCGTACGAGGAGGCCATCGAGGTCGCCAACGGCACCAGCTTCGGGCTCGGCTCGAACGCCTGGACCCGGGACCGGGCCGAGCAGGAGCGCTTCGCCACCGACCTGGACGCCGGCAACGTCTTCATCAACGGAATGACCACCTCGTACCCGGAACTGCCGTTCGGTGGTGTGAAGAACTCCGGGTACGGGCGGGAGCTGTCGGCGCTGGGCATGCGGGAGTTCTGCAACACCAAGACGGTCTGGGTGGGAGAGGGCGCCCCCTCGGCCGGCGCCGGCGCACACGCCGAGTAGTTCGGGTCGCGGCACGCGTCAGCCGGTGCCGTCGTGGGTAGGAAGTGTGCCCATGACGTCGTACGGATTTCACGCCTCGCATGAGCAGATCGGTCCACGCGCCCTGTTGGAGGCGGTGATCCACGCCGAGCGGGCCGGCTTCGACGCCGCCATGTGCTCCGACCACTTCTCGCCGTGGAGCGCCCGGCAGGGCGAGTCCGGCTTCGCCTGGTCCTGGCTCGGCTCGGCGTTGCAGGCCACCGGCATGCCGTTCGGCGTGGTCAACGCGCCCGGTCAGCGGTACCACCCGGCGATCATCGCGCAGGCTATCGGCACCCTCGGCGCGATGTACCCGGGCCGGTTCTGGGCGGCCCTGGGCACCGGCGAAGCCAGCAACGAGCACATCACCGGCGACCCGTGGCCGCGCAAGGACGTGCGCACCGCCCGGCTGCGCGAGTGCGTGGACGTGATCCGGGCCCTGCTGGCCGGCGAGGAGGTCAGCCACGACGGCCTGGTCCGGGTGGATCGGGCCCGGCTGTGGACCCGCCCCGAGCAGCCGCCCGCGCTGGTCGGCGCCGCCGTCAGCGTGGCCACCGCCCGCTGGTGCGCCGAATGGGCGGACGGGCTGATCACCGTGAACGCCCCGGTGGCGCACCTGCGCGAGATGATCGACGCGTACCGGGACGCGGGCGGACGTGGGCCGCTGCACCTCCAGGTGCACGTCTCCTGGGCGCCGGAGCAGGCCCAGGCCGAGGCGCTCGCGTACGACCAGTGGCGCAGCAACGTCTTCGCCCCGCCGGTCTGCTGGGACCTGGAGACCGTCGAACACTTCGACGTGGTCTCCGCCGACGTGCCGGCGCAGCGGGTCGCCGAGGTGGTGAACGTGTCGGCCGACCTGGGGCGGCACGTCGGCTGGCTGGAGGAGTACGCGCAGCTCGGCTTCGACCAGATCGCCCTGCACCACGTCGGGCAGGAGCAGCGCGGCTTCATCGACGCGTTCGGGGCGGAGGTGCTGCCGAAGCTGCGTCCGGCTGGCTGATCGAGGGCTCAACCGACGGACCCCTAGGCTCGTACCCCATGGAAAGCCTGTTTCCGGTCGTCGTCTTCCTGGCGATCGCCACCCTGGGCGCCGCGTTGGCCCGCCGGCTCGGTCTGCTCGCGCCGATCGTGCTGGTCGTCCTCGGCCTGGCGCTCTCGTTCGTGCCAGGCTTCCCGCAGATCGAACTCGACCCTGAGTTGGTGCTGGTCGGCATCCTGCCGCCGCTGCTCTACGTGGCCGCGCTGGAGACCTCGGTGCCGGCGTTCAAGAACAACATCCGGCCGATCCTGCTGCTCGCGGTCGGCCTGGTGTTGTTCACCGCGTTCGTGGTCGGGTTGGTGTTGCACCTGCTGTTGCCGCAGCTGCCGTTCGCTATCTGCCTGGCCCTCGGCGCGGTGGTCGCCCCACCGGACGCCGTGGCCGCCACCGCCGTCGCCCGTCGGGTCGGGCTGCCCCGCCGGGTCGTCACCATCCTCGAGGGCGAGAGCCTGGTCAACGACGCGACCGCGCTGGTGCTGCTGCGGGTCGCGACGATGGCCACCGTCGGCTCGACCGTCGGCGCCGACAAGATCGCCATCGAGGTGCTGCGGTCGACCGGCGGCGGCATCCTGATCGGGGCGCTCGGGGCGCTGGTGTTCGGCTTCCTGCATCGGCGGATCACCGACCCGCTGCTGGACAACGCGCTGTCGTTGATCATCCCGTTCGCGGTGGTGTTCACCGCCGAACACCTGCACGCCTCCGGGGTGGTCGCGGTGGTCGTCACCGGTCTGGTGCTCGGGCACAAGCTGCCCCAGCTGCTGTCGGCGGCGTCCCGGCTGCAGATCGGCGCGTTCTGGCGGCTGGTTCGTTTCCTGCTGGAGGGCCTGGTCTTCCTGCTGGTCGGGCTGCAACTGCGGGAGGTACTGCACGATCTCGACGAGCCGATCGGCTCGCTCGTCCTGATCACCTTCGCGGTGCTCGGCACCGTCTTCCTGACCCGGTTCCTCTGGCTCTTCCCGGCCACCTACCTGGCCCGGTTGGTCCCCCGGGTCCGCCGCCGGGACGCCCGGCCGTCACCGAAGATCCCGATCATCATCGGCTGGGCCGGCATGCGGGGCGTGGTGACCCTGGCCGCCGCGCTGGCCCTGCCGCTGACCCTGGCCGGCGACGAGTCGTACCCCAGGGCGTTGTTGATCTGGCTGGCCTTCGCCGTGATCGTTTTCACCCTGGTCGGCCAGGGCGCCACCCTGCCGCTGGTCGCCCGGCGGTTGAAGCTGCCGCAGGACGACCCGGTGCAGGACGCGCTCTCCGCCGCCGCCGTGCAGCAGCAGGCCAGCAAGGCCGCCCAGGACCGCCTCGGCGAGTTGGCCGACAGCGCACCGGATGCCGTGGTGGACCGGCTGCGCCGAGCGGTGGAGGACCGCACCAACATGGCGTGGGAACGACTCGGCGGCGACGAGCGGGAGACCCCGTCGCAGGCGTACGGTCGGCTGCGGCAGGAGATGATCGACGCCGAGCGGGACGTGTTCCGGGCGGCCCGGGACTCCGGCCGGATTCCTGAGGAAGTCCTGGTGCGGGCCTACCGTGACCTGGACCTGGAAGAGTCGTTGCTGCGAGAGGTTGAGAAGTGAGCTGTGAGCACCTGACCGAGGCCGGTGCCGCCGAGCCGCGTACCCCCGACGAGTGCGCGGACTGCGTCGCCATCGGCGACACCTACTGGGTGCACCTGCGCACCTGCCTGAGCTGCGGGCAGGTCGGCTGCTGTGACTCGTCGCCGAACCAGCACGCGAGCAAGCACTTCGCGTCCACCGGCCACCCGGTGATCCGCTCGGCGCAGCCGGGTGAGGCCTGGCGCTGGTGCTTCGTCGACGAGGAGATCGGCTGACGGTCAGCCCGGGTGCGGTGACCGGTCGGCGCGGTCGGTGTGGTCGCTGCGGTCAGCGCGTTCGGCGTGGTTGGCCAGGGCCCGTCGGGTGAGCGGCGGCACGGCGAGGCCGGTGAGCGCCAGCAACCCCGCCAGCGCCAGCCAGCCGACCGGGCCGCCGTCGATGATCAACCAGGTCAGCAGGGCCGGGCCGGCCGCGCGGACCAGCCCGGCGAGCAGTCCGTCGACCCCCTGGTAGGCGCCGAGGGCGTCCGGGGCGGCGAGGTCGTAGGCCAGCGCCGCCCCGGCCCCGGCGTGCCACAGGTCGCCCAGGGTGTAGATCACCGTCGCCGCCAGCAGCAGACCGACCGCCGCCGCGGTGGGCACGACGGCGGTCGCGGCCCAGAGCAGCATCCCGGCCGCGAGCACCAACCCGGCCCGGCGCATCGTCGCCGCCGCCGGCGCCGCGTGCCGGGCGCTCCCGCTGAGTCGTACGGCGAGCAGCACGGTGAGCAGCGTGTTGATCAGCAGGAGGGCGGCGACCGTCACCGGAGGCGCATCGGTGTGCGCCACCACCCACAGCGGCAGCACCAGCGTCAACGCCACCTGGTGCACGGAGAGCACCGCCGAGGCGCCGGCGACCGCGAGGAACGGCCCGTCGCGCAACGCCCGGCCGGCTCTCTGCCTCAGGGGTCGCCGGGCCGGCGGGTACGCCGGGAGCCGCATGATCAGCGCCGCCGAGACGAGATAGGTGGCGACGTTGCCGAGCACCAACAGTCGGTACGCCCACCCGGTGTCCGCCACCAGCGCGAACGCGGCCAGCCCCGCACCGAGCGCCACACCCAGGTTGGCCACCGCGCGCAGGGTCGCGAAGGCGTGCACCCGGCCCTCGGGGCCGCCCACCGCCGCTACCAGCGCGGCGCGGACGGCGAGGTTGCCGGAGATCAGCAGAGCGTCCAGTGTGGCCACCAGCAGAAAGACCGGGAAAGAACCGACCAACAGGTACGCGGCAGCGACAACCGCCTGCGCCAGTTGCAGGACGGCGCGCAGGCTCCGGGGGTCACGTCGGTCGGCGAGCCCGCCGAGCGGCACGCTGGCAGTGAGCCCGACCAGGCCGGCGAGAGTGAGCCCGAGCCCCACCTCGGTCGGAGTCAGCCCCACGGTGCGGGTGAGGAAGAGCGCGGCACCCGTCACCCACAGCCCTGTGCCGACCGTGTTGGCGAGGGTGGCCAGCGACAGGGTGCGCAGCCGACCGGGCGGCGGCAGCGGCGACAGCGACCGCCAGCGGCCGCGAACCTCCGCCGTGGTGCCCATTCACCGACCCTAGAGCTGGCGCCTGCTCATCGATGCCCCGCGCAGTGCGGTGCCCGTCACAGCCCGCCTCCGGGTCGCCTGCCGGTTCTTGATCTGCTCGCGCGCTGCGCCTGTTCGGCGGCGCAGGCTTGTTCGGTGGCGCAAACTTGTTCGCCGGGGTCGTCCCTTTCGGCGACGCACGTTGGCTCGGCGGCGTCGGCTTGTTTGCCGGGGTCGGCATTTCGGCGACGCGGGCTTGTTCGGCGGCGCAGGCCTGTTTGCCGGGGTCGGATCAGTGATGGGTCACGTTCGCCGGTGGTAGTGGTTGCGGCGGGGGAGCCGGTCGGGATCGAGCCAGGCTGGCGGGACGAATTCGGGCCGACCGTCGCCACCGAGCCGGACGGTCCACTCGCCACGGTGGACATGTCGGTGATGGTGGGCGCAGAGCAGCACGGCGTTGGTCAGGCTGGTCCTGCCGCCGTCGGCCCAGTGGTGGATGTGGTGGGCGTCGCACCAGCGGGGCGGGCGGTCGCAGCCCGGGAACGCGCAGCCGCGGTCGCGCAGGACCAGGGCGCGGCGGAGAGGGCCGGTGACGAGGCGCCGCTGCCTGCCCACGTCGAGCGTCTGACCGGTGCCGCCGAGGACGGCGGGCAGGATCGCCGCGTCGCAGGCGAGCCGGCGAACCGTCTCCGGGGTGAGCCGAAGGTCGGTGTCGAGAGTGCCGGCGGCGAGCTGCCGGGCCAACGTCTCGAAGCTTGTGGTGACGACGAGCTGGGCGGGGTCGCCGCCGTGCTCGGGCAGCTCGCCGGTTCGCAGTGCAAGCCGGCAGAGGTCGGCGAGCGCATCGTGCCGGCGTTGCCCGGGAGAACGCCGATCGTCCGGACCGGACGGCGCGGTCAGGGGATCGATCGCGGCGCGCAGCAGGCCGGCCGCCTCAGCGTCCAGGCTGCCGGACAGCCGCAGCCGGCCGTCCGACAGCTCGGACAGGGTGACATGGCGATCCCGGCTGGCTCGGCGGGCCTCGGCCTCCAGCGCCGCCCGGGCGGCGGCTTCGGCGACCTCCGGGGCGACGTGATCGAGGATGCGGGTGCCCAGCTTGCGCAGCAAGGTCGGTTCGAACTGCCCGGCCCACTCGACCAGGACGGCGACCGCCTTCCCGGCCGCCTCGGCGCCGGCGGACGTGCGCACCGTGCTGACCGTGTCGCCGATGACCCGGGCCTGCTCCACGCTGATATCCCCGCCGGCCAGAGCAGCCCGCACGCCTGGCGCTCCCGCGTCCAACGCGCCGGCGAGATCGACCAGCCGGCGTGCGGCGGAGACGCTGAGCCGCAGCCGGTCCCGCAGCCACACCGCCGTCGAGGACGCGCCCTGCGCGGTCGCGGTGCCTCGACCGTCCAGCTCCCGCACGAGGGTCAGCTTGACCGCGGCCAGACGTTGCTCGAGTCGGTGCGCGGCGTCGAGTGCCGCGACGAGGTCGTGCTCCGCAAGAGCCCACGCCGGCGCGTCGAGGCAGTCGGAGACCGCCGCCTCCGCGTGCGCCAACCCCTCCAACATGGAACGAGATTAGAACAGGCGTACGACACTTCCGGGTTCGATCGGCAGGCCAGGCTCGGTTGCCCGGCAGTGGCGATGGGTGGCCACTCGGACGGTGGGCGAGGCGGTCGTCGTCAGGCCCGGTTCAGCGGCTGATGGAGTCGACGAGACGTTCGGTGGCGAGGCAGGAGACGAGGCAGCGTTCCTTCGCGTCACCGCTCAGCCGGGCGGTCCAGTCGGTGAGGCCGCCGTCGCCGATCTCCAGGCTGCCGTCCAGGACGGTGATCCGCAGTGCGCAGCCCGTGTAGTAGCCGCGACCGCGAGACCGCTCCGGTTCGTCCACGAGCGGCACCACACCTGCGGCGAGTGCCGGTCGGACGGTGTCGGCCAGCCGCTCCCGGACGGCCTCATCGTCGAAGGTGGTGACGTGCAGCTGAGGCGCGGCGGCCGGTGCCAGCTCGGCGAGGACGGTCCGCCAGTAGGTGAGGTGTCGGACCAGCAGCCGTGCCTGCGTGTCGCCCGAGCCGGTGTCCCGGGCGCTGGACACCAGGGCGAAGAGTCGGAAGTGCGCCGACGCGTCGCCGCCGAAGTCCTGCGCCCGCAGCACCCGATGGGCAGCGGCCAGGTGGACCTCGCTCTGTCGGCGGCGACGTAGGGCCGCCTCGATGGCGAGGGCGTTGGTGGGATCGCTCAGCACCTCGCTGGCACGCATCGTGGTGACGATCCTGTTCTGGCTGACCGGTGCGACCGCCGAGCAGGTGCCGACCGGTACGACCGGCGACAGCTCCACCCCGGCGACGTCGGCGGGCAGCAGTTGCCACATCCGGGCCTCCACCCGCGCGAGCACGCGCGGATCGGCGCGGGCCGGGCGGACGAAGCGGTCCTCGCGCCACCGTCGTAGCACCTCGGATGGGCGCGCGGTCTCCGCCCGGTCGCGGGCCACGCTCAACAGCAGACTGCGCAGGTCTGCATTGGACAGCCCTGACAATGCGCTGCGGGACCCCGGCGGCATCGTCGCCCACACTCGACGCTCCGCGCCAGCCAGACCACCACCAGCCGATCCACCGCCAGTCGATCCACCGCCACTCAGGGCACCGCCAGCCAGATCATCGCCAACCAGATCGTCGCCATCCATGGCGTCACGATGGCTCACTCGGCGCGTCCGATCCATCGGTTTTGCCGCGTGCCCGATGATTCGTTCACGTCATCAGCTCGACAGCGCCAGCCGCAGGCACCCCGCCCGCGCCCCTGAACTGTCCTGCGGAGCGACACACCGCCGCCGGTGTTCCAGCCACCCACCAACAGCTGATCATGGAAGCCCGCCGGTCGTGCGTACCCCCGTCTATGCTTCACCGACGGATCGAGCGTCAACGGGGGACGGACATGATTGACACGGTCATCTTCGATGTGGGTGGGACGATTCTCGACGAGTCCCACGAGTTCGCTGCCTGGGCCGACTGGCTCGGCGTGCCCCGGCACACCTTCTCGGCGGTCTTCGGTGCGGTGATCGCCCGGGGTCTGGACTATCAGGAGACGTTCCGGGTCTTCCGGCCCGACTTCGATCTCACCCTTGAGCTGGAGCGTCGGGCGGCTGCTGGCCAGCCGGAGTCGTTCGCCGAGGAGGATCTCTACCCGGACGCGCGGGAGTGCCTGGAGTCCTTGAAGGACCAGGGCCTGTTCGTGGGCCTGGCCGGTAACCAGCCAGCTCATGCCGAGGCGACCCTGCGCGCTCTCGGCCTTCCGGTGGACGTGATCGGTACGTCGCACGGGTGGGGTGTGGCGAAACCGTCGCCGGTGTTCTTCGAGCGGGTCGTCGCCGCGGGCGGTGGTGTCGCGTCGTCGATCCTGTATGTCGGCGACCGGCCTGACAACGACGTGCGCCCGGCCCTGGAGGCGGGCATGAAGACGTGCCTGATCCGACGCGGTCCGTGGGGGCACATCCTCGACCCCTCCACAGTGGCCGACCGGTGCCTGTTCCGGATCGACTCGCTGGACGAACTCCCGAGCCTGGTGGCGAAGCACAACGCGGCCGGCGGTTGACCCGCCGGCCGCGCTGATCGTGCGGCCCCGGTGACCGCCTGCGGAAGGGCGGCCACCGGGACGTCGGTCAGGTCAGCGAGCAGGGCGCTCCGTTGACCGTGACCAGGCCGGGGCTCGGGTTGGCGCCGCCGCCGGTCGTCGCGTTGAAGCCGAACGTCACAGTGCCGCCGGGTGCGATCTTGGCGTTGTACGACTCGTTGCGCGCGGTCACCGTCGCGCCGGACTGGGCGACCTTCGCCAGCCACGCCTCGCGTACCCGCTGGTCACCGGTGAACGCGAAGCGCACGCTCCAGCCGTTGACGGCCGCGGTGCCCGTGTTCTGGATGGTCAGCTGCCCGGTGAACCCGGTGCCGCCCTGCCAGGCACCGTAGTTGGTGTAGCGCGCCGTGCAGGTGGTGGCCGGCACCGCGCCGGCGTCACCCTGGTCGGCCAGGAACGAGGAGATCCAGGTCAGCGCCGAGTTCCAGTTGATCGCCACCTCGTTGGTCGAGTACGAGTTGATGTCGTCGACGTAGCAGAACATCGGCTCGCAACCGGCCAGCAGTTGCGCCACGAACGGGTCCTGGAGGGCCGCGTTCGGGCCACCGGCGAGGGAACCGGCGGGCGGTCGGGGCAGGCTCGGGTCGAGCTGGTGGCCGAAGATCCGGCTGTGCTGGTTCTGCGCGGCGTGCTCGCCCCACCCGGTGACGTAGGAGATGTTCAGGGCGTTGCGACCGAGGATGTAGTCCATGGCCTGCACGGCGCCGTCGCGATAGACGGGGTTGCGGGTCAGGTCGAACGCGGTGGCCAGCACCACGGCGTTGTTGATGACGTTGCTGTTGCCGCCCCAGAAGTAGCTGTTGGCGTCACCGGGCATCGGCAGCCCGTACGCCTGCCGGCGCAGCTCGGCGAGGTACGTGTCGGCGGCGGCGGTGACCGAGGCGCGAACCCGGGCCAGGTCGGCGGCGGGTAGCCCGTTCGGCACGGTGGCCAGGTCGAGGCGGCCCAGCGCGGCCACGCTCTGCCAGCCGAAGCCCCGTGCGTCGAACACGTTCCCGGTGTGGTGCGGCGAGGCGGTCAGGTCGGCCAGGTAGTTCTGCGCCCCGGTGGTCAGGTACAGCTCGGCCGCCGCCCAGTAGAACTCGTCGGTGACGTTGCTGTCGTCGTACGCGCCGCCGCCGGTGCCGTCGGTCGGGCTGGCGTACACCGCCGGGTGGGCCTTGGCCGCGGCGTAGGCGGTCTTCGCGGCAGTGCCGCAGCGGGTCGCGAACGCCGCGTCGTAGGGGGCGAAGAGCCGGGCGCACTGGGCGGCGGTGGCGGCCATGTTGAGGGTGGCCGCAGTCGACGGCGGGTGCAGCTCGCGAGGCTGCGGGTCGTCCTGCGGGGAGAGGGGCAGTCCGGTCCAGTTCTGATCGTGGATCTTGTGGTGGACCATGCCGGCGAGCGGCTTGCCGGCGGGCACCTGCATGCGCAGCAGGAACTCCAGCTCCCAGCGGGCCTCGTCGAGGATGTCCGGCACGGCGTTGCCGCGCTCGGGCACCCGCAGCGTGCTGTCGGCGAGTTCGGCGCCGCCGTTGGCGGTGGCCGCCGTCTTGGTCCGCTCGAAGGTGTTCAGCAGCTGGTAGGTGGCGATGCCGCCGTTGACCACGTACTTGCCGTGGTCGCCGGCGTCGTACCAACCGCCGCGCACGTCCAGGGAGTAGTCGCAGACACCCGGCTGGCAGGGCACGTTGGTGTCGCCCTGGTTGGGTGCGACGCCGAGGTGACCGGCGGGCCGGGCGTACTCGTCGCCGATCAGGTCACCGTCGATGGCGATGCCGCTGCGCTGGGCGTAGAAGAACTGCAACGAGTCGGAGCGCAGTTGGTCGTAGAGGGCACCGGAGATGTCGAACGGGTGGCTGGTCTCACCGTCGACGGTGAGCGTGAGCCCGGTGCCAGGGGTGCGGTAGCCGGAGAAGTCGACAGTCTGCACGTTCTGCCCGGAGGCGGCGTCGACACCGCGGGCGGTGGTGGTGCCACTGGCCACGACGGCGCCGGCGGCGCTGCGCAGCTGCCAGGGCAGCGCCGCGCTGGCCTCGGTGACGACAGTGGCGTTCTTCGGGCCGCCGGGCAGGTAGCCGACCTGGTTGACGCGCACCCTCGGCCCGGTGTCCGGCACGTACGGCTCGGGCGGCTCGCCGCCGCGCAGCGAGACGTCGTCAAGGCAGATGGTCTGCGCCTGGGCGGAACCGCCGACCTGGAAGATCAGTTGGGCGTTGGGGTTGTCGTCCGGGACGGTGAAGGTCTGCTCGACCCGCTGGAGGGTGCCGGTGGCGGTGGCGTCCACGGCCGCGTACGTGGTGTACGGGGCGCTGCCGAGCTGCAACACGGCCTTGACCGCGGCGCCGGGAGTGGCGGAGACCGCGAAGCCGAGGGTGTATTCGGCGCCGGCGATCAGCGGCACGCCGTCCTGGCCGATGCCGGCGTCCCACGGGTTGGCCAGCCCGCCCGCGACGGTGGTGCAGAGCTGGCCGTCGGTCACGGCCAGCGCACCGGTGCCGAAGGAGAACCAGGGGCTCACCCCGGCGCTGAAGTCGCCGTTGTCGATCTGCTCGGGAGCGTCCGGTGGTGGGTCGGCGTGGGCCGCGCCGGCGCCCGCGCCGGTGAGGGCCAGAGTGGTCGCCGCAGCCAACAGGAGGCGGCGTCGGGATGGCGTCACGGGGAGTCCTTCCGGGACGGAAAGTGGGACGTTGGTGGTGGCACGGTGATGCGAAGGGGAAGCTGGGAGCGCTCCCAGGTATCGGCTCGATGTTTCCAGTGCCGGTACGCCATGTCAATTGATCTGGTTGGATGGGTTTCAGCATCCGACGAGGGCGGTCAGCCCGAGCGGCGCCCCCCGACGCGCCGCCACCCGGACGTGAGATTGGCCGCGCCACGCGCCGTCGTCCTGATCTCCTAGAGACAACTGCGCCCTTCGCCTGGCAGGCTGCCTCCCATGACCCTGAAGCTGCGTTCCGTCGGAACGAGCGACCGTGGGCTGATCCGCAGCGGAAACCAGGACGCCCTGCACGCCGGCACCTGGCTCGTCGCCGTCGCCGACGGCATGGGCGGAATGGCCGCCGGCGACCTGGCCAGCGCCCTCACCATCGACGCGGTCGCCCCGCTGGACGTGGAGACACCCGAGGACGCCCTGGTGGCTGCGCTCGAAGGTGGCATCGCACTGGCCACCTCCCGGATCCGACAGGCGGTCGCCGAGGATCCCGAGCGCCAGGGCATGGGCACCACACTGACCGCCCTGCTCTTCGCCCGTACCGGCAGCTGCCTGGCACTCGCGCACGTCGGCGACTCCCGGGCCTACCTGTTCCGCGAGGGCGTGCTCAAGCAGGTCACCCGGGACGACACGTTCGTCCAGATGCTGGTGGATCAGGGCGTGATCACCGCGGACCAGGCCAGCAGCCACCCGCGTCGAGCTGTGGTCACCCAGGCGTTGCAGGGTGACGAGGTCTCCCCGTCGTACGCGACCATGGTGCCCCGGGCCGGGGACCGGTGGCTGCTGTGCAGCGACGGCCTCTCCAACGTGGTCCGTCCGGACACCCTCACCGAGGTGCTCAGCGACTATCCGGACCGGGACGCCTGCGCCGCCAAGCTGATCGACCTGGCCCTGCACGCCGGCGCGCCGGACAACGTCACAGTCGTGGTGGCCGACGTCGTCGAGGAGTAGACCGGCGCTCAGCGCCGACGTGGTGTGGCGTGCCGGGTGGGTGTCGCCGTTCCCGGATCCTCCGGCCACGGGTGCCGGGGATAGCGCCCGCGCAGCTCGGAGCGGACCTGCGGATAGCCGGTACGCCAGAACGACGCCAGGTCGGCGGTGACCGCCACCGGGCGGCCGGCGGGGGAGAGCAGGTGCAGCAGCACCGGCACCCGACCGTCGGCGATGCGGGGGGCCGCCGGCCAGCCGAACGTCTCCTGGAGCTTCACGGCGAGCACTGGCGCGGCCGGGTCGCCGTAGTCCAGCCGGATCCGAGAACCACTCGGCACCTCGATCCGCTCCGGGGCCAGCCCGTCGAGGCGGGCGGCCTGCGCCCAGGGCAGCAGCCGACGCAGCGCCGACGGCACGTCCACTCGCGCCAGGTCGGCCCGGCGTCGCGCGGCGGCCAGCTCCGGGCCCAGCCAGCTCGGCGCGGCGTCGAGCAACGAGTCGTCGTCGACCTCCGGCCACGGCTCGCCCAGGTGGTGCCGGAGGAACGCGAGCCGCTCGCGCAGCGCCCGAGCCGCCGGCGTCCAGGGCAACAGCCCCAGCCCGTCCTGGCGCAGGCCGGTCAGCAGCGCTGCGGCCACCTCCGTCCGGTCCGGCCGGTCCAGCCGCCGTTGGACCAGCTCGATCGCGCCCAGCCGGGTCACCTCCCGGGCCACCACGTCCCCGTCGGACCAGCCGACCTCGCGGCCCGTGCGTAGCAACGGGCCGGCCGCCTCCCGGGCCGTCGCCTCGTCCACCGGGGAGGCCCGGCGGATGCGGGCCGACGGCGCGCCGGGGGTGCGGTCCGCGACCGCCACCGCCAGCCAGTCGGACCCGGCCAGCCCTGAGCCGGCCGCAAGCTCCGCGGCGGTCCCGCCGGTCATCAGGTACGCCGAACCGCCCGGCCGCCGCACCCGTGCCAACCGTTCCGGGTACGCCAGACCGACGAGCAGCCCGGCGGCGAGATCGTCGCTCAGTCCACCCGAGCCGGTGCGGCTGGTGGCGTCGGCGCGGCCCTTCGGGGCACCGGCAGGCAGCGCGGCCCGCAGCCGGCGTACCTCGGTGCGCCAACGGGCGGTCGCGCCCGCGTCCACGCCGGTGCGCAGCCGACGCCAACCGGCCACCAGATCGTCACCGGGGCCGGCCGCGCTCTCCTCGGCGAGCAGGGCGACCACCTCGGCGGCCCGGTCGGCGCCGACCCGGCCGGCACCGTCGAGCAGCGCCCGGGCCAGCCGTGGGTGTGCCCCGGCGGCGGCGATCGACCGCCCCCGCGCCGTGATCCGACCGTCGATGTCGACCGCGCCCAGGGTCTCCAGGGTGTCCCGGGCCACCGTCATCGCGGCGGCCGGCGGCGCGTCGGGCAACGCGAGCCCGACGCCGTCCGGTCGGCCCCAGGCGGCCAGCTCCAACGCGAAGCCGGTCAGGTCGGCGGTGGCGATCTCCGGCTCGGCGCGGGCGGGCAGCCGCTCGTGGGTCGCCGCCGACCAGCAGCGGTAGACGTACCCGGGGGCCTCCCGGCCGGCCCGGCCGGCCCGCTGGGTGGCGGCGGCGCGGGAGACCGGCACGGTGACCAGCGCGCCCAGCCCGCGGGCCAGGTCGATCCGGGGCACCCGGGACAGCCCGGCGTCCACCACGATCCGCACACCCGGGACGGTCAGACTGGTCTCGGCCAGCGCGGTGGCCAGCACCACCCGCCGTCGGTCCGCGCGACGCAGTGCGGCGTCCTGCTCGGCACCGCGTTGACGGCCGTGCAGCGGCAGCAGCGCGACCGCGTCTCGCAGGTCGGCCAGCCTGCCGGTGACCGCCGCGATCTCGCCGGCCCCGGGCAGGAAGACGAGCACGTCGCCGTCGTGCTCGCGCAGCGCCCGCCGGACGGTGGCGGCCACGTGGTCGAGCAGGGCCCGGTCCACCGGCCCGGCCCCGGGCGGGGCGATCGGGCGCGCCGGGGGCACCCAGATCCGCTCTACCGGGTGCAACGCCGAGTCGGCCCGTACCACCGGGGCCGGGGTGGGCCCACCCAGCAGCGCGGCGAACCGGTCGGTGTCAGGGGTCGCCGACATCGCCAGCAGCCACAGATCCGGCCGGAGGGTGGCGCGCGCCTCCACGGTGAAGGCCAGCGCGAGGTCGGCGTCGAGTTGACGTTCGTGGCACTCGTCGAGCAGCACGGCACCCGTGCCGGGAAGCTCCGGGTCGTGGTGCAGCCGGCGGACCAGCAGACCGGTGGTGACCACCTCGATCCGGGTGGCCGGGCCGACCCGGCGCTCGCCGCGTACCGCGTAGCCGACCCGCTCACCGACCCGCTCGCCGAGCAGCTCGGCCATGCGTCGGGCAGCGGCACGGGCCGCCACCCGGCGGGGTTGGGCGATCACCACCCGACCGGTCACCCGGTCGGCCACGGCCAGCGGCGCGAGGGTGGTCTTGCCGGTGCCCGGCGGGGCCACCAGCACACCGGCGCCGGCCGCGTCGAGTGCGGCGACCAGCGCTGGCAGCACCGGACGGACCGGCAGGTCAAGGGTTACGTCGGAGAGCACGGCCCAGTCTCGCACCGGGACGGGTGCGTCAGGAGCGACGGACCTCGCCGACGCCGAGCACGAAGGACCGCCAGGCTGCCGCACCGAAGGCGAGCACCGGGCCGGAGCGGTCCTTGCTGTCCCGGACGGCGACCTGACCGTCGACTGTCGCGACCTCCACGCAGTTGCCGTTGCCGCTGCTGCGCGTGCTGGTGCGCCAGTCCGCTCGGGTCAGGTCGTACGCCGTCATCCGCGGTACCTCTCGTCTGCGTCGGCGTGCCGCAGAAGCGGTCACGCAAAGTTACGAGAAGCATGCTCAAGACGGGTCAACGACGCCGTCGGATCGAGCGCCATCCGGCACAGCTCCTCGTGCAGAAGGCTATACCCGAGCACATGATCGGCTTCCTCCAGAGCCAGTCCCATCGTGAGGTTATCCAGGTAAACCACGGACGCGTCGGCGGCGTCGGCGAAGTTGAGGATCACGTACGGGGTGCTCATGGCCGGATGCCCGCCAGCCGCGAATGGAAGTACTTGAATCGTCACGTTGGGTAGTTGCGCGATCCGGCTCATGTGGACCAGTTGTTCGGCCATCACCGCGGCGCCGCCGACCGGGCGCAGGAGCACCGCCTCGTTGAGGATCACTGACAGATCGACCGGGTCCTCACGGCGCAGCACCTCCTGCCGGCGCAGTCGGGCGGCGACCTTGCGCTCCAGGCCGTCCTCGCCGGCGGTACGCCGGAAGATCTCCCGGGCGTACGCCTCGGTCTGCAGCAGCCCGGGCACAGACTCGGCCTCGTACGTGCGCAGCGCCGCCGCCTCGGCCTCCAGCCCGACGTAGAACTCGAACCACTCGGGGAGTACGTCGCTGTAGTTCTGCCACCAGCCGCGCTGCTGTGCCCCCCGGGCGATCTCGATCAGCGCCTCGGCATCCGAACCGGTCACCTGGTACAGCGCGAGAGCGGCCCGGACATCGCGCGGTTTGATGCCGATCTGTGCGGTCTCGATCCGGGAGAGGTTGCTCTTCGACATGTCGAGCTGACGGGCGGCCACATCGAGGGTCATGCCCGCGCGTTCCCGCAGTTGGCGGAGTTCCCGGGCGATGCGGCGTCGCCGCACGGTCGGGCTGGCGGCGGGTCGGATGGCGGGAGTGGCGGTCACCGTCCGAGTCTGCCACGACAAGATCCGCAGGTCGCATATGCACGGAGTGCAACTTTCAAATCTGGGAGTTGCGTTGCAGTAGCTGTCGGTGCATTCTTTCCCGGTCGCGATCACTGTGGACACATCTGTGCGGGAGGGCCGTTGCTCATCGCCGACGAGTTCTTCCTGATCGCACACAACGACAGTCGCGGCAAGGCCAAACTGCACCCGGCGGCGACCGGGCTCGGGCTGGCCGGCGGGCTCCTCGGCGAGCTGATCCTTTATGGACACATCACCGTCACGGCCGGGCAGATCTCCGTCATCGACCGGCGTCCGCCGGCCGATGCCCTGGCGCACACCGTGCTGGACCAGTTGGTCGGTGAGTCCCAGCACCGGGAGCTGCGCACCTGGCTGAGCTTCCTGGCGCAGAGCGCCACGACCTCGGTGGGGGAGCGGTTGGCCCGCGCCGGGGTGCTGCGCCGCCAGGAGAGTCGCCGGCTGCTGCGTACCACGGTCAGTTACCTGCCGATCGACCTCAACGCGGTGGCCTGGCCGGCCACCCGGCTACGGGCCCTGCTGGACCGGCCGGATCCGCCGGGCGTGCCGGACGCCCTGCTGCTCGGCCTTGTCGTGGCCGCGGGGCTGACCCGCGAGGTGCTGTGGAGCGCCGGCCCCCGAGCGCACCACCGGTTGAACGTCCTCATCCCCGCGCTGCCGGCACCACTCAAGGAACTCGTCGCGCACACCGAGGCCGCCGTCGGCGCCGCCGTGCTGCGCGGCATCCCCTGACCCCCGGTAACCCCCAACCCTCCCCAAGACAATCGGAGTAGTCGTATGCCCCCGACATCGACAGTCGACCGACCCAGCAACGTCTCCGAAGCCCTGGCCCGAGGCCGTCTCGGCATCCCCTCGGTGATCTTCTTCGTTCTCTCCGCCGCCGCGCCGCTGACCGTGGTGGCCGGTGTCGTCACCACCGGGTACGGCGTCATCGGGGTGACCGGCATCCCGCTGGCCTTCCTGCTGATCGCCGCGGTGCTCGCGCTCTTCTCGGTGGGCTACGTGGCGATGTCCCGCCGGGTGGAGAACGCCGGCGCCTTCTACGCCTACGTCTCCCGTGGCCTCGGCCGACCTGCCGGCGTGGGCGCCGCCTGGGTCGCGCTGATCGCGTACAACGCTTTGCAGGTCGGGCTGTACGGCACCATCGGCGTGGCGGCCGAGCCGGTGCTCGACCGGCTCTTCGGCGGGCACCCGCACTGGGCCGTCGTGGCCCTGGTGGCGTGGGCGTTGGTCGGCCTGCTCGGCCTGCTCCGGGTCGACCTCAACGGCATGGTCCTGGCCGCGTTGCTGGTCGCCGAGATCGTGGTGGTCCTCGTCTTCGACCTGGGACAGCTCGGCAACCCGGCCGAGGGTGGGGTCAGCTTCGCCCCGTTCTCGCCGGACAACCTCTTCGTGCCGGGTGTCGGCGCGGTGCTGGTGCTCGCCGTCCTCGGCTTCGTCGGCTTCGAGTCGGCGGTGGTCTTCAGCGAGGAGAGCAAGGACCCGAAGCGGACGGTGCCGCTGGCCACCTACCTCTCGGTCGCGATCATCGCCGGGCTGTACGCGCTGTCGTCCTGGACCATGACCGTCGCGGTCGGGCAGGACCAGATCGTCGCCGAGGCCGGCGAGCAGAGCGTCGGGCTCATCTTCAACCTGGCCGCCGCGCACCTCGGCGACACCGCGGTCACCATCGGGCAGGTGCTCTTCCTGACCTCGGTGCTCGCCGCGATGATCTCGTTCCACAACACCACGGCCCGCTACACCTTCGCGCTCGGTCGGGAGCGGGTGCTGCCGGCGGTGTTCGGGCAGACCTCGGCCCGCACCGGGGCGCCGCGGGCCGCCTCGGTGGCGCAGAGCGTCCTCGGACTGCTGGTCATCCTGCTGTACGCGGTCAACGGCTGGGATCCGGTGGTCCAGCTCTTCTTCTGGGTCGGCACCACCGGCGGCTTCGGTGTCCTACTGCTGATCGCCACCACCTCGGTGGCGGTGATCGCCTACTTCGCCCGCTCCGCCGGGGGCGAGAACCTCTGGCGACGGGCCATCGCGCCCGGCCTGGCCACCATCGCGCTCTTCGTGATCATCTGGTTGGCCGTGTCGAACTTCGCCAACCTGCTCGGCGTCGCGCCGGACTCGACGCTGCGCTGGGCGCTGCCCGCCGCGTACCCGGTGGCCGCCCTGCTGGGCATCGGCTGGGCCCTGCTGCTGCGCAGCAACCGCCCGGACACGTACGCCCGGATCGGCCTGGGGGCGGCGAGCGCCGCGGCCACCGTCAAGCCGGAGGCTCCGGCCGTGGAGGTGACCCGATGAGCGTGGTCATCGAGCAACTCGGGCCGGAGGAGACCACCCTCGTGGCGGGTCGGATCGCCGAGGCGTTCACCGTTCTGGAGGTGACGTACTGGCTGGTCCCCGACCCGAGCAAGCGGGAGGCGGTACTGGCCGGAGACTTCGAGATCCTGGTCGGGCACGCGATGCGGCACGGCATCGTCCACGCCACCGCGGACCGGACCTCGGTCGCGGTCTGGTTTCCGTCGGTCGGCCAGCCGGCGCCGCCGCCGGCGGACTACGACGCCCGACTGGCCGCCGCCTGCGGCGAATGGACCGACCGGTTCCAGCACCTCGACGAACTGTTCGCGGCGCACCACCCGCATCCGGATCACCATCACCTCGCGTTCCTGGCGACCCGGCCCGACCGGCAGGGGCAGGGCTTGGGGAGCGCGCTGATGCGCCACCACCACGCCTGGCTGGACGCCAACGGGATGCCGGCGTACCTGGAGGCGAGCAGCCCGCGCAGCCGGGACCTGTACGCGAAGCACGGCTACCTGGCCGGCGAGCCGTTCCGGGTGCCCGACGGAACGCCGTTCTGGCCGATGTGGCGTGAGCCGGTGGGGCACTGAGCCGGTCGGTCGACGCGACCAGCACGGTCTGTGGTCGCACTGTAACGCTCACGTGACAACACGGGCAGCACAGACAGAGCGGAGGGCCGGGTCCATGGACCCGGCCCTCCGTGCGTCAACCGGTCAGTACGTGCCGTCGAGCTGGCCGCGCAGCTTGGTCAGCGCGCGGGTCAACAGCCGCGAGACGTGCATCTGCGAGACACCGATCTGGTCGGCGATCTGCGACTGGGTCAGGTTGCCGTAGAAGCGCAGCGTGAGGATCTTCTGCTCGCGCTCGTCGAGGGTGGCCAGCGCCGGGCCGAGGGCGACCCGCAGCTCAGCCAGCTCGAACTCGCTGTCCTCGCCGCCGAGCATGTCGCCCAGCTCGGTGGCGCGCTCGCCGTCGCCGGTCGGGGTGGACAGCGACACCGCGTTGTACGCGCGGGCGCCCTCCAGGCCCTCCAGCACCTCTTCCTCGGTGAGCTTGAGGTGCGCGGCGATGTCGGCGACCGTCGGCGAGCGGCCGAGGGTCTGCAGGAGCGAGCTGTTGGCGTCGGAGATGGCCAGCCGCAGCTCCTGGAGCCGGCGGGGCACGCGGATGTCCCAGGTGCGGTCGCGGAAGTGTCGCTTGAGCTCGCCGATGATGGTGGGGATCGCGTAACCGGCGAAGTCGACACCGCGCTCGGGGTCGAACTTGTCGATGGCCTTGATCAGGCCGATCGCGGCGGTCTGCGCCAGGTCGTCGTTCGGCTCGCCTCGCCCGCTGTAGCGGTGGGCCAGGTGGTTGGCGAGCGGCAGCCAGGCCTCGATCGCCCGGTCCCGCAGCGCAGCGCGCGACGGGTGGTTGGTGGGCAGTGCCGCCATTGCGTTGAGCAGGTCGGCGGCGCTGTCGGTGAGTGCGCGCGGGTCGAGCTTGGTGGTGGCCTTGACGGCGGAGCTCGGCTGCTCGGTGATCGTTGGCGCGGTCATGGGTGGTCCTCCCTGCACCTCGTCCGCGGACAAAAAGACGTGACGCTTTGGTTTAGCTTCCAATGGGCCGTTCGGGAGTCACCTTAACCTGATCGTCTCCCGGAAATCTAGCCGAAAGGTTGATGTACTTAAGGTGTGTTGAACCATAAAAGGGGCAAAAGGTGCGGAAGTCAGGGTGGCTGTGAGGATCCTTACCCGTGTTCCGGCCGTGGGCCGGCTGCGCGCTCGGCCGGTCGGTCGGTCCGGCCGGGCGGCCCACGGGTCGCGCCGACCGGTCAACAGGAAATCCGACAACTCGCCAGGAGTGTCGACTATCCGTCCTTGTCCCACCGGCGGGACCGGCCTAGCGTCGCGTGTACACACCCGGTTCGGAGGCACCGTGCTCGATCCAGCCGCTCCCCAGCTTGTCGTGAACAGTCGCACCCTCTACTTCAGCTGGCTGCCGGCGGATCCCGACGCGGTCGCCGCGCTGGTCCCGCCGGGGCTCCGCCCCCGCCCCGACCGGCAGGTCTTCCTCAACCAGTACGTCGTCGACGACGAGACGCAGACCTCCGGCTTCGGCGCGTACTCGCTGACGTACCTCGGCGTCTCGCTCCTCGGCGTCGACGCGCCCGGCGGCCTCAACGCGGGTGGCTGGTGGACCCACTACGTGGCCTCCAGCCGGCGGGTCCGTGAGTACGCCCTCGCCCGCGGCGCTCCGGTGCTCGCCGGGCGCACCCGGATCGACGTCAACGGCGAGGACCTGCTCTCCGAGACGGAGATCGACGGCACGCCGTTGATCCGGGCCCGGTGTCGGGTGGGGGAGACCGGTCACGCGATCAGCAGTGGGCACCACCGCTACTTCACCCGGCGCGACGGCCAGCTGCTCAGCTCGGCCTACCCGTTCGTCGCCGAGCCGGTCGCCCCGTTCGAGATCGAGTCGGTGGAGTTCCTCCAGCCCGGCCACTCGATGTACGCGCTGCGCCCGGCCAACCCGCTGACCATCGGCTTCGGCTACTACTCACCGCGCTCGTCGTTCGCCTACCCGGGCGGGCTGAACGTGCACGCGGTCGCCGCCCCGGAGCCGGCCCGACCGCTTCACCAGGTGCCGGCCAGTCTCGCCCGCAGCGGCCTGCCGTCCGGGTCGTAGACCAGCCGGTACACCGGCAGCGCCCAGGCCCGGGTGTACCACGGAAGCCGTTCGGGGCGGTGCGGGCGCAGCCGCCCGGGCGGCCGTTCCCCCACCTGGCCGTCGTCGTACCACTGCTGTAGCGCGTCGGCGGCGGTCGTGACGGCCGCGACGGCGTCTGCCGGGTCCAGCAGGTCGGCGTCGTCGGCGCCGTCCGGGTCGCGGTCCAGGTGCTCGCGCCACAGCCGCAGTCGCAGGTCCCGGGCGAAGCTCCGCGCGCCGTCGCCCCGCCCGGCGGGGTCGGTGGGCTCCCGCTGGTCCGGGGTGTCGTCGAGCACCGCGCAGGACAACTCGCTGTCGTGCGTCCAGGACCGCCGGTTGAAGTTGTCGCTGCCCACGCTGGCCCAGACGTCGTCGACCACGCAGACCTTCGCGTGTACGTAGACCGGGTCGCCGGCGTGGTTCTCCACGTCGAACACGTGCACCCGGTCCGGTGCGGCCCGCTCACACAGTGACAGCGCCTGCTCGCGCCCGACCATGTTCGGCGGCAACGCCAGCCTGCCGTCCACGTCCGGGTGGCGGGGGACGACGGCGATCAGGTGCAGGTCCGGGTTGTCCCGCAGCGCGTGCGCGAACAGGTCCGCGACCTCGGCCGACCAGAGGTACTGATCCTCCAGGTAGATCAGTCGGCGGGCCCGGCGTACCGCCTTGGTGTAACCCCGGGCCACGGTCCGCTCCCCGTCCGGTGCGAACGAGTAGCGCGGGCGTACGGCGGGGTAGGTGCGCAGCACCTGGATCTGGTGCGGACCGCAGGGCGGCGGATCGGCCGGCTGTTCGGGCAGCGGGTCGGGGCGCAGGTCCGAGCCGCGCAGCCGGTCCCGCAGGTAGGCCATCGGGTTCTCCGAGTCCAGCGGCATCGGGTCGTTCCAGCGTTCCCGGAACAGGGTGTCCAACGCGCCGACCACCGGACCGCGCACCGCGAGCTGCACGTCGTGCCAGGGCGGATTGGGTCCGTACCGGGGGGACATCTCCACCGGCTGCGGGTCGCCGTGGTGGGTGGCGTCGTCGCGGCGGCTGTGGCACAGGTCGATCCCGCCGGCGAAGGCGACGTCCCGCTCGGGCGCGCCCTGGTGCCGCAGCACGACGAGCTTCTGATGGTGCGAGCCGCCGCGCCGGACCCGTTGGTCCAGCAGCACCTCGCCACCAGCGGCCGAGATCGTCTCGCTGAGGTCGCGGTTCTCCGCCTCGCTGTACGCCAGGACGTCGAGGTGCGAGCGCCAGATCAACCCCTTGACCACCACACCGCGCTGCGCGGCCTGCGCGAAGAGTTGGGCCACTGTCGGACCGTCCGTGCGCAGCCGCTGGTCCGGGTCACCGCGCCAGTCGGTGAAGAACAGGTGGTCGCCGGGGCCCAGGGCCTCGACCTCGTCTACCAGTCGGTCGAAGTACGCGGCACCGTGAATCAACGGCTCGGCGAGGTTTCCCGTGGTCCATACGGGTATGCCAGACACCGGGTTGGCACGTTCCTCAGCGGTCAGAAACCAGTCCTGCAACGGCACCGTCCAGCCCCCCTGGAGGTCGGCAACGTCCTCACGGTAGGACCCCCGACGCGGGTCCGCACGCCAGGCCCCGGACCGGTGACCTGGCCAACGCCATCGGAAGCGACGCGACAACAGCCGAGGAGGCCACATCATGCCCCGCGACACGACGAATCCCGTGACCGAGAACCGCGAGCCGGCGGTGGAGAGCGAACGGGGTGCGCTGGTAGCGGTGTTGGTGATGGTGATTCTGGGCGTCGCCGGGATATTTGCGGTCTCCTGAGGCGGCGCCGACGCCCCCGGGTGAACCGGAGGCGTCGGCGCCGAACTCAGCGGTCGACCGTGGTCAGGGCCGGGTGCCCTGGCCGCCGGTGTGCGGAAGCCGCTCGGTGGGGATCACGCCGAGACGGCCGGCCTGGAAGTCCTCGAACGCCTTGAGCAGTTCGTCCCGGGTGTTCATCACGAACGGGCCGTACTGTGCCACCGGCTCCCGGATCGGCTGACCACCCATGATGTAGAGGTCCAGTGCCGGGGTGTTGCTGTCCTGAGCGGTGTCGGCGCTGAACCGCAGGGCGTCACCCGGGCCGTGCACCGCGAGCTGGCCGGTACGTACCGGCCGCCGGTCGGTGCCGACCGTGCCGCGACCGCCCAGCACGTACACCAGGGCGTTGAAGTCGGGCCGCCAGGGCAGGTCGACCTGCGCGCCCGGCTGCACGGTGACGTGCGTGATGGTGATCGGGGTGAAGGTCGAACCCGGGCCGCGGTGACCGGCGACCTCGCCGGCGATGACCCGGATCAGCGCGCCGCCGTCGGGCGTGGTGAGCAGCGCCGACTCCCGACCTCGGATGTCCTGGTAGCGGGGCGGGTTCATCTTGGCCGAGCGGGGCAGGTTGACCCACAGCTGGGTGCCGTGGAAGAGCCCGCCGCTCATCACCAGGTGCTCCGGCGGCGCCTCGATGTGCAGCAGGCCGCTGCCCGCCGTCATCCACTGGGTGTCGCCGTCGGTGATGGTGCCGCCACCGCCGTTGGAGTCCTGGTGGTCGAAGACGCCGTCGATGATGTACGTGACGGTCTCGAAGCCGCGGTGCGGGTGCCACGGGGTGCCCTTGGGCTCGCCCGGCGCGTAGTCGACCTCGCCCATCTGGTCCAGATGGATGAACGGGTCCAGGTCGGTGGTCGACACCCCGGCGAAGGCGCGACGGACCGGGAAGCCCTCACCCTCGAAGCCGCTGGGCGCCGTGGTCACCGTGCGGACCGGGCGGATCGTGGCGGCCTCGTCGAGGCGGGGCAGGCGGGGCAGGACGAGAACGTTGTCGACGGTGATCGCGGGCATGTCGAGGCTCCTAGCGTGTGGCGGGGGTGGTCGAGCTGACCCGCGATGCCCGCAGGCGCTCGCCGAGCCGGTCGAAGACCCTGGTGAGGCAGGCGACCTCGGCATCGTCGAGGTCGTCCATGAGATGGGTACGCACCGACGCCAGATGGTGGGGTGCGGCTTCCCGCAGGGCGAGCAGCCCGGCGGCGGTGAGCACCGCCTCGCTGCCGCGCCGGTCGTCCGGGCAGGGCTCCTTGCTGACCAGCCCACGACGCTGCATGGAGGAGACCTGGTAGGTGAGGCGGCTGGGCGAGAAGATCAACCGGTTGGCCAGCTCGCCCATCCGTAGCCGCTGCCCGGGTGCCTCGGAGAGCAGGACCAGCACGTGGTAGTCGGCGAAGCTGAGGTCGCTGTCGACCCGCAGGTCCTCTTCCAACTGGGTGTAGAGACGCTGGCTGGCCTCGATGTAGGCGCGCCAGGCGGCCTCTCGGGTGCTGTCCAGGCTCTCGGTCATGCCATGACGGTAGCACTCCTTCAAAATTTAAGTAATGCCGTTAGGCGTCGTCTGGGTCACTTCCTCACGCGCTGGCCGCCGGATCGTGCAGCTTTGAAGGAAGTCCGCGCTAATCCAGCGGCGTGTAGGCCGCAGGTTGTGCCAGACTCCGGCCTCGTGGAACACGTGGAACTCTCCGCCGCCGACCTGTTGCTGCGCCCCTGGCGGGACGAGGACGCCCCGGCAGTGCGCGACGCCCTCCGGGACCCGGCGATCGCCCAGTGGAACCCGCAGGCTGGCGGCCCGATCGACGACGAGGTCGCGCTGCTCTGGGTGCGTCGCCGGGCCGACTGGTCCACCGGCGGTCACGCCTCGATGGCGGTCACCGCGGCGGCCGACGGCGAACTGCTGGGCTCGGTGTCGCTGCACCGCATCCACGACGGCGACGCGTCCATCGGCTACTGGACGGTGCCCGCAGCACGGGGCCGTCAGGTGGCGGTCCGCGCCGTCGTCCGGCTCACCGACTGGGCGTTCGCGGATCTTGGGCTGCACCGGGTGGAGCTGTGTCACGCGGTGGCCAACCCGGCGTCCTGCCGGGTCGCCGACCGTGCTGGCTACCCGGCCGAGGGGACGCTGCGCGAGTCGTACCGGTACGGCGACGGCCGCCGCTACGACGAGCACCTGCACGCCCGCCTGGCCACCGACCGCTAGCCGGCCGGGGTCCGAACCCGCTCTGGCCCCGGCCGCGCCCGGTCGCCTCGAACCATCACTCGGTGACCTTGCCGAGGAATGTCGCGAGAGCGGTCCTGACCCGGTCGATCCGCTCCGGCAGGGGCAGCGGCTCGGGCGCGGGGGGCCCGGCGTGCTTTTTCCCCCGCAGGTACAGCGAGCAGGCCAGGTCGGAGCACAGGTACGTGCCCACGGAGTCGCCCTGCCGTCCGCTCGGACCGGCCTTGGGTGCGGTCATCAACGAGACGCCACCGCCGAGGTGGGTGGTCAGGCAGAACGAGCACATGCTGTGCCGCACGCGCCCCATCTGGTGCGTCGCGGCGCGCAGCACCACCCCGGTCAGCCTGCCGTCGGTCTCGGCCACCAGGTAGGCCCGCTGCGGCGCGGAGGGATCCCGCCAGCCGAGAAAGTCGAGGTCGTCCCAGGGGCGCATATCAAGATCATTCGGTACGGCCAGCCGCTTCGCCTCGCCCTTGCTGCAATTGACGAAGGACGCGCGGATGACGGATTCGGTCAGGACCAACATAGGTAGTAGCCTAGCCCTTCTAGGCAAGAGAATATTACGGCTAGGTTTGGAGTGTGCTGCATGGCACGTGCTGGGGTGACCGTCGAGCGCCTGACGCTGGCCGCTGCCGAGTTGGCCGACCAGCTGGGCGTGGAGAACGTCACGGTTGCGGCGCTCGCACGCCAGTTCGGGGTCAAGGACGCCAGCCTGTACTTCCACCTCAAGAACGCGCAGGAACTGCGGGTCCGGATCGCCCTGCTGGCACTGGCGGAGCTGGCCGACCGCGTCGCCGCCGCGCTCGCCGGCCGGGCCGGCAAGGACGCGCTGGTGGCGTTCGCCAACGCGTACCGCGACTACGCGCGAGAGCACCCCGGCCGCTACGCCGCCATGCAGATCGACCTCGACCCGGAGACCGCCGTCGCGAGCGCGGGCGTCCGGCACGCCGAGATGACCCGGGCGATCCTGCGCGGCTACCGGCTTTCCGAGCCCGACCAGACCGACGCGGTGCGGATGATGCACAGCACGTTCCACGGGTTCGTGAGCCTGGAGAAGACCGGCGGCTTCCGGCACACCCCGCGCCCCACCGACGACTCCTGGTCGCGCACCCTGGACGCCCTCGACGCCGTCCTCACCAACTGGCCGTCGCGCTGAGCTGCCGCAGAGCCACGGCATAGGCTCGGTGGCGTGGATGATCTGGAGTTGGCCGACTGGCGGGAGCGGGTGGCCCGGCTGTACCTGTCCGACGTCGACCTGGCCGGCTTCCGCGCCGGTCGCGACGAACTCTTCGCCACCCACCCGCAGAGCCCGATCCCCGTGGCGGAGCGGCCCGACTTCGCCGGGGTGCGCTACTTCCCGCCCAACCCCGAGGCCGTGGTGGAGGCACCCCTGCGATCGGCCAGCGGTGAGCTGCGCATCGACACCGGTGGCCCGGACGGGGTGGTCGCGTACCGGCGGGTCGCGGTGGCCGAGACGCCGTGGGGGCCGCTGACCCTGTGGTGGATCGAGGCGTACGGGGGCGGGCTGTTCGTTCCGCTGCGCGACGGCACCTGCGGGCGGGAGAGCTACGGCGGAGGTCGGTACCTCACCGACACGGTGAAGGGCACCTTCGGTCGGGGCGTCGAGCTGCTGCCCGGCGACCGGGTCCGGCTGGACGCCAACTACCTCTACAACCCGAGCTGCGCCTACGACGACCGTTGGGCCTGCCCGCTGGCACCACCGGAGAACCGGGTCGACGTGCCGCTGCGGGCCGGCGAGCTGGCCTACCACGACTGAACGGCCGCCCCGGCGTGTTGCCGGGACGGCCGGTCGATCGTCGCTCAGCGGGCGTTCGCCGCCGAGCCGGACATCTGCATCCGACCGAGCAGCTGTCGCGCCTGGTCGGCCAGTTTTGCGTCGACGGTCACCGCGTACTGGCCGGCGCGCAGTGAGCTGGCCGAGGTGAAGTCGCGCTGGCCGCCCGTCATGGCGTGCGCGACCGCGCCGAACACGGCACCCCAGATCGCACCGATGACCAGCCCGACCAGGATCACCGCCAGCCAGTTGCCGACGGTGAAGATGCCGAACAACAGGCCGATGAAGAGCCCGAACCAGGCGCCGGTACCGGCGCCGAGCAGGCCGGCTCGACCGGTGGTCATTCGCCCGAGCACCGTCTCCACCAGGGTGAGGTTGGTGCCGACGATGGCGCTGTGCTCCACCGGAAAGCGATTGTCGGCCAGGTAGTCGACAACCCGCTGCGCGGTCGGATAGTCCGGGTACGAGCCGATCGTCACGGTCGGCGGACCGCCCTCCGGCCCGTGGCCGTCCCCGGCTGGTGTCGACAGGCGGCCGGCCGGCCCGGATGGAAGCAGGTCGCCACCCTGTGTGCCGGACCGCCAGGCGGCGGTCGGCCCCGAAGCTGACGTCATGAGCATCCTCCCTCGTCAGCTCGCCGCGTTCCCGTCCAGGCCGCCCGGTAACGCGGTCTCCACCGTCGGACAGGAAGGGAATGGGCGCGGACTGCCCGGGTAGGCAGTCAGGTGGAGAGCGGACAGATCAGCGACTACGGGTTCCTCGCCGACGGCCGCACCGCGGCGCTGGTGGACGCCTCGGGCTCGGTGAACTGGTGGTGCCCTGGCCGGTTCGACGCCCCGTCGGTGTTCGGGCGGCTGCTCGACGACGGCGCGGGTCACTGGTCGATCCGACCGGAGGTCGATTTCACTGTCGAACGGAGCTACCTGGAGGACACCCTGGTGTTGCGGACCGTCTTCCGCACCGCGCAGGGGGAGGTCGCGCTCACCGACGCGCTCGCCTTCGAGCCAGGCTCGCGAGGTCACGACATCGGGATGCACCCACCGCAGGTGCTGGTCCGTAGCGTGCAGGGACTCTCCGGTGCGGTGCCGATGCGGGTGCACTACCGTCCGCGCTTCGAGTACGGGCGCACCATCGCCTACCTGGTCGAGCGTGAGGACATGCTCGAGGCCATCGCCGGGGCCGCGCGGCTCACCTTCCGCAGCAGCGTGCGGTTGGCGTGCGGCGACGATGGCGATGCCGCGGCCACGTTCACCGTCCGCGCCGGCACGACCCACAACTTCAGTCTCGGGTACGCCCCGACCTACGACGCCCCACTGCCGGAGGTACCGGACGCCGACCAGACGATCGCCGACACCGTCGCCGGCTGGCGGTCCTGGGCCGCCGACCACGACTACCAGGGTCTCTACGCCGAGGAGGTGCGGCGCAGCGGGCTGGTGGTGCAGGGCATGACGTACCGGCCCAGCGGCGCGGTGGTGGCCTCGGTGACCACCTCGCTGCCGGAGAAGCTCGGCGGGGACCGCAACTACGACTACCGCTACGTCTGGGTGCGCGACTTCAGCCACACCCTGCGGGCGCTGTGGCGGTCGGCGTGCTTCGACGAGGTGCGGCGGCAGTTCGCCTGGTTGGGCCGGGCGATGGGCCGAATCGGTGATCAGCCGGTGCCCATCATGTACGGGGTGCTGGGGGAGCGGGACCTCACCGAGCATCGGCTGGACCAGCTCGGCGGTTACCGCGACAGCCCGCCGGTGGTGACCGGCAACGACGCGTGGCGGCAGCGGCAGAACGACATCTACGGCGCGGCCATGGACGCCGCCTGGCTGATGCGTGACCAGCTGGAACCGTTCGACCCGGACGTCTATCACCTGCTCCGGGTGCTCGCCGATCAGGCCGAGCAGGACTGGAAACAGCCGGACGCGGGGATGTGGGAGGAGCGTGGAGTGCAGCACCACCACGTGTCCTCGAAGGTGGAGTGCTGGGTGGCGCTGGACCGGGCGGTCCGCTTCGGCGACCAGCTCGGCGGGCCGCAGGACCTGGCTCGCTGGACGGCGGCCAGGGACGAGGTGCGCGCGGCGATCCTTGAGCGGGGGTGGAGCGACCGGCTCCAGTCGTACACCGGGATTTTCGATTCCGACGAGCTGGACGCGTCGGTGCTGGTGATGCCGCTGGTGGGGTTTCTGCGGGCCGATGACCCGCGGATGCGCTCGACGGTCCGCGCGGTGGAGCGGCGACTGTCGCACGACGGCCTGCTGCGGCGCTGGGACGGCGACCCGGCGGGCTTCGTCATCTGTTCGTTCTGGCTGGTGAGTTGCCTGGCGTTGGCCGGCGAGCGGGACCGGGCGCACGAGTTGTTTCGCGATCTGGCTGGTCGGGTCAACGACCTGGGCCTGTTCGCCGAGCAGATCGACCAGCAGACCGGGGAGCAGTTGGGCAACTTCCCGCAGGCGTTCTCGCACATCGGCCTCATCAATGCCGCCGGTGTGCTCACCGACGTCGAGCAGGACCCGACGTTGCGCGATTGCGGGATGCCCCCGGCGCACTTCACTCCGACGCGTCGCTGAGCCCGTACTTTCGTGTAAATCTTGACAACTTTCGATACGACGACGCGAAGTTCTATCGTCTTCCAGTGAAAGACGTTAATGTCCGGGAAACACCGCGGTGCTCCTCCAGTCGGCGGGAGCGGCACCGAGATCCCCCGGACAGCTGGAGGTCTCGTGTCCCGCACTCTGCGTCGACGGCTCGTCAGTGCCACCACAGTGCTCACCGTCCTGGTCGCCCTCTGCCTCGTTCCGCAGGCAAGCGTTCTACCGGCCGCCGCGTCCCCGGCTCAGGTCGCCGCCCTCGCCCCGCCCGCCACCATCGGTTTCGAGAAGGTCGCCCTCGACGGCGGCCTCTCCATGGGCGAACCGATCGAACTGGCCGTCGCACCCGACGGCAAGGTCTTCTACATCAACCGGGGCACCAGCAGCGCCGGTGGCCAGGTCCGCCTCTACAACCCGGCGACCAGGTCCACCACTGTGGCCCTGACCCTGGCGCTGGACGCCCGCTTCGAGGACGGCCTGATCGGCATCACCCTGCACCCGGGCTTCGCGAGCAATCGCTGGGTCTACCTCTTCTACTCGCCGAAGGTCACCCCGTTGGTCAACCGGATCAGTCGGTTCACCTTCAACCCGTCCACGCTGCTGCTCGACCCCGGCAGCGAGGACGTGCTGATCGAGTGGCCCACCGAACGCGATCTCTGCTGCCACTCGGCCGGCTCGATGAGCTGGGACACCGCCGGCAACCTGTACTTCGCCGTCGGCGACAACACCAACTCCGGCGGCGACTCCGCCGGGATGGCCCCGATCGACGAGCGGACCAGCCGCAACGCGCAGTACGACGCCCAGCGCACCTCGGGCAACACCAACGACCTGCGCGGCAAGATCAACCGGATCCACCCGGAGAACCACGGCAGCTACACCGTCCCCGCCGGCAACCTCTTCGCCGCCGGCACCGCGCGAACGCGCCCGGAGATCTACGTGATGGGCGTGCGCAACCCGTACCGGATCTGGGTGGACCGCAAGGCCGACAACACCCTCTACTGGGGCGAGGTCGGCCCGGATGCCGGCACCGACCTCGCCAACCGTGGCCCGGCGGCCTACGACGAGTTCAACCGGGCCAACGGGCCCGGCAACTACGGCTGGCCGTACTGTGGCGGCCCCAACGTCGCCTACAACGACTGGGACTTCGCCACCGCCACACCGCGTGGCTGGTTCCCCTGCGGCGGCTCGACCGGCCCGGTCAACAACTCACCCCGCAACACGGGCGTCCAGCAGCTTCCGCCGACGAAACCGGCGCTGGTCTGGGAGCAGCACGGCGGCAGTGAGGACTGGCCGGCGCTGGACAACCCGGGTGGGTGCGGGTCGCCCAACCACGTCGAGGTCTACCACTACGACCCGAACCTCGTCTCGGACGTGAAGTGGCCGGCCTACTACGACAACAAGTGGCTGATCTCCGAGTACTGCCGCAACTGGATCAAGGAGGTCCAGTTCGACAACGGCAACCCGTCCAACGGGGCGCCGACCGTCATCGAGCCGGTGCTCGCCGGCATGAAGCTCGTCCACCCGATCGACTGGCAGTTCGGCCCGGACGGCTCGCTCTACCTGCTGGAGTACGGCAGCGGCTACTTCTCCGGCGCGGTCGACGCCGGTCTCTACAAAATCAACTACGTCCAGGGTGGCCGGTCGCCGGTAGCCAAGGCCACCGTCAACCGGGACAACGGCCTGGCCCCCCTCTCGGTGACCTTCTCCAGCGCCGGCAGCTCGGACCCGGACGGCGACCCGCTGACGTACGCGTGGGACTTCACCAACAACGGCAGCACCGACTCGACCGCCGCGAACCCGTCCTTCACGTACTCCGCCAACGGCAGCTACAGCGCCCGGCTGACCGTCAACGACGGCACCGGCCGCAGCGCCACCACAGTGGTGTCGGTGGTGGTCGGCAACAACCGGCCGACGGTCACGTTGACCGGCCTGCCCGCCGGCGGGCTCTTCGACTGGGGACAGGACCTGGCGGTGGGTGCCACGGCCAGCGACCCGCAGGACGGCACGCCGGCCTGCTCGGCGGTTGTCGTCCGGGCCGCGCTGGGCCACCAGGAGCACGCCCACGAGGAGGGGGAGGGGACCGGCTGCGGCGCGACCTTCAACACCGGCCCGGTGCACGCCGGCCCCGACTCGGTGCTGTTCTTCGTCCTGCGGGGCAGCTACACCGATCGCGGCGCGACCGGCTCGGCCGCCCTCACCGGTGAGCAGGAGATCAGCCTCTACCCGAAACAGTGGCAGGCCGAGCACTTCGTCCAGCTCAACGGCCCCAAGGTGATCGACCAGGCGGCGGCCGAGGGTGGCAAGCGGCTGGGTGACGTCCAGAACGGCGAGAGCGTCCGGCACCACGCGGTGAGCCTCAAGGGGATCACCGGCGTCCGGGCCCGGGTCTCCTCCGGCGGCCCCGGCGGCACCATCTCCTTCCGGTACGACTCACCGACCGGCACCGAGGTCGCCCGGATCGCGGTGCCGAACACCGGCGGCTGGGACAACTACACCGAGCTGAGCGCCACGGTGACCACGCCAGACGACGGCACCCACGACCTGTACCTGGTCGTCACCGGCGGCAGCGGGGCGTTGCTGGACGTGGACAGCTACACCTTCACCGGCCCAGGTGTCGGCACCGGCGGGGCGCGCACCGGTGAGGTCAAGGCCCTCGGCAAGTGCGCGGACATCGCCTCCAGCCAGACCGCGAACGGCACCAAGGTGCAGACCTGGACCTGCAACGGCACCGCCGCCCAGCGCTGGACCCTGCCCGGCGACGGTACGGTGCGAGGGCTCGCCAAGTGCCTGGACGTGAAGGCGAGCGGCACCACCGACGGCACCCTCGTGCAGCTCTACGACTGCAACGGCACCGCTGCCCAGCAGTGGGCCGCCCAGCCGGACGGCAGCCTGCGCAACCCCCAGTCCGGACGTTGCCTGGACATCCCCAACTCGGACCTCACCGACGGTCGGCAACTGCGGATCTGGACCTGCAACGGCACCGGGGCGCAACGCTGGACCCTGCCGTGACCGCCCCCTGACCGGCTCGGCACCCGTACCCGAGCGTCGATGACGCACGGGGCCGGGCGGCGGAGGCGGAACCCGGCCGTCCACCCACGTCCCCCGGGTGGGCGGCCGGGACTCGGGGGACAATGCCAGGTATGCGGCTGGTGCTCACGGCGGACACCCACCTACCGAAGCGGGCCCGGGACCTGCCCGGGCCCCTCTGGGCGGCCATCGAGGCGGCCGACGTGGTGGTGCACGCCGGCGACTGGGTGGACGAGGCCCTGCTCGACGCCATGACCGCGCGATCGCGCCAACTGATCGGGGTGTACGGCAACAACGACGGCCCGGCGCTGCGCGCCCGGCTGCCGGAGGTGGCCCGGGTCGAGCTCGACGGCCTGCGGGTCGCTGTGGTGCACGAGACCGGGCCCCGGGCCGGCCGGGAGAAGCGGTGCGCGGCCCGCTTTCCCGACGTCGACCTGCTGGTGTTCGGGCATTCGCACATCCCCTGGGACACCGAGGCACCCGGTGGGCTGCGCCTGCTCAACCCCGGCTCACCCACCGACCGCCGCTCCCAACCCCACGCCACCTACCTCACCGCCGAGGTGCACGAGGGCAGCCTGACCGAGGTGAAGCTGCACTCCCTGCCCCGCCCCTGATCGCCCTCACCAGGCCCTCGCCCAGTCGTCCTCCCTCTCGCCCCTCGCCCCCTGCTCCTGCGGATCTTGCACTTGCTGTCGTTGTTCTGCGCCTTGCGCGGCTTTTGTCGCGACAGCAAGTGCAAGATCGCGTGGAGGGTGCGGCGGACCGGACTGCCCCTGCTCCGCGATCTTGCACTTTCTGTCCCGACACAAGGGGCATACCCGCCCAGGCCGACAACAGAAACCGCAAGATCGGCGCGGGCCTCTCGCTCGACACCCGTTGATCTACCACAGGTCCCGTTGTCCAACACGGGGCTGGCCCGGCGGCCGCAGCCCCAACGCAACGGCGTCGAGGTGCGGGGTGCGAGGTTACTGGCCTCGGCCCGTTTCGGCTTGGAGCTCGTCGATGCGCTTGGACGCCTCGGCCTTGGTCAGGTCGTCCGGGAGGTCGGCGTGGGCTTCCCGGGCCAGCGTGCTCAGGTAGGACTCCTGGGCGGCGGTCGGCGGCTCGTCCCCGGTGACCCACTCGTCCGGGTCCTTGATCGCGGCGTTCTGGTCGGCCTGCTCGGTGCGGCGGTCCGTCATCATCATCACCCTTTCTTTCGAACAGGTGTGCCAGTACCCCGATCATCGGTGGTTCATGCCCGAACTCCGCCACCTACGATCATCGGATGACGGAGGACCGGTCGAGCGTGGTGGTGGTCGGGGCGGGCATCGCCGGGGTGGCCTGTGCGGTCGAGCTGACCCGGGCCGGGGTGCCGGTGCAGGTTCGGGAGCGGGGGCACGTCTGCGGTGGCCGGATGGCCAGCAAACGCTTCCAGGGCCGGCCCGCGGACATCGGCGCCGCCTACTTCACCGCCACCGACCCGGACTTCGCCGCACTGGTCGAACAGTGGCGCGCCGCCGGGCTGGTCCGCGAATGGACCGACACCTTCCAGGCGTACGACCGGAGTGGCAACCACGAGGTGCCCGGGCCGATGCGCTTCGCCGCCCCCCGTGGGCTGCGCTCGTTGGTCGAGCACCTGGCCGGCGAGGTGCCGGTGACCGTCGACCGGCTGGTGCTCACCGTGGAACCCGGCCCGGTCGTCGACGGGCAGCCGTGTGCGGCGGTCGCCCTGGCCATGCCGGGTCCGCAGGCCGCCCTGCTGCTCGACCCGGCCCTGACCGACGCCACCCGGGTCGTACAGGCGCAACGCTGGTCGCCGTCGATGGCCGCGGTGCTGCGCTTCCCGACCCGGCGCTGGCCGGACTTCCGGGGTGCGTTCGTCAACGAGCATCCGGTCCTCAACCTCGTCTGCGACGACGGTGACCGGCGCGGTGACGGTGCGCCGGTGCTGGTCGCGCACACCGTGCCGGAGTTCGCGGCCGGGCACCTGGCCCAACCCACCGGGGCCGGCCCGGCGATCGAGCAGGCCGTCCGGGACCTGCTCGGGCTGCCCGAGCAGGCCGTCGACGTGCACGTGCACCGCTGGACGTACGCGAAGCCGACCAGCGGTGCCGGCGGCGCCACCCACCACCTCGACGCCGACGGAATCGGCCTGGCCGGCGACGCGTTCGGCAAGCCCCGGGTGCAGAGCGCCTGGCGCTCAGGCCGGGACCTGGGCCGTGCGCTGGCCGCCCGCCTGGCCTGAGCCACTGCTCAGGGGTGTTCGGGTGGCCGGAGCCCACCCGATCAGGCGTGTCCGGCTGCCGCGACGGGGCGAGCGTCGGCGTCCCGCTCGGCCGGGTCGGAGGTCCGCTCTCCCTCCCGGTCCAGCAGTTGCATGACCGGGGTCGCCGCGACGCCGTGCACCACGACGGAGACGAGCACCACCAGCCCGACGGTCGCCCAGAGCAGCTCGGCCTGCGGGAAGTCGGCCTTGGTCGTGGCGTACGCGAGGTAGTAGAACGAGCCGACGCCGCGGATGCCGAACAACGAGATGACCCAGTGCTCGGCCGGCCGTCCGGGAGCGCCGCGCAACGACAACCAGCCGATCAGCGGCCGCACCAGGAACACCAGCGCCAGCCCGACGGCGGCCGCCGGCCAGGTCAGCGGGCCCAGCAGACCACCCACGATCGCGCCGCCGAGCAGCAGCAACAGCACCAGGGTGAGCAGCCGTTCGACCTGCTCGGCGAAGTCGTGCAGCACCGAGTGGAACTCGTGGGTCCGCTCGGCGGCCCGAATGGCCCGTGCGGCAACGAACACCGCCAGGAAGCCGTACCCGCCGACCACCTCCACCAGCCCGTACGCCAGGAACGTGGCGGCCAGCGCCAGGAATCCCTCGGCGTGGCGGGCCAACCGCAGCTCACTGGGAGCGCGGAAGAACAGCTTGCCGAGCAGCCAGCCGATGAGCAGGCCACCGCCGACGCCGATGCTGATCTTCCAGAGCACGTCCACTGTGAACCACTCGGCCAACCAGTCGCTCGGGGCGAGGCTGGTCGAGGCGATGGCGATGGCCGCGTAGACGAACGGGAACGCCAGCCCGTCGTTCAGGCCGGCCTCGGAGGTCAGCGCGAAGCGGACCTCGTCCTCGGAATCCTCCGCGTCGGTCGGTTCGCCGACCTGCACGTCGGCGGCGAGCACCGGGTCGGTGGGCGCCAGCGCGGCGCCCAACAACAGCGCGGCGGCCGGCACCAGCCCCGCCCACCACCAGCCGAGCAGGGCCACCGCCGCGATGCACAGGGGCATCGCGATCGCCAGCAGCCGCCAGGTGGACGACCACCGCCGCCAGCTCAACGGCCGGTCGATCTTCAGCCCGGCGCCCATCAGCGCGACGATCACGCCGATCTCGGTGAGGTGGGTGGTCAGCTCCGGGTGGGCCAGGGGGTCCGGTGACGGCAGCCCGACCGGCAGCAGGAACACCAGCATGCCGAGGGCGAGGAAGGCGATCGGCATGGACAGTGGGCGCCGCTCCAGCACCCGCGGCAGGATGCCCGCGAGCAGGGCGCCCAGGCCCACCAGTGCGAACGCCACATCTACCGGCTCCACGGCACCACCCTTCTGCCCGCACCCGCGAGGCGCGGGCAGGTGGTGACAGTCCTTGCCCCGCAAGGGGTCCGGCTATGCGCGTAGGCGCCGGTGGACCCGAATGATCCTCATCGGAGCCGGGTGAGCGGTGAGTCCGCGAACTCGTGCAACAGCGCGGCCGGGTCGTCGTACACCGCTACGGCACCCGCGCCGGCGAGCTCGCCGCGACTGGTGCCACCGCAGGTGAGGCCCACACACGGGATGTTCAACTTCCCGGCCGCGACGACGTCCCACACCGAGTCGCCGACGAAGACCACCCGCTCGGCGGCCAACCCGGACTGCTCCAACGCGGCGACCAGGATGTCCGGTGCCGGCTTGCTCTGCTGGGCGTCCTCTGAGGAGGTGACCGTGTCGATCACGTCTTCGGCGGCCAGCGCCCGACGAAGCGCGCCCACCTCGGGTTCCGAGGCGGAGGTGGCCAGCACGACCCGCAACCCCCGCTCGGCGCAGGCCCGCAACAGGTCGGCGGCCCGGGGTAGTGGCGTGAGCCGTTCCCAGTACTCGGCGTAGAGGGTGTCGTGCGCGTCGCGCAGCTTCGAGTCGGCGTCGCGGTCCCGCTCCGGCCCGAGGAGGTGGTCCAGGAGTTTGTCCGACCCCATCCCGATCGAGCGGTGCACCACCGCCATCGGCACCGGCTGATCGGTCTGGCGTAACGCCTCCCACCAGCTCACGGTGTGCAGATAGGTGGTGTCGACCAGGGTGCCGTCGACATCGAAGAGGACCCCGGCGGGCCGGTCGGTTGCCATCGGCGTCCTCCTACTCTCGGGCGGCTCAGGGATGCGCGGCCGGCGGCGTGAGGATCTCGAACCAGACGGTGGAGCCCCGGACCGACGGGTCGGTGCCCCAGGCGTCGCTGAGTTCCTCGATCAGGCCGAGGCCGCGCCCGCGACTGCTCAACGTGTCGGTACGGGCCCGGGTCACGGTGCCCCGCGTGCCGGAATCCGCGACCGAGACGAGCAGCCGCTCGGCGCTGAGGTCGATCTCCACCCGTGCGGCCGTGCCGGCGTGCAGCAACGCGTTGGTGGTCAGCTCGCTGGTGCAGAGCACCGCCGCCCCGATCACCGACTCGGGCACCTGCCACTCGGTGAGCTGACCGGTCAGCCAATGCCGGACCCGGCTGGGCGCGGTCGGCTCGGCGGGCACCTCCATGCTCGCCGAACGACTCGGTTTGAGCGCGTGCTCGACCGCCAGCACGGCCACGTCGTCCTCCGTGCCGCCCGGGACCGCCGCGGTGGCCACCGCGCAGAGCGCACGGGGGTCGCCGCTGCCGGCCTTGGCGACGGCGTCGCTCAGGGTGGCCAGCCCGGCGCTGAGGCTCTGCCGGCGACGCTCCACCACACCGTCGCTGAACAGCAGCAGGGTGTCGCCGGGGCGGAACGGGACGGTAGTGGTGCCGGGCCGGCCGCCCAACCCCAGTGGCGGCCCGGCCGGGACGTCGACGTACTCGGCGTGGAACCGGCCATCCGGGTCACCGCGGCGGATCAACGGCGCGGGGTGACCGGCGCTGGACAGGGTCAGCTCCCGGCGCTCCGCGTCGATCACCCCGAACGCCACGGTGACGAACAGCTCGTGGGTGCCGGCCTCCGCGCCGAGGCTGGTCACCAGCCGGTCCAGGCCGGCCAGGACAGCGTCGGGCGTCGGGTCGGCCAGGGCCAGGGCGCGCAGCGCGGCCCGGACCTGCCCCATCCGCGCGGCGGCCTGCACGTCGTGCCCGGCGACATCGCCCAGCACCACGCCGAGCGAGCCGTTGGGCAGCAGGAACGCGTCGTAGAAGTCACCGCCGGCCGCGTTGCCGTCCACGCCCGGGTCGTAGCGGGCCGCGATCCGCAACCGGGGTAGATCCGGCAGGTGCTCCGGCAACATGCTGCGCTGCAACAGTTGGGCCGTGCCGTGCTGGGTCTCGAACCGGCGGGCCCGCTCGGCGGCCTGGCCGATCAGCTCGGCCGAGGCGGCAAGCAGCGCCCGTTCGGCGGGGGACCAGGTGTGCGGAACCTGGTAGCCGACCGCCAGCCCGCCGCGGACCACCGAGGTGCCCAGCGGCAGGGCCGCCATCGCGCGGACCTTCTGGTCGTGGCGGTCCACGGCGGTGTCCCGCAGCGGCTGCCCGTCGCGGGTGAACGACGGGGCTCCGGAGCGGGCCGCCTGCACCACCGGGGCCGACCAGTCCGCCGGCGCGCGCCGCCAGAGCGGGGGAAGCCTCTCGTCGGCCTCGTCCAACAACTCGCCACGGACCCGGCGCACCATGCGCCAGCCGCCGCCGCCCTCGTCGACAGCGAACGAGGCCTGGTCGGGGTCGAACGTGGTGATCGCGTACCGCAGCGCCACCCGGGCCACGTCGTCGAGGGTGAGGGTGCCCGCGAGCGCCGCGGCCACCTCGCTGAGGCTCTGCAACTGCTCGGTGACGTGGGTGGTCTCGGCCGCGACCGTCAACACGCCGACGATCTGGCCGGCGCTGTCGCGCACCGGTGAGTAGCCCCGGGTGAAGACCGCCTGCTCCACCGTCGCGGAGTGCCCACGGACCAGCGGCAGGGTGGACTCCTTCTCCAGGAAGGGCTCGCCCTGCCGGTAGCAGCGCTCGATGACCGCACCGACGCCAGGCAGCGCCCAGATCTCCGCGAACACCTCGGAGGCCGGACGACCGAGTGCGCTCGGGTGCTTGGTGCCCAGCAGTTCGGCGTAGCCGGCGTTGTAGAGCAGGACGAGGTCGTCGCCGTACGCCAGGGCCATCGGCATCGGCGAGGCGAGGACCAGCTCCACCACGGCCTGGAAGGCGACGTCCCAGTCGTCGGCCGGGCCCAGCGGCGTGTTGGCCCAGTCGTGGGCGAGCACGCCGACGGCCGGGCCGGACCCGGTGGGTGCGCCCGGGCCTGGAGTTGCTGGCGTGGGGACCCGCCTGACCGTTCCTGGCATGTTCGCAGCCTAGTCGGCCGACCGGGAAAGGCATCCGACCATGGCGGCGGGCCGTGGCCGCGTCCGTCGCGGCGGCCGTTCGGGCAGTTCAGGGCCCCTGTCCGGGGGTCTGTCGGGAAAAACGCCGCGCGCTGCGCGGAGTGCCGGACCGGTTGCCGGGTATGCGCCCGGCGCAGTCCATGCGACAGGAGGGACATCATGCTGAAAACCCTCGCGGTCCGGCAGGCCGACATCGGCGATGCCATCGCCGACACCTGGAGGTCGGTGCTGCTCTTCATCCCGAAGGCAGTGGCCTTCATCGTCATCCTCGTGGTCGGCTGGCTCATCGCCAGAGCCGTCCTCAAGATCGTGGATACGGTGCTGGAACGGGTGCGTTTCGACCAGGCGGTCGAACGCGGTGGCATCAAACGGGCCCTGGAGAGAACGAAGTACGACGCCAGCGACATTCTGGCCAGACTGGCGTACTACGCCGTACTGCTGTTCACGCTGCAGTTCGCCTTCGGAGTCTGGGGGCCCAACGCGATCAGTGACCTGATCAGCGGCGTGGTGTCCTGGCTGCCGCGCGCGTTCATCGCGATCGTCATCGTGGTGGTGGCGGCCGCGATCGCCAACGCTGTCCGGGATCTGGTCACCGGGGCGCTGGGAGGGCTCTCGTACGGCAAGGTCCTGGCCGACCTGACGGCGATCTTCATCATCGCGCTCGGTGTGATCGCCGCCCTGAACCAGGTGGGTATCGCCACCACAGTGACCACCCCGGTGCTGATCGCGGTGCTCGCCACGGTGGCCGGCATCCTGATCGTCGGCGTCGGCGGTGGTCTCGTGAAGCCGATGCAGAGACGCTGGGACGGCTGGCTGGACCGGGCGGCCCAGGAGGCTCGGGCGGTGCAGCAGCAACGTCAGGCCGCGTCGGCCGGGCGTAGCGACGTGGAGCGGCAGATGGCCGACCGCGGGGGTGACCGCACCCAGGCCATGCCTCGGGTGGACGAAACCCAGCAGTACCGCTCGTAGCGGGGCGGAACGGGCACGACGGGTGGGAGGGCGCTTCGCGTACGACGCGGGGTGCCCTCCCTCGCGTGTCAGTGCCGGTCGAGTGCGCGAGCCAGCGCGCAGACCGCGACCAGCCGGGTGAGCAGCCACTCCGGGTGGCTCCAGTCCACCGGCCCGCTGGGCGGCGTCCACCCGTGCTCCAGGGCGGCGGCGCGCACCCCCTCCGCGTAGCCGGCGAGTGCCGCGGAGGTGAGCGGGGTGCGGTCCCCGTCGAGGCTGTCCCGGACGGCCGCCGCATGTTGGTCGACGAGGGCCAGCAGCCCCGGTCGCGCGGCCGCGGCGGCGAGTCCGACAGTGCCCACGGAGACGGTGAGGGCGGCCAGGGTGGACCGCGCCGAGTCGACGGCGGTACGGGAGGCGACCCGGTTGAACGGCACACGCATGGTGACCGAGGCTAACCGACCAGTGACAGTGTCGGCCTCGTCCGCTCGGCGGATGTCGGCTGCGCCACTGGGGCGGTCGCCGCTGACCTGGGGGATTGATCCGGCACAGACGGGGCAGCAGGAGAACACCCACGGATGACGGCACCCGGCACGGAGGCACGGATGGGACAGCAGGTGGACGGACCCGACGAGCGGCACCGGCGGCCGGACGGCGTCAGCGACGCGACGGTCGCGGCGCTCGGCAAGCTCAGCGAGGCGCTGGAGTGTGTGGAGCGGGCCCGGGGGCACCTCTACTCGGTGCACCAGTTGATCGGCCATGCCGACCTGATGCTCGACGACGCGGTGGAGCAGTTTCGCGCCGCCGGGCATCCGCATCTCGCCGACCGGATAGCCACGGAGCTGCGCGGCCGCAACGTCATCGCCGGACGGTGGACGTTCCAGATCGTCGAGGACTTCGACGACGGTTACCACGCGCTGTTCCGGGAGTTGGACCAGCAGGCCCGCGACGAGTTGGTGGGTGGGCGGCGCCACCTCTACGAGGCGGAGATGAAGGAACGCCGCCGTAGCCGGGGCCGACCGGGCCACGAGGCCCGGCCGGGCGGCGGAGGCTAGTCGCTTGTCGCGTTGGCCGGGCGACGACGTGCCGCGTCGTCAGCGATGATCACGGTGGCCACCATCAGCGCGACGCAGAGGCTGAACAGCCACGACTCGTCGGCGACGAGCCAGGCGGACACGGGCGCCTGGAGCGCGGCGAGCAGGAAGCCGAGCCAGGCGAGCCGGCGCTGACGCGTGGAGAGGATTCCGGAGCCTTGATGCATCCCGAAATTCTTACGCGAACCAGCCGGCTTGCCGTCCTCCGATCGGCCGATTCTGGATGAGCTGTCCGCTTTCTCGACCGTACGGACACGACTTCTTTGCCTCGCGGGCAATCGGGTGCCGACGGCGCTAGGGTGCCCCTGCGGCAGGATGGTGACTCGTGTCCACCCTGCCCGCGCGCCCCCGCGCCGCACTGCTCCTGCTCGCGTACCTCGCGTTCGTCAGTCTCGGCCTGCCCGACGGCCTGCTCGGCGTCGGCTGGCCCTCGATCCGGGGCGACTTCGACGTGCCGACCGAGGCGGTCGGGTGGGTGCTCACCGCCGGCACCGTCGGCTACCTCACCTCCAGCGTGCTGGCCGGCTTCACGCTGGCCCGGGTCGGCGTGGGCGCCCTGCTCGCGGGCAGCACCCTGCTGGCCAGCCTGGCGCTGACCGGCTACTCGGTGAGCCCCGTGCTGGCGGTGCTGGTGGGCTGTGCGCTGCTGCTCGGGCTCGGCTCCGGTGCGGTCGACTCCGGGCTCAACGCGTACGCCGCCGGGGCCTTCGGGCCCCGCCACATGAACTGGTTGCACGCCTTCTTCGGCCTCGGCGTGGCCATCGGTCCACTGATCATGACCGCGGTGCTGAGCGCCGGCCTCGCCTGGCGTTGGGGGTACGGCATCGTGGCCGCCGCCCAACTCGTCCTCGCCGTCGCGTTCGCGCTCACCGTGCGGGCCTGGCAGCGTGGCGTTCCAGCCAGCACCGAGGCGGGTGACGCGATCCAGGCGCCGATCGTCCGGGTGCCGGTTCGGGAAACGCTGCGGCTGCCGGCGGTCTGGTCGGGGACGCTTGCCTTCGTGCTGTACGTGGCGATCGAGGTGTCCGCTGGGCTGTGGGCGTTCCTGCTGCTGACCGAGGGGCGCGGGCTCAGCGCCGCGGTGGCCGGCGGCTGCGTCTCCGCGTACTGGGGCAGCCTCTTCGTCGGCCGGATCGTGCAGGGTCTGGTGGCCGAGCGCCTGGGGGCGGGGCTGGTGCTGCGCGTCAGCCTCGCCGGGATGGCCGTCGGCGCGGCGCTGATCGCCGTGCCCGGGCCGGCCCTCCTGGCGGTGCTCGGCCTGGTCGTTGTCGGTTTCGCCGCCGCGCCGGTGTTTCCGCTGCTCACCCTCACCACCGCCGAGCGGGTCGGAGCGGCGCACGCGGACCGCGCCATCGGCCTCCAGATCGGCGCCGCGGGCATCGGCGCGGCGCTCGTCCCGGCCGGGCTGGGCGTGCTGATCGGCAACACCTCGGTGCAGGTGCTGGGGTCGGCCCTGCTGGTGCTCGCGCTGGCGCTGATCGCGCTCTACGAGTGGGGCGCCCGTCGCTCGACCGGCCGGCCCACCGGTCAGCCAGCGCCTACTCAGCCCGGCGGGGAGGGTCAGCCCGCGTCCGGGCCGGTCCGTCCGGTGGTGGACGGGCGGTAGCGGCGCTCCGGATCGGTGTCCTCCCGGCTGTTGCCCTGGGCCTGCCCCTTACGGTCGTCCGCTGCCGGCCCGTGGCCGAACGTCGCCTCTTCCCCCGCGTCGTTGCCGGTCACGTCGTCGGCCTGCCCGTCGAGGGTGGAGCCGGCCACGGCCTGCTCCAGCTCTTCCAACGGAAGCCGTTCCTCGTCCCGCCACACCCTGATGTTGTCGTCGGTCATGTCTTCAGCGGTACCCGGGCGCGATGATCGCAAACGGTGGCGTGCGACAAGGCTCGAACACGGCGATGGCCGCCAGGATTCTGGCGGCCATCGGTGTCACTGCTCAGGTCACGGCTGCGGACGGTCCACCGACCCGCGCCAGGCGCCGGTCTCCTGACCGCGTCGCTCGATGAAGGTCTTGAACCGCTCCAGGTCGCCCTTGGCGCGCCGGTCGACGATGCCGAGCTTGTCACCGGCCTGCTCGACCACCCCGTGCGGCTCGAACTCGAGCTGCAGGGTGACGCGGGTCTTGTCCTGGTCGAGTCGGTGGAAGGTCACCACGCCGGCCTGCTGGGTGCCGCCGGTGGAGCGCCAGGCGACGCGCTCGTCGGGCAGCTGCTCGGTGATCTCGGCGTCGAACTCGCGCTTCACCCCGGCGATGTCCACCGTCCAGTGGGTCATCGTGTCGGAGAGCTGCCGGACCTCCTGCACACCCTCCATGAACTCGGGGAACTCCTCGAACTGCGTCCACTGGTCGTACGCGGTGCGTACGGGTACGGACACGTCAACATGTTCGGTAACGCCACTCATCGGGGAACCTCCTTCAGTCGCCGGTGGATTGCCGGATCGGGGGCGATCCTGATCACCAGCGAGTTGTCTCGTTCTTGTTGCCCAGCGCGGCCCACACCTCGGAGACCGTCTGGTAGACGGTGCCCTCGGGCAGCCGTTCCAGCGCCGCCACGATGTCGTCCGGCGCCTCGTTCTCACGGGCGCTGGCAATGAGCACCAGACGGTCGCCCGGCAGTGCGCTCATCGAGATGAACCGGCCGAGCCGGCTGCGCTGCTCGACGTCCGTGGAGCTCATGCCCTGCGGGGTGCCGGTGCGCAGGTCGCCGGCCGGGGCGGTGGTCGTCTCCGGCTGATCCTCGCCAGCCGGTTCCGGCACCCGCGACTCGTCGACGCGAGAGCCACCGGTCCCCGGCCCCTGTACGAGGCCGCTGACCTCCTGACTCATCTGTTCGTCGATCCTCGGTCCGTGCTTGCTGTTGCCACGCTCCATGCCTTCTGCGCTACCCGGCACCCCGCTCGGTAAACCGGCACCGGGCCACGAACCGGCCCCCGGCCCGGCGGCGAACCGGACACCACGGCCGAACGGGAGCTCACTCGTCGGCAGGCTTGCGAGGCGGCAGCACCGGCTCGTCCGGGTCCGGGTCGCCGGCCTGCAACTGCCGTCCGCGCTGCACCTCGGAGTTGATCTGCACACCCAGCATCAGCGCCGAGTTGGACAGGTAGAGCCAGACCAGGAACGCGATGGCTGCTCCGAGACTGCCGTAGGTGGTGTTGTACGAGCCGAAGTTGGCCACGTAGAGGCCGAAGCCGAAGGAGGCCGCCGCCCAGGAGATCAGGGCCACCGCGCCGCCCGGGGTGAGCCAGCGGAACCGCGGCTGACGCACGTTCGGCGCGATCCAGAACAGCAGGGACAGCAGCACCATCATGATCATGGCGAGGACCGGCCACTTCGCCACGCTCCACGTCGTGCGGGCCAGGCCGCCGGCGTTGATCAGGTCGCCGACCGCATCGGTGACCGGCCCACTGACGATCAGGCCGAGGGCGACCACCGCGAGCAGCACCAGCGTGATCGCCGCCAGGCCGATCTGTAGCGGTCGAAGCCTCCAGACGGGGCGGCCCTCGGTCACCCCGTAGACGGCGTTCGAGGCCCGGGTGAACGCGCCGATGAAACCCGACGCGGACCAGAGCGCGCCGAGCAGGCCGAAGCTCAGCAGCAGCTTGGGGTTGCTCTGCTCCAGCACCACGGAACGAATCACCTTCAGCACGCCGCCCTCGTCGTCGCTGAGCACCGCCCCGGCACCGACCTGGTTGGCCAGGTCGACCACAGTGTCAAGGGTCCGCTCCCCGTCGGAGACCAGGCCGACCAGCGCCACCACCACGATGGCGGACGGAAAGAGCGCCAGCACCCCGTAGTAGGTCAGCGCGGCCGCCCAGTCGGAGCAGTTGTCGTTGACGAAGTTCTGCACGCTGCGGACCAGCACCCCGCGCCAGGTCCGCCAGCTCAACTGCCGCATCCGCCGGGGCACTCCGGTGCCCGGTGTGCCGTCGAGCGTCGTACCCGGCTCCGTGGTCGTCATGCCCGCTCCCTGCGCCCCGGCCGCCGGATGACCGGTCGTCCGGTCTGGCCTGGCTCGGCGGTACCCGGGCGGTGAAATCGACAAACCCACCCGGTACCCGGCCGGCGTCGCTAGGGTTTGCCGCCCGGTCACCGGGGAACGGTCACAGTGACCCTGTCGACACGGAGGAGGACGAGATGCCCGGGCGCGAAGACCTGCCCAGCACGCTGCGACGCTCCCCGGAGAAGGCGCAGCGCACCTGGGAGAAGACGCACGACTCGGCGGTTGAGACCTACGGCGAGGGGGAGCGGTCGCACCGCACCGCCTTCGCCGCCGTGAAGCATGAATTCGAGAAGGTGGGCGACCACTGGGAGCCGAAGGGCCGCAAGGGCCCCAGCGACCAGCAGGCCGCCGGTGGCGGGCCGGAACGGCGGGCCCCCACAGCCGGTGGCGTGGACGCCAACGCCACCAAGGACCACCTGATGTCGGTGGCCCGCAAACTCGACGTGCCCGGGCGGTCCAGCATGACCAAACCGGAACTGGTCACGGCCATCGAGAAGGCCAACGACCGCGCCACCCGCAAGGCCCGCGGCAACTGACCGCGGCCGCACCGGAGCACGACCGACGCGGTGCGGGCGGACGCGCCACCCCTGCGTCCGCCCGCACCGTTCACCAGTGCCCGCCGCCCGGCGCCTCGATGTGCACCGCCTTCGTCGCGGTGAACTCGTCCAGCAACTCCGGGCCGTACCCGAAGCCCTGCCCGCTGGCCCGGCGCGGATGCGCGGCACCCCCCGGCGCACCCCCGAACACCGCGTTGACCTTGACCGTGCCCACCGGCAGCTCCCGCCACGCCCGCTGCGCGTGACTCATCGACGCGGTCAACACCGTCGCGGCCAGCCCGTACGGGGAGTCCGCCGCGCAGCGCAGCGCCTCGTCGAACGAGTCGACGACCACCACCGGGGCGACCGGCCCGAAGGTCTCCTCCCGGACCAGCGGCATGTCGTGGCGGCAGTCGGTGACGACGGTGGCCGGGTAGAACGCCCCCGGCCCGTCCGGCACCTCGCCGCCCACCCGCACCCGTGCGCCGTCCGCCACCGCGACCGCCACCTGCCCGTGCACGTGGTCCCGGTGCCGCCGGTCGACCAGCGGGCCCAGCTCGGTGCCCGGGTCCCGGCCCGGTCCGACCCGCAGCGCTCCGGCGCGTCGTACCAGCGCGGCCACGAAGTCGTCGGCCACCTCCCGGTGCACGTAGAGCCGCTCCACCGCCACGCAGATCTGCCCGGCGTTGGCGAACGCGCCGAGCGCGGCCTGCTCAGCCGCCCACTCCGGGTCGACGCCCGCGTCCACGATCAACGGGTCACTGCCGCCGTTCTCCAGGAGCACCTTCGCGCCGGTGCGGGCCGCCGCGGCGGCGATCGCCCGCCCGGTCGCGGTGGACCCCACGTGGGCCACCACGTCGACGTCCTGCGCCGCCAGTGCCGCACCCACCTCCGGGCCGCCGGTGAGCAGTGACAACACCCCGGCGGGCAGTGCCTGGTCCAGTGCTCGGGCCAGCAGCCAACCCGTCGCCGGTGTCCGTTCGCTCGGCTTGTAGAGCACCACGTTCCCGGTCACCAGGGCCGCGCCGAGCAGTCCACAGGAGACCGCCACCGGGTCGTTCCACGGGGTGATCGCCGCGACCACCCCGCGCGGCTGCGGGGTCAGGAAGTCCAGCGCGTCGGTTTCGCCATTCAGCGTGCGCCCGCCGCGCAGCGGTGCCAGTTCCGCATACTGTCGCAGGGTGCCGATCCCCGCCTCGACGCCGCCGCGGGCGTCCGCCAACGGTTTGCCCATCTCCGCGGTGACCGCCGCCGCCAGCTCCTCGACGACCGCCTCCACCGCGTCCGCGGCCCGGTGCAGCGCGGCCGCCCGTTCCGCCGGGGCGGTCGCCGCCCACTGGGACGCTCCGTTGCGGGCCGCCTGGGTCGCCTTGCCCACCTCGTCGGCCGTGGCCACCGGCACCGTGCTCACCGGCGCGTCGTCCGCCGGGTCACGCACGACCAGTTCGCCGCCGTCGCCGCCCGCACCCCACACCCCGCCCACCAGCTGCGCAACCGTGTACATGCGGTGCCGGATGCCCGGGCCCCGGCGAGGCAAACGCGTTTCGCCCGGTTGCGCGCCGGGTAGCCGGATCCGATGACAACCACCGCCGCGCAGAGCGCGGACGCCGTCATCATCGGCGCCGGGCACAACGGCCTGGTAGCGGCCAACCTGCTGGCCGACGCCGGCTGGGACGTGGTGGTGCTGGAGGCGACCGCGGTGCCCGGCGGCGCGGTCCGCTCCGCCGAGGTCACCGCGCCCGGCTACCTCAGCGACCTCTACAGCTCGTTCTACCCCCTCGGGTACGCCTCACCGGTGCTGGGCGGCCTGGACCTGGGTCGACACGGGCTGTCCTGGCGGCACTCGCCGGACGTGCTGGCGCACCTGCTGCCGGACGGTCGAGCTGCGGTGATCAACCGGGACCCGGACGTCACGGCAGCGTCGCTGGAGCAGTTCGCCCCCGGGGACGGGAAGCGCTGGCTCAACGCGTACACCGACTGGCTCGACGTGGCCGAGCCGATGCTGGAGGCGATCACCTCGCCGTTCCCTCCGGTACGCGGCGGGCTGGGCCTCCTGCGTCGATTGCGCGTCGCCGGCGCGCTGCGACTCGCACGCCGGCTCGTCGTACCGGTCCGCAAACTTGGCGACGAACTCTTCGACGGTCCCGGCGGGCCGGCGCTGCTGGCCGGCTGTGCCCTGCACACCGACCTCTCCCCGGAGGAGGCCGGCTCCGGGGTGTACGGCTGGCTGCTGGCCATGCTCGGCCAGCAGGTCGGCTGGCCGGTGCCCGACGGCGGCGCGCAGCAGATCACCAACGCGCTGGTGGATCGGCTACAGGGGCTCGGCGGGACGATCATCTACGGCGCCCGGGCCGATCGGGTGCTCACCGCCCGGGGCCGGGCGATGGGGGTCCGAACCGTCGGCGGCGCGCTGTGGCGGGCCCGGCGGGCCGTGCTCGCCGACGTGCCGGCGCCAGCGCTCTTCCTCGACCTGGTCGGCGCGGCAGCACTGCCCTCCCGGCTGGTGGAGGACCTGGCGCACTTCCGGTGGGACGGCTCCACGCTGAAGGTGGACTGGGCGCTCTCCGCGCCGGTGCCCTGGACGAACCGGCAGCTGGCCGGCGCCGGCACCGTGCACCTCGGGGCTGACCTGAACGGGCTCACCCACTACGCCAGCGAGTTGGCCCGTGGCGAGCTGCCCCGCGACCCGTTCCTGCTGGTCGGGCAGATGTCGGTGGCGGACCCGAGCCACTCCCCGCCGGGCACCGAGTCGCTCTGGTCGTACACCCATCTGCCGTTCCGGCGGGACTGGCGGGCCGAGGAGGTCGCCGGGCACGTGCAGCGGATGGAGGACGTGCTGGAGGCGGCGGCCCCGGGTTTCCGGAGCCTGATCGTGGGCCGGCACGTGGCCGGGCCGGCCGACCTGGAGAAGGGCAATCCGAGCCTTGTCGGTGGCACGCTCGGCGGCGGGACCGCCGCCGCGTACCAGCAGCTCTTCCTGCGACCGATCCCTGGCCTGGGCCGGGCGGACACCCCGGTGGACCGGCTCTTCCTGGCGAGCGCGTCGGCGCACCCCGGCGGCGGTGTGCACGGCGCACCGGGCGCGAACGCGGCCCGCGCCGCGCTGGCCCGCGACCGCGCGCTCACCGGCCGCGCCTACGCCGCAGCCATCTCCACCGCCCACCGCGCCATCTACCCCGACTGACGTCCACCCACCCACCCACCACCGTGGCTCCCGGTGATCAAGAGGTTTGCGTCGTCAGCGTCGGCGGATCTGACGCAAACCCCTTGATCACCCAGGCGGGGTGGGGCGGGGGTGGGGGTTGGGTGGGGTTAGCGGGTGATGTTGCGGTGCTTGCTGCGGAGGCGGAAGGGCATGAGCGCGCTCTCCACCTTGGTCGCGGTGGTCATCTTGGAGACGCCGTCGCGCCGCTCCTCGAAGCGGATCGGCACCTCCAGGATGGTGTGCCCCAGCTTGGTGGCGAGGTAGTGCATCTCCACCTGGAAGCTGTAGCCGTTGGACTGCACCCGCTCCAGGTCGATGTCGCGCAGGGCTTCGGCCTGCCAGATCTTGAAGCCGGCGGTGAGGTCCCGGATGCGTACCCGCAGCAGGGTGTGCACGTAGAGGTTGGCCCAGCCACTGAGCGCCCGGCGGTAGAGCGGCCAGTTCTCGTCCAGCTCGCCGCCGGGCACGTACCGGGAACCGATCACCACGCTGGCCTGGGTGGAGAGCAGCGCGCCGAGCATTCCCGGCAGCGCCTCGGGCGGGTGCGAGAGGTCGGCGTCCATCTGCGCCACGTACTCGGCGCCGCCCTCGATCGCCCGGGTCATCCCGTCCACGTACGCCCGGCCGAGGCCCTCCTTGCCGGCGCGGTGCACGACCTCGATCCGGTCGGGGTGCTCGATGGCCAGCTTGTCCGCCACCTCCCCGGTGCCGTCGGGGGAGTTGTCGTCGGCGACGAGGATGCGCAGCCCCGGCAGCGGCAGCGCGAGCAGCCGCTCGACCAGCGCCGGGAGGTTGCCCGCCTCGTTGTACGTGGGCACGACGACGGTCAGGCGTGCGTCCCGCCACGGCGTCGGCAACTGCACCGGCTTGATCATGTCGGTCATCCTCGGTTTGCGGACAAGGGTCATGGAAAGGGTATCTAGTTCCCGCATTCGGTCCGAGGGAGGCACCCCTTCCGGGCGATGCGGACCCTCGGCGCCCACCCCGCGCGGGCGTCAAAGCCCTGGTCAGGGGCTTGCGCTGGTCAGTGACGGCGGCGAGCGACAGCGCTGAGGGCGAGCGCCGCGACGGCGAGTGCGACACCGGAGAGCGCCGGTTTGTGCGTGCCGACCCAGAGCGCCGCGGAACGGTCACGCGCCTGTTCGCGGAACACACCCGCTGCGCCCCGGTCCGTGTGTGCATCACCGGGGTTGTCCAGATTGTCCCGCCAGGTCGCCGGATCGATCTCCTCACCGGTCTGCTGGCTGTCGTAGCCGTCGCGGGCAAGCTTGCGGTCCAGCAGGCCGGGGAACAGGGCGTCGCCCACCCGTGCCTGCCAGGTCGGGCCACCCACGTTCAGCTCCCTGGTGCCGCGGTCGGCGGCCCAGACGATGGCCCGGGCGGCCAGCTCCGGAGTGAAGATCGGTGGCACCGGCTGCGGATGCCGGGGCAGCCGGGTGCGGACCCAGGAGAACTGCGGCGTGTTGACCGCGGGCAGCTGGACCATGGACAACTTCACCCCCGGGCAGTCGTGCAGCAGCTCGGCGCGCAGCGAGTCGTTGAACCCCTGGACGGCGTGCTTGCTCGCGCAGTACGCCGACTGCAGCGGGATCCCCCGGTAGGCCAACGCCGAGCCCACCTGCACGATCGTGCCCCGCCCGTGCGCCCGCATGTGCCGCAGCGCGGCGAGGGTGCCGTGCACAGTGCCCAGGTAGGTGACCTCGGTGACCCGACGGAACTCGCGCGCCGGAATCTCCCAGGCCGGCGCGAACACCGACGCCATCGCGTTGTTGATCCACACGTCGATGCCGCCCCAGCGGTGCACCACGTCGTCGGCGGCCTGCTGCACCGCGCCCGCGTCGGCCACGTCGACCCGGTACACCCGCACGTCGGTCGCGCCGCGCAGTCGGCACTCCCGCTCGGCGGCGACCAGACCCGCCTCGCCCCGAGCCAGCAGCGCCAGCCGGGCGCCGCGCTCCGCGTACGCGTGGGCGACGGCGCGGCCGACGCCGGCACTCGCGCCGGTCACCACCACGGTCCGGGTCACGAGGACCCCTTCTGTCGGGTGGCGATGTCGGAGAGGCGGGCCAACGTCTCCCGGTTACGCCGGTGCAGCACCAGATCGTTGACCTTGTTGTGGACCCAGCGCAGCGGGCCGGCCGCGAAGTCCTCCCCGATGCGGACCCGGGTGGCGCCCTCGCCCACCGGTTGCAGGGTGAAGGCCACTATCGCCTCGCCCGCCGGCCAGAGCCCGGCCCTCAACACGAGCCGGTGCGGCGGTTCGCAGACCAGCACCGTCGACGCGTCCTGCAACGAGAACGGCCACGGCCCGGCCCGGTGGTGAAGTTGGCTGCCCACCCGAGGCCAGGCGTCGTCCACGTCCCGCACGTGTGCGGTGCCCACCACCCAGTCGCTGTACGTCCATCCGTCCGCCAGCACGTCGAACACCTGCTGCGGGGAAGCGTCGATCACTTTCTCCACAATCGCCACCGGGATCCCATACCCGGAGCACGGCACGGGCTAACGGGTGACCGGTTAGCTTCTCTTCGACGGCGGGTAAGGCCGACCCGGGGCGTCGCTGGCGGCGCTGCCCCACCGCCTCCGCGACGACGTTTACTCCTCGGGGCGCAGGGAACCCGCCGCCTGTGCGACAGGACCAGGAGGATCCGTATCAGCGCAGGTCAGCCCAGGTGTACGCCGCTGCTGACCGCGCCGGTTCCGGGTCTGTCGCAAGCCCCCGGCCCGTGCTCTACGACGCGGTGCTGCTGGACCGCGACGGCACCCTGATCGAGGACGTGCCGTACAACGGCGACCCGGAGAAGGTGCGGCCGGTGCCGGGCGCGCGGGCGGCGCTGGACCGGCTGCGCGCGGCCGGGTTGCGGCTGGCGGTCGTCACGAACCAGTCGGGCCTGGCCCGGGGCTACTTCACCGGCGAGCAGATGCGGGCGGTGCACGCCCGCGTCGAGGAACTGCTGGGCAGGTTCGACGCGTGGCTGGTCTGCCCGCACGACGACGCCGACGGCTGTGACTGCCGCAAGCCGGCGCCGGGCCTGGTGTACGCCGCCGCCCGCGAGCTGGGCACGACGCCGTCCCGCTGCGTACTCGTGGGCGACATCGGCCGGGACGTCGGCGCCGCCATGGCCGCCGGGGCCGCGGGGGTGCTGGTGCCCACCCCGGTGACCCGGCCGGAGGAGGTCGCCGCCGCCGGGTGGGTGGCCACCGATCTGCCGGCGGCGGTCGCGGAGATCCTGCGCCGTCAACAGGCCGTGCAGCCCTCGACCCCGCCCACCGAACCGGTACGGACGGCGCTCGTGGTCCGCTCGGACTCGGCGGGTGACGTGCTGGTCACCGGCCCGGCGATCCGTGCCGTCGCGGCCGGAGCGGAGCGGGTGGTACTGCTGTGCGGGCCGCGCGGTCGGGCCGCCGCCAACCTGTTGCCCGGCGTCGACGAGATCATCGAGCATCCGCTGCCGTGGATCGACCCCGCGCCGGGGCCGGTCGACCCGGAGGCCATGCGGAGCCTGTCCGCGCGGCTGGGCGCGGTCGGCGCGGACCAGGCGGTGGTGTTCACCTCGTTCCACCAGTCCGCCCTGCCGCTGGCGCTGCTGTTGCGGATGGCGGGGATCGACCGGATCGCGGCGATCAGCGACGACTATCCGGGCTCCCTGCTGGACGTCCGGCACCGGGTGCCGGTGGGCGTCCCCGAACCCGAACGTGCCCTTTCCCTGGCCGCCGCCGCCGGCCACCGGCTGCCCGACGGCGACGAACCGGTCCTGCGGTTGCGCCGAGACGCCGTGCCACCGCGCCCGGCCGACGTCGGCGATCCGGGGTACGTGGTGCTGCACCCCGGGTCGGCCGCGTCGAGCCGGGCCTGCCCGCCCGAGGTGGCTACCCGGATCGTCGGGGCGCTGGCCGACGCCGGGCACCGGGTGCTGGTCACCGGCGGCCCGGACGAGCGCGCGGTCACCGCCCGGGTCGCCGCAGCCGGCGGCACCGACCTGGGCGGCCGCACCGACCTGGCCGGGCTGGCCGCGATCGTCGCGGACGCCAGCGCGGTCGTGGTCGGCAACACCGGGCCCGCGCACCTGGCCGCCGCCGCCGGTGTGCCGGTGGTGAGTCTCTTCGCGCCGACCGTCCCGTTCGGCCAGTGGGGGCCCTACCGGGTGCCGACCGTCCGCCTCGGCGACGCCGCCGCTCCCTGCCGGGACACCCGGGCGGCCAGTTGCCCGGTGCGCGGGCATCCCTGTCTCAGTGGCGTCGACCCGGGCGACGTGCTCGACGCGCTCCGGACCCTCGCCGTCAGCGGTGGTGGCGGCCGATGAACATCCTGCTCTGGCACGTGCACGGCTCCTGGACCACGTCGTTCGTGCACGGCAGCCATCGCTACCTGATTCCCACCACACCCGACCGGGGCCCGTACGGCCTCGGCCGGGCCCGCACCTACCCGTGGCCGGACAGCGCGGTCGAGGTCAGCCCGGAGGAGCTGCCGAACGCGGACGTCGACCTGGTCATCCTGCAACGCCCCGAGGAGATCGACCGGGCCGAGCAGTGGCTTCGTCGCCGCCCCGGCCGCGACCTTCCCGCGATCTACGTCGAGCACAACACCCCCAAGGGCGACGTGCCGAACACCCGCCACCCGATGGCCGACCGCGACGACCTGCTCGTCGCCCACGTCACCGGGTTCAACCAGATCTTCTGGGACACCGGCGCCACCCGCACCACAGTGGTCGACCACGGCATCGTCGCACCCTCCGCGTCCTACACCGGCGAGCTGGACCGGCTCGCCGTGGTGATCAATGAGCCGGTACGGCGAGGTCGGGTCACCGGCACCGACCTGCTGCCCCAGTTCGCCGAGATCGCGCCGCTGGACGTGTTCGGCATGGGCGTCGCCGGCCTGGCCGACCACCTCGGGCTGCCCGCCGACCGGCTGACCAGCCACGACGACGTGCCCCAGGAGCGGATGCACACCGAACTGGCCCGGCGGCGGGCGTACCTGCACCTGTGCCGGTGGACCTCCCTCGGGCTCAGCCTCATCGAGGCGATGGCGATCGGCATGCCGGTCGTCGCGCTCGCCACCACCGAGGCGGTGATGGCGGTGCCCCCGGAGGCGGGGGCGCTCGCCACCCGGACCGACACCCTGCTCGACGCCGCCCGCCGGTTCATCGCCGAACCGGCTACCGCGCGGCAGGCCGGAGCGGCGGCGCGAACCGCCGCGCGCGACAGGTACGGCCTCGACCGTTTCCTCGCTGACTGGGACCGGCTGCTGGAGGAGGAAGTATGCGGATCGCGATGATCTCGGAGCACGCCAGCCCGCTCGCCGTCCTCGGAGGGGAGGACGCCGGCGGCCAGAACACGCACGTCGCGGAGCTGTCCGCCGCGCTCGCCGCCGCCGGGCACGAGGTGCGGGTCTACACCCGCCGCGACGCGCCCGACCTGCCGGTGACCGTCCGCAGCCCGGACGGGTACGACGTGGTGCACGTGCCGGCCGGCCCGGCCGAGCCGGTGGCCAAGGACGCGCTGCTGCCGCACATGCGGGAGTTCAGCAACTGGCTGATCGAGCGGTGGCGCGGCGGCGACTGGGTGCCCGAGGTGATCCACGCGCACTTCTGGATGAGCGGACTGGCCGGGCTGACCGCCGGCCGGCAGACCGGGGTGCCGGTGGTGCAGACGTACCACGCGTTGGGCACTGTGAAGCGCCGCTACCAGGGTGTGCAGGACACCAGCCCGGCCCGCCGGATCTCCTACGAGCGGGAGCTGGGCCGCTCGGTGGACCGGATCGTCGCGCAGTGCCGCGACGAGGTGGGCGAACTGGTCCGGATGGGTGTGCCCCGGTCCCGGATGACAGTGGTGCCCTCCGGGGTCAACCTCGCCACCTTCGCCCCGCTCGGGCCGGCCGCCGACCGGGAACCGGGACGGGCCCGCATCCTCACCGTGGGTCGGCTGGTCGAGCGCAAGGGCTTCCAGACCGTGGTCCGCGCGATGGAGCTGGTCCCGGACGCCGAGTGCGTGGTCGTCGGCGGCCCACCCGAGGGGCTGTTGGAGACCGACCCGTACGCCCGCCGGCTGCGGGCCCTCGCGGAGTCGTGCGGCGTGGCCGACCGGGTGCACCTGGCCGGCGCGGTGCCCCGGGAGGAGATGGGCCGCTGGTACCGCTCGGCGGACCTGCTGGTCGCGGCGCCCTGGTACGAGCCGTTCGGGTTGACCCCGCTGGAGGCGATGGCCTGCGGGGTGCCGGTCGTCGGCACGGCCGTCGGCGGTATCCGGGACACCGTGGTCGACGGGACGACCGGTGACCTCGTGCCGGCCCGGGACCCGCACGCGCTGGCCGCCGCGATCCAGGGGTTGCTCGACGACCGGATCAGGCGTTTCGCGTACGCGACGGCGGCGCGTGAGCGGGCCCGGGAACGGTACTCGTGGGCGGCCACCGCCGAGCGGCTGGTCGAGGTCTACAGCGAGGTGGCCGCCGTGCGCCGGCCGACCCGGGTGGTGGCCTGATGCCGACGGGCAGCCTGCTCGACACCCATCTGACGAATCTCGCGGCGGCGCTGGTGCCGTACCGACGGTGTGAGCGACAGCTGGCGCGCTGGGGCGCGGACCTGGCCCACCGGCTGGCCGCCGGGGGTCGCCTGCTGGTGGCCGGCAACGGCGGCAGCGCCGCCGAAGCCCAGCACCTCACCGCCGAGCTGGTCGGCAAGCTGCACGACGACCGCCAGCCGCTGTCCGCGATCGCGCTGCACGCCGAGACGAGCGCGCTCACCGCCATCGCCAACGACTACGGCTACACCGACGTGTACGCCCGCCAGGTGCGTGCCCACGGCCGCCCGGGCGACATCCTGCTGTTGCTGAGCACCAGCGGGACCAGCCCCAACCTGGTCGCCGCCGCACAGGCGGCCCGCGACGTCGGGGTGACCACCTGGGCGCTCACCGGCGCCGCCCCCAATCCGCTCGCCGACGCCTGCGACGACGTGCTGGCCGTCGCGTCCCCGGACACCCAGGTCGTCCAGGAGCTGCACCTGGTGACCAGTCATCTGCTCTGCGAGTACCTCGAACAGGAGTTGCCTGCCGCGCTGGCGGCAGCCGCCGATCCGGCGGTCGTTCGATCCGTGCCCGGGGAGCCCGCACCGGCCGGTCGGCTGCCTGCCGCGCCGGTACGCACCGGGGTCGAGGTGGTGCTCGACGGCGGGCCCGGACAGCAGGTCGACGCGTGAGCCGGACAGCAGGTCGACGCGCGAGGATGAGGAGGCAAGCGTGAGGGGACCGGTGGTGGTGCTCGGGGACACCCTGCTCGACCGGGATGTGGAAGGTGTGGTGAACCGGCTCTGCCCGGATTCCCCGGTGCCGGTGCTCGACGAGACCGCGGCCACCGACCGACCGGGGGGTGCCGGGCTGGCGGCGGTGTTCGCCGCCGCGCAGGGCGCCGAGGTGGTGCTGGTGACCGCGCTCGCCGACGACGCCGGCGGGGCCCGGCTGAGCGCTCTGCTCGCCGCCGCCGGCGTGCAGGTGTACCCACTGGCCCTCTCCGGCGCGACGCCCGAGAAGATCCGGCTGCGGGCCCGGGGGCGGGTGCTGCTGCGCCACGACCGGGGCGGCACGTCCGGGGAGCCGGGTCAACCCTCCGACGAGGTGCTCCGGGTGATCGCCGCGGCGTCGGCGGTGCTGGTCAGCGACTACGGCCGGGGGGTGGCCCGGCAGCCCGCGGTGCGCGACGCGTTGGCCGCCACCCGCGCGCCGGTGGTGTGGGACCCGCATCCGCGCGGCCCGGCGGCCGTGCCCGGCGTACACCTGGTCACCCCGAACGAGTCCGAGGTGCGCGAGCTGGTCCCCGCGCTGCCCGGCGCCTCCCGACTGGCCACCGCGTCCCGTGGCGCCCAGGGGCTACGGCGGCGCTGGCGGGCCGGCGCGGTCGCGGTGACGCTGGGCGGTGACGGCGCGCTGCTCTGCCACGCCGGGTCGACGCCGCTGGTGGTGCCGACGCCGGGTAGCGCCGAGGGGGACACCTGCGGTGCCGGCGACCGGTTCGCGGCGGCGGCCAGCCTCGCACTGGCCCAGGGCGCGCTGGTCTCCGAGGCGGTGCAGGTGGCGGTCGCCGAGGCGTCCGCGTACGTGGCCGGTGGGGGAGTGGCCTCGGTGCTGCCTCCGTCGGCTCCCGCGGTGCGGGCCAGGAGTGCGCCGGGGCCGCGAGCCCTCCAGCCGGCACCACGAGGTGGTGCGGTGGCCGACCGGGTGGGAGTCGCCGCTGTCGCCGCCCTCCTGGGTGAGGTACGCGCCGCGGGTGGCACGGTGGTGGCGACCGGCGGTTGCTTCGACCTGCTGCACGCCGGGCACGTGGCCACCCTGGAGGCGGCCCGGCAACTCGGCGACTGCCTGATCGTCTGCCTGAACTCCGACGCCAGCGTGGCCGGGTTGAAGGGGCCGGATCGGCCGGTGCAGTCCGAAGCTGACCGCAGCCGACTGCTGGCCGCCCTGAGCTGCGTCGACGCGGTCCTCATCTTCGACGAGCCGACCCCGGAGACGGCGCTGTCCTGGGTACGCCCCGACGTGTGGGTCAAGGGCGGCGACTACGCCACCGGCGGTGGGGACGCGAGCGTCACCCTCCCGGAGGCGGAGGTCCTGCGCCGCTGGGGTGGGAACACCGTGGTGGTGCCCTATCTGGACGGTCGTTCCACCACCGACCTGATCGTCCGCACGCTCGCGGAGCGGACCCGATGACCGCCACGCGGCCCGGTGCCGGGCCCACCGTCCTGGTCACCGGCGGCGCCAGCGGCCTCGGCGCCGCAGTGGTCGCCGCGGTGGCCGCCTCCGGTGGCCGACCGCTCGTGCTGGACCGGCAACCGCCAGCCGACGGGGTGTCCTGGACCGAGTGCGACCTGGCCGACACGCGAGCCGCCGAGGTGGCCACCCAGCACCTCGCCGAGCAAGCTGGTGGCCTGGACGCGGTGGTGACCGCCGCCGGCACGGACGTGCCGGGCCGACTCGCCGACCTGCCGGGGGAGACCTGGGACCGGATCGTCGCCGTCGACCTGCTGGCCACCGCGGCGGTGATCCGGGCCGCGCTGCCGTTCCTGCTGACGTCCCGGGGCCGCATCGTCACCGTCGCCTCCACCCTGGGCGTCAAGGCGGTCAGCGACGCCACCGCGTACTGCGCGGCGAAGTTCGGCGTGGTGGGGTTCACCCGCGCCCTCGCCGCAGAGCTGGCCGGTCAGGTCGGCGTCACCCTGCTCATTCCGGGTGGGATGCGCACCGCGTTCTTCGACGAACGTGACCCGCAGTACAAGCCGGGGCCGGACGCGAACCTCAACGAGCCCGCCGACACCGCCGCCGCGATCATGTTCGCGCTCAACCAGCCGCCCGGTTGCGCGGTGCGCGAGATGGTGGTCTGCGCCGAGCAGGAGACCTCGTACCCGTGATCCTCGTGCTGCGCGCCCTCGGCGTCGGCGATCTGGTGACCGCGGTGCCCGCGCTGCGGGCGCTGCGGGCCGCGTACCCGTCGCGGGAGCTGGCGCTCGCCGCGCCCGGCTGGCTGGCCCCGCTGGTCGATCTGGTCGGTGGCGTCGACCGGCTGGTGGACACCGCCGGGCTGGAGGGGCCTCTCCGGGTGGGGTCGGCCCCACGGGTCGCGGTCAACCTGCACGGGCGCGGCCCGCAGTCGCACCGGCTGCTCGCGGCCACCCGGCCCGGTCGGCTGCTCGCCTTCGCCAGCCCGGACGCCGGCTGCGCCGACGGCCCGCGCTGGGCCGTCGACGAGCACGAGGTGGACCGGTGGTGCCGGCTGCTGTCCTGGTACGGCATCCCGGCCGACCGCGCCGACCTCAGCCTGCGTCGGCCCGGGGCGGCAGGGCTGCCCAGCGGTGTCACAGTGCTGCACCCAGGCAGCAAGATCCCGGCCAAGCGATGGCCCGCCGAGCGGTTCGCCGCGCTGGCCCGGGCACTGACCGACCAGGGGCACCGGGTGCTGCTCACCGGCTCGGCCGACGAACGGGCGTTGGTGGCCCGGGTGGCCGAGGCGGCGGGCCTGAGCCCGGACGCCGTGCTGGCCGGCCGGACCGACCTCGGCGCGCTCGCCGCGCTGGTGGCCGACGCCCGGCTGGTGGTCAGCGGGGACACCGGGGTCGCCCACCTGGCCACCGGGTACGGCACCCCGTCGGTCGTCCTCTTCGGGCCGGTGCCACCGGCGCACTGGGGGCCTCCACCGGATCGGCCACGGCACCGCGTGCTCTGGGCCGGCGAGGCGGATTGGCCCAGGTGGGACGGGGTAGGAAGCCACCCGACGATGGCGGCTCTGCGCCTTGACGAGGTGCTGGCCGCCGTGGCCGAGGTGGAGAGGGTGGTGCGGGTCTCCGGTGCGGTTGCGGCGTAGCGACCCGGGTCGACCGGGGTACGGACGGCGTCGGCGCGGACGGGGCTGGCTCTTCGTCGACCCGTCCGGGGCTCCGGTGCGTGATCCGGATGTCCTGACCCGGCTGCGGGAGCTGGTCATCCCGCCGGCCTGGCAGGACGTGTGGATCGCGCCGCATCCGAACGGGCACATCCAGGCGATCGGGATCGATGCGGCCGGGCGCAAGCAGTACGTCTACCACCCGCGGTGGCGGGAGAAGCAGGACGAGGCGAAGTTCGACCACATGCTGGAGGTGGCCCGGCGGCTGCCGGCGCTGCGCGAGCGGGTGGGACGGGACCTGGACGGTCGTGGCCTGGGCCGGGACCGGGTGCTGGCCACTGTGGCCCGACTGCTGGACATGGGGATGTTCCGGGTCGGCAGCGACCAGTACGCGGCCGGCGACGACCCGACGTACGGTGTGTCCACCCTGCGCCCCGAGCATGCCCGGTCCCGGGGCGGCTGCGTGGTGTTCGTGTTTCCCGCGAAGGGGGGCATCGAGCAGGTACGCCGGATCGAGGACCCGGAGCTGTGCCAGGTGCTGGTCAATCTGCGCCGTCGTCGGCGACGGGCGGACCGGTTGTTCGGCTACTGGGACGGCCGGGAGTGGCGCGACGTGCGCAGCGACGAGGTCAACGGCTACCTGCGCGACGCCAGCGGTGGGGAGATGACCGCGAAGGACTTCCGCACCTGGCACGCCACCGTGCTGGCGGCCACCGAGCTGGCCACCGCCGGCCCGGCCCGTTCGGTGACCGCGCGGCGTAAGGCGGTGGTCGCGGTGATGCGCGAGGTGGCGGAGCTGCTGGGTAACACTCCGACGGTGGCCCGTGCGTCGTACGTGGACCCTCGGGTGGTCGACCTCTACCACGACGGGGTGGTGGCGTCGGTGGATCCGGAGGCGCCTCGCGAGGAGGCGGAGCGGGTCGTCCTGGAGCTGCTGGAGAAGTCCTGACCGGCCCCGTCGGCGATTCTGGGGGGAAGCGCGACGGGACCGGAGCCTCGGGCGTGAGTGGGTGCCACCGGGCGGCCGCCCGCCGCTCGCGCGGCGGGCGCCTCGCCACGGCCCCCGTTGGCGGCCCACCAGGCGATGGTCGGCCGCGTTGGTGTCAGTCTGCCGGCAGCGAGTTGACCGTGAACGCCCGGCGGTTGACGATCCGCGCCAAATCCGAGCCGCTGTCGCGGTGTTCCTGCGGGGTGGTGCCGTAGGCGGCCTTGAAAGCCCGGCTGAAGTGGGCCTTGTGGGGAAATCCCCAGCGCGCCGCGACGGTCTGCACGGGCTGGTTGCGCAGCGCCGGGTCGGTCAGGTCGCGCCGGCACCGGGCCAGCCGCAGGTCCCGGATGTACGACGCCACAGTGGTGTCCTCGCCCTCGAACAACCGGTGCAGGGACCGCACCGAGATGTGGTGGGCGTCGGCGACGACCTGTGGGTCGAGTGTCGCGTCGCCGAGGTGACGGTGGATGTACGACTGCACCTGGGTGAGCAGCGCCCGGCGGCGGACCTCGGTGGGCACGGCGTCCTCGGCGACGAGGTGCCGGCCGAGCATGGTGGTGGCCAGGTCGAGCCCGACCGTGCCAAGCCGGCTGGCGTCGGCGGCGTGGTACTGCTCGGGGTGCCCGGTCACCTGGAGCAGGAACTGCGCCAGCAGCGCCCCGATCCCCTCGCTGCCGGACATCCGGCCGCCGTAGAGGGCGGCCATCCGCTGCGGCGGTAGGGGCAGGGCGGCGTGCGGGATCAGCGTGATGATCGAGGTGGCCTGGGCCCGTTCGGGTTCGGTCGCGTGGTGGCAGACGTCGTGCGGCCGGGACCCGTCGTAGAAGGTGAACTCGCCGGCGAGGATCTCGCTGCGGCGACCGTCCTGGCTGGATGTGCCGATGCCGCCGGTGGTGAGGGCGAGGATGTAGAACTCCGGGTCGGACTGACGGACCAGCTTCCGGGTCCGGGTGGCGTCCAGGGACGGGTATTCGTACTGCACCAGCTGGATCGGCCCGAGCGCGATGAAGTCGGCGCGAGCGGCGAAGTCGTCGCTGTGCGCGGACCGGATGCGCAGTGGCGCCGAGGTGCGCGCCACCAGGTCCAGCCACATGCCGAACCGTTCGCCCGGTGGCAGGACTGTCGTGTCGATGGTGTCTCTCGGCAGCATGGGACTCCCTCAGCCCGCTCGACGCCGGATCAGCGCCTCGACGCCGTCGAGGATCCGGTCCAGGCCGAAGACGAACTCGTCGTCTGGGTCGTCGTCCTGATAGAGCACACCGGCGTTCAGCACCCGGTGCAGCGCGGGGAAGCGGGCCGGGTCGATGAGCCGGGCCACCAGCCGGCCGTACGCCGGCATCATCTCGCTGGGCTCGACGCCGGCGGCCCGGCTGCCCTCGGCGATCTGCGAGGTGAGGGTGGCCTCGTTGCGGACGTACCCGGTGATCAGCAGGAGCACCGACATCTTCTCGCCCTCGCCGAGCGTGGTGCCGTCGAGGCAGCGCAGCCCGTCCTCCATCCAGCCGAGCTGCTGCGGGGTGATCGGTGGGCCGCTGATCGGCACGTGCAGCAGCCAGGAGCGCTGCCGCAGCACCTCGTGCTCGGCCCAGGCCCACCGGGTGAGGCCGGCGCGCCAGTCGTCCTCCGGCGCGGGTGGGCCGGGGGATGGGCCGTACCCGGTGTCCACCATGAGCATCAGCAGCTCGTCCTTCGAGCCGACGTACCGGTAGAGGGCCATGGTCGCGGCGCCCAACTCCTTGGCCACCCGGCTCATCGAGACGGCCGCCAGGCCGTCGGCGTCGGCCACGCGTACGGCGGCGTCCACGATGGCGGGCACGCTCATCCCCGGCCGTGGGCCCTTGGGTGGCCGCTCCCGCAGCCCCCACGCGCTCTCGATGGCCGCCGGGAGTACGGGCCCGCTGTCGTCTGTCTTCGCCGCCACATTTCCTCCTTGCCCCGCCATCCTAGTTCTGCGTATGGTCTACGCATAACAGCGTACGCCCTACGCAGAAGGGGAACTGACCATGACGATCACCACCACACCGGCACCGCGAGCGGGTCGGCGGGAGTGGATCGGGCTCACGGTGCTGATGCTGCCGCTGCTCCTGGTCTCGATGGACGTGTCGGTGCTCTACTTCGCCGTCCCGTACATCAGCGCTGAGTTGCGTCCCACCGCCACTGAGCAACTCTGGATCTTCGACATCTACGGCTTCGTGCTGGCCGGGCTGCTCATCACCATGGGTGCTCTGGGCGACCGGATCGGTCGACGCCGACTCCTGTTGATCGGCGCCACCGCGTTCGGCGCGGCGTCGCTGCTGGCCGCGTACGCCGACAGCACCGCGACCCTGATCGCCGCGCGTGCCGTGCTCGGCGTCGGTGGGGCCACCCTGATGCCCTCGACGCTCGCCCTGGTGCGCAACATGTTCCACGACGCCAAGCAGCGCGGGACCGCCATCGGCATCTGGACCGCCACCCTCACCGGCGGCATCGCGATCGGCCCGGTGCTCAGCGGCATCCTGCTGGAGCACTTCTGGTGGGGCTCGATCTTCCTGATCAACATCCCGGCGATGCTGATGCTGCTCCTGCTCGTGCCGCTCCTGGTGCCCGAGTTCCGCAACCCGGCGACCGGCCGGTTCGACCTGATCAGCGCGGCACTGTCGCTCGGCGCGCTGCTGCCGGTGATCTACGGCATCAAGGAGATGGCCCGCGACGGCCTCAGCCCCGTGCGGGTCCTCGCCATCGTCGGCGGTCTGCTGGTGGCGGCGCTCTTCCTGCACCGGCAGCGGACCCGGGCGTACCCGATGGTCGACCTCACGCTGTTCCGCCGTCGCGGCTTCGCAGGGTCGCTCGCGGTCAACCTGTTGGCGATGTTCGCCATCGTCGGCTTCGCCATCTTCACCACCCAGCACCTTCAACTGGTGCTCGGCCTGAGCCCGCTGCGGGCGGCGCTGTGGAGCCTCGTGCCGTCCCTCGCCGTGGGCGGAATCGCGCCGGCCGCAGCCGCCCTGGCCCAGCGCGTCGAACGGGCGTACCTGATCGGTGCGGGGTTCGGCATCGCCGTGGTCGGCTTCGTGGTGTTGACCCGGGTCACCCCGGAGACGCCACTGTGGCTGCTGCTCGTCGGCGCCAGTGTCTACGCGGGCGGCCTGGTGATGGTGATGTCCCTCGTCACCGAGCTGGTCCTCGGCGCGGCGCCGCCCGAGCAGGCCGGTGTCGCGTCGGCGCTGACCGAGTCCAGCAGCGAGCTGGGCGGCGCGCTGGGAATGGCGATCCTGGGCAGCGTGGGTGCGGCGGTCTATCGCCGCGAGATCGTCGACGGCCTGCCGGCCGGGCTGCCCGCCGACACCACCGCCGCGGCCCAGGAGACCCTGGGCGGTGCGCTCGCGGTCGCCCGGGGGCTGCCGGCGGAGCTGGCCGACGCGGTGCGGCACGCCGCCGGGGTGGCGTTCACCGACGGACTGCACCTGGCCGCGTACGCCGCCATGGCGGTGATGCTGCTGGGCGCGGTCACCGCGCTGGTCGCGCTGCGCGGCGTCCGGCCGGCCGACTCCACGGCGCTGGCCGTCGAGCCGACCGGTCCGGCCGACACGTCGCTGTCGTCGGTCAGTCGATGAGGACGTGCGCGAGACGGTCGCGGAAACGCCGCTCGGAGTCGCTGACCGACTCGCCGCCGATGCCCAGCAGCCCACCGCTGGACGCGGCCCCCACCACCTGCTCGGCGATCTTCACGAGCCAGTGCTTGTACGCGCCGGCCTCACCCTCGTCGACCCGCGCCGCCAGCAACGCGCCGGCCTCGCCGGCCCGCAGCAGCACGTCGTCGATGTACGCCCCGGGGTCGGAGGGCGCGATGACCGGCAACTCCTCGCCGGTGTCCGGGTCACCGACCCGGGTGACGATCTCGCCGGCCACGGCGGCGACCAGCGGGCTGGCCGACTCCCGGCCGGCGGCGATGGTCTCCAGCCCGGCCGCGTTCTCCGCCATGGTCCGGCGGGTGCCGTCGGACTCGGCGGCGCTCGCCGCGGTCAGCACCGACTGCGGCAGGCCGACCAGCAACCCCCACTCCCCGTCGGAGAAACCGAAACCGGTGTACGCCGGCTGCTCGATCACGGCAATGCCCCTTCCGCCCTGCTCTGCTTGGTCAATCGGTGCTCTGCTTGTTCGATCCACCGGGCCCGAAAGCGGCACCCGGGTCAGGCTAGTCCAGGGTCAGCAGGCCCTGTTCGGACACCACGCGCACCGACAACGTCTTGTACCCGACCTCCTCGAAGAGGACCGTCATCTTGTCCTCCTCGTAGGAGAGCACCATGCCGGGCCCCCACTCCGGGTGCCGCACCTGGCTGTGCACCGGGAACGGCCCGACCGCACCCTGGTCGGCCACGCTGGTCCCGTTGTGGCAGTTGTCGCAGTGGCCGCAGACCTGCGTCATCTGCTCGCCGAAGTAGGCCAGCAGGGTCTGCCCCCGGCAGGCGGTGGTCTCGGCGAAGGCCCGCATCATGTCGGTGCGGGACCGGGTCACGGTCTGCTGGCGCTCCGCCTCGGCCAGCGCCGCCGCGGCGGCGTCGGTCGGGGTGGGCGAGTAGCGGGGCGCGCCGATGCGCTGCCGGGCGCGTGGCTCGGCCGCACCGACCTGCTCCAACAGGGAGAGGTACTGGCCCAGCTTGCGCGGCCCGAGGCCGGTGGTCTCGCGCAGTTCGGTCTTGGTGGCGGGCTTCTTGCGCAGCAGCGCGGCCAGGTCGCGCAGCTCGTCGACGTCGGGCAGGCCGCCGCTGAAGAACCGTTGCAGGCCCACATCCTCGGCCTGCCAGAGCAGCAGAACCCGGGCCGGTTGTCCGTCGCGGCCTGCCCGACCGATCTCCTGGAAGTAGCTGTCCGGCGAGTCGGGCAGCGCCATGTGCACCACCCAGGCGATGTTGGGCTTGTCGATGCCCATGCCGAACGCCGAGGTCGCCACCATGATCGGCACCTGGTCGGCGAGGAACGCCTCGTGCAGTTCGTGGCGTGCGCCGGTCGCCATCCCACCGTGGTAGAACTGCGCCGGGTAGCCGGCGTCGGTCAACCGGGTGGCCAACTCCTCGGCGGCGCGACGGGTGGGCACGTAGATGATCCCGGGCCGCTCGTCGTCGCTCAGCAGCGCGATCAGTCGCCGCCACCGGTAGTCCTCTGTGGCGCATTGCGCGACCTCGACGAACAGGTTCGGCCGGTCCAGCCCGGAGACCACCACCTCCGGGTCGCGCAGCCGCAGCCGGGCGATGATGTCGTCGCGTACCGGAGGGGAGGCGGTGGCGGTCAGCGCGACCACCGGCGGCCGGCCGATGCCGTCGATGAGGTGCCCGAGCGCCAGGTAGTCGGGGCGGAAGTCGTGCCCCCACGCCGAGATGCAGTGCGCCTCGTCGATCGCCACCAGGGCCGGCTTCAGCGCGGCGACCTCGGCCATCCGGTCCGGGTTGCTGAGCTGTTCCGGGGTGATGAAGAGGAACTCCGCCCGGCCCTCGCGGATCTCGGTGATCGCCTCGGCCTGCTGGGTGGGCGACTCGTTCGAGCTGATCCGCACCGCCCGCAGCTCCGGGCGTTGCCGCTCGTTGAGGGAGGCGATCTGGTCCTGCTGGAGGGCCAGCAGTGGCGAGATCACCACGGTGGGGCCGGGGATCAGGCTGGCCGGGATCTGGTAGATCGCCGACTTGCCGGCTCCGGTGGGCAACACCACCAGGGCGTCTCGCCGCTTCATCACGGCGCGCATGGCGGCCAGTTGGTTGGGCCGTAGCGCCTTCCAGCCGAAAAGGCTGCGGGCTGCGCGGCGCAACGTCATCGAATGCGTGGACAGTTTCATCGAGGGCCGGAGGTACCCGAGCCCATGACCGCCGAAACGCGTTCGGACGATCACAGGCAGGGCACCTGCCATGCCCCCGAAGGCCGGCTCGCCGATCCGCGGCTCAGCGCAGCCGGGGCAGGACCTCGCGCTGGTAGAGGTCGAACAGACCCTGGTAGTGCGGGCCGGTGTTGGCCACGTACACCTCGTCGAAGCCGGCCTTGGCGTACTTGTCGATCATCTCCAGGTGCGCGTCGACGCTGTTGCCGCAGACGAACGCGTCCCTGACCATCTCCGGCGTGACCAGCTCGGCGGCCTGCTCGAAGTGCCGCGGTGAGGGGAGCACCTGGGACAGCTCACCCGGCACCCCCGCGTTCGGCCAGCGCTCGTACGCGATGCGCATGCCCTCGTCCTCGCTGTCCGCGTACGCCGCCTTGAAGCCGGCCTGGCACGGCTTGTCCCCGCCGCCGTTCTCACGGAATCGCCGGACCATCTCGCCGTCGGGCATGGTGCTCACGTAGCCGTCACCGATCCGCGCGGCCAGGTCGATGGACTTCGGCCCGAAGCCGGAGACGTAGATCGGCGGGGGAGCGTCGGGCAGCGTGTAGATCCGGGCCTGCTCCACGGTGTAGTGCTTGCCGTGGTGGCTGACGAAGTCGCCGGCCCACAGCGCGCGCAGCACCTCGACGGCCTCCTCCAGCATCTCCAGCCGGACGTCGGCCTGCGGCCAGGCGTCACCGAAGATGTGCTCGTTGAGCGCCTCGCCGGTGCCGACGCCGAGCACGAACCGCCCGCCGTGCAGCACCGCGCTGGTCGCCGCCGCCTGCGCGATCACGGCCGGGTGGATTCGCACTGTCGGGCAGGTCACCGCCGTGGTCACCGGCAGCGAACAGACCTGGCTGAGCGCGCCGATCATCGACCAGACGAACGGGCTCTGGCCCTGTGCGTCCACCCACGGGTGGTAGTGGTCGGAGATCCACAGCGCCTCGAAGCCGGCCCGTTCGGCACCGCGCGCCTGCTCCAGCAACTCGGCTGGCGTGAACTCCTCACTGGACAGAAAGTATCCGATCTTCATGGCTTACCCCTTCGGCACGCGGACCTGCTGATGGGGAAAGCCGTACCCCGGGCGCTGTCGACCACACCCGGCCCGTCGGGCCCGGATCGGCACGGGTCGCTCAGCGTCGACCGAACATCGCCCGGATCGCGGCGAGGAGCAGCAGGGCGCCGACCACCAGGCCGAGCAGGCGTACGCCGGGGATGTCGGCCGGGCTCGTCGCGTCGGCCAGCAGGACGGGATCCATCCCCGCACTCTCCCCGGGGAGCGGGCCGCCAGGCAACTGTAAGGTTTATTGACTATTGAATCGCTCAGTGTGACCATGGCAGGACCGCCTGCCGGTGGCGGTGCGCCGAGGGCGCGCGAGAGATGGGGTACGGGGGCCGCATGAGCGAGCGCAACCAGCGGGTCGACGCGGACGCACCGCCGCCGGTGATCGACATCGATCACTGCGAGGGGGCGGCGTGACCACGACCAACGGACACCTCCCGGCGCTCGCCGCCGCCGTCCTGCAACCCGGCTTCGTCGGCACCACCCCACCACCATGGGTGTGCCGCTGGCTCGGCGAGGGTCTCGGCTCGGTGGTGCTCTTCGCCCGCAACGTCGTCGACACCGAGCAGGTGGCCGCGCTCACCGCGACGCTGCGCGCGGAACGACCGGACGTCATCGTGGCGATCGACGAGGAGGCCGGCGACGTCACCCGGCTGGAGTCGGTGCACGGCAGCTCCCGGCCCGGCAACTTCGCCCTCGGCGTGGTCGACGACCCGGAGCTGACCGAGGCCGTCGCCCGGGACCTCGGCGTCGAGCTGGCCGCAGCGGGGATCACCCTCAACTACGCCCCGGACGCCGACGTCAACTCCAATCCGGCGAACCCGGTGATCGGCGTCCGCTCCTTCGGTGCCGACCCGGTGCTGGTCGCGCGGCACACCGCCGCCTGGGTTCGCGGGCTCCAGGCCGGCGGTGTCGCGGCCTGCGCCAAACACTTCCCCGGGCACGGCGACACCCGGGTCGACTCACACCACGACCTGCCCCGGATCACCGCCGACCGGGACCGGCTGGACGCCTGCGAACTGGCCCCGTTCCGCGCCGCCGTGGTCGCCGGGGTGCAGGCGGTGATGACCGGTCACCTGCTGGTGCCCGCGCTCGATCCGCACCTGCCGGCGACGCTGAGTCAGCGCATCCTGGGCGGTTTGCTCCGCGACGAGCTGGGCTTCTCCGGCGTGGTGGTCACCGACGCGGTGGAGATGCGCGCGGTCGCCGACCGGTACGGCTTCGCCGGGGCGACGGTCCGCGCCCTCGCCGCCGGGGCCGACGCCATCTGCATCGGTGGCGAACGGGCCGACGAGCAGGCGGCCCGCGAGCTGCGCGACGCCATCGTGGCCGCCGTCGTCTCCGGTGAGCTGCCCGAGGAACGCCTCGCCGAGGCCGCCAAGCGCGTCGGTCAACTCGCCGCCTGGACGGTGGCCGCCCGCAGCGCCGGCTCGGCCGGAGCGCGCGCCGCCACCGACGTCGGGCTGGTCGCCGCCCGTCGGGCAGTCCGGGTCACCGCCGCCCCGGGCACGACGGTCGCGCTGCCCCTGACCCGCGCGGCGCATGTCGTCGAGTTCGAGCCGCTGCGCAACATCGCCATCGGGGCCGAGACCCCGTGGGGCATCGGCGGGCCGCTGACCGAGCTGCTGCCCGGCACCAGCACGGTCCGCTACGCCGAACCCGACGTGCCGGCGGACCCGGGTGCCGGTGCGGGCAGCCGCCCCCTGGTCCTGGTCGTCCGCGACCAGCACCGGCACGACTGGATGCGCGCCGCCGTGCACCGCGCGTTGGCCGCCCGGCCGGACGCCGTCGTGGTCGAGTTGGGCGTGCCCGAGTTGGTTACCGGGGCGGTGCACCTGGCCACCCACGGTGCCACCCGGGCCAGTGGACAGGCTGCCGCCGAGGTGCTCACCGGGGCCCGCTGACGGCCCGCCCTACGGGAGGTCGGCGACCAGGTCGGCGTACTCGGGGTGCTTGTCGATGAACGCGGACATGAATGGGCACTGCGGCACCACTGTCGTGCCGCGTGCCCGGAGCTGGTCCAGGGTGCCGCGGATCAGCGTGCCGCCCACACCCTTGCCCTGAAAGCCCCGGTCCACCTCGGTGTGGGTGAAGACCAGGACCTCCCCGCGCGGCACGTACGCGGTGAAGCCGGCCAGCGCGTCGTCGACCAGGATCTCGAAGCGGTGCTTCGCCGGGTTGTCCTCGACCAGGGTGCTCATCCGGCCATTCTCCCCGCCCGCTCGGCCAGCGCGTCGAGTTCGCCGAGCAACCGGTCCACCTCGTCGGTCGTGTTGTAGTGGTAGATGCTGGCCCGCACCGCGCCGCCGCTGTCACGCAGGCCCATGAGCTGGAAGTACTCGTAGGCGTAGTAGTCGCCGACGGAGAGGCAGAACCCGGCGGCGCCCAACGCCTCCTGGGTGGCCGCCGGGGACATCCCGGCGACCCGGAACGACACCGTCGGGCAGCGCCGCGCCGGCGAGCCGTAGACGGTGACCGCCGGCCGCTGCGCCAGCCCGGCGAGCAGCCGGTCCAGTAGCGCCTCCTCGTGCGCCTGGGCGGCCGCCAGCCCGGCCCGCAGCCGGGCCCGCCGGTCCCCGACCGCGTCCGGGTCCAGCCCCGCCAGGTGATCCACCGCGGCGGCCACGCCGGCCAGCAGCGGAAAGCTCGGCGTGCCGTACTCGAACCGGTCCGGGACCGCGTCGGAGGAGGGCACCAGCTTCGCCGGGCGCAGCGCCGCCCACCGGGCCGGGTCCGCCACCATCGCCGCAAGGTGCGGGCCGGACCACTTGTACGCGCTGGTGACCAGCACGTCGGCACCGAGCGAGGCCAGGTCGGTCGGCCCGTGCGGAACCGAGTGCACCCCGTCGACGTAGACCAACGCGCCGACCGCGTGCGCCGTCTTGGCGATCGCCGGCACGTCCGGCATGGTGCCGATGGCGTTGCTGCCGGCGGTCACCGCGACCAACCGGGTCCGCTCACCCACCAGGTCCGCGTACTGGCCCGCGGGCAGCTCACCGGTGTGCCGGTCGACCTCGGCCCAGCGCACCGTCGCGCCGGCCGCCTCGGCGGCCTGCACCCACGGCCGCACGTTCGCGTCGTGGTCGAGCCGGGAGACCACCACCTCGTCACCCGGGCGCCAGGCCGCGCCGAGCGTGCGCGCCAGGGTGTACGTCAGCGCGGTCGCACTCGGGCCGAGCACCACCCCGGCCGGGTCGGCGCCGAGCAGGTCGGCCACCGCCGAGCGGGCCTCGGCCACCAGCTCCAACGACCGGCGGCCCGGGACGAAGGCGGCGCTGCGGTTGCCGACCGCCGACCGCATGGCATCAGTGACCGCGTCGATCACACCGGCCGCGGTCTGGGTGCCGCCGGCACCGTCGAAGTGGACGAAGCCCTCGGTCAGGGCGGGGTACGCGGCCCGGGTGCGGGCGATGTCGAACGGCATGTCCCGGACCCTAGCCGGTGCTCCTCGTACCCTTCCCGGCCGCCGGGGTGATCACCGTTCGGCGGCGACCTCGCGGGTGTCTCGTACTCTTGGCGAGGTGACGAACCGACCCGCCACCATGCCCATTCCCCCCGTCCGCCGCGCCGCCGGTCTCTTCGCCGGTCTGGCGCTCGGCCTTGCCGTGCTCGCCGGGTGCAGCTCCCAGGGCGCCTCCACCGACTGCGGGCTGGACGCCTGCACGGTCACCTTCGAGCGGGGTGTCGACGCCAGCGCCACCATCCTTGGCGTCGAGGCCAAACTGGTCGGCGCCGAGGGTGACCAGGTGACCGTCGAGGTCGCCGGTGAGCAGCTCACCCTCACCACCGGTCAGCAGGCCGCCGAGGCCGGGGGCTTCGCGGTCACCCTGGACAGCGTGACCGACCAGCAGGTCAAGATTCGCGTATCGCGTAATCCGGGCAGCTGAGCCGGACGGGCGGCGGTGGCCGACGTTTGGGAATCTTCCGAATCGGAGATTGTGGCGCCATGTCACTCACCCGTAGCGCAGAAGCCACCGCCTCCCGTACGGCGGACAGCCGGTGGCTGGAACTCCTCGCCCGGGCCGGCTTCATCGGCTACGGCATCGTCCACCTCCTCTTCGCCTGGTTGGCGTTGCAGATCGCGTTCGGCACGTCGTCCGACGACGGCGACCAGTCCGGCGCGCTGCGTACCCTCTCCGAACAGCCCCTCGGCAAGTTCCTGGTCATCGCCGTCGCGGTCGGCCTGCTCGCGATGGCGATCTGGCAGGCGCTGGAGGCGGCGGTCGGGCACCGCGCCGAGCGCGGCAAGGAGCGGATCATGGAACGGCTCGCCTCGGCCGGCCGGACCATCGTCTACCTCTACTTCGCCTGGACCGCCTTCAAGGTCTTCAAGGACGCCGGGTCGAACAGCGCCGACCAGCAGGAGGCGTTGACCGGCAAGCTGATGACCTCCAGCGGTGGCCGCTGGCTGGTCGGCCTGGCTGGGCTGGTCGTCGCCGCGATCGGCATCGGCCTGGTCATCTACGGCGCCCGGAAGAAGTTCGAGAAGCACCTCAAGACCGGCGAGATGAACCCGAAGACCCGCCAACTCGCCCGCCGGCTGGGCATGGCCGGATACATCGCCAAGGGCGTCGCGTACGGCATCGCCGGCCTGCTGGTCATCCTGGCGGCGGTGAACTATGACCCGGAGAAGGCCCGCGGTCTGGACGCCGCGCTGCACACCCTGCGTGAGCAGTCCTACGGCACGTTCCTGCTGGCCCTGGTCGCCCTCGGCATCGCCGCCTTCGGCGTCTACTGCTTCCTCCAGTCCCGGTACCGCAAGGTCTGAACTGGTCGATTCCCGGGCTGTCGGGCACTCTTGGGCTTTTGCCCGAAGTGCCCGACGCCTGGTCGAAGGGGAGCACCGAAGCCGTGCAGAACTATCTCGAAACGGCCGTCGCCGCGCTCATCGCGGCGGCGGTCGCCCTGTTCCTGGTCGAGGTCGTCCACCGGCTGACCCGACGATTCGGCCGCCGGTCACTGTTGTTGACCGAGCTGACCGACCACGCGCACCGCCCCTTCCAGGTCGCCGCAACGGTCCTGGCCGTGCAGTTCGCCGTCCGCTTCACCACCGGGTACGCGGTCGGCGAGAGCTGGCGGCGGCTGCTGCTGCACCTGCTCATCCTCGGCGTCATCGCCACCCTGGCCTGGCTTGTCGCCTGCCTGCTGGTCGTCGTGGAAGACACCGCGCTGGCCCGGTTCCGGGTCGACGTCCCGGACAACCGGCACGCCCGGCGGGTCCGGACCCAGGTGGTGATGCTGCGCCGACTGACCATCGCGGTGATCGTCATCCTGACCGTCGGCGTGATGCTGATGACGTTCCCCAGCGTGCGGGGCATCGGCGCCGGTGTGCTGACCTCGGCCGGTGTGGTCGGTGTGGTGGCCGCGCTCGCCGCGCAGAGCCTGCTCGGCAACGTGTTCGCCGGCCTCCAACTCGCCTTCAGCGACGCCGTCCGGCTCGACGACGTCGTCGTCGTCGAGGGGGAGTGGGGTCGCATCGAGGAGCTGACCCTCAGCTACGTCGTGGTGCAGATCTGGGACGACCGCCGGCTGATCCTGCCCACCTCGTACTTCACCAGCAAGCCGTTCCAGAACTGGACCCGGACGGAGGCGGCGGTGCTCGGCACCGCCGAATTCGACGTCGACTGGGCGGTGCCCGTGCAGACCATGCGCGAGGAACTGCGCCGCCTCGTCGAGGGCACCGAGCTGTGGGACGCTCGGGTCTGCGTCCTCCAGGTCACCGACGCCACCGGCGGGATGGTGAAACTGCGGGCGCTGGTCAGCGCCGCCGACGCGGGCAGTCTGTGGGACCTGCGCTGCCTCGTCCGGGAGCACCTGGTGGCCTGGATCCGGGACAACCGCCCGACCGCCATGCCCCGGATGCGCACCGAGTTGGGCGACGCCAACAGCAACCTGCCCTGGCAGTGGGTGCAGCCGAGGCGGCCGGCCCGCCGCCTGTCCGACACCGAGGCGCCCGACGACGCCCGTGTCTTCGGCGGCAGCGACGACGGCGACGCCCGCAGCGAAGCCTTCGTAGGCCCCGAAGAAACCCGCCCCCAGTAGCCCTCGCCCCGCCCTCGCCCCGCCCTCGCCCCGCCCTCGCCCCGCCCGCGTCGCCCCGCGTCGCCCCGCGTCGCCCCGCGTCGCCCCGCCCCGCCCGCGCGGCGTCGCCCCGCAAGATCGTGCAACTTCCTGGTTGTAGTGGCCTCCACCCCCGTCGAGGCCACTACAACCAGGATCGAGCGCGATCTTGCGCGACAGACTCCGACGATCATGGACTTGACGGGTGAGTACGCCTGGTTTGTCCCCGCCAACCTCATGATCACCGCCGCGGGGGCCGGGGCGGAGACCGGGGAGACCAGGAGACCGGGGGAGCGGGGGACGGGCCGGGGCGGGACGGGGGCGGGGGACGCGGGCCGGGACGGGCCGGGCCGGGCCGGGCCGGGGCGGGGCGGGGGGCGGACGGGCCGGGCCGGGGCGGGGCGGGTCGGTTGGGGGAGGTTTGGTCGGGCTTGGGTGGGGGATGTGCTGCCGGACGTCTCTGGCGTGATCGCGGCGGCTGGTCGCGTATTGGCGGCGCGGCGTCCGGACAACGGGGACGGTGAGCTGCTTGGCGCGCTTTAGGATTGACGAGCGGCGACTTCGGGCATACAGCGCGGTGATGAGGAAAGGAGGACAGCATGGCTGACGTGGCGAAAGCCCGCACATCCCAGAATGGGAGCGAGCCCTCCACCGCCGAGTTGGTGCAGCGGGCCACTGAGCAGATATCCCGCCTCGTGCGGGACGAACTGACGCTGGCCCGAGCGGAGTTGACCCAGAAGGGTAAGCACGCGGGCATCGGGATCGGCCTGTTCGGTGGCGGCGGCGCGCTCGCGTTCTTCGGTCTGGGTGCGCTGGTCGCCACGGCGATCCTGCTGCTCGACCTGGTGTTGCCCGCCTGGGCCGCGGCGCTGATCGTGGCGGTGGCCTGCTTCCTGGTGGCCGGCATCCTCGCCCTGGTGGGCAAGAAGCAGGTCAGCCGTGCCGTCCCGCCGGTGCCGGCGGCCACGGTCCGTAGCCTCCGGGCAGACATGGACACCGTCACCGCCGCGGTGAAGGACAGGGGGCGGCAATGACCGGTAACGGGACCGGCGACACGGAGGCCCTCCGCGAGGAGATCCGCCGCACCCGGGTCGAGTTGGGCGAGACGATGGAGGCGTTGGCCGCCAAGGCCGACGTCAAGGCGCGTCTGAAGGAGTCCGCCGAGCAGGCCAAGGAGCGGATGCGGGAGCAGGCGGCGCAGACCGTCGCCCGGGTCCGCGGGCAGGCTGCGCGTGGCGCCGGGATGGCGCGGGCGCAGGCGTACGAAAAAGGCGAGTTGGTACGCGCACAGGCGTACGAAAAGGGCGAGTTGGTGCGCCGCAACCCGGTGCCGTGGGCGGCCATTGCGGCCGGCGCGGTGGCCACCGTGGTGGTGCTGATGATCGTGCGGGGGAGGCGTAGGTGAGTAAGAGCATCGGCAGGGTCGCGTACCGGCCGGTCGGCGTGTTGTTGGGTATCGCCGCAGGCACGGTGGCCGGGGCGATCTTCCGGCAGGTCTGGAAGGCGACCGCGGGCGACGGTGAGGCGCCCAACGCGACCGACGAGGATCGCGGCTGGGGCGAGATCCTGGCCGCCGCGGCGTTGCAGGGCGCCATCTTCGCGGTCGTCCGGGCCGCAGTGGACCGGGGCGGCGCGGTGGGCGTACGCCGGATGACCGGCAGCTGGCCCGACTGACCGGCAGCGATTTCAGCCCCCTTCCCGCATCGATGGGAAGGGGGCTTTCGCATGACATCGCACGCCGCCCAGCGCACCTGAGGCATCCGTCAGGTCACATGTCGGAGAAATTCGTCGGAGAGGTCGTGACAGACTTTTTACGTCCGTGATTTGCTGGTCCCCGCTGTTGCGAGATGGCGTGGGTTGAGAGAAGTCTCCTTCGTGGGGCTGCCTCAGGCGCCGCTGCTCAAAAACGGCCAATCGGCCGGACGGCGTGCACGGCCGCCAGTTTTTAGAGGGAGAAACACATGGCTCAGGGAACCGTGAAGTGGTTCAACGCTGACAAGGGCTTCGGCTTCATCACCGTCGATGGTGGGGGTGCTGACGTGTTCGTCCACTTCTCGGCCATCCAGACCAGCGGCTACCGCTCGCTGGAGGAGAACCAGCGGGTGGAGTTCGAGATTGCTCAGGGTCAGAAGGGCCCGCAGGCTGAGCAGGTCCGTCCCATCTGAGTAGGACGGCCGGCCCCCGCCGGCCAGTGGGACGATCCGGCTCACGGGTCACGGTAAAGCCCCGCATCCTGGTTGGGATGCGGGGCTTTCGCCTGCTCAGGCTCGCCGGTGGAGCAGTCAGCGTCGACGCGAGCGCAGGCCGAGCCAGATCACCACAAGCCCGGCCGCCGTCACGAGCGGGCCGATCACCGCCCAGATCTTCTTGTCGGTCATCACGCTGCCGCTGACGTAGCCGAGACCCTGGACCGTCCACACCGCACCGATCACCACGGCCAGCAGGCCGAGGGTGAGTGGAAGCCAACCCCTCATCGCGTCCCCTCTCCGCCGCCCGGGGCGGCGCGCCGCCGTCCAGCATCGCCGGCCGGGTGGCGTGACGCGAGCACCCCGGGCGCGCGGGTCACCACCGGTCGTGCACCTGCGGGCGGATCAGCTCGTCGTAGGTCTCGCGGACGGCTGCCAACTGCTCGTCGGTGAGCGGGGACAGGGCCGCCGCGGCGGCGTTGCGTCGGGCCTGGTCGGCGTCGCGGGCACCGGGGATGACCACGGTGACGCCCGCCTGGTCCAACACCCAGCGCAGGGCGAACTGCGCCATCGTGCGGTCCGCGTCGACGAGCGGGGCCAGCCGACGTACGGCGGCCAGACCTCGATCGAAGTCGACTCCGGAGAACGTCTCCCCGACGTCGAAGGCCGCGCCGTGTCGGTTGTAGTTGCGGTGGTCGTCGGCGGGGAACTCGGTGTGCTCGTCGTAGCGGCCGGAGAGCAGGCCACTGGCGAGCGGCACGCGGGCGATGATGCCGACACCCGCTGCGGCAGCGGCCGGCAGCACCCGCTCCAGGGGCTTGTGGCGGACCGCGTTGAGGATGATCTGGACGCTCGCCACCCCCGGTCGGGCGATCGCGGTGAGGGCCTGGTCGCAGGTCTCGACGCTGACTCCGTACCCGGCGATGGCTTTTTCGGCGACGAGGGTGTCCAGGCCGTCGAAGACCTCGTCGGAGGAGAAGACCTCGGTGGGCGGGCAGTGCAACTGGACCAGGTCCAGGGTGTCCATGCCCAGGTTGCCCCGGGAGCGGTCGGTCCACTGCCGGAAGTTGGCCAGGGTGTACGCCTCCGGCCGCTGCTCGACGCGGCGGCCCATCTTGGTGGCGACGGTCAGCCCGGCGTCGGGTCGGGTGCGCAGGAAGCGGCCGATCAGCTGCTCGCTGCGGCCGTCGCCGTACACGTCGGCGGTGTCGAGGAAGGTGACCCCGGCGTCCACGGCGGCGGCGAGCACCGCCATCGCGTCGTCCTCGCTGACGGTGCCCCAGTCGGCGCCGAGTTGCCACGCGCCCAGGCCGACCGCGCCAACGGTCCGGCCGAGCCGGTTGAAGCTGCGCTGTTCCATGCCCCGAGCCTAGTGATCGGGTTGCCACCCTGCCACGCGAGCCGTACCGTCAGCAGTACGGACGTACGGTTTGGGAGGCGACCATGTGGGACCCGACGACCTACCTGCGCTTCGGCGACGAGCGATCCCGGCCGTTTCACGACCTTCTCGCCCGGATCCCGGCCGAGCGACCCCGGGCGGTGGTCGACCTCGGCTGCGGCCCCGGCCAGCTCACCGCCGTCCTCGCCGAGCGCTGGCCGACCAGCCGGGTGCGCGGCCTCGACTCCTCACCCGAGATGATCGGTCGGGCCGAGGCCCTCGGCGCGCCGGTCGACTTCGCGGTCGCCGACCTGCGCGACTGGGTTCCGGCCGGCGACGAGGACGTGGTGGTCAGCAACGCGGCGTTGCAGTGGGTCCCCGGCCACCAGGAGCTGCTGCGCCGCTGGGCCGCCGAGCTGCCGGCCGGCGCCTGGCTCGCCCTGCAGGTCCCCGGCAACTTCGCCGCCGACTCGCACCGCGCCCTGCGGGAGGTCGCCAACCGACAGACCTGGCAGGCCGAGGTCGCCCCGCTGCTGCGCGCGGACCCGGTCGACGACCCGGCCGACTACGCGGCGCTGCTGACCGCCGCCGGCTGCGCGGTGGACGCCTGGGAGACTACCTACGTGCACCTGCTGCCGGCTCGACCCGCCGCCGAGCACCCGGTGCTGGCCTGGATGGAGGGCACCGCGCTGCGCCCGGTCCGGGCCGCACTGGACGCCGCCGGCTGGTCCGCCTTCCGGGCCGAGCTGGGAGTACGGCTCACCGCGGCGTACCCGGTGCGGCAGGGTCAGGTGTACTTCCCGTTCCGCCGCGTCTTCGTCGTCGCCCGCACCGGCGACCATGCCCAGGAGAACCCGTGACCGACCTGTCCACCTTCATCGCCGGCCTGCCCAAGGTGGAGCTGCACGTGCACCACGTCGGCTCTGCCCTGCCCCGGATCGTCGCCGAGTTGGCTGCGCGTCACGAGGGGCGCACCCCCGTGCCGGCTGACCCGGACGCGCTCGCCAGCTACTTCGAGTTCCGCGACTTCGCGCACTTCATCGAGGTGTACCTGAGCGTCGTGGATCTCATCCGCGACCCGGAGGACGTCTGGATCCTCACCCACGAGGTGGCCCGCGAGCTGGCCCGCCAACAGGTCCGGTACGCGGAGCTGACCATCACCCCGTACTCGCACGTCCGACGGGGCATTCCCGCGCCGGCGTTCTGCGAGGCCATCGAGGACGCCCGTAAGCGCGCCCTGGCCGACTTCGGCATCGAGCTGCGCTGGTGCTTCGACATCCCCGGCGAGGCCGGCCTGCCCGCGGCCGAGGAGACGCTGCGCATCGCACTGGACGAGCGCCCGGACGGGCTGGTCAGTTTCGGTCTGGGTGGCCCGGAGATCGGCGTACCCCGACCGCAGTTCCGGCCCTACTTCGACCAGGCCCGCGCCGCCGGGCTGCGCTCGGTGCCGCACGCCGGGGAGACCACCGGGCCGCAGACCGTCTGGGACGCGCTGAACGAGTTGGGTGCCGAGCGGATCGGGCACGGCATCTCCGCCGCACAGGACCCGCAGCTGCTCGCGTACCTGGCCGAGCGGCAGATCGGGATGGAGATCTGCCCGACGTCCAACGTCCGTACCCGGGCGGTGGCCACCCTCGACGAGCACCCGCTGCCCCGGCTGGTCGAGGCCGGGCTGCTGGTCACCATCAACTCCGACGACCCGCCGATGTTCGGCACCACCCTCAACGACGAGTACGCGGTGGCCGCCCGCCTGCTCGGCGTCGGTGCGGAGGGCCTGGCCGGGCTGGCCCGCAACGCGGTGACCGCGTCCTTCCTGGACGCCGCCGGCCAGCAGCGGATCCTCGCCGAGATCGACGCCTACCTCGCCGCCGCCGGCTGAGCTGATCGGTCGGCTGGGCCGGTCGGTCGGCTGAGCTGATCGGTCGGCTGGGCCGGTTGGTCGGCTGGGCCGGTTGGTTGAGCAGGGCGCGCGGCGGGAGCGTGGGTGTGGGGGGACCTGTGGCTCCCGCCGCGCGCGCGGCTCCACCGGCCGGGGGTGCGTGGTGCGCTCGGCCGGTGGAACTGGTGGGTTCGTGCTGTGATCCTGTCAGCCCGCAGCCGGTCCAACACGGTCGTTAACCGCGATCTAAGGAAGACTTGCGCCGGCGCACAGCCCCGGGTTCGGCCGGGTCAGTCGTCGGTGGGGCGCTGGCGGGGCCAGCGACGTCCGGTGGCCTTCGTGTCCCGGGCGTCGCGGGCCATCCGACCGACCAGACCGAAGCGGCTGACCTGCCGGGGCGTCGCCTCCGGGTCGGCGAGCAGCATCACCACGCTGGCCCCGCCCAGCCGGGCGCGGTCGATGCTCACCGAGCCGTTGGCCTGCAACGCGACCCGCTTGGCGATGTCCAGCCCCAGCCCGGTAGAGCCCTGGTCACTGGCGCCCCGGCGCAGCGCCCGGTCCGGGTTGGCGATGCCGGGGCCGGCGTCGTCGATCCGGATCGCCACGTAACCGTCGCGCCGGGACACCGCCACCTCGAACGCGGTGCCCTGCGGGGTGTAGCGGAAGACGTTGCCGATGACCGCGTCCAGCGCGGCGGCCAGTTCGGCCCGGGGCACCGGCGCCGGGATGCGCAGCTGGGCGCCGTTGACCCGGTGCGGCCGGTTCTGATCGCCAGCCAACGCCGCCCAGAACACCATCCGGTCCCGGACCACCTCGCTGACGTCGCACATCGCCGGCCCGGCCTCGAGCGCCACCGTCTTACGGGTGGTCTTGATCAGCACGTCGATCTCACCCTCCAGGGTGACGATCGCCTGCCGGATCCGCCGGATCCCGCGCAGCCGGTCCAACTCCGCCGGGCTGAACGAACCCACGCTGGTGTCGTCGGACTCCAACGCCTCCGCGTCCAGGCGCAGCACCGTCAACGGGGTGCGCAGACGATGCGACAGGTCGGCCACCAACTCCCGCTCGTCGGTGCGGGCGGCGTCCAACCGGTCCGCCATCCGGTTGAAGGCGTACCCGGCCTCGGCCAGCTCGCGCGGACCGGTCGGCTCGACGCGTACGCCGAGGTCGCCGTCGCCGACGGAGAGCGCCGCCTTGACCAGACCGCGAGTGGAGTCCACCGCGCGGGCAGCGACCCGGTCGACCACCAGCACCGCCGCGCCGGCCATCGCCGCGCCGACCGCGAACAGCAGTAGCCACGTGCCGCCGGCGCCCTCGCCCAGCGTCGACTCCGGAAGGAACACCTCCACCACGGCCGTCCGGTCACCGAGGACGACCGGGTCGAGCCGGGCCACACCCCCGTCGACGTCGACGACCAACGACTGGCGCTCGGAGCGGGCCCGGTCCAGGTCGCTGCCGCTGGCCCGACCAGCCGACTCGTCCAGCCCCAACCCGTGCACCACGGGCCGGGTGGGTGCGCCCTCGGCGCTGGCCACCACGGCACGCTCGACGACCGCCGGGTCGGTGCTCACCGCCAGCGCTCCGGTCACCAGCGCGCTGCGCCGCGCCGCGTCGGCGATCGCCTCGTTCCGGCTCTCCTCCCGCAGGCTGAGCCCGAGCGGGATCAGGAACGCGAGCGCCACGAGACTGCACATGCCGGCCGTGAGCAGGGCCAGCGCCGTCCTCAGTCCGGTGCCACCAGCCGGAATCCGACCCCCCGCACGGTGCGCAGGTAGCGCGGCTTCGCCGCGGACTCGCCCATCTTTCTGCGGAGCCAGTACAGGTGAACGTCGATGGTCTGGTCCTCGCCGACCGATGGCTGCCGCCATACCTCCTCCAAGAGTTCCCGGCGGGACACTACCCGCCCAGGTCGTGCGGCGAGATACGCCAACAGGTCGAATTCTTTGCGGGTCAGCGCCAGCGGCTCCCCGTCGAGCTGGGCGCTGCGTTCGCCCACGTCCACCCGCAGCCCGCCGACGCTGTGCACCGCGGGCTGCACGGACCGACTGGCCCGGCCGGCCCGGCGCAGCACGGTGGTGATCCGGGCGTCCAGGTGCGCGCCGGTGAACGGCTTGACCATGTAGTCGTCGGCGCCGGCGCGCAGCAGCTTGACCACCGACTGCTCGTCGTCGCGGGCGGTGGCGATGATGATCGGAACGTCGGTGATGCCGCGCAGCATCCGCAGCGCGTCCGAGCCGTCCAGGTCGGGCAGGCCGAGGTCGAGCACCACCAGGTCGGGTGTCTCCGCGGCGACCCGGCGCAGGGCGTCCAACGCCGTACCCACGGCGTGCACGGCATGCCCCCGGTCGGTGAGGGACCGCAGCATCGCGCCGCGTACGACGTGATCGTCTTCGACCAGGAGCACGGAGGCCACGACAAGACCGTACTTGGCCTGGCAAGTTGATCGCGTTGCGGCGTGCCTGGCGACCGGGCAAGCTGGTACGACGATGTCGTTCACCCTGTTCGCCGATGCCCGCTTGGCGCTCGCCCGGGACAGCCTCGCCGGTCTCTCCACCGGCGACGCGCTCGGCGCGCAGTACTTCCTGCCGGGGCCCGCACCCGTGGATCTCGCCGCCGACGCGCTGCCCCCACCGCCCTGGGAATGGACCGACGACACCGAGATGGCCTGTTCGGTCCTCGCCCAGCTGGCCGACTCCGGCGGCATCGACCGGGACCGGCTTGCCCTTTCCTTCGCCGAGCGATGTACCGAGCGACGGGGCTACGGCGCGGGCGCGATGCTCATCCTGGGGCTGATCCGCACCGGCACGCCGTGGCCGCTGGCCGCCGCGTCCGCCTTCGACGGGCAGGGCTCCTGCGGCAACGGCGCGGCGATGCGGGTCGGCCCGCTGGGCGCGTACTTCGCCGACTCGACCGCGCGCGCCGCGGCACAGGCCCGCGCGTCCGCCGAGGTGACGCACGCGCACCCGGAGGGGATCGCCGGCGCGGTCGCCGTCGCCGTCGCCGCCGCGCTGGCCGCCCGGGCCCGCCTCGACGGGCACCGGCCGGCCCCGGAGCGGCTGCTCGCCGGAATCGCTGCCGCGCTCGACCCGGGCACCGAGGTGCATCGGGGCGTACACCGGGCCGCCGGGCTGCTCGGCCGACCGTTGCCCCGGGTGGTGGCCGCGCTCGGCAACGGCTCCCGGGTGATCGCCCAGGACACCGTCGGGTTCACCCTCTGGGTGGCCGCCACGCACCTCGACGACTATCCGGCGGCCGTCGAGACGTGCGTACGGGCCGGTGGGGACGTGGACACCACGGCCGCCATTGCCGGATCGGTGGTGGCGGCGCACACCGGCGTCGGCACCCAGGGCGGGGTGCCCGAAAAGTGGCTGACGGCCCGCGAGCCGCTACCTGACTGGCTCCCCTGACCCCCCCGGGGGACGCCCTTCCCTGCCCTGCCCTGGCCTGCGGCTGCCCTGCGCCTGTGCCTGCGCTGCCCTGCCCTGGCCTGGCCTGGCCTGCGCACGATCAACTCGGCTTCCTGGAAATTGGGTCGTCCGGGCGGCAGGGATGCCGCGGTTTCCTGAAAGCCGAGTGGATCACCGCTAAATCGGGCTGTCGGGGCGGCGGAGATGCCACGGTTTCCGGGAACCCGAGTGGATCACCGCGATGCTGCGGGAACAGCGGCCCGGGGGTCGGCGGCCTGGGGATCGGTGGGCTGCGGATCGGCGGGCTGTGGGTTGGCCGGCTGCGGGTGGGCGGCCTGGGGGTCGGTGGGCTGCGGGTCGGCGGGCTGTGGGTTGGCCGGCTGCGGGTTGGCGGCCTGGGGGTCGGTGGGCTGCGGGTTGGTGGGCGTCGGGTCTGGCGTTGCGGTGTCGTCTCCGCGACCGGTTATCTCGGCCAGCGTCGCGGCCTCGTCCGTGCCGCCGGTCACCTCGGCGAGCGCGGTGGCCTCGTCCGGGTCGCGTCGGCGCCAACGGCTGACCAGCCAGCCGATCGCCGCGCCGCCGCCCAGCCCGGCCAGCAGGCCGGCGGCCAGCATCCCGTCGGCGCTGCCCTCGTCGGTGCCGTCCGCCGGGGCCGGCGGTGCGGCGTCCGCACCGTTGTCCGCTGCGGCCGGTGCGCTGGCCGCAGGGCCGGCGTGCCCGCCGTGTGCGGCCGGACCCGCCGCGCCGGGCGCCGCCGGCAGCAGGGCGAGCGTCGGGGCCCGGTGCGGGCCGGTGGCGTCCGCCCACCGGACCACAGTGCCATCGGCGTACGTCTGGACGACCTCGAAGGTGAGCCGCTCGGCCTGCGGCATCGGCCCCATGGAGAGCGCCAGCCGAGCCGGCCCGGGGTCACTCGCACCGACTCGGACCCACGTCACCGCGGTCGTGACCGTGCTCACCCCGGAGGAGTGGATGCCGGCCAACGGCTTGTCCAGGGTGCGGGAGCTGATCCGGGGAGCCCAGCCGTTCACCGACATGGGGTACACCTCGGCGATCGGCGCGTCGGCCGGCAACCGGATCTCGATCTGGTTGGTCTTCGTGCCGGCCCGCTCCTCCGGAACGCTGAACTCCAGCCGTACCGCGTCGCCCTGCCGGGCCTCGGTCGGGGTGGTCGTCACGTCCGCCGCGTACGCCGTGCCAGGCCAGAGCAGCAGCCCAGCGGCGGTCACCGCGGTAGCCGCCACGATCCGCCGCCGACGGCCACCGCCGTACGTGCTCGCCATCTCGTGCCCCCATCCGTGTCGACGCGGCCGGCACCGGTTTCCGGCCACACCTTCTAGTTCGGCTGCGAGGCGCGAAAGGTTCAACGTCGGCGGTAAGGAGGTGCCCTTCCCGGTCGGAGGCGGGGCGACCGATAGCATCGGCAGGAGCCGAGGATCGGCACTGTTTCGTACCACTTGGAGGAGTCACCGTGTCCGCACCCCGTACCCCCGCCGTGGCCGACCCCGTCGTCGTCGCCGCCGGGACCACGGCGGCCGACGCGGTGGCCGCGGCCGGACTGCCCGCGAACGGCCCCAAGGCGATCGTCGTGGTCCGCGACCCGCAGGGCCAGCTGCGCGACCTGGACTGGACGCCGGCCGAGGAGACCGTCGTCGAGCCGGTCAGCCTGAATTCGCCCGACGGGCTCAACGTGCTGCGCCACTCCACCGCGCACGTCCTCGCCCAGGCCGTGCAGGACATCTTCCCCGAGGCCAAGCTGGGCATCGGCCCGCCCATCGAGAACGGCTTCTACTACGACTTCGACGTCGACAAGCCGTTCCAGCCCGATGACCTCAGCAAGCTCGAGAAGCGCATGCAGGAGATCATCAAGTCTGGTCAGCGGTTCCGTCGCCGCCGCTTCGGCAGCCTGGACGAGGCGCGCTCCGAGCTGGCCGACGAGCCGTTCAAGCTGGAGTTGATCGAGGTCAAGGGCGAGGGCCTGGACACCGACGAGGTCATGGAGGTGGGCGGCGGCGAGCTGACCATCTACGACAACCTCGACGCCAAGGAGGACAAGGTCTGCTGGTCGGACCTGTGCCGGGGCCCGCACCTGCCGACCACCCGACTGATCGGCGCGTTCAAGCTCATGCGCTCCGCCGCCGCTTACTGGCGGGGGTCGGAGAAGAACCCCCAACTACAGCGGGTGTACGGCACCGCGTGGCCGACCCGCGACGAGCTCAAGGCGTACCTGAAGCTGTTGGAGGAGGCCGCCCGGCGCGACCACCGCAAGCTCGGCGCGGACCTCGACCTGTTCAGCTTCCCCGACGAGATCGGCTCCGGCCTGGCGGTCTTCCACCCCAAGGGCGGCATCATCCGCCGCGAGATGGAGCACTACTCCCGCCAGCGGCACGAGGCGGCGGGGTACGAGTTCGTCAACACCCCGCACATCACCAAGGCGCAGCTGTTCCAGACCTCCGGTCACCTGCCGTACTACGCGGACACCATGTTCCCGCCCATGCAACTGGAGGGCGCGGACTACTACCTCAAGGCGATGAACTGCCCGATGCACAACCTGATCTTCAGGTCGCGCGGGCGGTCGTACCGGGAGCTGCCGCTGCGAATGTTCGAGTTCGGCACGGTCTACCGGTACGAGAAGTCCGGCGTCGTGCACGGCCTGACCCGGGTCCGCGGCCTGACCCAGGACGACTCGCACATCTACTGCACCCGCGAGCAGATGGCCGGTGAGCTGTCCACGCTGCTCAGCTTCGTGCTCGACCTGCTGCGCGACTACGGCCTGGACGACTTCTACCTGGAGCTGTCGACCCGGGACGACTCGCCCAAGTTCATCGGGGCCGACGAGGACTGGGCCGAGGCCACCGAGGCGCTGCGGACCGCCGCCGAGACCTCCGGCCTGGACCTGGTTCCCGACCCGGGCGGCGCGGCGTTCTACGGGCCGAAGATCTCCGTGCAGGCCCGTGACGCCATCGGCCGGACCTGGCAGATGTCCACCATCCAGGTCGACTTCAACCAGCCGGAGCGGTTCGCGTTGGAATACCAGGCCGCCGACGGCAGCCGGCAGCGGCCAGTGATGATCCACCGGGCGTTGTTCGGCTCGATCGAGCGGTTCTTCGGGGTGCTGACCGAGCACTACGCGGGGGCGTTCCCGGCCTGGCTGGCGCCGGTGCAGGTGGTCGGCATCCCGATCCGCGAGGACCACACCGACTACCTGCACGGCTTCGTCGCGGCGCTGCGCGCCGAGGGGATCCGGGCCCAGGTGGACGCGGGTGACGACCGGATGCAGAAGAAGATCCGGACGGCGCAGCAGCAGAAGATCCCGTTCATGGTGATCGCCGGTGACGACGACGTGGCCGCCGGTACGGTCTCCTTCCGCTACCGCGACGGCTCCCAGCGCAACGGGGTGCCGGTCGCCGAGGCCGTGACCCACGTGCTGGACGTGGTCAGCTCACGGACCAACATCGGCCCGTCCGCCGCAGCGGAGTAGCGGGACCACTGCCTGCCGCGGGCGTGCCGCCCGCAGCCCGCCCGCAGCCCGCCCGCAGCCCGCCCGCAGCCCGCCCGCAGCCCGCTCGGGCGGCCCGTCGCGGTCCGTTCGCGGCCTGTCACGACCTGCTCGGGCGGCCCGTCGCGGTCCGTTCGCGGCCTGCCGGGGCTCGCTCGCGGCTCGCGCGCCGCATGATCGCGCTCGATCCAGGAAGTAGTGGCCTCCCCGGTGGGGGAGGCCACTACTTCCATGTTCGAGCGCGATCATCGCCAGGAGGTGGCGCGAGAGTGCGGCGCCCGGAGTGCGGCGCCCGGAGTGCGGCGCCCGGAGTGCGGCGCCCGGAGTGCGGCGCCCGGAGTGCGGCGCCCGGAGTGCGGCGCCGGGAGGCGGCGCTGGGTGTCAGATGCCGCAGTTGGGCGCTGACCAGCCTCCGACCGCTGCCACGTGGGTGTGGTCGTTGTGGTCGGGGTAGCCGGGGCCGAGGATCTGCCCGAAGCCGTGGTAGCGGGCCTGCTGCGCCAGCCGGCAGAACGACGGGGACCCGACCAGGTCGACCCCGTCGCCGTACAGGTGTCGGCTGTTCGACGCTCCGCCGACGGCGCTGTTGCAGGCGTAGCTGCGGAAGCTGCTGCTGATCGCGATGTTCACGTCGCCGAGGGCGTGGCGCATGGCCTGGAGCTTCCACATCGAGACGAGCGCGTTGAACCGCGCGGTGCTCGCCGAGACCGCGCCGCCGGACCAGGTGCTGTTGCAGTTGTTCAACTCGGCGTAGCTGAAGTTGACCGGGGTGCAGTCGTCGTCCTGGAGGGCGTAGAGCCGGTTGAACGTCTGCGCCCCGGCGACGCCGTCCGCCGACAGCCCGTACGCCTGCTGGAAGCGGATCACCGCCGATCGGGTGGCCGGGCCGTACGAGCCGTCGATGGTGAGCACCGCGCCGTAGCCGGGGTAGCCGGCGACCCGGATCTGGAGTTGCCGGACATCCTCGCCGGACGCCCCCTGGGACAGGGCGCGTCCCCAGGTGTAGCAGCCGTCCGCCTGGGCCGCGCCGGCAGTGAGGGTGACGCCGGCCACTGTGGTGGCGGCGGTCAACGCCAGTGCCGCGAGGAACCTGCCGAGCCGTCGGAACATGTAACCCTCCATCAATGCATGGAAGTACTTGGATGCACGGAAGTTTCATGCCTCGGCTTTGATCCGTCAAGAACTTGCAGTCCCGGGTTTCCCGAAGGCAGGTGTCGCGGCGTGCCCGCGGGGCTCCGTAGGATCGGCTCGTGACAGGGGCGGAACGGCACACGGACAGTGACGGCATGGCGGACGGCCTGGAGCGGCTCTGGACACCGCACCGGATGACCTACATCTCCGGCGAGGACCGCCCGGCCGAGGGCTACGAGAAGCCGACCGGCTGCCCCTTCTGCCGAGGGCCGCAGCTGCCCCCGGAGGAGAGCCTGGTGGTGGCCCGGGGCGAGCACGTCTTCGTGGTGCTCAACCTCTACCCGTACAACCCGGGGCACCTGCTGGTCTGCCCCTACCGGCACGTCGCCGACTACACCGACCTGGACGTGCCGGAGACTACCGAGCTGGCGTCGTATACCCAGAGCGCCATGCGGGTGATCCGCAAGGTCAGCAACGCCCACGGCTTCAACCTCGGCATGAACCAGGGCGGGGTGGCCGGCGCCGGCATCGCCGCGCACCTGCACCAGCACGTGGTGCCGCGCTGGGGCGGCGACGCGAACTTCATGCCGGTGATCGGCCGCACCAAGGTCCTGCCGCAGCTGCTCGGCGACACCCGCGACCTGCTCGCCCGCGCCTGGCCGTCCTGACCGCCGCCGGCCGCGCCGCGCCGGTCGCGCGGCCTCCGCGCCGGTCCGGCTAGTCGGCGCGCAGCAGCGGGGTCAGCTCCGACCAGCTCTCCACCCGGCGTACGCGGGGCAGCAGCGCGGCGTGTGCGGCGACCTCGGCCTTTCGGGGCCGGAACAGGATGCGGTGCGGCACCGAGTCGAGATAGCCGAGCACCTCCAGCTTGTCGTCCACGAAGTGGGTCAGGCCGAGGCGTCTGGCGATCGGCGCCTTGTCCGGTCGGGTGCGGCAGAAGTGCACCCGCTCGACCGGGATGCCGGTGCGGGCCGGAAAGTCGTGGTGGGCCAGCCAGTCCCGGGTACGCCGCTCGGTGGCCTCCCCGCACTTGGACACCAGGTGCACCTCGTCGAACGCCGGGCCGAGCGCCGAGAGCGCGTCGAACGCCCCGACGACGGCCGGCGTACGGAGGTAGTGCGCGCCGAAGAACGACGTGTCCGCGTCGTCGTCGGCCGGCTCGATGATGACTCCGCCGATGTCCACCCCGAGCCGTCGCATGGCATTGATCATGCCGCACCGTGACCGTCTCCATGCGCCCGCGTGTCCGCCCGCGGATCTGCTACGCCACGGCCCGCCGAAGGTGGCACGATCGGCCGATGGCAGTCACGACACGGGTGTTGGGGCGCAGCGGCATCGAGGTCAGCGCCCTCGGCATGGGGTGCTGGGCGATCGGCGGGCCCTGGGCGGAGGGCACCCAGCCACTGGGCTGGGGCGCGGTCGACGACGACGAGTCGGTGCGGGCGGTACGCCGGGCGCTCGACCTCGGCATCACCCTCTTCGACACCGCCGACACGTACGGGGCCGGGCACGGTGAGCGGGTGCTCGGTCGCGCGCTCGCCGGTCGCCGCGACGACGCCGTGATCGCCACCAAGTGGGGTTACACCTTCGACGAGGCCGGCCGGCAGGCCACCGGCGAGGACGCGTCGCCCGGGTACCTGCGCAGTGCCGTGACAGCCTCGCTGCGCCGGCTGGACACCGACCGGATCGACCTCTATCAGCTGCACCTGGCCGACCTGTCGGTGCCGAGGGCGCAGGCGCTGATCGGGACCTGTGAGGACCTGGTGGCCGAGGGCCTGATCCGCGCGTACGGGTGGAGCACCGACCGTACCGACCGGGCGACCGCGTTCGGGCAGGCCGCCGCCGGTGCCACCGCCGTGCAGCACGCCCTGTCTGTGCTGCGCGACGCCCCCGAGCTGCTCGCCGTCTGCGAGAAGTACGACCTGGCCAGCGTCAACCGGGGTCCACTCGGGATGGGGCTGCTCACCGGCAAGTACTCGGCCGGGTCGACGCTGCCCCGCGACGACGTACGAGGGCTGGCCCCGGGCTGGTTGGAGTGGTTCCGGGGTGGCCGGCCGGCACCGGAGTGGCTGCGCCGGGTCGGCGCGGTCCGTGCCGCGCTCACCGCCGACGGGCGCACCCTCGCCCAGGGCGCGTTGGGCTGGATCTGGGCGCGCAGCGGGCGCACCATCCCGATCCCGGGCTGCCGTACGGTCGCCCAGGTCGAGGAGAACGCCGCCGCGCTGCACCGGGGCCCGCTGCCGGCGGATCAGTTCGTCGAGGTGGAGCGTCAGCTCGCCGCCGTCCGCACCGCGGCCCTCCGCGACGCCGACCGCCCCCACTGGCCCCGCCCCGCCCACCCCACAGTCCACCCGTAGACCCACCCCGGCGTCACTCCATCCCCCGCCGATCTTGCACTTCCTGCGGCGACTTATGCCGCAACAGCGACATGAGGACAACAGGAAGTGCAAGATCGCCGGGCAGGGTCGGGCCGGGCAGGGCCGGGCCGGGCAGGGTCGGGGCGGGTCGGGGCGGCGCCGGGGGTTAGGGGAGTTGTTCCTTGCGGGTCTGGTCGGCAAGGTGGGCGGGCATGGGGTCGTGGCGGACGAAGTGACGGCGGAAGGTGCCGGTGCCGGCCGTCATGGAGCGCAGCTCGACGGCGTACCGAAGCAACTCGGTGGCCGGCACTTCGGCGCGGACGAGGGTGCGGCCCTCGGTGTCCGGGTCCGGTTCGGTGCCGAGCACCCGGCCGCGTCGGCCGGACAGGTCGCCCATCACCGTGCCCACCGAGCCGTCCGGAACCCGGATGGTGACCTCGTCGATCGGCTCCAGCAGGGCCGGCTGGCCACGCTCGGCCGCGTCGCGCAGCGCCAGCGCTCCGGCGGTCTGGAAGGCCGCGTCTGAGGAGTCGACGCTGTGCGACTTGCCGTCGACCAGTGTGACGCGCAGGTCCACCACGGGGTGCCCGGCGACCAGCCCGCGTTCCAGTTGGGCGCGGACGCCCTTCTCCACGGACGGGATGTAGTTGTGTGGCACCGCGCCGCCGACCACCCGGTCGACGAACTCGAAGCCACTGCCGCGGGGCAGCGGCTCGACCTCGATGTCGCAGACCGCGTACTGGCCGTGGCCGCCGGACTGCTTGACGTGGCGACCGTGCCCCTTCGCGGGCACGGTCAGCGTCTCGCGCAGCGACACCTTGACCGGCTCGGTGTCCAGCTCGACACCGCCGGCGCGCAGCCGGTCGAGCACCACGTCGGCGTGTGCCTCGCCCATGCACCAGAGCACCAGTTGGTGGGTCTCCGGGTTGCGCTCCAGCCGCAGCGTGGGGTCGCCCGCGACCAGGCGGGCGAGGTTGCGGGCCAGGGCGTCCTCGTCGGCGCGGCTGCGGGCGGCGATCGCCACCGGCAGTAGCGGCTCCGGCATCTCCCAGGGGGCGATCAACAGCGGGTCGTCCCTGGTCGAGACGGTGTCGCCGGTCTCGGCGCTGCCCGACTTGGTGATCGCGCAGATGTCACCGGCGACGCAGAGCGACACCTCCCGAAGGGTGGCGCCCAGCGGGGTGTAGATGTGGCCGACCCGCTCGTCGGCGTCGTGGTCGGGGTGCCCGCGTTCGGCCATGCCGTGCCCGGAGACGTGCACGGTCTGGTCGGGGCGCAGCGTGCCGGAGAAGACCCGGACCAGCGAGACCCGACCGACGTGGCGGTCGATGGTGGTCTTGACGACCTCGGCGACCAGCGGCCCGGCCGGGTCGCAGCTCAGTGGCGGACGCGGCGAGCCGTCCACGCCGGTCACCGCCGGCAGCTCGTGCTCCAGCGGCGAGGGGAACGCGGCGGTCAGCACCTCCAGCAGCACGTCCAGCCCGACACCGGTCTGGGCGCAGACCGGCACCACCGGGTAGAAGTGGCCCCGGGCGACGGCCTTCTCCAGGTCGTCGATGAGCACCTCGTCGCTGATCTCCTCGCCGTCGAGGTAGCGGTCCATGAGGGTCTCGTCCTCGCTCTCGGCGATGATCCCCTCGATCAGCTCGTCGCGGGACTCGTCGATGGCCCGCTGGTGCTCCGGGTCCGGGTTGCGGACGTCGGCGGGCAGCCCGGCACTGTAGTCGAAGACCCGACGGGTGATCAGGCCGAGCAGTCCCTCGGTGGAGACCCCGTCGTCGCCGAGCATCGGCAGGTAGAGCGGCATCACGTTGTCGCCGAAGAGGCGCTGGCAGAGCGCCACCGTCTCGTCGACGTCGGCGCGGGGCTGGTCCAGTCGGGCCACCGCGACCGCGCGGGGCATGTCGACGGCGGCGCACTCCTCCCAGAGCGCGACGGTGGCCGCGTCCATGCCGCCCGCGGCGGAGACCACGAAGAGCGCGGCGTCGGCGGCCCGCAGCCCGGCGCGCAGCTCGCCGACGAAGTCGGCGTACCCGGGGGTGTCCAGCAGGTTGACCTTGATGCCGTTGTGCAGCAGCGGCGCGCAGGACAGGCTGACCGAGCGCTGCTGGCGTACGGCGGCGGGGTCGTGGTCGCCGACAGTGGTGCCGTCGACCACGGTGCCGGCGCGGCCGATCGTGCCGGTCGCGGCGAGCAGGGCCTCGACCAGTGTGGTCTTGCCCGCCCCGGAGTGCCCGACGAGCACCACGTTGCGGACCCGCTCGGGCTCGGTCACCACCGGCGTGCCGCCGGTGGAACCCTTCTCGTGACTCTTCTGCGCCATGGGGCGCACCTCCCTCAGCCGGTGGTGGTGGCGACCGCCGCGCGACGGGAAGCGGCCCGGGGCGAGTGCGCGGCGATATCCTCCGGTGGTCTGCTGCACAGCGGGAACGGGACGGGCGGACGGGTGAGCTGGCTCACCTCCCGGCTCGATCTCACACCCGTTGCCGGGTAGGCACAAGCCTCCCCCGGGCGGGTCGGCGGTACCGTCCGTATCGCCGGAGCTGGGCGGACCGTTATCGTGGGGACCGCCATGGCGAAGATCTTCCAAGTGTCGGCCCGCGCGGGGATGACCCGCGTCGTAGAGCCGATTGCCCGCGCCCTGCTGCGCGCGGGCGTCACCCCCAATGCCGTCACCGTCGCGGGCACCGTTGGTGTGCTCGTCGGCGCGCTCGGCTTCGGTGCTCGCGGCCACCTGGTCGCGGGCGCGTTGATCGTCACCCTGTTCGCGCTCACCGACCTGCTCGACGGGACGATGGCCCGGATGAGCGGCGGCTCCACCAAGTTCGGCGCCTTCCTCGACTCAAGCATGGACCGGGTCGCCGACAGCGCCGTCTTCGGCGCGGTCGCGTACTGGTTGGCCACGCAGGGCAACCACTCCGGGGTGGCCGCCGCGTTGGTCTGCCTGGCCGTCGGAGGCCTCGTCTCCTACGTCAAGGCCCGCGCCGAAGGGCTCGGCATGACCTGCAACGTGGGCATCGCCGAGCGCACCGAGCGGCTGCTGATCGTCGGGGTCGGCGGGATCCTCACCGGCGTCGGTGTCGATCCGGCCCTGGAGATCGCGCTCTGGCTGCTCGCCGCCGTGTCGATCTTCACTGTGGGCCAGCGGATGACGCACGTCTACCGCCAGGCCCAGCAGCTCCAGCCGGACGGCCAGGCGTGAGTGGCGTGCCGGCGACCCGGCGTCGGACGACCGGCGGCCGAGCCGCGTGAACCTCACCGAGCTGGGCTACATCGCCGGGTGGCGGGTGGTCCGCGCGCTGCCCCGGCCGTTGGTGGCGGCGGCGTTCCAGGCGGGCGCGGACCGCGCCCACCGCACCGGCGGCGGGGGTACGGCCCGACTGCGCGCGAACCTGCGCCGGGTGGTCGGCCCGGAGTTGCCCGACGCCGAGTTGGACGATCTCGTCAAGCGCGGGTTGCGCTCGTACGCCCGGTACTGGATGGAGGCGTTCCGGCTGCCCGCCCTGAGCCGGTCGCAGATCCTGTCCGGTTTCCGGCTCGACGGCGCCGAGCTGCTCGCCGCCGACGTGGCCGCCGGTCGGGGCGCGGTGGTGGCCCTGCCGCACGCCGGTAACTGGGATGCCGCGGGAGCCTGGGTGGCGGCCACCGGTTGGCCGATCACCACTGTCATGGAGCGGCTCAAGCCGGAGGGCGTGTACAAGCGTTTCCTGGCCTTCCGAGAGGTCCTCGGGATGGAGATCCTGCCGACCCACGGGGGGCCGCGCCCGGCGTTCGACGTGTTGCTGGACCGGCTGCGGGCCGGTGCCGTGGTGCCGTTGCTGGCCGACCGGGACCTCTCCGCCCGGGGGGTGGAGGTGGACTTCTTCGGTGGGAAGACCCGGATGCCCGCCGGGCCGGCGCTGCTCGCGCTGCACACCGGCGCGCCGCTCTACGTGGCCTCACTGTGGTACGAACCGGATGCCGCCTGTGCGTCGCTGGCTGGTCCTTTGCCGGTGCCGGGGCCCGAGGTGGGGCCGCTGGACCAGCGGGTCCGGTCGCTGACCCAGCTGATCGCCGACCGTCTGGCGGCGGGTATCGCCCGGCATCCGGAAGACTGGCACATGTTGCAGCGGATGTGGCTGGACCAGGCGAGGTCGGGGGAGGGCGCGGCGCTGCCCTCGTCGGCCTCCGGCCCGGCCTGAGGAGGTGGGCTGACGGATGCGGATCGGCATCGTGTGCCCGTACTCCTTTGACGTGCCCGGTGGGGTGCAGAACCACGTCATGGACCTCGCCGAGGCGCTGATCGCGCTGGGCCACGAGGTCAGCGTGCTCGCGCCGGCCGACGAGGATTCGCCGCTGCCGGAGTACGTGGTGTCCGCCGGCCGGGCCGTTCCGCTGCCGTACAACGGGTCGGTGGCCCGGATCGCGTTCGGCCCGGTGTCGACCGCCCGGGTGCGGCGGTGGATCACCAACGGCGACTTCGACGTGCTGCACGTGCACGAGCCGCTCACGCTGAGTCTGTCGCTGCTGGCCGTGCTCTCCGCCCGCGGCCCGGTGGTGGCCACGTTCCACACCGCGATGACCCGTTCGCGGGTCCTCGCCGCCGCGCAGGGTGTGCTCCAGATCGTGTTGGAGCGGATCACGGCCCGGATCGCGGTGAGCGCGCTGGCCCGCAAGGTGCAGGTCGAGCACATGGACGGCGGTGCGGTGGAGATCCCCAACGGGGTCGCGGTGGCCAAGTTCGCCGACGCCGAGCCGTTGCCGGGTTGGCCGGGGGAGTGCGCGGCCGGCACCGGTGGCACCCTCGGCTTCCTGGGCCGGTTCACCGAGGCACGCAAGGGCTTCCCGGTGCTGCGCGACGCGTTCGTGGCGCTGGCCGCCAACCGGCCCGGTTTGCGGCTGCTCGTCGCCGGCCCGGGTGACCCCGACGACCTGTACGACCAGTTCCCGGCCGAACTGCACGAGCAGATCACGTTCCTCGGCCTGGTCAGCGAAGCGGACAAGGCGCGCATGCTGCGCAGTGTGCACCTCTATGTCGCACCGAACACCGGCGGTGAGTCGTTCGGCATGATCCTCACCGAGGCCCTCGCTGCGGGTACGACGGTCGTCGCCAGTGACCTGGACGCGTTCCGGCGGGTGCTCGACGGTGGGCGCGCCGGTCGGCTCTTCCCCACCGGCGACCCGGTGGGGCTGCGTGACGTGCTGGTCGAGCTGCTGGACGACCCGGCCGCGCGGGCCACGCTGAGTGCCTGCGGCGATCAGGTGGTCGCGAATTTCGACTGGCCGGTGGTTGCTCGCCGCGTTCTGGAGGTATACGCAGCGGCGATCGAGGCAACCGACGGGCGGGTCATCGACCATGAGTGGGTGGGGCTGAGCTGAGCCGGTGTGACGGATGGTGCGGAGGTGACCGGTGGGACCGGTCCGGCCGCGCCCAATCGGACGAAACGGAGCAGCACTACGATGCCGCACATGTGGTGGGTGGTGGCCGCGAGCGTGGTCGTGGGGCTGGTCGCGGCGTACCTCATCTGGACCGCCGGCCGGGTGGAGCGGCTACAGGGCCGCGCGGAGCTGGCGGCCCGGGCCCTCGACGCCCACCTGCTGCGCCGCGCGGCGGCAGCTGCGGTCCTGGCTGAGCGGCGTTTCGGCGTCGAGCTGTACGCGGCGGCCCGGATCGCCCTGGACGCCAGCCCGGACGAGCGGGAGGCGGCGGAGAACGACCTGACCCGGCAGTTGCGCGGCGTCCAGTTGGACCCGGGCGACCCGGACTGCGCGGCGGTCATCGCCGCGAGTCGTCGCCTCGCGTTGTCCCGGCAGGTGCACACCGACCTGGTCCGGGACGCCCGCTCGGCGCGCAGCCGGCCACTGGTGCGTCTGATGCGGATGGGGCGGGGCCGGGAGTGGCCGCGCTACTTCGACATCGACGACCCGACCCTCGTCGTGCCGGCGGACGTCCCCGCCGCCTGACCTCCGACGGTCGCCGCCTGCTTCCCGACTGGTACGGGCGGGTCGGTGACCACTGCCACAGTGCAGGCCACCGGGGGTCTGATTGGCTGTCGGTGCGGCGTTGAACCGCGCGTAGCATTTTCGCTGCCACCCCCAGAGCATGTCCAAGGAGCGATGACCCGTGCCCGAAAACACCGCCTCGAACACCGGTACCGCCCCCGTCGTCGGCACGGCCCGCGTGAAGCGTGGCATGGCCGAGATGCTCAAGGGCGGCGTGATCATGGATGTCGTCAACGCCGAGCAGGCCAAGATCGCCGAGGACGCCGGCGCCGTCGCCGTGATGGCCCTGGAGCGGGTGCCCGCGGACATCCGCGCGCAGGGTGGGGTGTCCCGGATGAGCGACCCCGACATGATCGACGGGATCATCGGGGCGGTCTCCATCCCGGTGATGGCCAAGGCCCGCATCGGCCACTTCGTGGAGGCGCAGATCCTCCAGTCGCTCGGCGTGGACTACGTCGACGAGTCCGAGGTGCTGACCCCGGCCGACTACGCGAACCACATCGACAAGTGGGCGTTCACAGTGCCCTTCGTCTGTGGCGCGACCAACCTGGGCGAGGCGCTGCGCCGGATCACCGAGGGCGCGGCGATGATCCGCTCCAAGGGCGAGGCGGGTACCGGTGACGTCTCCAACGCCACCACCCACATGCGGAAGATCCGCCAGGAGATCCGCCGGCTGGCCTCGCTGCCGACCGACGAGCTGTACGTCGCGGCCAAGGAGTTGCAGGCCCCGTACGAGCTGGTCAAGGAGGTCGCCGAGAGCGGCAAGCTGCCAGTGGTGCTGTTCACCGCGGGTGGCATCGCCACGCCGGCCGACGCGGCGATGATGATGCAGCTCGGCGCGGAGGGCGTCTTCGTCGGTTCCGGCATCTTCAAGGCGGGCAACCCGGCTCAGCGGGCCGCCGCGATCGTCAAGGCGACCACCTTCCACGACGACCCGGACGTGCTGGCCAAGGTGTCCCGGGGTCTCGGCGAGGCGATGGTCGGCATCAACGTCGACGAGATCCCGCAGCCGCACCGCCTGGCCGAGCGCGGTTGGTGAGCGCTCTTTTCGAACGGCGGACGCGGAGAGGAACGGTGCGACGATGACGGCACCCGTGATCGGTGTGCTCGCGCTCCAGGGCGACGTCCGCGAGCACGTGGCGGCGCTGGCCGCGGCGGGCGCGGACGCCCGCCCGGTCCGCCGTCCGGCGGAACTGGACGCAGTCGACGGCCTGGTCGTCCCCGGCGGCGAGTCCACCACCATGAGCAAGCTCGCCGACATCTTCGAGATGCGTGAGCCGATCGACAAGCGGATCGCCGACGGCATGCCGGTCTACGGCTCCTGCGCCGGGATGATCATGTTGGCGACCGAGGTGCTCGACGGTCGACCCGATCAGCGGGGTTTCGCCGGCATCGACATGACCGTCCGGCGCAACGCGTTCGGCCGGCAGGTCGACTCGTTCGAGGCACCGGTGACCGTCGCAGGGGTGCCGGGCGAGCCGTTCCACGCCGTGTTCATCCGCGCGCCGTGGGTCGAGCGGGTCGGTGCCGGCGTCGAGATCATCGGGGTGGTGTCCGACGGCCCGGCCGCCGACCGGATCGTGGCGGTCCGACAGGGCAACCTGGTGGCCACCTCGTTCCACCCGGAGCTCACCGGTGACCTGCGGGTGCACGCGTACTTCGTGGACCTGGTCCGCGCCGCCTCCTGACGGGTGACCCGTCGCTCAGCCGGCGACCGCGCGCAGTCGCCCCGGGCGGCGGCCCGCCAACTCGTCGAGCGCGTTCGCCGTGGCGGCGTCGGCGGGCAACTGCACCACCAGGCGCTGCGGGTCGGCCTCGGCCAGCTCCAGGGCTTCGACGTTGAGGCGCAACAACCCCGCCGCCGGATGGCGCACCGTCAGCGGGCCGGTACGCGCGGCGGTAATCGGTCGCCGCCGCCAACGGTCGACGAACGGCGCGCCCGCCGTACGGGCCAGCCGTTCGGCGAACGCGTCGCTGGCCGGGTCACCCCGGCGAAGCAGGTGCAGCTCCGCGACCTGCTGGTCGGCCAGCGCCGACCACTGCGGGTAGTGCTCACGAGCCCGCTCGTCGGTCAGCACGAACCAGACCAGATTCGGGCGCGACCCGTCCAGCAGGCCGAGTGGACGCGCCAGCAGGTCGAACGGCTCGTTCCAGGCCAGCACGTCGCCGAGCCGGTTGAGCACGTACGCCGGAGTGTCGCGCAGCGCGTCGAGCATGGCGCGGACCGTTGGCCGAACGGTGCGGGAGACTCTCGGCCGGTCGCCCGAGCAGAGCTGTCGGGCGTGCTGGGCCGAGGCGAGCTGTCGCAGGTGTTCCCGGTCGGCGCTGTCCAGGCGGAGGGCGTCGGCGAGCGCGGCGAGGATCTCCGGCGACGGCCGGGTGTCGCGGCCCTGCTCCAGCCGGGTCAGGTACTCCACGCTGACCTGAGCCAGCGTCGCCAGCTCGGCCCGGCGCAGCCCGGGTGTACGTCGGCGGGGACCCTCGGCGAGACCGACCTCGGCCGGCCGCCGCGCCTCGCGGCGACTGCGCAGGAAGGCGCCCAGCTCTCCGTCCATCATTGGACCAGTCTTGCAGCCGGCGCCCTCCGGTGGGTGGCCCTGGCAGGGCCATCCTCGCGGCGGTCTCCTCGCCTCGTCCTGCGGCCAACAGGATCGTGGTCATGAGAAACGCACAGAGCACAGGACCGCTGCGGATCGGTGTGATCGTGGGCAGCACCCGCCCGGGCCGGCGCGGCGCGGCGGTCGCCCGTTGGGTGATGGAAGCGGCCGAGGGGCACGAGGCGGTACGCGCCGGGGACGCCGTCTTCACACTGGTGGACCTCGCCGAGCAGGCGTTGCCACTGCTCGACGAGCCGGTGCCGGCGCTGTTCGGCGACTACCGGCGCCCGCACACCCGGCGCTGGGCGGAGGTGGTGGACGGCTGCGACGCCTTCGTCTTCGTCACCCCGGACTACAACCGATCGATACCGGCCGCGCTCAAGAACGGCATCGACTACCTGTACGCGGAGTGGACCGACAAGGTGGCCGGGGTGCTGAGCTACGGCGTGCAGGGCGGCAACCGCGCGGCCGATCACCTGCGCTCGATCCTCACCGAGGTGCGGACCGTGGTGGTGCCGACGGGAGTGGCATTGTCGATCTTCACCGATTTCGACTTCACCGGCGCCGACCCTGGTGACCGGACCGCCGGCCGCTTCGCGCCGGGCGACGGTCGGGAGGCGGAACTGTCGACGATGATCGCCGAGGTCGTGACCTGGTCCCGAGCGCTGCACCCGGTCGACCCGGCCGGGGTGGCGGCGGGCAGCCCGGAGCTGGTGGGCTGAGATGGAGACCATCCTGATCCGGTACCGGGTACGTCCTGAAGACCTTGCCGAGCACATGGTGCTGCTCCGGGCCGTCCACGAGGAACTGGCCCGGACCCGTCCCGCCGGACTGCGGTACGTGACGCTGAGGCTGGACGACGGTCGAAGTTTCGTCGACATCGCGGTGGGACCGGAGCTGCCTGGTCCGCTGCCCGGGATGGAGTCGTTCCGGCGCCTCCGGGTCGGGCTGGAGGGTCGGTGCGAGGAACGGTCCTCGGCCGGCTTTACGGTGGCGGGGTCGTACGGCTTCGAGGTCTGACTCTGCTTTCACCCCATCTGCCCGGTCCGGGCGGGTGGGGCGGAGCCGCCGCGCGCGGTGGATGACAGCGACCGGGGGGACGTCGGTAGGATTGCGGAGATTCGGCAGGGCCATCTGCCCGCCACGGCTTCCACCAGAGCTGACCGGCACCTCCGCGTGCGCCGGCGGGAGCGGGGCGTGAGCGGTGCGGTCGATGCAGACGGCGGGTAGCAACGGAGGTAGAAGATGTCCGGCCACTCAAAGTGGGCGACGACCAAGCACAAGAAGGCCGTCATCGACGCCAAGCGCGGCAAGATGTTCGCCAAGCTGATCAAGAACGTCGAGGTGGCCGCGCGGACCGGCGGCGGTGACCCCTCCGGTAACCCGACGCTCTTCGACGCCATCCAGAAGGCGAAGAAGAGCTCGGTACCGAACGACAACATCGATCGCGCCGTCAAGCGTGGCTCCGGCCTGGAGGCCGGCGGCGCCGACTGGCAGACGATCATGTATGAGGGGTACGGCCCGAGCGGCGTGGCCATGCTCATCGAGTGCCTCACCGACAACCGCAACCGCGCGGCGACCGAGGTACGGACCGCGCTGACCCGCAACGGCGGCTCGCTCGCCGACGCCGGCTCGGTGTCGTACATGTTCTCCCGCAAGGGCGTGGTGATCGTCCCCAAGGAGGGCACCAGCGAGGACGACGTGATGCTTGCCGTCCTGGACGCCGGCGCCGAAGAGGTCAACGACATCGGCGAGGCGTACGAGGTGGTCTCCGAGCCGACCGACCTGATCCCGGTGCGCACGGCGTTGCAGGACGCCGGCATCGAGTACGAGTCGGCCGAGTCCTCCCTGATCCCCAGCGTCAACGTGCCGCTGGACGAAGAGGGCGCGCGCAAGATCTTCAAGCTGATCGACGTCCTGGAGGACTGCGACGACGTCCAGAACGTCTACGCCAACTTCGACGTCAGCGACGACGTGATGGCGGCGGTCGACGCCTGACCCCGCCTCACCCCGCCGCGCCGCCGCCCCACCCCGCCGCGATCTTGCACTTTCTGACCCGACACACCGGGTAACACCTGGCATATCGCCAACAGAAAGTGCAAGATCGCGGCGGGACGTGGGGACGTGGGGAGTGTCGCGTGGTGGCAGCGCGGTTTGCGCCTGGTGACACCGTGGTACGACGTGAGGTGCTGCGGGGTGAGGTCTGGTTCGGCTGCCCGACGATCTGCGTCGAGGATTCGCCTGACCTGCTCGCCCTCTACCTCCCACCGGGGGCCGAGTTCGGCTTCCCAAACACGGGCGTCTTCCCCTGCGGGCGGCACCCGTGGGAGGCCGCCGGGCACCGCTCCTGGTCCGGGCACGGCAAGCTGATGCTGCAACGCCCCGGTGAAGCCCACTCGATCGACGTGTTCTGGTCCGGGCCGGGGCGCGACTTCGCCGGCTGGTACTTCAACCTCCAGGACCCCGTGCGGCGTACCCCGATCGGGGTGGACACCCTGGACCACGAACTGGACCTGTGGTGGGCCGCGGACTCCGACCGGTACGTCTGGAAGGACGTGGAGATGTTCGCCCAGCGCCTCGTCGAGGGGCGCTACCCGGGCATGGCGGACGCCATCCAGGCCGAGGGTGACCGGATCGCCGCCCTGCTCGACGGGGGTGCGCCCTGGTGGGACCCGGCGTGGGCCACCTGGCAGCCCGACCCCACCTGGACGGCGCCCCCGCTGCCCGCCGGCTGGGATCAGGTGCCACCCGCACGCTGAGCGGCGCCGACGTCAGTTGCCGGGCGCCGCGTTGACCAGGAACACCTGATCCGGGCCGCCGGTGCACGGCTCGACCAGCGCCGCGTCCGCCACGGCGCTGTCGTCGTCGCGCAGGCCGACGCACAACTCGCTACGGTCGGGCCGGATGCGGTACGCGTCGGGCGTCGCTCCGGTCGGTTCGAAGTGGAACACCTGCTTCGACCTGCTCGCGCTGCAATCCTTCTCGTTCCAGGGTTCGAGCAGGTTCCGGCCGGGATCCTCCTCGCGGATGGTGAGGCAGCCCTTCCCGAGCACCGGGTGGACCCAGTGGATGAAGAACATTCCGTCGGCCACCGGTTCCAGCGAGGTGTCCGGTGGGGTGGCCTCCGTGCAGGGTCGCTGGACCGCTATCTCCTTGGTGTACGCGCCGGTGCGATCGCGACCCTCGGTGAGGCAGAGGTGCGGGCTGCGGACGGGGCGGATCTGACTGCGCCCTCCGCTCGGCGAACGGGCACCGCCACCCGCCGATGCGGTCGGATCGGTGGTTTGCGCGGCCTTTCCCTGCTCGTCGTCGCGTCGCTCGATCCAGAAGCCCACGCCGAGCGTGGCCAGCAGGGCGGCGACGACGAGCAGCGCCAGCGGCGCGGGCCGCGCGAACCAGTGTGGGCGGGCCGGGTCGGAGTGCTCCGGGGCCACGGTCGGGACCGCGTCGACCGGCGGTGGGTCCGCTGCCGGCGACGGCGGGGCCAACTGACCTGCCGCCAGGCGGTGCCGGGCCCGTAGCCACGTCTCGACCTGATCTTCCGCGCCGCACGCCCGCACGAACGCGGCCACCACCTCGGGGCGCGGCAGTGTGGACCGGCGCAGGATGTCCGCCGCGGTGCTGCGGGCCAGCACGTCACCCGTCGAGGCGGCACGCTGCTCCAGTTGCCGGTAGGTGAGCCTCGACCGGTCCTTGAGCTGGCGCAGCATCTCGACGAACTCGGCCGGGTCGGACGCGTCGTCCGGGCGTAGCTCCCCCGTGGTCATCGCCCGATTCTCCAGACCCCACGGACGCGAGGGCAAATCGGGTCCCGGCGACTGTCCGAGATGGTCGGACAGGATCCGGACACGCTGCCGTGAGCTGCCCGGACAGCCCAGCGCGGCGACCAGGGCATTGTCCTGGCCGACCGGGTTACCTAGCGTCTTTCTTCGATGGCCGCGCCGTTGACCGGTGTACGGCCGACGGGCTCGCGCCGGCACGGGTTCGGGCTCGACCACCAACGACACGGGGAGATTCGATGGATGACGCTGTCCGGGATCCGGTGCCGCAGGCGGCCACGGCGGGGGAGTACGTGGCGTCGCTCAGGGAGGTGCGGCGGCGTTCCGGTCTGACCTATCGGGAGCTCGCCCGGCGAGCCTCGGCAGCCGGACACTGGCTGCCGCCGAGCACCCTCGCGACGATGCTGGGGCGGACGACGCTGCCCCGGGAACGCACCGTCGTCGCGCTGCTGGCCGCCTGCGGCACCCCGGCGGTCGAGGTCGACAGGTGGCTGGAGACACGGCGGGACCTCGAGGCTCGCCTCGGCGAGCAGGGGCGAGGGGAGAGTGACGCGGTGCGGACCCCTGCCGGCGCGTCCACTACCGTCGCGGCGAACATCCGCCCGAGCGTCGGCACTGTTCCGCCGCGACCCGAAGCGCCCTGGCCGGCCCGTCGCTGGCTTCGGCTGGCGCTGCTGGCGGTGTTCGGCGTCCTGACGGTCGGGGCGGCCGGGGCGCTGCGACCCCTCGCGCCTCCCACAGTGGACGGCTCGCCGACCGTCGGCTGCCCGGAGGTGCTGCGCCAGGGCATGTACGGCCCCTGCGTGCTGAGCCTCCAGGAGCACCTGGTGGCCGACGGGCTCAGCGTGCCGGTCGACGGCTGGTTCGGCCCGGACACCACCAGCCGGGTGATGGTGTTCCAGGCGTTCGGCGCTCTGCCGGTCAGTGGCACCGCGGACGAGCGGTTGTTCGACGAGTTGGCGGGCGATCGCAAGGTGCCCGCCAGCTGGTCGGAGGACCGGATCGGCAAACATCTGCGGCGAACGTTCCCGGAGGACCCGGCCGGGGCGGTGCAGGTGGCGCGCTGCCTGTCCGGCTTGGACCCGTACCGGGTGGAGATCGGCGAGGACGGAGCACGGCGCTGGGGGTTGTTCCAGTTCAGCGACATGGAGGTGTCCCGGTTCGGCGTCGACCGCCAGACGGCGCTGGACGCGGCCTGGAACATCAGGACGGCACGGGAAATCTGGTCTCGTACCGGCGGCTTCGGCCACTGGACCTGCGCGGCGTAGCGGTCACGCGTGACGCTCCCCGCCCGGTCCACGGACCGGACGGGGAGCCCTCCGTCATCCCGACTGACGATTCACGGTCGCAGGCGGTTGGCGAAGACGTACGCGCCCACGGAACGGCCGGTGGCGAGCCCGGCGTCCGCGTCGAACCGATAGTGCACGCCGAGGTAGATCCGGCTCAGCGCGTTCTCCTCGGCGGCGTGGTCGAAGCCGGTCATGTGCCGGATCACGTCCACGGCGTGCGGATCGTCAGTGGTGGCGTCGAAGGCGATCGCATCGGTGCCGAAGAACCTCTTCATCACCGCGGACCAGGCCCCCGCGAAGGTGGCGTGCCCGGAGATGTAGGCCGGGAAGGCCGGCGTGTACGGCACCCCCTCGCGGGTCTGCGACAGCGGCTGCCAACCGGGGCCCTCCATTGCCTCGATCGCCGTCACCGGCCGCCACAGGTCGATGGGCGTCTGGTACTTGGCGTCCCAGGCGGCGATGGCGGCGTCGGCGAGGGCGAGGGCGACCAGCCCGAAGAGCCGGGCGTTGGCCAGGATGCCGAGCTGACGCTGCTCCGACACGATCCGGGTGTGCGAGAAGAGTTGACCCGGCGGCTTGTACGTGCCCCCCACGTCGTTGGCCCAGAAGAACGCGATCTGCGTCTGGTCGGCGGTCCGCAGTGCCGACGTCCGACCGCCGTAGTCGCGGATCTCCTGCACCTGGGTGTCGTATTCCTCCTTGCCGAGCAGGTCGTCGTACCCGGCGGCGCCAGCCGGTAGACCGGGCCGGAACTGCTGGCCCGAGGTGAGCGCGAACGGGGTGACCAGTCCCCAGTTGGGGCTGACCGCCGCCTTGCCGTTGGTCGGCCGCCACGAGCCGGGTACGCCGTCCAGTTGGTACGGCGTGTCTTTGTCGGAGCCGTCGTTGGCGCGGGCCTGGAGGTTGGCGGCGGCCGCCGCCGCGCCGACGGTGTCACCGCGCGCCTCTTCGGCGTCGTTCACCCCGGACGGCCGGCGCGCGACAGCGGCGGCGAGGGCCTGGGAGTAGGACTGGCCCTGACCGCCGTACAGGGCGGTCAGCACGTCGTACGCGGCCCGGTCGATGGCCGCGTGCAGCGACGGCGCCACGACGTTGTCCATGGTGCCGGGGTAGCTGACCGGAACACGTACCCGGTAGGGGTTGCCGACCCCGGTGACCGAGACGGCGGCGTCGTGCATCGCCGCGTGCAGGATGGCGGCCTCGCGGGACGAGGAGGTGGGTGGCAGATCCAGCGCCTTGTACGTGGCCAGCAGGACACCATTCCAGTACAGGATCGGGTCGGTGGCCGGGTTCACGGCCAGCGGGGCGAGCGAGATGTTGTCCAACCGGACCGTCGAGGCGGCCTGGCCGCCAAAGTGGAACAGCAGCACCGCCTTCGGGTCGCCGAACGGGGACGCGAAGTCGAAGCTGAACCGGCGCAACGAGGACGTCAGCGTGACGCTCTGGTCGACGGCGGAGGTGAAGGGCGTATCCGCCCGGGAGACCGAGACGCGCAGGGAACGGCTGACGTCGGCCGCGGCGTCGAACTGCAACCGGTACGGTTGCGCGGCCGTCACCCCGAACTCGAAGTGACCGACCAGGTCCTCCCAGACGGGCCTGCCCACCGTCGCGCTGGTGCGCACGCGCAGTTGTCCGGCGTTGACAGTGGTGCTGGTCGAGGCGAGCCGGGTCCACCAGGGCTGCGTGCTGCCGTTGTCGAACGTGCCGTTGAGGATGAGGTTGCCCGCGGCGGCGGCGGCCGGCGCGGGGCGGACGAGGGCGGTGAGGGTGCTCGCGAGGGCGACCGCGAGCACGGCGCTGAGCAGACGACGGAGTTGCCGTGCGTTGATCGGTGGGGACATCGAGAGCCTTTCCGGTCCGGAAACCGGCGACGACCAGGTCGTCGCCGTGAGGATCGGCTCAACGTAGGAGGGTTCGCGCTGTTCACGGCCACCGAACAGCGCTCGGAACGGTGCCGTACGGCAGCGGGCGCCGGCATCCGATCAGGACACCGACGCCCGCGCGGGCCGGCCCGCTGGCTCAGCCGATCGTCTCCCGCTCCCGCCAGGCGGTACGCAGCGAGGTCCGGCCGTTGGTGCGCAGCAGTGACCCCTCGTACACCCGGGCCCCGGCGATTACGAACGCACCGGCGGCGAGCACCAGGAGGACCAGTGAGACGATCGGCTCCCAGCCGGCCGCGTCGCCGGTGAAGAGCCGCAGCGGCATCGCCGTGGGCGAGGAGAACGGCAGGTAGGACAGCACCCGCATCGCTGTGGCGTTGTCGTTCAGGAAGATCACCGCGAAGAACGGCAGCATGACGGCGAGCTGCACCGGCGTTGAGACGGCGGCGACGTCCTCCTGCCGGTTGGCCAGCGCGCCGGCCGCGGCCCACATGGCGGCGAGCAGCACGAAACCGATCAGGAAGAACGGTACGAACCAGCCGATCGCCGGGGCGAGCAGGCTGAGCAGACCTCCGCTGTCGCCGATCTGCATGCCGAGCACGGCTACCACGGCGATGAGCGCGATCTGTGCGAAGGCCAGGATGGCCCCGGCCACCACCTTCCCGGCCAGCAGGGCCCGGACCGGCACGGCGGCGACCAGGATCTCCACGATCCGGGTCTGCTTCTCCTCGGTGACGCTCTGCGCGATCTGCAGGCCGAAGGTCTGCGAGGTGATGAAGAAGACGAAGGCGAAGACGAACGGCACCAGGAACGCCACCACCGGGTCGACCGCGTCCGGGTCGAGCAACTGCACCGGCGGCGAGCTGCTCAGCGCCTGGACCACGTCGGTGGGGGATTCGTCCATCGCGAGGACCTTCGGACCGGAGACCACCGCCGCGTCCACGTCACCGTCGCGGACGGCCTGCTCGGCGGCCCGGTCGTCGGCAACCACGCGGACGTCGAGTCCGGCGTCCCGCAGCGGCCCGGCTGCCTCCTGGGTGACGGCCACAGTGTCCGGGCCGCCGGAGAGCAGCGGCGGCAGGATGGTGCCCGCCGCCGCGATCAGCAGAAAGAACAGCGTGCCGAACAGGAAGGTGCGGTCGCGCAGCTTGACCCGGATCTCGCGTTCGGCGACCAGCCGGGTGGCCTGGGTGACGTTCACTGGGTGACCTCTCGGAAGATCTCGGTGAGCGAGGGGCTGACCGGGCGGAAGGCGCGGACCGCGCCGCGCGCGAGGGCGGCCCGCAGCACGGGCTGTTCGTCGGTGCCGGCCGGCAGGTCGAAGACCACCCGCGCGCCGTCCAACTCGACAACTGTCACCCCGGGGTGGTCGCGTACCCAGCCGGCGTCGTGCTCCACGACCAGCTCGAAGCGGGGCACCGTGTACGAGTCGCGCAGCTGCTGCCGGCTGCCGGCGGCCCGGATCCCCCCGTCCCCGATGATCACCAGGTCGTCGCAGAGGCGCTCCACGACGTCGAGCTGGTGACTGGAGAAGAGCACCGGCGCGCCGGCCGAGGCCCGTTCCCGCAGCACGGCCACGACGGTCTCAACGGCCAGCGGGTCGAGGCCGGAGAACGGCTCGTCGAGCACCAGCACCTCGGGGTCGTGCACCAGCGCGGCGGCGATCTGGGCGCGCTGCTGGTTGCCCAGCGACAGCGTCTCCAGCAGGTCGTCGCCGCGCTCGCCGAGCCCGACGCGGTCCAGCAGCGCGTCGGTGGAACGTCGTGCCGCGGCGGCGTCCAGCCCGTGCAGCCGGCCCAGGTAGGCCACCTGCTCGCGGGTGGTCATCTTGGGGTAGAGGCCCCGCTCCTCCGGCATGTAGCCGAAGCGCTGGCGGTCCTGCCGGGTCAGCGTGGTGCCGCCCCAGCTCACCTCGCCGGCGTCGGGGGCGAGCACACCCAGGATGATCCGCATGGTGGTGGTCTTGCCGGCGCCGTTGGCGCCCACGAAACCGGTCATCCGGCCGGCGGACACCTCGAAGGACACATTCCTGAGCACCTGACGGTCGCCGAAGCTGCGGTCGACGCCGTCGAGGCGAAGCGTTCTGGTCACGCACTCACGCTAGATCGATTACGGCGTTGCGCCGTCCGCCCGGCGGGTGAGCCGGCGGGTCCACCTCGCGGCGGACGCCGTCAACCGCCGGGGCGGACCACCCCGTTCTCGTACGCGAACACCACTGCCTGCACCCGGTCACGCAGGCCGAGCTTGGCCAGTACCCGACTCACGTGCGTCTTCACCGTCGCCTCTCCGAGGTGGATGGCCGTGGCGATCTCCGCGTTGCTCGAGCCGGCGGCGAGCAGCATCAGCACCTCCCGTTCGCGCGGGGTCAGCTCGGCCAGCGCGGCGTCGGCGTCCGGGCCCCGGTGGGCGGTGCCCGCCGGGTCGCCGGGTCGGGCGAAGGTGGAGATCACCCGGCGGGTGATCTCCGGGGCGAGCAGACCGTCGCCCCTGGCCAGCACCCGGATCGCCTCGATCAGCTCCTCCGGCGTGCCGTTCTTGAGCAGGAAGCCGCTGGCCCCGGCCCGCAGCGCCGCGAACAGGTAGTCGTCGCGGTCGAAGGTGGTGAGGATCAGCACCGCGGGCGCCCCGGGGCCGTCGGCGACGATCTGCCGGGTGGCCTCCAGGCCGTCCATCCCGGGCATCTCCACATCCATGAGTACGACGTCGGGGCGGGTGGCTCGGGTCATGGTGACGGCCCGTTCGCCGTCGGCGGCCTCACCGACCACCTCGATGTCGTCCTCCACCTCCAGGATGACCCGGAAGCCGGTACGGACGAGGTGCTGGTCGTCGGCGAGCAGCACACGCACCGTCGGCCCGGTGTCGGGTGCCTGCTGGGCTGCCGCGCTCATGTCGACGGCTCCGCGCCGGATGCCGCCGCCTGCTGTCTGTCGCTCGGCTCCCGCTGTGGGCCTGTCGGTCGGTCCGCCGACGCCGGCAGGGGGAAGCGGGCGCGTACCCGCCAGCCGCCGCCGGTCCGTGGCCCGGCCTCCAGGTCGCCGTCGTGGGCGGTGACCCGTTCGCGCATGCCGATCAGGCCCAACCCGGCGGTGTCGGCCCGGCCGCCGCCCCGCCCGTCGTCGGTCACGTCGACCTCCACCTCCCGGGCCAGGTACCGGACCCGCACGTCGAGCAGGGCCGCCTCGGCGTGCTTCAGGGTGTTGGTCACCGCCTCCTGCGTCACCCGGTAGGCCGTCTGGGAGACCGATTCGGGCAACGCGACCGGGTCGCCGTACACCCCGAGGGTGGCCGTCAGCCCGGCGGCCCGAGCCCGCTCGACCAGCTCGTCGATTCGTTCGACGCCGCCAGCCGTCGGCGGCGCGGCGTCGGTGCCGGCGGAGGTCCGCAGCACGCCGAGCATCCGACGCAGCTCGTCGACGGCCGTGCGGGCGCTCTGCTCGATGGCGGTCAGCGCGGTGCGGGCCTTGCCCGGGTCGCGGTCGAACACCCGGCGGCAGGCGGATGCCTGTACGCCCATCACCGACACGTGGTGGGCGACCACGTCGTGCAGCTCGCGGGCGATCCGGACGCGTTCGCCGAGCACCGCCCGTTCCCGGGCCTCGGCCTGCGACCGGCGCAGGTCCTCGGCCTGGGCGCGCAGCTCGTGCTCGCGGCGCGCGGCCACCCACGCGGTCTCGCCGAAGAAGTACGCGAAACCGAAGACCAGCACGTTGAGCAGCACACCGTTGACCATCGCGGCGAGCACCGGTGGCACCGGCCCGACCGCGTCGGCGAAGGTGTCCGCCGGGATGTGGTCGATCATCACCGCGTAGTAGAGCCCGAGCCAGGCGAACATCGTGGCGATCACGCCGATCCGCAGCCGGCGGGACAGTTGGCGGTCCTGCCCCCAGGCGCCGACGGTGTAGAGGGCGCAGAACAGCGCCCAGGAGGAGAACTGGGTCTCCGGGGCCGATCGGGCCTGCGCGGCGATGAACGCCACCGCGACGATCAGCAGGGTCGTGGCCGGCCAGCGTCGTCGCCAGATCAGCGGGAGGGTCACCGCGACGGTCCAGAACAGCTGCTCCGGCCCGGACGGCGGTGGGCCCAGCAGGAACGCGCCGGTGCTGCGGGCCAGGGTCAGACTGACCAACGCCAGCCCGGTCATCCCCAGGCCGATCCAGAGGTCGTTTCGGCGCTGCTCCGCCGTCGGACCCGGACGACGCCATTCCGGTCGCGGTGCCACTGTCATCCAGGAACGATGCCACGCCGCCCACCAGGCCCGTCGACCGGGCGGGCTCGTGTCGGTCCGGTCGCGTCGACGGGCGACGGCCCGGCGCGAGGTACGCGCCGGGCCGCCGTCTCTGGTGTCGCTCACGCGGTCGTCTGCTGGCGGGTCTTCCGGGCCGTGTCGATCAGGTCCCAGACCACGATCGCGGCCGCGCCCACAGCGATGGCCAGGCCGAGGCCTTCCCGGTTGTCGGCCTCCGCCACCCAGCTCAGGCGCCCGGCCAGGGCCGGGTTGAGCAGTCGGTCGGAGAGCGCGAGCCAGGCCAGCGGCACCGCGAACGCCAGGTCGAGCAGCACCTTCGTGCCGAACAGGGCCCAGGTCCAGCGGTCGATCCGGTACTTCACAACCTCGAAGATCACACTGAGCGCCAGCACCCCGATCAGCGCCGGCAGCCAGAACGACCACAGAGCCGGGTCGAGGATCGCGATGTTCTCGCCGTCGGTGCCGCTCACCCAGGAGTGGTAGTGCTGAAGCGGCAGGTACGCGATGGTCAGCACCAACATGATCACGGATGCGATGGTGTCGGCGAGGGGGATGCCTCGTCGCGCCGGCGCGTCGGGCAACTGGTCGACCGTCCACTCCGGCAGGTCAACGGCCGTCTGGGTGCGCTCGATGATCGCGAAGGTCACTGTGAGCCAGAAGGCGATCTGCACTGCCACCTGCATGGCCGCGACGATGCCTGGCCCGATGGCGCCGAAACCCTTTCCTTCCGCCGCCTCGACCACTGTGACGATCGTGCCGACGAGCGCCGGGATGAAGCTGAGCAGCAGCTTCAGCAGCCGCAACCAGAGCAGATAGTAGGTCGGGCCGATGAGCTGCAACCGGCGGTCGGCGTACCGGGCGGCCAGCACGTCGGGGTTGCCCAGCTCGGTGAGCACCTCCCGCTCGGCGGTGGCGGCGTCCTGCCCGCCATCGGTCCGGCCCTCGATCATGTCGTCGATGGAGGCCCGCAGCTCGGTGGCGATCTCGTCACGGCGCTGGGTGGGCACCGATCGCAGGGTGGCGGCGAGGTAGCGGTCGGTCAGGGTGTTCATCGTTCCACTCCTTGGATCAGGCCGGTGATGGAGGTCTGCACGGCGGCGAGGTCGTCGAGGAGCCGGTTCAGCATCGACTCGCCCTCGTCGCTGGTCCGGTAGAACTTGCGCGGTCGGCTCTCTTCGGTGTTCCACTCGCTGGTCAGCAGCCCTTGGTCCTCGAGGCGGCGCAGCAGCGGGTAGAGGGTGTTGGCGTCGACCGGGAAGCCGTGGTCGCTGAGCCGTTGCAGCAGTGCGTAGCCGTAGTCCGGTCGGCGTAGCGCGACCAGGCTGGCCACCACGACGGTGCCTCGACGCAACTCCTGTAGGTGCGTCCGTAGAACGTCCTCGCTAACCATGTGTCACACCATAGTGTGTGCCACACAGTGTTGTCCACCCCGACATCATCGTGTCCGCCCAACCTCCGTTTCGGGCTGATACGACGTGCGGGGCGCCCGGTCGACACCGGGCGCCCCCCACCTGGGAAAACTCAGCAGGACACGCCCTGCCGGAAGTTCCGCTCGACGAAGCTGGCCGGGCCGACCTGGAAGTAGCCAACCCCGGGCCGGATCGGGTGCCCGGTGAACAGCTCCACCCGCGACCCCACCCGGACCAGGTACGCCTCGGCGTCCCCCGCGTCGTTGCGGATCAGCGAACCCCGCCGGCCGTAGATCGCCTCCAGCTCGTCGAAGGACATGCCGACCGTGGCGCCGGCGGGGGACTGCGGCGGCGCGGTGGCCGTACCGACCTCCACCAGCCGCCCGTCGCGGAAGGCCAGCAGGATCACGCCCGCCCAGGAGCCGGTCGCGCCGGCGTGCACCACCCCGCCGCAGGTCGGCACGGTCCAGTCGATGTGCCCGTTGGTGGTGAGCGACGCCAGGCTGGCGCCGATGCGGTACACGCCCACGCCACGAACGCCGAGCACCTGCGGGTGGCTGTGCCCGGCGGCGACGGCGGCCGGACCGCGGGCCGAGGCGGGCGCGGTGCCGCCGGCCAGGGGCGCCGCCGCCGCCGGGTCGGCGACGGTCGCCGGGACGAGCGTGCCGAGCGCCAACGCGGCGGTGGTGAGGAGGATCGCGGGACGGTTCATGGTGGCTCCTTCGGTGATGGGTCTCCTGCCCTCTTAGTCACCGCGCCAGGGCCAACGGTTCGTCGGGATTGCGACCGGCCGGGTCTACTGTGCAGAGAAACGCCGACCGACCGTGCAGGCCGGGGGTGACAGGGGTGACGGCTCCACTGCGGATCGGGCCCTACGCCGTCGAGCGACTGCTCGGCGTCGGTTCGTTCGCGACGGTCTGGCTGGGCTACGACAGTGCGCTCGACGCGCACGTGGCGATCAAGGTGCTGGCCGAGAACTGGAGCCACGACCTACGGGTGCGGGAACGCTTCCTCGACGAGGCCCGGCTGCTGCGCCGGCTGGAGCACGAGCGGCTGATCCGGGTGCACGCCGTCGGTGAGCTGCCCGACGGCCGCCCGTACGCGGTCCTGGCCTGGGCGGACGGGGGCAGCCTGCGGGACCGGCTGGCTGCTGGCGAGCTCCCCGCGCCGACGGCGTTGCGGCTGCTCGGCGAGGTCTGCGCCGGGGTCGCCGTGCTGCACCGCCACGGTGTCGTGCATCGTGATCTCACCCCGGGCAACATCCTGTTCCGCTCCGCCGGCCCCGGCGGCGGGGAACAGGTGCTGATCGCCGACCTCGGCCTGGCCAAGGCGCTCGCCGCCGCTTCCGGGCTGACGGCTCGGGCCGGCACCCCGGGTTACATGGCCCCCGAACAGGACGACCCGGGAGCGGTGGTCGACACCCGCGCCGACGTGTACGGGCTCGGCCGGCTCGGCATCCGACTGCTGGCCGCCGACCCGTCGAGCGCGAACCCGACCAGGCCCGATCCGCCTCGGCACTCCCCGGAGATCCGACTTCGGGACGACGTGCCTCCGGCGATCGCGGCGGTGCTCGCCCGGGCCACCGCCCACCGCCCGGCCGAGCGCTACCCCGACGCCGCGACCCTGCACGCCGCGTTGATCCGCGCGAGCCGCGCGGCGGAGCGACCAGTCGCGTTGATCGACGGCAGCGGCCCGGCGCGGCGTCCGGTCGCGTCGACCCGCGCGAGCGGCCCGGCCGGATCGGCTACGGCAACCGGTCCGACGCAACAGCCGTCACCCCGGCCGGAAGCCCGCCGCCGGTGGCGGCTGGCCGGGGCCGCCGTGCTGGCCGTCGCCGCGGTGGGTGGAGTGGGCGCCGAGTCGGGTGCCGGCGGGTCGGGTCGGCCGGTCGGCGGCACGTACACGACCGGGCCACTGACCGTGGCGTTGCCGCCCGGCTGGTCCGCCACGGGTGCCACCTGGGCCGGTCAGTACGGTGCCGACGGCGAACCCGAACCGGCGCTGGTGATGTCACCGCAACCCCGCCGGTGGGCCGCCGACCCCCGCCTGCCGGGCGCGTTCGTGGGTCTCTCCGTCAGCACGGCGGCACGCACCACGCCGACCGGGTTCCTGGCCGAGCGCACGCACGGCGACTGCACGCCCGCGCCGGCCCGGGTCACCCGGCAGGGGGGCGTTGAGTGGACCGTGGTGGCGTACCGCTGCGAGCGGGGCCGTCCACAGATCATCGAGTCGGCCGCCCCGCACCCCGGCCGACCCGCCCTGGTGTACGTGCAGATCGTCCCACCCGCGGACGGCGGACCCGACTTCGTGGACACCCTGCTCGCCGGCGTACACCTGCGGTAGGTAGGGCCCAACCCGCCCTAGCGGACCACCACGGTGATGGTGTGCTCCCGGCCCTCCTTGGGGACCATCACGGCGACCGTGCCGGGGCGGACGAAGCGGATGTCCACCACGCCCGCCTCGTACTGCTGGGAGACCAGCTCCGGGCGGTCCACGGTGACCAGCCCCGGCCCGATGCCCTGGATGCGCAGCACCGCACCGGTGGCGAAGCAGAGCGATTTGAGCAGCTCGATCTCGGTCTCGGCGAGCGGCAGGTCGTAGCGGACCGCGCCCTGACAGGCCGGCGTCGCGTCGGTCGGCGGGGGAGTCGTCCGGGGCGTACCCCTTGTTCTGGTGGGTGCGGGCGGTGGCGCCGCCGGGCGCGCGCTGGTCGGCGGCGGTCGGGACGGCGACCCGGTGGGAGTGGGAATCGTGGAGGTCGTGGGAATCGTGGAGGGTGTCGGCGTCGTACGGGTCGGGCCGGGCGGTTGGACGGGCAGGGGCGAGACGGAGTCGGCGCCGCAGGCGGCGACCCCCACAGTGGCCGCGAGGACGACGACGACCCGGCGGAACGACGTGCGGCTCATTCCGCGCCGAGCCGTTGCCGGACCTGCCGCCGGGCCAGGTGCAACCGGGACTTCACAGTGCCCACCGGCACGTCGAGCAGGGCGGCTATCTCCGGATAGCTCAGCCCGAGAACGTCGCGCAGGGCGACCACCTCGGCGAGGTCGGGGTGGACCGCGTCGAAGGCGTCGAGCAGGTCGAGGCGGGTGCCCGCGACCACGCTGGTCCGTCGCGGGTCGGCCTGGTCGGGCAGCGGTACGCCCTCGGCCTCCAGCCGGCAGCGGCGGCGCAGCGTGCGGTACGTGGAGCGGGCCCGGTTGGCGGTCAGCCGGTGCAGCCAGGTGCGGAACGAGGAGCGTCCCTCGAACCGGGTGATGCCGTTGGCCAGGGCCAGGAGGGTGTCCTGGCAGGCTTCCTCGGCGTCCTCCCGGCTGGGCAGGAACCGGGCGCACAGTCGCAGCACCTCCGGGCGCACCGCGACCAGCAGGGCGTTCAGCGCGGCCGGGTCGCCGTGCGCGGCGGACCGGGCCAGGGCGTCGATGTCGTCCGCGTCGGGCATGCCGGGTGTCCAATGCTCGCCGGTGCCGATCCCTGAGCGTACGACCGGTGCCGCCGCGGCGGCCCGGTAGCGTCCGGCACCCGACGCGAGGCCGGGGCGCTACTCGAAGCGGGACACGTCTCCGGCGCCCCTGCGCAGGATCTCCGGCTCGGGCCCGGACAGGTCGATCACGGTCGTCGGCTCCTTACCGCAGTCGCCGGCGTCGAGCACCGCGTCGACCTGGTGGTCGAGCCGTTCCTTGATCTCCCAGCCCTGGGTCATCGGCTCCTCGTCGCCGGGCAGGACCAGCGTGCTGGAGACCAGCGGTTCGGCCAACTCGGCCAGCAGCGCCTGGGTGACGGTGTGCCGGGGCACCCGCACGCCGACGGTCCGCTTCTTCGGGTGCAGCATCCGGCGGGGCACCTCTCGGGTGGCCGGCAGGATGAACGTGTAGCTGCCCGGGGTGGACGCCTTCACCAGACGGAAGACCGAGTTGCTGATCTGCACGAACTGGCCGAGCTGGGCGAAGTCGTGGCAGACCAGCGTGAAGTGGTGCCGATCATCGAGGTGTCGGATCTGCCGGATCCGGTCCAGCCCGTCCTGGTTGCCCAGTTGGGTGCCGAGCGCGTAGCAGGAGTCCGTCGGGTAGGCGACCAGCCCACCGCTGCGGATCAGGTCGGCGACCTGCCCGATGACCCGGGGCTGTGGGTTCTCCGGGTGTACGTCGTAGTACCTCGCCATCCTCCGAGACTAGGCGCACAGGGGGAGGATCAGGAGACGAGGGCCACCCTCGGCGCGGACGGTGGAGCCGTCGAGATCACCTCGGTAGGGTAGGTCCCGGTCGGCTCCGACCAACAAGATCCACACCGCCGGGGGGCGCCACGCATGGCTGATTCGTTCGCGCATCTGCACGTGCACACCGAGTACTCGATGCTCGACGGAGCGGCCCGCCTCAAGGACCTGTTCGTCGAGGCCAAGCGGCTCGGCATGTCCGCCGTGGCGATCACCGACCACGGCAACATGCACGGCGCGAACGACTTCTACAACAAGGCGATGGAGGCCGGGATCACCCCGATCCTGGGCGTCGAGGCGTACGTGGCGCCGGAGTCGCGCTTTCACAAGGCGCGGGTCAAGTGGGGTCGGCCGGAGCAGAAGAGCGACGACGTCTCCGGTAACGGCGCGATCACCCACAAGACCATGTGGGCGAAGAACGCGCAGGGCCTGAAGAACCTGTTCACCCTCAACTCGCGGGCGTCCATGGAGGGGCACTACATCAAGTGGCCCCGGATGGACATGGAGCTGATCGCCGAGTACGCCGAGGGGATCATGGCCACCACCGGCTGCCCGTCCGGCGCGGTGCAGACCCGACTGCGGCTGGGCCAGTTCGACGAGGCGCTCAAGGTCGCCGCCACCTACCAGGACATCTTCGGCAAGGACAACTACTTCGTCGAGATCATGGATCACGGTCTCTCCATCGAGACCCGGGTCCGTGCGGGGCTCACCGAGATCGCCCGCAAGCTGAACATCCCGCCGGTGGTCACCAACGACTCGCACTACACGGTCGAGGAGCAGGCCACCGCGCACGACGTGCTGCTCTGTGTGCAGACCGCCAGCAACATCGACGACCCCAACCGGTTCCGCCTCGAGGGTGGCGGCTACTTCATCAAGAGCGCCGACCAGATGCGCGCTGTGGACTCGTCCGAGCTGTGGCAGGAGGGCTGCCGTAACACCCTGCTGGTGGCCGAGAAGGTCGACCCGAAGGGCATGTTCGAGTTCCACAACCTGATGCCGCGCTTCCCGGTGCCCGAGGGGGAGACCGAGGAGTCCTGGTTCCGCAAGGAGACCTTCGCCGGCCTGGGTCGGCGCTACCCGAACGGCATTCCGCAGGGGCACGTCGTCCAAGCGGAGTACGAGCTGGGTGTCATCAACCAGATGGGCTTCCCGTCCTACTTCCTGGTGGTCGCCGACTTCATTCAGTGGGCGAAGAACCAGGGCATCGCTGTGGGTCCGGGCCGTGGTTCGGCCGCCGGGTCGCTCGTCGCGTACGCACTGGGCATCACCGACCTGGACCCGATCCAGCACGGGCTGATCTTCGAGCGGTTCCTCAACCCCGAGCGGGTGTCGATGCCGGATGTCGACATCGACTTCGACGAGCGTCGGCGCGGTGAGGTGATCAAATACGTCACCGACAAGTGGGGCGAGGACAAGGTCGCCCAGATCGCCACCTTCGGCACGATCAAGGCGAAGGCCGCGATCAAGGACTCGGCCCGGGTGCTGGGTTTCCCGTACGCCGTCGGCGACCGGATCACCAAGGCGATGCCGCCGGCCGTGATGGGTAAGGACATCCCGCTCACCGGCATCTTCGACACCAAGCACCCCCGCTACGCCGAGGCCGGCGAGATCCGCGGCCTGTACGACTCGGACCCGGACGTCCGCAAGGTGATCGACACCGCCAAGGGCATCGAGGGGCTGATCCGGCAGACCGGTGTGCACGCCGCCGGTGTCATCATGTCCGCCGAGCCGATCATCGAGCACATCCCGTTGATGCGCCGCGACGCCGACGGGGCGATCATCACGCAGTTCGACTATCCGACCTGCGAGTCGCTCGGGCTGCTGAAGATGGACTTCCTCGGCCTGCGCAACCTGACGATCATCGACGACGCGGTCAAGAACATCGAGCTCAACCACGGTAAGAAGCTCGACCTGCTGGCCCTGCCGCTGGATGACCTGCCCGCGTACGAGCTGCTGGCCCGTGGTGACACGCTGGGCGTGTTCCAGCTCGACGGTGGGCCGATGCGGTCGCTGCTGCGGTTGATGAAGCCGGACAACTTCGAAGACATCTCAGCCGTCCTGGCCCTGTACCGACCCGGCCCGATGGGCGTCGACTCGCACACCAACTACGCGCTGCGCAAGAACGGCCTCCAGGAGATCACGCCGATCCACCCGGAGCTGGAGGAGCCGCTGCGGGAGATCCTGGCGCCCACCCACGGCCTGATCGTCTACCAGGAGCAGGTGCAGCGCGCCGCGCAGATCCTTGCCGGCTACACCCTCGGTCAGGCGGACCTGCTGCGCCGGGCCATGGGTAAGAAGAAGAAGGAGATCCTCGACAAGGAGTTCATCCCGTTCCGGGACGGCTGCCGCGAGCGCGGCTACTCCGACGAGGCGATCCAGGCGGTGTGGGACGTCCTGGTGCCGTTCGCCGGGTACGCCTTCAACAAGGCGCACTCCGCCGCGTACGGCCTGGTCTCCTACTGGACCGCGTACCTGAAGGCGCACTACCCGGCGGAGTACATGGCCGGGTTGCTGACCAGCGTCGGCGACGACAAGGACAAGATGGCGCTCTACCTGGCCGAGTGTCGCCGGATGCGCATCCAGGTGCTGCCACCGGACGTGAACACCTCGGCCGGGCCGTTCACCCCGGTCGGCAAGGACATCCGCTTCGGCCTCGCCGCCGTCCGCAACGTCGGGGCGAACGTGGTCGCGTCGATCATGCGCTGCCGGGAGGAGAAGGGCGAGTACGCCGACTTCTACGACTTCCTGTCCAAGGTGGACGCGGTGGTCTGCAACAAGAAGACCATCGAATCACTGATCAAGGCGGGTGCTTTCGACTCCCTCGACCACCCCCGCAAGGGCCTGCTCGCGGTGCACGCCGACGCGATCGACGCGTACGCCGACGTCAAGCGCAAGGAGGCCGTCGGCCAGTACGACCTGTTCGGTGCCGGCTTCGGTGACGCGGACACCGGCAGCACCACTGTGATGCCGACCATCGGCGACAGCGAGTGGGACAAGCGCGACAAGTTGGCCTTCGAGCGGGAGATGCTCGGCCTGTACGTCTCCGACCACCCGCTGTTCGGCCTGGAGCACATCCTCAACGCGGCAGCCGACACCACCATCGCCTCCCTGGCCGAGGAGGGTGGGGTGCCCGACGGGGCGGTCGTCACCCTCGCCGGCATCCTCTCCGGGGTGCAGCGCCGGGTCACCAAGCAGGGGCGGGCCTGGGCGTCGGCCACCCTGGAGGACCTGGCCGGTGGGGTGGAGACGCTGTTCTTCCCCAACACCTACGAGGTGATCGGGCAGTACATCGCCGAGGACGCCATCGTGGTGGTCAAGGGTCGGGTGGACCGCCGCGACGACACCCCAAGGATCATGGCGATGGACATGTCCATGCCGGACGTCAGCACCAGCGCCACCAACAAGCCGGTCACCCTCACCATCCCTGTGCACCGCTGCACGCCACCGCTGGTGGAGAAACTCAAGGAGACCCTGGTGCTGCACCCCGGCGACACCGAGGTGCACGTCAAACTCCAGAACGGTGGGCGCACCACCACCCTGCGGCTGGGCCCGTTCCGGGTGGCGGCGACGACCGCGCTGATGGGTGACCTGAAGAGTGTCCTCGGCCCGGCCAACGTGAGCTGAGCCGGCCTCGGTCCGGCCGGCGTGCGCCGGCCGGACCGCCGGGCTCAGACCCGCTCGGGGGCGCTGATCTCGCGGAGTTGACCGTCGGCCAACCGCAACCAACGCTGCACGCCGATCTCGGCGAGGAACCGTTCGTCGTGGCTGACCACCACGAACGCCCCCTGGTACGCGGACAGCGCGCTCTCCAACTGACCCACGCTGACCAGGTCCAGGTTGTTGGTCGGCTCGTCGAGCAGCAGCAGTTGCGGCGCCGGCTCGGCACAGAGCACACAGGCGAGGGTGGCGCGCAGCCGTTCACCGCCGGAGAGCACCCCGACCGGCAGGTTCACCCGGGCGCCCCGGAACAGGAACCGGGCGAGCAGGTTCATCCGCTTGGCGTCCGGCAGGCTCGGCGCGTACGCGGCGAAGTTCTCCGCCACCGTGCGGTCGAGGTCCAGCAGGTCCAGCCGCTGCGACAGGTACGCGATCCGCCCTTCGCCGCGCTTCAGCTCACCGCCGGACGGGTGCAGGTCACCGTTGACCAGGCGCAGCAGGGTCGACTTGCCGACGCCGTTCGCCCCGGTCAGGGCGATCCGTTCCGGCCCCCGGATCACCAGGTCGGCGCCGTCACCGCCGAACAGCTCCCGGTCGTCGAAGTGGGCCCGCATCCCGTGGCCGGAGAAGACCGTGCGCCCGCCCGGGACGGTGGTGTCGGGCAGGTCCACGACGATGCGGTCCTCGTCGCGTACCGCCCGGCCGGCCTCGTCAAGTCGGGCCTTGGCCTGGCCGAGCCGGGACGAGTGCGTCTCCTGCGCCTTGCCCGCCGACTCCTGCGCGCTGCGCTTGAGCCCACCGGCGACGATCCGGGCCAGGCCGGCGTTCTTCAGGTTCTTCGAGGCGTTGCTGGCCCGCCGGTCGGCCCGCTCCCGGGCCTGCTGCATCTCCCGCTTCTCCCGCTTGACCTCCTGCTCGGCGTTGCGCAGGTTGCTCTCGGCCACCTCCCGCGCCGCCTGCACCGCCTCGGTGTACGCGGTGAAGTTGCCCCCATACCAGCGGATCTCGCCCTGGTCCAGCTCGGCGATGCGGTCCATCCGGTCCAGCAGTTCCCGGTCGTGGCTGACCAGCAGCAGGCATCCGGACCACTCGGTGAGGACGTCGTAGAGCTTGTGCCGGGCCTCCAGGTCCAGGTTGTTGGTCGGCTCGTCGAGCAGCAGCACGTCCGGGCGGCGCAGCAGTTGCGCCGCCAGGCCGAGGGAGACCACCTGGCCGCCGCTGAGGGTGTGCAGCCGGCGGTCGAGCGACAGCTCACCCAGGCCGAGCCGGTCCAGCTCCGAGCGGGTGCGCTCCTCGATGTCCCAGTCGTCGCCGATGGTGGCGAAGTGCTCCTCGCTGGCGTCGCCGGCCTCGATGGCGTGCAGCGCCGCGATCCGCTCGGCCACGCCCAGCACCTGCGCCACGCTCAGGTCGCCGACCAGCGGCAGCGTCTGCGGGAGGTAGCCGAGCACACCGTCGACGGTGACGCTGCCGCCGCCGGGCCGCAGCTCCCCGGCGATCAGCCGGAGCAGGGTGCTCTTGCCGGCGCCGTTGGGCGCGACCAGGCCGGTGCGACCGCCGGGAACGGTGAAGGACAGCTCCGAGAAGACCGGGGTGTCGTCCGGCCAGGAGAAAGACAGGTTCGAGCAGACAATGAACGCATCAGACATGCGAGTGACCTCATAGGGTGGGGTGGGCGCGCCTCAGCCGCCCGACGACAACGGGAACCGGTGGAACGACGTCATGGCCACGGCGGCTGCGCGGAAGCGCGCCGAACCGATGGCCGAACACATCCGGTCTCACCCGGAGATGTCGTCGTCACCCGCCATGTCTGGTCTCCCTGGTCGTACCGCTAACCCAACTCCGCCGAGTCTAACAACGGATCTCCGCCCCGCCACGGGTTCCGGCCCACCCCCGTCGATCTTGCAGTTGTCGTTGTAAAAATGTCGCTTCTGTGGGCAATAGTCCCAGCAGAAAGTGCAAGATCGGCGAGGCGTCAACGGGGCCGGTACTCGACCTCGGGGCGGCCGGGCGTGCCGTAACGAGGGGTGCGGGCGGCCCGGTCCACCGTGACGAGGTACTCCAGGTAGCGGCGGGCTGTCACCCGGGAGATGCCGGTCAGCGCGCTCACCTCGGTCGCGGACAGCCCGACCTCCGTGCGGGTGCCGTCGATGAGCGCGGCGCGTACCCGATCGAGGGTCTGCGCGTCGAGCCCCTTGGGCAGGCTGTGCCCGGCGGTGCCGCGCAGGGTGGCGAACATCTGGTCCACCTCGTGCTGGGCGGCGACCTCGCCGTCGGCGAGCGCCTGGGCGCGGTAGTCGGCGTACCGCTCCAACTTGTCGCGGAACGCGGCGAACGTGAACGGCTTGAGCAGGTAGTGGGTCACCCCGAGAGAGACCGCGGTGCGCACCACCGCCAGGTCCCGCGCGGACGTCACCGCGAGCACGTCGACGCTGCTGCCGGCCGCGCGCAGCGCCCGGCAGACGTCCAGGCCGTGCAGGTCGGGCAGCCGAAAATCAAGGAGTACGAGGTCCACGCCGCCGCCGCCCGCGCGCAGGGCCGCCATCGCCGCCCGCGCGGTGTGCGCCACCCCGACCACCACGAAACCGGGAACCCGTTCGGTGTACGCGCTGTGCGCCTCGGCCAGCAGCGGCTCGTCCTCGACGACCAGTACCCGGATGGCGCTCATGACCGCTCGATCCTGCTCGGCAGCCGGACGGTGAACAGGCTGCCGCCGTCGTCGGAGCGACAGACCTCGGCGCTGCCGCCGTGCCGGCGCACCACCTGCCCGACCAGCGCCAGGCCGAGGCCCCGGCCGGTGCTCTTGGTGGACCAGCCGCGCCGGAACGCGTCGGCGACCCGCTCCGGGGCCAGACCGGGGCCGCTGTCGGCCACCCGGACCACCAGTTCGTCGTCGGTCGCGCCGACGAAGACCCGCACCCGGCGCGGCGGCGGCGTACCGGCCACCGCCTCCAGGGCGTTGTCGACCAGGTTTCCGACGACGGTGAGCAGGTCACCGGTCGGCAGCGGACTGTCGTCGAGGCGGCAGTCCGGCTCGATGACCAGATCCACCCCGCGCTCGCCGGCCTGTGCGGACTTGCCGAGCAGCAGGGCGGCCAACGCCGGCTCGGTCACCGCGCCGACCACCCGGTCGGTCAGCTGTTGGGCGAGGGCCAGGTCCCGGGTGCCGAGCCGGACGGCCTCGTCGGCGCGGCCCAGCTCCACCAGGGTCAGTACGGTGTGCAGCCGGTTGGCCGACTCGTGGGTCTGCGCCTGCAACGCCTCGGTCAACGCGCGCACCGAATCCAGTTCGCTGGCCAGCGTGCGCAACTCGGTCTGGTCGCGCAGGGTCAGCACGGTGCCGAGCACCGTGCCCTCGAAGCGGGTGGTCCGCTGGTTGGCGACGAGCACCCGGTCACCGGCGAGGATCGGCTCGTCGCGGGCGTCGCGCCCGGAGTCGAGCAGTTCGGCCGCCGCGGGTGGCAGGTCGATTCCGGCCACCGGTTGGTCGATCACCGGCGCGTCCGCGTCGAGCCCCAACAGCCGGCGGCCCTCGTCGTTCACCAGCGCCACCCGACGATCGGTGGTCAGCACGACGAGACCTTCGCGCACCGAGTGCAGAACGGCGTCGTAGTACTCGTACATCCGCGTCATCTGGGCCGGCCCCAGACCGTGCGTCTGGCGACGGAGCCGGCGGCTGAGCAGCCAGGAGCCCGTCGCGGCGAGCGCCAGAGCCGGCGCGACCACACCGAACAGCACCGGCAACTGGCCGAGCAACTTCTTGTCGATCTCGCGGGTGGTGATGCCCACCGAGACCAGACCGACGAGGCGTCGCTGCCCGTCGTACACCGGAACGACCGCGCGCACCGACTCGCCGAGCGTCCCGACGTTGGTGGTGGTGAACGCGCGGCCCGCCAGAGCGGGCCCGATCTCACCGACGAACGGCTCGCCGATCCGGTCCTGGGTCGGGTGCGAGAAACGGGTGCGGTCGGGGGCCATCACCACCACGAAGTCGGTGCCCGTGGCCTTCCGGGTCGACTCGGCGTACGGCTGAAGGATCCTCGCGGGGTCGGCGGTCGTGAGGGCCGCCCGGACGTCGGGGGAGCCGGCCACGGTCTGCGCCACCGCGAGCACCTCCTCCTGGGCGGCCTGGCGGGAGTCGCTGCGAGCCAGCCAGACGGCGCCCGCCGCGCCGGCCAGCACGAGCAGCGTCACCACCATCGCCTGGAGAGCGAAGAGTTGCCCCGCGATGCTCCACTGGCGTCGGGCCACCTCCACCACCTCCCTCGTCGCGCCACCGTTTCTGCCGTCGCGGTGAACAGAATGACCGCAAGGCTGTCAACGGGTGAGATGCGCTTCACATTGTCGACATGGACACCACCGCATCCGCCACCACCCCGACACCGGCGGTCCGCCGGGACCGTACCCGTTACCTGTATCTGGCCGTCATTGTGGCCGTGGTCGCCGGCATCGTGGTCGGCCTGGTCGCCCCCGAATTCGGCAAGGAACTCAAGCCGATCGGCACCGGCTTCGTCAACCTGATCAAGATGATGATCAGCCCGGTCATCTTCTGCACCATCGTGCTCGGCGTCGGCTCCGTCCGGCAGGCCGCGAAGGTCGGCAAGGTCGGCGGCCTGGCCCTCGGCTACTTCCTGACCATGTCGACCGTCGCGCTCGCCATCGGCCTGGTCGTCGGCAACCTCATCCACCCCGGCTCGGGCCTGAACTTCGGCCCGGACCTCGTCGGCTCCGGCAAGGCCGCCGCCGGTGACGAGGCCGCCGGTACGGCCGACTTCCTGCTCGGGATCATCCCGACGACGTTGCTCTCCTCGCTCACCGAGGGCAAGGTGCTCCAGACGCTGCTGGTCGCACTACTGGTCGGCTTTGCCGTCCAGGCCATGGGCCGGCGGGGTGAGCCGGTGCTCAGCGCCATCACCGTCATCCAGCGGGTCGTCTTCAAGGTCCTCGCCATGATCATGTGGCTGGCGCCGATCGGGGCGTTCGGCGCGATGGCCGCCGTGGTCGGCGCGACCGGCGTGGACGCCCTCAAGAGCCTCGCCCAGATCATGGTGGGCTTCTACGCCACCTGTCTGATCTTCGTGCTGGTGTTCCTGGGCGCACTGCTGTGGTTCGTGGCCCGGATCTCGATCTTCTCGCTGCTGCGTTACCTGGGCCGGGAGTTCCTGCTGATCCTGTCGACCTCGTCGTCGGAGTCGGCGCTGCCGCGGCTGATCGCCAAGATGGAGCACTTCGGCGTGAGCAAGCCGGTCGTCGGCATCACGGTGCCGACCGGCTACTCGTTCAACCTGGACGGTACGGCGATCTACCTGACCATGGCGTCGCTGTTCATCGCCGACGCGCTGGGCAAGCCGTTGGCCATCGGCGAGCAGATCTCGCTGCTGCTGTTCATGATCATTGCGTCGAAGGGCGCCGCCGGGGTCACCGGCGCCGGGCTGGCCACGCTGGCCGGCGGCCTCCAGTCGCACCGGCCGGACCTCGTCGACGGGGTCGGGCTGATCGTCGGCATCGACCGGTTCATGTCGGAGGCTCGGGCGCTGACCAACTTCGCCGGAAACGCGGTGGCGACCGTACTGGTGGGAACCTGGACCGGAGAGTTCGACCGGGAACGGGCGGCCGGTGTGCTGAGCGGCAACGACCCGTTCGACGAGGCCACCATGGTCGACGAGCACGACGACGACGAGGCGGCGTCCCGCCCCGACGAGAAGGAGGCCACGCCGGCCGGAGTCCCGGCCTGATCTCACCAGGAACCAGCCCGAGGGTCGCCGACACGCAGCCGCCGGCCCTCGGGTTCCTGCGAGCGCTGCCTGTATTCATGCCCTTCATCGAAGAGGACTTGGCGGCCGCCGAACACCTGTGATGGGCTCGCGGTGATTCTGCGAACTCTCACTGCCCGCGCAGCCCCTGAGCGCCTGGCAGACCGCTGCAGGGGTCCTGACGGCGACAATGTGACCCTGACAGCCTCACAACCAGCCGTTGTCCCGCGCGAAAATCATCGCTTCGGTCCGATTGGCAACGCCCCAACGCTGGTACAGGCCACGGAGGAGCCGGAACATCATCCTTTCCGAGTATCCAGCGTGCTCCGCCAGCCGAGCGACGGTCAACCCCTGAGTAAGCTGGCGTATCCAGGAGATTTCCGTCTCCGACGCAACCGGCCCGAACCGCGCTGGATGGTCGGCCGATGCCAGCAGTCGGATGACGTCGACCGGCAGGACGCTCTGGCCGGACGCTGCTGCGGTAAGGACCGATTGGACTGCCTCGGCATCTGCTTCCCGCGCCACGACTCCGATAGCTCCAGATCGCAGCGCTCGGGCCGCCAGTTCCGAGTCCCCGTTCTCGACCGCGGCGATCAGCATCACGGCCGGACGGCGCCTGTGGATCGCGGCCATAAGCGCCCAGTCCGCCGGGCGCAGCAGCGTCAGCAAGACGACGTGAGGGCCAGGGATGGTTGCACTCCAGGCCATGAGATCCTCGGGCGACTCGACGTCGTAGCCGACGGTTCTCATCACGTCAGCGATGCCCCGATGGAACATTGGAAGCGGATCGGAGACAGCGATCCGTGCCGGTGCCCGCAACGTCTCCACGAAACGGTTCTCCAACCTGCTCCTACGGCACGACCGCGACAGGGTACCGCCGCCCAATGACGCATCCCTGACAGGCATGACGTCATGGACGCGCGGAGTGCCCTAACCGTAACTTGAGGACCTAGGCATTCCGCGAATTCTGCGTGTTCGATCGCAGCGAGGAGTGACGCCAATGGTCAACGGCAATTTTCGGCTCTCCAACGCCTTCGGGATATTGCCGCGAAGGAGTAAATCACGTCGGCTACGGCGTGGCGACCACGTCCGACGGTGTGACCCGAGGCCAGGGCAGGCTGAGACCGGCGTGGTGGTGAAGATAAATCCAGTCGGCGTCTACAGAGTTCAAGTCCATTGGACCGACGGGCGGCTCAGCAACGTCAAGGCCTCGTCTCTAATCCGGATCAGTTGATCACCAGAGTTATCCGCGATCACCGCGGGCAATCTGGTGCATCGCTGAGGTGAGCTCAGGCTCGGTCTGAAAGCAGTCTAATAGGATTGCGTTGCGTTTGACGGCACCTGCTGCAGCCGTGATATTCCGGGCTGACAGGTAGGCGTTACGCGCTTCCCGCAAGAAATGTCCTCGCTGCTCGAAATCGATGGCCGCGATTCCGAGATAGGCGAGCCCCAGGGCGTCCCACGCCTGGTAATCTCGGCCCTCCCGCTTGACCTGTTCACTGGCAACACGACAAGCTGTCAGAAATGCTATTCGAGCTCTCTCGGTATTCCCAAGGCGGAATGCGGTGATGCCGAGTAGGCCGAAGGCTCCGATCGCTCGCGGTCCGCGGTCAAGACGGGCGCTAACTTCTGCCGTAGCGAAGGCGTCATCTAGCCGACCAAGGCAGAGTTGGGCAAGACCTAAGTTGAGATTCGCCTGCCGGGTGAGCCCCGGGTCTCTCGTTCGTGCTGCAATTTTCGCGGCCTCTTCCGCTGGCCCAACAGCCTCCGCGGCCCTGCCAGAGTCAATGAGAATCGCTGCCTCACCGTTGCGGGAGAGGCCGATGCCGATTTCGTTCATCGAGGCGGACGCTTGCGACCGGGCTTCTTGCAGCAGGCGCAGAGCGCTGCTCATGTCGTCGATCTGGCCCAAGGCCCAGGCGTGGCTCGCGAGGAGAATTGGCACCGACCCGCTCCGCTGAACGTCCGGAAGCTCGTTTGCCGAGTGCAGTGCAGCGTTGAATTGCCGAAAGGCTTGGGGGAATCTTCCGGTCTTGGCCTCGCAGATGGCAAGATTCATTCGCGCAGCCATGCGTTCGTACTGCATTCCGCCCATTAGGCGGCAGAGTCGGAGGTAGCGCCGGAATAATTTTCCGGCAGCAGTCACCTCACCTGAGTCGAAACGCACCTTAGCCATCTCGATACTGAGACTGATTCGATTCCGCGGCGAACGATGCCAGGCTAACTCGGCTCGGGCCGTGCGCAATTCTGTGAGGGCGTCGTCGGTGTCCTCACGCTGTTGCAGTGCCGCTACCAGGTAGGTGCGATTGTGGGCTTCCCAGTCCGGATCCCTGAGTAGACCCCTTATATCGCGACGCCATTCCACGAGAGCGTCGCTCTGCCCCCACGGGCGGAGGTACCGATCATCGAGGCTCTTCATGAGAGCGAGGGCATGGTAATAGTCCCACGCGCGGATACGTAGGTCAATCTCGCTGAATGTGGATCGTAGGTCCTGCAGGCCAGTGATCGCCTCCGGCCGCTGTTGTTCAAAAAAAGCCGCCGCGCGGCGCCAGAGCGAGAGCCGCGTGAACGGTGGCTGGCGGTGCGCGTGGTCGTCGAGTTCGCCGAACGGAATGCTGTCGAGGACGCGGCGGCTCTCGGCGGACGGCAAGAAGTAGTGGCCGTGGTCGTGCCGGACCACCCGACGATCGTGCAGACCACGGAGAACGGGCTCGCTGCTTACTCCGCGAACGAACGGCAGGAGCAGGTGGTCCACCGCGTCTGGCATTACCGGCCGACCATAGGCCGCCAGAGACTGGACAATCCTCTGCTCGGTCCGGTCCAGTCGCCTGAACATCCAGTCAAATAATATTGTCGCAGTGCTGTTCGGTCCGATCTGTTCAAGTTCGTTCAGAAGGCTCGGGATCGTTTGTGCCGGTTGCTGATGTAAGACGCCCACAAAAAGTTCGAGAGTGCGCGGGTGTCCGAGACTCAGGGCCTGAACGCGATGCTGGTTACCATGGGACATGTCTGCCAAGCCGAGGGCGGCGGTGCGGTCCAGTGCAACGAGAAAGTTCATCGCGTCGTCGAAGGGCAGTCCGCGATTGAGCGTTACGAAGCGCACGGGCGGGTCCGGCTCTCCGCGTAGTTGCGGTAGCGGACCGTCCGCCACGGTCATGACTAGCGTTGAGACATGGCCCTCACGCGATATGAGATGTCGTATCAACCGATGCAGGTCCTGATCGCGGAACTCTCCGTTGCGGTTGAGTAGGTGTTCGGCCGCATCGAGGATGACGACCACCGTGGTCTGCCCGAGGGTCGCCAAGATCTCACTGAGCTTCTCCGGCCACTCGATAGGGTCCATGAGCCTTCGGTCCAGCCGCTGCCGCTCTTCCTCGTCCAGCAAGCAACGGGCCAAATCCGAGAGGACCGTGGCTACGGTGATTGGGCGATAGCCATCCGCTGAGAGATAGACGACGGCGTTTGCCGTTACCGCGGCCTCACCGAACGCCAGCCGGCGCCGTAGCTCGGCTGCGAAGGCCGTCTTGCCAGCACCGACGGCGCCAGAGACGACAATCAGCCGGACTGCGGCGTCGGCAATTGCGTCCTCCACCTGGTGCATCTCGGTCACACGGTCGTGGAATCCGGCGGCGGGAATGTTGGGAGCCTCGTTGATCAACCTCACGCGCCGGACCGAAACTCTGGTGCTGGTCAGGTCATGCGTATCGGACCGATCGGTGTGATGTGCCGGGCCGGCCCGGCGCCGCTCGTCCTCGAGCCGTACGCGCTGCTCCCGGTTGAAGAATCCAAGCCGGCGCCGCTGCGCGCCTTCCGCCCGTTCCTCTTCTTCCTCGGTCTGCTTCAGGTCAGTCTCTATCCGCCGCTTCACCATCTCTGACGACGCGAGCGCGGCAATGCGGTCGGTAAGATCCGTGAAACCGATTGCGCTGTCCGGAGCTAGGTCGATCAGCGACACACCCTGCTGGTTGTCGAGCGGGGTAACCCTGACGTTGGTTCTGACAGTGATCACCGGGACCCGTCCACTGATCGCGGTGGTGACCTCGCGCCGACACCCTACGTCGACGATGCTTGCGAAACTGAGGATGTGCAGAAGAACGTCCGGGCAACGCAGTTGGACCTTCGACGAGGTGCGGGTCTCCTCCCGGTGCTGCATGAGGTACACCGTCCACGGCAGGCGGTCGCTGGCATACGCGACCAAGTCGTCCCGGAGCGTTAGCGCTACCTCACGGTCGCTGCCGGCAGAAACTATGGCGACCAGGATCTGGTCAGGCTGCTCCGTGAATTCTGGCTCTGGCGGGATCATTGCTGTGCGGTCGGCGAATTGGATGAACTCTGCGGCCGCCCTGGCTGCGACTTGGAAGAACCAGCGCCGTCCCGAGGCACCGACATTTTCGTATGTCGTGTGGGCCAGTGCACCCGCCACCAACGAGAGCAGATACTGGGCGCGCCACTCGCCACGCAACGAGCCGGGTACGACATCGACGGCGCTGAGCACCGCACGGAGAGTGGCGGAGACCCCGTTCGTCCGCCGGTGGTTCCGCATACCACCGTCCAGCAGCGTACGCAGCAGCGTGTCAGCCACGTTCTTACCGTTTGCACTTTGGAGCTCGGTAGCGGCGATGGACAAGGACAACGTCACCAGGTCCCGGGTCAGCGGCGCGGCCGGATCGAAGCCAGCCAGATCGACGATACGGATCTCGTCAGAAACCGCTGGGTCGGGCAACTCGCTGAGCGAGAGGCCAGCGTAAGGGCCAAGCACGTTTCCCTGGTGGAAGTCCCCGTGGCTCAATCCCCACAGGTAGTCGATAACGACACGTCGCGTCGACAGGCCGGTCAGCACCATCTCGATGGGATTGGGCAGCCGTTCCGCGTGGCTGCCGATCCACTCCTGACCCGGCACGGCTAAGCCGGAGTCGGCCGCCCAGTCTTCGATTTCGCCGATCGGCGTCCGCAGCTCCCACCTTAAATAGTCCGCCACGACCGCGCGCGAGATCGAGGGACGCTCGGGCCAGTCTTCGCGGTTCCACGAGCGCAGCATCAGGCGAGCAGCTGCCGCGCAAAGATGCGTCCGAAGTTCCTCAGGTAGCGCACTGAGTGGTCGGTAGTCGACCAGATCGCCGGCAACCTCCTGAAACATGAGGAAACGCCCGTCGCCGACCGGAAAGTAGGAGGCCGATTGGCTGACGAAGTGCCTCTTGGCAAAGGACGGATTGCTCTGCCAGGCAGCCTCATGCCGGCCGGCTTCCACCTCCATCCCAGCTGGAAGCACCTTCATGATCTGTTTACGCACGGTGTGTCCGTCGTGGCGCACCGGCAGCTCGAGGAAGATCGCTGTCAGGAACGCACCTGTGCTTCCCGAGGATTGCCAACGTTGGCTAGGCAGCCGGACGGTTCCGCCCGCGCCTCGAGCCCATATGCGCAGGGCGGCCGCCACGTCGCTGCCCAGGAATTCGGCGAGTTCATCCGGCACGTCGTCCGTCCTCCCCGCACGACGTAGGGACAGACCCATGTTTCACTACGGAGAGTACCGGATGCAACGCGCTTGGCGAAGCTGCGATCCGGCACTATATTCTGGCTAGTCGATCTGATCGCGCCGCCGAATGCGGGCGTACTGTCAGGCAACCGGCGGATCAATGGCTGGAAAGGCGACATCGCCCGCTGGCGGTAGGGCGCGAGTTTGGCCTGTAGCACGCGTATGTAGCGGGCAGCTCTGGCTGATCGGAGCCGTGGGGTCAGCGTCAAGGCTTCCGATCAGACTGCAGAGGCCCGCTCCACCTCGCCCTGCTGCCTGGGCGGTGGCAAGAAGCGCCAGGTTGAAGGCCTTGCCCGGGCGTATCGCTCGTCCATCCGCAATGAGCAGGCCGCGAAGCGTTCGGCTTGGGCGGGCTTGCCGAGCGCTCGGAAACAATGACCGAACTTGGCGGACAGGTAGGCCTCGTCGAAATAACCGAGCCACCGGGAGCACTGCTTCGGTCGGCTCTGTCGAGGGGGACTTCCGCTTGCCGACTCACGACAGGAGGTGTTCGACTCCCCATTCCACTGCCGTTCCCACCCCAGCCCCGTTGATCAAGAGGTTTGCGTACACCCCGGGATGGGTGACGCAAAGCTCTTGATCATCCGGGGCTGGGGTGGGTGGGGGTGGGGGTGCGTGCGGAGGGTTAGGGTGCGGTGGTCTTGTTGCAGGGGACGCCGATGCCGAGGTTGACGCGGCCGGTCTGGCCGTTCGACGTCACGATGAGCGGTACGCAGGCGACCTGCGCGACCCAGGTGCCGCCGACGAAGGCCATCCACTGAGCCTGCCCACCCTCCGGCGCGCAGGCGTGCACCGTGACGGTCGCCGCGGGCGTGCCGGTGCCGCCCCAGCCGAGCCGGGCCTTGTCCTGCCAGCCCGGTGCCACCCGCAGGTCGACGACCGTGCCGGCGCGGACGACGAGCCCCCATTTGGCGAACAGCCGCGCCGCCGGATCGGCCTCCCCGGAATCTTCCGCAGGCATCACGGGGGCGGTGGGCACCGCCACGTCTTCGCCCACCAGCCGGTAGCCCGCCGGCGGTGCTGGCAGCGTGTCGACCGATGTCGTGCAGGGTGGCCCACCACCACTGGCGTCCGTCGACGGCGCCGCACCGGTGGCTGGCGGGGTGGCGTGCTGGCGCGAGTCACCCGCGGGCGTGCAGGCGGCCAGGGCCACCACCAGGCTCAGGAAGCCCCACCAGCCGACCGGCCTGGTTCGGCTGCCCGGCCCGGGGTCCGGAAGGGCCGGGGCACGTGGGGGCCGGGTCGCACCGGCAGGGGCACTCATCAGACATTCATAGCTGGTCGCCGGACCCGGCGCGGTCCTGGCCGGCAGGGCTCGCCGCCCATCTGACCACCGCATCCGGCGCGCCAACTCGAAGTGGCGGGCCAACTCGGCGCTGACGGCTGGCGCCGCGATGGTTACGGTCGTGAATACCGAGGTATCCCGACCGTTCGAGGAGTGATCGCATGCCCCCCTCTCCGTCCCGGCTCTTCGCCGAGATAGCGACGGCCGAACCACCCGCCGAGACCAGAGTGGTCATGCGACGGGCGGTGGTGCTCGGTGGCAGCATGGCCGGGTTGCTGGCGGCAAGGGTGTTGAGCGACCACGCCGAGGAAGTGCTGATCATCGAACGGGATCCGTCCGATGTCGACGCCGGTCCACGGCCGGGTGTGCCCCAGGGCAGTCAGGTGCACGCGCTGCTGCCCGCCGGTCAGGTCCAGTTGGAGCGCTGGTTTCCCGGCATCGCCGACGAGGCGCTCGCGCTCGGCGCCCCGCCGCCACCGCGCGACCCGGGCACGGCGAAGGTCTTCGTGAACGGCATGTTGGGTCTGCCGCCCGCGGCGACCGGCACCGGGCCGGCGCTGATCACCACGCGTCCGTTCCTGGAGGCGCTGGTCCGCCGACGCACCCTCGCCATCGACAACATCCGCATGGTGTACGGCCGGGCGGAGGGTCTGCTCTTCGACGAACGGCGGGTCAACGGCGCCCGGTACGTGCCCGAGGGTGGCACCGAGCCCACCGTCGAAGCGGCGGACCTGGTGGTCGACGCGATGGGGCGGTCCAGCCGGTTGAGCGACTGGCTGGCCGAGCACGGGTGGCCGCGCCCGCCGCTGCACCGCATGCCGATCAAGCTTAACTACGCCACGGCGCTCTTCAAGCGCGACGAGTCGGTCAGCGACGCCTGGGTGGCGGTCTTCCACACCATGGCGGGCAAGGGACGTACCGCCCGGATCGGTGGGATCAACTCGGTTGAGGGGGACCGCTGGATCATGCTGGTGGCCGGTTACGACGGGGACCGGCCCAGCCGCGACGTCGCCGACTTCACGGCCCGTTGCCGGGAGCACTACCCGCAGATGTTCGGTGACATCGCCGAACACGGGGAGATGCTCGGCGGGGTGGTCACCTACCACCAGGCGGACAGCCGACGCCGCGAGTTCCACAAGCTCGACCGTCTCCCCGCCGGGTTGGTCGCCGCTGGCGACGCGGTCGCCTCCTTCAACCCGGTGTACGGCCAGGGCATGACCTCCGCGACACTGCACGCCTCCTGCCTGTCGAAGTACCTGCGCTCCGGTCCGAAGCCGCACGACGAGCCCGCGCACGCGTACTTCGACCAGGTCCGCGTGGTGGTCGACGCCGCCTGGCAGATCTCCACCACCGCCGACATCGAGCTGCCGCACGTCGACGGGCCGTACCCGCCCGGCTACAAGGTCACCAAGTGGTTCGGGGACCTGCTCTTCCGGGCGTCGCTGACCGACCCGGTGCTCAACGCCCGGCTGGGCCGGGTCACCACCATGCTCGACCACCCGGCCGCCCTGAGTCGCCCCGGCACCCTGTTCCGGGCCCTCCGGCTCGGCCTGCTCGGCGGCTCCCGACGGTGATTCGTCGCCAAACCCGCCGCCGGTCGCGAGGAGCGGTGAAGAATGGTGGGCCGGGGAGGGGTGCTGCGACGAACCGGGGGAGCGGTCGTGCTCGGAACCAGCCTCCTTGGCCGGCTTCGCCGCCGTGACCCGGGTGACGCCATCCTGCGACGCGCGGCCCGGCTGACGCTCGTCGCGTCCGTCGTCTTCTACGGCTGCCGGTACGGCGCGGGCAGCTCGACGCTCGCCACCTACGGGTTGTTCGGCACGATCGCCGCCGGGTCGTTCGCGCAGCTCCCTGGTCCGGCGCCGCAACGGGCGCGGATCCTCGTGCTGTCGCTGCCGGTGGTGTGGGCGCTGATCGCGGCGGGCTCGCTGTTGGCATGGAGCACCTGGGCGGCCGCCGGTGGCATGCTGGTCGTCGGGTTCGTGGTGGCGTTCGCCGGGGTCGGCAACCCGCGCCTGGTGGGTTTGGCGAGCGCGTTCCAGCTCTTCTACATCCTGGCGTCGTTCCCGCCGTACCAGCCGGGCACCCTGCCGGAGCGACTCGGTGGGGTGACCCTCGCCGTCGTGCTGCTCGCCGCGGCCGAGGTGTTTCTCTGGCCCGACCCGGTTCCGGTCTCCTACCGGCAGCGCCTCGCCGAGGCGGCGGACGGCGTCGCCGCCTTCCTCGACGCCGCTGCCGAGAAGTTGACCGACCCGCACGCCTCTGCGGGTGACCCGGACAGGCGGCGCGAGCGGGCGCACGACGTGGTGGCGGCGATCGAGCTGAACCGCAGCCCTCCGGCGTGGGCGCCCACCGCGGCGGGCGCTCAGGATCGGGCGTTGCGGATCTGCGCGGCCGCGTTACGAGAGGTGCTCGGCGAGGCGGACCGGTTGGCGGCGGACGCTCCGCCGGAGCCGATTCCGGACCTGGCGGCGGCGCGTCTGCTGCGCTCGTGCGCGGACACCACCCGCGCGGTCGGCCGGAGCCTGTCGCCGGGTGCCCCGGCGGTGGCCCCGGCCGACCTGGATGTGGCGGTCGGACGAGCCGAGGCGGCGTACCCGGTGGGAGACGGCCAGGTCCGCGACGCGCCGGACGTACCCCGGTTGTGCCGGGACGCGACCGCGCTGGCCCTCGCGGACCAGGTGCGGGTCTTCGTCGTCGGTTCCCGGGTGGCTACCGGGGCGCGGCTCGGCGGCGACGACGCCTCCTCGGCGCTGTTCGCGTACGCCAGGCGCAGCCCGTGGACGCTGTACTGGTGGCAGTTCCGCGCCCACCTGGCACCGCGCTCGGCCCACCTGCACAGCTCGCTGCGGCTGGCCGTGGCGCTCGCCATCGCCCGGGTGGCCGCCGGGGTGTTGCAGCTGACCCACGGCTTCTGGGTGCTGCTGGCCACCCTCACCGTCCTGCGCACCTCGGCCGCCGACACCCGCACCGCCCTGCGGCCGGCCGTGCTGGGCACGATCATCGGTGCGGTCGTCAGCGGCGCGGTGATGGTTGTCGTCGACGATCCGATCGTGTACGCCGTCGCCCTGCCGGTCACCCTGCTGCTGGCCTTCGGCGTCGGCCGCCTGCTCGGTCCGGTGTGGCAGCAGGCGCTGTTCACACTGCTGCTGACCGTCGTCTTCGCTCAGCTCAGCCCGGAAGGGTGGCGGCTCGCCGAGGCCCGCCTCGTCGACGTGCTGCTCGGCGCGGTGATCGGCGTGCTCGCCGGTGTGGCGATCTGGCCGCGCGGCGCGGGCCACGACCTGCGGCACAACGCCACCCGGTACCTGGCCGCCAGCGCGGACGCGGTCGAACGGACGGTCCAGTCGATGCTCGGCGAAGCTCCGCCACCCGCGGGTGCCCTCAGCCGGGTCCGTCGCCGGATGGTCCTGATCGACTCGTCGTACTGCCAGTACCACTCGGAGCGGCACGATCCGCACCGGCAACAGGTGAACTGGGACGCCGTGCTGAGCGCCGGGCACCACGTCGTGCCCGGCGCGGAGTCCCTGCTGCGCCGCAACCCGCCCGGCTGCCTCGCCGGCTGGCCCGGGGCGGCGGCGCTGCTGCGGGACTCCGCCGCGCGCCTGCGATCGGCGTACGACGCCCTCGCCGACGAGGTCGCCCACGGCCGGACGTCGGACCGGGCGCCGGTCTCGACCAGCTGCGTCGACCAGTTGGACCGGATCCGTCCGCTCCTCGGCGAGGCCGACCATCAGTCGGTCCGGCACCTGGTGGAGGTCGACCGGTGGCTCGCCAGCCTCGCCGACGGTCTCGCCCGGATCCCCCTGCCCGCTGCCGACGAGTCGATCGGGCGCCGCCGGCAGCCATGACACCGGTGCCGCCGGTGTCGATGTGACCGATCCGGTGCCCCAACCAGTCATGGCGTGCCAGGCCCCCGCTGCCGAGACCGCGACTTACGCTGCCGTCTTTCTCGGGAGTTCACCGCCTTCGTCGAGACCGCCGCACCGAGGCTTCGTACGCATCCGACAGGCCGCCGATCGCCGATTGGTCGTGCCCGTCGCGCGTCGCTCGGCCTAGCGTCGACGGCATGGAGATCGAGCAGGCGCAGAAGTTGTGGCAGCCGGAGCCTGGCTGGTTGAACACCGCCAGCTACGGGTTGCCGCCGGAGCCGGCGTGGGCGGCGTTGCAGGAGGCTCTCGCCCTCTGGCGGGTTGGTCGTACGTCGTGGGAGGGCTGGGGCGAGTCGACGCACCGGGCTCGCGTCACCTTCGCCGACCTCATCGGGGTGCCGGTCGGTGACGTGGCAGTCGGCGCGGCGCTGTCGCAGCTCCTCGCGCCGGTCGCGGCGGCGCTGCCGGCCGGTGCCACGGTGGTGGTCCCCGAGGTCGAGTTCACCTCGAATCTCTTCCCCTGGCTGGTTCAGGAGGAGCGTGGCGTCAAGGTCCGCACGGTGCCGCTGGAGTCTCTGGTCGACGCCATCGACGCCGATACCGACCTGGTGGCGTTCAGTCTGGTGCAGTCGGCCGACGGGGCGGTCGCCGCGTACGACGAGATCGTGGCCGCGGCCCGCGCCCACGACGCGCTGGTGGCGGTGGACGCGACCCAGGCGTGCGGCTGGCTGCCGTTCGACGGCAGCCGGGCCGACGCGGTGGTGGTGGGCGGCTACAAGTGGCTGATGAATCCGCGCGGGACGGCGTACGCCTATCTGGCCCCCGGGTTGCGCGAGCGGCTGCGCCCCGACGCGGCCGGCTGGTACGCGGGCCGTGACCCGCACGCCTCCTACTACGGCCCGCCACTGCGGCTGGCCGACGACGCCCGCCGGTTCGACATCTCACCGGCCTGGTTCAGCTGGGTCGGTGCGGCGCCCGCCCTGGAGGTGGTCGCCGAGATCGGCGTGGCGGCGATCGGAGCGCACAACGTGGCGCTGGCCAACCGGTTCCTGACCGGGCTGGGCCGGGCACCGGGGGAGAGCGCCATCGTCAGCGTGGACGTGCCGGACGCGGAGCAGCGCCTCGCGGCGGCCGGCATCCGGGCGGCGGTGCGCGCCGGACGCGTCCGGGCCTCGTTCCACATCTACTCCACCGAGGCCGACGTGGACGCCGCGTTGACCGCGTTGACCGGATAGGCCGGCCGCGCCCGTTGCGGGGCACGGCCGGCCGGTCGGTCAGGAGCAGATGCTGAAGGTCGCACTCGTGTACGCGAGAGGCTTCCACTCCAGATCGGGCCCGAGGCTCATGTCCCACCTGCCGTCCGGGAGGCGGCCGAAGTAGATGAAGTTGCTGCCGAGCCCGTCGTAGTAGAACCAGTTGTCGCCTTCGTACGTGCTGAGGCGGGTTGCTGCCCTCGCGAGGGTCCTGGGGCCGACAACGCCGTCGCTCACCAGGCCCCGGTCGCTCTGCCACCGCTTGGTGGCGGCCGTCGTGACCGCGCCGAACCTGCAGTCGACGCCGGAGGCGGCAAGGTAGCCGTCGGCAACCAGGATCTTCTGCCACATGGCGACGACGTTGTTGTACGACCGGGTCGACGCGGAGATGGGGCCCTCGTCGTTCCAGTCGTCGGTCCAGGTGCCGGAGCCCGCGACGTACCCCTGGCTGACGCTCGCGGACGCGGGCGCGGCCGCGATGACGACAGCGCCGGCGGTGGCGACGGCCATCGCCATCGTGGCTGCTCTGATTCGTAGGAACATGCGTATCCCCCTCTGACTGATTGGGCGGGTGGTACGCGAATACACGTCTGGCCACGCCGCTCTGTTGCACCTCAGTCAGGAGACGGACACTTGAGCTCAGGCCAGGTGACCACCGATCTTCGTGTACCCGCGCAGCAGGTCCCGGGAGATGATCAGCCGCTGCATCTCGTCGGTGCCCTCGAAGATCCGGTAGAGCCGGACCTGCCGGTACCAGCGTTCGATCGGCAGCTCTCGGGTGTAGCCCATGCCGCCGTGGATCTGGAGCACCCGGTCGACCACCCGGTTGACCATGCCGGCGCCGTAGAGCTTGCCCATGGACGAGGCGTGCCGGGGGTCGAGGCCCGCGTCGACCGTCCACGCCGAGCGCAGCACCAGCCAGCGGGCCGCCTCCAGTTCCGTCTCGGAGTCGGCGATCATCCACTGGATGGCCTGGTTGGTGCCGATCGTCGTGCCGAAGGTCTCCCGGGTGTTGGCGTAGTCGATTGCCATCTGCAACACCCGCTCGGCGATGCCGATGGCGTGCGACGGGATGGTGTAGCGCCCCTTGCCGATCCACTCCATGCCGAGCGTGAAGCCCTGCCCGATCTCACCGAGGATGTTGCGGTGCGGCACGCGTACGCCGTCGAAGATGAGTGACGCGGGCCCGCCCTCGCCCATCGTCTGGATGAACTCCGAGCGCCAGCCCATCGACCGGTCCACGAGGAAGGCGGTGGCGCCGCCCTTGCGGGCGCCCTTCTCCCGGTCGGTCACCGCGACCACGATGGCGAAGTCGGCGTCGTGACCGCCGGTGATGAAGGTCTTCTCGCCGTCGAGGATCCAGTCGTCGCCGTCGCGGCGGGCGGACAGCCGGATGTTGGCCGCGTCGGATCCGGCGCCCGGTTCGGTGATGGCGAAGCAGGAGCGTCGCTCGCCCTCGATGGTCGGGATGAGGAACTCCCGCTTCTGCTCCTCGGTGGCGTGGAACAGGATGTTGTCCGCCTCGCCGCCGAAGCGGAACGGCACGAACGTGCGACCCAGCTCGGTCCAGATCAACGACTGGAGTACGGCTGGCAGGTTCATCCCGCCGTACTCCTCCGGGGTGGCCAGGCCCCAGAAGCCGAACTTGCGTGCCTTGAGCTGCAGTTCGCGCACCTCGGAGTGGTCGAGGCCCGGCTGGTGCGCCCGCTCCCGGCGGAGCACCTCCGCTTCCAGGGGCATCACCTCGCGGGTGATGAACGCGCGCACGGTGTCCCGGACGGCGCGTTCCTCGTCGGACAGTGCGAAGTCCACGGTTCCCCCTCGGTCGGCGTGGTGGTGCGCCGCCACGGGCCGTAGCGGTCCCTCATAAACTAGCGGTGTAAGTTTTCATTCGTCCAGACCCCTTCTCCGGCCGACATGGTGACGTCTGCCCGCAGGCGGTCCCGATAGGGTGCGTGAACAGGTGGTTCCCACGGGGAGGGACACCGCAGACCGAGGAGTTCTGACGTGCCCCGACCTCGACGGCCTCTGCTCACCCGCGACCGGATCGTCGAGACGGCGCTCGCGCTGATCGACGCCGACGGGCTCGGCGCGCTCTCCACCCGCCGACTCGCCGGCGCGCTCGGCGTACAGGGCCCGTCGCTCTACAACCACTTCGCCACCAAGGACGAGATCCTCGACGCGGTCGCCGACACGGTCACCGTTGCCGTCGACACCAGCGGCTTCGCCAGCCGGGACTGGCTCACCGCGCTGCGAGACTGGGCGTGGTCGTACCGGCGGGCGCTCACCGCCCACCCGAACATCGTGCCGTACCTGGCGCAGGGGCCGGGTCGTCGACCGGCCGCCCTCGCCATGGCCGACGCGGTCTACGGCGGGCTGGTCCGGGCCGGGTGGCCGCCGGCCCGCGCCACCCACATCGGCGCGGCGCTGCGTTACTTCGTGGCCGGGTCGGCGCTCGGCTCGTTCGCCCGCGGTTTCGTCGAGGACCCGGAGCTGTACGCGGCGCACTACCCGCACCTTCGCCAGGCCCACCGGCTCGCCGAACACCAGCAGAGCGTGGATGAGGGCGCCTTCGCCCTCGGCCTGGACGCCCTGCTGCACGGTCTGGCCGCCGAGTACACCCGCACCGTCGAGACGGTGGAGTCCGCCCGGCCCAACGGGTAGCGTCCAAACTCCCAGCGCTAGTTTCATCGCCCGTCGCGACCCCCCCATCGCCCACCCTCGAAGGGACGACATGGACCTCGCCGCCCCGCCGTCGCTGTTGCCCGACTCCCTGCGCCTCCGGCGCCACCTGCACGTCGGAGGGGAGTGGACGCCTCCCGCCGACGCCGGTCTCATCGACGTGGAGAACCCGAGCAGCGGAGAGCTGATCGGGCAGGTGCCGGCCGGCACCCCGGCCGACGTGGATCGCGCCGTGGCCGCGGCCCGGGCCGCGTTTCCCGGCTGGTCGGCCGCCACCCCCGCCGAGCGCTCCGCCCACCTCGACCGGCTGCACGCGGCGCTCACCGCCCGCGCCGACGACCTCGCCCGCACCATCGCCGTGGAGCTGGGCTCGCCGCTCAAGCTCGCCACCCGGGTGCAGGTCGGGCTCCCACTGACCGTGCTGCGCGACCACGTCGCGCTCGCCGCCCGCGCGCCGGTCGAGGAGAGCGTCGGCAACTCTCTCGTCGTCCGCGAGCCGATCGGCGTGGTCGGCGCGATCACCCCGTGGAACTACCCACTGCACCAGGTGATGGCGAAGCTCGCACCCGCCCTCGCCGCCGGCTGCACGGTGGTGCTCAAACCCAGCGAGCTGACCCCGTTGACCGCGTACCTGCTCTTCGACGCGGTCACCGAAGCCGGCCTGCCGCCGGGCGTGCTCAACCTGGTCCCCGGCACCGGGCCGGTGGTCGGTGAGGCGCTCGCCGGGCACCCCGACGTCGACATGGTCTCCTTCACCGGTTCCACCGCCACCGGCGCGCGAATCATGCGGCTCGCCGCCGACCGGATCGCCCGGGTCGCGCTGGAGCTGGGCGGCAAGTCCGCCAACGTGATCCTCCCCGACGCCGACCTGGCCACCGCCGTCAAGGTGGGCGTCGGCAACGCCCTGCTCAACTCCGGGCAGACCTGTACCGCGTGGACCCGGATGCTGGTGCACCGCGACCGGTACGACGAAGCCCTCCACCTGATCGCCACGGCGGTGGCCGGCTACCGACTCGGCGACCCGTTCGACCCGGCGACCCGGCTCGGCCCGCTGGTGTCCGCCGCCCAGGCCGAGCGCGTGCGTGGCCACATCGACCGGGCCCTCGCCGACGGCGCCCAGCTGGTTACCGGCGGGCCCGACGCCCCGGTGCCGACCCGGGGGCACTTCGTGGCCCCGACCGTCTTCGCCGACGTGCACCCCGACAGCGCGCTCGCCCAGGAGGAGGTCTTCGGCCCGGTGCTCGCCGTCATCCCGTTCGCCGACACCGACGAGGCGGTCGCCATCGCCAACAACTCGAAGTACGGGCTGGCCGGCGCGGTCTGGTCCGCCGACACCGACGCGGCGCTCGCCGTGGCCCGGCGGCTGCGCACCGGCGCGGTCGACATCAACGGTGCGCCGTTCAACCCGCTCGCCCCGTTCGGCGGCTACAAGCAGTCCGGTCTGGGCCGGGAGTTGGGCGTGCACGGGCTGGCCGAGTTCTGCGAGATGAAGGCGATCCAGCGATGACCGACCCCGAGCTGTCCCCGACCGCCTCCGCGGGCCGCACCGAACTGTCCCCGGCCGCGCCGGGCGGCGGCACCGAGCCGGCACCCGCGCCGGTCATTGTTCGCGCGCTGGTCGCGCGCGGGTCCGGCGCCGAGCTGCGGGTCGAGCGGGTACGCCTGCCCGCGCCCGGCCCCGGCGAGGTGCGGGTGACGATCAGGGCGGCCGGTGTCTGCCACTCCGACCTGTCCATGGTCAACGGCACCCTCGCCGCGAGGTTCCCGCTGGCGCTGGGGCACGAGGCGACCGGTGTGGTGGCCGAGGTCGGGCCGGGCAGTCAACTGACCGTCGGCACACCGGTGGTGCTCAACTGGGCACCGGCCTGCCGGGCCTGCTGGTGGTGTCGGCGCGGCGAGCCCTGGCTCTGCGCCGCCACCACGGCCCCGACCGTGCCCCGCGGCGAGACCGACGACGGCGTCCCGCTGCACCTGACCCTCGGCCTCGGCGCGCTCGCCGAGGCGGTGGTGGTACCCGAGCGTGCCGTCATCCCGATCCCCGCCGGGCTGCCGCCCGAGCAGGCCGCACTGCTCGGCTGTGCGGTGCTCACCGGCGTCGGTGCGGTCCGGAACACCGCCGGGGTGGCACCCGGCGAGTCGGTGGCGGTCGTGGGGCTCGGTGGGGTCGGGCTCGCCGTACTCAGCGCGGCCCGCCGGGCCGGTGCCACGACGATCCTGGCCATCGACGTCGCCGAGGCGAAACGGGACCTGGCGCTGGCCGCCGGGGCGACCGACTTCCTGCTCTCCGACGACCGGCTCTCCAAGGAGGTACGGGCGCGCACCGAGAGCCGGGGCGTCGACCACGCCTTCGAGTGCGTCGGTCGGGCGGCCACTATCCGCGCCGCCTGGCGGCTGACCCGGCGCGGGGGAGCGGTGACAGTGGTCGGCATGGGCGCCAAGGACGACATGGTCAGCCTGGGCGCGCTGGACATTTTCCACTCCGCGCGCACGCTGCGCTCCTCGGTGTACGGCTCGTCCGATCCGGACCGGGAGGTGCCGGTGCTGGCTGCCGAACTCGCCGACAGTGCACTGGATCTGGGTGTGCTGGTCAGCGGGACGGTTCCGTTGGACGAGGCGCCTGCGGCGTTCGACCGACTGGCCCGGGGTGAGGGCGCTCGCTGGGTGGTCACCCTGGACTGACGCTGGTCACAGCCGGGAGCTCAGTACGTTGTCGCGACGCGACCATCGACATCCCAGCGATTTGTCGGGGCGACTGGCGCGGTTGGCCAGGTGCCCTGGGTCGACCCGGGAAGGGCCAACCCTGGGCACCCGGGCGACGAGAGCCGGGCGACTGGTCAGAAGGGTGGGGCGTCCTCGCCCATCAGCGCCAGCACGACGCCGCCCTTGCCGCTCTTGAGGCCCTGGACGACGACCTTGCCGGTGCTGCCGTCGGGCAGCTCCAAGGTGAAGGTCTTACCGACTGCGTTCTTGGGGCCGTTGCCGGCGCTGTTGGCAGGTCGGAAGTCGCCTGCCCAGGGCGGAATCCCGCCCCTACGGGCCGGCTCGGCGAAGAGCGCGGCGGTGCCGGGGGTCCTGGTGCCGTCTGAGGAAAGGAGCACTGAGGCGCTGCGAAAGGTAGCCATATGCGCCAAGGCTAACCCGGACCATGCCGTTCGCGGCACCACAGCTGCCTGGAACGGCGATTCGGTCGACCTTTTCGTCGCCGGACGTTGCGCCCCGCGCCATACCTAGCAGTACTATGCATCGTACCTCTAGGTTTGGAAGTGGGGGTTTCGTGAAGGTCGCCAAGGATCTGGTCGCCGCCTCGGCGACGCCGATGGTGCTCGGCATCCTGGCTGAGGGTGAGAGCTACGGCTACGCCATCCTCAGGCGGATCAACGAGCTGTCCGGGGGCGAGCTGGACTGGACCGAAGGGCTGCTCTACCCGTTGCTGCACCGGCTCGAGCGCCTCGGTCACCTGGAGTCGAGCTGGCAGGCGGTCGCCGGCGAGCGGAAGCGTAAGTACTACCGCATCACCGACCGGGGTCTGGCCGAGCTGGCCGAGCAGCGCCGCCAGTGGGACACGGTGGTGGGCGCGCTCAAGGAGATCTGGCACGACCGCGCGCCGCTGACGGTTCACCCGTTGGAGGGCCTGGCATGACCGCGCACGACGGGCCGCAGGGATTGGAGGCGCAGTTCGAGCAGTGGCGCCGGTACGTGCTGCGCCGCCGGGAACTGCAAGCGGTGGACGCCGACGAACTGGAAGACCACCTTCGCGGCTCCGTCGACGAGCTCGTCGCCGCCGGCCTGAGCCCGGACGAGGCGTTCCTGGTGGCGGTGAAACGAATGGGCAGCCTCGACGACCTCTCCCGCGAGTTCGCGCGGGAACACTCCGAACGGTTATGGAAGCAGTTGGTGCTGACCGGCGACTCCGGCAGCCCGGTCGGCGGCACGCGCTCGGTCCGTGACCTGTGGGTCATGCTCGGCTGTGCGGCGGGTGCGGTGGTGTCCGTCAAGGTGCCGGCGCTGTTCGGGCTGAGCTTCGCCGACGACGGCTCGTTCTACGCGCGGAACTTCACGCTGTTCGTGCTGCCCTGGCTGGCGGCGTACCTGGCCTGGCGCCGGGGAGCCCGACGGACGGTGATCGCGGCACTGGCGGTGCTCTTCGTCCTCGGCGCCGTGGCGGCCAACGCCTACCCCCTGGCGGACGATTCGCAGTCCGTGGTCGTCACCAGCGTCCACCTGCCCATCGCCCTGTGGCTGGTGGTCGGCCTGGCCTATGTCGCCGACGACTGGCGCTCCTCCCGTCGACGCATGGACTTCATCCGGTTCACCGGCGAGTGGTTCATCTACCTGGTGCTGATGGCCCTGGGTGGCGGCGTGCTCTCCGCGTTCCTGTTCAACACCTTCGCGGCCATCGGGATCGTCCCGGAGGCGTTCGTCTCGCAGTGGCTGCTGCCCGGTGGCGCCGCGGCCGCCGTCGTGGTGGCCGGGTGGCTCGTCGAGGCCAAGCAGAGTGTCGTCGAGAACATCGCGCCGGTCCTCACCCGGCTGTTCACCCCGCTCTTCACGGCCGCCCTGCTCGCCTTCCTCGTCGCTGTCGTCTGGACCAGCCACGGCATCGACGTCGAGCGGGAGGCGCTGCTCCTCTTCGACCTCCTGCTGGTCGTGGTGCTGGGGTTGCTGCTCTACTCGCTCTCGGCCCGTGACCCGCTGGCCCCGCCCGGCCCGTTCGACAAACTCCAACTCGCGCTGGTGGTCAGTGCGTTGGCCATCGACGTGCTGGTGCTGCTGGAGATCACCGGGCGCATCACCGACGAGTACGGCGGTACGCCGAACCGGGCGGCCGCGCTCGGCGAGAACGTGATCCTGCTGGTCAACCTCGCGTGGTCGGCGTGGCTGCTGCTGTCCTTCATCCGTCGGCGCACGCCGTTCGCGGCGCTCGAACGGTGGCAGACCGGCTACCTGCCGGTGTACTCGGCGTGGGCCTGGATCGTCGTCCTCGTCTTCCCGCCGCTGTTCAGCTTCGCCTAGGCAGGCAATTGCTCACGGAGAGCGGTATACCTCAGAGGCATAAATATTCCTCTGAGGTATACCGCTTGATGCCGCATCCGCCCCGGCGACGGTGACCGACGTTGATCACCCTGGGGCTGCGGGTCACTTTCCGGTGACGATGCCCGGGTTGATGCAGAGCCCCGGGTTCGCGCCGTTCTTCTCCGCGATCTCCAGACAACGGGTCACCTTGTCGACCTTCGCGTTGGTCTCGGTGATCTGCTTGGAGATCTCGGCGTTCTTGCGGTCCTGTTCCAGGTTGCGGGTCTGCGCCAGCTTGTCCTGGAACGCCTTGATGTTGCCCTCGGTCTTGTCGTCGTGGTTCACCCGGGTGATGGTCACCGAGAGGATGTCCACGTCGGTGGCGAGGCGGCTCTCCGCGCTGGTCTTGATGTTCGCCGAGAACGGCTTCAGGTCGACGTTGAGGTCGCCGGTCTGGGCGTCGATCTTCTCCAGCGGGTTGTACGCGGCGAAGGCGTCGTTGACCGCGCTGTCGAGCTGCACACCCACCCGCTGACCCCGGAAGCTGCCGAAGTCGCCCTTGTAGTCCATGAACTGCTTCGGCGCGTTCTCCGGCTTGACCTGCCATTCGACGAGCACCTCGACGCAGGCGTCGGCGAGGGTGCCGGTGCGCACGCGTACGCAGTTGTTGCCGCCGATGTGGTCGTACTTCTGTCGGCCCGCGTCCCACTCGCCGACCTTCTGCCAGGGCGCCACCCACTTCAGGCCCGAGCCGGTCACCTCGCCGGTGGGCTTGCCGAAGCTGGTGACGATGCCGACCGAGCGGATGGGCACCGAGTGGGCGCTGGAGGCGATGCCGACGACCAGCGTGATTGCGAGAAAGCCGAGCGCCGCGAGGGCGGCCATCCGCTTGAGAGACCGTGCGGGAGCGACGAGAGCGACGACGGCGCTGACCGCCAGGGCGACGGCGAAGACGATCGCCATGGTGAAGCCGACGGGCATGGGGTGGGGACCTTCCGGTGGGTTGTGTGGATCATCAACCTAGGGGGTCCGGTCAAGTCGACGGCGCGGAGGAGTGGAGTTAAGGCACGTCAACTGCGGGTCGAATATGGAGCCCATCGACATGGTTCGACTCCGGCGGCTCGCCGTAGGTTTCGTCCACGCGACGGGCCTGTGACCGCGGTCACCGAGACGACCGTCGCCGCGATGTGCGGAGGATGAGGCGATGGCCGGGCAAGCGCTCCTGTCGGCCCGTGGGCTGACCCGCGACTTCCGGGGCTTCCGGGCGGTCGACGACGTCGACCTCGACGTGGCGTCGGACAGTGTGCACGCGCTGGTCGGCCCGAACGGCGCGGGCAAGACCACCCTGTTCAACCTGCTCACCGGCTTTCTGCGCCCCAGTGGCGGCCGGATCGAGCTGGCCGGGCGGGACGTCACCGGGATGCCCCCCGAGCAGGTGGCACGGCTCGGTGTGGCCCGTTCGTTCCAGATCACCAGTCTCTTTCCCCAACTGTCCGCGCGCGAACACGTCGCGCTGGCGTTGCAGTCGTCCAGCGGGCTGGGCTGGCGGTTCTGGCGGTCGGCGAAGCTGATGGGCCGCTACACCGAACGGGCCGACGAACTGCTGGCCATGGTGGGACTGGCCGAGCTGGCGCACGCCCCCTCGGCGTCCTTGGCGTACGGCCGGAAACGAGCCCTGGAGCTGGCCATCGCCCTGGCGCTGGACCCGAAGGTGCTGCTGCTCGACGAGCCGACCGCGGGGATGGGCCTGGAGGACGTCGACCGCACCGTCGAGCTGATCGGTCGGGTCCGGCAGGGCCGGACCGTGGTGATGGTCGAGCACAACATGAGCGTGGTCGGCCGTCTCGCCGACACCGTCACCGTGCTCCAGACCGGCAAGGTTCTCGTCGAGGGCCCGTACGAGCAGGTCCGCGCCGACGAGCGCGTGATCACCGCCTACCTGGGAGCCGCCGATGCTGCGCATTGAGAACCTGTCCGCCTTCTACGGCGAGGCGCAGGTGCTGCGCGACGTCAGCCTCGAGGTCTCCGCCGGTGAGGTGGTCACCCTGGTCGGCCGCAACGGTGCCGGCAAGTCCACTCTGCTGCGCTGCGTGATGGGGCTGCACCCCGGTCAGCGCGGCACGGTGGAGCTGGACGGGCGGGACATCACCAGGTTGCCGGCGCACAAGCGGGCCCGCCTGGGGCTGGGCTGGGTGCCCGACGACCGGGGCAGCTACGCCACGTTGACCGTCACCGAGAACCTCACGCTGCCACCCACTGTCGGCCCCGACCCGTGGTCGCTGGAGCGGGTGTACGAGGCGTTCCCGGCGCTGTACACCCGACGGGACTCGGCGGCCACCATGCTCTCCGGCGGCGAGCAGCAGATGCTCGCGCTGGCCCGGGTGCTGCGGATGGGCGCCCGGCTGCTGCTCTGCGACGAGCCCACCGAGGGGCTGTCGCCCCTGCTGGTGCAGCAGGTCGGCGACCTGCTGCGCGAGGCCAAACGGCACGGGGTGACCGTGCTGCTGGTCGAACAGAACCTGCACTTCGCCACCGGTGTCGCCGACCGGCACTACCTGCTGGCCGAGGGCCGGGTCGCCGAGGCGATGGACAACTCCGAGGTGCGTTCGCGCGAACGCGAACTGCTCGCGTACCTCGGGATCTGAATTTTCTCAACGACGACCCGCGCGACGCCGCGCGGAATGGATGGAGTGGGCATGCGCAGGACGATGGGTGTGGCCGCGGCGTCGGCTGTGGTGGTGCTGGCCGCCGGGTGCGGTGGCGGTGGCCCCCAGTCGAGTGGCGACCAGAAGCTGACCGGCGACAAGATCGTGCTGGGCGTGCTCAACGACCAGTCCGGGGCGTACTCGGAGTTGTCCGGAAAGAACTCGGTGGCGGCGGTGGAGATGGCCATCGCCGACTTCACCGCGAAGTACGGCGACAAGGCGGTGACCAAGGACATCACCGTGGAGACCGCGGACCACCAGAACAAGCCGGACGTGGCCAACTCCAAGGCACAGGAGATGTACGACCGCAAGGGCGTCGACCTGATCCTGGACGTGCCCACCTCGTCGGCCGCGCTGAAGGTCGCCGACGTGGCGAAGGAGAAGAAGAAGCTCTATTTCAACATCGGGGCGGCGACCACCGACCTGACCGGCAAGAGCTGCAACAAGTACACCTTCCACTACGCGTACGACACGTACATGCTGGCCAACGGCACCGGAAAGACCACCACCGAGCAGATCGGCAAGAACTGGTACATCCTCTACCCGAACTACGCCTTCGGTCAGGACATGGAGAAGAGCTTCTCCACCGCGATCACGGCGGCCGGCGGCACTGTCGTCGGCAAGGACGGGGCACCGTTCCCGAACACCAGCGGTGACTTCTCCACCTTCCTGCTCAAGGCGCCGAACCTGAACCCGAAGCCGGACGTGCTGGGCACCATGCAGGCCGGCGCGGAGCTGGTCAATGTGGTGAAGCAGTACAACGAGTTCAAGCTGCGGGACAAGGGCGTCGGTCTGGCGGTGGGGCTGATGTTCCTCACCGACATCCACTCGCTCACCCCGGCCGCGCTGGCCGGCACCACGTACACCGACGCCTGGTACTGGAACTTCGACGCGAAGAACCGGGAGTTCGCCGACCGCTTCCAGCAGAAGGCCGGCACCCGGCCGACCTTCGCGCACGCCGCCAACTACTCCGCGGCGTTGCAGTACCTGGAGGCGGTGCAGGCCGCCGGCACCGACGACGCGGACGCCGTGGTCAAGGGCCTGGAGGGCAAGACGGTCGAGGACGTCTTCCTGCGCAACGGGAAGATCCGCGCCGAGGACCACCGGGTGGTGCACGACGCGTACCTGGCCCAGGTGAAGCCGCAGTCCGAGGTCACCGAGCCGTGGGACTACGTGAAGGTGCTCAAGACGATCCCCGCCGCGGAGGCGTTCCGCGCGCCCTCGGCGGACTGCAAGCTGTGAGTGGCTCGCTGTGAGCGGATTCGCGCAGAACACGTTCAACGGGCTGGTGAGTGGGGCGTTCTACGCCCTGCTCGCCCTCGGGCTCGCGGTCATCTTCGGCATGCTGCGAGTCGTCAACTTCGCCCACGGCGCGTTCTACATGCTCGGCGCGTTCGGGGCGTACGTGCTGCTCAGCGAGGCGGGCGTGCCGTTCTGGGCCGCCCTGGTGGTCATGCCGGTGGGGTTGGGTCTGCTCGGCATGGCGCTGGAACGCGCGGTGATCCACCGGCTGACCAAACTGGACCCGCTCTACAACTTCCTGCTCACCTTCGGTCTGACGCTGATCCTTCAGGACCTGGTGAAACTGCGCTACGGCGTGCAGTCCAGCCCGTACGAGACGCCGTCGCTGTTGAGCGGGTCGGTCGACTTCGGGCTGTTCGACTTCCCGACGTACCGGGTGTTCATCCTCGGCTTCGCGGTGCTGCTCTGCGTCGCGGTGTGGTGGGTGCTGACCCGGACCCGGATCGGCATGGTGGTCCGTGCGGCCACCGAGCGGCCGGACCTGACCCGTGCGTTCGGCATCGACGTCGGACGGTGGGTGACTCCGGTCTTCGGCTTCGGCATCGGGCTGGCCGGTCTCGCCGGTGTGCTGGCCGCGCCGATGCGCGCGGTCAACCCGCTGATGGGCGCCGACCTGATCATCGTGGTGTTCGCGGTGGTGGTGATCGGCGGGCTGGGCTCGATCTTCGGGTCGGTCGCCGCCGGCTTCGGCATCGGACTCGTGCAGGCGTGGGGTGAGGCGTACCTCTCCAACTTCCCGCTCGTCTCGCAGACGATCGTCTTCGTCGTGATGGCCGGCGTGCTGCTCTGGCGCCCGGCCGGCCTGTTCGGTCGGGAGGAGGCCCCCGCATGACCAACACCGTGGACACTCCTACCGACGCGTCCCGTTCGACGCCACCGTCCGGGCTGATCGCCGTGGCCCGGGCCCCCGGCTGGGTCCGGTACGCGCTGCTCGCCGTCGGCCTGGCCGTCGCGGCGTGGCTGCCCAACGGTCTCTATCCGGCGGTCGCGGTGGACATCCTCTGCTGGGCGCTCTTCGCCGTGGCGGTGGACCTGCTGCTCGGCTTCACCGGGCTGATGTCCTTCGGCCACGCCGCGTTCTGGGGCACCTCCGCGTACGTCACCGGGCTGGTGGCCATCCACGCCGGCCTGCCGTTTCCCCTCGCGGTGCTGGCCGGGGCCCTCGCCGCGGCCGTCCTCGCCGTGCCGATCGGGTACCTGGCGGTCAAGCGGACCGGCATCTACTTCGCCATGGTGACCCTGGCCTTCGCGCAGATGGTCTACTACGTCGCCAACGAGTGGCGCTCGGTGACGCAGGGCGAGAACGGCCTCCAGGGGGTGCCCCGCGAGCTGTTCGGCGTCGACCTCACCGACGACTACTTCTTCTACTACGCGATCCTGCCGATCGTGCTGCTCGGGCTCGCCGCCGCCTGGCGGATCGTGCACTCACCGTTCGGTCGGGTGCTGGTCGGCATCCGGGACAACCCGGCGCGGGCGCGGGCGCTGGGCTACCCGGTGCACCGCTACAAGCTCACCGCGTTCGTGCTCTCCGGGTTCATCGCCGGCCTCGGTGGCGGGTTGTTCGCGGTCGGCCACCGGTTCGTCTCGCTGGACGTGCTGCACTGGACCACCTCCGGCAAGGCGGTCATCGTGGTGGTGCTCGGCGGGATCGGCACCCTCTGGGGTGGGGTGCTCGGCGCCGCCCTCGTGGTCCGGCTGGAGGACTGGTTGTCGTTCTCCGGGTTCGAGGCGATCGGCCTGGTCACCGGCGGCATCTTCGTCCTGGTCGTGGTGCTGTTCCGGCGCGGCATCTGGGGCAGCGTCGCCGCGCTGGCCCACCGGCTGGCGGCCCGCCGCCGCTGAAATTCCGCAGACGGCGCATCCAGCAGGTGCCCGCCGAGCGAACCCCCGGGTAGAGAACGTCTACCCGGGGGTACGTCTGGTGCTGACCGATCCGATGCCGGCGGAGTCCGTGGAGATCGCGCACAAGCAGGTGTCGCTGGCTGCCGAGGACCTGGACGCCAACGCCGTCGCGACGCTGGTGCTGGAGTTGGCCGAGGCCTGGGGCGTGCCGGCGCTCTGGGAGCAGGTCTGTCGTCCGTTGCTGGCCCGGCTGTCGGGGCGTACCGCCGTCGAGGTCGTCGTCGAGCACGCCCTCTGCGAGGGTGTCCGGGTCGGGTTGGACGTCTACCGCCGGGAGCCGGGTCGGTCACTGCGCACCGGCGGGGTGCTGCTGGCCGGCGCCGAGAAGGAGGCGCACAGCCTGGGTCTGCTGGCGCTCGCCGCCGCGCTGCGCGAGCAGGGCCGCGGCTGTCTGAACCTCGGCCCCGCGCTGCCCTGGACCGCACTCACCAGGGCGGTGTACCGGGCCCGCCCGCGCACCGTCGTGCTCTGGTCGCAGACGCCGCTCACCGGCCGCGCGTACCGCCTGGTGCGCTTCGCCCGGGACTTCCCCCTCCTTCGGGTGTACGGCGCGGGGCCGGGCTGGATCGAGCCGCTCGGCGGTCCGGCGGTCCGTCTCGGCACGTTGACGGAGGCCGTCGACGCCTGCCTGGCGGGCGTGCCCGGGCGTGATGCCCACCACATACGATACGGATCGGTGCCGTATCGTTAATACACGTCGTAGGCTGACCCGCGTTACGAGTCTGACCCGTATCGTATTTCGTCGCGGGTGATCAGCGTGGGGGGAAAGCCAGGCATGGAGCTGCACAACAACACCGGACACCCGAGGCGGTGGGCGATCCTGGGGGTGCTGGTGATCAGCCTCCTCGTGGTCGTCCTCGACAACACGATCCTCAACGTCGCCCTGCGCACCCTGGCCGACCCGGTGCACGGTCTCGGCGCCAGCCAGGGCGAGCTGGAGTGGTCCATCAACTCCTACACGCTCGTCTTCGCCGGGCTGCTGTTCACCTTCGGGGTGCTCGGCGACCGCGCCGGCCGCAAGCGCTTCCTGATGATCGGACTGGTGCTGTTCGGCCTGGCGTCGCTGCTCTCCGCGTACGCCCAGAGCCCCGGACAGCTCATCGCGGCCCGCGCCCTGATGGGGGTCGGCGGCGCGGCCATCATGCCGGTGACTCTGTCGATCATCTCGAACGTCTTCGACCCGCGCGAGCGTGGTCGGGCCATCGGGGTCTGGGCCGGTGCGGTCGGTCTCGCCGTGGCGATCGGCCCGATCCTCGGCGGCGCGCTGCTGGAGCACTTCTGGTGGGGCTCGGTCTTCCTGATCAACGTGCCGGTGGTCGTTGCCGGCGTGATTCTGGTGGCGCTGTTGGTCCCCGAGTCGCGTGACCCGCGGCCCGGCCGGATCGACGTGCTCGGCGTGCTGCTCTCCGTGGTCGGCCTGGTCGCCCTCTCCTACGGCATCATCGACGGCGGCGAGCACGGCTTCGGCCGCCCGGTGGCCTGGGGCTCGATCCTGGTCGGCGTCGCGGTGCTGGCCTGGTTCGTCCAGCACGAGCGGCGCAGCGACCACCCGTCGCTGGACGTCCGACTGTTCAAGGTGCCCCGGTTCGCCGCGCCGGTCGTCATCGTGGGCCTGGTGTTCTTCGCCGCGATGGGCTCGATGTTCTTCGGCTCGTTCTACCTGCAACTCGTGCGCGACTACAGCCCGTTGCAGACCGGTCTGCTCTTCCTGCCCTTCGCCGGCGCCCAGCTGGTCTTCGCGCCGCGCAGCGCCGCGATGGTCCGCCGCTACGGCGGTAAGGCCGTCGCCGCCGTCGGGTTGGTGCTGACAGTGGTGTCCCTCGCTGCCTTCGTCTTCATCGGCGCCTCCACCCCGATCTGGATCGTGCTGCTGGTCTTCCTCATCCAGGGTGCCGGGATGGCCAACATCATGCCGCCGGCCACGGAGTCGATCATGTCGGCGCTGCCCCGGGAGAAGGCCGGGGTGGGCTCCGCGGTCAGCAACACCATCCGCCAGGTGGCGGGTGCGCTCGGCGTCGCCGTCCTCGGCTCGGTGCTCTCCGCGGTCTACCGCAGCGACATCGGTGACGCGCTGACCGGTCTGCCCACGCAGGCCCAGGACGCGGCCAACGAGTCGATCTCCGGTGCCTACGCGGCGGCGGGCCAGCTCGGCCCGGCGGCGCCAGGGCTGATCTCGGCGGCCAACGAGGCCTTCGTCACCGCCATGCACTGGGCGGCCGGGCTCTCCGCGGTGATCGCCGCACTCGGGATCATCGTGGTGCTGCGCTGGATGCCGGGCAAGGAGGACATGAGCGTCGCCCCGGCGACGCCGGTCGCCGAGCCTGAACTGGCCGGCACGGCATAGGTTCGGGGAGAATGGCGGACATGACGTCCACTGCCGATGCTCCGCGGTCGCCCGGGCGACCGCGGAGCATCCGCGCCGACGAGGCGATCATCGAGGCCACCCTCGACCTGCTCGCCGAGGGCAGCACCATCGAGGCGCTCTCGATCGAGGCGATCGCCACCCGCGCCGGGGTCGGCAAGGCCACCATCTACCGCCGCTGGGCCGGCAAGGACGCGTTGCTGCTGGACGCGCTGCGGCGACTCAAGGGCGTGATGGCCCAGCCGGCGGGCCACTCCGTCCGCGACGACCTGGTGCTGCTGGTTGGCGCGATCGGCAAGAACGTCGACCCACGAGCGGCCAAGATCATGCCCTGCCTGGCACCCGCCGTGAACCGCAGCGCCGACCAGTTCCAGCTCTACCAGAACATCATCTCGCCCCGGCGGCAGCTGATGCGCGAGGTGCTGCGGCGCGGCATCGACGAGGGCGTGCTGCGCGCCGACATCGACGTCGAGGTGACGATGGCGCTGCTCACCGGGCCGATGCTGATCCAGCGGGTGCTCCAGTGGAACCCGGACCTGGACGAGCAGTCCCTGCCCGAACGGGTCGTCGACGCCGTGCTGGAGGGCATCCAGGTCCGCTGACGCCGGGCGCTGGGTCAGCGGCTGTAGTGTCCGCCGACGCCGGGCGCTCGGTCGGCGGCGTTCGTGCCGCCGGCCCGCGTCGGTCAGCCGGCCGGTGCGCGCAGTCGGTGCAGACGCAGCGCGAGCTGCACCTCCAGCGCCCGCTCGGGCCGCTGCCAGTCGACGCCGAGCAACTGCCCGACCCGCTCCAACCGCTGGGTCACCGTGTTGACGTGCACGTGCAGCTGTTCGGCGGCCCGGGCCAGGCTGCCACCCACCCCGAAGTACGCCTCCAGCGTCTTCACCAGAGCCGTGCCGCGCCGGGCGTCGTAGTCGAGCACCGGCCCGACGGTGGCGCTGAGGAACTCGGTCACGTCCTTCTCACCCCGGTCACCGACCGTGCCCAGCAGCAGCCCGACGAAGCCCAACTCCACGGTGCTCGCGCCCTGCCCGGCGCGGCCCAGCGCGCCCAGCGCCGTCAGGCACCGGTCCGCCTCCTGGAACGTCCCGGCCAGCGCCGCCGGTGTGTTCGACGGGCCACTCGCCCCGGCGGTCACCGGTCGACCGGTCACCCGGGACAGGTCCCGGGCCACCGCGCGGGCGCTGCCGCCCGCATCCAACCCCGGCAGCATCAGCACCACCCGGCCGTCGCGCGCCGCGGCCAGCCCACCGCGCGCCGAGGCGTACGTGGTTGCCCAGGAGAGCACCCGCTGCCGAGCCGAGCCGGTCGCGGCGATCGCGTCGTCGCCCACTGCCACCAGCACGTGCGGGGCGTCCAGGTCCACGCCGAGCCGACGGGCCCGACTGCGCAGCGCGTCGGTGTCGCGCAGCGGGCGGGCGATCAGGTCGTCCAGCAACTCGCCACGCACCCGCCCCTCCGCCTCCGCGACCGTCCGGCGGAACAGCAGCAGCAGCGCGGTCACCAACGCGGCCCGCTCCAGGATGCGCTGGTCGGCGTCGACCAACTCGTCGTCCGGGCGCAGCACCAGGGCGCCCAGGTTCTCCGCGCCGGCCACCACCGCCGCGTACCAGAGCGGACCCCGGCGTACGCTGCGCCCCTCGGTCCGGGACGCGGCCACCGCCTCGACGATGTCCGCGCGGTCCGGCTCCTCGATCTCACCCACCCGGGCCAACAGGCGGCCCTCGGCGTCCAGCGCCAGCAGCGCGCCACCCAGCACCTCGGTCACGGCAGCCGCCACGTCCTCCACACCGCCGCCGCGCAGCACCAGCGCGGTCATCCGGTCGTGTGCCGCCGCGGCCCGCTCCACCGAGCTGCTGTGCGCCCGGATGGTGGTGTTCGCCGCCGACAACTCGGCCAACGCCGAACGGGTCTCGGTCAGCAGGCGGGCGGTGTCGATCGCCACCGCGGCGTGCGCGGCCAGCGACACCAGCAGTGCCACCTCCTCCCGGACGAACGGCCGGGCCGAACGGTTGGCCGCGTAGAGCACCCCGATCGAGGTCGAACCGAGCCGCAGCGGCACCCCCAGGATCGCCACCAGACCCTCCTCGCCCACCCCGGCGTCGATCTCGCCGGTGTGGTGGAAGCGCGCGTCCTCGCCGTAGTTGGCGGTGACGTACGGCGCACCGGACTGGGCCACCAGGCCACCGAGACCGGCGCCCATCGGCAGGCGCAGCCGCTGGAAGCGGGCCGAGACCGACCCGTCGGTCACCCGCATGTAGGTGTCGCCACGTTCGTCGTCGTTGAGCGTCATGTACGCCACGTCCGCGCCCAGCAGGTGACGGGCCCGGTGCACGATCGCCCGCAACACGTCGTCCAGATCGCGCAGCCCGGCCAGGTCGCTGACCGTGTCGTACAGGCCGGACAGCTCGCTCTCCCGGCGGCGGCGACGCTCCAGCAGGGCGCGGACCCGCAACGCCACCGACTTGGCCTGTTCCAGCTCGGCCAGCCGGTCCGGCGGCAGCCCGGCGGCCCGCGCGGCCACCAACGGTCCCTCGAACTCGACCGCCGCGGCCTCTCGGGCGAGCAGCTCCAGGAAATCCACCGGCGACGACATGGTCGACATTGTGCTCAGCCCCACTAGTTGGCCGTCCAGCCCCCGTCGAGGGCGATCGACGCCCCGGTGATGAACGCCGCCGGCGGCGAGCAGAGGTACGCCAGCAGCTCGGCCACCTCCTCCGGCTCGATCAACCGTTTGATCGCGGCCCGGGCCAGCATGATCTTCTCGATCACCTCGGCCTCGTCGATGCCGTGACTGGCCGCCTGGTCGGTGATCTGGCTCTCGACCAGCGCGGTCCGCACGTACGCCGGGTTGATGCAGTTGGCGGTGACCCCGTGCGCGGCGCCCTCCAACGCGACCACCTTCGACAGCCCCTCCAGGGCGTGCTTGGCCGAGACGTAGGCCGCCTTGTACGGCGAGGCGCGCAACCCGTGCACCGAGGAGATGTTGACGATCCGCCCCCAGCCCCGCGCGTACATGTGCGGCAGCGCCCGGCGGATCAGCAGGAACGGCGCCTCCACCATCACCCGCTGGATGTACTCGAACCGCTCGACGGGAAAGTCCTGCAACGGCGCGACGTGCTGGAGCCCGGCGTTGTTCACCACGATGTCCACGTCCACGTCGAGTGAATCCACCGCCGCGGCGTCGGACAGGTCCACGCCCTCGGCCCGGCCACCGGCCTCGGCGGCCACCGCCTTGGCCGCCTCCAGGTTGCGGTCCACCACGAGCACCTTGGCGCCGGCCGCGCCCAGCCGCAGGGCACACGCCCGCCCGATGCCGCCGCCGCCCCCGGTGACCAGGGCGGTCCGACCGGAGAGGTCGACCTGCACGACGTGGGGGACCACCACGGGTTCTGCCGTCATGGCGCAAGAAGTTACGAGCTGTGTGCTCCCCGGCACATGGGCCAGCGACACATACTCCGCACCAAAGCTGTGTGGCCCCACCCGCCCTCGCCCCCACCCGCCCTCGCCCCCACCCGCCCTCGCCCCGGGCCGCCCTCGCCCCGGGCCGCCCTCGCCCCGGGCCGCCCTCGCCCCGGGCCGCCCTCGCCCCGGGCCGCCCTCGCCCCGGGCCGCCCTCGCCCCGGG
>NZ_JBIALC010000005.1:0-108567 GCF_042873195.1 Micromonospora arida | reverse complement strand
GGGCCGCCCTCGCCCCGCGCCGCGCCGCGCCGCGCCTCGAAGATCGCGCAACATCCTGGATGTAGTGGCATCCCGGCTCGCCGTGGCCACTACATCCAGGATCGAGCGTGACCTTGACGGCCGAGGCGTGAGGCCGCGGCCCGCGGGCGTGAGGCATGGGCGTGAGTCCGCAGGGCGCGGGCGACGGCGGGGCGGGGTGGGGTACGGAGGGCGTGTCCCGTGGGGCTGGTGGGAAGGGCGCCGGTTAGGGTGTCGAACACACGTACTGCTGACGACTGGGGAGGGGGCGGCGTGCGCGTACTCGGTGTGGACCCGGGGTTGACCCGGTGTGGGGTGGGCGTGGTCGAGGGTGTGCCCGGCCGGCCCTGCACCCTGGTCGCCTACTACGTGGTCTACACCGACCCGGCCGACGATCTGGCGTTGCGCCTGTTGCACCTGGACCGGTCGCTGAACAAGCTGGTCGCCGAGCATCAGCCGGAGAGCGTTGCTGTCGAGCGGGTGTTCAGCCAGCACAACGTTCGTACCGTGATGGGCACCGCGCAGGCCAGTGGCATCGCCGTGTTGGCCGGGGCGCGGGCCGGGCTGCCGGTGCAGACGTACACCCCGAGCGAGGTGAAGGCCGCCGTGACCGGGTCCGGTCAGGCCGACAAGGCGCAGATGACCGCCATGGTGACCCGGCTGTTGCGGCTGGCCGAGCCGCCGAAGCCGGCGGACGCCGCCGACGCGCTGGCCCTGGCCATCTGCCACGTGTGGCGCGGCGGGACCCGCTCCAAGCTGGCCGCCGCGGCCGATCGGGCACGACGAGGAGGAGCACGATGATCGCCAGCGTGCGCGGCACGGTGACCGCGACGGGTCCGGACCAGGCCGTGATCGAGGTCGGCGGGGTCGGGCTCGCCGTGCACTGCGCCCCGGGGACCCTCGCGGAGCTGCGGGTCGGCCAGGTCGCACGGCTCGCCACCAGCTTGATCGTGCGGGAAGACTCGCTGACTCTCTACGGCTTCGCCGACGATGACGCCAAGTCCCTGTTCGAGCTGCTCCAGACCGCCAGTGGGGTCGGCCCGCGACTGGCTCAGGCGGTGCTGGCGGTGCACACCCCGGACGCGGTTCGCAAGGCGATCGCCAACGCCGACACGGCCGCCCTGACCCGCGTACCCGGGATTGGCAAGAAGGGCGCGGAACGTCTGGTGCTGGAGCTACGTGACCGGATCGGCCCGGTGCCGATCGGCGCCGACGGGGTGGCCGGGGTGACCCGCGGCAGCTGGCCCGACCAGGTCCGCCAGGCGTTGGTGGGGCTGGGTTGGACGGCCGGTCAGGCCGACCAGGCGGTGGCCGCGGTGGCGGAGTCGATCGAGGGTGAGACCCCGCCGGTGCCGGTCCTGCTCAAGCAGGCCATCCGACTGCTGGGCCGCACCCGATGACCGCGCGGGCGGCACGATGAGTGAGACCGAGGGGCTCGTCTCGGCGTACGTCAGCGACGCCGATCGGGACGCGGAGGCCACGGTACGGCCGAGGCGGCTGGCCGAGTTCATCGCACAGGACCGGGTACGCGACCAGCTCGACCTGTTGTTGCAGGGCGCCATGCGGCGGGGGTCGCCGCCGGATCACATCCTGCTCTCCGGCCCACCCGGGTTGGGTAAGACGAGTCTGGCCAACATCGTCGCCGCCGAGCTGGGCGCGGGTATCCGGGTGACCAGCGGCCCGGCGATCGAGCGTTCCGGTGATCTGGCGGCGATCCTGACCAGCCTCGCCGAGGGCGACGTGCTCTTCATCGACGAGATCCATCGGATCGCGCGTCCGGCCGAGGAGCTGCTCTACAGCGCGATGGAGGACTTCCGGGTCGACGTGGTGGTGGGCAAGGGGCCGGGGGCGACGGCGATCCCGTTGGACGTCGAGCCGTTCACCCTGGTTGGCGCGACGACCCGCTCGGGCTTGTTGACCGGGCCGATGCGGGACCGGTTCGGCTTCGTCGCGCACCTCGACTTCTACGCCCCGGCGGATCTGGAGACATTGCTGCACCGTTCGGCGCGGATTCTGGGGGTGCCGATCACGCCGGAGGGCGCGACCGAGATCGCCGGTCGGTCCCGGGGCACGCCGCGGATCGCCAACCGGCTGCTGCGCCGGGTCCGCGACTATGCCGAGGTCCGGGCGGACGGGGTGGTCGATCTCGACACCGCCCGTGCGGCCCTGATCGTGTACGACGTGGACGCGCTCGGCCTGGACCGGCTGGACCGTGCGGTGTTGACCGCGTTGGTCGACTCGTTCCGGGGCGGCCCGGTCGGGTTGTCCACCCTCGCCGTGGCGGTGGGGGAGCAGCCGGACACGGTCGAGGAGGTCTGCGAGCCGTTCCTGGTGCGGGCTGGGCTGTTGGCCCGTACGCCCAGGGGGCGGGTGGCGACCGAGGCCGCCTGGCGGCATCTGGGGCGCACACCGCCGAATGGTACATTTGGTGCGGATAGTCCACCTGTGCCCAACTTGTTCTCCTTGGATGTCGATCAGCCGTGATGTGAACGTGATCTGTGCCGCATTCGGCGTTCTCAGGTGCAGGGTTTAGACTTCGCCGCGGTCTGTACAGGACGTGAGAATCCGCCTCCGCTCCGGCACCCACGGTGCCGGGGAGGTGGCCAATGGGAAGGTCAGTAACCGTGCATTTGGCAGCACCGGGTGGCGGGGCCGGCAGTTTCACGCCGATCCTGATGATCGCCCTGCTCTTTGGCGTCATGTACTTCATGATGATCCGGCCCCAGCAGAAGCGCCGCAAAGAGGCGGAGGCGATGCAGTCCAACCTCGGCCCCGGCGACGAGGTCGTGACCATCGGTGGGCTTTACGGCACGGTCACCGGCATCGAGGACGACACTGTCCTGATCGAGGTCGCACCGGGCGTGCAGACCCGCTACGCCCGCCCGGCCATCGCGCGGGTGGTCACTCGCGCGGAGCTGCCGAGTGAGCCGGTCACCGAGGACGCGGACACCGTCAAGGACTGACCCCTCCCCTCGGGAGCGGCGATTGCGGCGTACGGCCGGTCGGCCGGCTTCCGGGTCGTCGCGCCCGAACGGGGCAGCGGGCGAGACGTGAAAACTGGATAGTTGGGTCGACGCCGGGCGTCGGCACGTTCCCGTGATCGTCGGCGTTCCGCGCCGGGGGTGCCCGGTCCTCGTGTCGGCACTCCGTCGGCTCAAGGCAGACCCGTCGGGCGGGACCCCCGGCCCGACACCGCCGCCGCTGCGACAGCGGCGCGACCGTACAGGGAGACAGGACAGCCGTGGCACCACCTCAGGGACAGATGCGCCCCGGGCGGCAGCTCGCCGTGCTCGGGTTCATCTTCGTGGTCCTCTATCTTTTGGTGTTCTTCGCTGGCGCCAGCGGCAGCTGGAAGGACCGGCTCGAGCCCAAGCTCGGCCTGGACCTCATCGGCGGCACGCGGGTGACACTGGAGGCGACCAACAGCGTCGACGGCAAGCCCCCGACGGCGGAGAACCTCGAGGAGGCCCGGGAAATCATCGAGAGCCGGGTCAACGCGTTCGGCGTGGCCGAGGCCGAGGTGGTCACCGAGGGCAATCGCAACATCGTCATCTCCCTGCCCGGTGAGAACCGGGACCTTACCGACGTGGGCAGCGCGGCCGAGCTGCGCTTCCGCAAGGTGCTCAAGGCCGCCTCCGGCAGCGGGGTGGCCGAGGCCCCACCCGCCGCCACGCCAGTTCCGTCCGGCAGCGCTGCTCCGACGGGCGCCGCGACCCCGACCGGCGCCGCGACCCCGACCGGCAGCGCCTCGCCGAAGGTGACCTCGTCGCCCAGCGGCGGTCAGGGCGGCATGGCCCCGGCGTCGCCCAGCGCCACGCCGACCCCCTCCGCGTCCGCCACAGCCTCGCCGAGCGCTGCCGCGCCCAGCGCCAGCGCCGAGCCGGTGCCGGCCAGCATCGAGGAGCAGCGCAAGGTCGTCGAGCAGAAGGTCGGCGCCGCCGCGTGGCAGGCCGCCAACGGGTTGCAGGCCCCGGCCGATCTGACCGCCGACCCGTCGCTGGCCGAGAAGCTCAAGCCGTTCGGCACGCTGTCTCCGCAGGAGGTCGCGGTGCTGCCGGCGCAGATGCAGTTCAACGTGCCGACTATCGGCTGCGTGCAGCTCGACCAGCGCCCTCCGGCGTCGATCTCCGATGCGAAGCAGCAGGTGGTCTCCTGCGAGGACGGCGCGTCGAAGTACCTGCTCGACCAGGCAAAGGTGCTGGGCACCGACGTGTCCGACGCCGACGCGGTGCTCGACCAGACCAACTCCTGGGTGGTCAGCCTGGACTTCACCAAGGACGGCCAGGGCAAGTGGACCTCGCTGACCCGTGAGGCGTTCCAGAACGAGGGTCAGGCCTGCGACGCGACCGCGCTGGGCCAGGACGGCAAGTGCCGGGTGGCAGTCGTGCTGGACAACGAGATCGTCTCCTCCCCGGAGATCCAGGGCGTGCTCACCGGCAACTCCCAGATCACCGGCACCTTCACCCAGAAGGACGCCAGCACCCTCGCCGGTCAGCTCCGCTACGGCGCGCTGCCGGTGACCTTCGAGCAGCAGGAGGCGCAGAACGTCACCGCCACGCTGGGCGCCAGCCACCTGCGCGCCGGTCTGCTCGCGGCCGGTATCGGCATGCTGCTGGTCATCGTCTACGCGTTCTTCTACTACCGGCTGCTCGGCTCGGTGATCTTCCTGAGCCTCATCCTCTCCGCGCTGCTGGTCTTCGGTGCGCTGGTGGTGCTCGGCCGGCAGATCGGCTTCACGCTCACCCTCGCCGGCATCGCCGGAATGATCGTCTCGCTCGGTGTGGCGGCGGACTCGTTCGTCATCTACTTCGAACGACTGAAAGACGAGATCCGGGAGGGTCGCAGCCCTCGTAGCGCCGTGCCCCGGGCCTGGATCCGGGCCCGCCGGACGATCATCTCGGCCAACGCGATCACCCTGCTCTCCGCTGTGGTGCTCTACGTGGTCTCGGTCGGCACGGTCAAGGGCTTCGCCTTCGCCCTCGGTCTGGCCACCGTGCTGGACCTGGTGGTGGTCTTCCTCTTCCGGCACCCGATCATGACGATGTTCGCCCGGACCCGGGCGTTCCTGTCCCCGCGGGTCAGCGGTCTGGGTCGGGCACTCCCGGCCCGCAACCAGCCGACTCAGCCCCGCAACCCGCGCGCCAAGGAGGCCTGAGATGGCTGAAAACGGTCTGGCGAGCCGCCTCTACAACGGCGAGGCCGGTCTCAACATCGTCGGCCGGCGCAAGCTCTGGTTCGGCGTCGCCGGGGTCCTGGTCCTGATCGCGATCCTCAGTTTCTCGATCCGTGGGTTCAGCCTGGGCATCGAGTTCGCCGGCGGTAACTCGTTCCAGGTGCCGGCCAGCGTCGGCACCCTGGACGACGCCGAGCGGGAGGTCAACTCGGCCCTCGCCGCCGAGAACACCGGCGTCACGGTGGCCACCACGCAGAAGGTGGGCGGCACGGGCGGCGACTCCTACGAGCTGCGCACGCCGCAGCTCACCGTGGAGCAGGCCAACTCGGTCAAGGCCCAGATCGCCGAGGACCTCGGCATCAGCGCCGACCAGATCAGCAGCAACCAGGTCAGTGAGGCCTGGGGCAGCCAGGTGACCGAGCGGGCCGTGCTCGGTCTGGTCATCTTCATCGCGCTGGTGATGGTCTACCTGATCCTGCGCTTCGAGTGGCGGATGGCCGTGGCCGCGGTCGCCTCGCTGATCACGAACCTGATCCTCACCGCCGGCATCTACTCGCTGGTCGGCTTCGAGGTCACCCCGTCGACGATCATCGGCTTCCTCACCATTCTGGGCTTCGCGCTCTACGACGTGGTGGTGGTCTTCGACAAGGTCCAGGAGAACACCCGGGGCATCACCGCCAACAACAACCAGACGTACGCTGAGGCGTCCAACCTGGCCGTCAACCAGAGCCTGATGCGGTCGTTGAACACCTCGGTGGTCGCCCTGCTGCCGGTCGGCGGTCTGCTCTTCATCGGTGCCGGCCTGCTCGGTGCCGGCACGCTGAAGGACCTCGGTCTGGTGCTGTTCGTCGGTATGGCGGTGGCGTTCCTGACCTCCATCCTGGTGGCCACCCCGCTGCTGGCGCTTTTGAAGAACTACGACCCGCGGATCCAGGCGCACAACAAGCGCGTCCTGACCCGGCGGGGCGCTATCGCCCGTGGCGAGGTCACCGGTAGGGGTGCTGCCGCGAGCCCGGCGGCCCAGGCCGACGCGACCGACGAGCCGGTCGACCAGGACGCCGCCGCGCTGGCCGGTGCCGCCCCCAAGGTGGGCGTTCGGCCGGCGGGCAAGCGGCCCACCGGTGCCCGGGGCGGTCGCCCGGGTGGTGGCGGCAACCGACCGGGTGGCGCCAAGCGGCGCTGACCCGACAGGAAACACCCGAACGGCGTCCGGCATGCTGTTGCCGGACGCCGTTCGTCGTCGAAGGAGAGCAAACAGCCGTGACGGAGACCCACAGCACCGCAGTGCGCGGGGACAGTGGCCCGGAGGTCGCCCGACTGGTCGCCAGTCGGGTGCTGGACGTGCCCGACTTCCCCAAGCCCGGCGTCATGTTCAAGGACCTGATGCCACTGTTCGCCGACGGCAAGGTCTTCCGTGAGGTGATCGACGGGATCGTCGCGTACCACGGGCGGGACTCCTTCGACGTGGTGGTCGGCATCGAGGCGCGCGGGTTCGTCGTCGCGGCGGCCATCGCGTACGCGACCGGGGTGGGCGTGGTGCCGGTGCGCAAGGCCGGCAAGCTGCCCCGCCCGGCGCACTCGGTCTCCTACGAGTTGGAGTACGGCGAGGCCACCCTCGAAGTGCACGAGGACGCCTTCACCGCCGGGCACCGGGTGCTGGTGGTCGACGACGTGCTGGCCACCGGTGGCACCGCCGAGGCGACGCTGGACCTGGTCGAGCGGGCCGGCGGCACCGTCACCGGCTTCACCGTGCTGCTGGAGCTCGGCTTCCTGGGTGGGCGTGAGCGACTGACGCCGCGTCCCGTCCACGCCCTGTTGACTGTTTGAACCGGTCGGTGCTCCGCTGACCGTTTGATCCCGGACCCGTCGGATGGACCTGGCGCCGACCGTCCGGCGGAGCGGCAGGGGACCGTCCGTGCGGGTAGCATTGCCCTTTGCTGACGCCGGCGGTATCCCGTCCGGCGAGCGAGACCAGGTCGGCCGATCTTCGGCCGGCGTGTTTCCGGCGAGCGGTGAGGAGGCCGGTGTCCCACGATGTCGTCCCTCCGGCGGAGGGCACGGTGCACCCGACAGGCGACGCTGACGGCTCGGTGACCGACCGGACGGGCGACGCGCCGGCCCGGGTGACGGGCACCGGCAACGGCTCCGGCCGGGCTCCCGGCGAGAGCGCGGTGCGTCCGACCAGCGGCCCGCCGAGCGTCGAGGCGTCCCCCGGCGCCGATGGCGTCGTGGTGCCGTTCCCGACCGACGCCGGCATCGACCCGTCGCCCAGCGGTGGCTTCGGGCTGTCCAACGCGCCCACCGGTCGGCGGGTCCGGGCCCGGTTGGCCCGGTTCAACGCGCCCTGGCAGACCTCCCAGGTCAGCGAGGTGCTGGAGCCGCTCATCGCCAGCCACCGGGACAACCACCCCAAGGCGGACGCCCGGCTGCTCCAGCGCGCCTTCGACACGGCCGCGCGGTGGCACTCCGGTCAGTACCGCAAGTCCGGTGATCCCTACATCACCCACCCGCTCGCGGTGGCGACGATCCTCGGCAACCTGGGGATGGACACCACCACGCTGGTCGCCGCGCTGCTGCACGACACCATCGAGGACACCGAGTACACCCTCGACCAGATGCGCGCCGACTTCGGTGGCGAGGTCGCCCTCCTGGTCGACGGCGTCACCAAGCTCGACAAGGTCAAGCTGGGCGACGCGGCCAAGGCCGAGACGATCCGCAAGATGGTCGTGGCCATGGCCAAGGACCCGCGGGTGCTCGTGATCAAGCTGGCCGACCGGCTGCACAACATGCGCACCCTGACCTTCCTGCCCCGCCCCAAGCAGGAGCAGAAGGCCAAGGAGACGCTGGAGATCCTGGCGCCGCTGGCGCACCGGCTCGGTATGAACACGATCAAGTGGGAGCTGGAGGATCTGTCCTTCGGCACGCTGTTCCCGAAGCGCTACGAGGAGATCAACCGGCTGATCGGGGAGCACCAGCCGCAGCGCGAGGCGCTGCTGCGGCAGGTGACGCAGAAGGTGCAGACCGACCTGAAGGCCGCCAAGATCAAGGCGGAGACCACCGGGCGGCCGAAGCACCTCTACTCGATCTACCAGAAGATGATCGTGCGGGGTCGCGACTTCAACGACATCTACGACCTGGTCGGTGTACGGATCCTGGTCGACACGGTTCGCGACTGCTACGCGGCGTTGGGTGTGATCCACGCCAACTGGCAGCCGGTGCCGGGTCGGTTCAAGGACTACATCGCGATGCCCAAGTTCAACATGTACCAGTCGTTGCACACGACGGTCATCGGGCCTACCGGCAAGCCGGTGGAGATGCAGATCCGCACGTACGCGATGCACCGCACCGCGGAGTTCGGCATCGCCGCGCACTGGAAGTACAAGGAGCACAAGGGCACTCAGATCGTCGGTCCGCCCGCGCACATCGACGAGATGACCTGGCTGCGGCAGCTGCTCGACTGGCAGCGTGAGGCGGCCGACCCGAGCGAGTTCCTGGACGCGCTGCGCTTCGACCTGTCCAGCCAGGAGGTGTACGTCTTCACCCCGAAGGGTGACGTCATCCCGCTGCCGACCGGGTCGACACCTGTGGACTTCGCGTACGCGGTGCACACCGAGGTGGGGCACAAGTGCATCGGGGCGCGGGTCAACGGCAAGCTGGTGCCCCTCGAGTCGACGCTGTCCAACGGCGACGTGATCGAGATCTTCACGTCGAAGTCCGAGACGGCCGGCCCGACGCAGGACTGGCTGGGCTTCGTCAAGAGCCCGCGCGCCCGGACGAAGATCCGGCAGTACTTCAACAAGGAGCGCCGCGAGGAGGCGATCGAGGCCGGCAAGGACGCGATCGTCAAGGCGATGCGCAAGCAGGGCATGCCCCTGCAGCGGATGCTCACCTCCGACGCGCTCATGTCGATCGCCCGGGACCTGCACCTGGCCGACGTGGCCTCGCTCTACGCGGCGGTCGGCGACAGCCAGGTCTCCGCGCAGTCGGTGGTGCAGAAGCTGATGGCCGCGTACGGCGGCGAGGAGGGCGCGGCGGAGGACATCGCCGAGACCGCCGTCGCCACCCGGCCGCCGCGCAGCCGGCAGAGCAGCAGCGACCCGGGCGTGGTGGTCCGGGGCGTCAGCGACGTCTGGATCAAGCTGGCCCGCTGCTGCACACCGGTCCCACCGGACTCGGTGTTCGGCTTCGTCACCCGCTCCGGCGGGGTGAGCGTGCACCGCGACGACTGCGCCAACGCCGAGGACCTGCGCGCGCAGAGCGAGCGGGTCGTCGAGGTGAGCTGGAAGCTCACCTCCGCGTCGACGTTCCTGGTCGCCATCCAGGTCGAGGCTCTGGACCGGCACAAGCTGCTGGCCGACGTCACCCGGGTGCTCTCCGAAGAGCGGGTCAACATCCTCTCCGCGACCGTCACCACCACCCGCGACCGGGTGGCGGTGAGCCGGTTCAGCTTCGAGATGGCCGACCCGAAGCACCTGGGCCACCTGCTGGCCACGGTCCGCAAGGTCGACGGCGTCTTCGACGCCTACCGGGTAACCTCCGGCGCCTGAACGCCCGTACCCCGAGAACACGACAGCGCCCACCGGCTCAGCCGGCGGGCGCTTCGTCGTGCGCGCGGGGGTCAGCCCTGCGGGTTGCTCATCGTGAGGTCCTTGATGATGACCTCCTTCTTCGGGTGGCCGCCGCCAGCCTGCTGGCCGAACGCACCGTCGTCGCCGGCCTTGGCCACGTCCTTGACCAGGTCCATGCCGCCGGTGATGGTGCCCAGCACGGTGTACGCCGGGTCCAGCGGAGAGTCGCCGAAGACGATGAAGAACTGGCTGCCGGTGCTCCCCGGATCCTGGGATTTGGCCATCGCGATGACGCCCTCCGGGTACGGCGGGCGCTTGTCGGTGGGCAGGTTCTCCTCGGCCATGCGGTAGCTCGGGCCGCCCTGGCCGTCGGTGTCCCGCCAGCCGTTGCCGGTGGCGCTGGGGTCACCGCACTGCAACACCTTGATGCCCTCGGTCACCAGGCGGTGGCACTTGGTGTTGTCGAAGAAGTTCTTCTCCGCGAGGTAGGTGAAGCTGCCCGCCGTGCACGGCACCAGCGACCGGTCGACCTTGGCGGTGATCGGGCCGAGGTTGGTGTCGATCGTCATGGTCTGGATGCCCTTGGCGGACTGCTCGTTGCTCGGCACCCCCACGTCCTTGATCTGCGGGGGGCGCTGCTCGGTGGGCAGCGCGGTGTACGCGCACTCGGCCGCGCCCGCCGCCGGCGCGGCGGTGTCGCTCTTGCTGTCGTCGTCGCCGCCGAGGCTCACCGCCAGCCAGACGGTGCCGGCGACCACGAGCACCAGCGCGGCAGCCGCGCTGACGATCGCCGTCGTCTGCCGGCGCTTGCGGGCCTTGGCCGCGCGCTCGGCCATCTCCTTCTCGAGCCGGGCGCGTGCCGCCGCGCGCTGCCGCTCTCTGGTGGACGTCACGCCTGGATCCTCCTGGCTGTCTGCTGCTGGGTGCCGCTTGGGTGGGTGGTGGCGCCCGGTCAGCCGGCGCTCGGGCTGCTGGCCGGGGTGCCGGAGGCCGAGGGAGCCGGTGCCGCACCGGTGACCGGCTCACCGACCGTGAGGCTCTGGATCGTCACATCGGTGCTGGGCTTGACCTTCGCCCCGGTCCCATTGTCCACGGTCGGGAGGGCGCCGATCTTCTCCACCACGTCCAGCCCGCCGGTCACCCGGCCGATGACCGGGTACTTCGGGTCGGCGGTGGTGAAGTCCTTGAAGAAGATCAGGAACTGACTGCCGTTGCTGCCCGGCGGGTTGGAGACCATGGTCACCGTGCCCTTCGGGTACGTCGGCGGCTGGCCGGGGGCCGGACTGGCCGACGGCGACGCCGACGGCACGGTCGGCAACTCCTCGTCGTAGAACGAGTAGGTCGGCCCACCAAGGCCCGTGCCGCTGGGGTCGCCGCAGCGCAGCGCGCCCTCGGAGGTGATCTCGTGGCACTTGGTGTTGTCGTAGAACGACCGGCTCGCCAGGTGGGCGATGCTCGCGGCCGCGCACGGGGAGTTGGTCAGGTTCAGTTCCGCGGTGATCGGCGCGCCCTGGTTGGTGGTCACGGTCATCGCCCGGGTGCCGTCGGTGGGCAGATCCTTGGTGGCCGGCGTGCCGACGTCCTTGAGGTTGGTGTTGGCCGTCGCGTCCTGCGGCGTCCAGAGGCAGGTCTCCTCGGCGGCCGTGTTCTGCTTCGGGTCGGAGTCGAACGCCCCGAGCGCCCAGGCTGAGCCGGCCACGACCAGCACGAGGATCAGAGCGGCGCCAACTCCGGCCTGGATCTGCCGTCGGCGCCGTGTCGAGGCGGCACGGCGAGCCAACTGCCGGTCGAGCTTGGCCCGCGCCAGTTTGCGCTGCCGGTCCCTGCTGGAAGCCACCCGTGCTCCCCTTTCCTCTACCTGGTCGCCGCCGGCGGCCGGTCGCCCCGGCCCGTCCGGGCGTCACGTGTGCCGCGCCACACGCCCGCCAGAGTGTACGGCTAGTGACTGGGAATGTGGTGTACGAGGTCCACCCCGTCCCGAGCAGCGCTTATCGGAGGTTGTCACTGTGCCCTACGGGGCCGGTGGGACGGACGCGGCAAACTCGCTCGGCCCGCCCGATAGGCTGCTGTGCAGGACGACAGCTGCTCGACGGAAAGGACAGCGCCCGTGCTCGTGGCCGGCTTTCCCGCGGACGCCTTCGGCACCAACTGTTACGTGGTTGCCACCGCGCCGGGGGAGCAGTGCGTGGTGGTCGACCCCGGCATCGGGGTGCTCGACCAGCTCGACGCGCTGCTCGCCGAGCACCGCCTGCATCCGGCCGCCGTGCTGCTCACCCACGGCCACCTCGACCACACCTTCTCGGTCGCGCCGGTCTGCGGCGCGCGCGGCATCACCGCGTACGTGCACCCCGGTGACCGGGAGATGCTGGCCGACCCGTCCAAGGGCCTCTCGGCCGACCTGACGTCGCTCTTCGGCGGCCGGCTGAGCTACACCGAGCCGGACGACGTGGCGGAGTTGACCGACGGCGCCACCCTCACGCTCGCCGGCCTGGAGATCGCCGTCGACCATGCCCCGGGCCATACCGGCGGGTCGGTGCTGTTCCGGCTGCCGGGCGCCGGGTCGAGCTGGGAGGCTGACGAGCTGTGCCTCTCCGGTGACGTCCTGTTCGCCGGGTCGATCGGCCGCACCGACCTGCCGGGCGGGAGCATGCCGGCCATGCTCACCAGCCTGCGCGACAAGATTCTTCCGCTGGCCGACGACACCGTCGTGCTGCCCGGCCACGGCCCCAGCACCACCATCGGCCGCGAGCGCGCCAGCAACCCGTACCTCATCGAGGTGGCTGGCACGTCGCCGGCCGCTCCCACCCGGGGCCTCTAGATCTTCTGTCCGCGCCGCGCGCGGACCCACGACACCACCGCGCCACCGGCGCGGAACCGCAAGGAGTACGCCGATGAGCAAGCCCACGCCCATCTCCGGCTTCCCGGAGTGGACTCCCGGCCAGCGGATGATCGAGCAGTTCGTGCTCGACAAGATCCGGGCCACCTTCGAGTTGTACGGCTTCGCGCCGCTGGAGACCCGCGCCGTGGAGCCGCTGGACCAGCTGCTGCGCAAGGGCGAGACCTCGAAGGAGGTCTACGTGATCCGGCGGCTGCACGCCGACGCCGAGGGTGCCGGTGGTGACGACCAGCTCGGCCTGCACTTCGACCTGACCGTGCCGTTCGCCCGCTACGTGTTGGAGAACGCCGGCAAGCTGAGCTTCCCGTTCCGCCGCTACCAGATCCAGAAGGTGTGGCGGGGCGAGCGGCCGCAGGAGGGCCGTTACCGGGAGTTCGTCCAGGCCGACATCGACATCGTCGACCGGGACACCCTGGCCGCGCACCACGAGGCGGAGATGCCGCTGGTCATCGGGGATGCGCTGCGTTCGTTGCCGATCCCACCGGTGACGATCCAGGTCAACAACCGCAAGATCTGCGAGGGTTTCTACCGGGGCATCGGGCTGACCGACCCGGAGGCGGCGCTGCGCGCCGTGGACAAGCTCGACAAGATCGGCCCGGCGAAGGTGGCCGACCTGCTGGCCCAGACCGCCGGTGCGAGCGAGGCGCAGGCCAAGGCGTGCCTGGCGCTGGCCGAGATCTCCGCTCCGGACGCCTCGTTCGCCGACGCCGTGCGCGCGCTCGGGGTGAGCGACCCGCTGCTCGACGAGGGCATCGAGGAGCTGGTCCGGGTGGTGGACACCGCCGCCGAGCACTCGCCCGGCCTCTGCGTGGCGGACCTGCGCATCGCCCGTGGTCTGGATTACTACACCGGCACTGTCTACGAGACCCAGCTGCGCGGCTACGAGCGGTTCGGCTCGATCTGCTCCGGCGGCCGGTACGACAACCTGGCCAGCGCCGGCACCGTCTCGTACCCCGGGGTGGGGATCTCGATCGGCGTGACCCGGCTGCTCGGTCTGCTCTTCGGCGCGGGGGAGCTGTCGGTCTCGCGGGAGGTGCCGACCGCCGTGCTCGTCGCGGTGACCAGCGAGGAGCGACGTACGGCCAGCAACCGGGTGGCCGAGGCGCTGCGGCGGCGCGGGGTGCCGACCGAGGTGTCGCCGAGCGCGGCGAAGTTCGGCAAGCAGATCCGCTACGCCGAGCGGCGGGGCATCCCGTACGTCTGGTTCCCGGGTGCCGAGGGAGCGCCGGACGAGGTGAAGGACATCCGCTCCGGTGAGCAGGTCACGGCCGGTGCGGGGGAGTGGATGCCACCCCTGGCGGACCTCAAGCCCACGGTCGGCTGAGTGTCTCCACTGGCGCTGACGGCCGCGGGGACCTACGGTAGCGTAAGTTACGCCACCGTAGGGAGTTTCTCGTGACCGTCAGTACCACAGTGAGCCAGACCGCGCTGCTCGTCGAGTTGGAGCCGGTTGTCGCACGCAACCTGGACCGCCACCTCTCGCTCGCCAAGGAGTGGTTCCCGCACGAGTACGTGCCGTGGAGCGAAGGGCGGACCTTCGACGGGCCGCTCGGCGGCGAGGCGTGGTCACCGACCGACTCCACCATCCCGGACGTGGCCCGCACGGCGCTGATCGTGAACCTGCTGACCGAGGACAACCTTCCCTCGTACCACCACGAGATCGCCACCCTGTTCGGTCGCGACGGCGCGTGGGGCACCTGGGTGCACCGGTGGACCGCCGAGGAGGGTCGGCACGGGGTCGCGATCCGCGACTACCTGACCGTCAGCCGGGCGGTCGACCCGGTGGCGTTGGAGCGGGCCCGGATGACGCACATGTCGGAGGGCTACACCAACGCCCACGGCGACGAGGTGCTGCACTCGCTGGCGTACGTCTCGTTCCAGGAGCTGGCCACCCGGATCTCGCACCGCAACACCGGCAAGGCCACCGGCGACCCCACCTGCGAGGCGCTGCTGGCCCGGGTGGCCGCCGACGAGAACCTGCACATGGTCTTCTACCGCAACCTGCTCGCGGCCGCGTTCGAGCTGGCTCCGAGCCAGGCCATGCGGGCCGTCGCCGACGTGGTGGCCGACTTCCAGATGCCGGGCAGCGGCATCGACGGGTTCGCCCGCAAGTCGGTGGCGATCGCCCTGGCCGGCATCTACGACCTGCGCCAGCACCGCGACGAGGTGCTGCAGCCGGTCCTGCGTCAGTGGGACGTCTTCAACGTGACCGGCCTCAACGCCGACGGCGAGGCCGCCCGCGAGCAACTCGCCGCCCAGCTGGAGAACCTGGACCGCGCCGCGAGCCGTTTCGAGGAGAAGCGCGACGCCCGAGCCGCCCGCCTGGCCCTCCGCTAAAACCCACCCCCACCCACCCACCCCACCCACCCCAGCCCTTGTTGATCATGAGGTTGGCGGGTCGATCGATCTTCGAATCGCCCGCTAACCCCATGATCAACGCAGTGGGTGGGGAGTGGGGTTAGGGGAGGGGGAGGAGGAGGAGGCAGGTGCTGGTGGCGTGGGCTATCAGGCGGTCGGTGGCGTCGGTGATGCGGGCCTCGGCCAGGGCCGTACGGCGGCCGCGTTGCAGCACCGTCCCCTCGCAGCGCAGGGTGCCGCTGTCGACGGTGACCGGGCGGAGGAACTTCACGTTGAGGTCCAGCGAGGTGTAGCCGACGCCGGCGGGCAGGGTGGTGTGCACGGCGCACCCCGCGGCGGTGTCCAGCAGGGTCGAGAGCACGCCACCGTGGACGCTGCCGAGCGGGTTGTAGTGGAACTCCTGTGGAGTCAGCTCGACGACGACCCTGCCCTCGTCGGCTTCCATCCGGGTCATGTCGAGAAGGTGCATCACCGGCGGCGCGGCCAATTCGCCGGCGATCATCGCCCGGAGCATGTCCAGACCGCTGCGTCGACCGACCTGGGCGGCGTTGGCCGACGGGTCTGCCCAGGTGAAGGTACGGCTGCGCACTGGTTCCTCCGTCTGCGTCATGGACGCAGCCTGGCAGGAGGTTGCTGAGTCTGTCAACGAGATCTAGCCTGGTCGGATGCGACCCGTGGCTCTGGACTGGTCAGTGGAGAACTGCACCATCGCCCGCGCGATGGAGGTCCTCGGTGAGCGGTGGACCCTGGTGGTGCTCCGCGAGGTGTTCACCGGCGTCCGCCGCTTCGACGACATGCGGGTCCGCACCGGCATTCCGCGTCAGGTGCTGACCAACCGGCTCGCCAGCCTGGTGGAACAGGGCGTGCTGAGTCGCGAGCCGTACCGGGAGCCCGGCAGTCGGCTGCGCCACGAGTACCGGCTCACGGAGAAGGGCCTGGATCTGTGGCCGGTGCTGGTTGCCGTCCTCGGTTGGGGCGACCGGTACCTCGCCGACGCTGAGGGCCCGCCGCTCAGTGTCACGCACCGCGACTGTGGTGCCGAGGTGCGCGTCGAACTGCGCTGCGCCGACGGGCACGACGTGGGCCGGCCCCGCGACGTGGTGCCCAGTCCGGGCCCCGGCGCCCGTCGCCGTACCCCCTGACCCGATCCCGCCGCGCCCCCGGACGTCCGTGGCCCGCCGCACCCTGTCGCCCGTCGCACGCCCGTCGCACGCCCATCGCCCATCGCTCGTCCCGTCGTCCGTCGCCGTGCCGTCCCGGTGCGCGGAGCACCCGACGTCTGGCGCGGAAAGGCATCGATGATCGTGCGCGCCAAATGTGGACCGGGTGTCGGTTGGGTGTGACGGTGGCTGTTCACCAGCGTGTCAGGGGTGTTGCGGCCATGTGGCCAACCGAGATCGGTGAATCCGGGCGAATCCAAGCCTTGTTAATGATCTTAAGTATGTGAATACTTCAGTCTCAGCTGGCCGATTTCCCCAGATCGGCCGCGTTGCCCCTCGGGTCAGTCGCCCCCGGCAGACCCGCTCCCCCGCCCAGGAGGTTTGTTACATGCGACCCACGAGGTCCTCATTCCGCGTTGCGGCCACAGTCGCCGTTTCCGGAACCCTGGTCGTCGGCTCGCTCATCGGCGCGCCCGCCCAGGCCGCTCCTGCCGCGTCCCCCGACGCCGCCGCCGCGATCTCCGCGGAACTCGGCGACCGCTCCGCCGGCTCGTACATCGACGCCAGCGGCAAATCCGTCGTCACCGTGACCGACGCGGCCGCCGCCAGCAAGGCGAGCAAGGCCGGCGCCGTCGTCCGCTACGTCACCCGCGGTGCCGCCGAGCTCAACCGGGCCACCGCCGAGCTGGAGCGCTCCGCCAAGATCCCGGGCACCGCCTGGTGGAGTGACCCGGTCACCAACCAGGTCGTCGTCTCCGTCGACAGCACCGTCACCGGGGCCAAGCTGGAGCGGGTCAAGGCCGCCGCCGCGCGGGCCAACGGCGCGGTCCGGGTCGAGGCCGAGGCGGGCGTGCTGAGCACCCGGATCTCGGGTGGCCAGGCCATCTACGCCGGCGGGGGCGGGCGTTGCTCGCTCGGCTTCAACGTGCGCAGTGGCAGCACCTACTACTTCGTGACGGCCGGGCACTGCACCAACATCTCGGCCAGCTGGTACTCGAACTCCGCCCAGACCTCGCTGCTCGGCACCCGTACCGGCACCAGCTTCCCGGGCAACGACTACGGCATCGTGCGGCACAACAACTCGGCCAACGCCGCCGGCAACGTCTCCCTCTACAACGGCAGCTTCCGCGACATCACCGGCTCGGGCAACGCGTCGGTCGGCCAGTCGGTGCAGCGCTCCGGCAGCACCACCGGCCTGCGTAGCGGCTCGGTGAACGCGACCAACGCCACGGTGAACTACGCCGAGGGCTCGGTCTCCGGTCTGATCCGCACCAACGTCTGCGCCGAGCCGGGCGACAGCGGCGGCTCGCTCTTCGCCGGCGGCACCGCCCTGGGCATGACCTCCGGTGGTAGCGGCAACTGCCGCACCGGTGGCACGACCTTCTTCCAGCCGGTCACCGAGGCGCTGAGCCGTTACGGCGTCAGCGTCTTCTGATCCACGCACCGCTCGCGGGCCGCCGGAACTCTCCGGCGGCCCGCGTCGCGTTTGCTGCCACCGAACTGCGCCGACACCATGAGAACGCGACGGCGGTCAGCCGGGACCGGACGGTCTCGGCCGCCGCCGGGAGACCAGCACGGCGGCCAGCGGTACGCCCGCCTCGGCGGCCGCCGCCAGCCGCTCGGTCAGCCCGATCCATGCCCCGTCGGTGAAGAACTCGACGGCGAACCAGCCGACCAGCCCGAGGAGGACCACCGCCGCCGCGAGCGCCACCCGGCGTACGGGAGCCGGCCCCTCGCCGGGCGGGTGGCGGTGCTCGCGGGCGAGGGACGGCGCTGCTCGACGGGGCACCGCCAGGGCCGGCCAGACGGCCAACGCGCCGAACGCCACGCCGGCGGCCACGACGTGCGTCGTCGAGCTGCCCGTCGCGTTCTGCGGGAACGCGACCAGGACCAGGGTCGCCAGCCCGCCCAGCGCGAGCAGCGCTCGGCCCGCCGGCGCGGCGCTGACCAGGCCGAGCGCGGTCGTCAGGTGACACAGGCCCAGGCCGGCCAGCCCGATCGTCATGATCCAGCGATCGTCCGCTCCGGTGGCGGCAAGCGCGCTGATGGTCTGCCGCACCGGGTCGAATCCGTCGTCCTGGGCGGCCTGCGCCAGGGTCCAGCCGCCGATGAGAAACAGCGGTGCGCCACCGGCCGACAGCAGGGCCCAACGGGGAACGGCAGACATCGGGCGATCGTAGCGGTGCGACCGGAGCATTTCCTGGGTCGCGCGCTCCGTGCGGACGGACGACGCCGAGGGCGCGGCTCGTCGGCGGGCGGACGCGGACGCCGGACCAGGCGGGGACGGCGACGCCGGACCAGGCGGGGTGCGGCGCCAGAATCAGGCGGGGCGGCGGCGCCAAGATCAGGCGGGGCGGCGCCTTACGGCAGTCGGTCGCGTCGCCCGGGTGCCGGCCCGTCGGGTGGTCCGAGCGGATCCGGCGGTACGACGCCGATGGTCGGCAGGTCAGGGCCGACGCGTACGGTGCCGCCGGTCGACCAGGCGAGGTGCGCCCGCCGGGCGGAGAGGACCGCCAGCAGTGGCCAGAGGGAGACCGCCACCGCCGTCACCCGCTCGGCCAGCCCGGTGCGGGACCCACTGGTCACCTCGAACGCGCACCAGCCGAAGAGCGCGAGCAGCACGAGCGTGGTGCTCAGCCCCACCGCCCGGCGGAACGCCCAGGGCGGCTCCGGTCGGGTGTGGTGGCCGCTCGGCAGCCGTAGTGCCGATCCGGCCGGCCAGAGCACCAGGGCGAGGACGGCCACCGTCGCCGCGACGCCGTGGCTGAGCGAGCCGCCGACCGGGGGCCGGGGAAAGGCGACCAGCGCGATGGTGGCCACCCCACCGATCGCGAGCAGGAAGCGGCTGGGCAGTCCGGCCGCGTGCAGTACGGCGGCGACCGACAGGTAACAGCAGCCGAGCAGCACCAGGGCCACCACCATGATCCAGGCGTCGGTGGCGTCCTGTCCTGCCAACTCGCTGATGGTGTCCCGGACCGGGTCGTACCCGACGGGCTGTCGGGCCTCCGCCACCGTCCAACCGGCCACCAGCAGCGCGGGTGCCGCCGCCGCCGTGGCGACGGCCCAGTTCGGTACGGGCCGCATTTCGCCACGTTAACCGGCGAGACGGTCGGTTGAATCGGATTCGCCCGGCTTCAGCCTGCGCTGACCATGGCGTCGGTGAGGATGACCGACCCGCCCGGATACTTGCACTGCACCCGCAGCGTCAGCTCGTCGGCCCCTTCGAGGTCGGCGACGAGCTTCTGCGGATTGTCCATCCGTGCGTCGAACTGCTGACCCCGCGTCACTCGGGTGATCGTTCCGTCCTTCTGCCGAATCGCAACTTGCGCATAGACGAGAACGATGCCATCGCGCTCGTCGTCAGAGGAAAAGAATGGTCGTACGGTCGAGGTGAGATCGAGATAACGGCGCTGGAGCCGATACGTGACGTCGCGTTGTTTGTCCGCACCGGCATTCGTCGGGCAGCCGATGACGACCGGACGGTCGTACTCGGGTTGGCCGGCCAGCTGGCGCGGCAGCTTCCCGAGATAGGCCGCCCCGGCCTCGACGGCCAGAGTGTCCAGCCGGACGGACCGGGCCGGGACCGGGGACGTCGACGTGTCCGGGCCCGGGTTGGCCCGCGACGGTGCCGCCGGCTCGGTTTCCGGGGTCGACGCGCTCGCGGCCGGCCTGCCCGGCCCAACCTTCCAGTCGAAGACGTCCCTGGCCAGGGCGGCCGCCGCGATGAGCACCCCGAGCACCGTGAGAGCGACGGCCACCTGCGCGCCGCGACGGGCCGGCATTGGCGTCGGTGCCTGGCTCGAATCCTGCATATCCGGCATCTACCTCTCCACCACGGACGTTGGGATCGGGCCGCTGATATCTGACGGCTCTCGGTCAGATCGCGTCGGCGAAGAATACTCTGTCCCGAGCAGTGGCGAGTTACTGATAACGTGCCGATCCCGAGCCCCAACCCCTATCCGACGTTGACTTCTGCCGATGCAGGAGGTTTTAGCGATGAACCAACCCGATCCGCGCGCAGAGCAGCCCGCTCCCACCCCCGTTCCCGCCGCGCCACCGCCGCACCCTCCGGGCGGCACCGCACCCCCTCCGGGCGGCACCGCACCGCCGCCGTTTCCGGGCGGCCCCGGGCCGGCCGACCCGCTACCGCCGGCGTCCGGCGCGCGGCGCGGCCGGCTGGGTTTCGTGGTGATCGCCGTGGCCGCCCTCGCGCTGCTGGTGTCCCTCGGCTCCGCCGTTGTGTCCTGGCGCGCGTTGGACCAGGCGCAGACCGCGCGGGACATCGCTTCCGCGCGGGCGCCGGTCGGCTCCACCGACACCGGTCCGGCGCCAGCGCCCTCCAGCTCTGCCGCCGGGACCGACTCCCGGCCGGCCTCCGCAACACCGGAGGAGCCGCCAAGCTCACCGGGGACGCCGCCGGAGCTCAGCGAGCAGACCGTCTACGAGCCCAAGTACGACAACCAGAGCCTGACCTTGAAGCCCACGGACTGCTTCAAGGAAATGGAGGTGGACCTCGACGAACCACGTGCCAACGTGGGATCGAACACCACCGATATGGCTCTCAATGCGGGCTGTCCGGGGGCTCCCTTCGTCAAACTGGCCAACGGCGTGGAGGGCAGTGAAGCGGCGACGGCGGGGATGAAGCCGGCCGAGTGCAACAACTCGATCCGATCCGCTCCGATCGCCGTGGACGCGGAGGTGCCCCTTCGGAAGGGCTCCTGGCTCTGCATCAGGACCAACTACGCCGCGGCGCGTGAACAGCGGGACAGATGGCGGATGGTGCTGCTGGAGGTCGTGACCATCAACAACGACCGGACGACCGTCATCCGGGTCACGGCCTGGAACATCCCGGAGAACTGACGCTCGCCCACTGACCGCGCCACCCGTCGGACCGCCCGGATTGGCCGGCCGGGTCGACGGGTGGCGCGGACCGTTTCCGGCACTCCTGACAGAATGCGGAGGCAGACCGCACCGCAGATGAGGAGACGCACGTCGTGATCCGTACCCATGATGCCGGCAGCTTGCGCGCGACGGACGCCGGCACGACGGTGACGCTCGCCGGGTGGGTGGCCCGCCGGCGCGACCACGGCGGGGTCATCTTCGTCGACCTGCGCGACGGTTCCGGTGTTGTCCAGGTGGTGTTCCGCGAGGAAGATGCGCACGCGCTGCGCAACGAGTTCTGCGTGAAGGTCGTCGGCGAGGTGACCCGTCGCCCGGCCGGCAACGAGAACCCGGAGCTGCCCACCGGCGAGGTCGAGGTGACCGTCGTCGAGCTGGAGGTGCTCTCCGAGGCGGCGCCCCTGCCGCTGCCGGTGGACGACCAGATCGAGGCCGGCGACGACATCCGACTCCGGTACCGCTACCTGGACCTGCGCCGCAGCGGCCCGGCGAACGCGCTGCGGCTGCGCTCGCGCGCCAGCCAGCTCGCCCGGGGTGTGCTGCACGAGCGGGACTTCCTGGAGATCGAGACGCCGACGCTGACCCGCTCGACGCCGGAGGGCGCCCGCGACTTCCTGGTGCCGGTGCGGCTCCAGCCCGGCAGCTGGTACGCGCTGCCGCAGTCGCCGCAGCTGTTCAAGCAGCTGCTGATGGTCGGTGGCATGGAGCGGTACTACCAGATCGCCCGCTGCTACCGCGACGAGGACTTCCGCGCCGACCGGCAGCCGGAGTTCACCCAGCTCGACATCGAGATGTCGTTCGTCACCGAGGACGACGTGATCGACCTCGGCGAGGCGATCGTCTCCACGCTGTGGAAGGACCTGGCCGGGCACGAGATCACCCGACCGATCCCGCGGATCACCTGGCACGACGCGATGGCCCGGTACGGCTCGGACAAGCCGGACCTGCGCTACGGCGTCGAGCTGACCGAGCTGACCGAGTACCTGCGCGGCACCGAGTTCCGGGTCTTCGCCGGGGCGATCGACGCGGGCGGCTACGTCGGCGCGGTGGTGATGCCGGGAGGCGCGGCGCAGAGCCGCAAGGAGCTGGACGGCTGGCAGGACTGGGCGAAGGCGCGTGGCGCCCGCGGCCTGGCGTACGTGGTGCTGGACGCCGAGACCGGCGAGGCGCGCGGCCCGGTGGCGAAGAACCTCTCCGCCGAGCACCTGGGCGGGCTCGCCGACGCGGTCGGCGCCAAGCCGGGCGACGCGGTCTTCTTCGCCGCGAGCGCCACCACCCGGGAGGCGCAGGAGCTGCTCGGTGCAGCCCGCGTCGAGATCGCCAAGCGGTCCGGCCTGATCGACGAGAGCGCCTGGGCGTTCTGCTGGGTGGTCGACGCGCCGATGTTCGAGCGCACGGACGAGGGCGGTTGGACGGCCGTGCACCACCCGTTCACCTCGCCGAACGCGGAGTGGGTCGACCGGTTCGAGGAGGCTCCGGACCGGGCCCTGGCGTATGCGTACGACATCGTCTGCAACGGCAACGAGATCGGCGGCGGGTCGATCCGTATCCACCGGGGTGACGTGCAGAAGCGGGTCTTCGACCTGCTCGGCATCACTCCCGAGGAGGCGCAGGACAAGTTCGGCTTCCTGCTGGAGGCGTTCAAGTACGGCGCCCCGCCGCACGGCGGTATCGCCTTCGGCTGGGACCGGGTCTGCATGCTGCTCGCCGGCGCCGACTCCATCCGTGAGGTCATCGCCTTCCCGAAGACCCGGGGTGGCTTCGACCCGCTGACCAGTGCACCCACCCCGATCACCGCCCAGCAGCGCACCGAGGCCGGCATCGACGCCAAGCCCAAGCCGCAGCCGGCGGCCCACACGGGAACGGCCGGCCCCGCAGCCCCGGTAGCAGACCCGGTCTGACCCCCTATCGCGCCGTCGATCATGAGGTTGACGGGCCCGCGCCACGGCGTGTCGCTCGTTAACCTCATGATCGACGTCGGCGGTAGTGGGGGAGTGGGCTGGGATGCGGGTGCTTGTTGTCGGGGGTAGTGGATTACTCGGGCGGTCGATTTGTCGGCGGGGCGTCAGCGCCGGGTGGTCGGTTGTCGGGACGTTCCACTCCGGTGAGATCGCGGTGCCGGGAGTCGCGGCACGACGGCTGGACGTGACCGACCGGTCCGCCGTGCGCGCACTGGTCGCCGAGGTGCGGCCGGACGCAGTGGTGGGGACCCCTTACCGGTACGGGGACTGGGCGGTCACCGCCGACGGGGCAGCGCACGTGGCCCTCGCCGCCGCCGAGGTGGGCGCCCGGCTGGTGCACGTGTCGAGTGACGCGCTGCACGCCGGCCGTCCCACGCCGTACGCCGACGACGACGTGCCCACCCCGCTGAACGCGTACGGTGCCGCGAAGGCGGCCGCCGAGACCGCCGTTCGCGCGATCGACCCGGGCGCGACACTGGTGCGGACCTCCCTGATCGTGGGGGAGGGCAGCAAGCAGATCCAGCTCTGCCGGGACGCGCTCGCCGGACGGGCGGTGCTGTTCAGCGACATGATCCGTTGCCCGATCGACGTCACCGACCTGGCCGACGCCGTGCTGGAACTGGTCGTCGGCAACCACGCCGGCCCGCTCAACGTGGCTGGCGCGGACGCGGTCAGCCGTGCCGAGCTGGGTCTGCTGGTGGCCCGACATTTCGGGTTGGACGCGGCCGGGCTGAAGACCACCACCAGCGCCGCCGCCGGGCAGGCCGGCCCCACCGAGGTACGCCTGGACTGCGCGCGCGCCGCAGGTCTGCTGCGGACGCGGTTGCGGGGGGTGCGGGAACTCCTCGCCTGACCCTGCACACTTCTTGTGCATAACTCTTGTGCATAAGAAGTGTGCAGAGATAGTGTGCAGTCATGGCGAACGACGAAGACGCTCAGCGGGCGGCGCTACGTGAGGTCCGCATCGACAAGCGGCAGGTCCGGGTCCTGGCGCATCCGCTACGGATGCGGCTGGTCGGCGCCCTGCGTGTGAAGGGGCCCGCCACCGCCACCACCCTCGCCGAACTGCTCGGCACAAACACCGGCGCGACCAGCTACCACCTGCGTCAACTCGCCGAGGTCGGGCTCGTCATCGAGGATCCCGACCGAGGCACCGGGCGGCAACGTTGGTGGCAGGCGGCGCACGACGTCACCAACTGGGAGCCGAGCGACTTCGATGACGACCCCGACGCCCGAGCCGCGATCGAGTGGATCCAGGGCGACCAGGTACGTCTCCTCGTCGAGACCGCCGACCGCTGGTTCGCCACCCAGCACGAGTGGTCACCCGCCTGGCGGGACGGCTTCGGCATGGGCGACATCTTCATGACCATCCCGCCCGCCAGACTGGAGGAGCTCAAGGCGGAGGTGTGGCAGGTGCTGGAGCGCTACCACCGCGAGGCCCAACCCGACGCCCCTACCGACCCGGAGGCCCGCCCGGTGCAGGTCTTCCTGGCCGCCTACCCGTTGCGCGAGGGCCTCCGGTGAGCGCGCTGACCGTACGCCAGGTTCGGCGTCGTTACCTCACGCTCTACGGTCTGCGCTGGCTGCCCACGGGGCTGATGATCCCGGTGATGATCCTGCTGATGCAGGAGCGCGGCCTGTCGCTGCCGCAGATCGGCCTGGTCGGCACGGCTCAGGGGCTGCTGGTGCTGGCGCTGGAGTTGCCCACCGGCGGGTTCGCCGACGCTCTCGGTCGTCGACCGGTGCTGCTCGCCGCCGGGGTGCTCAACCTTGTCTCCCTCGCGCTGTTCGCCGTGGCCGACTCGTTCGCGCTGTTCTTCGTGGTCTGGGCTCTGCAGGGCATCTACCGGGCGTTGGACAGCGGCCCGTTGGAGTCCTGGTACGTCGACGCCACCCTGGCCGCCGACCCGCAGGCCGAGTACGAGCGTGGCCTCGGCTACGCCGGCACCGTCGTCGGCGGCGCCATCGGCGGAGGCGCGCTGCTCAGCGGTGGTCTCATCGCGCTCGGCCCGATCGGGCCGGTCTCCGCGCTCACGGTGCCCGTGCTGGCCGCCATCGTGGCGCAGGCGGCGGCGCTCGTCGCGCTCGTGGTGCTGCTGGTCGAGGAGCGGCCGGCCACCGGGGTCGCGGCGATGCGGGCCTCGGTGGTCCAGGCGCCCCGGATGATCGGCCAGGCCGTCGGGCTGCTGCGGCGTTCCCGGGTGCTGCTGGCGTTGGTGGCCGTCGAGCTGTTCTGGGGCTTCGGCATGGTCACCTTCGAGTCGCTGCTGCCGGTCCGACTCGCCGAGGTGATCGGTGATCCGGAACGCGCCGCGGTGCTGCTCGGGCCGGCGAACTCGGCCGCCTGGCTCGCGTCGGCCGCCGGCGCGGCACTGACCCCACTGCTGCTGCGCTGGTTCGGCGCCGCTCCGGGTGCGGCCCTGCTCCGCGTCCTGCAGGGCGTGACTGTGGTCGGGATGGGGTTGTTCGCGGGGCCGGTCGGCGTGCTGGTGGCCTACCTCGCCTGCTACGCGGTGCACGGAGCGTCCAACCCGTTGCACAGTGGGCTGCTGCACCGGCAGGTCGACGGCCCGTACCGGACCAGCGTGCTCTCGCTGAACTCGATGATGGGGCAACCGGCCGGCGCGCTCGGCGGGGTGGTGCTGACCGCGCTCGCCGCCGCCACCAGCGTCAGCACCGCGATGGTGGTCGGCGCTGTGGTGTTGGCCGTCGCCGCCCCGCTCTACCTGCCCGCCTGGCTGGCCGGCCGTCGGGCCGCCCCGGCCGTCGAGCCGACCGCGGTCCCGGTGCCCGCCACCGACCGTTAGCGATAGCCCTCTCGCCTGGCCGGACGGCGGGCCGGTCAGGCGAGGCGGATCGAGCTGAGCGCAAGGGTGGAGGTATAGCCGAGCCGACGGTAGAGCCGCGCCGCACCGACGTTGTGCGTGTAGACGCCGAGCCCGACCAGGTCGTGACGTGCGAGTAGCGCCCGGGTCATCCCGGCGGTCAGGGACGCGCCCAGCCCTCGACCGCGTTGGTCGGGAGCGACGGTCAGGCCGGCCAGGAAGCCGATGTCATCCTGGCTACGGTCCGCGCCGCACGCCACCAACCGGTCGCCGGCCCAGATGCCGTACCAGTCGACCACCCGTGGGTCGCCCGGCTGGGAGGTGCTGGTGGGGAACGACTCTTCGACGAGTGCCGCCAGCGCCGGCTGGTCGGCGGCGGTGAGGCGGACCACCGCTTGTTCGTCCGGCTGCGCCGGCGGCGCCGTGTCGGTCCAGTGGAAGTCCCAGTCGCTGTGCTCGGCCACCGCCAGCCGATCGACCAGCCGACCGCGATCGTGTCGAGGCAGGTGCAGCCGCTGTCCGGGCTGGAGCATTCCATCGGCGGCGAGCGCTGCACAGATCTCCAGCGCCGGTTCGACCGGACCGATCGCGCAGCCAGCCGGTCCGTACTCCGGCGGCACCAACCACAGCACGGCGCCATCACGCTGGTACGCGCGCGCCGGCACGGCCCGCCCGAGCGCGTGCCGGGCGAACGGGTGATGGCCGACGGCGGCCAGGATGGCGCTCCGGTCCTGGAGCACCCGGTCGTCGATGATCATGCGGTCCAGCCTAAGGCCTAGGAGCCGGGGGTCGATTGCCTCCGCCGGGCCCTCGCGGCGTGGCCGTCTCCACCGTGGAGATTGACGAGTCGACCGATTGGGTACATCACGCGCCGACCTACTGGGAACCCCCACCGGAGGACCGACATGCTCGCCATTCTCGCGGCCATCGTTTTTGGCTTTGCCCTGCTGCTCGACCTGCTCGGCACCGACTTCGGCGCACCCGACCTGTTCAACTGGAACACCCTCGTGCTCATCGGACTGCTCCTGCTCTCGCTCTACCTGGCCGGCGTCGGCAGCGGCCCGCGCGGCGGCGGCGGCGGCCGTTGGTACCGGGGCCGTCGTCCCGGGCGTGGCTGACCGGAACCGATCACCGGTGGCGGGCCTGCGGCGCGATTCCGGCGCCGTGGGCCCGGCCCGGTACTGTCTTCGTGATGGAGTCCGACGCCCTCTTCTCCCTCGGTGAACCCGCCGGGTCGCGCAGCGCGCCCGACGGTCCCGCCGGTGTCGACGGCTTCACCGCGGTGGCCGACGATTCGCCCCTGCCCGTCCGGATGCGCCCGGTGACCCTCGACGAACTGGTCGGGCAGGAGCACCTGCTCGCTCCCGGCGCACCCCTGCGGCAACTGGTCTCCGGCGGGGCTCCGATGTCGGTGATCCTCTGGGGCCCGCCGGGCAGCGGCAAGACCACCATCGCGCACCTGGTGGCCGGGGCCACCGACCGCCGCTTCGTGGCCATGTCGGCGCTCTCCGCCGGCGTGAAGGACGTCCGGGCGGTGATCGAGGCGGCGCGCCGCCAGCGCCGTTCCGGCGGTCCGCAGACCGTGCTCTTCATCGACGAGGTGCACCGGTTCAGCAAGACCCAACAGGATTCGCTGCTCGCCGCCGTCGAGGACCGCACTGTCACCCTGCTGGCGGCCACCACCGAGAACCCGTACTTCTCGGTCATCTCCCCGCTGCTGTCGCGGTGCGTGCTGCTCACCCTGCAACCGTTGGACGACGAGGCGGTGCGGGGCCTGCTGCGCCGGGCGGTCGCCGACAAGCGTGGCCTGGACGGCACACTGACCCTGACCACCGAGGCCGAGGATCACCTGGTCCGGTTGGCCGCCGGTGACGTCCGTAAGGCACTCACCGCCCTGGAGGCGGCGGCGGCCTCCGCCACGGCCCTCGGCGGCGGGCGGATCGACCTCGCCACCGCCGAGCAGGCGGTCGATGTGGCGGCGGTGCGCTACGACCGCGACGGCGACGCCCACTACGACGTGGTCAGCGCCTTCATCAAGAGCATGCGCGGCTCGGACGTGGACGCGGCGGTGCACTGGCTGGCCCGCATGTTGGTCGCCGGTGAGGACGCCCGGTTCATCGCCCGTCGTCTGGTCATCTTCGCGAGCGAGGACGTGGGCATGGCCGATCCCAGTGCGCTGAGCGTGGCGACCGCCGCCGCGCACGCGGTCGAGTACGTCGGGTTGCCCGAAGCGCAGCTCAACCTCGCCCAGGCGGTGATCCACCTGGCCACTGCGCCCAAGTCGAACTCGGCCACCACCGCCATCGGCGCCGCCATCGCCGACGTCCGGGCCGGTCGCGGTGGCCCGGTGCCGCGAGGGCTGCGCGACGCGCACTACGCCGGCGCCCGAGGGTTGGGCCACGGGACCGGCTACCGCTACCCGCACGACGACCAGCGCGGCGTGGTCACCCAGCAGTACGTCCCGGACGACCTGGTGGGCACCGACTACTACCAGCCCAGCCCGCACGGCGCGGAGCGGTCGGTGGCCAGCCGGTTGCCGCTGCTGCGCCGGATCGTGCGTGGCCTGCCGGCCCCGGCCGCCCGCCCGCAGACGCCGACAGCCGAGCCGTCCGTAACGGCGCAGACCGCGCCAGCGCTATCCCCGGGGGCCGCCCGTCCGACGACGGGCACGGGTGCCTCCGGCACGATGCAGGACAGCGGCACCGACGCCGCAGGAGAGGGTCAACAGTGAGATCGCGTGGTGGGGACCGCCCGGACGAGGGCCCGGACGAGCGGCGCGATCCCCGCGCCAAGACCCGCCGTTGGGGTCGCGGCCGGCCAGCCGAGCCCGAGCCGGAGCAGCCGGTAGCCGGCGAGGAGTTCGGCTGGATCGACGACCTGCGCTCGGCCAAGCAGCAACGCACCGAGCTGGGCCCGGACGGCGCACCGGCGGAGCCGAACCGGCCCCGTGCTGGCATGCTGCCGGCAGACCCGGCCGGACCGCCGGCACAACCCACCCCGCGTACGCCGGGAGAGCCGGCCGGTGCGCGCGGCAGTGCGCCGGAGTCCTCGGCACCGCCGGCCCCGCGCCAGAGCGAACCTGGCGGTGCCGCCGCCCGTCGACCGGTCGACGGGCCCTGGCCCGGGGAGACGCCGCCAGCGAGTCGTCGCCCGGACAACCGGCCACCCGCCGCCGGCCCCGCACCGGGTCAGCCGCCGCGCCGCGGCGTGCAGCCGGTGCCCGGTGCCCGCGCTGCCGTACCACCGCCGCCACCCGCCGCTCGCCCGGGCGGGAGTGACCCGGCCGGTCCGCAGGGGCCTCGTCCGGCAGCCGACGCGCCCGGCGGCTCGGCCCGTTCACGCGGTGCGGCAGCCCCTCCCGGCCCACCCGTGGGCCCACCGACCTCAGGCCCCCCGGCCGGTCGTCGCCCGGACGCCCCCGCCTCGCCGGTCCGTCGTCCGGACGCCGCTGTTCCGCCGGGCCGTCATCAGGACCCCGCCGCACCCGGCGGCCATCCCGACGGCATGCCGCCGCTGCGCCGTCCGGATGCCGGTCCGCCGGTCCGCCGACCCGGCCCGGAGCAACCGGTCGAACCCGCCCGTGCCCGACCGCCCGCCGACGGCACGCCCGCCGGTCGCCGCGCCGCCGGCTCGGCACCCGACCCGGCGCGGGCCACCGGAGCATCCGCCGCCCCCGGGCCGGCCCGCTTCGACGGCGCGCCGGCCGGCGTCGTGCCGCCGGCCGGCGTCGTGCCGCCGGCCGGCGTCGTGCCGCCGACCGCGGAGGGCCTGCGGCCCGACCCCGCCAGCGACCGTGACCCCCGCACCGCCCGGCGTCGTCCGGGCCCCGCCGACCCCGGTGCGCCCGAGCCCGCCGGGCGCGCTTCCGAAGGTCCCCGTCCGACAGCCGGCGGGCGTCGCCGCGCCGCGGAACCCGACGAGCCGGTGGTGCCCCGCTCGGGGAACGCGCCACCCGTGCCCCGCTCGGGGAACGCGTCGTCGGTGCCCGAGGCGACCGGCGCGCACAGCGGCGCCCTGCCCACCACCGGCCCCGCCGACGGCACCGGTCGCCGCCGGGTCGTCTCCGGTGAACCGGAACGCCGAACGCCGCCCGGCGGCGAACCCCGCCTGGACCGCCCGGAGCGGCCCGCGGACTGGCTCCGCCAGGCCGGCCGCCTGCCACACACCGACCCCGGCCTGCCGGTGGTCAACCGCCGAGACGGCAGTCCACCGGCCGGGGGCCGCCGTCCGGCGCCGCCCACCGGGCCGGGAGACCTCACCGAGCAGGCGTCCGGTCGGCTCGCCGTGCCAGACCCGGCCGCGGAACGCACCGCCGCCCGCCGGCCCGTCGGCCCGCCGGTCGACCCCGGCGCGGACGCACCGACCGGTCGTCGCGCCGTCCGGCCCGACGCGTCGGGCTCCACCGGAGAGCAGGCCCTGACCTACCCCTCGCCGCCCGGCGACCGGCCCGCGCGTGGGCGGGGCGCTGCGGCGGTGCCCGCTCCGGACGCCACCGGTCAGCGCGGCCGTGCCGTGGCGGGGCCCGGCCCGGACGCACCGCCCGCCTTGGACCCGACCGGCCGGCGACGTCGTCCACCGGCCGCGCCCGGCCCCGACGGTACGGCTGTCCCCGGTCGACAGGGGCCCGCGAGCGACCACGGCGACGACCCGTACGCCGGTGGTCGACCCGGCGCCGGTCCCGCTGCTCGGGGAGCTGCCCGCTCCGTCCCACCCGGCCGGGCCCGCCCCATCCCGGGCGATGCGCCGGCACCCGGCACCGGACGCCGTGGCGCTGACGGCCCACTGCGTCCCGGTCCGGGTGGCGAGGCGGCACCCCGGGACGCAACCCGTCCGGATGGTCCGGCTCGCGCGGCGGTGCCGCCGGGTGTGGATGGTCCGCCGCGTTCCCGTCCGGATGGTCCGGCTCGTGCCGCCGTCCGCCCTCCCGGCGGGCAGCCGGCAACCGACGACCGGCCGGCCGGTGAGCCCGGGCCGGCCCGTGGTGCTGCGTCGGCCGGGCGACCCGCGTCGGCCGACCGTGCCGCCGGACGCGCCCTGCCTCCGAATCGGGAGCCCGGCCGTGCCGAGCCGAGCGGTGTCGTGCCCGTGCCACCGCCCGGGCGTGCCGGCGAGCCCGTCGGCGTGGCCCGTGCCGCCGCCGTGGTGCCCGCCGTGTCCGGCCCGGTGGACCGGCCGGCACCGGATCCCTCCGACGGGCCGGCGCTGCGCTCGGCCGGTCAGGACGCGCCGGACGACGACGCCGCACCGGGTGCCCGTTCCGAGGAACGTCGGCAGACCCGCGAACGACGTCGCCTGCGCGCGGCGGTGTTGGTGCTGGTCAGCGTCGTGCTGCTCGGCGCGGTGCCGCTCTTCTTCGGCATCCGCACGCTGAGCCGTGACCCGGTCTTCGACAACCTGGACCAGCTCGGCGTGCCCGCCTGGGCGGCCGCGAAGACGGTCGACGACGTCAGCGGCAGCCGCTGGTGCCTGCTCGACTGCCGGCTGCGTGAGCGCACCGTGACCTCGGAGAAGGCGCCCAAGGAGACGGCGCAGGTCTATGAGGACGCGCTGCGCCGGGAAGGGTGGCAGCCATGGAAGGTGAGCCGCTGCCCGGAGCAGCAGACGAAGGGCAGCTACACCTGCTGGCGTCGCGACGAGTTGACCCTCGACCTGTGGGTACGCGACCCGACCTGTGTGCCGCCGCCGGTGGACGGCGAGCCGGCGGTCGTGCCGTCCGGCGACCCGTCGGCCGCTGCGACCGAGTGCACCGGCTCGTTGGTGTCGGTGAAGGTGCGCAATGCGATCGACGACGAGCGGACCAGGCCGCAGCCGACCACCGACCCGTCACTGACCGGTGAGGATCCGTTCCCAACGGTCAGTGCGGATCCGCTGGGTGAGCTGACACCCTCACCGTCCTGAGCCGATCTCCATCACGGACGGTAGGGTCTGGGGCTGGCGGGCACGCCCGCTACCGGTGACTGCCGACGGCTCGGCGGCCGGTACGGGTGGCATGGTTGTGCGTTCCGGGGACGTCGGGTCCTGCGGAACTCTGCTTGAGGAGGACAGGCGTGGGCGACATTGGACCGATCGCGGCGCTGATCGCGGCATCCGCGTTCGCGGTGCTGGTGCTCATCCTGACGCTGCCCATCCTGCGGCTGCGGCACACGGTTGACGCCACCACCCGCATGATCAACGATCTGAACGATCGGACCGCGCCGCTGCTCGGTGACGTGAACACCACGGTGAAGAACGTCAACGTCGCGCTGGAGCAGGTGCAGACCTCGCTCGACGGTGTGAACCTCCAGCTGGCCAAGGTCGACACCATGACCAGCCACGCGCAGAACGTGACCGCCAACGTCGCCAACCTGGCCACCGTCGTGTCCGCCGCGGCCGCCAACCCCCTGGTCAAGGTGGCCGCGTTCGGCTACGGCGTGCGTAAGGCCGCTGCCGGCCGCCGGCACGCCGAGACCGAGCGCGAGGTACGCGACACCATCAAGCAGCAGCGACGGGCCGCGCGACGCGGCAACAGCTGACCGGCCCGGCGCACCAGGAGGTAGCGGGACATGAGGCGCTTGTTCTGGCTCGGCATCGGGGTGGCCGTCGGTGTGATCGTGGTCCGCAAGGCGACCCGTACCGCGCAGGCGTACACGCCGGCGGGCATCGCCAACTCGGTGACGGAATCCGCTGGCGGGCTCGTCGAGTCGCTGCGTAGTTTCGTGGAGGACGTCCGGGTCGGGATGGCCGAACGCGAGCAGGAGATCCACCAGGCGTTCGCCCAGGGCGAGGCGTTCGACGACAAGTTCGCCGACCTGCGGGAAGACCCGCGAATCGGCGATCGAGAAATCTTTCCGGAGGAACACCAGCGATGAAGACGGCGGAGATCAAGCGGCGGTACCTCGCGCATTTCGAGGCGAATGGCCACGCCGTGGTGCCGTCCGCTCCGCTGCCCGCCATCAGCGACCCGAACCTGCTGTTCGTCAACGCCGGCATGGTGCAGTTCGTCCCGTACTTTCTGGGTCAGCAGACGCCCGCGTACCAGCGGGCGGTCAGCGTGCAGAAGTGCATCCGTACCCCGGACATCGACGAGGTCGGTAAGACCAGCCGGCACGGCACGTTCTTCCAGATGAACGGCAACTTCTCCTTCGGTGACTACTTCAAGGCCGGCGCGATCCCGCTGGCCTGGGAGTTGTCCACGAAGCCGATCGCCGAGGGTGGTTACGGGCTGGATCCGGAGCGGATCTGGCCGACGATCTACCTCGACGACGACGAGGCGTACGAGATCTGGCGGTCGGTGGGCGTGCCGGCCGAGCGGATCGTCCGCCGGGGCAAGGCGGACAACTTCTGGTCGATGGGCATTCCCGGGCCGTGCGGTCCGTCGTCGGAGCTGTTCTACGACCGGGGCCCGGAGTACGGGCGTGAGGGTGGCCCGGCGGTCGACGAGGATCGGTACATGGAGTACTGGAACCTCGTCTTCATGCAGTTCGAGCGGGGTCCGGGCACCACCAAGGAGGACTACCCGATCCTGGGTGACCTGCCGGCGAAGAACATCGACACCGGCATGGGCCTGGAGCGGATGGCCTCGATCCTGCAGGGTGTCGACAACCTGTACGAGATCGACGAGGTGCGGCCGATCCTGGCCCGGGCGGCCGAGCTGACCGGTAAGCGGTACGGCGCGCACTCCGGGCATGTGGCCAGCGAGTCGCACCCGGACGACGTCCGGCTGCGGGTGATCGCGGATCACGTGCGGACCGCGCTGATGCTGATCGGCGACGGCGTGACCCCGTCGAACGAGGGTCGCGGGTACGTGCTGCGCCGGATCATGCGCCGCGCGATCCGGTCGATCCGGCTGCTGGGCTGGCAGGAGCGGGCGCTGCCCGAGCTGCTGCCGGTGGCCCGGGACTGCATGGCGCCGTCGTACCCGGAGCTGGCGACCGACTTCGCCCGGATCGCGGATTACGCGTACGCGGAGGAGGAGGCGTTCCTGTCCACCCTGCGGGCGGGCACCACGATCCTGGACACCGCGATCGCGGAGACCCGCACGGCGGGCGGCTCGGCGTTGTCCGGGGCGAAGGCGTTCCAGCTGCACGACACCTACGGCTTCCCGATCGATCTGACCCTGGAGATCGCCGCGGAGCAGGGCCTCACTGTCGACGACGAGGGGTTCCGGCGGCTGATGGCCGACCAGCGGACCCGGGCGAAGGCGGACGCGCAGGCCCGCAAGACGGGGCACGTCGACCTGTCGGCGTACCGGTCGGTGCTCGACGCGGGTGGTCCGGTGACGTTCACCGGGTACAGCGAGGTGTCCCGCGAGTCGACGGTGCGGGCGCTGCTCGGCGCCGACGGCCCGCGTCAGGCGGCGACCGAGGGCGACACCATCGAGCTGGTGCTGGACACCACCCCGTTCTACGCCGAGGGCGGTGGGCAGCAGCCCGACCAGGGCATGATCACGGTTGGTGGCGGGCAGGTCGAGGTGCTCGACGTGCAGCAGCCGGTGCCCGGTCTGATCGTGCACCGCGCCCGGGTGATCCGGGGCGAGGTACGCGCCGGTGAGGCCGGCTTCGCCGAGATCGACACGACCCGACGTCGGGCGATCTCCCGGTCGCACACCGCCACGCACCTGGTGCACCAGACCATGCGGAACTTCCTCGGAGAGTCCGCCACGCAGGCCGGGTCGCTGAACGCCCCCGGTCGGCTCCGGTTCGACTTCAACACCCCGACCGGGGTGTCGCCGAGCGTCCTGCGCGATGTGGAGCAGCAGGTCAACGAGGTGCTCCTGGCCGACCTGGAGGTGCACGCCTTCATCACCTCGTTGGAGGAGGCGCGGCGCATCGGCGCGATGGCGCTCTTCGGCGAGAAGTACGGCGAGGAGGTGCGGGTCGTCGAGGTGGGTGACTACGCCCGGGAGCTGTGCGGCGGCACGCACGTGGCGCGCTCGGCCCAGCTCGGCCTCGTGAAGATCCTCTCCGAGTCGTCGATCGGCTCCGGTGTCCGCCGGGTCGAGGCGTTGGTCGGCATGGACGCCTTCGGCTTCCTGGCCAAGGAACACCTGCTGGTCTCCCGGCTGGCCGAGCTGTACCGGGTGCCCAACGACCAGGTCGCCGACCGGGTGGAGCAGACGGTCACCCAGCTTCGGGACGCCGAGAAGGAGCTGGAGAAGCTGCGCGCCCAGCTGGTGCTGGGTGGCGCGGCAGCGCTCGCGGCGCAGGCCAAGGACGTGCGCGGGGTCGCGTACGTGGGCACCGAGGCGCCGGAGGGCGCGGCCGGCAACGACGTGCGCACCCTGGCCCAGGAGATCCGCGGCAAGATCGACCCGGCGCGGCCGGCGGTCGTCGCGGTGGCGGCGCGGTCGAACGGCAAGGCGTCCCTGGTGGTCGCGGTCAACGCGGCGGCGCGCAGCCGTGGCCTGGCCGCGTCGGATCTGGTGAAGGCGGCGTTCTCCGGGCGCGGAGGAGGCAGCCCCGACCTGGCCCAGGGCGGCGGTCTGCCGGCGGCCGAGGCGCCGAACCTGCTGCTCACCGTCGAGAAGGCGATCACTGAGGCGTGATGGATCATCACTGTGAGTCAGGGCGGGCCGATCGGTCCGCCCTGGTTCGTTTCCGGCTGGTGGTGACCGTCGGTGGCTGACCTGACGCGTGGTGTGCGGATCGGCGTGGATGTCGGTCAGGTGCGGGTGGGTGTCTCCCGCTCGGATCCGGACGGGATCTTGGCAACGCCGCTGGTCACCCTGGCCCGCGATCTCACGGCGGCGCCGGACGCGGTGCCGAGCGACCTCGCCGAGCTGGCCGCGTTGGTGGCCGAGCACGAGGCCGTCGGGGTTGTCGTCGGTCTTCCGGTCAATCTCGCCGGCAAGCATGGCCCTGCGGCCGTCCATGTGAAGGCGTACGCTGACCGACTGGTCGATGTGATAGCGCCTGTCCCGGTAACGCTCACTGACGAGAGGATGTCGACCGTGGTCGCTTCTCGTAGGCTTGCCGAGCGTGGCGTCCGAGGTAAACGTCAACGTGCGGTTGTCGATCAGGCGGCCGCGGTGGAGATCCTGCAGAGCTGGCTGGACGCGCAGCGGAGGCGGACGTAATGATCGACGATCTGGATCTTGGGTTCGACGAAGCGGAGCGGGGGGAGAAGGGTCGGCACCGGCGCGGCTTCCGCAAGCGCAAGGGCGGGTCCGGCGGCGGCGGCCGGGGCAAGACATTCCTGGCCCTGCTGATGGCACTGCTCCTGTTGGGCGGCATCGGCGGCGGCGCGTTCTACGGCTTCGACCGCATCCAGAACTACTTCGTCACCCCCGACTACGACGGCAGCGGGAGCGGTGAGATCACCGTCGAGATCAAGAACGGCGCGCTGCTCGCCGACATGGCCGACGCCCTCGTCGCGGCCGACGTGGTGAAGAGCCAGAAGGCTTTCATCGAGGCGGCCGAGGCCGAGTCGCGCAGTAAGAACATCCAGCCGGGCACGTACAAGCTGCGCAAGCAGATGAGCGGCGCGAGCGCCGTGACCGCGATGCTCGACCTGAAGAACAAGATCGTCAACGGGCTGACCATCCCCGAGGGCCGCACGAGCTTGAACATCTACAAGCTGCTCTCCGAGAAGACCAAGATCCCGGTCAAGGACTTCCAGGCCGCCGCGAAGGACCCGGAGGCGCTCGGTGTCCCGGAGTGGTGGTTCACGCGCGGCGACGGCAAGAAGAGCGTGAAGTCCATCGAGGGCTTCCTCTTCCCGGACACATACGAGATCCCGCCGAAGTCCACGGCCCAGAGCATCCTCAAGCTGATGGTGAACCGCTTCCTCTCGGTGACCGTGGAGATGAAGTTCGCCGACCGGGTGCAGGAGGAACGCAAGGTCAGCCCGTACGAGGCGCTGATCGTGGCGTCGCTGGCTCAGGCCGAGGCCGGCAACAAGGATGACCTGGGCAAGGTTGCCCGGGTGGCCTACAACCGGGTGTACGGCGAGTTCGACTGCAACTGCCTGGAGATGGACGTCACGGTCAACTACTACCTGGAGTCGATCGGTAAGCCGACCAAGTCGTCCAAGCAGATGACGGCGGCCGAGCTGGACGACCCGAAGAATCCGTACAACCGCAAGCTGCGGGGCATGATCCCCACCCCGATCAACAACCCCGGCAAGCAGGCCCTGGAAGGGGCGATGGACACGCCGCCCGGCAAGTGGCTCTACTTCGTGGCCATCGACAAGGAGGGCCACTCGGAGTTCGCCGAGACGTACGAGCAGCACAAGCGCAACGAGAACAAGGCCAAGGAGGCCGGCATCATCTGACCGGCCGGGTCACGCTGTAAAGGCTCCCTTTCCCATTGCGACCGCAATTATGGTCGCTGTCGGGAAGGGAGCCTTTCCCCTTTTCGATCAGCGCTTCCGTCTTCGGAATGCTTTCACCAACGTCGATGTGGGTCAAGCGATGACGCGGTCGCCCAGGGTGGTCGCCGAGCCGGTTCCCTGGTGCCCGGGCCGGGGTGCTGGGTAGGGTCGATCCCGACGTGCGCGGGAGAGCGGGGACGTGATGTCGACAGTGATCGGGCCACCGGCCGCGACCGGCGGTGACCGTGTCGACCCGTAGGGCCGCGGTGCTGGGCAAGCCGATCGCGCACTCCCTCTCCCCGGTGATCCACACCGCGGGTTACGTCGCCGCCGGGCTGACCGGGTGGTCGTACACCCGGATCGAGTGTGCGGCGGCGGAGCTGCCGGATCTGGTCGCCGGCCTGGGCCCGGAGTGGGCCGGGTTGTCGGTGACCATGCCGGGCAAGGAGGTGGCGCTCGCCGTGGCCGACGCCGCGTCGCCGGTCGCCGCCGCCGTCGGCGCGGCCAACACGTTGGTACGCCGTCGGGACGGCTCCTGGTATGCGGACAATACCGACGTCGCCGGCATGGTGCGGGTGCTCACCGACGCCGGCGTGACCGCCGGTGCCGCCGTGACGGTGCTCGGTGCCGGGGGTACGGCCCGCGCCGCGCTCGCCGCCGCCGCCCAGCTCGCGTGCTCGTCGGTGACGGTGGTGGCCCGCCGACCCGAGGCGGTCGACGAGCTGCGCCCGGTGGCCGGCGCGGTGGAGGTCGCGCTGACGCCCGCCCCATGGGCCGATGCGTCCCGGCAACTCTCCACCGCCGACGTGGTCGTCTCCACGGTGCCGAAGGGGGTCGCCGACCCGCTGGCCGGCGCGGTGGCCTGGCGGCCGGGCGCGGTGTTCTTCGACGCGCTCTACGACCCGTGGCCGACGCCGCTGGCGACGGCCGCCGATGCGGCCGGCTGCCGGGTCGTCTCCGGCCTGGACCTGCTGCTGGCCCAGGCCGTCGGGCAGTTCGAGCAGTTCACCGGCGTCACCGCGCCGAGGGCGGCGATGGCCGCCGCGCTGACTGCCGCTCGCGCCGGCTGACCGACCGAACAGAGGGGTCCGGGCGCGGTCGCCGATGGTCGCGAGACGTTCCGGAAGCGCTTCCAACGCGTCCCGTTGACTCCGCGCGTGCTCCCCAGGCAAGGTGGGTGGCGGGCTTCGGTCGCACCTGCGGCCAGAGTCCCTGATTTCCCTGCTGCGGTTTCTTAGCTGACGGTTAAGACGCGCTTACGGAAAACTGTCCTACCTGCCACATGTCCTGGTCATCGATACGCTGCTCACCGTTACGGACGCAGACACAGGGAGTTTCCTTGACCAGGCACGGACTGCACCGCATCACCCGGTTCCGCTCCGGACCCCGACGTAAGGCGATTGCCATCGGCGTGGTCGGCGGTTCGGTGGTGGCCGGCATCGTGGCGACCATGATGCCGCTGCTGGCCAGCGACGACCTGTCGATCCGGGCGGCGGCCGACACCACCGCCACCGCGGTGTCGCAGGACGGTGACAACGCGGCCAAGTCGACGCTGGCCACCTGCGCGACGCGCTGTGACGGCAACCCGCGCGGTGGCCGCGAGGCGGTCATCGAGTTCGCGGTGACCACGGTGCCGGCCAACGCGGTCAACATCCGGGCGACGCTGCGGGTGCACGCCTGGCAGCAGTTCGCCGCCACGGTGACGGCGCACGCCTCACCGCTGAGCGCCCGCGAGTCGCGGCCGCCGCTGACGCCGGCCGGTGCCGCACTGGACAGCGTGACCAGCGTGTCCAAGGGCTTCAACGAGTGGGACGTCTCCAAACTGGTCACCGGCAACGGCACCTGGACGGTCTCGTTGGCGCAGAGCGGCCTGGAGAGCCGGATCTACTGGGCGTCGGTCGAGAACCGCAACACGGACCTGCGACCCGGCCTGCTGATCAGCTACGACCTCGGGGCCCGGCCGTCGCCGGTGACGACCACCCGGCCGGCGCCGCCGCCGTCGCCGAGCGCGTCGCCGACCACCGCGGCGCCCAAGCCGTCGCCGACCATCGCTCCGACCCGGACGCCGACCCCGAGCGCCAGCGGCACCCTCCCGTCCGGCAACTGTGGTTCCGTCTCGGACAAGCTCGTCCCGTCCTGTGGCGCCTGGTGGGGCATGTACTCGCCCGCCGGGGCGGCCGGCGGCTGGGACCACGGCAAGGCCGTCACCGATGTGGAGACTCAGGTCGGGCGCAAGTTCGACATCGTGCACCGCTACCACGACTTCTCCAACGCCGGCAGCAACGGCGCCTTCCCCGACATGTACGAGCAGCAGCAGATGCGTGAAGGCCGGCTGATGTTCTTCGCCTGGGAGTCCCGTGACTTCTCCGCCGGCACCACCCTCAAGTGGTCGGACGTCTACGGCGGCAAGCAGGACGGCACCATCGACGCGGTCGCGGGCCGGATCAAGGCCGCCGGTGTGCCGGTCTTCATCGGTTTCGACCACGAGCCGGAGGACGAGCCGAACAAGGGCAGCGACGCCGACTTCGTCCGGGCCTGGCGCTACGTCCACGAGCGGTTCGCCAACGCCGGTGCGACCAACGCGGTCTGGGTCTGGACGATGATGGGCTGGTCCGGGCACTACTCCCGGTACGCCGGCCTGTACCCCGGCGACCGGTACGTCGACTGGGTGGCCTACGACCCGTACAACTTCCACGTCTGCAACGGCAGCACGGTGTGGAAGAGCCCGAGCACGACGGTCGGTGGCTTCTACCGGTGGCTGGACGACAACGGCATCGGCGCCGGCAAGCCCCGGATGCTCGCCGAGTTCGGCACCAACTTCAACTCCGCCGACCTGGGTGCCAAGCAGCGCTGGTTCCAGGAGTTCCCGGCGGCGCTGAAGGCGCACCCGAAGATCAAGGCGGCCATTTACTTCAACTCGGCCGGCATGACCAACCGCACGTCGACCTGTGACATGACGATGAACCACGACGCCTCGGCGGTGGCCGGCTTCGCGAAGGCCGGCCAGGATCCCTATCTGCGGCAACCCACCGGAGGTAACCGCTGACGTTCGAAACGGGCTGACCGGACGACGTTCGCCGGGGGTCGCGCAGCCGATCCTCCGGCGTTCTGTCGGCTTGCGGATTCATGCACCGCCCAATCGGCGGATTTTGTTTACCAGGCTGGACGAGGCACGCTACCTCGGGTTCTCATCCAATCTGGAGGCGCAGCGTGCCCAAACTCTCGCACTTGTGGCGTTTTGCAGGACGACGTCGTACTCGGGCGGGGATGGTCGCGTTGGCGATCATCGCCGCAGCTCTGGGCGTGCCCACGACCGCGTCGGCCGCGGTGGTACCGGTCCCGGCCACGGCGACCCTGGTGTCGGCGAACCCCGCCGACACGACTCCGCACGCCCGAGACGGTGAGACCCGTGCCTTCGCGCAGGTGGGCAACACGGTCTTCGTCGGCGGCAGCTTCACCCAGCTCCGGCAGACCGCCAGTTCCGCGTGGGTCACGCAGCGCTACCTCTTCTCGTACGACCGGACCACCGGGACCATGTCGACCACCTTCCTGCCGGTGCTCGACGGCGCGGTCAACACGCTGCTCGCCGGCCCCGGCGGCACGCTGATCGTCGGCGGCACCTTCAAGAACGTCAACGGCGTCTCCCGGAAGAACCTGGTGGCGCTCAACCCGGCGACCGGCGCGATCATCGACAGCTGGGTCGGGCGTTCCGACGGCGGCACGGTCCGTGACCTGGCGCTGGACGGCAACTGGCTGTACGTGGCCGGTGCGTTCAACTGGCTCAACGGCACCGCGCACGCCGGTCTGGGACGGCTCAACGCGACCACCGGCGCGATCGACCCGAGCTTCAGCATCGACGCCACAGTGGGACGGCACGGCACCACGTCGTACGTCTGGACCATCGACGTCGCGCCGGACGGCGACACCCTGGTCGTCGGCGGCAACTTCACGCTCGTCAACGGCCTGTCGCGCAACCAGATGGCGTTGGTGGATGTCTCCGGGACTCCCACGCTGCTCGACTGGAGCACCGACAAGTTCGTTCCGCCGTGCGCCGCGCCGACGACCTTCGTGCACTACGTGCAGGACGTGAAGTTCGGTGGCGACGGCAGCTGGTTCGTGGTCGGCACCAACGGCGGCGGCGGCTGGCCGGCCGCGTACTGCGACGCCCTGGTCCGCTTCGAGACCGCCGCGCGGGGCTCTGGCCTGCTCGCCACCTGGGTCGACTACACCGGTAACGACACCATCACCTCGGTCGAGGTGGCGGACAACGTCATCTACCTGGGCGGGCACTTCCGCTGGCTCAACAACCCGAACGCCAGCGACAACGCCGGCTCGGGCGCTGTCGACCGGCTCGGCATCGCCGCCGTCACTCCGGCGACCGGCATGCCGGTGAACTGGAACCCGCGCCGTAGTGGCAGCGCCTCGATGCCGTCGGGCACCAGCAACTGGGGTTCGTCGGTGCCGGTGCTCTGGCGTGGCTCGGACGGCCTCTACTTCGGGCACAACTCCGATGGCATGGGCGAGGAGTACCACGGCCGGCTCGGCATGTTCCCGCTCGCCGGCGGACGCACCTTCACCCCGAAGAACCCGCCGTCGGCCACCACCGGCAACCTCTACCTCGGCACCGCCTCGGGCACCGTGGCGAAGGTGCCGTTCAACGGCACCGAGCTGGGCACCGCGACCAGCGTCAGCCAGCCCGCGTACACGGCGGCCGGCGCGACGTGGCGGGTGGACGACCGGATCTACTGGTCGCACACGGTGGCCGGCACGCCCACCGGCAGTCGGATCGACATCTCGCTCTTCAACGGGGGCGCGATCGGCTCACCGTGGGAGGCGTCCGGCTACAACGACTGGTACAACCCGGCGTTGCTGACCGGTGCCTTCTTCCTCGACGGCCGGCTCTACTACACCCGTACCGGGGCGAACAACCTCTACTACCGCTACTTCGAGATCGACGGCAACTACCTGGGTGCCACCGAGTTCGCCCTGCCGACCACCGGTGTGACCTGGTCCACGGTGCGGGGCATGGCCTGGGTCGGCGGTCGGATCGTCTACGGCTCCACCGACGGTGCGCTGCGGAGCATGGCGTTCGACCCGACGGCAGCGCCGAGCGCGGTGGTCAACGGCACCACGGCGACGGTCATCAGCAGCGCGACGCCCGAGTTGTCCTGGTCTACCCCATCGACATTCTTCTCCGTACAGTAAGGGTCAACCGTTCGTAACGGAGCATCGGTAGATTGTTCACGTTGGGCCGGTGGCGGTACCCACCGCCGCCGGCCCGCAACGGTGGGGGAGGGTCGTTGCTCGGCGCCGCTGGCATCCGAACGGGACGCGTGGTGCGTCTGGTCTTCGCGGTCAAACGCGGCTGGTATCAGCTCCGTTACCGACGGTTGACGCTCGGTCGGGACGTGGAGATCCGTGGCCGGATCCGGTTGCGGCGCGGTGTGCGGGTGACCATCGGTGACCGCACCCGGTTGAACAAACTCGTCCGCTTCGCCGGTCCCGGTGAGGTACGCGTCGGTGCGGACTGTCTGCTCAACGCCACCTGGATCGGCACCTGGACGTCGGTCACGGTGGGGGACCGGTGCCTCCTGTCGGACTGCGAGTTGCTCGACAACGACTTCCACAACCTGCCCCCCGAGCAGCGGCACGCACCGCCCGGCCCGCTCACCCGTGCCCCGATCGTTCTCGAGGACAACGTCTGGGTCGGCGCGCACGCCCTGGTCCTGAAGGGCGTGCGGGTCGGTCGGGACAGCGTCGTCGGCGCGGCGACGGTCGTCCGCACCGACGTGCCACCCGGCGTCGTGGTCGTCGGTAATCCTCAACAGACGGTGAAGAAGTTCCATGACTGATGCAGCGCCCGCCCCCTGGCCCACGGACGGCCCGTCCTCCGGCACCTCGCGTGCCGTGACACTGACCGACCTGCTGCGGGTGCCGATGCACCGGTTGCGGTTGGTGGCGGCCGTCGCCATGGTCGGTCTGCTCGCCGCGCTCGGCTACGTGCTGCTGGTGCCGGCGGCGCTGTCCGCGAGCGCCGTGGTCGCGGTCCGGCCGGTGGTGACCGACGCCTTCACCCCCAGCGGCGCGGGCGCCGACCGCGCGGTCAACATGAACGTGGAGAGCGGCATCGCCACCGGCACCGAGGTGGTGCAGCGGCTCGCCGACTCGGCCGGCGGCGACCCGCGGGACATCCGCGACGCGCTCGAGGTCGAGGTGCCCACCGGTGGGCAGATCCTGCGCTTCACCTACCAGGCGCGCGAGGCGCACCAGGCCGTGCAGAGCGCCAACATGGCCGCCGAGGCCTACCTGAGCGTGCGCCGGACCATGTACGAGCAGCAGCGCGCCGAGATGCTGCGCTCCTACGACGCCAGCATCACCAAGGTCGCCGCCCAGCAGACCGCGTTGCAGAAGCGGGCGAACACCGCCAAGGACACCGCCGCCGGTGACGCGCTGGTGGCCGAGCTGGCCGGGATCAACAACCAGCTCACCCAGCTCAACGCCGCCCGTACCGAGATCGCGGCGGTCGACGTCAACCCCGGCTGGGTCACCCAGACCGCCGAGAAGGCGCTGGTCACCTCCGCCGGGCACCGGCCGCTCTACATGGTCGCCGGCCTGCTCGGTGGCGCGCTGATCGGCATCGTGCTGGCGTACCTCTGGGAGTCGACCGACCGGCGGGTCCGCTCGGTCGCCGACGGCCGGGAGGCCTCCGGCCTTCCCCTGCTCGGCACCGTACGCCGGCCGGCGTTCCGGGGCAGCCCCCGGGCGGTCGACGCCGACGTCCGGTACGTGGCGATGGCGGTCGCCGAGCGGGTCCGGCAGCCGGCCCGGGTGGCGCTGGTCACCGCCCGGGAGGACGCCACCGTGCTCACCGCCGGGCTCGCCGTGGCGCTCGCCGTGGACGGCCGGGAGGTCTTCGTCGCCGATGACAGCGGACGGATCGAGCGGCTACGGGCGACCGTTCTCGCCGACCGCGGGCGACTGCCCATCGACCCGTCCCGGCCGCTGGTGCCCAAGCCCCGGCCGGCCGGCAGCACACCGGCCGTCGGTACCGCCACGGAGAGCACGCCCGCCCGTCGGCCCTCCCCGCACCCGCCCGGTGCCCGCCCGTCCACCGACCCCGATGCCACCCTGACGCTGCCGAGGGTGTCGTCCGCCCGCCCGGACAACAGTCGCGTCGTCACCCCCGACGAGGTTGTCGTGGGTGTGGGCAGTGTCCGGTTCGGCACCTGGCGGCAGGGCGCGGACCACGGCCTGGTCCTGTTCAACGCCCCGCCGGCCGAGTCCGACGAGCGTGGCGTGGCCGTGGCCCGGCAGGGCAGCGCGGTGGTCGTCGTGGAGCGGGACCGCACCCGGCAGAGTGACCTGCGACGTCTGGTGGAGCGGCTGCGCGCCGCCGGGGTCACCCCGCTGGGCTTCGTGCTCACCCGAAACGGCCGGGCCTGAGCGTGTCGGTGACCCGCGCCCCGGCGACCGAACCACCACCCGGAGGCGCTCCGCAGGAGCCCGCGCCGGTGCCGCCGTCCGCGCCGCCGCAACTGCCGCTCTGGCCGCTGTCGATGATGTTCGGTCTGGTGCCGCTCTGGTGGCTGTTCGGTGCGTTCTACCTTGGCTGGCCGCTGCTGGGTGCATTGCTGTTTGCGTTGCTGCTCACCCGGGGGCGCGTGCCGCTGCCGCCGGCGGCCGGCATCTGGCTGCTCTTCCTCGCCATCGTGGTGGTCAGCGCCACCCAGTTGTCGTCGCCAGCCTCGCTGCTCACGTTCGCCCTGCGGCTTGCCTTCTACCTGACCGCGCTGGTGGTCGGCGTCTACGTCTACGCGGCCGCCCGGGAACGCGCCAGCCTGGTGGCGGTGCTCACCCCGCTCTGCGCGTTCTGGTTCGGGCTGGTGGCGCTGGGCTGGCTCGGGGTGCTGGTGCCCCGGCTGGCCATGACGACCCCGATGGAGGTGCTGCTGCCCGGCGGGGTGGCCGGCACCCCGTTCATCCAGGACATGGTGCACCTCACCACCGCTGAATACAGTGCCCGTTCGCTCAACCCGATCTATCGGCCGGCCGCGCCGTTCGCGTACACCAACAACTACGGCAGCGCGTACGCGATGACCCTGCCCTGCGTGGTGGCCTTCGCGATGCTGCGCCGGCACGGGCTGCTGCGCTGGGCGCTGCTGGCGTCGCTGCCGCTGTCGCTGGCGCCGGCGTTCCTCACCCTCAACCGGGCGATGTTCCTCAGCCTCGGTGCCGGGCTGGCCGTGCTGGGGGTGCGGGCCAGCCTGCGCGGCAACGTCCGGGTGGCCGCGTCCATCGTCGGGGTCGTGGTGATTGGCGGGTTGGCCACGTTGTTCATCCCGATCACCGAGCTGATCAGCAGGCGGGTCGACTCCAGCGACACCAACACCGATCGGCTCTCGCTCTACAGCGAGGTGATCCGCCGGGTGCAGGAGTCTCCCTGGTTGGGCTACGGCGCACCGGTGAACGTCGACACCGTGTCGGCGGCTGCGCCGATCGGCACCCAGGGGCAGCTGTGGATGGTGCTGTTCAGCCACGGCGTACCCGCGCTCATCTGTTTCCTGGCGTGGTTCGTCGCCGCAGCGGTGATCTGCGCGCGGGCGACGTCGGCGGCCGGGCAGTGGCTGGCGGTGGTGCCGGTGGTCTGCCTCGTGCAGGTCCCGTTCTACGGCATGGCGAACCAGAACCTGGCGGTCGCGTTCTTCGCGGTGGCCTTCGCGATGGCGCTTACCGAACGCGAACGGCTGACCCGGCTGGCCGGGTCGTCGCCGCCCGCGCGGACCGCTCCGGTGCCCGCGTGACCGCCGCGACCCGACCGTCGGCCGGTGCCGACGAGGGCCGGCCGACGCCCGCCCTCGCCGAGGATCAGGCCGCGCCGTCGGCGGCCGGGGACGGCGGCTCGGCCGAGACCCGCCGCAGCGCGCGTAGCGGCGTGGCCGGACTGCTCGGCGCGGCCACCAGTGGCTTGTTCGGGTTCGTGCTGGCGGTCGTGATCACCCGGGGTTACGGCCCGGCCGGGGCGGGCGCGTTCTTCGCCGCGATCGGGGTCGTCACCGTGGCCACAGCGATCTGCACGCTCGGCGCGGAGACCGGTCTGATGTGGGCCCTGCCCCGCCGCAGCGCCGGCGTGCGCGGTGACGCCGCCCGGGTGCTCCCGGTGGCGCTGATCCCGCCGCTGCTGACCGGGCTGCTGGTCGCCGGCGCGGGCGTGTTGGCCGCCGACGCCCTCGCGCCCCGGCTGCTGCGCGGCTCCGGCGCGAGCGGCGACGCGCTGCTCACCGTCACGTTCGCCGCGGTGCCGGTGGTGGTCGCGATGACCCTGCTGCTGGCCACGCTGCGCTGCGTGCGGCCCATCCGGGCGTACGTCGGGGTGCAGTTCCTGCTTCTGCCGGTCGCCCGCCCGGTGCTGGTCGGCGGGGCCGCCTTGGCGGGTGGTGGCCTGCTCGCCGGCATGACCGGCTGGTTGGTGCCGGCGGCGTTGGCGCTGCTGGCCTGTCTCACCCTCGTCGCCGGCCCGCTCGGGCTGGGCCGGGGCGCGGCGCTGCGTCCGCACCGCGCCGACTGGTCCACGTTCTGGCGCTTCGCGCTGCCCCGGGCCGCCTCGGCGGCCATCGACGCCGGCAGCATGTGGGTGGGTGTACTTCTCACCTCGGTGCTGGCCGGGCCGGCGGACGCCGGTGTGTTCGGCGCCGTCGGGCGGTACGTGCTGGCCGGTCAACTGGCCATGCAGGGGCTGCGGGTGGCGGTGTCGCCGCAGCTGTCCCGGCTGCTCGGGCGGGGCGAGCGGGCCGCGGCGGCGGCCGTGCACCGGCAGTTGACCACCTGGGGGCTGGTGCTCTCCTGGCCGGTGTATCTGCTGCTGGCGGTCTTCGCGCTGGCCTTCCTCCAGCTGTTCGGGCCGGAGTTCACCGCCGGTGTGCCGGCGATGACGGTGCTCGCGCTGGCGATGCTGGTCAACACCGGAGTGGGCAACGTGCAGAGCCTGCTCCTGATGGGCGGGCGCAGCGGGCTGCACCTGGTCGCCACCGTGGCCGGGTTGACGATGACCGTCTCGCTGGGTCTCTGGCTGATCCCCCACCACGGCGCGACGGGCGCGGCGGTGGCCTGGGCGGCCGGCATCGCCACCGAGAACCTCACCGCTGCCGGATTCGCCCGGTCGGTGGTTCGGGAGCCACTGTTCGACGCCGCGATGGTGCGTGCCGCGGCGGCCACGATCGCCGGTGTGGGCCTGGCCGCCGGGGCCGGCGTGCTGGTGGGCGGTCGCGGCCTGCCCGGCCTGGCGGTGGCCTTGGCGGTGCTGCTGACCGGCTGCGTCGGCATGTTGACGTTGCCCCGGGTGCGCGCCGGCATCCGGGGGACCATGAGGCAGATCCGTGGAGGGGACAACGCGGCCACGGTCGCCGAGTCCACCTCGGCATCGACGAGAGGCAGGTGAGGTTCGTCGTGGTGTCCATCCGTGACCGGGTCAAGCAGTTGGTTCCGACCCAGGTGACCACCCGGGTGAAGGAGTCGCTTGTCGACTACGGCGTTCGCACCAGCGACCGCCGGCCGCTGCCGGACTTCCTGATCATCGGGACCAAACGGGGTGGCACCACCTCCCTGTGGAACTACCTGATCCAGCACCCGTTGGTGCCCCGGCTCTTTCCCGCGTGGAACACGAAGTCGGCGCACTACTTCGAGGAGCACTGGGGTCGCGGCGAAGCCTGGTACCGCTCGCACTTCCCGACCGAGCGGCAGCGCGAGGCCCTGGCCAAGCGGCACGGCGGCCCGGTCCGGGTCGGTGAGGCGGCCCCGCTGTACATGTTCCACCCGCTCGCCGCGCAGCGGGTCGCCGCGCTGATGCCGACGGTGAAGCTCATCGTGCTGCTGCGGGACCCGGTGGAGCGGGCGTACTCGCACTGGAAGGAACGCCGCACCCACGGCATCGAACCACTGGACTTCGCCGCCGCCCTCGCTGCCGAGCCGGAACGCACGGCGGGGGAGCGGGAGCGGTTGATCGCCGAGCCGGAGTCGTTCAGTGAGCCGTACGACTGGTACACGTACCGGGCCCGGGGGCGTTACCTGGAGCACCTGGAGCCGTGGCTGGAGCGCTTCGCCCGGGAGCAGATCCTCTTCCTGCCCAGCGAGGACCTGTACCGCGACTCGCGGGCGACCTACCGACGCACCCTGGACTTCCTCGGTCTGCCGGCGTACGACCTCCCCAACTTCAAGGTCTACAACGATCGGCGCTCGGCACCGCTGGAGCCGAGCGTGCGCGCTGAGCTGACCGACTACTACCGGCCGTACAACGACGCGTTGCGTCAACGGCTCGGGCTGGACCTCGACTGGGCGGACCGGGCGGCGTGACGACAGGGGTGGGCCCGGCCCCCGACCCGCGTTCGCGGGTGGACGGCCTGGGTTGGGTGAGCCGCGCGGTCTTCCCGGACGACCGGGTCGGCCTGACCGTGGCCGGCGCCCCGCCGGCCGGTCACCAGGCGGTGGCCCGGTACGCGGTCGTGCCGTCGATCGCCCGGGCCCGGTTCCTGGTGCCGTTGGGCGCGCCCCGGGCCGGGGCGGCGTCCCTGTTGGCGTACAACGCCCTGCGGCCACCGAAGGTGCGCGCGCTGCGGGCGGTGCTCGGTGGGATGGCCCGGTTCGGTCGGGTGGGGCTCGCGCCCTTTCCCACGTTGACCGTCTCGGTGCCGGCCGGGGTGCCGGCCGCGGAGTTGCTGCTGAGCGAGCGGCTCTCCGCCGACCTGGGTGACACGCCGCTGCTGGCCGCGTTCGGGGTCCGCCCACCCGACCCGAACGGCAAGCCCACGCTGCAACTCTTCAGTGCCGACGGGCGTCCGCGGGGCTACGCGAAGATCGGCTGGAACGACGCGACCCGCGCGCTGGTCGGCGCGGAGGCGGCGGCGCTGCGGGCGTTGCGCGAGGTGGTGGGCGTCGCCGACCATCCGACGCCGCCGCGGCTGCTCACCGAGACGTCGTGGGCGGGTCAGGTGGTCGCGGTGATCGAGCCGTTGCCCCCGGCGGTACGCGGTGTGCCGGTGGATGACCCGCCCCGGATCGCGGCGCTGCTCGCGGTCGCCCGGCGGGGCGGCCCGGCGGGCACACCTCGACCGCTGGCCGACTCGACCTTCCTGCGCCGGCTGGCCGATCAGGCCGGCCGGGCCGCCGCGACCGAGCCGGCCGGTGCGCGGGCGGTCGCCGCGGTCTCGGCGTTGGCCCGCCGGCATGGCGACACCAGCGTCGAGTTCGGTCACTGGCATGGTGACTGGGTGCCGTGGAACCTGGGCTGGCACGCCGGCCGGTTGGTCGCCTGGGACTGGGAGCACAGCGGTCCGGACGTGCCGGTCGGCTTCGACCTGGCGCACGACGCGTTCCAGCGGGCCCTCGTGCTGCGCGGGGAGCCGGCCGCCGCCGCCGCGGTGGCCGTGGACGGATATCTGAGCCGGCACGGCGAGCGGCTCGGCCTCGACGCCGCGCAGCGCCGGCTCGTCGCCGACGCGTACCTGGTGGAGATGTGGTTGCGGACGTGGCGGTTGGCCGACGCGGGCGCGGGCTGGAACCCCGCCCTGCATCCCGCACTCCTGGACGTCATCGAGAAAAGACATAGCGGCTGATCTGGAGGAATCGCGGCGGCGGCGGTGCGCCGCAGAGTGACGACATAATCGCAGGTGGTGACGACTATCGATGGACCTCGGACGTTCGGTGCGCCGCACCGCCCGCTGTGGAGATCGTCATCTCGGCCGGTCGCGCTATTCAACGACCGGGAATCGTGTGATCTGCTTCTGCCTGGCGTGAACTGAAATTCCAAGCGAACTTGTGGGGAGTCGCGTGGACACGAACAACGACGACAGTGGGGCGCCGGTGCTGCTGCTGGTCGGCTCCAGCGGCGGCCATCTGGCCCAACTACTGGCCCTGCGGCCCTGGTACGAACAGTGGCGGCGCTGCTGGGTCACCTTCGACACCCCGGAGGCGGTGTCGCTGCTGGCCGGCGAGGACCTGGTGCCGGCGCACCACCCGACCACGCGCAACGTGCCGAACCTGCTGCGCAACGCGCTGCTGGCCTGGCAGGTGCTGCGGGCCCGGCGGGTCGCCGCCGTGGTCACCACCGGAGCCGGGGTCGCGGTGCCGTTCGTGGTGCTGGCCCGGCTGCGGCGCATCCCGACCGTCTACATCGAGGTGTACGACCGGATCGACACCCCGACGTTGACCGCTCGGCTCTGCCGGCCGTTCCTGTCCGCGATGCTCGTGCAGTGGGATGAGCAGCGCCGGCAGTACCCCGAGGCGACCGTCGTCGGGACGCTGCTGTGACCGGGGAGACGGGCACCGCCCGGCGTCCGCAACCCCGGCCGGCCACCGAGGCGGCACGCCTGCCGCGCCAGCGCGACAGCTCGGCGGTCGCCCAGCTCCGACTGCTGGTCGCGGTGGGCACCGACAAGCACCCCTTCGACCGGCTCGTCGACTGGTTGGCGCAGTGGCACGCGCAGGCCGCCGGCCCGATCGGGCTGACCGTGCAGCACGGGCACACCACCGCGCCCCAGCTGAGCGGCGCGGTGCCGTTCCTCGGCCACGACGCGTTGCAGCAGGCGATGATCGATGCCGACCTGGTGGTCTGCCACGGTGGCCCGGCGACCATTCTGGAGGCCCGCCGGCACGGCCACCTGCCGATCGTGGTGCCCCGCGATCCGGCTCGCGGTGAGCACGTCGACAACCACCAGCTCCTCTTCGCCCGCCGGCTCGGCGCCGCCGGGCTGGTGGCGCTGTGCGAGACCCGGGAGGCCCTGCACGACGCGTTGGCCGCCGGGGTGGCCGACCCGTCCCGGTACGCGGTGGCCGCCGACCCGGAGGCACACGAGGCACGACGGGCGGCGGTGGCCCGGGTCGGGCAGATCGTCGACGACCTGGTGGCCCGTTCGATCCCGCGCCCACCCCGGCGGCGGGCCTGGTCCCGGCCGCGCCCGGGTACGAAGGAGATTCGATGACCCAGCAGCCGACCGTCAGCGTCGTGGTGCCCACCCGGGACCGCCCCGAGCTGCTGCGGGCCGCGGTGCGCGCGATCCTGGCACAGGACTACCCGGGCCTGATCGAGGTCGTCGTGGTGTTCGACCAGTCCGCGCCGGACGAGTCGCTGACCGAGCTGGGGAGCGGCCCGGCCCGCGTGGTGCGGGTGATCCGCAACGCCCGTACCCCCGGGTTGGCCGGTGCGCGCAACAGCGGCACCCTCGCGGCCGGGGGCGAGCTGGTCGCGTTCTGCGACGACGACGACGAGTGGCTGCCCGCCAAGCTGGCCGCCCAGGTCGACGCGCTGGCCGGCGATCCGGCCGCTGAATTCGTCTGCTGCGGCATCCGGGTCAACTACGACGGGCACACCGTCGACCGGGTGCTCGACAAGGACCGGATCACCCTGGACGACCTGCTGCGCGACCGGATGACGGAGCTGCACCCGTCGACCTTCCTCATCCGCGCCACCGCGCTGCGCAACGGGTTCGGGCTGGTCGACGAGGAGATCCCGGGCAGCTACGCGGAGGACTACGAGTTCCTGCTGCGGGCCGCGCGCAGCGCGCCGCTGATCAACCTGCGGACGCCGTCGGTGCTGGTCCGCTGGCACAAGCGCTCGTACTTCGCGCAGCGGTGGGACACCATCTCCGAGGCGTTGCAGTGGTTGCTCCAGCGTTACCCGGAGTTCGCCAGTCAACCGGCCGGCGAGGCCCGTGTCGCCGGGCAGATCGCCTTCGCCCAGGCCGCCTCCGGCGACCGCCGGGGCGCGCTGCGCTGGGCCCGGCGCACCCTGCGGAGCAACCCCCGCGAGCCACGCGCCTACCTGGCCCTCGCCGTCGCCGGTCGGGTGGTCCGGGCCGACGCGGTGCTGCGCACCCTGCACAAGCGCGGTCGAGGGATCTGAGCCGCCGCCCGCGTGAGCGGGCGGCGGCGTCCGCTGGGCGGGACGCGACGGGGAGCGCGCCGCGCCGGTGGCCCCCCGTGACAGACTGACCGCTGTGTTGCGCTGGTTGACTGCAGGTGAATCGCACGGTCCCGCCCTCGTCGCGATGTTGGAGGGGGTGCCGGCCGGCATTGAGGTGACCACCACCGAGATCGCCGACGAGCTGGCCCGTCGACGGCTGGGCTACGGGCGGGGTGCCCGGATGTCGTTCGAGCGGGACGAGGTCGAGCTGCTCGGCGGCCTGCGGCACGGCGTGACCCTGGGCAGCCCGGTGGCGATCCGGGTCGGCAACTCCGAGTGGCCGAAGTGGCAGACCGTGATGGCCGCCGACCCGGTCGACCCCGACGAGCTGGCCCGGCAGGCCCGTAACGCCCCGCTGACCCGTCCCCGGCCGGGCCACGCGGACCTGGCCGGCATGCAGAAGTACGGCCACACCGACGCCCGGCCGATCCTGGAACGCGCCAGCGCCCGGGAGACCGCCGCCCGGGTGGCCGTCGGCACGGTCGCCAAGGCGCTCATCCGTCAGGCGCTCGGCATCGAGATCGTCTCGCACGTCGTCGAGCTGGGCCCGGTGGCCGCGAAGCCCGGGCTGCGTCCCACGCCGTCCGACACGGCCCGGATCGACGCCGACCCGCTGCGCTGCCTCGACCCGGAGGCCAGCGCCCTGATGGTCGCCGAGGTCGATGCCGCGAAGAAGGCCGCCGACACCCTCGGCGGCGTGGTCGAGGTGCTGGCGTACGGGGTGCCACCGGGGCTGGGCAGCCACGTGCAGTGGGACCGCAAGCTCGACGCCCGGCTGGCCACCGCGCTGATGTCCATTCAGGCGATCAAGGGCGTGGAGATCGGCGATGGCTGGCAGCAGGCCCGTTCCCGCGGCTCCGAGGCGCACGACGAGATCATTCCGTCGGCCACCGGCGTCCGTCGGGTCACCGACCGGGCCGGCGGGCTGGAGGGTGGCATCACCACCGGCGAGCCGCTGCGGGTCCGCGCCGCGATGAAGCCGATCTCCTCGCTGAACCGGGCGCTGGCCACCGTGGACGTCACCACCGGCGAGCCGGCCACCGCGATCAACCAGCGCTCCGACGTCTGCGCGGTGCCCGCCGCGGCGGTGGTCGCCGAGGCGATGGTGGCGCTGGTGCTGGCCGAGGCGGCCACCGAGAAGTTCGGCGGCGACTCGATCGCCGAGATCCGCCGCAACCTGGCCGGGTACCTCGACGCGCTGGTCATCCGCTGATGGCACCGGTCGTCGTGCTGGTCGGCGCGCCCGGCTGCGGCAAGACCACCGTCGGGCGGGCGCTCGCCGCCACCCTCGGTGTGGAGTTCCGCGACACCGACACCGACATCGAGCAGATGGCCGGGAAGCCGATCCCGGAGATCTTCATCGACGAGGGTGAGGCGCACTTCCGTACCCTGGAACGGGCCGCCGTGGCCGCGGCGCTGGCCGGCGGCACGGGTGTGCTCGCCCTTGGCGGCGGCGCGGTGCTGGCCGAGGAGACCCGGGCGGCCCTGATCGGGCACCGGGTGGTGCACCTCTCGGTCGAGTTGCCCGACGCGGTGCGGCGGGTCGGGCTCGGCGCCGGCCGGCCGCTGCTGGCGATCAACCCACGGGCCACCCTCAAACACCTGCTGGACCAGCGCCGGCCGCTCTACGCCGAGGTCGCCACCGAGACGGTGGTCACCGACGGCCGAGCCCCGGCGCAGGTCGTCGCGGACGTCGCGGCCCTGCTCCCGCGCTGACGTCAGCCCCCCGCGCCCCCGCGCCCCCGCGCCCCCACCCCCCTTGCGCCGATCTTGCACTTGCTGCTCCGGCTTAAGGGGCATTCACCGCATTTCGACAACAGGAAGTGCAAGATCGGCGCAGGAGGGGTGGGGCCGGGGCGCGGGGGCAGGGGGGCAGGGGGTCAGGTTTGGGCGATCAGGTCCAGGACGTCGGACAGGGCCTTCGGCTCGCTGAGCATCGGCCAGTGCCCGGTGGGCAGCTCGTGCAGCTGGCCGTCGGCCAGGCCGGTGAAGAACGGATGCTCCTGTTGGATCATCTGCCGCACCACGCTGAGCGGGAAGGTGCTGGCGACCAGCGCGGTCGGCACCGGGCGCCCGCCGGTGCGTCGGACCGGGTCGGTGGCGGCCCGCAGAGGTTGCGGGGTGGCCCGGGTGCGCAGCAGCGCGAGCGTCGGCTCGTCCAGGCCGGCCAGGTTGGTCGGGTCGGCGGCCGGGTCCCAGGCCGGCGGCGGCAGCAGGTGCCCGGTGCCGATCGCGGCGCGTAACCGCTGCTGCTCCTCCGGCGGCAGCGTGTCGAACTGCGCCGTGTCGTCCGGCAACGGCCCACTCTCCACGTAGACGATCCGGGCGATCCGGTCCGGGATGCGGTCCACCGCCTGGGCGGCCGGCATCCCCCCGCCGGAGTGCCCGACCAGCAGTACGTCGCGCAGGTCCTCGACCTCGATCAGTCGGACGATGTCGGTGGTGTGCGTGTCCAGGCTGACCTCCGGCCCGGCGAGGTGGTCGCGTTCGGCCACCCCGGTCAGCGTCATCGGATGGACCTCGTGCCCCTGCGACCGCAGCGCGACGGTCACGTCCCGCCACGCCCAGGCACCCAGCCAGAATCCCGGCACCAGCACGAATGTCGCCATCTGTGGCTCCTTCTCTCGGCTACCGACAGACCGTACGATCTATTCCGGACAGGATCCGCCCGGTTTGAAGGAGTGGCCCGTGTCACATCCCGCGGGGCGGGTGCTGGCTCTGCTCGAACTGCTGCAGACCCGGCACCGGTCGACGGCCGCCGAACTCGCCGGCCACCTCGGGGTGGACGAGCGGACCGTGCGCCGGTACGCGACCACACTTGTGGAGCTGGGCATTCCCGTCACCGCCGACCGGGGCCGCCACGGCGGCTACCGGCTGCACTCCGGTTACAAGCTGCCGCCGCTGATGCTCACCGACGACGAGGCGGTGGCGGTGCTGCTCGGCCTCGTCGTCGCCGAACGGGTCGGGCTCGCCACCGAGCAGCCCGCCACCGCCAGCGCGCTGGCGAAGATCCGCCGGGTGCTGCCGGCGGCGCTCGCCGACCGGCTCGCCGCCGTCCAGGAGCACCTGGGTTTCACCCTGCGTCGTCCGGAGCCGGAGCGCGGACCGGCGTCCGGCACCCTGCTCGCACTGGCGTCGGCCACCCGGCACCGGCAGCGCGTGGCGCTGGACTACCGCTCCTGGCGGGGCGAGCAGTCGCACCGCGAACTCGACCCGTACGGGCTGGTCTTCCACGCCGGCCGTTGGTACGTCACCGGCCACGACCACCGGCGCGGGGAGATCCGCACCTTCCGACTGGACCGGATCGGCGCGGTGACGCCCGGCGTGGCGACGTTCACCGTGCCGGACGGCTTCGAGGCGGTGGCCTGGGTGACCCGGTCGCTGGCCGGCGTGCCGTACACGCACGAGGTGGAGGTCGTGCTGGAGACCGACCTGGTCGCCGCCCGCCGCCGCATCCCGCCCAGCGTGGCCGAGTTGACCGCCACCACCGACGGGGTGCTGCTGCGGGCCCGAGCGGAGAGCCTGCCCGGGATGGCGGCGATGCTCGCCGGGATGGGGTGTCCGTTCACCGTGCGGCATCCGGACGCGCTGCGTGCCGCAGTGGCCGAACACGCCAGCCGGTTGGCGGACTGGGCCGCTCGGCCAGCAGGTGGACAGCCGCCCTCCCCGCGCCGCCCGCTGGACTAGGCTGCCGGCGATGGACGAGGTGACCCGAATTCCGGTCGGCGGCGAGCGGCCGTACGACGTCTTGGTGGGACGTGACCTGCTGGGTGCGCTGCCTGGCCTGCTGCCCGGCGCGACCCGGGTGGCGGTGCTGCACGCGCCTCCGCTCAAGGCCCTCGCGGACGCGCTCGGCGAACGCCTGCGCGCGGCCGGCGTCGAGCCACTGCCGATCGAGGTGCCCGACGCCGAGTCGGGGAAGCACATCGAGGTGGCCGCCTCCTGTTGGGACCGGCTCGGAGCGGCCGGCTTCACCCGTACCGACGCGGTGGTCGGGGTGGGCGGCGGCGCGGTGACCGACCTGGCCGGCTTCGTCGCGGCCTGCTGGTTGCGGGGTGTGCGTTGGGTGCCGGTGGCGACCTCGCTGCTGGGCATGGTGGATGCCGCGGTGGGTGGCAAGACGGGCATCAACACGGCCGCCGGCAAGAACCTGGTGGGTGCGTTCCACCCGCCGGTCGGGGTGCTGGCCGACCTGGCCACTCTGGACAGCCTGCCCGCGGTCGACCTGGCGGCCGGGTTGGCCGAGGTCGTCAAGTGCGGGTTCATCGCCGACCCGACGATCCTGGATCTCATCGAGAACGACCCGGAGGCCGCCACCGACCCCCGTGGGCCGGTGAGCCGGGAGCTGATCGAGCGGGCCATCCGGGTCAAGGCCGACGTGGTCGCCGGCGACCTGCGCGAGTCGGGCCTGCGGGAGGTGCTCAACTACGGTCACACCCTGGCCCACGCCATCGAGCAGAACGAGGGCTACCGCTGGCGGCACGGTCACGCCGTCGCCGTCGGTCTGGTGTACGCGGCCACGCTGGCCCGGCTCGCCGGGCGGCTGGACGCGGCGACCGCCGACCGACACCGGGTCACGCTGAGCGCTCTGGGCCTGCCGGTGAGCTACCCGGCCGACGCCTGGCCGCAGCTGTTGGCCGCGATGCGGGTGGACAAGAAGACCCGGGGCAGTCGGCTGCGCCTTGTGGTGCTCGACGGGCTGGCCCGCCCGGCGATGCTGGAGGGCCCCGACGACGCGTTGCTGGAGGCCGCCTACCGCGAGGTGGCCACCCCGTGAGCGCGAGGAGTGAGTTGGGTTTGCGAGCCCCGCAGTCGCGAACGAAAGAAAGCGCCGCGTGAAGGTCTACGTGTTGAACGGGCCGAACCTGGGCCGGCTGGGCACCCGTGAGCCCGACGTGTACGGCGCGACCAGCTACGCGGACCTGGTGGCGCTCTGTGAGAGCACCGGTCGGGAGCTGGGGCTGGCGGTGACGGTCCGGCAGACCGACGCGGAGCACGAGCTGCTCGGCTGGCTGCACACGGCGGCCGACGAGGGCGCCGCGGTCGTGCTCAACCCGGCCGCCTGGTCGCACTACTCCTACGCGGTGCGGGACGCCTGCGCCATGCTGCGGGGGCCGCTGGTGGAGGTGCACATCTCCAACATCCACACCCGTGAGGAGTTCCGGCACCACTCGGTGGTGTCGGCGGTGGCGACCGGGGTGATCTGCGGTCTGGGCATTGACGGTTATCGTCTCGCACTGCACCATCTGGCTACCCGCTGAGCGCCCGCCCCGAGCGGGGACCGGGCGATTCGACGCAGCTAGTAGACTCGCAGGGTCTGTCCGCCAATTGATGATCAAGGCAGGAAATGGCCTCCACCAACGACCTCAAAAACGGCCTGGTACTCAACCTGGACGGCGAGCTCTGGGCCGTCGTCGAGTTCCAGCACGTCAAGCCCGGTAAGGGTGGTGCCTTCGTGCGCACCACGCTGAAGAACGTGCTGTCCGGGAAGGTGGTCGACAAGACCTTCAACGCGGGCACCAAGGTCGAAACCGCGACCGTTGACAAGCGCACGATGCAGTACCTGTACGCCGACGGTGAGGACTTCGTCTTCATGGATCTGGAGACCTTCGACCAGATCACCGTGCCCGGTGGCACCGTCGGTGAGGCAGCCAACTACCTGCTGCCCGAGGCGGAGGCGACCGTCGCCCAGCACGAGGGTGTGCCGCTCTACATCGAGCTGCCCACCAGCGTCGTGCTGGAGGTCACCTACACCGAGCCGGGCCTGCAGGGCGACCGTTCGACCGGCGGCACCAAGCCGGCGACCGTGGAGACCGGCGCCACCGTGCCGGTTCCGCTGTTCATCACCACCGGCGAGAAGATCAAGGTCGACACCCGCGACGGCCGTTACCTCGGCCGCGCCTGATGGCTGAGGGTTCCAAGCAGCAGATGCCGGCGCGCCGCAAGGCGCGCAAGCGGGCGCTGGATGTCCTTTACGAGGCCGACCTGCGGGACAAGCCTCCGGTGGAGGTGCTCGCCGGCTACGTGCAGCGGATCGAGCAGCCCCGACCGGAGCACCTGGGCTACGCGGTGGGCCTGGTCGAGGGGGTTGCCGAGCACCTCAACCGGATCGACGAGCTGATCGCCAGTTACGCCGAGGGTTGGACGCTGGAGCGGATGCCGGTCGTCGACCGTAATCTGGCCCGGATCGCCGTCTACGAGTTGCTCTACGTCGACGAGATCGACGACGCGGTGGCGATCAGCGAGGCCGTGGAGCTGGCTCGGCAGATGTCGACCGACGACTCGCCGCGCTTCCTCAACGGGGTGCTCGGCCGGATCGCCGAGTACGCCACCCGCTGAGCGTCCGCACCGAACGCCGCAAATCCGAAAGGGCCCGTGCCAGTCGGCACGGGCCCTTTCGGTGAAGCGGCAGATCAGGTGAAGCGGCAGATCAGGTGAAGCGGCAGATCAGGTGAAGCGGCAGATCAGGTGAAGCGGCAGATCAGGTGAAGCGGCAGATCAGGTGGAGCGGCAGATCAGGAGGCGAAGAACGCCCGGGGGTCGGCCACCAGCACGCCGTGCTCGGTGAGCCGCTCGATCAGGCCCGACGGTGAGGCGTCGTAGACGATCGCGAGCGCCCGCAGGTCGTCGGCGCGGATGGAGAGCACCCGGCCGTTGTAGTCGCCGCGCTGCTGCTGGATGGCGCGGGCGTAGCGGGCGACGTAGGCCAGGTCCTCGGAGGCCTCGTCGTAGAGCCGCTCCAGGTCCAGGACAATCTTGCTGGTGGGCTCGTGACGGACGCCACTGCCGTCAGGCAGCAGTTCCGAGACGGGTACGCGGTAGAACTCGGCCAACTCGGCCAGACGGGACACCGTCACGGCCCGGTCGCCACGCTCGTACGAGCCGACCACCACGGCCTTCCACCGCCCGTTCGACTTCTCCTCCACACCCTGCAGGGAGAGACCCTGCTGCTGGCGGATGGAGCGCAGGCGGGCGCCCAGAGACTTGGCGTATTCAGAGGGCATTCGGACACTCCCAGTGCTGCTCGGGGTTCTCCCGTCGATCGCTACGGAGCGTGACGGTACGGGGAATGCGACACGTGGTCAAGTGGTCGTGCCCCTCCCGTTGCGGAGCGTCCGGGGAGTTTTCTCCTTTTCCGGTGCCTGACCCGGTGGTCAGCGGCCGCCGTCCATCACCCCGGTGACCACTGGTAACGTGGCACAAGCCCCGGCCCAGGTCCGCTGAGCGGTCCGGCCGGAGGTGCCCGACATCCTTTAACGACCCGTCCCGTGAGGCGGGGAAGGAGGTCCGCCGTGGCATACCCACCGGCTGCCCGCTCGTCACCACCGCAACAACCCTCGGTGAAGGTGATCCTCGCCAGCGCCGACGTGCAACGCGTGGTCGACCGCATCGCCCACCAGATCCTGGAGAAGACCCAGGGTGCCGCCAACACGGTGCTGCTGGGGATTCCCACCCGGGGCACCCCGCTCGCCCGGCGGCTCGCCGACCGGATCAGCACCTTCGAGGACGTCGCCGTTCCGGTCGGTGTGCTCGACATCACCCTGTACCGCGACGACCTCCGTCGGCACGCCACCCGCGCGGTGGGTCCGACCGAGCTGCCTCCCGGCGGGATCGACGGCAAACGGGTCATCCTGGTCGACGACGTGCTCTTCTCCGGCCGCACCGTCCGGGCCGCGCTCGACGCGCTCAACGACGTGGGCCGCCCGGCCTCGGTGCAGCTCGCCGTCCTGGTCGACCGGGGCCACCGGGAGTTGCCCATCCGCGCCGACTACGTCGGCAAGAACATCCCGACCTCGCTCGCCGAGAGCGTCAAGGTGACGCTCGCCGAGATCGACGGGACGGACGAGGTCAAGCTCTACGGGGGACCTGCCTCATGATCAAACATCTGCTCTCCGGCGGGGACCTGGACGTCGACACCGCCACCGAGATCCTGGACACCGCCGCCGAGATGGCCACCGTCGCCGGCCGGGAGATCAAGAAGCTTCCGGCGCTGCGCGGACGGACCGTGGTGAACCTCTTCTACGAGGACTCCACGCGTACCCGGATCTCCTTCGAGGCGGCGGCGAAGCGGCTCAGCGCCGACGTGATCAACTTTTCCGCGAAGGGGTCCAGCGTCACCAAGGGTGAGAGCCTGAAGGACACGGCGTTGACCCTGCAGGCCATGGGCGCGGACGCCGTGGTCATCCGACACCCCGCCTCCGGCGCGCCGCACCGCCTGGCCAACTGGGTGGACGGGTCGGTGGTCAACGCCGGCGACGGCACCCACGAGCACCCCACCCAGGCGCTGCTGGACGCGTACACGATGCGGGCCCGGCTGGGCCGGCTCGCCGGCCTGTCGGTCGCGGTGGTCGGGGACGTGCTGCACTCCCGGGTGGCCCGCTCCAACGTGCTGCTGCTCTCCACCCTCGGCGCCAAGGTCACCCTGGTCGGCCCGCCGACCCTCATCCCGGTCGACATCGCGGGCGCCCTCGCGCCCGGCACCGACGTCTCCTACGACCTCGACTCCGTCCTGCCGAACGTGGACGTGGTGATGATGCTGCGCGTGCAGCGGGAGCGGATGAACGACTCCTACTTCCCCTCCGCGCGCGAGTACGCCCGCCGCTACGGGCTGGACGGGCCGCGGATGCGCCGGCTGCCCGAGCACGCGATCGTCATGCACCCCGGCCCGATGAACCGGGGGATGGAGATCACCCCCGAGGTCGCCGACTCACCCCGCTCCACCATCGTCGAACAGGTCACCAACGGGGTCTCCGTGCGGATGGCTGTCCTTTACCTGCTGCTCGGAGGGAACAACCGGTGACCGCGTACCTGATCACCAGCGTGAGTGTCGTCGGCGCCGCGCCGACCGACCTGCTGATCCGCGACGGCGTGATCGCCGAGGTCGGTCCCGGCCTGACCGCGCCGGACGCCACAGTCGTCGACGGCACCGGCCTGGTCGCCCTGCCCGGCCTCGTCGATCTGCACACCCACCTGCGCGAGCCCGGTCGGGAGGACGCCGAGACGGTCGAGTCCGGTTCCCGGGCGGCAGCGCTGGGCGGCTACACGGCGGTCTGCGCGATGGCCAACACCTCCCCGGTGGCGGACACCGCCGGCGTGGTCGAGCAGGTCTGGCGGCTCGGCCGCGAGGCAGCCCTGGTCGACGTGCAGCCGATCGGCGCGGTCACCGTCGGGCTGGCCGGCGAGCGGCTGGCCGAGTTGGGCGCGATGGCCGACTCGGCGGCCCGGGTTCGGATCTTCTCCGACGACGGGCACTGCGTCGCCGACCCGAAGTTGATGCGCCGAGCCCTGGAGTACGTCAAGGCGTTCGACGGGATCATCGCCCAGCACGCCGAGGAGCCCCGGCTCACCGAGGGCGCCCAGATGCACGAGGGCGAGGTCTCCACCCGGCTCGGCCTGATCGGCTGGCCGGCGGTCGCCGAGGAGGCGATCATCGCCCGGGACGTGCTGCTCGCCGAGCACGTGGGCAGCCGGCTGCACGTCTGCCACGTCTCCACCGCCGGCAGCGTCGAGGTGCTGCGCCAGGCAAAGGCGCGCGGGGTACGCGTGACCGCCGAGGTGACCCCGCACCACCTGCTGCTCACCGACGAACGGGCGGAAACCTACGACCCGGTCTACAAGGTGAACCCGCCGCTGCGCACCGCCGCGGACATCGCCGCGCTGCGTGCCGCCCTCGCAGACGGGGTGATCGACGTGATCGCCACCGATCACGCCCCGCACGCCGTGGAGGACAAGGAGTGCGAGTGGGCGTACGCCCGACCGGGGATGCTCGGTCTGGAGACGGCCCTCTCCATCGCGCTGGACGTGTTGGGCCCCGAGTGGGACCTGATCGCCGAGCGGATGTCGCGCACCCCTGCACGGATCGCCGGCCTCACCGGGCACGGCGTCGACCCCACGCCGGGTGTGCCGGCCAACCTGACCCTGATCGACCCGGCCGCCCGCCGCACCATCGAGCCGGCGGAGCTGGCCAGTCGCAGTCGCAACACCCCGTACGCCCGCATGACGCTGCCAGGTCGCATCGTGGCGACCTTCCTGCGCGGCGAGCCGACGGTCCTGGACGGAAAGGCTGTCAAGTGAGCGCGAGGAATGCAGCGCAGCGGAGTCCCGCAGTCGCGAACGAAAGGCGGGTCCGGTAATGGTCAAGCGCAGACCCGCAATCCTGGTGCTGGAGGATGGGCGCACGTTCCCCGGCGAGGCGTACGGCAGCGTCGGAGAGACCTTCGGCGAGGCGGTCTTCAACACCGGCATGACCGGTTACCAGGAGACCCTGACCGACCCGTCCTACCACCGCCAGGTGGTGGTGCAGACCGCGCCGCACATCGGCAACACCGGCGTCAACGGCGAGGACGACGAGTCCGGTCGGATCTGGGTGGCCGGCTATGTCGTGCGCGACCCGGCCCGGATCGGCTCGAACTGGCGGGCCACCGGTGGTCTCGAGGACCGCCTCGCCACCGAGGGCGTGGTGGGCATCAGCGGGGTGGACACCCGGGCGCTGACCCGGCACCTGCGCGAGCGGGGCGCCATGCGGGTGGGCATCTCCAGCATCGACAACGACCCGCAGAGCCTGCTGACCCGGGTCCGCCAGGCGCCGCAGATGGTCGGCGCGGACCTGTCCGCCGAGGTGAGCACCGCCGAGCCGTACGTCGTCGAGGCCCTGGGCGAGCACCGGTTCACAGTGGCCGCGCTGGACCTGGGCATCAAGCGCAACGTGCCGCGTCGGCTGGCCACCCGTGGGGTGACCACCCACGTGCTGCCGGCGTCGTCGAGCATCGACCAGATGCTCGCCACCGGCGCCGACGCGATCTTCCTGTCGCCCGGCCCGGGCGACCCGGCCACCGCCGACGCCCCGGTGGAGCTGGCCCGGGAGGCGCTGCGGCGGGAGGTGCCGCTGTTCGGCATCTGCTTCGGAAGCCAGATCCTCGGTCGGGCGCTCGGCTTCGGCACCTACAAGCTGGGCTACGGCCACCGGGGAATCAACCAGCCGGTGCTCGACCGGGTCACCGGCAAGGTCGAGGTGACCAGCCACAATCACGGCTTCGCGGTGCAGGTCCCCGGCTCGGGCAACGGCGCGGTCGTCCCCGACCAGGTGATCGACACCGACTTCGGTGGGGTACGGGTGTCGCACGTCTGCCTCAATGACAACGTGGTCGAGGGGTTGCGGGCCGTGGACCTGCCCGCGTTCACCGTCCAGTACCACCCGGAGGCGGCGGCCGGCCCGCACGACGCGGACTACCTCTTCGACCGATTCGCCGAGCTGATCGAGGGCCGTGCCCTCGACCGGCGGCCCAGTGAGGGCCGGACCCACAGCAAGGGGCGCAGCAATGCCTAAGCGGACCGATCTCAAGCACATCCTCGTGATCGGCTCCGGGCCGATCGTCATCGGGCAGGCCTGCGAGTTCGACTACTCCGGCACCCAGGCGTGCCGGGTGCTGCGCAGCGAGGGGATCCGGGTCAGCCTGGTCAACTCCAACCCGGCGACGATCATGACGGACCCGGAGTTCGCCGACGCGACCTACGTCGAGCCGATCACCCCGGAGTTCGTGGAGCTGGTCATCGCCAAGGAGCGCCCGGACGCGATCCTCGCGACCCTCGGCGGGCAGACCGCGCTGAACACGGCCGTCGCCCTGCACGAGGCCGGCGTCCTGGAAAAGTACGGCGTGGAGCTGATCGGCGCGAACATCGACGCCATCAACCGGGGCGAGGACCGGCAGCTGTTCAAGGAGATCGTGGCGAAGGCCGGCGTACGGCTGGGCGTCGACGACCCGACCGCGCTGGTGCCCCGCTCGCGGGTCTGCCACTCGATGGACGAGGTCGAGGCGACCGTCGCCGAGCTGGGCCTGCCGGTGGTGATCCGGCCGTCGTTCACCATGGGTGGCCTGGGCTCCGGCATGGCGCACACCCCGGAGGACCTGGCCCGTATCGCCGGCGACGGCCTGTCCGCCAGCCCGGTGCACGAGGTGCTCATCGAGGAGAGCGTGCTCGGCTGGAAGGAGTACGAACTCGAGCTGATGCGCGACCGGCACGACAACGTGGTGGTGGTCTGCTCGATCGAGAACATCGACCCGATGGGTGTGCACACCGGCGACAGCGTCACAGTGGCCCCGGCCATGACGCTCACCGACCGGGAGTACCAGCGCCTGCGTGACCTGGGCATCGCCGTGCTGCGCGAGGTCGGGGTGGACACCGGCGGCTGCAACATCCAGTTCGCGGTCAACCCGGTCGACGGCCGGATCGTCGTGATCGAGATGAACCCCCGGGTGTCGCGGTCCTCGGCGTTGGCCTCCAAGGCGACCGGCTTCCCGATCGCGAAGATCGCCGCGAAGCTGGCCATCGGCTACACCCTCGACGAGATCCCCAACGACATCACCCTGAAGACCCCGGCGGCGTTCGAGCCGACCCTGGACTACGTGGTGGTGAAGATCCCCCGGTTCGCGTTCGAGAAGTTCCCCGGCGCGGACCCGGAGCTGACCACCACGATGAAGTCGGTGGGCGAGGCGATGAGCCTCGGGCGCAACTTCACCGAGGCGCTGAACAAGGCGATGCGCTCGATGGAAACCAAGTCGGCCGGTTTCTGGAGCGTGCCGGACCCGGCGGGCGTCACCCTGGCGGAAACCCTCGCCGCGCTGCGGATCCCGCACGACGGCCGGTTGTACACGGTGGAGCGGGCGCTGCGGCTCGGGGCGTCTATCGCCGAGGTGGCCGAGGCGTCCGGCGGGATCGACCCGTGGTTCCTGGACCAGATCGCCGCGCTGATCGAGCTGCGCGCCGAGATCGTCGACGCGCCGGTGCTCGACGCCGACCTGCTGCGCCGCGCCAAGCGGGCCGGTCTGTCCGACCGGCAGCTCGCCGCGCTGCGCCCGGAGTTGGCTGCCGAGGACGGCGTACGGACCCTGCGCCACCGCCTCGACGTGCGCCCGGTCTACAAGACCGTGGACACCTGCGCGGCCGAGTTCGAGGCGACCACGCCGTACCACTACTCGACGTACGACCTGGAGACCGAGGTCGTGCCGTCGGACCGGCCGAAGGTGCTGATCCTGGGCTCCGGCCCGAACCGGATCGGGCAGGGCATCGAGTTCGACTACTCGTGCGTGCACGCCGTCCAGGCGTTGCGGTCGGCCGGCTACGAGACCGTCATGGTCAACTGCAACCCGGAGACGGTCTCCACCGACTACGACACCGCCGACCGGCTCTACTTCGAGCCGTTGACCTTCGAGGACGTCCTGGAGGTCTGGCACGCCGAGGACTCGTCCGGTCGCGCGGCCGGCGGGCCGGGTGTTGTCGGGGTGGTCGTCCAGCTCGGCGGGCAGACCCCGCTGGGGCTGGCGCAGCGGCTCAAGAACGCCGGTGTGCCGATCGTCGGCACCTCGCCGGAGTCGATCCACCTGGCCGAGGAGCGCGGCGCGTTCGGCGCGGTGCTGGCCCGCGCCGGACTGCGCGCGCCGGCGCACGGCATGGCCACCTCGTACGACGAGGCCAAGACGATCGCCGACGAGATCGGCTACCCGGTGCTGGTCCGGCCGTCGTACGTGCTGGGCGGGCGGGGCATGGAGATCGTCTACGACGACCCGACGCTGCGCGACTACATCGGCCGGGCCACCGACATCTCCCCGGACCACCCGGTGCTGGTGGACCGGTTCCTCGACGACGCCATCGAGATCGACGTGGACGCGCTGTGCGACGCCGACGGCGAGGTCTACATCGGCGGCGTGATGGAGCACATCGAGGAGGCGGGTATCCACTCCGGCGACTCGTCCTGCGCGCTCCCGCCGATCACCCTCGCGGGCTCGCACCTGGTCGAGGTCCGGCGCTACACCGAGGCCATCGCGCGTGGCGTCGGGGTCCGTGGCCTGCTCAACGTGCAGTACGCCCTCAAGGACGACGTGCTCTACGTGCTGGAGGCCAACCCGCGCGCGTCGCGGACCGTCCCGTTCGTCTCCAAGGCCACGGCGGTGCCGCTGGCCAAGGCGGCGGCCCGGATCGCGCTCGGGGCGAGCATCGCCGAGTTGCGCGCCGAGGGCCTGCTGCCGGCGACGGGGGACGGGGGGACGATGCCCGCCGACGCGCCGGTCGCGGTCAAGGAGGCGGTGCTGCCGTTCAAGCGTTTCCGGACCCGCGCGGGCAAGGGGATCGACTCGCTGCTCGGGCCGGAGATGAAGTCGACCGGCGAGGTGATGGGCATCGACACCAACTTCGGGCATGCCTTCGCCAAGAGTCAGTCGGCCGCGTACGGGTCGCTGCCGACCGCGGGGAAGATCTTCGTCTCGGTGGCCAACCGGGACAAGCGTGGCATGATCTTCCCGATCAAGCGGCTGGCCGATCTGGGCTTCGAGATCGTCGCCACCGCCGGCACGGCCGAGGTGCTGCGCCGGCACGGCATCGCCTGTGAGCAGATCCGTAAGCACTACCAGGCCGGTGCGGGCGACGACGCGGTGTCGTTGATCGGCGGCGGCCACGTGGCGCTGGTGATCAACACACCGCAGGGCTCGGGTGCCAGCGCCCGCTCCGACGGCTACGAGATCCGCAGCGCGGCCGTCACCGCGGACATCCCCTGCATCACCACGGTCCCCGGCGCCGCCGCGGCGGTGATGGGCATCGAGGCGCGGATCCGCGGCGACATGCAGGTCCGCCCCTTGCAGGACCTGCACGCAACCCTGCGGGCGGCCCAGTGACCCTGTTCGAGCAGGCGGTACGGCCGTGGTTGTTCCGGCTCGGGGGCGGGGACGCCGAGGCGGCGCACGAGTGGACGCTGCGGCGGTTGGCGGTCCTGTCGCGGCGGCCGGCCGCGCTCGCCGCGCTGCGGGCCCGCTACGCGATCGACGCGCCGCGCACCGTGTTCGGGGTGCGGTTCCCCAACCCGGTCGGGTTGGCCGCCGGCATGGACAAGGACGGCGCGGCGCTGCCGGCCTGGCCGGCGCTCGGCTTCGGTTTCGTTGAGGTCGGCACGGTCACCGCGCACGCCCAGCCGGGCAACCCCCGGCCGCGGCTGTTCCGGCTGCCGGCCAGCGAGGCGGTGGTCAACCGGATGGGCTTCAACAACGCCGGGGCCGCCGCGCTGGCCGCCCGGCTGGCGGCGCTGCCGCGCCCGCTCGGGGTGCCGCTGGGCATCTCGCTGGGCAAGTCCAAGGTGACCCCGCTGGACGAGGCGGTCGAGGACTATCTCGCCTCGTACCGGGCGCTGCGCGGGCACGGCGACTACTTCGCGGTGAACGTGTCCTCACCGAACACCCCGGGTCTGCGGTCGTTGCAGGACCGTGGCCACCTGGACGCGCTGCTCGGCGCGTTGGTGGGGGAGAAGCCGGTTCTGGTCAAGATCGCACCAGATCTGACCGAGGCGGCGATCGCCGAGCTGCTGGAGGTCTGCCTGGCCCGGGGTGCCGCCGGGGTGATCGCCACCAACACCACGCTGTCGCGGGACGGCCTCGCCGGCGTCGACGTCGAGCGTGGCGCGCAGGCCGGTGGCCTCTCCGGTCGGCCGCTCACCGGGCGGGCCCGCGACGTGGTCGCCTTCGTCCACTCCGAGACCGGCGGCCGGCTGCCGATCGTCGGCGTCGGCGGGGTGCTGGACCCGGACGACGCGGCGCGGATGTTCGATGCCGGCGCAGCCCTGGTGCAGCTCTACACCGGCTTCATCTACCGAGGACCGGCCCTGGTCCGCGCCGCCGCCCGCGCGGCGGCCGCAACGGCGGCACCGGACGCGGTCGCCGGCCGGTGACCGCCCCCGGTCCGGTGCTGGCCCGGCGCAACCGGGTGCCGAGCCCGCGCCGCGCCGACGACGCAACGCCCGTTGTTGCCCCTTTGCTCTGCACCCGTGGGTGCACCACTCGGAGCGTGACACCCGGCCACCGGGTGTCGCGTCCGCGGGTGCAGAGCAAAGGTGGCGGAAATGGAAGCGGCGGCCACGGCGGGGGAGGCGGCGGCGGAGAGGTTCGACCCGGCCGCAGGACGTCCGCCGTCCGGACCGCTTGAGGCGCAGAGGAGTACGCGTGACACCCGAGGAGATCCTGGCCGCTGACCGGGCGCACGTCTGGCACCCGTACGCCGCGCTGCCGCCGGCCAACCCGCCCTACGTGGTGCGCGGCGCCGAGGGGGTACGGCTCACCCTGGCCGACGGCCGGGAGCTGGTGGACGGGATGTCGTCCTGGTGGGCGGCGATCCACGGGTACCGGCACCCGGTGCTGGACGCGGCGGTGACCGACCAGCTCGGCCGGATGAGCCACGTGATGTTCGGCGGGCTCACCCACGAGCCGGCGGTGCAGCTGGCCCGGACCCTGGTCGAGCTGACCCCGGACGGCCTGGAGCACGTGTTCCTGGCCGACTCCGGCTCGGTCAGCGTCGAGGTGGCGGTGAAGATGTGCCTGCAGTACCAGCGGGCCGTCGGGCGGCCGCAGCGGCGCCGGCTGGCGACCTGGCGGGGTGGCTACCACGGCGACACCTTCCATCCGATGAGCGTCTGCGACCCGGAGGGCGGGATGCACCACCTGTGGGGTGACGTGCTGCCCCGGCAGGTGTTCGCCCCGGTGCCGCCGGGGGGCTTCACCGACCCGCCCGACGACGCGTACGTGGCGGCGCTGGTGGAGACGGTCGAGCGGTACGCCGACGAGTTGGCCGCTGTGATCGTCGAGCCCGTCGTCCAGGGCGCCGGTGGGATGCGCTTCCACCACCCGGGTTACCTGCGGGTGCTGCGCGAGGTGACCCGCGCGCACGGGATTCTGCTGATCTTCGACGAGATCGCCACCGGGTTCGGCCGTACCGGCGAGATGTTCGCCGCCGAGCACGCCGGTGTGACGCCGGACGTGCTCTGCGTGGGCAAGGCGCTGACCGGCGGATACCTGACCCTCGCGGCGACCCTGTGCACCGCGGAGGTCGCCCGGGGCATCTCGGCGACCGGCGTGCTGGCGCACGGGCCCACGTTCATGGGCAACCCGCTGGCCTGCGCGGTGGCGAACGCCTCCATCGGGCTGCTGCGGGCCGGAGACTGGGCCGGCCAGGTCGCCAGGGTCGGCGCCGGCCTGCGCGCCGGTCTGGAGCCCCTGCGCGGCACGCCGGGCGTGACCGACGTACGGGTCCTCGGCGCGATCGGCGTGGTCCAGCTCGATCACGAGGTCGACCTCGGCGCGGCGACCGCCGCCGCGGTCGCCCAGGGGGTGTGGCTGCGTCCGTTCCGCGACCTGATCTACACGATGCCGCCGTACGTCACCGACGACGCCGACCTGGCCCGGATCGCGACCGGGGTGGCGGCGGCGGTGGCGGCTGGCTGAGTCGGCCCGGCCACCGGGTCGACGGGTTACCCGGGCGGGTCGGCCGCCCGGACGAGAAGAGGGGAACACTCCGATGGAGAGCTTCGGTACCCGGCTGCACCGGGCGATCACCGAGCGGGGCCCACTCTGTGTGGGCATCGACCCGCATCCCGGTCTGCTGGCCCAGTGGGGTCTCCCGGACGACGTTCAGGGGCTCGACCGGTTCAGCCGGACCGTGGTGGAAGCACTCGGTGACCGGGTTGCGGTAGTCAAGCCTCAGTCGGCCTTTTTCGAGCGGTTCGGGTCCCGAGGTGTGGCGATTCTTGAGTCAACTATCCGACAGTTACGAGATGCCGGCTCGCTCGTTCTGCTCGACGTCAAGCGCGGCGACATCGGCTCGACGGTGAGCGCGTACGCCGCCGCGTACCTTGATCCATCCAGCCCTGTGTATGTCGACGCGGTCACCGCGAGCCCCTACCTCGGGGTCGGTTCGCTGGCGCCGATGTTCGAACTGGCCGCCGAGCACGGCGGCGGCGTGTTCGTGTTGGCCCTCACCTCCAACCCCGAGGGCGCGGCCGTGCAGCGGGCCGTCACGGCCGACGGCCGCACCGTGGCGCAGACCGTGATCGACGAGATTTCCCAGCTCAACAGGGGTGCAGCCCCGCTCGGGAGCTTCGGTCTGGTGGTCGGCGCGACCATCGGTGACACCGGTCACGACCTCTCCGGTGTGGGCGGCCCACTGCTCGCTCCGGGGCTCGGCGCGCAGGGTGCCGGCGCGGCCGATCTGCGTACCGTCTTCGGTTCAAGCCTCGCCTCGGTGCTCCCGTCGTACTCCCGGGAAGTGCTCTCGGCAGGCCCTGACGTGGCCGCGCTACGGGCCGCCGCGGAGCGCGTGTTGGTCGACTGCCGGGCCGTCCTGCCTGCCCGGTGACTGACTGACGGGTCGGTCACTCTACGGTGATCATGCGGCCCCCACGTTGCCGAAAGCTCCGTTGGCCGCTAGTTTTCCCCGCGCTGGGAACCATGGACCCCTTGGTTCACAGCGACACCACGTTTCACAGATGCGGCGGTGCGCCCCGCCCGCCGCGATAGGGACCTGAGGAGAACTGGTGCCGCTCCCGTCACTGACCCCCGAACAACGCGCTGCCGCGCTCGAGAAGGCCGCGGAGATCCGCAAGGCCCGTGCTCAGCTGAAGGAGCAGCTCAAGCAGGGCAAGACCACCCTCGGTGCCGTCCTCGAGCGGGCCGAGAGCGACGACGTCGTTGGCAAGCTCAAGGTGTCGGCCGTCCTGCAGGCCATGCCGGGCATCGGCAAGATCCGGGCTACCCAGATCATGGAGAAGCTCAAGATCGCCGACAGCCGTCGCCTGCGTGGCCTCGGCGAGCAGCAGCGCAAGGCATTGCTTGGAGAGTTCGCCGCCAACTGAACCTGGCAGCGTGTAGAAACAAGCAGTGAGCACGGATGACGAGGCGCGCCCGGCGGCTCGGCTCACTGTCCTGGCTGGACCTTCGGGTTCCGGCAGGGAGAGTGTCGTCGAGCTCGTCCGGGCGCGTTCTCCGTCCGTGTGGATCCCGGTCGCGGCAACCACCAGGCCGCGCCGGGAGTCGGAGATCGACGGGGTGGACCGCGTCTTCCTCGCCCCCGCCGAGTTCGATCGACGGATCGTCGACGGCGAGCTGCTGGAGTGGTCCCGGATCGGTTCGCACCGCCGGGGCACCCCGTACCCCCCGCTGCGCGCCCGGCTCGACGCCGGGCAGCCGGTGCTGCTCCCGCTCGACCTGCGCGGCGTCCCACTGGTCCGGGCGCGCCTGCCCGATGCCCGGCTGGTGTTGCTGAGCCCACCCGGGTACGCGCCCGACGCCACGGTGGCCGCCACCGTCGAGCACGCGCTGACCCACGACCACACCGAACGGGTGGTTGAGGAGCTGGTAGGCTTACTCGGTTCTTCTTATCCGGATCCGGCCTGGTCACGCGTGCGTGGCTGACGGTCGGCCACCGTTGAGACTCAGCACCGCGTCCGCGCGGCTCGAAAGACGCAGAGGTTAATTCGTGGGATCCATCGCCAACCCCGAAGGCATCACCAACCCGCCGATCGACGAGCTCCTCGAGAAGACGACGTCGAAGTACGCGCTGGTCATCTTCGCCGCCAAGCGCGCGCGCCAGGTCAACGCCTACTACAGCCAGCTCGGTGAGGGTCTGCTGGAGTACGTCGGCCCGCTCGTCGAGACCACCCCGCAGGAGAAGCCCCTCTCCATCGCCATGCGCGAGATCAACTCGGGCCTGCTCACCGCCGAGCCGACCGACCAGCCGTAAGCCCCCGCTGGCCGATGTCCGCCTCGATCGTCCTCGGGGTCGGTGGCGGCATCGCCGCCTACAAGGCGTGCGAGCTGCTGCGACTCTTCACCGAATCCGGTCACCGGGTTCGGGTCGTGCCAACCGCGTCGGCGCTCCGCTTCGTTGGAGCGCCGACCTGGGCCGCGCTCTCCGGTCAACCGGTCGCCGACGACGTCTGGACCGACGTCCACGAGGTGCCGCACGTCCGGCTCGGTAAGCAGGCCGACCTGGTGGTGGTCGCGCCGACCACCACCGACCTGCTCGCCAAGGCCGCCCATGGCCTCGCCGACGACCTGCTGACCAACACCCTGCTGACCGCCCGCTGCCCGGTCCTGCTGGCCCCGGCCATGCACACCGAGATGTGGGAGCACCCCGCCACCGTGGCCAACGTGGCCACGTTGCGCTCCCGGGGGGTCCGGGTCATCGAGCCCGCCGTCGGCCGGCTCACCGGCGCCGACACCGGCAAGGGTCGGCTGCCCGACCCCGCGGAGATCTTCGCCGTCGCCGGTCGGCTCCTGGCCCGAGGCGACTCCGCCCCCGCCGACCTGGCCGGTCGCCGGGTGGTCGTCACCGCCGGTGGCACCCGCGAGCCCCTCGACCCGGTGCGTTTTCTGGGCAACCGCTCGTCCGGCAAGCAGGGGTACGCGTTCGCCCGCGCGGCGGTCGCCCGGGGTGCCCGGGTCACAGTGATCTCGGCCAACGTCGGCCTTGCCGACCCGGCCGGGGTCGACATGATCCGGGTGGGCACCACCGCCGAGTTGCGGGAGGCGACCGTCAAGGCCGCCGTCGAGGCCGACGCGGTGGTGATGGCGGCGGCTCCGGCCGATTTCCGGCCCGCGACGTACGCGACTGGCAAAATCAAGAAGTCGGACGACGGTGTCGCACCCACCATCGAGCTCGTGACGAACCCGGACATCGCGGCGGAGCTCGGCCAGCGCAAACGACCGGGGCAGGTGCTGGTGGTGTTCGCCGCCGAGACCGGCGATGCCGAGGCCAACGGCCGGGCGAAGCTCGCCCGGAAGCGGGCCGACCTGATCGTGGTCAACGAGGTCGGTCCGGACCTGGTCTTCGGCGCCGACACCAACACGGTGACGGTCATCGGCGCGGACGGTTCGGTCAGCCGGCTGCCCGAGCAGGCCAAGGAAGCTGTGGCCGACGCCGTCTGGGATCTCGTCGTGGCGCGGCTGCCCGGCCGCTCCTGACGGGTGGAACAGGGCTCGACCGATCCCGACACCGGCCGCAGTGGTGATTAGACTGCCGCGGAACGACCTCATACGCTTAGGAGTGCCGTGACACGCCGTCTCTTCACGTCCGAATCGGTCACGGAAGGCCACCCGGACAAGATCGCTGACCAGATCAGCGATGGCATCCTCGACGCGCTGCTGACCGAGGATCCCCACAGCCGCGTGGCCGTGGAGACCATGATCACCACCGGTCAGGTGCACATCGCCGGTGAGGTGACCACCAAGGCGTACGCCGACATCCCGACGATCGTCCGCCGGACCATCCTCGACATCGGCTACGACTCGTCGAAGAAGGGTTTCGACGGCGCCTCCTGCGGGGTCAGCGTCTCCATCGGCGCGCAGTCCGAGGACATCGCCCAGGGTGTGGACAACGCCTTCGAGCTGCGCACCGGGGCGTCGGAGAGCGCGCTGGACGCGCAGGGCGCCGGTGACCAGGGCATGATGTTCGGCTTCGCCTGCTCGGAGACGCCCGAGCTGATGCCGCTGCCGATCGCGCTCGCGCACCGGCTGGCCCGCCGCCTCTCGGCGGTGCGCAAGGACGGCACGATCCCGTACCTGCGGCCGGACGGCAAGACCCAGGTCACCATCGAGTACGAGGGGCTGCGCCCGGTCCGGCTGAACACCGTTGTCGTGTCCAGCCAGCACGCCGCCGACATCTCGCTGGACTCGCTGCTCACCCCGGACGTGCGCGACCACGTGATCGCCCCGGAGCTGGAGAGCCTCGGCCTGGACACCGACGGTTACCGGCTGCTGGTCAACCCGACCGGCCGGTTCGAGATCGGCGGCCCGATGGGTGACGCCGGCCTGACCGGCCGGAAGATCATCGTCGACACCTACGGCGGGTACGCCCGCCACGGCGGTGGTGCGTTCTCCGGCAAGGACCCGTCCAAGGTGGACCGCTCGGCCGCGTACGCGATGCGCTGGGTGGCCAAGAACGTGGTCGCCGCCGGTCTGGCCGAGCGGTGCGAGGCGCAGGTCGCCTACGCCATCGGCAAGGCGCACCCGGTGAGCCTGTTCATCGAGACGTTCGGCACCGAGACCGTGCCCGTCTCCTCGATCGAGAAGGCCGTCACCGAGGTGTTCGACCTGCGTCCGGCCGCGATCATCCGGGACCTCAACCTGCTCCGCCCGATCTACCAGCAGACCGCCGCGTACGGCCACTTCGGCCGGGAGCTGCCGGACCTGACCTGGGAGAGCACCGACCGGGCCGCCGACCTCAAGTCGGCCGCGGGAGCCTGACCGCCACCAGGCGCAGCGACCGGCGACCCGCGGACGGGTCGCCGGTCGCGCGCGTCTGCGTGGATGTCGGACTGGCGCACCTGGATCGGCCGTTCGACTACCTGGTGCCGGCGGAGCTGGACGAGGTGGCGGTGCCGGGTACCCGGGTGAAGGTGCGCTTCGCCGGGCAACTCGTCGACGGGTGGTTGCTGTCCCGCGCGGACGACTCCGGGCACACCGGCCGTCTCGCGTACCTGGAGAAGGTGGTCTCCCCGGAGCCGGTGCTGGCCCCCGAGATCGCCCGGCTGGCCCGGGCGGTCGCCGACCGGTACGCGGGCAGCCTCGCCGACGTGCTCCGGCTCGCCGTGCCACCCCGGCACGCCCGGGTGGAGAAGGAGCCCCACGACGAGCAGCCCACTCCGACGGCCCCCACCGAGGCGGTCGACCCGCGCGGGTGGCGCGACTACCCGACCGGCCCGGCCCTGCTGCGGGCGCTCGCCGACGGCCGGGCGCCCCGCGCGGTCTGGTCGGCGTTGCCCGGTGAGGACTGGGCGGCCCGTTACGCCGACGCGGTGGCGGCCACCGTCGCCGGTGGGCGCGGCGCGGTGGTCGTGGTGCCCGACGCGCGTGACCTCGACCGCCTCGACGCCGCGCTCACCGGCGTGCTCGGTCCGGGACGGCACGTCAGCCTCTCCGCCGCGCTCGGCCCGGCCCGGCGGTACCGGGCGTTCCTCGCCGCTCGCCGTGGTCGGGTGCCGGTGGTGATCGGGACCCGGGCGGCGATGTTCGCCCCGGTGGCCCGGCTCGGCCTCGTCGCCGTCTGGGACGACGGTGACGACCTGCACTCCGAGCCCCGGGCGCCCTACCCGCACGCCCGCGACGTGCTGCTCACCCGGGCCCACCTCGCCGAGGCCGGCGCGCTGGTCGGCGGGTACGCCCGGACGGCCGAGGCGCAGCTGCTGGTGGAGACCGGCTGGGCTCCGGAGGTGGTCGCCGACCGGGCCACCGTGCGGGCGCGGATCCCGGCCATCGCGCCGACCGGGGACGACCCGCAGCTGGCCCGCGATCCCGGGGCCGCCACCGCCCGGCTGCCCAGCCTGGCCTGGACGGCTGCCCGCGACGCGCTCCGCCAGGACCTGCCGGTGCTGGTGCAGGTGCCCCGCCGCGGCTACCTCCCGTCGATCTCCTGCGCCGAGTGCCGCACCCCGGCCCGCTGCGCGCACTGCGCCGGCCCGCTCGCGCTGCCCTCGGCCGGTGGCACCCCGGCCTGCCGGTGGTGCGCCCGGGTGGCTGCCGCGTACGCCTGCCCGGAGTGCGGTGGGCGGCGGCTGCGGGCCGCGGTGACCGGCGCACGGCGGACCGCCGAGGAGCTGGGCCGGGCGTTCCCCGACGTGCCGGTGCGTACCTCGGGGCGCGAGGAGGTGCTGACCGACGTGCCCGGCGGCGCGGCCCTGGTGGTGGCCACCCCGGGCGCCGAGCCGGTCGCCGAGGGCGGCTACGGCGCGGTGCTGCTGCTCGACTCGTGGGCCCTGCTGACCCGGGCCGACCTGCGCGCCGGCGAGGAGGCGCTGCGCCGCTGGCTGGCGGCGGCGGCGCTGGCCCGCCCGGCGCCGGCCGGTCGGGTGGTGGTGGTCGCCGACGGCGCGCTCGCCCCCGTGCAGGCGCTGCTGCGCTGGGACGCCGGCTGGTTCGCCGGCCGGGAGCTGGCCGAACGCCGTGAGCTGGGCTTCCCGCCGGCCGTGCGGATGGCGAGCGTCACCGGAGCGGCCGAGGCGGTGGCGGACCTGCTGGCCGCGGCCCGGCTGCCGGACGACGCCGAGGTGCTCGGGCCGGTGCCGGCCGAGGAGGGCCGGGAGCGGATGTTGGTCCGGGTGCCCCGGGCCCGGGCCGCCGCGCTCGCCGAGGCGTTGCACTCGGCCGCCGGCGTCCGGGCCGCTCGCAAGGCCGCCGATCCGGTTCGTCTCCAGGTCGATCCGCTGAGCCTGTTCTGAGGCGTTTCGGCCGGTGCGGAGGGTCGCGGACCTCGCCCGGGGCCGGGGCGCCTCGCACACCGCGTCCGGCAAAGCGGTGGCGCCCGAGTGGTAGCATCGCCCGTCATGCCAAGGCGTACGACGGGCTCCAGGTCGCGAGGGGGCGTCAGCCGCGCCGAGCTGGAGCCGTCGCGGGATGGCGCGACGATGGCGGGAACGCGTCGGTCGGGCGCGAGGTCGATGATGTCAATGAGCCGGTGATCAGGGGTGGACCAGTCGTGACCGTTGGACAATCGATCGTCTTCAACGGCGACCTCGGCAGCGGCAAGAGCACCGTGTCGGTCGAGATCGCCAAGCGGCTCGGCATGCGCCGGGTCAGCGTGGGGGACCTCTACCGGGAGATGGCGCAGCAGCGGCAGATGACCGCGCTGCAGCTCAACCTGCACGCCGAGCTCGACCAGGCCGTCGACGGCTACGTCGACCAGCTCCAACGGGACATCGCCGCCTCCGGTGAGCGCCTCGTCATGGACTCCCGGCTGGCCTGGCACTTCTTCACCGACGCGCTCAAGGTGCATATGATCACCGAGCCGGGCGAGGCGGCCCGTCGGGTGCTCGCCCGCCCCTCCGGGCCGGCGGAGAGCTACGCCTCCCTGGAGGAGGCCAAGGCCAAGCTGCGGGAGCGCAGCGTGAGCGAGCGCAGCCGGTTCATCATCCGTTACGGGGTGGACAAGGCCCGGCTGCGCAACTATGACCTGATCTGTGACACCACCCGGGCGTCCGCCGCCGAGGTGATCGAGCACATCGTGGCCGCGTACGAGGGCACGCTCGGCGCCGAGGTGCTGCGCGACGCGCCGCCGCTGCTGCTGCTGGACCCGGCCCGGGTCTACCCGACCGAGGACATCGCCACCCTGCGCGGTCTGTGGGACACCGACTTCGTCGGTGGGGTGGCCGAGGCCGGCGACGAGGCCCTCGAACCGCTGAAGATCGGGTTCACCGGCGAGTACTTCTTCGTCGTCGACGGCCACCGCCGCCTCAGCGCCGCCCTGCAGAACGGCTTCTCCCTGGTCCCCGCCCAGTTGGTCGCCGAGGTCGACGAGCCGGTCGTGGGTGGGATGACCGCGATCGAATACTTCGCCAACCAGGTGCGCCCCGGCCTGATCTACGACTGGGAGGCGGCTCACAAGATCCAGCTGCCGCTGCCCGAGCCCGCGCTGCTCCGCGGCGACGCGGTGCTCGCGGGGGACCCGGGCGCCAGCGTCTGAGCGAGGCCGAGCCGACGCGCGGGGTACGCGCGCCGGCCCGGCCACCGAGTCGTACGGCGGATCGCTGGTACGGCTCAGCCGAGGACGACGCCCGAGGCGCCGACGCCGGCCATGCCGGAGAAGATGTCCTCGTAGTAGAACCGCCAGGCGCAGACCCGGCCGGTGGGGCGGTAGCCGGTACAGGCCGTCGACGTGTTGGTGTCGTCGATGGCGGTGTTGGTGCCGGTGGCCCAGACCTGGAGGGTGTTCGCCGCGTTCACGATCTCCACCGGGCCGCCGCTGTCACCCTGGCCGACGGCGTTGGTGTGGAGGGTGTTCTCCGCCTGGACCTGGCCGCAGACCTGGCCGAAGTCGCGCACGTTGATGCAGAGGTTGCGGGCCTTCACCTGGATCGAGCAGCGGGTGCCGGAGTACGCGCCGGAGGTGCACACCCAGTTGCCGACCTGGCTGGCCGACGCGCCGATCACCTGGTTGCTGAACTCACTGACCACGTTGCCGTTCGCGTCGGTGCTGTTGTTGAAGACCCGGCCGCCCGAGGCGCCGGAGAGCAGCAGGGTGTCGGTGCCGGCGTTGCGGGTGCCGACGATGCCCATCGACTGCCCGGTCGGGTCGGTCGCGGCGTTGTTGATGTTGCCGCAGTGCGCGGCGGAGAGGATCCGCGCGGACCCGCCCTGGAAGACCCCGAAGCCGGTCGAGCAGCCGCCGCCGGTGGTGGCGTTGCGCCAGGCGGCACCGCCCCACCACGGCGCCGTGTCGTCCCATCGGGTCGCCGGCGCGGCGGCGACCCTGGTCTGCACGGTCACCGGCACACCGGCCAGCGCGGTGGCACCGAGCAGCCCGTCCTGCGTGCCGACGAGCAGGCCGGCGCCGTCGGCGCGCGGCCCGACCGTGGTGATCTTGTTGCCGGCGGCGGCCCGTAGCCGGTCGGCCGCGACCATGAGTTCCCGCTGCGAGTACGCGGCGGGCAGCACCTGGGTGGCGACGGTGGCCCGGGCGGTGGCCACCAGGTTGGCGGGCGGCTCACCCTTCCAGTAGACCTGGAGGTGGCGGGTGGTGGGGTCGGCGACGATGCCGGCGAAGCCGGAGTTGGCGCTGCGCTGCGCCGCGTTCGTGATCTGGGCGGCGGCGTTGTTCATGCGCTGCTGCAACCGGAGCAGTTCCGACCAGGAGGCGAAGCCGCCGGGCACCGGCGTGCTGTCGACGAACGATCCGGTGGTGGGGGCCTTGCCCCCGGGTGCGGCGGTGGCCGGTGTGGCGGTCAGGCCTGCGGCGAGCAGCGCGAGACTGATCGCGGTGACGGCGACGCGACGCAGCATCGCGACCGGGCGCCGGGTGGTCGGGTGTGGACGGATCATCGGGTACCTCTTCCCCCAGGGGTCGTGGAGCGGGCCGTGCCCGCACCAGGACGGTGGCAGGGGCGTTGACGCCAGGGGGCGGATCCTGGACGGGACTGGACACCGCTGGACACCGCTGGACGGGGAACGGTCCGCAGTGGAACTGTCAAACATTGGCGGCCGTCTATCGACCGGCGTGGGGCCGGAATTACCCTGCCCGTGCGCGTCCGGGGGGCCGGATGACCGGGGTGGGGGTCGCATGTCTGAGCAGTGGGTACCGTCCGGAACTCATCAGACGTCACACGGGTCAGCCGAGCTGGTCCGCGTCGGCACTGAGGCGCAGACACTGCCCGAGTTGGCCGGGTTGCTGCGCCAGCTGCGCCGCCGCGAAGCCCGACAGCAGGGCGAGACCCTGCTGACGTACCGGCAGTTGGCCGCGAAGACCGGCTGGTCGCGCGGGATCATCGGGGAGTACTTCGCCGGCAACATCCTGCCGCCGCCGGAGCGGTTCGACGCTCTCATCCGACTGCTCGGGGCCAGCCCTGCCGAACAGGGGGTGCTGGCCACCGCGCGGGACCGGGTCGAGGAGCGACGCCGACGCCCGAACCGGGGGCACGCCACCACCGGGCGGGCGGTCGCGCGGGCCGGGGTCGGCGGCCCACGCGCCGGCACCACGTCCCCCCGGTTCCCGATACCCCGCCAGCTGCCCCCGGCGCTGCCCGGGTTCGTCGGGCGTGCGACCCAACTCGCCCAGCTCGATGCCGAATGCGCTCGCGCCGTGGCGCCCGAGAACGACGGCGTGGCGTCGGTCACCGTCATGACGTTGTCCGGTACGGCCGGGGTCGGCAAGACGACCCTCGCTGTCAACTTCGCGCACCGGGTCGCCCACCGCTTCCCGGACGGCCAGCTCTACGTCGACCTGCGCGGGTTCGACGCCACCGGAACGGTGGTGACGGCCGTCGAGGCGGTCCGAGGTTTCCTGGAGGCCCTCGAGGTACCACCCGAACGCATCCCCACCCACCTGCCCGCGCAGGTGGGCCTCTACCGCAGCCTGCTCGCCGGCCGCCGGATGCTGGTGCTGCTGGACAACGCCCGCGACGCCGACCAGATCCGACCCCTGCTGGTCGGCAGCCCGAACTGCCTGGTCCTGGTAACAAGCCGCAACCGGCTCGCTGGCCTGATCGCCGCCGAGGGCGCCCGGCCGATCGGCGTCGACCTGCTCAGCACCGCCGAAGCATGGCAACTGTTGGCCCGGCGGCTCGGCACGGACCGGTTGGCGGCCGAGCCGCAGGCGGTGGACGAGATCATCGAGCGGTGTGCGCGGCTGCCGCTGGCGCTGGCCGTGCTCGCCGCGAGAGGTGCGGAGAAGCCGACGTTCCCGCTGGCCGCCCTCGCGGCCGAACTGCGGGCGGCGCCGCGACCACTCGACTCGTTCGACGGAGGGGACGCCGGCACCGACGTGCAGGCCGTCTTCTCATGGTCGTACCGGAGCCTGACCTCGGCGGCGGCCCGCCTGTTCCGGCTCTTCGGCTGCCACCCCGGACCGGACATCGGGGTCGCCGCGGCGGCCAGTCTGGCCGGGCTGCCCCGGGCCCAGGTGCCCCGACTGCTGGCCGAACTGGCCCACGCGCACCTCGTCACCGAGCACGCCCCCGGTCGGTTCGGCGCGCACGACCTGCTCCGGGCGTACGCGGCCGAGCAGGTCGAACGTCTCGAACCGGAGCAGGCTCGGCGGGCCGCGATCCGGCGCGGGCTGGACCACTACCTGCACACCGCCCACGCGGCGGCACTGCTGTTGCAACCGGGACGGGACCCGGTCACCCTCACCGCCGCCGCGCCGGGTGTGCTGCCCGAGGAGATCACCGACCTCGGTCAGGCGCTCGCCTGGTTCAGCGTCGAGTATCCGGTGCTGCTCGCGGCGGTCGCCCACGCGAGGCGGGCCGGGTTCGACGGTCACGCGTGGCAGCTGGCCTGGACACTGGTGGACTTCCTGCAACGCCGGGGGCGGTGGCCGGACCTGGCCGTGGCGCAGCGCAACGCCCTGGCCGGGGCGCAGCGGGTCGGCGACCGACCCGGGCAGGCGAACGCCCACCGTGACCTCGCCCGGGTGCTGTCCCGGCTGGGCCGGGTGAACGAGGCGGCGAGGAACTACCGGCAAGCCCTGGTGATCTTCGCGGAGCTGAATGACCCCACCGGGCAGGCGCGCACCCACCGGGCGTTCGGCGCGATGCTCGACGGGCTCGGCCGGCACGCCGAGTCCCTGGAGCAGAGCGAGCGGGCCCTGGCGCTGTACCGGGCCGCCCGGCACGTCGCCGGGGAGGCCAGCGCCCGTAACGCGGTGGGGTGGGCGTACGCCCAGCTCGGCCGGTACGAGCCGGCGCTCGGGCACTGCCGGGAGGCGTTGGCGCTGCTGCGGACGACAGGCGACCGGCACGGCGAGGCGAACACCTGGGACAGCCTCGGCTTCATCCACGCCCGACTGGCCGACCACCCGGCGGCGATCCGCTGTTTCCAGCGGGCCCTCGGGCTGTACCGGCGGGTCAGCGACCGCTACGACGAGGCGGACACCCTGTCCCGGCTCGGCGAGAGCCGGCAGGCGGTGGGGGACGCGGCCGGCGCCGCGCGTACCTGGCGGCGGGCCCTGGTCATCCTCGACGATCTCGGCCACCCGGACGCCGAGCGGGTGCGGGAGCTGTTGGCCGGGGAGCCCGCCGGTGACGCTGGGCACACCGGCGGTGGTTGAGCGAGGTGCGCCGCCCGGCGGATCGAGCACATCGTGGCCCCGCGCCGAGCCCAGCCGTGCCCGCGCCGCCACGACGGGGACTGCCGGGAGCGGCCACCACCGGGATGATGGGGTCTCCGACGCATCGACGGGGAGGCCGACCATGGACGCTGCCGAGGCGCTCACACTGCTCATGTCGCCGCAGGGGCGCGTCGATCCGTACCCGACCTACGAGCGGCTGCGCGCGCACGGGCCGGTGGTGCAGGCCATGCCGGGCCTCTACGTGGTGACCGGCTATCCGGAGGTCGACGAGCTGCTCCGCGATCCCCGCCTCGGGGTGCTGGACGACGCGCTGCGTGACCAGATGTGGCCGAACTGGCGGGAGAGCCCCGCGGTGTCGTCGATCGCCCGGTCGATGCTGCGGACCAACCCGCCCGACCACAGTCGGATGCGTCGGCTCGCCTCCGGCGCGTTCAGCCCGCGCCGGGTCGCCGGGATGCGCGACGTGGTGCGTGTCCAGGCCGAGGAACTGCTCGACTCGATGGTGGCAAAGGCCGAGAGCCACGCCCCGGTCGACGTGCTGGCCGACTTCGCGTACCCCCTGCCAGTGGGCGTGATCTGCGCGCTGCTCGGCGTGCCGGCGGCGGATCGGCCGCTGTTCCGCCGCTGGGCCGGTGACCTGACCGGGGTGCTGGAGCCGGAGATCACCCCCGAGGAGCTGGCCGTCGCCGACGCCGGCGCCACCGAGCTGCGCGACTACTTCGTCGAGTTGGTCGTCGCGCGGCGTCGTGCGCCAGCCGACGACCTGACCACCGCGCTGGTCCAGGTGCACGACGCTGGTGGCGACCGGCTCACCGGTCCCGAGTTGCTGGCCAACCTGGTGGTGCTGTTGGTCGCCGGCTTCGAGACCACCACCAACCTGCTCGGCAACGGTCTTGTCGTGCTGCTGGGTCACCCCGAGGCCGCTGCCGCGCTGCGCGCCGATCCGGACCTTGCCCCGGCGTACGTGGAGGAGCTGCTGCGCTACGACTCCCCGGTGCAGCTGACCACCCGGACCAGCACCGCGCCGGTGCGCTGCGGCGGGCTCGACCTGCCGTCCGGCAGTACGACCCTGTTGCTGCTGGGTGCCGCCAACCGCGACCCGCGCCGGTTTTCCGACGCGCAGCGCTTCGACCCGACCCGTGCGCAGGCGCACCCGCTGTCCTTCGGCGCCGGCCCGCACTACTGTCTCGGCGCGGGCCTGGCCCGGCTGGAGGCGCAGTTGGCCTTCCCGATGCTGCTGCGCCGCCTGCCCGAGCTGGCCCTGGCCGAGGTTCCCCGGCACCGCACCCGGCTCACTCTGCGAGGCTACGAGAGCGTCCCGGTGACGCTGGGCACACCGGCGGTGGTTGAGCGAGGTGCGCCGCCCGGCGCCCGGCCGGGCACTCCGTAGACTGGTACGGCACCGCTCGTCCGTCCGAAGAAGGAGCCGTCCCGCGTGACCGTCCAGCCCATCCGTCTGTTTGGGGATCCGGTGCTGCGCACGCCGGCCGATCCGGTGGTCGACTTCGACGCCGAGCTACGTCGGCTCGTCGCCGACCTCACCGACACGATGCGTGAGCAGAACGGCGCCGGCCTGGCCGCGCCACAGCTCGGTGTGAGCCTGCGGGTGTTCACCTTCGACGTCGACGATGTCCTCGGGCACCTGATCAACCCGGTGCTGGAGTTCCCCGACGAGGAGGAGCAGGACGGCCCGGAGGGCTGCCTGTCGATCCCCGGGCTCTACTTCGACACCAAGCGTCGGCAGAACGTCGTCGCCAAGGGCTTCAGCTCGTTCGGCGACCCGATGCAGATCGTCGGCACCGGCCTGATGGCGCGCTGCGTGCAGCACGAGACCGACCACCTCGACGGGGTGCTCTTCCTGGACCGACTGGACCCGGAGGGGCGCAAGGATGCCATGAAGGCGATCCGCCAGGCCGAGTGGTACGACGCCGCGGCCCCGCCCACGGTCAAGCTCAGCCCGCACATCAGCGACCCCTTCGGTCTGGGGCGCTGACCCGGATGCGCGTGATCTTCGCCGGTACGCCGGCCGTCGCCGTTCCCGCCCTGGCCGCCGTCGCCGCCTCCCGCCACGAGCTGGTGGCCGTGGTCACCCGGCCCGACGCGCCCGCCGGGCGTGGGCGGGGCCTGTCCCGCTCGCCGGTCGGCGCGTGGGCCGACGAGCACGGCGTCGAGGTGCTCACGCCGGCCCGACCCCGCGACCCGGAGTTCCTCGACCGGCTGCGCGAGCTGGAGCCGGCCTGCGTGCCGGTGGTCGCTTACGGCGCGCTGGTGCCGCCGGCGGCCCTGGAGATCCCCCGGCACGGCTGGATCAACCTGCACTTCTCCCTGCTGCCCGCGTGGCGTGGCGCCGCGCCCGTGCAGCACGCCGTGCTGCACGGCGACGAGCTGACCGGGGCCAGCGTCTTCCAGCTGGAGGAGGGTCTGGACACCGGCCCGGTCTACGGCACGCTGACCGACGAGATCCGCGCCACCGACACCTCCGGCGACCTGCTGGGGCGGCTCGCTGATTCCGGCGCCGGGCTGCTGGTGGCGGTGCTCGACGCGATCGCCGACGGCACTGCCCGCGCCGAGCCGCAGCCGGCCGACGGGGTGTCGCTGGCGCCGAAGCTGACAGTGGACGACGCGCGGGTGCGCTGGGGCGACCCGGCCTTCGCCGTGGACCGGCGAATCCGGGCCTGCACGCCCGCGCCGGGCGGCTGGACCACGTTCCGCGACGAGCGGGTGAAGCTCGGCCCGGTCGTCCCGGTGCCCGACGGCCCCGAGCTGAAGCCGGGGGAGTTGCTGGTGGAGAAGTCCCGGGTGCTGGCCGGCACGGCGACGGTGCCGGTACGCCTCGGTGAGGTCCGCGCCGCGGGCAAGCGGGCGATGGACGCGACCGACTGGGCGCGCGGCGTCCGGGTCGGCACAGGAGAGGACTTCGCGTGACGGCACCGGAGGGAACCCGACCGACGCGCTCCGGCCCGTCGACCGGCCGTGGCGGGGATCGCCGCCCGGTCCGACCACCGCTGGACCGACCGCGCCGCGCCGCGTACGAGGCGGTGGCGGCGGTGCACCGGGACGACGCGTTCGCCAACCTGGTGCTGCCCATCATCCTGCGGGAGGAGGGGCTGTTCGGTCGGGACGCGGCCTTCGCCACCGAGCTGACCTACGGCACCCTGCGCCACCTGGGCACGTTGGATGCGATCCTGACCGACGCGGCCGGCCGGGACGTGGCCCGGATCGACCCGCCGGTACGCGACGCGCTGCGGCTCGGGGCGTACCAACTGCTGCACACCCGGGTGCCGGCGCACGCCGCGGTCTCGTCGACGGTGGACCTGGTCCGTTCGGTCGCACCGGGGGCTACCGGTTTCGCCAACGCGGTACTGCGCGAGGTGTCCAGCCGTGACGCGGACGCCTGGGTGGCGAAGCTCGCTCCACCGATGGAGACCGACCCGGTCGGGCACCTCGCGTTGGCGTACAGCCACCCGCAGTGGATCGTGCGGGCCTTCTCCGAGGCGCTCGGCGGCGATCTGGGTGAGACGGAGCGCCTCCTGATCGAGGATAATGAGCGCCCGCCGGTGCACCTGTGCGCCCGGCCCGGCCTGATCGACCCGGTCGAGCTCGCCGACCAGGTCGGCGGTGCCCCCGGTGCCTTCTCGCCGTACGCCGTCTATCTTCCCGGCGGATCGCCGGGCGACATCCCGGCGGTGGTCGACGGCCGGGCCCACGTCCAGGACGAGGGCTCCCAACTGGTGGCCACCGCGCTCGCCGACGCGCCGCTGGACGGCCCGGACGGACGTTGGCTGGACCTGTGCGCCGGCCCGGGTGGCAAGGCCGGGTTGCTCGGCGCGCTGGCCGCGCAGCGCGGTGCCCGGGTGACCGCGGTGGAGGTGGCCGAGCACCGCGCCCGGCTGGTCTCCCTGGCGACCCGGGACCTGCCGGTGGCCGTGCTGACCATGGACGGCCGTGAGGTCGGCGGCGACCCGAAACTGCCGGAGCAGCACTTCGACCGGGTGCTGGTCGACGCACCGTGCACCGGGCTGGGGTCGCTGCGTCGTCGGCCGGAGTCGCGCTGGCGTCGCCAACCGTCCGACCTGCCGCCGCTGACCCGGCTGCAACGGGAACTGCTCGGCGCGGCACTGCGGGCGGTCCGCCCGGGTGGCCTGGTCGCCTATGTCACCTGTTCGCCGCACACCGTCGAGACGCACGTGACGGTGACCGAGGCGGCCCGCCGCAGCGGGGTTGCGGTGGACTTCGTGGACGCCCGCCCGCTGCTGCCGGCCGGCATGCCCGGTCTCGGTGACGGGCCGACCGTGCAGCTCTGGCCACACCGCCACGGCACCGACGCGATGTTCCTCGCCGTCCTGCGCCGAGGCTGATCCGACCCACGCGTCCGGCCGGTCACCCGACCGGCCGGACGCGGTGCGCGCTCAGGTGACCGGGAGGCCCTTGGTGCCGGCGTTCTTCATCGAGCGGGTCAGGTTCCGGTCGGAGATCCAGAGGAAGCACTGCACGCCCCGGTTCCCGTTGCGCCACTCCTCCTCGTACGGCTGGTAGTAGATCGTGCCGGCGCGGAAGTCGAGCTGGGAGTTGTCCGGAACCTTGGCGTACTTGGCGATCATCGTCTGACAGGCCCGGTGGGTCCGCTTGGTGCTGCGGGTGAACTCGGCGTAGCTGGTGTCCGGCGCCTGCCAGACGCCGACGAACTCGGCGTGGTGCTTGGCGGTGCAGGAGACCGGGACCATCTCGTCGATGTCGTCCTTGACCAGCTTCGGGTTGAAGCAGCGGTACGCCAGCGGGGCCGCTCCGGACAGCGCGCCCCGGAGGCTGCCGGTGCGCAGGTCGACCGCGGTGTCGTCGATGCTGGCGATCTCGGTGACGTCGCAGCGGTACCAGCGGGCCCCACCCGACCAGGCCTGCGGTGACGGCAGCACGACGGTCAGGCCGAGCCGCCCGGAACGCCAGTCGGCCCCCACCGCCTTGTTGACCGCCGTGTCGCACCCCGTCTGCGCGGCCCGCATGCCGGCCGAGCCGGGCTGCGGGGGAGTGCCGCCGTCGGCGCCCGGGCCGGTGAGGGTGCCGACGTGCATGGTCTCCACCCGGTGCGCCTCGGTGCACGCCGTCGGGTTGTAACCGGTCAGGAAGCCGACCTGCTGGGAACTCTGGTGGCAGACGTCGGCAGCGGGGACGAACTGCTGCGCCGCGACGGGCGCCGGCCAGTCGTCGATGAGGTCAGTGTCGATTCCGGCGGGTGCGCCGCACCCGGCCAGTGCCAGGGCCAGCGCCCCACCCCCGGCGAACGCCGCCAGCCACCGTCGCATTCCGACCTCCCGCCGCTGCTGGCCCCCGACCGGACCCAGCCGGTCGATGGCGCCACGGCGCAGCAGCATACGGCAACGACGCTCAGATCGCGGGCAGTCCCTCGGGACCGGCGCCGCGCATCGAGCGGGTGAGTTTGCGGTCGTCGCTCCACAGGAAACAGCGCACCCCACGGTCGCCCTCCTCCCACTCCCGCTGTGACGGTGGGTAGTAGATGGACCCGGCCCGGTACGGCAGCTCGCTGTTGTTGGGTACCGCCGCGTACTCGGCGATCAGGGCCATGCAGCGCTGGTGCGCCTGCTCGGCGGACTTGGTGAACTCCGCCCAGCTCATGTCCCGCTCCTCGTAGACGCCCACGAACTCGGCGCGGTGCGGCTCGGTGCAGAGCACCGGCGCCATGTAGTTGAGGTTGTCGCCGATCAGTTTGGGGTCGAAGCAGCGGTGCGTCAGTGGCGTGTCGCCGATCAACGCGCCGCGCAGGCTGCCGGTGCGGTTCACCGGGCGGGTGTTGTCGATGCTGCCGGTCTCGCTGAGGTCGCAGCGGAACCAGCGGGCGCCGCCGGCCCAGGCGGGCGCGGACGGCAAGGCGAGGGACAACGCGAGTCGGGCGGTGTGCCAGTCGCCGCCGAGCACCTCCCGGGCCCGCTGGTCGCATTCGGCGCGAGCCGTGCTCAGCGCCGACGATCCGGGTTCCGGTCGGGCCTCGGTCAGCGCGTCGGGCCCGACGAAGGTGCCGACGTGGATGGTCTCGGCCAGGTGGTTGCGCGCGCAGTCCACCGTCTCGTACGTGCTGGCCTGCACGACTGTGGCGATCCGTGGCAGGCAGGTGTCGGTGGCGGGGGCGAACGGCTTCGGAACCCGCAGCGTCGGCCAGTCGTCGGTGAGATCACCGTCCGCGCCCCGCGCCGGCGTGCAGCCGGCCAGCAGCATCGTCGTGACGCTGGCCAGCACCAGCGCTGGAAGCCACCGTCGCATCGTCCGCCCTCCCGGGAGCTGGCGGCCGGTCGCCGCGCCCCGCGGCGAGACCCCGGCGGGCGTGCAGCCTACGGCACCGTCCCGGTTGGAGTGTCGTCGCGTTTCCGTCGATCGGCCAGTGGCTGATGTCTGTTCGTCCGGATTCGGGGGTCCGGAGCGTCCAATTCTGCACCAGTGGTCACTGCTGGATCACAGCGCGTCCCCGATGGTGCCGCGATGCGGGTGGCGGGTCGCCACGTTCGTACACTGGCCCCGTGACCGTACCGCCGCCGATCGTCGCGCCGAGCATCCTGGCCGCCGATTTCGCCCGCCTCGCCGAAGAAGTCCGCGCCATCGAGGACGCCGCGGACTGGTTGCACGTCGACGTGATGGACAACCACTTCGTGCCGAACCTGACCATTGGGCTGCCCGTGGTGCAGAGCCTGCGGGCTGTCACGGCGATGCCCTTCGACGTGCACCTGATGATCGAGGACCCGCGCCGGTGGGCCCCCGGGTACGCCGACGCCGGGGCGTACAACGTCACCTTCCACGCGGAGGCGTCCGACGACCCGGTGGCGCTCGCCAAGGACCTGCGTTCGGCCGGTGCGAAGGCGGGCCTGGCCATCGACCGGGACACCCCGATCGAGCCCTACCTGGACCTGCTGCCCAGCTTCGACACCCTGCTGATCATGACGATCAAGGCGGGCTTCGGTGGGCAGCGGTTCATTCCGCAGCTGCTCGAGAAGGTGCGGACGGCCCGGCAGCACGTGTCGGCCGGGCACCTGGAGCTGCGCATCGAGGTGGACGGCGGGATCGCCGCCGACACCATCGAGCAGGCGGCCGCGGCGGGCGCCGACGCGTTCGTGGCCGGCACCGCCGTGTACGGGGCCGCCGACCCGGCGGAGGCGGTACGGCACCTGCGGGCACTGGCGGAACGCGCGGCGCCCGGGGCCTGAGGTGGAGCCCGAGGCCGACCGCAAGGACATCATTCTCGTCGTGGACGACGACGAGGACATCGCCCGGTTCGTCGAGTTCAACCTGCGGCTGCACGGCTTCGAGGTGATCCACGCCAGCGACGGCCAGGAGGCCCTGGAGATCATCGAGCGCCAGCGGCCGGACCTGGCGGTGGTCGACCTCATGATGCCCCGGATCGACGGGCTGGAGCTGACCCGCCGGTTGCGCGCCGACCCGATGACGTCCGCCCTTCCGGTGATCATGCTGACGGCCAAGGGGATGACCGTCGACAAGGTGCACGGGCTCAGCGCCGGCGCGGACGACTACCTGGTCAAGCCGTTCGACACCGCCGAGCTGGTGGCCCGGGTCTCGTCCACGCTGCGCCGCAACAAGGAGTTCCGGGAGGTCTCCCCGCTGACCGGGCTGCCCGGCAACAGCCGGATCCGTCGGGAGATCAGCGATCGGGTCCGAAACGGCGTGGACTACGCCGTCGGCTACGTCGACATCGACCGGTTCAAGAGCGTCAACGACCGGTACGGCTTCGTGCGCGGCGACGACTTCATCTCCGCGCTCGCCCGCAGCCTGCACCGGGCGGTGGTGGGCGTCGGGCTGCCTCCGGCCTTCCTCGGTCACGTCGGCGGTGACGACTTCGTCATCGTCTGCGCCCCGGACCAGGTGCGCCCACTGACGTCCCGGGCGGTCGTCGACTTCGAGACCGCCGCCGACACGCTCTACGACCCGACCGACCGGGAGCGCGGCTTCGTCGAGTTGAAGGATCGACGCGGCAACATCCGGCGGGCGGCCCTGGTCACGCTGTCCATCGGGGTGTCCCTCTCCGACGCCGGCAAGCGCTTCACCGACCCGCTCGAAGCGATCGCGGTGGCCTCGGAGATGAAGACGGTGGCCAAGAGCCAACCGGGCTCGTACGTGGCGGTGGACCGGCGTCGCGGCGTCACCTGAGCGTGATACCGCTGTGAAGTAGCTCGCCTAGGTGGCGGCGGAGCCGGATCGGCGTGTAAGACTTCCCGTGTACCCACCACGCGCTGGCGGGACTCGGTGAAATTCCGAACCGGCGGTGATCCACGGTCCAACCGTGGTCAGCCCGCGACCCGGACGGCTCTGCCGTCCGGTGGACCTGGTGAAAATCCGGGGCCGACGGTTGGGGGCGGTTCGTCCGCGCCCAGACAGTCCGGATGGGAGACAGCGCGCGGGACGGACGGGTCCGAGCCGGCCGCTGGCTTCAGCGTGCCGTGCCGACCCCCCGGGGCGGCTGTGCCGTTCCCGGAATCCGCCACCGCCTGCCCGTGGCCCCATGGCCACCGCCTCCCTGACCGCCCGCGCGCGGACCGGCGAGTGAGAGGGCAGGGGCAGCGCAATGGCCAGCGTCTCCGTTGATGAGGCGATGCGGCGTGCGATCGAGTTGGCAGCGCGCGGGCTCGGCACCACCAGCCCCAACCCGGTGGTCGGGTGCGTGCTCCTCGACGAGGGCGGCGAGGTCGTGGGCGAGGGCTTCCACGCGTACGCCGGGGGGCCGCACGCCGAGATCGTCGCCCTGGCGCAGGCCGGGCTGCGGGCCAAGGGCGGCACTGCTGTCGTCACTCTGGAACCCTGCGATCACACCGGCCGCACCGGCCCCTGTAGTTCCGCGCTCGTCCAGGCCGGGGTGGGTCGGGTGGTCATCGCCGTCCCCGACCCGAACCCGGTCGCTTCCGGGGGTGCCGCCACCTTGCGCGCCGCCGGGGTCCGGGTCGATCTGGGGGTACGCGGTGAGGAGGCCGAGGCCGGCAACGTCGCGTGGTTGACCTCGATGCGCCGGGGCTGGCCGTACGTGATCTGGAAGTACGCCGCCACTCTCGACGGGCGCTCCGCCGCGGCCGACGGCACCAGTATGTGGATCACCTCGGAGGCGGCCCGGATCGACGTGCACGCGCTGCGCGGCACTGTCGACGCGGTCATCGCCGGGGTGGGCACCGTGCTCGCCGACGACCCCCGGTTGACAGCCCGCAACCTGCGCGACGGCAGCCTGGCCATCCGGCAGCCGCTGCGGGTGGTGGTGGACAGCTCGGGGCGTACCCCGGCTGACGCCCGGGTCCGCGACGGCGCCGCACGGACGTGGATCGCGACCGCCGACGAGGTCGGCGCCGACCCGGACGGCCGGGTCGACCTGTCGGCGCTGCTCGCGGCGCTGCACCAGCGGGGGGTCCGCGCGGTGCTCCTGGAGGGCGGCCCCCGGCTGGCCGGCGCGTTCCTGGAGGCCGGCCTGGTCGACAAGATCGTCGGGTACGTCGCGCCGCGGTTGCTCGGCGCCGGCCCGACCGCTCTGGTCGACGCGGGAGTGACCACCATCGCCGAGGCCATCGATCTGGAGTTTGTCGACGTTACGCAGATCGGTCCGGATCTCCGGATCACCGCTTTGCCCCGGAAAAGGGAGGGCTGAGATGTTCACCGGCATCATCGAGGAATTGGGCGAGATCGTCCGGGTCGCGCCGACGGCAGGCGATTCGGCGCTGCTGGGCGTACGCGGCCCACTGGTCACGTCCGACGCCCGGCACGGCGACTCGATCGCCGTCAACGGTGTCTGCCTGACCGTCGTGGAGGTGGCCGACGGTGTCTTCACGGCCGACGTGATGGGGGAGACGCTGCGCCGCTCCGCGCTGGGCGCGCTGCGCCCCGGGGACCCGGTCAACCTGGAGCGGGCCGCCGCGCTCGGTAGCCGGCTCGGCGGGCACCTGGTGCAGGGCCACGTCGACGGCGTCGGTGAACTGATCTCCCGGGAGCCGGCCGAGCAGTGGGAGACCGTCCGGTTCCGACTGCCCGCCGCCCTGTCCCGGTACGTGGTGGAGAAGGGCTCGATCACCATCGACGGCGTCTCGTTGACCGTCGCCTCCGTCGGCGCGGACGAGTTCGCCGTCGGGCTGATCCCGACCACGCTCAAGCTGACCACGCTCGGCGCGAAGGGCGTCGGCGACCCGGTCAACCTGGAGGTCGACGTGCTGGCCAAGTACGTGGAGCGGCTGCTCGGCGACCGGCTCACCGACGCCGACGCTCGCAAGCTGGCCTCCAATCCGGGCGGGGTGGCCTGATGGGCCCGCTCAGCTGGCTGCTGGACGCGCAGGTGCACGTCGCCGGCTCGCCGGTGCTGGCCAGGGAGATCGTCGGCAACGCCTTCGGGTTGGTCTCGGCGCTGCTCGGGTTGCGCCGGCTGGTCTGGGCGTGGCCGGTCGGCATGATCGGTAACGCGCTGCTCCTCACCGTGTTCCTCGGCGGAGTGTTCGCCACCCCGCAGGAGCACGACCTGTACGGGCAGGCCGGCCGGCAGGTGTTCTTCTTCGCGGTCAGCGTCTACGGCTGGTGGCGCTGGCAGCGCAACCGTCGCGCCGACGCCGGGCAGGCGGCGGTCGTGCCGCGCTGGGCCACCGGACGGGAGCGACTGATGCTGCTGGTGGCCGCCGTGATCGGCACCGCCGCGGCGTACCCGCTGCTCAAGGCCCTGGGCTCCTGGGGCCCGCTGCCCGACGCCTGGATCCTCACCGGCAGCCTGCTGGCCACGTACGGCATGGCCCGCGGCTGGGTGGAGTTCTGGCTGCTCTGGATCGCTGTGGACGCGGTCGGCGTGCCGCTGCTGCTACGCGGCGGGTTCTACCCGTCGGCCGTCATGTACCTGATCTACGGCGCCCTCTGCGTCTGGGGCTTCGCCGCCTGGTGGCGCACCTCCCGCGCCGTCCGACCGGCGACCGTCGGTACGCCCATCTACACGGAGGCTGTCGCATGACCAGCTTTGGGGATATCGAGCAGGCGATCGCGGACATCGCGGCCGGCCGGCCGGTCGTCGTGGTCGACGACGCGGACCGGGAGAACGAGGGCGACCTGATCTTCGCGGCCGAGCTGGCCACGCCGGAGTTGATGGCGTTCATGGTCCGCTACACCTCCGGCTACGTCTGCGTGGCGCTGACCGAGAGCGAAGCCGACCGGCTCGACCTGCCGCCGATGCACCACACCAACCAGGACCGGCGGGGCACCGCGTACACGGTGACAGTGGACGCCCGCGAGGGGGTCAGCACCGGCATCTCGGCCGCCGACCGCGCGCACACCAGCCGGCTGCTCGCCGGCGCGGCGACCGACCCGACCGACCTGGCCCGCCCCGGGCACGTGGTGCCGCTGCGCGCTCGCGAGGGCGGGGTGCTGCGCCGACCGGGGCACACCGAGGCGGGGATCGACCTGACCCGGCTGGCCGGGCTGCGTCCGGCCGGCGTGCTCTGCGAGCTGGTCAACGACGACGGCACCATGATGCGCCTGCCGGACCTGGAGAAGTTCTCCGCCGAGCACGGCCTCACGCTCGTCACCATCGCCGACCTGATCGCCTACCGGCGGCGTACCGAGAAGCAGGTCGAGCTGGTCGCCGACGCCCGGATGCCGACGAAGCACGGGGTGTTCCGGGCGCTCGGCTACCGCGCCGAGCACGACCCGGCCGAACATGTCGCGATGGTCCTGGGTGACATCGGTGACGGCCAGGACGTGCTGGTCCGGGTGCACTCCGAGTGCCTGACCGGGGACGTGTTCGGCTCGCTGCGCTGCGACTGTGGGCCGCAGCTGGACGCCGCACTGGCTCGGGTCGGGCAGGAAGGCCGGGGCGTGGTGCTCTACGTCCGTGGGCACGAGGGGCGCGGCATCGGCCTGCTGCACAAGCTGCAGGCGTACCAGTTGCAGGACCTGGGCCGCGACACCGTCGACGCCAACCTCGACCTGGGCCTGCCGGCCGACGCCCGCGACTACGGCACCGGCGCGCAGATCCTCTACGACCTGGGCGTGCGGTCGATGCGGCTGCTGACCAACAACCCGGCCAAGCGGGCCGGGCTGGAGGGGTACGGGTTGACCATCACCGGCCGCGAGGGGCTGCCGGTCGGCGCGCACCCGGAGAACATGCGCTACCTGCGCACCAAGCGGGACCGGATGGGTCACCTGCTGGACGAGTTGGACGAGGTGTCCGAGGCGCCGCTGGGGCGTCCGGTCGCCAACGACGAGATCGGAGCATGACGATGGCGGGTTTCGGTGAGCCGGGAGTCGAGGCGGTCGACGCCGCGGGGCTGACCGTCGGGGTCGTTGCCGCCCGCTGGCACGGCGAGCTGACCGATCACATGCTGGAGCGTGCGGTGGCCGCCGCCGAGGCGTGCGGCGCGCGTTCCGTGGTCTCCCGGGTCGCCGGCTCGGTCGAGCTGCCGGTGGTCGCGCAGGCCCTCGCCCGCCGCTGCGACGTGGTGGTCGCCCTCGGTGTGGTGGTCCGTGGGTCCACCGCCCACTTCGACTACGTGTGCCGTTCGGTCACCGACGGGCTGACCCGGGTGGCGCTGGACGAGGGCAAGCCGGTGGCGCACGGAGTGTTGACCGTGGAGACCATCGAGCAGGCCCGCGACCGCGCCGGTCTGCCCGGCTCGGCGGAGGACAAGGGCTGGGCCGCCACAGTGGCGGCGCTCGACGCGGCGCTGGCCGTGCGGACGGTGGCGGCGGGCAACGCCCAGCGGGTCGGCTTCGGCGGCTGACGCCTCGGCCGCTTCGGCCGTCTCTGAAGGCGGGCCCTCAGAGACGGCCGGCCTCGATGATCCGGCGCAGGAACTGCCGGGTACGAGGCTGGGTCGGCTCGCCCAGCACCTGCTCGGGCGGGCCGCTCTCGATGACCCGCCCGGCGTCGAGGAAGCACACCTCGTCGGCGACCTCCCGGGCGAAGCCCATCTCGTGGGTGGCCAGCACCATGGTCATGCCGTCGGCCTTCAGGTCGCGGATCATCGCCAGCACCTCGCCGACCAGCTCTGGGTCGAGCGCGGAGGTGACCTCGTCGAGCAGCATCAGTCGAGGTGAGTTGGCCAGCGCCCGGACGATCGCCACCCGCTGCTGCTGCCCGCCGGAGAGCCGGTCCGGGTAGGCGTCCGCCTTGGCGCCGAGCCCCACCCGGTCGAGCAGCTCCCGGGCCTGCGCCTCGGCCTCCGCCCGGCCCCGCCGGTGTACGCGGCGCGGCGCGAGGGTGATGTTGTCCAACACGCTCAGGTGCGGAAAGAGGTTGTACGCCTGGAACACCATGCCGATCCGCCGCCGGACCCGATCGGGGTCCACCCGGGGATCGGAGATGTCCTCCCCGTCCAGCTCGATGGTGCCGTCGTCCAGCTCCTCCAGCAGGTTCACGCACCGCAGCAGTGTCGACTTGCCCGACCCGGACGCGCCGATCAGCGCCACCACCTGATGCTCGGCGACGGTCAGGTCGAGGTGGTCGAGCACGGCGTGCCCGCCGAACTCCTTGCGCAGGCCCCGACAGCGCAACAACGCCATGGGTCAGCCTCCCGACTGTCGGCGGGCCGCGCGCAGCGTCACCCAGTCGGTGACCGCGATCAGCGGGATCGCGAGCAGGACGAAGAGGACTCCCGCCACGACGTACGGCGTGTAGTTGAAGGTCTGGGCGGTGGCGATCTGCGCGGCGCGGACCGCGTCGATGGGCCCGGCGAGCGAGACCAGCCCGACGTCCTTCTGTAACGCCACCACGTCGTTGAGCAGGGGTGGCGCCACCCGGCGGACGGCCTGCGGCAGGACCACGTGCCGCATCGTCTGCCGGTAGGTCAGGCCCAACGAGCGGGCCGCGGCGAGTTGGCTGGGGTGCACCGACTCGATGCCGGCCCGGAACACCTCGGCGAGGTAGCCACCGTAGGTGAGGACCAACGCGATCCCACCCAGCACCAGCACCGGCGGCATGCCCTGCAACCGCAGCCCCGGCACGCCGAGGGTGAGCAGGTACAGCACGATGATCAGCGGCAGGCCGCGGAAGGTGTAGGTGTAGCCGGCGGCCAGCGCGCGGACCGGGAAGAAGACCGGCCCGCGCAGCGTCCGCAGCACGGCGATCACCAGCCCGAGCAGCAGCGCGCCGACCGCACAGCAGGCCAGCAGCCGTACGTTGAGCCAGAGCCCGCTCAGCACCGTCGGCAGCGCGTCGCGGGCGATCTCCGGATCCAGGAACGACCGCCGGACCCGGTCCCAGCCCGGCGCCCCGGTCACCGCGATCACCAGCAGCGTGCCGAGCGCCGCCGTCGAGGACGCCGCGACGAGCACGCTGTAGACGGTCTGCCGACGCCGGTACGCCGACCGCCGCAGCTGCGCCTCCGAGGGCACGTGATCCAGAAGCGTCACCGCAGCTCGGCCGCCCCCGCCACCTGCGCGAGCCACTTCTGTTCGAGCTCCTTCAGCGTGCCCGCCGCGGCGAGCTGACCGACCGCCCCGCTCACGCAGGAGGTCAGTGGGGAGTTCTTGTCCAGCAGCAACCCGAACGCCTCGGGCGTACCGACCTGCGGCACCTGCCCGACGATCGTCGCGTCGGTGATCTCCGCGCCGGTGATGTAGAAGGCGGTCGGAAGATCCACCACGAGACCGTCCAACTGCCCGTTCTGAAGGGCCTTCTTGGCATCGTCGTTGCTGTTGTAGACCTGCGGCTTGGCGGTGGGCTTGATCACGTCGGTGATCGCCTGGTAGCTGGTGGTGCCGACCTGCGCGCCGAGCCGAGCGTCCCGCAGTTCGGCCAGCGACTTCCGGCCGGCGATCTTCGAGGACTTCAACGCGATGACGGTCTGCCGCACCAGGTAGTACGGCGCGGAGAAGTCGACCGCCTGCTTGCGCTCGTCGGTGATGGAGAACTGGTTGATGTCGAAGTCGAAGTCCTTCGGCCCCGGCGCGATGGCGGTGTCGAACTTGACCCGGGTCCACGTGACGTCGCCGCGGGCGTAGCCGAGCTTCTCGGCCACCGCGTACGCGACAGCGGATTCGAAGCCCTCGCCGCTGTCCGGCTTGTCCTTGGCGAACCACGGTTCGTACGCGGGCTGGTCGGTGGCGATGGTCAGCTTGCCCGGCGTACGCGTGGGCAGGCTGTCCTTGGCGCAGGACGGCGCGGCGGTGACATTGGGGCTGGGTTTCTCGTCCTGTGGCGCGCATCCGGCGGTGGCTACGACGACGGCACCGGCGAAGGTGAGCGCGAGGAGACGTGAGCGGCTGGCCATGGCGGACAGCGTAGAGCTCCATGGGCGTCGATCGACAATTGTCCCACCATGTTGGTAGGGAATTGTCCGCTTGCTGGATTTTGGCGGACCCGGACGTGGGGGGTCATCCGGGTGGCTGGAAGAATCGTTCCCCGTGAAGACGTTCGAGGAGTTGTTCGCCGAGCTGCAGGCCAAGGCCGCCGCCGGCACCCCGGGCTCGGGCACCGTCGCCGCGCTGGACAAGGGCGTGCACTTCATCGGCAAGAAGGTCGTCGAGGAGGCGGCCGAGTCGTGGATGGCCGCCGAGCACGAGGGTCCGGAGCGCACCGCCGAGGAGATCTCCCAGCTGCTCTACCAGGTCCAGGTGCTGATGCTCGCCAGCGGTCTCGAGCTCAAGGACGTCTACCGACATCTGTGAGTGCCCCCACCCCTGTTGATCACCAACCGGATCCAAGGAGCACTCCGTCATGCTGCGTGTCGCCATTCCCAACAAGGGCACCCTGGCCGAACCGGCCGCCCAGATGCTGCGCGAGGCGGGCTACCGCCAGCGCACCGACCCCAAGGACCTCGTCTGCCGGGACGAGGCAAACGACGTCGAATTCTTCTACCTGCGCCCGAAGGACATCGCCACCTACGTCGGCTCCGGTGACCTCGACCTCGGGATCACCGGCCGGGACCTGCTGATCGACTCGGCCGCGCCGGCCGAGGAGGTCGTCGACCTTGCCTTCGGCCAGGCCACCTTCCGCTTCGCCGCCCGCCCCGACGACATCGCCTCCGTGCAGGAGTTGGGCGGTCACCGCATCGCCACCGCGTACCCGGGGCTGGTCGAACGGCACCTCGGCGAGGTGGGCGTCAAGGCCGACGTGATCCGCCTCGACGGCGCGGTGGAGAACGCCGTACGCCTCGGTGTCGCCGACGTGATCGCGGACGTGGTGGAAACCGGCGCGACCCTGCGTCAGGCGGGCCTGGTGGTCTTCGGCGAGCCGCTGCTGCGCTCGTCGGCGGTGCTGGTCCGGCGCGCCGGCGCGCCCGCCCAATCGCAGGCCGAGCAGTTGCTGCGTCGCCTGCACGGTGTGCTGGTGGCCCGCCGTTACGTGATGCTCGCCTACGACGTGCCGGCCGGTCTGCTGGACCGGGCCAGCGGGCTCACCCCGGGCATCGAGTCGCCCACAGTGTCGCCGCTGCACCGTGAGGGCTGGGTGGCGGTGCAGGCGATGGTGCTCCGCGACGACGTGCACCGCATCATGGACGAGCTGTACGAACTGGGCGCCCGCGCCATCCTCGTCACCAACATCCACGCCTGCCGCCTCTGACCGTCGGGGCCTCGGCGCCCGGGCCCTCCCCACGGACCCGCCCCCACCGGCAAGATCGCGCTCGATCATTGAAGTAGTGGTCTCGATCTCGACGGAGGCCACTGGATCCTGGATCGAGCGCGATCTTGAGGTGGTTGGTGGCTGGTGGGGCAGGGGTGGTGGATCGGCGGGTGGTGCGTTCGATGACCGAGTGCGGATGGCAGACTGGTGGGGTGAGTGAAACCGAGCTGGTCCGCCTGAAGCCCCGCCGCATCCGCGTGGTCTGCTGGTCGGCGGCGGTTGCCCTGGTGGTGGTGTTCGGCCTGGTCGCCACGTCGCTGAGCGGCCCGACCGGCGATGGTTACGGCAGCTTCCAGCGCGGTGACCAGATCGCCATGATCGGCCTGGGCGTCTTCGGGGCGCTGGGCTTCCTGCTGTTCACCCGTCCCCGGGTGGAGGCGGACGCACGGAGCATCCGGGTCCGTAACGTCATCAGCTCCTACGAATTGCCCTGGGAGGTTGTCCGGGGTGTCCGCTTCGACCGGGGCGCGCCGTGGGCCAGCCTGGAGCTGCACGACGACGACCTGCTGCCGATGGTCGCGTTGCAGGCCGCCGACAAGGAGTTGGCCGTCGACGGGGTCCGCGCGCTGCGCCGGCTGCACGAGGCCCACCAGGCCCGCCTCGCCGAGCGCGCCGTCGGCCGCTGACCCGGCCGAACCGCAGATCCTGGCGCGCGCCGCGACGTGGTGACGGCGCGACGGCGACGCGACGCGGCCGCAGGTGGTGCCCGGTTTGAGGGTCGCCGGGGCGCCGGTGTAGTGTTATCGAGTCGACCAGGCTGTCTCCGCGTGCGAGCAGACAGCCTTGAAAGCGGAGCGCCTGCTCCCACCCGAGTCGCCGCTACGGTGGCCGGGTCCGGTCACCGGTTCCGGGCATGTCCCGGTGCCGGATGCGCGATCCTTGTGATCGTGCTGACCGGTCGAGCGGGCCCTGGCATGCGCCGGGGCCTTCTGCTTTTCAGGTCGGTTCCCTCCCGGGAGCCGCAGGGGTCGGCGAAGAGCAGAAACGACTCGAGGAGGCCCCATCAGCGTCGAACCACGCGTGAACGAGCAGATCCGGGCACGTGAGGTCCGACTGGTCGGCCCAGAGGGTGAGCAGGTGGGCATCGTCCCGCTGGAGCGCGCTCTTCAGCTGGCCGCGGACGTCGATCTGGACCTGGTCGAGGTTGCGCCGATGGCGCGCCCGCCGGTGTGCAAGCTCATGGACTTCGGCAAGTTCAAGTACGAGAGCGCACTCAAGGCGCGCGAAGCGCGGCGTAATCAGCAGCAGACCGTCATCAAGGAAATGAAGCTTCGGCCGAAGATCGACCCGCACGACTACGAGACCAAGAAGGGTCACGTGGTGCGGTTCCTCAAGGCGGGCGACAAGGTCAAGGTGACGATCATGTTCCGCGGTCGCGAGCAGAGCCGCCCGGAGCTGGGTTACCGGCTCCTGCGCCGGCTCGAATCCGAGATCACGGAACTGGGATACGTCGAGGCCGCTCCGAAGCAGGACGGCCGAAACATGATCATGGTTCTCGCCCCGCATCGGGCCGTCAAGGCCTCCGCGGTCGCCGCTACGGCGTCCCGCGGCGGACCTCGGGACCGGGCAGCGGACGAGTCCGCCACTCCGGAAGCCGATGGGACCGCGGCGGTCAGCGAGACCGCAGCAGCCGGTGACACCGGCCTCGCCGCCGACACCAGCGGCGAGTAACAGGGGAGAAGACGTTCCACATGCCGAAGATGAAGAGCCACACGGGTATGGGTAAGCGGGTCAAGGTGACCGGCAAGGGCAAGATCGTTGCCCAGCAGGCCGGCCTCCGCCACAACCTGGAGAAGAAGCCCTCCACCCAGACCCGCCGGCTGACCGGCACGGTCGTGCTGGCCAAGGCCGACGTCAAGCGCATCAAGAAGCTGCTCGGCCGCTGACGCGCGCCACCTTTACGTAATTAGGAGTTGAGATGGCACGCGTCAAGCGGGCTGTAAACGCCCAGAAGAAGCGTCGTACCCTGCTGGAGTCCGCGAGTGGTTACCGCGGTCAGCGCTCCCGCCTGTACCGCAAGGCCAAGGAGCAGGTGCTGCACTCGATGCAGTACGCCTACCGGGACCGTCGCGACCGCAAGGGCGACTTCCGGCAGCTGTGGATTCAGCGGATCAACGCGGGTGCCCGGGCCAACGGGATGACCTACAACCGTCTGATCCAGGGCCTGCGTCTGGCCGGCATCGAGGTCGACCGCAAGATCCTGGCCGACATGGCTGTCAACGACGCCGCCTCTTTCGCGGCGATCGTCGAGCTGGCCCGGGCCGCGGTCACGGCCGAGGGCACCGGTGGCGCGGCGGCTCAGGCCGCCTGATCCCCACGCACCAGAGCGAGGCGTCTCCCGTGTCGGCACCGCCGTCCGGGGGGCGCCTCAATCGTGCCGGAGGAGCGCACATCATGGCTTTCACCCCGCGTACCCCCAGGGTTGTCGCCGCCCGCCGCCTGCAACGCCGCCGGGACCGCGACGCCACCGGCCGTTTCCTGGCCGAGGGCCCGCAGGCGGTCCGCGAGGCCCTGGCGCGGCCGGGGGTGGTCACCGAACTGTTCGGTACGACCACCGCGCTCGACCGGTATCCGGAGTTGGCCGCCACGGCGGCCCGCGCCGACGTGCCGGTCTCCGAGGTGACCGACGACGCCATCGCAGCACTGGCCGAGACCGTCGCCCCGCAGGGGCTGGTGGCCGTCTGCCGGCACCTGGACGTCTCGCTGGAGCAGGCACTCGCGGGTGCGCCCCGGCTGGTGGCGGTGCTCGCCGAGATCCGCGACCCGGGCAACGCCGGCACGGTGCTGCGCACCGCCGACGCGGCCGGTGCGGGTGCGGTGATCTTCGCCGGAGACGCCGTCGACCCGTACAACGGTAAGTGTGTGCGGGCCTCGGCCGGCAGCCTCTTCCACGTCGACGTGGTGCGCGCCACCGACCCGGTCGCGGTGGTCGACGCACTGCGCGCCGCCGGGCTGTCGATCTTCGCCACCACCGGGTACGGCGACAGCGACCTGGACGACCTGACCGACTACGGCCGGCTCGTCGGGCCCACCGCCTGGTTGTTCGGTTCCGAGGCGCACGGCCTGCCCGAGGAGTTGACCGCCGCCGCCGACACCACGGTGCGGGTGCCGCTGTACGGGCGCGCGGAGAGCCTCAACCTGGCTGCCGCCGCCGCGGTCTGCCTGTACGCTTCAGCGAGAGCACAGCGCTGAGGGTGAACGCCTGCGGCGCGACTGACAGCAGGGGAGAACGTCCGTCCATGAACGCGACACGGCGTTCGTTTAGCCAGCCCGCCGGTGTCGGCGGGCGGCGGGCCTGACCTGCTCCCTGCGCAACTCCTACCGGCGGGCTGCGGCACAGCCGCGCGTCCGTAGACTCGCCTAGCCGCCCCGGTGAGGGCTGGCGCCGCCGTGAGGGAGTGCCCGTACGCCATGAGCTACCGCAACGATCCGTACGACCCGAAGCAGGTCGCCCTGCTCGACCCCGCCGCCCTGGCCGAGGCCGTCGCGGACGCCACGAAGGCGTTCGAGGCCGCCGCCGACCCGGACGCGCTGACCGCGCTGCGCTCGGTGCACCTTGGTGACCGGTCACCGGTCTCCCTCGCGCGCCGGGAGATCGGCGCGCTGCCGCCGGCCGCGAAGTCCGACGCCGGCAAGCGGGTCAACGAGGCCCGCCGGGCGATCGAGTCCGCGTACGCCGAGCGCGCCGAGGTGGTGGAGCGCGAGCAGGCCGAGCGGGTGCTGGTCGAGGAGCGGGTGGACGTCACCCTGCCCTACGACCGGCGTCCGCGTGGCGCCCGGCACCCGTTGAGCGTCCTGATGGAGTCGATCAGCGACCTCTTCGTCGGGATGGGCTACGAGGTGGCCGAGGGGCCCGAGGTCGACCTGGAGTGGGTCAACTTCGACGCGTTGAACATCCCCGCCGACCACCCGGCGCGCGGGTTGATGGACACCTTCCACATCGCACCGGAGGGGTCCGGCCTCGTTCTGCGCACCCACACCTCCACGGTGCAGACCCGCACCATGCTCAGCCGCAAGCCGCCGATCTACGTGATCGTGCCCGGCCGCGTCTACCGCACCGACGAGATCGACGCCACCCACAGCCCGGTGTTCCACCAGGCCGAGGGCCTCGTCGTCGACAAGGGCATCACGATGGCCCACCTGCGGGGCACACTGGACCACTTCGCCCGGGCGATGTTCGGCCCGGAGGCGAAGACCCGGTGGCGGCCGCACTACTTCCCGTTCACCGAGCCGTCGGCGGAGTTCGACGTGTGGTTCCCGGAGCACCGTGACGGCCCACAGTGGGTCGAGTGGGGTGGCTGCGGCATGGTCAACCCCCGGGTGCTGCGCGCCTGCGGCGTCGACCCGGAGGTCTACTCCGGATTCGCCTTCGGCATGGGCATCGACCGGACCCTGATGGTCCGGCACGGGGTCAGCGACATCCGCCATCTCTTCGAGGGCGACGTGCGGTTCAGCCGCGCGCTCGGGACCGGGGCGTAGGCGATGCGGGTACGAGACACGGGAACGGTGGTCTGAAGTCATGCGAGTTTCTGTCAGTTGGCTGCGGGAGTACGTCGACCTCCCCGCCGACCTGCCCACCGGTGACCTGGAGCAGGCCCTGGTCGACCTCGGCATCGAGGTCGAGTCCGTGGTGGACCTGGCCGAGAGCGTCACCGGCCAACTGGTCGTCGGTGAGGTCCGCGAGATCGAGGAGCTCACCGGCTTCAAGAAGCCGATCCGGTTCTGCCGGGTCGACGTGGGTGCCGCCAACGGCACCGGCGAGCCGCAGGAGATCGTCTGCGGTGCCCGTAACTTCGCCCCGGGCGACCGGGTCGTGGTGATCCTGCCCGGCGGCGTGCTGCCCGGCGGCTTCGCCATCGGCGCCCGCAAGACGTACGGGCACAACTCGGCGGGCATGATCTGCTCGGCCAAGGAACTGGGCCTGGGCGACGACCACTCCGGCATCATCGTGCTGGGGTCGGACGTGACGGCCAAGCCGGGCGACGACGCGCGTCCCGTGGTCGGCCTCGACGACGTCGTCCTCGATCTGGAGATCACCCCTGACCGGGGGTACGCGCTGAGCCTGCGCGGCCTGGCCCGGGAGCTGTCGCACGCGTTCGACGTGCCGCTGCGCGACCCGGCCCTGGCGCCGGCCCCGGTCGGCACCGAGACGCCGGCGTACCCGGTGGAGGTCCGCGACACGGTCGGCTGCGACCGGTTCACGGCCCGCCTGGTCCGCGGGGTCGACCCGACCGCGCCCACCCCGTCCTGGATGGCCCAGCGACTCGTCACCGCCGGCATCCGCAGCATCTCGCTGCCTGTCGACATCACCAACTACGTGATGTTGGAGCTGGGCCAGCCGATGCACGCCTTCGACGCCGACCGGATCGCCGGGCCGCTGGTGGTCCGCCGCGCCGAGGCGGGGGAGAAGCTGACCACCCTCGACGGGGTCAACCGGGTGCTCACCGCCGACGACATGGTGATCTGCGACGACAGTGGTCCGATCTCCCTCGCCGCGGTGATGGGCGGCGAGACCAGCGAGGTCGTCGCCGGCACCACCACGGTGCTCTTCGAGGCTGCCCACTGGGACCCGGCGATGGTCGGGCGCACCGCCCGCCGGCACAAGCTGTTCAGCGAGGCCGCGAAGCGCTGGGAGCGGGGCGTCGACCCGGCCGTGGCGCTGGTCGCGCTGGAGCGTGCCGTGCGGCTGCTCACCGAGCACGGTGGGGGCACGCCGGGCGCGGAGATCCTGGACATCGACCACGTCCGGCCGCGTACCCCGATCAGCCTTCCGGCCGACCTGCCGACCCGGCGGGTCGGCGTCGAGTACCCGCCGGCGCGGGTGGTCGCCCTGCTGGAGCGGGTCGGCTGCACGGTCGCGCAGGGCGCGGACCGGTTGTCCGAGGACCCGGGCGTGGTCGGCGTGGCCAGTGGCGTCGGGACGGTGCTGAGCGTCACCCCGCCGACCTGGCGGCCCGACCTGACCGACCCGGCCGACCTGGTCGAGGAGGTGGTCCGCCTCGACGGGTACGACAAGGTGCCGTCGGTGCTGCCGACCGCGCCCCCCGGTCGTGGTCTGACCCCCCGGCAGCGTCGCCGCCGGGCGGTCGCGAACTCGCTGGCCGAGCGGGGGTACGTGGAGGTGCTCGCGCACCCGTTCGTGTCGCCGGAGCTGGCCGACCAGCTCGGCCTGCCGGCCGACGACCCGCGTCGGCCCGCGGTGCGGCTGGCCAACCCGCTGTCCGAGGAGGAGCCGCTGCTGCGCACCACGCTGCTCGGCCCGCTGCTCGGCATCCTCAAGCGCAACCTCGGCCGGGGTCACCGCGACCTCGCCCTCTACGAGATCGGTGCGGTCTTCCACCCGCGCGTCGGCGCCGGCAGCCCGCCGGCGATGGGCGTGGACCGGCGGCCCACCGACGAGGAGTTCGCGGCCGCCGACGCGGTGGTGCCGGCGCAACCGGTGCACGTCGCTGTGGTGCTCACCGGGGACATCGACCCCGCCGGCTGGTGGGGGCCGGGCCGGCCGGCCGGCTGGGCGGACGCGATCGAGGCGGCCCGGGACGTGCTGGCCGCCGCCGGGATCCCCGACGAGCGGGTCGAGGTGCGCGCCGCAGAGTACGCCCCGTGGCACCCGGGCCGCTGCGCCGAACTGCGGGTCGACGGCTCGGTCGTCGGACACGCCGGGGAGCTGCACCCGCTGGTGGTCGCGGCGTTGGAGCTGCCCCGCCGTACCTGCGCGATGGAGCTGAACCTCGACGCGCTGCCGCCGACCCCGGTGAGGCCCGCGCCGACGGTCTCCGGCTTCCCGCCGGCGCTGATCGACGTGGCCCTGGTGCTGGACGACTCGGTTCCGGCGGAGCAGGTGCGCCGGGCGCTGGAGGCGGGCGCCGGTGAGCTGCTGGAGGACGTGCGGCTGTTCGACGTGTATTCCGGCGCGCAGCTCGGCGAGGGGCGCCGGTCGCTGGCGTACAAGCTGACCTTCCGGGCACCGGACCGGACGCTGACCGTCGAGGAGGCGGTCGCGGCACGGGACGCGGCGGTCGCCGTCGCGGCGGAACGCCTCGGCGCCACCCTGCGCGGCGCCTGACGGAGTCGACGGGCCTCCTCCTGCGGACGGCAGGAGGAGGCCCTCAGTCGTCGCTGGATTCCAGGTTGCCGAGCTTCCGCAGGCTTGGCAGATCGCGGACGGTGATCCGCCGGTAATCGGTGTCGACCAGTCCGTCTGTCCGTAGCTCCCGTAGCGCCTTCTGGATGGAGGTCTCGGAGGCGCCACAGATGGTCGCCAGGTCGGGCTGCGTGAGTCGGACGTCGATGATGATGCCGTCGGGCCCTTGTCGACCATGGGTCCGGCAAAGTTCCGCGATCACTCGGGCGACACGCAGTTTCACCGGGTACGACGTAAAGTCGATCCGTCGGCGATTGGACCAGCGCAGCCGGTCGGACACCATCGCGGCGAGTTCAAGGGCGGCGTCTGGATGGTCCTTCAGGAACCGCTTGAACCGGTCCGGCTGGATCACGCTGTACCTTGCGGGCCCGCAGGTCGTGACGGTTGCGGAGCGGGGTGCGTTGTTCAGTGCCGACATCTCGCCCACGAGATCACCGCCGACCCGGAGCGACAGCAGGGCGGAGCGGCCATCCGGCAGCGTGGCAGTGATCTTGGTCAGGCCCTCTTCGAGGAGCACCAGGTGAGACTCCCGTATGCCCTCGTGGATCACAATTTGCCCGGCGGGAACCTGACGGCGGACGCCCAGCGCCAAGAGCGTCATCCGAACTGGCGGCGCGAGCCGTTGCAGGAACGTGCCGTAGGGCCACTCGCCGCCGGACAGTTCGCGTGGTCGTCGCATCTGCGGCCTCAGCCTCCTCCACTGACAGCTGCCGAAGCGTAGCCGTTCCTGTGCGCAGCGCGATGCCCCTGTTGCGGCGACGATTTCGACAAGCAAGCGGACGGCAATCAACACCAGCACAGCCATCGGTGACCATTCGAGGGTCAGCAGCAGCTCAAACAGATTCGTCCTCATGCGACAAGGACACCGTCCGGGTGTGTAGCTGACTCCCGAACAGGACGGGATGACTGTTTTTCGACAGCCCCAGATGATGCCGTACTTCTACGGGATCCCGATCAGTCCCCGGCGGTTCGATGGCTCCTGCGGCGCTTGCCTGCGGGGCGAGCCGGGTGACGAAGGGCGGGAGCTTGATGCAACATCCCGAGCGGCGACTGTTGATCTCCGTGGACATGGAGCGGTACAGCCGGCGCAGCAACCTGCAACAGTATGAGGCACAGCGGCATTTTCGCGAGCTGCTGCACGAGGCCGCTGGCGCTGTCGGCCTGGACCGTGTGGCCTGGACTACTCAGCAGGCGGGCGACGGCGAGCTGGCAATCGTGCCCCGCGAGGTGTCCGAGTCTCGTGTCATCGGCAGGTTCGTGCCGGAGCTGAACCGGCGACTGCGCGAACACAACAGCAGTCGCCTCCCCGTTGCCCGAGTTCGACTCCGGGTGGCCGTGCACCAGGGTCTGGTGCACCTGGACGGTGCGAACGGCTTCCCCGGCAACGCCGTCGTCTTCGTCTGTCGCCTGTGCGAGGCCGATCCCGTGAAGAAGGCCCTGGCAGCCTTTCCCGAGGCCGGGGTGGCTCTCGTCGTGTCGACCGAGATCTTTCGGGACGTGGTCAGCGAGTATCCGGAAGAGATGCGGCCCGAGCGCTTCGTGCGGATCGAGGTGGCCCATCCGGACAAGGAATTCCGCGAGTACGCCTGGCTCTGTGTGGTGGACGAGGATCTCAGCGGCACCCCGATCCCGGGCGTCGTGCCGACCGTTGGGGACGGCCCTGCCCAGGCTGTGGAGAAGCCGGCGGACAACGGCGAGGCAGCGAACAGCGCGACAGGTCACGGTGGGATTCGTACCGGCGACATCCGCGTCAAAGGGCAGAACGCGATCGGTCAGGGAGCGACCGCGATCGGCTCGGTCGGTCGCGACGCGAACTTCGGCACGAGGCGAGGCAATCCCCGATGACTGCTCCGCACGTCACTGCCTCCGCTGGCACCGAGCGGGATCTGGAGAACCTTCTGCACGACGTGTCGGAGGTACCGGCCGTCGACGACCCCCCGAGTGGTGACGCCGACGATCGTGTGCGGGACGGATCAACGGCAACCGGTTCCGGCGATGGCGAGGAAAAGCCGGGCTCGGCAGAGGACCTGCCCGAGGAGCCGCCGGAGGAGGAGGCGGACGAACCTGAGGATCTCCTTGACCCTACCGACGTGCTGCGCGGGCTCGCCGGCCTACTGGGTGGGTCGAGCATCGGCGTCGGCGATGTTCGGGTTCAGGGGCAGAACGCTACCGGACATGGCGCCGTCGCGATTGGAACGGTCAACGTCACCGCTGCGCGATCCGACGGCGCTGGACGCGTCTGGTTCGAGACACTTGTCGAGGCAAACGTCCGCGAGACTGCCAGCAGGTACGCATCCACGCCCAGTGACCAGCGACTCGACCACCATCTCCAGCATCAGCACCTGGTGTGCCTCTCCGGGTTGGTCGGGAGCGGGCGGTTTACTTCGGCCACCCTGGCGGTGGCCCGCAGGCACGGGTTCGACCGGGTCTGTGTGCTCGGCGGCGTCGATCAGTTGTCCGATCTGCTCGGCGCAGGGGCGTCGTTGCCAGCGGGGCACGGCTACGTCGTGCGACTGAGCGAGGTGGTTATCCGCGCGGTCGACGGATTCACACTGGTGGCGCTGGCCGCCAGGGCCGCGACCTCGGGCACGACGGTGGTCCTGGTCGGTGACTTCTCCCAGCGGAAGCACGATTTCGTCGGCCACGTCGTTGATCATCGCCCGGCCCCGGCAGCCGAGGTGTTCCGGGCGCAACTTCGCCATCAGCTCAGAGGGCAGTGTGTCGGCTGGTGCACAGACACCTGCGACGGACGTTGCCTGAAGCGGTATGTGGATCTGGACTGCAGCGGACACCCACTGTTGTCGGCCTACCTGGTCGGACAGCCTCGACCCAGCGAGGTCCTGAAGGTCGTTGCGACGATCGCTCCCACCGTTCCCAAGGCTGGTGCCCTGACCGAGCGGCTAGAGCGGCTTCTGCCGCTTCAACTCCGGGAGCGGGCCGTCGAAATCCTCGACGTGCAACGCGTCGGCGAAGAGATCGACGGGTTCACCAACGACGAGGTGCGTGCGTTCCGCCTCTCCTGCGCGGTGCTGGCTGGGCAGCCCGTGGCCGAGATGCACGAGGCAGCTCGACGTCTGGCCCGATGGGGCTTCCACGAGGTGACGCCGACAGGCGCACCCCTCCGCGGGTCGGCGATCGACGCGCTGTTGGGGCCGACACTGAGTCAAGCCGTCGCACGGGTGCCCGACGCGCGTGTGCCGGGCGGGTGCCGGATCGACTTCCCGGCGGGTACCGAGTCGATCCGGTCCGCACTGCTGGAGGTCGCGTGGACTGACTGGTGGTCGCCTAGGGCCTGTGTCGAAGTCGGTGCCAGGGCTTGAGTTGTTGGGTGAGGATCTTCGCGTGTCGGTGTTCGAGATGTAGCGAGGTCTCCGGTATCT
>NZ_JBIALC010000004.1:535830-577795 GCF_042873195.1 Micromonospora arida | reverse complement strand
ATGCCAGGCACCATCTACCAGCGCACCCAAGATCCCTACCAACTGACACATGTATCGGGACTTCACCACTGACAGATGTCATGGGACTGAATAGTTCGCGCGGAACGGAAACTGTCCAAGATCTACGAACAACCGCCGACCAGCAGCCAAGGCCAGCAGCCGACGGCCCCGCGGCCAGCGAACGAAACGGCGACTGGTGAACGGCGACCAGCGACCGGCTAGAGCAGAAATGCCGCTGGCCGGCACCCCGGTTGCGGGTGCCGGCCAGCGGTCGGTGTCGTGCGGTGGTGCTTAGGTGCGCTGGTTCTGCGATGGTGTCGTGGCGCGGGTCAGCTGTTCCAGTACTGACCAACCAGGTCGGCGGCCTGCTGCTCCCACTGGGCGTAGGCGTCCGGGTAAGCCGACACCTGCACCGTCTGCGCCGCGTCGGTCAGCGGCATGTCCTGCCACCCGTCAACCTGCTTCAGACCCTTGAGGAACGCAGTCGTCGAGTACTCGGGGTCGGTGATCTGCTCCGGGGTGCCCCAACCCGAGCTCGGGCGCTGCTGGAACAAGCCCAGCGAGTCGTGGTCGTTCATATCGCCCAGGTGACCCAGGTTCTCCAGCTTCGACTCCTGCAGGCTCGTCGCGATCGAGATGACCGCGGCCCGCTCCGGCAGACCGGCCTTCTTCGTCGCGGCGATGATCGCCTTCACGTTCGCGGTCTGCTCGTCGTTCAGGCTGATCCGGGACTGCTCGCCCTGGGTGCCGTGCGGGATCAGCTTGCTGGTGTCGGGCTTGTCGGCCTGCACCGCTACCGCGACGGGCTTGCCGTCGACGGGGTTGGCCACGTGGGCGATCGGACCGGCGAAAATACCACCGGCGAACGCGAGGCCAGCAACAGACAGGACGCTCTTACGCATGATCGTGTTCATGGGGGTAGCTCCTTCGGGGGTAGGACACCCCGACCGCCAAAAGGGGGGCGGCGGCAGGGTGTGAGCACCTCGTCCGGCGCTGCACGTACGTACAAGGGGGGAAGTTTGGGGGGTGACACCCGTGTCGGGCGTCGGGGTCGGCGACCTGGCGAGCCGGGGGCTCGTGGCGCCGGGTCCCTGTGTAACGACCCGGGGGGCCAGGTCATTCCGGGGTGGCCCACCTACCGGGCACCCTCACCGTGGCGGTGCCTGCGGTCGTTCGCGGGGACTGTAACGACCGGGCGGAGGCTGGCATTCCCACCTGCGCGACCACGCCCCCAAGGTCGAGCGGCGGGTCGGTGGTACTGCGATCGTCAGAATATGTAACGACCCCGACCCGGCCATGATTCCGGCCCACGAGTGCGCCCGGCCACCACCCACAAACACCCACCAACTCACAAACCGCCCACCCAACGTCGGGGCCACAGCGCCGAACCGGCGGTCATCCGCGTGATCCACTCGGGTTCACGGAAGTCGGGGCATCCCAGACTCCCAGACACCGCGATATCAAGGAACCCGAGTCGATCACGAATGAAGCGACCGGCGCACAACGCCCAATGCGGTCAACGTTCACGCACCGGTCGGCCGGCGGGAAGGGGTGGACGGAGTGAGCGGGGGCTACGGGACGGTTATTGACCCGCCAGGCGGGAGCGCACCTTTGCGGCGCAGGTGTCCAGAGCCGCCTGCGCGTCCAGCCCGAGGCTTTCGATGGCCACCAACGCGGTGAAGGCGACGTCGGCCAACTCCGCCGCGACGTCCTCGCGGGTGTGGGTGACACCCTTGCGCGGATTCTGCCCGAGCAGACCGATCCAGGCGGCCGAGGCCTCCCCCGCCTCCTCGGTGAGCTTGAGGATGCGGCAGGTCAGCTCGGTCTGCCCGGTGCCGTTCGCCGCGTCCAGCCAGCCGCGTGACGCTCGGGCCGCCGCCCAGATCGACTCGTCCACGACGACCAGTCAACCCGATCGACCCACCGGCCCGAACGACCGGGTACGGCTGGACGATCGTGTTGACCGGCGGGTCAGCGAACCCATTGACACTGGTCGACAGCGGTTCTAGGTTCAGGGCGCTACCGGCCGGTAGGCAACCGTCCCGCTGGTCGCCCCCGGGCGACAACCGTCCGATGGGGAGCATCGATGCTGTCCACACCCGTTCGTACCCTCCGCCGCCTGCTCGCCGCCGCTGCGACGCTGACCCTCGCGGTCGGACTGGCCGGTGCCGCACCGGCCAGCGCCACCGGTCGCGACGCGAGGGGCGGCGAGCCGCTGCCCGGCTACACCATCGAGAATCCGCCGTTGGCGCCGCTGATCGTGGGCGGCAAGCCGACGACGGTACGCCAGGGCGTGCACCGCCACGCCGGGTACATCATCGAGGTTCCCGCCCGGTGGAACGGCGACCTGGTGTTGTGGGCGCACGGCTACCGCGGCCAGGGCACGGTGCTCTCGCCGGAACCGCCGGCGTTCGGGCTGCGCCAGCGCCTGCTGGAGCAGGGGTACGCCTGGGCGTCGTCGTCGTACGACCGCAACGGCTTCGACATCCGCTCCGGGGTGCTGGGGACGAAGGATCTCGCCGACCACTTCGGGCGGACGGTCCGTCGACCGCAGCACACCTACGTCGCCGGGGTGTCGATGGGTGGGTACGTCATTGGTCGTTCACTTGAGCAGTACCCCGGCTTCTACGACGGCGCGATGCCGATGTGCGGTGTGCTCGGTGATCAGACGCTGCTCGACTTCTACCTGGACTACAACCTGGTCGCGCAGTCGCTCGCCGGAGTACCTGCCTATCCCACGCCGGCTGACTATCTGACCAACGCGGTGCCCCGCATCCAGGTGGCGCTCGGTCTGGCCGGACTGGCCCCCACCGGGCCGGACACCACCACCGAGCGGGGCAAGCAGCTGCGGGCGATCACGGTGAACCGGTCGGGCGGGCCGCGTCCGGGAGCCGACGCCGCGTTCGCGGTCTGGAAGGACTTCCTCTTCTCGATCAGCGTGCCCACCGGGAGCGGCAACTCCCCCGCCCAGCGGCCAGGTCAGCTGTCCACCAACCTGCTCACCCGCTACGCCCCGAACAGCCCGGTGAACGTCAAGGCGACGGTGCAGCGGGTCGCCCCGGAAAACCTGCGGCAGCGGCTCCTGCCGACGCTGACCGAGGTGCCGCGGATCGCCGGCCGCCCGACCGCCCCGGTGCTCAGCCTGCACGGTCTCGGCGACCTGTTCGTACCGTTCAGCATGGAGCAGGCGTACGCCAGCGACGTGGCGCGGCACGGTCGCAGCAAGCTGCTGGTTCAGCGGGCGATCCGGGCCACGCAGCACTGCGAATTCACCCCGGCGGAGGCCGGCGCCGCCTGGGACGACCTGGTGTCCTGGGTACGCACCGGCAAGCGCCCGGCCGGCGACACCGTGACCGACCCGGCGGTGGTGGCCCGACCCGACTACGGCTGCCGGTTCAGCGACCGGGCCGCGTACGCGGCCGGGGTCGGCACCCGCCGCCTCTACCCGGCCTGCTGAGGTACGCGGACACGAAGAACCGGCCGGCTCCCGTCGAAGGGAGCCGGCCGGTCTCGTGTGCGGGTGTCACCAGATCTGCTGGACGATGTCCGCCGCCTGCTCCTCCCACTGCGCGTACGCGTACGGAAAGGCGGAGACCTGCACGGTCTGCGCGGCGGCGGTCAGCGGCAGGTCCTGCCAGCCGCCGACGTTCTTGAGTGCGGTGAAGAACGCCGTGGCGGCGTACTCCGGGTCGGTGATCTGGTCGGGTGTGCCCCAACCGGACGACGGACGCTGCTGGAACAGGCCCTGCGAATCGTGGTCGTTGTACGCGCCGAGGTGGCCGAGGTTGTACAGCTTCGACTCCTGCAGCGAGGTGGCGATGCCGATCACCGCACCCCGGTCACCGACGCCGGTCTTCTTGGCGGCGTCGACGATGGCCCGGGCGTTGGCCAGCTGCGCGTCGTCGAGCGGTACGCGCGACTGCGCGCCCTCGATGCCGTGCGGGATCAGCTGGGCGCGGCTCGGCTTGCCGGCCGGCGGCTTGCCGGTGGCGGAGCCGGTGGTCAGGCCCGACTCGACGGGCTGCTCATCCTGGCGTGCCGAGGTGGCGGCCTTGCCGGTGGCGAGGTCGATGGCGGCGACGGCGCCCTGGTGCGGTCCGGAGGTGACCGGGGCGGCGGCTGCGGTCGGCGCGAGCGCCAGACCGCCGAGGGCGGCAACACCCGCCACGCTCAGCGCGGTCTTGCGGTACGAGTCCTTAGCGATGGCGGGGAGCCATCGAGTGAAGTCGGCCTTCACGATGGTTGCCCTTTCGATCGTGCGAAGCGCTCCGGGGTGAACGCTCCTCGGGAGATGACCGCGGACAGGGTTTGGGCTCCGGCGGTACGGGGGACACAACCGGGTTCACCTGTCGGGCATTCCGGAATTGCCCGAGGCTCGGCCCGGTGCGATCCCGGTCACGCGCAGAGTCGGACAGTGCGGCCCTGCGGATATCAGGCCAGACGGCCGTGACGCAGGGTGTTTTCGGAACCGGGGCGCCAATATCCGAACGCCACCCTTTGCTCTGCTTACTAATACGCACCGGTCACGTTCCGTGACTGCGGTGAGAAACCTCCGCGGCTGGTGGAAAGTGCCCATTCGCAGCTCGTGGGACATGGCGCATATAGGTAAGCAGAGCAAAGGGGCCATGCAGGGTGACGGGAGGCAGACAGCTAGCGGTTCGTCGCTACCGTGGGTGAGCCGTCTAGGTCAGCACGCGGTTGACGTAGCCGTGCGGCTCGCCCTGGCGGACGAGAACGCGCCAGAACTGTTCGGGGTGCCGGAGGGTCTCGATCGACAATGCCCCGGGCCGCCACCGCCGGACTCAGCTGTCGCCGTCACCTTCGGGCTCCGCATCCCGCGTCCCGCCGCCCTCGTCCGGCCTGAGGAGTTCCTGGAAGATGGTGATCTGGAGCCCGGCGGGGGCGTCGAGGCGGGAGTTGAGTGACTGCCACGGCGTACGCGTCGGCGGCGCGATCTCGCTCGCACCGGCGGCCACCAGTCGGGTGGTCGTCGCCTCCGTGTCGTCCACCTCGAAGGCCACCCGGATCCGCGGCGCGACCTGCCGACCCACCTCGACCTCGTCGATCAGGCGTTTCTGAGCGGGGTTGGCGATCTCCAGGGTGGCGCGGCCGGCGTCCAGGATCACCACCCGCGCATCCCCCTCGCCGCTGAACGCCGCCTCCTCCGGCAGGCCCAGCGCGTCGCGGAAGAACGCGACGGCGGCCTCGTGGTCGGTGGCCTCCACCACGAGGCGCAGTTGACGGACCGCGGGGGCGGGGGCGGGCGAGTCGGCGAGGGCGGATGAGTCGGCGGGGGCGGGCGAGTCGGCGGCCATGAGCGGGATCCTAGCGTCGCGGCAGGGCTGGGTAGGGCTAGGTTGGGACCGTCCAGGAGGGAGCGACGATGGTCGAGGCAGTGAGTGACGACGCGTACCTGCTGCACCCGGTCGGCCGGGTCGACTCGTCGCTGACCGACGCGGCGAGCGCGCCAAAGCAAGGCGACGAGGGCGCGCCGACGGCGTGGCTGGTCTTCGACCCGCAGGTCGAGCGGGCCGTGCGTGACCTGCGGGTCGGCACGGAAATGCTGGTGCTGACCTGGTTGGACCGTGCCCGGCGTGACGTGCTCGCGGTGCACCCGCGCGGCGACGAGAACCGTCCGGAGACCGGGGTGTTCAGCACCCGCTCACCGCACCGGCCCAACCCGATCGGGCTGCACCGGGTGCGGGTCCTGGCGGTGGACGGGCTGCGCGTCGAGGTGGCCGACCTGGAGGCCCTCGACGGCACCCCGATCCTGGACGTCAAACCGGTGCTGGGCGTGGCCGACGAACGCTGAGCCCGTCGCCTACGCCACAACGCCAGCAGACCGTCCACCGACGCGCGAGCAGACCGGACTCGTCAGCCCGGCCTGAGACGCCCGCAGGAGTGTCAGTGGCCGCGGTCCAGCCACTCCTGCAGGTGCGGCGCCTCCGCGCCGATCGTCGTGTCGTCGCCGTGGCCGGTGTGCACGACCGTCTCCGCGGGAAGGGTCAGCAGGCGTGTGCGGATCGACCGGACGATGGTGTCGAAGTCGCTGTAGGAGCGGCCCGTAGCGCCCGGGCCACCGGCGAAGAGCGTGTCGCCGGTGAACACCGCGCCCAGCTCCGGCGCGTGGAAGCTGCACGCCCCAGGGCTGTGCCCGGGGGTGTGCAGCACCCGCAACGTGGTGCCGCCCACCTCGATGCTCTGCCCGTCGTGCAGCTCGCCGTTGGGCGGCAGGTGCGGGTGGACCATGTCCCAGAGGACGCGGTCTGCGGCGTGCAGCAGCACCGGCGCGCCGGTGGCCTCGGCCAACTCGGGCGCCACCCGGACATGATCGTCGTGGGCGTGGGTGGCCAGGATCGCCCGGACCTGCCGGTCGCCCACCAGGGCGAGGATCGCCGCCACGTCGTGCGGCGCGTCCAGGACGACGCACTCGCGGTCGTCACCGATCACCCAGACGTTGTTGTCCACGTCGAAGGTCTGCCCGTCCAGGGAGAACGTGCCCGAGGTGACCGCATGGTCGACGCGGGCGGTCACGGGAACACCACCACCGAGCGGAGCACGTCGCCGTGGTGCATCCGGTCGAAGGCGTTCTCGACCTGGTCGAGCGCGATCTCCTCGGTGACGAAGGCGTCCAGGTCGAGCCGGCCCTGCAGGTACAGCTCCGTGAGCATCGGGAAGTCCCGGCTGGGCAGGCAGTCGCCGTACCAACTGGACTTGAGGGCGCCGCCACGCCCGAAGACGTCCAGCAGCGGCAGCTCGATCTGCATCTGCGGGGTCGGTACGCCGACCAGCACCACCGTGCCGGCCAGGTCGCGAGCGTAGAACGCCTGCTTCCACGTCTCCGGTCGGCCCACCGCGTCGATCACCACGTCGGCGCCGAAGCCACCCGTGGCGGCACGGATCGCGTCCACCGGGTCGGTCTCTGAGGTGTTCACCGTGTGCGTGGCACCGAACTTGCGGGCCCAGTCGAGCTTGCGGCTGTCGGTGTCCACCGCGACGATCGTGGTGGCGCCGGCGAGGAGCGCACCGGCGACCGCCGCGTCCCCGACACCGCCGCAGCCGATCACCGCGACCGAGTCGCCCCGGGTGACGTTTCCGGTGTTCATCGCCGCACCCAGCCCGGCCATCACACCGCAGCCCAGCAGACCCACGGCGGCGGGTCGGGCCGCCGGATCGACCTTGGTGCACTGGCCGGCGTGCACCAGGGTCTTCTCGGCGAACGCGCCGATGCCCAGCGCCGGGGCGAGTTCGGTGCCGTCGGTGAGGGTCATCCGCTGAGCGGCGTTGTGGGTGTTGAAGCAGTACCAGGGCCGACCCCGACGGCAGGCGCGGCAGACCCCGCAGACCGCCCGCCAGTTCAACACCACGAAATCGCCCGGGGCGACGTCGGTGACGCCCTCGCCGACCTGCTCCACGATGCCCGCCGCCTCGTGACCGAGCAGGAACGGGTAGTCGTCGTTGATGCCACCCTCGCGGTAGTGCAGATCGGTATGGCAGACACCGCACGACTGGATCCGGACGATCGCCTCACCGGGCCCGGGATCGGGCACCACGATGGTGGTGACCTCGACCGGCGCGCCCTTGCTGCGGGAGATGACTCCCCGGACTTCCTGGCTCACTTCGCCTCCTGCTGGTGGTCTGCGGCAGGGCCGGGCGCCGGGTGGGCGGATGTGCCACGGGCTCGGCGGTGGGCCCCCGGCGAACCTACCGCGACCACCACGGCCAGCCCAGCCGGCCCGGCGGGTTATCGGGGGCGGTCCGGGGTACGCGGGCCGCATTCGACCACGGCCGACGGGAGTGACAATGAAATCCGCGCACCTGCCACTGCGGGTCAGTATCGGCGCGTACTTTCTCAACTCGGGTCTGGGCAAGCGCACTCTGGAGGGCACCGCCGCGGAGGGCTTGCACGGGATGGCGGTCGCCGCCATGCCCCAGCTCGGTCAGTTGGAGCCGACGCGCTTCGCCAAGCTGCTGTCGTACTCGGAGATCGCCCTGGGGGCCGCGTTGATCGCGCCGTTCGTCCCGGCGCCCCTGGTCGGGCTCGGCCTGACCGCGTTCGGCGCGGGTCTGGTGCAGCTGTACCTGAAGACGCCGGGGATGCGCGAACCCGGCAGCATCCGCCCGACCCAGCAGGGCGCGGGGTTGGCCAAGGACGTCTGGCTGGTCGGCGCGGGGCTGACCCTGGTGCTGGAGGGGCTGACGCACGGGCGTCGGCGCGGCTGACCGCGGGCGGCCTGAGGAACTGCGGTGAGCCAGCCTCGGTCGGTGCGGCCGTTCTACCGGCCGATGCGGCCACGTCGTCGCGACGAGCCGCACCGCGCGGCCACGCCGCTGGAACTCTTCTTCGACCTGTGCTTCGTGGTGGCCGTGTCGCAGGCCGCCACCAACCTGCACCACGCCGTCTCCGAGGATCAGCTCGGCCACGCGCTGACCAGATACCTGATGGTCTTCTTCGCGATCTGGTGGTCGTGGATGAACTTCACCTGGTTCGCCTCGGCCTACGACACCGACGACGACCTCTACCGGATCGCGACGCTGGTCCAGATCGCCGGCGCGTTGATCATCGCCGCCGGAGTGCCCCGGGCGTTCACCGACGGCGATTTCAGCGTCATCACGTACGGCTACGTGGTGATGCGGATCGCGCTCGTCGTGCAGTGGTGCCGGGCCGCCGCCGGTGACCCGGCGCACCGCCCGGCGGCCCGGCGGTACGCGATCGGCGTCACCGTCGTCCAGCTCGGCTGGCTGCTCCGGCTGGCCCTGCCGCAGAGTTGGGCGACCGCGGCGTTGCTGCTGCTGGTCGTGGCCGACCTGCTGGTGCCGGCGGTGGCCGAGCGCCCGGGCATGACCCCCTGGCATCCGCGACACATCACCGAACGGTACGGGCTGTTCACCCTGATCGTGCTCGGCGACGTGGTGCTGGCCACGTCGGTGGCCATCCAGGTCGGAGTGGACGCCGGCGACCGCCACCTCTGGTCGCTGGCGGCGGCGGCCACCCTGATCGTGTTCGCCCTGTGGTGGCTCTACTTCGACCGGCCCATCGACGCGCCCGACCGGTTGCCGTACACGCTGGTCTGGGGCTATGGGCACTACCTGATCTTCGCGGCGGTCGCCGCGGTCGGTGCGGGTCTGAGCGTTTCGGTGGACCACGAGCGGCACCTCGCGCACATCTCGGAAACGATCGCCGGGTACGCGGTGGCCGTCCCGGTCGCCGTCTTCCTGCTCACGGTCTGGGTGCTGCACGTACGTCGGCAGCAGCACGGCGCGGTGGTCGTCGCCTTCCCGGTCGTCGCGCTGCTGGCACTGCTCGCACCGCTCGGTCCGGCACCGGTGTACGTGATGGCGGCGCTGCTGGTCGCCCTCGTGGCGTTGACCATCCTGTTGCGCCGCCGCGACGTGGGCCCGAGCGCGACGGTGGCCGACCCGGCCTGAACCGCGCTCACGCCACCTCGCGCGCCGGGTCGGCGAGGGTGTCGGCGGGGCGTTGCGCGGGGACGGCGGGAGCGGGCGGCGACGGACGGACCACGCCCCGGTTCAGGCCGGTGACCAGGAGCCGGTTGTACGAGGCCGGCATGACCCGGGCCAGCAGGTCGGGCAGCTTCGCCGACCAGCCGATCAACACCCGGCCCCGACGCCGCTCGACGCCGCGCAGGATCACCTCGGCGGCCCGCTCCGGCGCGATGGTCAGCAGCTTCTCGAACTGCGCCCGACCGGCCGCGTACTCGTCGTGGGAGACGCCACTGCCGATCCGGGCGTTCTCGGTGATCCGGGTACGGATGCCGCCGGGGTGCACCGACGTCACCCCGATCCCGTCGTCGACCAGTTCGTGGCGCAGCGCCTCGGTGAAGCCGCGTACGGCGAACTTGCTCGCCGCGTACGCGGTCTGCCCGGCCGGCGCGATCAGCCCGAACAGGCTGGATATGTTGACCAGGTGCGCGCCCGGCTCGGCCCGGAGGGTCGGCAGCAGCGCGTGGGTCAGTTGCGCCACGGCCCGGAAGTTGACGTCGATCACCCAGCTGAACTCGTCGAACGTCACCTGGTCGAACCGACCGCCGAGGCCCACGCCGGCGTTGTTGATCAGCAGGCGTACCCGGGGGTGTCGCTGGCCGATCTCCGCGGCCACCTGGGCGGTGGCGGTCTGGTCGGCGAGGTCCACCAGGTACGTGGCGAGCTGACGATCCGGGTGCTCGGCGCGGATCGCGGTGGTGACCGCGTCCAGCCGCTCGGCGTCGCGGTCCAGCAGGACCAGATCGCTGCCTCGGCGGGCCAACGCGTGGGCCAGCGCGGCGCCGATGCCACTGGCCGCCCCGGTGACCACGGCGGTCGCGCCGGCGAAGTCGAACCTCTGCACGATCCTGCTCCTCTGCTGGCGGTTACCGACGCTCGGACGCGACGGGACGTGGGGTGCGGTCGGGCACTGTCACCCCGCCGGCCCGCGAGAACCGCACCCCCTCGTCGGTGAGCCGGCCGTGCCGCATCAACAGCACGTCGCGGGCGTAGTTCTGGTGCAGCCGCCACGGTGTGGTCGCACCCTGCTTGGGCAGCGTGTCGACAGCGCGCAGCACGTAGCCGGAGCGCAGGTCGATCAGTGGCACCCGCTCCGCGTCGGGCGGTGGGAGCGGGGTGACGACCTGCTGGCCGGTGCGGTCGAGGTGCCGCAGCAGTCGGCAGACGTAGCCGGCGACCAGGTCTGCCTTGAGCGTCCACGACGCGTTGGTGTAGCCGAGGGTCAGCGCGAAGTTCGGCACGCCGGAGAGCATCATGCCCTTGTAGGCCACGGTGTTCGGCAGGTCGACGTCGACGCCGTCCACCCGCAGTGTCAGGCCACCGAGGGCGAGCAGGTTGAGCCCGGTCGCGGTGACCACGATGTCGGCGGGCAGCTCGTCGCCGGAGGCCAGTCGGACGCCGTTCGCGGTGAACGTGTCGATGGTGTCGGTGACCACCGACGCGGTGCCGTCGCGCACCGCCGTGAACAGGTCACCGTCGGGTGCCACGCAGAGCCGCTGGTCCCAGGGGTCGTAGCGGGGCGAGAAGTGCCGGTCGACGTCGTACCCCACCGGGAGCAGGCCCCGCGCGACCCGGCGCAGCACCCGCTTCACCAGGCCGGGCGCACGCCGGCTGAGCTGGAAGTTGACGGTGGACAGCAGCACGTTCTTCCAGCGCACCACCGGATACGCGGCCTTCGCCGGCAGCCAACGCCGCAACGCGTCGGCCAGGCGGTCGCGGGCGGGCAGCGCCATGACGTACGTCGGTGAGCGCTGGAGCATGGTCACGTGCGCGGCCCGCTGCGCCATCGCCGGCACCAGGGTCACCGCCGTCGCGCCGCTGCCGATCACCACCACCCGCTTGCCGGTGTGGTCGAGGTCGTCAGGCCAGTGCTGCGGGTGCACCAGCCGCCCGGCGTACGCCTGGACACCGGGCAGGGGTGGGGTGTAACCCTCGTCGTAGCGGTAGTAGCCGGCGCAGGCAAAGAGGAACGAGCAGGTCAGCACCACGATTTCGGCGGTGTCGGTGCGCTGGGCGTGCACCGTCCAGCGGGCGGTGTCGCTGTCCCAGTCGGCACGCAGCACCCGGTGGCGGAGGCGGATGTGCCGCGGCACGTCGTACTCCCGGGCGGTCTCCCGCACGTACTCCCGGATGGTCGTGCCGTCGGCGATGGCCTTCGGCGCGGTCCACGGCTTGAACGAGTAGCCGAGGGTGAACATGTCAGAGTCGGAGCGGATGCCCGGGTAGCGGAACAGGTCCCAGGTGCCGCCTATGGCGTCGCGCGCCTCCAGCACCGCGTACGTCTTGTCGGGGCAGTCACGACGAAGGTGGCAGGCGGCGCCGATGCCGGACAGGCCGGCGCCGATGATCAGCACGTCGACGTGGTCGGAGGCCATCGCGTTCCTCCATCCGGGGCGGTGATCGGACCCTAACACCGCACCCGAACGGCCGGAACTACGCGACGGGCCCTAGTCGGACGCTCGGGTGAAGGTCATGATCCAGTTGGTCTCCCAGGTCTGCTCGCCGTCGACCGAGAACGCCTGCTCCCAGCGGGCGGTGGTCGCGCTGATGCCCGACCAGATGAACCGGCACCGGACCGGGCTCCCCTCGTGCTGGTCGTCGGCGTAGAAGTGGCCGACCCCGTCGACGAAGCGGCCCACCATCGGCGGCAGCCCCAGCACCCCGACGTCGCTGCTCATCCAGTAGATCGACCACTCCTGCCGGGCGGGGTCGAAGATCCGGATCGTGGCGCCGGCGGAGCCCTTGGTCGGGAACGTGATCTCGTCGAAGTGACCGCCGCCGGCGAAGAAGCCGTGCGCCACCGACACCCCGGGGAACTCCTCCCACTCGTCGGAGCCGACCAGCCGCTTGCGCAGCCGGCGGTTGACGACGTTCCAGGTGCCCACAAAGAAGTCGAAGTCGCCCATCAGCGGCCCACCGGCCCTTCCGCTCGCGTGTCACGCAGATAATTGGTCAGATTCGGACTCTCCGGCAGCAGCATGTGCCGGACCCAGGCGGCCCGTTCGTGTTCCAGAACCGCCAACTCCCAGACGCAGCCCACCGCCGGGCGGCGTAGGTGGACGAAGTGTGCCGGGTCGTCGTCGGGACAGTCCAGCGCCGGCTGCCCGGCGGCGGCGACGCGGACCTCCACCGCGTTGTCCCACACCCAGGTGTACGCCAGCAGATAGGCGCCGGTGTCCGCGCCCCGGTGCAGCACCACCCAGCCGGCGGCCGGGGTGCCGTCGTCGACGACGTCGGCCAGCAGGTCGGGCAGCAGGTCGTACGCGGCCTTCTCCACCTCGGGTTCGATCGGTCGCTCCGGCTGGTCCACGTGGTAGCGCTTGAGTTGCCGGCCGTCAATCAGCACTGGTCCGGGCGTTCGTAGTTCCTTGTCGCGAAATGCCATGCCGGGACGGTAGGGCGGGTCCCCTGACAACTAGTGTCAGTGAAGTGCGAGCTTCTCGACTTCTCTCCGTCCTGCTGCTGCTCCAGTCGCACGGGCGGTTGACCGCCGCGCAGCTCGCCGAGCGGTTGGCCGTCTCCCCCCGCACCATCTACCGGGACGTCGAGTCGCTGCACGCCGCCGGCATCCCGCTCTACGGCGAGGCCGGGCACGCCGGCGGCTACCAACTGGTCGACGGCTGGCGGACCCGACTGACCGGGCTGACCGCCGAGGAGGCCGACCGGCTGTTCCTCGCCGGGCTGCCCGGCCCCGCCGACGAGTTGGGCTACGGCGATGTGGTGGCCGCGCTGCAACTCAAGCTGCACGCCGCGCTGCCCGCGCCGCTGCGCGACCGGGCGACCCGCCTGCAACAGCGCTTCCACCTGGACACTCCCGGGTGGTACGCCGATGGCGACGCCTCCCCCGAGCTGGCCCGCACGGCCGAGGCGGTCTGGCGGCAGCACCGCGTCGAGGTGCGCTACCGCGGCTGGAACGGCGAGGTGACCCGGGTCCTGGAGCCGTACGGCCTGGTGCTCAAGGGCGGCCGTTGGTATGTGGTGGCCGACCAGCCCGGCCGGGGCGCGCCGGCGACCTACCGGGTCAACCAGATCCTCGCGTTGACCCCACTGGCGCAGGAGTTCGACCGCCCGGCCGACTTCGACCTGCCGTCCTGGTGGCGGGCGCACGTGGTGCAGTTCCGGGCCCGGCTGCACCGCGACGAGGCCCACGTCCGACTCTCCCCCGCCGGGCGGGAGCGGTTGCGCGAGGTCGGCAGCGACCCGGTGGTGACCGCGATGGACAGCAGCGCCGGGCCACCGGACGCGGGGGGCTGGGTGACCGCGGTGCTGCCCATCGAGTCGCTCACCCACGCCCACGGTGACCTGCTGCGCCTCGGTGCCGACGTCGAGGTGCTGACCCCGGTGGCGCTGCGCGAACGGCTGGCCGCCACGGCCGCCGGGCTCGCCGCGCTCTACTCCCCCGACTGAACAGCCCCGCCCATCTCCACAGTGGAAGGGTTCGGGGGCGTCGATTGTCGTCACGGTGTGAAACCCTGGGACGGTCATCGATGGTCACCGGAGGTGAGGGTCACGTTACGGCTACGCGCACTGGTCGCCGTCCCCGGCACCGGGCCGGTGACCCTGGACGTTCCCGCCGGCACTCTCACGGCCCTGGTGGCACCGCCCCGGTTCGGCACCGCGGTCGCCCGGGTGCTGGCCGGGCTGGCCCCGCCGGTGACCGGTCGCGTCCTCGTCGGCAACCGGGACGTCACCAGCCTGCCGCCGCCCCGCCGGCAGATCGGCTACGTGCCCGCCGGTGGCGCGCTGCTGCCGCAGCTCACCGTGCGGCGCAACATCGAGTACGGCCAGCGCAAACGCGAACGGGTGCACGAGGTGGCCAACGACTGGACGGCCACAGTGGTCGACCGGCTGGAGTTGGCGCTCTCCCTCGCCCTGCTGCCGCACCAGATCTCCGACGCCCAGCGGTTCCGGGTGGCGCTCGCCCGAGCGGCGGCCTGCCTGCCCGAGGTGCTGGTGGTCGACCTGCCGGCCGGCTCGGCGGGCGACAGCCGCCTCGGTGACCTGATGCCTCGCCTCTCGCCGCCGGACGCCCCCGGGGTGGCGGTGCTGGTCTGCACCGCCGACCCGGCCACCCTGGCCGAGATACCGGTGCGGCACGAGCTGGTCACCGAGCCGAGCGAGGCGGCCCGATGAGGCCGGCCGCCCGGGTGAGTCGCCGTACGCTGCTGCGCGCCGCCGCCGCGGGCACCACCGCCCTGGCCGCCGGCTGCTCCGGCGGAACCCGGTCGGTGCAGGTCGCCGTGGTCTGGAGCACCAGCGAGCTGGACAGGTTCCGCGAGGTCGTCGCCGGCTACCCCGCCCAGGTGCAGGTGATCAGCGCCGGCAACGACATCGACGCGTTCCTGCGCGCCCGACACCTGGCCGGCACCAGCCCGGACGTGGCGATCCTGCCGCGCCCCGGCCTGGTCACCGAGTACGCCCAGCGCGGCTGGCTGAGCCCGGTGCACCCGTCCACCGACTACGCCGTGCGCGTCGAGCTGAGCGATCTGCTGATGACCGACAGCGAACGCTACGGCGTCTGGGTCAAGGCGGCGCACAAGTCGCTGATCTGGCACCTGCCCTCCATGCTGCCCGCGCCGCCGACCACCTGGGACGAACTGCTCGACCGGACCAGGGAGTTCGCCGCGCGCGCCCGACGCGACGGCGGGCCGGCGCCCCTGGCCATCGGCGCCGCGGACGGCTGGGTGCTCACCGACTGGTTCGAGAACGTCCTGGCCGACATGGCACCCGGGAGCTACTACGCCCTCGCCCAACAGGGCGCCGACTGGCAGGACAAGCCGGTACGCGACGCCCTGGACCGCCTCGCCGGTCTGTGGAGCATCGACGGCGCGTTCGTCGGCGGCGGCCGTCGTGCCCTGCTCACCCAGTACGAGGAGTCGGTGATCCAGGTGGTGCACACCCGACGGGCGGTGATGCTCCTCGGAGCCGACTTCACCGCCGACGTCGTTCGTCCGTTCCGACGCGGCCCGGAGGCACCTGTCACGTTCCGGTTCCCGGGCGCGCAGCCGGGCGGCGGTCCTCTGATCGTCGGTGGGGACGCGGCCGTGGCGTTCGCCGACGCCCGGGGTGGGGTCGAGCTGGTCGAATGGCTCGCCAGGGCCGACTCGTTCCAGCCGTGGCTACGCGAAGGTGGTTACCTGTCGCCCAACACCAATGTCTCCATCGCCAGCTACACCGACGGCGTCGGCAAGCAACTCGCCACGGAGATGCGGGCCCCCGGCACCCTGCGTTTCGACCTTTCCGACCAACTGCGCGGCGCATTCACCGGCTCGGACGGGGTCGGCATCTGGCGGATCATGCAGGGCTTCTTCGCCGACGTCACCGACGGGGTCCGCGCCAGCGAGGCGATCCGCCGGGCCACCGGCCTGCTCGCCGCGGCGGCCCGCAGCGCGGGGGGCGGCCGATGAGCCAGGTGCGGGTCCTCGGCGAGCTGGCGGTCCTCGACGACGTCGGTCCAGCCCGGCGGGGTCGGGCCTATCCGGCGGCGGGGGCCACGTCGGCCCTGCTGCTGCCGGCCGCGGTGCTGCTCGGCGGGCTGGTGCTGTGGCCGGTGCTGCGGACCATGCACGCCAGCGTCACCACCGACGGTCGCTGGGTCGGCGCGTCGCACTTCCGGAGCGCGCTCGCCGCCCCGGGCACCGGCGCGGTGGTCGGTCGGACGGTCCTCTGGGCCCTGCTGGTGCCGGCGGTGGTGACGGCACTGGGCTATCTGCTCGCCGCCGCGTCCCGCCGCTCCCAGGAGGGCGGCCTGGTCCGGTTGATCCTCCTGGTGCCGGTGGCGTTGCCGCTGGTCGTCACCGGGGTCACCTTCCGGCTGATGTACGACCCGGACCCGAGCCGGGGGCTGGCCACCCTGGTCGCGACCCGACTGACCGGCCGCCCGGTGGAGGACGCGCCGCAGTTGCTCGGGCCGGGGATGGTCACCGTCGCGTTGATGTCGGCGTTCGTCTGGGCCTGGGTCGGGTTGGCGGTGCTGGTCTTCCGCTCCGCGCTGGACGCGGTGCCGCCGAGCCTCGCCGACGCGGTCCGCGCCTACGGCGGTACGCGTCGCCACGTGCTGTGGGACGCGCAGTGGCGGCCACTGCTGCTGCGGACGACCGCTGTGGTCTTCGCGTTGGTGGCGGTCGGCACCAGCCGCACGTTCGATTTGATCCTGGTGATGACCCCCGGTTCGGTCCGCGACGAGGCCTCGGTGCTGGCGCTGCGGATCTGGCAGACGTCGGGGGTCACCACCACCGGCGACGGCGCCGCGCTCGGCGTGGTGTGGCTGGTGGCGGTGATCGGCGGGATCATGGTGGCCGCGCTCTTCGTCCGGCAGGCCTGGCCCCCGCCGCGCGTCGAGGCGGCACCGGAGCCCGCCCCGGTCGCCCCGCCCCGGCGGGTGTTCCGGCTGCTCGCGGCGGGTGCCGCGATCGCCTGGCTGGTGCCGCTGGCGGTGCTGGTCGCCACGTCGGCGCACGGCCGGGTGGACGCCGCCGCGCGCGGCTGGTGGTCGGCGCCGCCGAACGGCGAGTCCTACCGCGACCTGGTCACCGGCACCGAGCTGTGGCGCACGCTGGGCTTCACCCTGCTGCTGGCCACCGCGGTGACCGCCACGGTGCTGGTGGTCGCGCTGCTGGCCGCGTACCCGTTGGCCTGGTTGACCGGGCCGGCCGCGCAGGCCACCGGGCTGCTGTTGCTGGCGGCCAGCGTCGTACCGATCCAGGTCATCGCCGGGCCGGTCAACGAGGTGCTGGGCCTGGTGCTCTCCTCCGGTACGGCCCAGGGCCTGGCCCTGGTGCACATCGCGCTGGGCGTGCCGTTCGCGGTGCTGGTGCTGCGCAACGCGTTCGCCGACCTGCCGGTGGAGCAGGTCCGCGACGCCCGGTTGGGCGGGCGTCGGTGGTGGCACACCCTGCGCCGGCTGGCCCGGCACAACCTGTCGGCGGTGGTGGCGGTCTCCGTGCTGGAGTTCGTCCAGGTCTGGAACGACCTGGTGGTGGGGCGGCTGTTCGGCGGGCCGGGGTCGTCGCCGCTCGGGCCGTTCCTGGCTGAGCAGACCCGCAGCTTCGTGAGCAACAGTGGGGCGTTGGCCGCCAGCTCGGTGCTCGCCTCGGTGCTGCCGGTGGTGCTCGTGGTCCTCTCGCGGCGGCACCTGGTCGCCGGGCTCGTCTCCGGGGGTGTGCGGTGACCGGGCCGGGTGGTTCGCGTGGCGGCTCGCGCTGGCCGGCGCTGATCGCGATCGGCGGCGTGGTCGGCAGCGTCCTCGCCAACGTGGCCAGCAACCTGGCCGGCAATGTCCTCTCCGAGCTGGCTGCCAGCGTGCTCGGGCCGGTGACCATCGTCCTGGCCTCCGGCGGCGTCGTCGGTTACGTGGTGTACGAGGTGCGCCGCCGCCGGGCTGGCCCGGAGGTCGACCCCGAGCCGACGGAGGTGCTCACCACCCCGGCCGCCGGGGCACCCAATCTGCCCTACACGGCCGAGTTCACCGGTCGTGAGAAGCACGTCGACGCGGTGGTCGGTCTCCTCACCCGGGAGCACGCGGTGGCGGTTCTGGGCCGACGCGCGGTGGGCACCTCCGCGTGCGCGGTGCAGGCCGCGAACGAGTGCCGGAAGGACTTCCCCGACGGCCAGTACTACCTGGACCTGCGGCGGCGCGGCCGACCCCGCTCGGCCCGGCAGGTGCTCACCGCGCTGGCCCGGATCCTGGGCACCGCCCCGCCGACCTCCGGCCGGCCGGACGCACTCGCCGCCGCCGCCGACGCGCTGCGCGGTCAGCTCGACGGTCGCAAGATCGTGCTGGTGCTGGACAACGTGGACCGTCCCGACCAGGTCCGGCCACTGTTGCCGCCCACCGCGCGCACCTGCCGCCTGTTGCTCGCCGGCGGTCCGGCGCTGGTCGGTCTGGAGGGTGTGGTCGCACACTGGATCGCCGAACCGGGCACGTCCGAGGCGGTGGAGCTGTTCGCGACGGCGGGTGGAGCCGCGCCCGCCGCCCGGGTCCGTCGCGCCGACCCGCGCACCGATCCGGCGGTACGCGAGATCGTCGACCTGTGCGGGCGGCAACCGCGTACCGTCCGCGCGCTCGGTTACCGGACCGCTCAGCACGGCTGGCGGCACTCCGACGTGCTGGACGCGCTGCGCCGCGCGGTGCAGACGCCACCGCACCAGCGGCTCGCCGTCTCACCGGCGGCCCGCCTGGTCACCGAACGCGACATCGCGTACCGGGTGTTGCCCCGCCAGGCCCGACGGTTGTACCGGCTGATGTCGCTGGTTCCCGCCCCGGTGGACCGGCCCACCATCGCCGCGCTGGCCGGACGGCACCGCGAGCTGGTGACCGCACTGCTCGACCGGTTGGCCGCGGCGGCGTTCGTGGTCGGCGCGCCCGGCGACCGGTACGAGCTCCGCCCCCTGCTGGCCGGCAGCGCCCGGCTGCACCTGCGGGACGCGGATCCGGTCCGGGCCCGGGTCGCCGCGCAGGCCCGCCTGACCCGGCACCTGGCCCGCCAGGCCGAACGGCACGTGGCCAACCTGGCGGTGCTCGGCTCGCCGGGGGACCGGGAGTGGTCGCTGCCGCTGGACGACGACCCGTACGGCTGGTTCGACCTGCACCAGGAGCTGCTGCTGGCGGTGGTGCGGGTGCCGGCCGGCGCGAAGGAGACCCTGCCCCGCCGGGTCCGCCGGTGGTGGTTCCGGCTGGCCGTGGCGCTGTGCGGGTGGCTGGCGTACGCCGAGCGGCTCGACGAGTGGGAGCAGGTCTGCCGCACCGTGCTGGCCACCCCGACTGCTGACGACCGTCCGGAGATCGCCGGGTGGGCGCACAACGAGCTGGGGGTGCTGCGTCGACGCCGGCACGACCCGCAGGGTGCGGCGGCCGCGCTCACCCTCGCGGTCAACGAGCGGGGGCGGCGGGGCAACGCCCAGGCGCGGATGAACCTCGGCCTGGCCCTGCTCGACCTGGGGCAGCTCGACGACGCGGTGGAGCACCTGGAGATGTCCCGCCGACACCGCTCCGGCGCCGACCGGGCCGGGCACGCCCTCACCGAGCTGGGCCTGGGCGCGGCCCAACTGGCCCGGGGCGAACCGGACACCGCGCACCACCACCTGGTGCGGGCGGCCAACACGTTCCGGTCGGTGGGTGACGCGCGCGGGTACGCGGCGGCGTTGACGAACCTGGTGCTGGTCCACGCGGCGCTCGGCGAGCACCTGGACGCCGCCCAGGCGTGGCGGGCCGCACTGCGCGAGTACGAGTCGGTCAACGACCCGACCAGCCGGGCGACGGCGCTGCTCAACGCCGGAGCGACGCTGCTGAGCAGCACCCCGGGGCAGGCGCGGACGGCGTACGAGCTGCTGGCCGAGAGCCGCCGGCTGCGCGAGGAGACCCGGCCGACAGCCGGGCTGGCGCGTACCCTGCTCTACCTGGGTGACGCCTGCTCCGCGCTGGGCGACCAGGCCGACGCGCGGCGGCACTGGGCGGACGCGGCGGCGGTGGCCGAGGAGGTCGCCGACGCCCAGGGGCTGGCCGCCGCCGACGCCCGGCTGGACAACGACGCCGACACCCGAGTGACGTAGGTCGCCCACGGTGGCTGCTGGCAAAGGTCCAGGAGACTGTTTTATCGCATTTCGGAGTTCGCGGAACGCATTGGTCGTTCCGCGAGCGCGGTGCGCCGATAGGAGGCTGAGGCCGGATTGTCACCAGACGCACCCCACCGGCCAGCGGTACTTCGACGAGTCCGATGTGTGCGCCGTACTCACTCCCGCTTTTTCGCGAGACGACCGGAAGGTGATCGCTTACTGTCGGTTGTCTTCCGCCGGACAGCGCGACGACCTTGCGTCGCAGCGCACCGGCATGGAGACGTTCTGCCTAGCCCGAGGGCTGGCCGTGCACGAGTGGGTCAGTGAGATCGGCGGTGGTATGGATTTGCTGCGGCCTAAGCTTCTCAACGTCATGAGCCGAGTCAAGGCCGGGCAGGTGTCGACGCTGGTCATCGCCCACAAGGACCGGCTGGCCCGGTTCGGCTTCGACTATCCCGCCTACGAGGTGAGGTGGCCGGATGTGAGCTGTTGGTGACCAACCAGGAATCGCTGTCACCGCGGGAAGAGATGGTCGCCGACCTGTTGTCGGTCGTGCATAGTTTCTCAGGTCGGCTCCATGGCCTGCGCCGATACGAGAAGCCGATGAAGACCGACGACTTGAACGGGGGTGCCCGGTGAAGACCACCCGGATCGCTTACTCGCAGCGACTCAACGTCGGCAAGTATCGTGCGCTGGCCGAGCAGGCCCGGCGACTCGGGCGGGTACGCAGTGAGGTATGGCGCCGCTACGGCTCCGTGGCCGGGGCAGGGCTGACGGACCGGCAGGTCCGCGACCAGTGGTTAGCCGAGGGCACACACCGACGGTTCGAGGTGCTGGCCAACGCGTGGAAAGAGACCGTCCGTGACGCGATGGCCGACATCACCGCCAGCCGGGAGTCGGCGAAGGCGGTGGCACGTGTGCGGGGTGGTGTGGCAGGCCGACGTGAACGCCGCGATCAACGTCCTGCAACGACGCGGTGACCCCGACATCACCCTGCGCACCCCGCACAACTTGGTGAAGCAGATCGTGCAGACACGGGCCAATCGCCACCGGAGCAGACTGCCGCTCCCGGACTTCAGCCCAGCCCTGCTGAGCGAAGAGCGAATCATCCGGAAGTCTCACCCCGATCAGGTGTGAGCAACAAGAAGGAAGCAGACTCTGTGATCGTGGACGCGCTCTCGGTACGGGGACTCAGTCGCAACTTCGGCAACCTGGTCGTGCTCGACGAGGTGAGCTTCACGCTCCCGGCGGGCCGGATCGCGGTGGTGCTGGGCCCGAACGGCAGCGGCAAGACCACTCTGCTTCGCTGTGTCGTCGGCGCCGACCGGCCGGACGCGGGTGAGGTGCTGGTGCAGGGCCGCCGGGCCGACGAGACCGATCCTCAGGTGCGTGCGCTGGTGGCAGCCGCCCTGGACGACATCGACTTCTTCCCCGACCTGTCGGTGGTCGAGCACCTGGAGTTGGTCGCGTACGCCCACGGGGGTGACGCCGAGCCGGTCGAGGAGGTCCTCGCCGAGCTGGGTCTGGAGCCGGCCCGCGACCAACTGCCGGTGACGCTGTCCAGCGGGCAGCGCCGCCGGCTGGCGCTGGCGTCCTGTTTCGTCCGGCCCCGCCGGGTGCTGATCCTGGACGAGCCCGAGCAGCGGCTGGACGTCCGCGGGCGACAGTGGCTCGCCGACCGACTCCTCCGCGAACGGGCGGCGGGCACGGCCGTGCTGTTGGCCTCGCACGACCCGGAGCTGATCGACGCGGTGGTCGACGAGCGCATCGAGATCGGCAAGTGACCGCGGCGCCGGCCACGATCGCCGACACGCCGGTCGGGGTGCCGAGCGCCCGGCAGGTGCGGACGCACCTGCGCAAAGCACGCAGCCGGCACCACGACCATTCCCTCGGTGACGTGCTCGGCGATGCGTACGTCATGGTCCTGTTCGTGGGCATGTACGGCTGGTTCGCGATCAGCGCCAGCCGTGACCTGCTGGACTCCCCCACGGTGGGGCAGGCCGAGCCGGGCGTGCGGTGGTGGCTGGCGGTCGCCGCGCTGCTCGCCGGCGCGGGGCTGGCCTGGCGTGGTCTGCGCGCGCTCGGCCCGCTGCTGGTCACCCCCGCGACACAGAGCTGGGCGACCAGCGCGCCCATCGACCGGCGGGCCTGGCTGGCGCCGCGCTTCGTCCTCCTGCTGCTGGGCTCGGCGGCCGGCACCGCGGCGCTCGGAGTGGCGGTGGCGGCGCTCGGTGGGGTCAGCGAACCGTCCGCCCTGGGCTGGGCGGCGGCGGCCGGCGCGGGGTGGGGCGCGGCCGCGCTGGCGCTCAGCGTCGTCGCCCAGAGCAGCCGGTCGGGGCGACGCTGGCCGAGCGTGGTCGGGGCGGCGCCGATGGTGGCGGCGGCCGTGATCACCGCTCTGGTGGTGTTCGTCGGTCGCCTCGACGACGGGCTGCCCCGGCCGACGACGACACCGACCGTCGCGTTGTTCGCCGTCGCGGTGCCGCTCGCGGTCGTGGGCATGATCCTCGCGGTACGCGCGCTGCCCCGGGTCGACCGGGCCACCCTGACCACCGGCGCGCAGTTCGCCAACGCCGCCGCCACGGCCACGATCCTGCTGGATCCGAGCCTGCTCGCCGGCCTCGTGGAGAGCCGCCGCTGGCGCCGGATCGGGCGGGTCCGCAGCCGCCGGTTCCGGCCTGGCCCCGGCTGGTGGGCACTGCTCCAAGCCGACGTACGCCGGCTGCGCCGGCACCCGAGCGCCGTGCTGATCTGGGCGGCGCTGATCGGGGTGCAGTTCGCTGCCGCGCTCGCCCTGCCCGGGTTGGCCGGGGCCACGCAGGTGGTGTTCGCGTACCTCGCCGCCAACCGGCTGACCGGCGGTCTGCGGTCGGTCAGCCGCTCACCCGGGCTGCGCCGGGCGCTCGGTGGGAGCGACAACCTGCTGCGCGGGATCCACGTGGTGGTGCCGGCTGTCGGCGCGGGCCTGTGGTGGTTGCTGACCCTGCCCACCGTCGACCCGGGGCCGGCCTGGCTGGCGCCGACGCTGGCGCTCGGTGTGGTGGCCGCCGCGTTCCGGGCCGGCACCCGCCCGCCGATCAACTACGGCGGCGCGACGGTCAACACGCCGTTCGGGATGATCCCGGTCGACCTGATGCGTCAGGGGTCACGGGGGCCGGCGCTGCTCGCCGTGCTGGTCCTCGTCCAGCTGTTCCTGGGCTGAGCGGGCTCATCCGCCCGGCCGACCGGGCGGCTGAGCGGGCTCATCCGCCCGGCCGGTCGGCCTGATCACGGCACCAGACCCGGCGGCGTGTTCGGAGCGGCTGTCGTTTCCGTCCAAGACAGCGCCGCGACCGCGATCTAGCGTGGACCCTGCAGCCCGCTTCCGAGCATGAGGAGACAACACAATGCGCGACCTGGTCTATACCGGTTTCATGTCGCTCGACGGCGTCGTGGACTCGCCCGGCGGCGGGCCGGGTGAGGAGCACCGCAGCGGCGGTTGGGTGTTCAAGGACCTCGAGTTCGTCCCAGAGGCCTGGTCGCTGAAGGGCGAGGAACTAGCTGACACGACGGCGTTGATGTTCGGCCGTCGCAGCTACGAGGCGTTCTCGCCGGTCTGGCCCGGTTCGGAGGACCACGCCGACTACAAGGAGCTGCCCAAGTACGTGGTGTCGAGCACGCTGTCCGACGACGCGCTCGTCGACGGGTGGGGGCCGACGACGATCCTGCGCTCGACCGGGGACGTCGCCGCGCTCAAGCAGGGCGAGGGCGGAGCGATCTTCATCCATGGCAGCGCGGAGCTGGCCCGCCGGCTGTCCGATGAGGGGCTGATCGACCAGTACAACCTGCTCGTCTTCCCCGTGCTGCTCGGTGCCGGCAAGAGCCTGTTCGGCCGGGCCGACCGCGACAAGTACATGCTGACCCTGCGAGAGTCGGAGAGCTACTCGAACGGGATCCTCAAGGTGGTCTACGACGTCAAGCGCTGATCCAGGTCGAGGGCGATGGCGCCGCCGGTGCCCTCCCGTAGCTGCCGGACGGTGCGTCCGAGGTAGCAGCGCAGCGCCCGGGCCAGGTGCGGCTCGTCGAAGTAGTCGAGCTTGGCGACCACGTCGGCGGCCGGGTCGCCGGTGGCCAGCAGCTCCGCCGCCGCGCGGGCCCGCTCGATCTGCCGGACCGCGCCGCGCGTCAGGCCGGTCGCGGCGCGGAACCGGCGTTCGACGGTGCGCGCCGAGACGACCGGACGGTGGCCCCGCAGCAGCTCGGCGACGAGCAGGTCACGGACCACGGTGCCCTCCCGGACGAGGCTGTCGACAAGGACCTCAGCGTCGTCGGGGCCGGGCGTCTCCCAGCGCGCGCCGTCCAGCCGGAACGTCCGGCGCGTGGTGTCGGGAAGCTCGATGCCGCCGTCGACCAGCGTCGGCGGGGGCACGGCCCGCAACGAGGTGCCCACGGCGAACTCGATGCCGGTGAAGGTGGCGCCCTCCGGCACCGGCGCCGTGCCGGTCCGGGTCTCGGGACCGGTGATGCCCGCGTACGTCCGGCCAGCCTGCTCCCAGAACACCAGGCCCCAACGCACGCCTGCCACGGATGTCATCGTGGTGACCTGCTCGCTCGTGCAGGTCCACACGGTGTCGACCCATGGCGAGTCGGACCCGCGCGTCTCGAACCGCAGTCCCACGGGCGAAGGTTACGCCGGACGGTCCTAGGGCCCGAGCGCGGCGGCGACAGCGGCGACGCCGTCCTCGATCTCGGTGGGCGTACGGGCCGCGTAGCCGAGCACGAGACCGGGCCGGTACGGCCGCTGGCAGTGCCAGGACAGGGGTTGCACCTTCACCCCGCGCGCCAGCGTCGCCGCAGCCAGTTCGGTGTCGACCACGGTGTCGTCCAGCGTGATCATCAGGTGCAGGCCGGCGGCGGCGCCGTGCACCGTCGCCGACGGCAGCGCGCGGGCCAGCGCGGCGATCATGGCGTCCCGCCGGCGGATGTGTCGGCGACGCAGCAGCCGCAGATGCCGCTCGAAGGCGCCGGAGGTCATCAACTCCGCCAGCACCAGTTGCGGTAGCACGGCGTTGCCCAGGTCGGCGTTGCGCTTGGCGGCCACCACGGCCTCACGCAGCCGCGCCGGCACGAGCAGCCAGCCGACCCGCAGGGCGGGGGCGAGCAGTTTGGAGACGCTGCCCGCGTAGCAGACCTGCTCGGGCAGCAGACCACGCAGCGCCGGCACCGGAGGACGGTCGTAGCGGTGCTCGGCGTCGTAGTCGTCCTCGATGATCAGACCGCCGGCCCGCGCCCAGGCGACGAGTTGGCGGCGGCGGTCACCGTCGAGCACCACACCGGTCGGGAACTGGTGCGCGGGGGTGAGCATCACGGCCGGTACGCCGCTGGCGGTCAACTCGTCGACCCGCAGCCCGGCGTCGTCGACGCTGATCGGCGGGGTGTCCATCCGCCAGTTGTTCAGGTGCTGGCGCACCCCGAGCGAGCCCGGGTCCTCGACGGCGACCCGGTCGAGGCCGGCAGCGGTGAGTGCCTGGGCGAGCAGCCCGAGCGCCTGGGAGACGCCGGCCACGATGATCACCTCGGCGGGGTCGACGCTGATGCCACGGTTGCGGGCCAGCCAGGCGGCGACGGCCTGTCGCAGCGCGGGCGTGCCACAGGGGTCGCCGTAGCCGAGGTCCGCGGCGGCGAGGCGGCGCAGCACGCTCCGTTCGGCGCGCAGCCAGTCCGCGCGGGGAAAGGCGGCCAGATCGGGTACGCCGGGCGTCAGGTCGATGGACGCGTGCGCCGCGCGTACCGCGTCGAAGATGTCGGTGCCCGGTGCCGGCGGGAAGGTCGTGACCGGTGCCGGCGCGGCGGCCGGTGTGGGTGTGGGCGCAGCCGGCGCGGCGACGACGACAGTGCCGGCCCGACCCCGACCGGCGATGTGCCCCTCCTCGGTCAGGCGCTGGTACGCCTCGGTGACCACGCCCCGGGAGACACCGAGGTCGGCGGCGAGCACCCGGGTCGGGGGCAGCCGGTCACCGACCGGCACCCGTCCTTCGGCGATGGCCTGCCGCAGCCGGTCGGTCAGCCAGGCGGCGCGCCCGCCCGGCGTCGCGTCGGTGATGGTCAGGTGCAGGAAGTCGGACCCGGCCGATATGGACCTCTCGGACGCGGTCACTTTGGCTCTGCCCATCGGACCATTGTGGCAGCAGAGTGAGCAGGAGCCAGACCTGCCAACTCCGTCGGAGGACGATCGTGACCATCCCGTTCCTGATCACCACGCTGATCGTGGTGGTCACCCCCGGCACCGGGGTGATCTTCACGCTCTCCGCCGGCCTGTCGCGGGGTGCGCGGGCCGGGGTGCTTGCCGCGTTCGCCTGCACGCTGGGGACGTTGCCCCATCTGCTGGCCGCGATGACCGGGCTGGCCGCGCTGATGCAGACGAGCGCGGTGGCGTTCGAGACAGTCCGCTACCTCGGCGTCGGCTACCTGCTCTACCTGGCCTGGTCCATGGCGCGAGACCGCGACGCCTTCGCGGTGACCACCGACGCCCCACCCCGCTCGGCGATCCGGGTGATCGTCTCCGGGGTGCTGGTCAACCTGCTCAACCCGAAGCCGACGATGTTCTTCGTCGCGTTCCTGCCGCAGTTCGTGGACACCACGGCACCGGGCTCGACCCGGGCGATGCTCGGCTGCGGCGCGGTGTTCATGCTGCTCACCTTCGTGGTGTTCAGCGGCTACGGCATCTTCGCGGCCCGGGTACGCGACCGGGTGCTGACCCGACCCCGGGTCACCGACTGGTTGCGCCGATCCGCCGCCGGCACGTTCGTCGCGCTCGGCGTGACCCTCGCCCTCACCGAACGATAGGACCACAGTGCAGTTCGAACACTCTCCGCGGCTTCGCGACGCGTACCCCGACCTGGTCGCCGGTGTGGTGCAGGCCGCCGGGATCACCGCCACCGTCGACGTGACGGCACGCACGGCGGCTCATCTCGCCCAGGCGCGGCGGCGGTTGGCCGGTGGGGCCGAGAGCGGGTTCCCGGAGATCCAGGCGTGGCGGCGGGCGTACGCGGCGATGGGGCTGCGGCCCACCAAGTACCGGTGCGCCGCCGAGGCGTTGCTACGTCGGCTGCGCCTCGACGGCGAACTGCCCCGGGTGCACCCGCTCGTCGACCTCTGCAACGCCATCTCGGCCGCGTACGCCATCCCGGTCGCGGCGCTCGACCTGGACCGGGTCGACGGCGACCTGGTGGTCCGGCCCGCACACGGCGACGAGGCGTACCTGAGTTTCGCGGGCGACACCGAGCATCCCGAGCCGGGCGAGGTGACCTTCGTCGACTCCGCCGGGCGGGCACACGCCCGACGGTGGACGAACCGGCAGAGCGGCTGGTCAGCCGTACGGGCGGGCACCTCGTCGGTGCTGATCGTCGCGGAGGCGCTGCACCCGGGTGGCGGGCCGGCCGTGGCCCGGCTGGTCGCCGACCTCGTGACGGAGCTGACCGAGGGGTGGTCCGCTCCGACGGCCGCCGCGGTGCTCACCGCCGCCGCGCCCCGTTTCCGCACCCCGGCGGCGGATGACGACAGGGGTCAGGCGGTGTCGCCGGGCAGCAGGTGACGGTAGCCCGGGATCGTCTCGGCGAACCAACCCGCGACACTGGCCAGACCGCGGTCGTTGAGCTGCGCGTCGTGGATCGGGTACGCCGCCGCCGCGCCCACGGCGCCGGCGAAGCGGATCGCCTCGTCGAGGCGCAGCCAGGACCCCTGGGCCGGGACGAGCAGGGTGCGCACCGGCTCGTCCGGCACGTGCAGGGCGTCGCCCGGGTGGTAGAGCTCGCCGCCGATCAGGTAGCCGAGGTTCGGGCAGTCGGGCTGCCCCTCGTGGATCGCGGCGTGCCGGCCACCGTGCGCGCTGACCGGAATGCCGGCCGCCGTGAACCGCTCGCCCGCACGGACCCGGGTCACCGGCAACGGGGCGAGATCCGGCAGGCGGGCACCCTCCGGCGCGTACACGGGGACACCGAGACCGGCGAGCCGCAACACGTCTATGTGGTCGGTGTGCTCGTGCGTGACCAGGACGGCGTCCGCGCCGGCCAGGGCCCGCGGCTCGCTCCACGTCCCCGGGTCGACGACCAGCACCCCACCGTCGTGCTCGACGCGGACACAGGCGTGCGTGAATCGGGTGATCCGCATCAGGCGACGGTACGCCGCCGGCGACTGAGTCGTGGTCCTCGTGGCGGTTGGGTCGGCCCTGCCGGGGTAGTGCGGCAACATGCCGCAGCGATATGAGAACTACCCGAGGATCGCCGTCGTCACCGGCGCGGACTCCGGCATCGGCAAGGCCTGCGCGGTGGCGCTGGCCGAGGCCGGTTTCGAGATCGGCATCACCTGGTACGGCGATCCCGACGGCGCGGAGCGGACGGCCGCCGAGGTCCGCGCGACGGATGCGGGCCACCGGTGCCGGCGGGCGGATCATCAACATCACCAGCGTGCACGAGCACGCCCCCCGGGTGGGCTCCGCCGCGTACTGTGCCGCGAAGGGTGGGCTCGGGCTGCTGACCCGGGTGATGGCCCAGGAGTTGGCGGTCGACGGAATCACCGTCAACGCCGTCGCCCCGGGCGAGATCGCCACACCGATGACCGGTCAGGAGGATGTCGACCCGTTCACTCAGGAACGCCCCGGCGTGCCGCTGGGGCGGCCCGGCGACGCCCGGGAGGTAGCCGCCGTGGTCGCGTTGCTCGCCTCCCCCGCCGCCAGCTACGTCACCGGTGCGTCCTGGCCGGTCGACGGGGGCATGTTGCTGATGGGTCCCCAGGCGGCGGCGTTGACGAACGACGACTGGCGATCGGTCTGAGCGGCACCGGCGCGGCGCCGTCAGCGCATCCGCGCGGCCGATGCCCGGACGATGTACGCGAACTGCACACCGAACGTCACCACCGCGACCAGAACCGTCACCCCGACCCCGACCCCGACGGTCGTGGCCACCAGCGCGATGCCGAGCCCGCTCAGCACCGCGTTGACCGCGCCCACGAGTGCGGCCGTGGTCAGCAGGAACTCCCACCGCCCCGGACGCGTGCCGACCAGGTTCCAGGCCGTGCTCATGGCGTCGTCGGCCCCCACCGCGTCGGCGAAGAAGTCGTGCTCGCCGGCGAGCTGATGGTGGTAGTAGGCCCGGATGCGCTGGATCCGCAGCAGGTCCAACGAGTTCTCCACGGTGGTCTCCACCAGCCGTAGAAACGTCAGCACCCCGATGATGACCAGCGTCGGCAGCACCGCGGCCAGGTACGGCCGGACCAGCTTGTCGTTGCTGGCGACGAAGCCGAGGCCGATCAGCGCCGCCGACAGGACGGACAGGAAGATGGTGGCGCGGCCGGTGGCCTCGGCGATGGTGCCGGCGCGGGACGTCTGCAACGCGTAGTGCTCGGTGGTCAGGACGGTGAGAAGCGCCTGCTCGCGTTCACCCTCGTCCATCCCGCCACCCTCCGTGGTCGCACGACTTCGTTACCGTCACCCTATGAGCGGTGGGGCGGGTCCGAGCGGTGAACCAGCCGCTCGGAGAACGGGACAGCGCCCAGCAAAGCGGGCACGTATCCTCCGAACTCCGGTGATCAGCAAGCGGCGGTGGGGCCGACCGACGGCGGAAGGGGACCGGATGCCCGGGTGGGCTGGTCGGGGCGGGCGGCAACGACGGGCCTTCGTCGTCGGTGGGGCACTCTTCGCGATCGCCGTCGTCATGTTGCTGGCCGCCTGGCGCAGCACCGGCTTCCTCAGCGACCTGCTGCTCAACCTCGGGGCCAGCGTGGTCCTCGCGGCCATCTCGTACGTCATCTTCGACCCGTTGTTCGAGGAGGCCCGCAAGGCGCGGGTGCAGGAGCACCTCAGCTTCGACCAGCAGGCGTTCGTGACACGGCTGCACCGCTCCGGGCGTCGGGTGCGCATCCTCGACACCTGGACGATCCTGCTGGAGCAACGGCACCGGGAGGAGACGCTGAGCGCGGTGCGAGCGGCGCTGGCCAACGGCGCCCAGGTGCAGTTGCTCCTGCTCGACCCCGACTGCACCGCCGCCCAGCAACGCTCCGAGGAGCTGGAACGGCAACGGGTGGACGTGCCCCGGCAGATCCGCACCAACCTGCGCCACCTGGCCGCGTTCGCCGAGGCGCTCCACTCGCGGCTGCGCCACCGCCTACAGGTCCGGCTCTACGACGCGTCCCCGTCGATCCAGCTCTACCAGTGGGACGGGCGGGCGCTGATCTCGTTCTTCCCGATCGGGAAGTTGTCGTTCAACGTGCCGCAGCTCGAGGTGGACATGGACAGCCCGTGGGGCGGGTTCGTGCACGCCCGGTTCGAGGAGCTGTGGGAGCACGAGCAAGCCACCCTCGACCTGGAGCGATACTGGTCGGTCACGGTCACGCTGCGCCACGACGAGTCGGACGTGGTCGAGGTTCGCGTGCCGTTCGTGACGGTGGACGGGCAGCACTACGTCGACTGCCGGGGGTTCCGCGTGACCGGGCCGCTGACGGTGCGAGCCGTGCTGCCGCCCCGCGCGCCCGGGCCGGCGCCCGGCGTGTTCGCCCTGGCCGAGCCCGCCGACGGGGACCGCACCCCGGTTGCCGTGGTGAAACGGCACTTCGACCAGAAGTACGGGCACGACGACGGCGAGCGGGACGTCCGCCGACTGGTGCCGCCACCGGGCGATGCCCGTACCCCCGCGCCCCGCACCGCGCCGGCCGGCGACACACACGCACGGTGACCCCCGACCGACCCCGGGGTTCGGCACAGGAAACAATGGTGGTCCACCCTGATCGCCAGGAGGACCGCCGGCGTGTCGCACCGCACCGCACCGCCGTCCGGGGCGGCGCAGCTGCGCGCCGACTGCGGACGTTGCTTCGGGCTGTGCTGCGTGGTGCCCGCCTTCGCCGCGTCCGCGGACTTCGCCATCGACAAGCCGGCCGGCTCGCCCTGCCCCAACCTGCGTCCCGACCACCGCTGCGGCATCCACACCGAGCTGCGGCAGCGTGGTTTTCCCGGCTGCACGGTGTTCGACTGCTTCGGGGCCGGGCAGCAGGTCGCCCAGGTGACCTTCGGCGGGCGGGACTGGCGGGACGCGCCGGAGACGTTGCCGGCGATGGCGGAGGCGTTCGCGGTGCTGCGACCGCTGCACGAACTGCTCTGGTACCTCACCGAGGCGGTGGCGCTGCGCCCGCCGGCCGATCTGCGCGCCGAGCTGGAACGCGCCCGCGCCGAGACGCTGACGCTCACCGAGGGTGACCCGGCGCAACTTCGCGCGGTGGACGTCGCCGACCAACGGAACCGGGTCAACCCCCTGCTGTCCCGGGCCAGCGACGTGGCCCGCGCCCCCGGCGGCGCCGACCGGCGGGGCGCGCACCTGCTCGGGGTGGACCTGCGCCGCGTCGACCTCCGCCGGGCCAACCTGCGCGGAGCGCTGCTCATCGGCGCCGACCTGCGCGGAGCGGACCTCGGTCTGGCCGATGTCACCGGCGCGGACCTGCGCGGGGCCGACCTGCGGGGCGCGGATCTGCGACGCACGCTCTTCCTGCACCAGACCCAGCTGGACGCCGCCCGAGGTGACACCCACACGAAACTGCCGCAGACGCTCAGCCGGCCGGCGCACTGGACGGCGCTGCCGCTGACCCCGGTCCGTCAGCCGGCTCGCTCCCCCGCCCGTCGGGGCCGTCGCCGCTGAGGCCTGTCCGCCGCCGGACCCTGCGGCTGCCGTCCGCTGCGCCGCAGGCCGAGACGGTCGGCTCGGCGGTCACCGCCGGCAGGTCAGGTTTCGGCCGGGACGACGCCGGGTAGCCAGCGCCGACGCGAACCGGCATCGACGGGGGGCACGGCGTGGGCTACCGAAATCGCCAGGGTGAGCAGCCGAGCGACCCGCAGCACAGCGAGGACGAGGCCGGCCAGGCGCCACTGGTGCAGGTCGAGACGGACACCGAGGTCCCCGCACCGGCGGACACCGACGTCCGGCCGGACATCGTGACCGAGCCCGACAACTCGGGCGTCGTCGGTGGCTCGTCGGGCAGCAGCGGCGGTGGGTCGAGCATGCCGGGACACCCCGACGCGACCCGCTGACCCGGGCTCAGCGGGTGGTCAGCGCGCCCCGCGCCTCGGTCATGCCCTTGTTGGCGAGCCCGTCGGCCCGTTCGTTCTCCGGGTGGCCGTTGTGCCCCTTGACCCACAGCCAGGTGACCTCGTGCCGCTCGCAGGCCGCCTCCAGACGCTGCCACAGGTCGGCGTTCTTCACCGGCTGCTTCGCGGCGGTCCGCCAACCGTTGCGCTTCCACGACGCCAGCCAACTGGTGATGCCGTTGCGCACGTATGTGCTGTCGGTGTGCAGCTCCACGGTGACCGGCCGGTTCAGGCTCTCCAACGCCTGGATGGCCGCCATCAGCTCCATCCGGTTGTTCGTGGTGGGCGTGGCCTCACCGCCGCACAGCTCCCGCTCGTGATCGCCGTAGCGCAGCAGCGCACCCCACCCACCCGGACCGGGGTTGCCACTGCACGCCCCGTCGGTCCAGATCTGCACGCCTCTGCCGGCCGCCGCGTCCACCATGCCCGGCAACCTACCGGGCGCGGACGTCGTCGTCCCCGCTCGGGGGGCCGCCGCGCCGCGCCGTCGGTGTCCAGCGCCCTGCGTCGCCCACCACGGCGGGTGGGATGGCCGGCGCGGGCCGGGTGGGGTGCACCCGGTCGCGGACCCGCTGTACGGCGTCACCGGCGGTCGCGGCGATCATCGGCCACAGCCGGGTCGAATTCATGATCGCGACCTCCTCGGCCGGAGTGGTGCCACCGTCGAGGAAGCGCAACACCCGCTCGGCCGGGTTGCGGTCGAAGAGCCGATCGAAGAACTCGGGACCGCCCACCCCACCCCGGTCCAGTGCGCGCAGCGCCACCGCGTCCATCCAACGGTGCCGGCGCGGGTACGCCGGCGCGGGCACCGGCGCGCGGCCCGCGGCGAGGGCGCGGGCCACCTGGTCGGCCTGGCGGTACATGGCGGAGAAGGTGAAGCCGGTGGAGGGGCGGGTCGCGCCACCGGCCGTGCCGAGCCGGACCACGCGGGGGGTGGGCCGGGCCGGGAACGGCGCGTCGGTCATCGGGATCACCCCATTCTCCACCTCGCGCACCCGCAGCCCGGTCGGATCCAGTCCGAGCAGGTCCCGGTAACCGGCCAGCGCAGCGTCGTACCCGGCGTCGGTGAGCAGGTCCGGCGAGAACTCGGTGTACTCGACCAGTGCGTAACGGTCGCTGACCGGCAGCACGTACCCGAAGGAGACGCCGCGGGGCGGTTGCGGGGTACGGAAGTCCATCAGCACCGCACGCGTCGGGTCGAACACCGGCCGGTCAGCCTCCAGCCACCACCCCCGGAAGTGCTGCAACCAGGTCGTTCGCCCCGCTCGGGCCGGCGGGCGGGGGCGGGAGTCGAGCACCCAGCCGGCCCGTACGCCGCGCCCGTCGCCGGTGCCCACCAGCACCCGGTCACCGTCGTCGCGCACCGTCTCGGCGGGCGCGACGATCCGGGTGGCGTGGAGGCGACGCTCGGCGTCGGCAGCCCGGTCGTAGACCGGGCCGGAGCGGAGCATGGCGTACCGCAGCGGGGTGAGGTCCAGGACGCGGCGTCGCGCCGCCGTCGCCACCTCGACCTGCTGCCAGCTCGCGCTGAGCAGCGGGTCCAGGTCGCTGTCCGGGTGACCCCAGAACGCCCAGGTGCGGTCCTGACCGCGTCGGCGCACCGGGTCGACGATGGCGATCCGCAGATCCCGGACACCGTGGCGGTCCAGTGCGGCGAGCAGCAACGATGCGGCGCCGCCGCCACCGAGCAGCGCGAGGTCGACGTCGAGCGGCGCGGAGTCGGTCACCCGTACCACGCTGCCACACCGTCGCACGCCACCACCGGACGGGCCGGAACGGCGCTCAGGCCACCGGGGCGGGCGACTCGACCGGGGGCGGGTCGGCGAACGCGCGCGCCACCGCAGCGCGGTTGAAGACCCGCCAGGTGGCGGCGGAGACGCCGATCGCCACCACCAACCCGACCCAGTACGGCGCGGTGATGCCGAATCGGGCGGCGAGCAGCCCGCCCAGCAGTGCGCCCACGCAGTTGCCGCCCGCCGCCACGAAGAGGTTCGTGCTGGCCACCCGGCCCTGCAGGTTCGGTGGGGTGAGTCGTTGGCGCAGTGAGTTCGACACGATGTTCCACAGCCCCCCGTGCACGCCGAAGGCGAACAGCGCGAACCCGACCACGATGGTGCTGCGGGACGCGGCCAACGCCAGGTGCAGCCCCGCCTCGACGAGCAGGCCGATCCGGATCGTCCAGGTGGCGCTGATCCAGGCGATGATCCGGTCGCCGAGCAGCGCGCCGAGCACCCCACCGGTGGCCATGCAGGTGAAGAGCAGGCCGTAGCCGACGGACCCGAGCCCCAGCCGCTCGCCGGCGAGCAGCACCAGCACCGCGAGCGCGGCGGTGAGGGTCACGTTGAGCAGACCGATCAGCACGGCCATCGTGCGCAGCAACCGCTGGTTGGCCAGCCAGCGCAGTCCTTCGACGATCTCGCGGCCCATCGAGCGGGTACGGGGTTCGTGCGTGTCGCCGACGGCGGCCCGGAAGTCCCCGCCGATCAGCGCCACCAGCACGGCGCTGAGGGCGTACGTGACGGCGTTGACCAGGAACGGGCTGCCCGCCGAGAGCGCGAACAGGAAGCCGCCGAGCGGGCCGGCGAGCATGCTGTGCATGAGCGTGGCGCCGCCGCTGAGCCAGCCGTTGGCACGCTCCAGGCGGTGCCGTGGCACCACGACCGGCACCATGGCCTGGCTCGCCGCCCGGAACACGATCTCACCGGTGTTGACCAGGAACAGCACCGCGAACAGCAGGGCCACCCCGCCCCGGCCGCTGAGGATCGCCGTGGCCAGAACGGCGAGCGCGACCACCCGGACCAGGTCGATGACGATCATCAGGCGGCGCCGGTCCATCCGGTCCACCAGCACCCCGCCGGGCAGGGCGAAGAGCAGCCACGGCAGCCACGCCACGGCGGACGCCCCGGCGACCACGAGCGGGTCGTCGGTACGCGACGCGACGAAGAGCGGCGCGGCGACGGTGGCCAGGCCGCTGCCCAGGGCCGAGAGGGTGCTCGCCGCCCAGAGTTTGGCGAAGACCGGTCCCAGGCCATCTCCCACGTTCCGTGTCACGGCGAGCGAACCTACCAGCGTCTCCTCTGGCCGCACGGGGATTTATCCCTCCGGCAGAAGGCCGTCCGCAGCCGGGTTGACAGGCAACCCGCTGGTTGCCTAACTTGGCAAGCAACCGAATGGTTGCCTGTTGCGGGGAGGGCCGATGGACGACGTGTTTCGGGCACTGGCCGACCCCAGCCGGCGCCGACTGCTGGACCGGCTCAACGAGCGCAACGGCCAGACCCTGCGGGAGCTGTGCGACGGGCTGGCCGGCACCCGCCAGGCCGTCAGCAAGCACCTGTCGGTGCTGGAGGCGGCCAATCTCGTCACGACCGTGCGGCGCGGCCGGGAGAAGCTGCACCACCTCAACGCCGCCCCGATCAACGCCATCGCCGACCGGTGGCTCAGCCGCTACGACCGCGAGCGCGCCGCCACCCTGGCCGACCTGACCACCGCATTGGAGCGACAGCCCATGGAGAGCCCGACCTTCGTCTACACCACCTACGTCACCACCACCGCGCAGCGACTGTGGTCCGCGCTCACCGAACCGGCGTTCACCCGTCGCTACTGGGGTGGAGTCGCGCTGGTTTCCGACTGGCAGGTCGGGTCACCTGTGCTGTGGCAGGACGCACCGGACGGCGAGCCGCGCGACCTCGGCCAGCGGGTGCTCGTCGCCGAGCCGTACCGTCGTCTCTCCTACACCTGGCACGGCTTCCAGGCCGAACACGCCGCGCACTTCGGCTGGTCCGCCGAGGAACTGGGCGCCCGGCTCGGTGAGCGCCGGTCGAAGGTGACCTTCGAGATCGAGCCGCACAGCGGGTCGGCCGTCCGGCTGACCGTCATCCACGACGACTTCTCCCCCGACAGTGAGATGCACCGGGCGATCAGCGGCCAACTCGACGGCAGCGGCGGCTGGCCTGAGCTGCTGGCCAGCCTCAAGACCCTGCTCGAGACCGGCGAGCCGATGCCCGACCCGACCCAGGCCCAGGCCCGCTGACCCGAGCGCGGATCACCTCGGCCAGGTGGTGCATTTCCGCCGTCTTCGGCAATACCTCGCCATCGGCCCAGCGGCGACAGCCCGGCCGGAGCAGACATCGATCGGAGCACCCGTGCCGGTCGGGGCGTCCGGGCCTTTCCGCAGCTCTCCCCGCCTTCGGGTGGACACGTGACGGCAACGAGGATTTCTCATTTTCACCTGATCGAGGACCCAACCCACCTAGTGTTGGGCACACCGGTGCTAGTCACGGAGTTGGCCACCCGAACGACGTCCCACGCAGTCAGCGGACGAAAAGTGAGGGAAGACGCGTATGAAGGTCTCAACAGCACTCTGCTCGGCGGCGCTCGGCGTGGGCCTCGGCACGCTTCTGCTGCCAGGCGCCGCACTGGCCGACACCACGGTGTCACCGGCCACCACTCCGGTCGGTGGGACCGTCGTGCTCACCGCGACGACCTGCAACCCGAAGTCGGGTGACGCCCTCTTCCGGGTCACCGGCCCCAACCGCGACCAGAACGTCCGATCCACCACGGCCGCCGCCGGCGGCGGGCTGAGCGCCGAACTCTTCACCGCAGGGTTCACCCTGGGTACGTACACGGTGGCGGCGACCTGCGGCGACGGCAGCTCGGCCGGTACCGCCACCTTCGCCGTCACCCCGATCGGCGGCGCGCCGGCCGGCTCCGGTGGCGACAACCGTGACACCGGCGCTCTCGCCGCCGGCGGCACGCTGCTCGGCACCGCCCTCGCCGGCGCGGTGATCCTGATCCGCCGGCGCCGTCCGGTGTCCACTGTCGCCTGATCGGCGGCCGTTCCATCCCTGAGACGGGTGCCCGCGCCGGTGACACCGGTGCGGGCACCCCGACGATCCGGTACGGAGGTGCACACGTGTGGTGGCGGCGGACCCTACCGGCAGTGGTCGCGCTGCTCGGCGTGACCGGGCTCGGGCTGATCACCGTCGGCCTCACCGCCGACCCGGCGCGGCCACCACGACCGTCGGCCGACGCGCCGACCCGCACCCACCCCGCACCGGACCTGGCGCCGCTGTCACCCGCCGCGCCGGTCCGGGTGCAGATCCCCGCCATCGACGTACGCGCCGACATCGTCCCCGTCGGCGCCGACGCCGCCGGGGTGCTGGAGGTGCCGCCACTGGATCGGCCCACCCTCGCCGGCTGGTACCGGCACGGGGTCAGCCCCGGTGAGACCGGCAACGCCGTCCTGGTGGGACACGTCGACGCACCGTCCGGCCCGGCGGTCTTCTTCGACCTCGGTCGGCTCCGCGCCGGGCAGCAGGTACAGGTCACCCGCGCCGACGCACGGGTCGTCACGTTCACAGTGGACGACGTCCGGGCGTACCCCAAGGAGCACTTCCCCACCACCCTGGTCTACGGCCCGGCGGACGCCGCCGGGCTGCGCCTCATCACCTGCGGCGGTCGGTTCGACGCCGCCACCGGCAACTACGTCGACAACGTCGTCGTCTTCGCCACCCGCACCGCCTGAGCCGCGCCGCAGGCCCGCGCCGCCCGCGCCGCCTCCCCGCTGTCGGGAGCCGGACCCCGCTCGGCAGAATGCGGTGGCACCATCCCCTGGTCGGGACGGTGCGCCGGCGACGGGGAGGCACGCGGTGGATCAACGACCGGTACGGGACCGGACCGGTCGAGGCGTCCGCGCCCTGGCCCGGCGACTGCTCGGACGGGTCGAGGGCGACTCCCCCACCCCCCGCCGGTCCAACCCGGACGCCGTGGTCGACTGCGCCGTCTACGTCAACGGCCGGCGGGAACCCGGTCAACCGCACTACGCCGACGCGTACGCCCGGGCACGGCAGGGCCGCGGCGCCTTCGTGTGGCTGGGACTGCACGATCCCGGCCCGGCGGTGCTGGCCGCGGTCGGCCAGACCTTCGGCCTCGACGAGCTGACCGTCGAACAGGCGCTCGCCGACGGGCACCGACCCACCGTGCAGCGCCACGGGCCGGTCACGCTGCTGGTCCTGCGCACCGCCGGGTACGTGGAGCACGACGAGCTGACCGACACCTCCGAGGTGATCGACACCGGGGACGTCATGGTGCTGCTCGGTGACCGCTTCGCCATCACGGTGCGACACGGCGCCGCCGGGGCGCTGCGCAGCGTCCGCGCCGACATCGAGCGCCGCCCCACACTGCTGGCCGCCGGACCGTGGTCGGTGGCGTACGCGGTCTGCGCCCGCATGGTCGACTCCTACCTGGAGGTGGCCGGGCACGTGGAACGGGACCTGGAGCGGGTCGAGGAGGCGGTGTTCGCCCGCGACCGCACGACCGACATCCAGCACATCTACCAGCTCAAACGGGAGGTGGTGGAGTTCAAGCGGGCAGTCCTGCCGTTGCAGGCGCCGATGCGTACGCTGCTCGAACCCGACGGCCCGCCGCGTGCCCTGCACCGCTGGTTCGTCGACGTCGACGGCCGGCTGAGCCGGGCGGTGGATCGGGTGGCCGCGTACGACGACCTGCTCACCTCGATCGTCCAGTCGCGACTGGCGCAGCTCGCCGTCGAGCAGAACAACGACATGCGCAAGATCGCCGCCTGGGCGGCCATCGCGGCCACCCAGACCGGCATCGCCGGCATCTACGGCATGAACTTCAACCACATGCCCGAGCTGGCCTGGCGCTACGGCTACGCCGGAGCCCTCACCCTGATGGCGGCGGCGGCCCTGTTCCTGTACCGGCTGTTCCGCCGCTCCGGCTGGCTCTAACCCACCACTCCCGCTCCCGCCCCCGCCCCCGCTCCGGCTCCGGCTCCGGCTCCGGCTCCGGCTCCGGCTCCGGCGATCTTGCACTTTGTGTTGTCGATACGCCCCTTTCACCGCTTATGCCACGACAGAAAGTGCAAGATCGCGAGGATGAGGGCTGGGAGGGGCGGGGGCGGGGACGAGCCGCGGGGGCGGGAGGGGTGCGGCAGGATGGCGACGTGGGTAAAGGTGCGGGACGACGGCGGGCGAACGCGACGACGGGACGGGCGTGCCCGTGCGGCTCCGGCCGGGCGTACGCGGACTGCTGCGCGCCGGCGCACGGCGGCGACGCCCCGGCGACGGCCGAGGCGTTGATGCGCTCCCGGTTCAGCGCCTTCGCCCTCGGCGACTCCGGTTACCTGCTGCGCAGCTGGCACTCCTCGACCCGGCCCGCCTCCCTGGAGCTCGCCCCGGGGCAGCGGTGGACCCGACTGGAAATCGTGGAGACCGAGCGGGGCGGCCTGCTCGACACAGCCGGCACGGTGACCTTCCACGCCCACTACCGGGACGCGGGCCGGCCCGGCACGTTGACCGAACTCAGCCGGTTCGTCCGCGAGGACGGCCGGTGGGTCTACCTCGACGGTGCGCAACCCTGACGGCAGTTCTCGACGCCGACGAGACGGCACGCGCCCGCTGGCTGCCCGACGTCGAGGTGCGCGTCCGCACCGCCACCGCGCCGCGCAGCTCCCGGGCCGACTGGGCCGGTGGCCCCACCAGGATCGTCGTCGGAATCGACGCCGTCGGCGAGTCAAAGGCCCGGGTCAACGTCCTGCACGAGAAGCTGACCGGAGCCGAGCAGGCCGCGGAGTTGAAGGCGTACTGGCGGGACCGGCTCGCCGCGCTGAAGGTGTTGCTCGAAACGGACGGAGACCACCGATGACCATGACATTCATCAACCTGCCGGTGCGCGACCTGACCACCGCGACCGAGTTCTATCGGGCGATCGGCTTCACCAGCGACCAGGCCGAGCCGGACGGCGACAGCAAGGTACTCACCATCTCCGACACCACCCGGCTGGTGCTGCACCTCCGCTCGGGCTTCGAGGCGTACACCGGGGTCGCCACGACGGACACGGCGACCAGCCGGGAGGTCATCGTCGGGCTGTCGGCGTCGAGCCGAGGGCAGGTCGACGAACTGGTCGACCAGGCGGCGGTCGCCGGCGGTGAGTCGCTCGGGCCGGGAATGACCAACGGGCCGATGTACATGCGCGGCTTCCGCGACCTCGACGGCCACCAGTGGTCGTTCCTGCACATGGCCGGCTGACCATACGGCCCGGCGGCGGCCCGAGGAGGCCGCCGCCGGGCCCCGGTCAGTCCGGGCCGCCCGGCACAGCCGCGGCCACGCCGACGGGCACTGCCGTCCGGCGCCGGCGGGTCAACAGCACCAGCGCCACCACGAGGTACGCCCCGGCGGTGAGCGCGAACGCCACCGCGTTGCCGGCCGCCGTGGCGAGCAGACCGTAGCCGGCGTACGTCACGATGATCAGCACGTCGGTGGCCATGCCGGCCAGGGAGGTGACGGTGGCGCGGCTGGTGCCGGTGATCCGGGCCTGGAGCCGCGCGTCGGCCAGCACGGTGGCCAACTGCGCGGCGCCGAAGGCCACCGCGAGCAGCACGAACCCCGCCGGATGCCGGAGCAGGGCACCCGCGGCCAGCGCGACGCCGACCAGCCCCAGCAGCGCGGCGTAGCCTCGGCTGCCCAGCCGCTCCCCCGCCGGGGCGAGCAGCCCGCCGACGGTCACCCCGGCCCAGAGCAGCAGGAGCAGCAGGGGTACGGCCTGCGCCCCGACGCCGGTGTCCAGGGCGAGCAGCGGGGTGTACTCGTCCAGAGCACCCCAGTCGGCGGCGACCACAGCCACCAGCAGCACGGCGGCCCGTACCGGCGGACGGGTGCGGACCTGCGACACTCCGGTCCGCAGCGTGTCCCACCACCCCAGGTCACCATCGTCGTCCGGCCTCGCGGGCGGGGCGGCGTCCGGCTCGTCCCGCCGGGATGGTGCGGCGCCCACCGGGCGGGCGGCCAGCGCCGGCTCGGCGACCGGAACGCGTACGGCGGCGGGCACGCGGTGTTCCGGGAGGCGGGTGGCGACGATCGCGGCGAGCAGGCAGGCGAGCACGCTGGCCGCGCCGACCACCGGGTAGCCGCCGACGGCGAGCACCGGGCCGGCGAGCACTCCGGAGACCACCACGCCCAGCACGCCCGCCGTCCGCGCCCTCCCGAGCACCCGGGCGTACCGGCCGACAGCGCCGAGCCGGTCCAGTTCGGTCCAGACCAACGCCTCCAGCGCACCGGAGACCAGTGCGCCACCGGCGCCCCAGAGCAGGAAGCCGACCGCGAAGGCCGGGTACGACGGCAGCAGCACCCAGAGCGCGAACCCGAGCGCGGCCACCAACGGGGCGAGGCACAGCAGCAGCCGGCGGGACAGCACGTCGGCCCAGGCGCCGGAGGGCACCTCGAACAGGATGCCGGCGGCGGACCAGATGACGAAGAGCGACGCGATCTGCCCCACCGACAGCCCGGTGTCGGCGAAGAACACCACGTACAGCGGGTAGAGCAGGACGAAGTCACTGAGGAACGCGTACCCGTAGAGGGTCGCCGTCAGCCGACGGACTGCCGGCTCGGGCACGCGCGAAGCGGTGAGGATCATGGGACCTTCCCGTGGGAGTGGAGACGGACACCGGACGTGCGGTGCCCGTGGTGGCCCACGGGATCGGCCGACGCTGCTGGATCAATGTCGCCAGGTCATGCCCGCGATGCTAGACAACCGGCGCGGCCGCGGCCAGCGCTTTCGGCGTGCCGGGCAGCGCGAAACGTGCCGGGTGAGCGAGGCGTGCGGACAACGAGAGGCGGGGCGGGGTCAGATAGATCCCCCCCCCCCCCCCGACCCCGGGTGTGAGCGCCCGGGGGCCCGCGGGGTGTGCCGGGGGGGGTGACCGTGGGGGCGGGGGGGGGGGCCCGGCCCCCCCCCCAACGGGGGGTGCGCCCCACCACGGCCAAACCCCCCCCCGCCCCCCGG